>CAZUQM010000027.1:0-93299 GCA_964622545.1 uncultured Planctomycetales bacterium | reverse complement strand
GTAATACCTAACATATACCGACCTTATCAACCGGAGTCAAGCAGAGACTCGGTCATGGGGAAAGGCCTTCAAGTACCGCCGAACGGCCCGGCAAGTTCGCGGCCAGATTACGGCAGCCCTAACCACCTGGCCCTTCTTCTGTCGGCGAGTCACTAAGACCCCCTTGTCGAGGTCGATATCCTCCTGGTCAAGATCGGATAGCTCCTTGGCTAGCATGGCACAGTTCAGGCCCATCAAGATCAGGGCTGTATCAATCACGTCGGCCTTAGCCAACAGCTTCTCAAGATCGCCTCGACTGACCGGATGCGGATCACCACCGTTGCTCTGGCGTGGAGGCTTGAGCATCTTGCAGTGGTCTAACAGTAGGGTTAGCTCGGGGCTGCTGTAGCCCTCGACCTGGGCGTTCCGTAGCAGAGTCCGGATCGCATGGAAGCGGTGGGCGATTGTCTTGGGACCGAAGCCCATGCCCAGGACCCCATCCCGGTATCTGCGGACGTGATCGACCGTGATATCCGCGACGGTTTTGGACGGGGCGACGGCTTCGGTGAACTCCTCCCACCACTTTTTCATCTTGGCCTTTGTCTTGGGCGTCACGTCGGTCTTTGCTTCGTAGAGATCGCCGACCTTTCCCAACGAGATGGACTCGACAGGTTTGTCAAGTACCTGAACGTTCAGGCTGACCTTCCGGCTGAATTCAGGAAGATCCTTGAGGATAAGCTCGCGAACCTTAGCCCAGAAAACTTCCTCGGGTACATCTGTCTTCAAGGCCGGACCGTCCTTGCCCAATACCAAAGTGAAGGGAGCTTCAAGATGTTCCTGCAAACGAGTGATGTCGAGAGTTCCGTCTTCTCCTGGCGAATCTTCGAGGGTGACGGAGCTTTGAGCCTCGCGGGCCTTCCACTGGTAGAAGCGAAAGACAGCTTCCTCAGGATCGGTACCGAATGTCTTGTTCCGATTCTGGGTTGCGTAGAAGCGGTCGTCGTATGATCGGCGGGACAAGCCTACGATGGGCTTGTTGGTTCGGGGGTCCACCCAGTAATCAGGTTTGCGTCCGGGCTTCTTGGCCATGATCTCGGCTCCAGGGACAGCCGAAACCATTTTAGTTTGTTGCGGCTTTTGTTGCAACCTTTGATGCTGCAAACTTCAAAGAACTGGAGGCGGGGGGAATCGAACCCCCGTCCCGCGGCATTTCAGGCAGGGCCACTACGTGCGTAGTCGATCGTTTGAGTCTCAGGGTCTATCACGCCGATCGACAGGCTTGATCGACCCCCAGCCGGGCGAGTTCTCGCCCCTGGCCGGCCCGACGGCGACCAGGAACCAGCCTGCTGGGCGACGCCCAACCGCGCTAGCAGGCATCACGCGGCGGACGGGCAACCTATCTCTAGGCGGCCATGCGCAACTCAGTAGAGTCGGCAAATAAAGTTTAGTGCCAGGTGTTTTACCAGGCCTCCTGACAACCTGGGCACGCAACCACTACCCTCAACCTACCCGGTCGAACCCAATTCGCCCCCTTCTCTATAAGACGACATCCAGACCGCAAAGTTCTTATCCCACCGGCCGAATCCTGCCAGGCTGCAGACTCGCCCGCTCAGCCGGCTACCAAACTCACCTTCTGGCCCCCCACCTCGATGACGGCCACGAGGGCAACCATCATGCCCCGCAGGCCCGCTCAACGTCCAAACGACGCTCAGCATCCACAAACGACATGATTCGGCACCCAGGCGCGGCCCAGGGTCAGCAATCGCGCCAGAAGACCACGGACACCGACCAGGAGCAACCGCCCCACCACCTTATCGACCCATCGCGCGGGCCATGTCGCGTTCGTGGTCGCGCTTCTTGATGTCCTGACGCTTGTCCCGATGCGTCTTGCCCTTGACCAACGCCAGCTCGACCTTGGCCAGGCCTCGCTTGTTGAAGTAGACCTGAAGCGGCACGAGCGTCAGCCCCTTCTGGGTCACCTTGGCCACGAGCCGGTGGATCTCGCGGCGGTGCAGCAGGAGCTTCCTGGGCCGGAGCGGCTCGTGGTTGCTGTGGCCTCCCTTCTCATAAGGCTTTATATGAAAGCCGTATAGGAAGACCTCGCCCCGGTCGACGCGGGCGAAGGCCTCGTCCAGCGAGGCGTTTCCGGCCCGGAGGCTCTTGACCTCGGTGCCCATCAGCGCAATTCCAACCTCTAGGCGCTCCAAAATCTCATAATTGAAGCGCGCCTTTTTGTTGGTGATTCGCTTCGTGCTGGTAGACTTGGCCTTGGTCATCGCATCCCATATCTTACCACGAAACAGAAACTTTGCAACTTGCCCCCGTGTGGGCGATATAATGTGGTGGCATCGTGAAAGCTATGACGCAGCAGCGAGCCCAATCCGAAGGCGCTTTGACCAAGCGTCGAGAGCAACGCCTGATTCGGCAGGCCCGAACAGGATGCGAGGATGCTGCGCGCCAGCTGATCGATGCCCACAAGGACAGGCTGTTCGCCTTCGTCTGGCGAATCCTTCGGGATCATCATGACGCCGAAGAGATCTGCCAGGAGGCGTTTCTGAGGGCCTTTTCGGCGCTCGACTCGTTCAGCCAGGAGTATCGATTCAGCACGTGGTTGTTCACGATAGCCTACCGGCTGTGCCTGAATCACATGCGTCGCAAGGCGCCGTTGTCGGGCGAGGTGGAGTTCAGCACCTTCGACGACGGAGACTCCGACGCGAGCGAGCAGATCGCCAACACGGAAGAGGCCCGTCGTCTGAAAGAAGCCGTATGGTCGAGCGTCGACAAACTCTCGGTATCCCAAAGGGCGGCCGTGCTGCTCTTCTACCGGGAGAGCATGAGCTGCGAACAGATCAGCGAGGTGTTGGAGATGCCGGTGGCTACCGTCAAGAGCCACCTGCACCGCGCCCGCAATCGGCTTCGCGAGATGCTCGCGCCGCAGTTCGAGGCCGACTGGACCGCTCTTCGGTTCTTCGGCGAGGGCGCAGCCTAGTTGGATCGGAGGCGTCACCCGGTGACGGCTTCCACGGTCAAGCACGTCTTGTCTGGCAGAGCTCGGTAACGCGCATGAACTGTCGTCATGCCCAACAACTCCTGGACGGTTACTACGATGGCGAGCTGCCTCCGTCGCTCCGCGCCGAGGTCCACGCCCATCGGCTAACCTGTAGCGACTGCCAGCGTGCGATGGCGGTGGTCGAGGCCGCCGGCGACGTGATCCGCGGCGACCGAAGCGAACCCACGATCTCCCGCAGCTTCACCGACCGGCTCATGGCCGAGATCAATCCTCAGCCCGAGCCGCGTGTCGCTCGGGTCATCCGATTCCGCCGGGCGGCCGCCTTCTTCGGCCCGATCCTGAGCGCGGCCGCTGTCTGGATGATCGTGGTCGCCTCGATCAGGCCTGCCGATCCGGTTGCCGTCTCGCCCGACCCGGTCTCGATGTCTTCGAAGTCGGTCGAGCCCAGAGTGGCCGGCGTCACTGAGATCGCCACCGTGCCGCAAGGTTCGGCCACCATCGGCGACGCCCTGAACGGCGTGCTCGCTCCGGCCTGGGAGGCCTGGCGAGACACCCGTCGCAGCACGAACGACCTGGCGGCCGTCGGGCGACTGCTGTTCTCCGTGGCGGCCGAATCGACGGGTCCTATGCCTTCGGAGGCCTCCGAGAGCGGCGGCGAAACGGGCGTGTTGTTGCGTGCCGAATCGATGTTGATGGATGCCTTGGCGCCCAAAGGCACGGATGAGATCGACACCGAAGGCCCGGATGTGCTCTAGCCGACCTTGCCGCGATCCGGTCTACCCGATCCACCTGTCACTCAGCCTGGTACCCTACCCGGGAATGGGATTCGATCTATGCAGCGCGCAGGGACGGTATGGTTGTCGGTGGGGCTCATCATCGGGGCCCTCGCTGCGACCCCGGCCATCGGCGCGGCCGCGAAGACGACCATTTCCGCACCCGCCTCGCAGGCAACCTCCGAACCTTCGGGCCTACTGAAGCATACCTTTGCGACGATGCTTCCGGCCGACGTCCGCGCCTTCGCCGAAATCCGGGGCCTGGCCGATCTCGAGCACCGGCTCGTGCCGGAGGGGCGCTGGGTGCCATGGACGCAGCTCGCCGCGGGTCAGACCTCTCGCCCTTCCGAGACCGTCGCCTGGGGCGAACGTGTCGTTCGCATCCTCGGCATGGACCTGGTGGAGGCCTCGCGCACCCTGTTCGGGCAACAGGTGGCCCTGGCCGCGCCGACCTATGACGACTTGGCTGACGCGGTGGTGCTGTCGCGCGTCTCGGACGCCAAGGTCATCGCGACCCTTCTGACCAAGAATAAGGCTGCCAAGCAGAAACCCATCGCCGGCGTGGCGTGTCATACGCTTCGCGAGGGTCTGAGCCTGGCCGTCCATGGCGACATCGTCGTGCTCGGCAGGCGGGGCGGCAAGACCAAGCTCTTCGATCGCACGGTGGTCAAGCTCGGGGGCCAGAAGTCGGGCTCGCTGGTCGACAAGCCGGGATTCCGGCAGCAGGTGCAGCGTTTTCCCGCCGGCGCGACCGGCCTGCTGTACCTCGATCTGCCCGGTCCCGACGGCATGGCCAGTCCGGTGGAGACGGCTAGGCCCACGACACGCATCGCCGGAGCCGTGACGGCCCGCAAACGCCCGCGCACCCGCTCGATGTGGTCGAGCTTCACCCGGCTTGCGATCGCGCTGTATCCTCACGATCGGGCTGTGGACCTCGAGGTTCGGGGATTGCTCGACAGGCCGGCCGTCCGCGGAGGGCTCAAGGACGTCTCACTCGAGGCGATCGGACGGCTGCCGAAATCGACGCTCTTCGTCTGGTCCCAAACCATGGATCTCGCCCGCTCGTACCGGCAGCTCATGGCCGACCGCAGCCCGGGCCAGCGGATGATCCGGTTCAACATCGAGGTGGTCAAGGCCCTGCTGCAACCGATCGATCTGGAGCAGGACTTCCTCGACAAGCTTGGCCCGCAGGTCATGCTGGTCGGCGGGTGCTATGCCGCGGAGCGACCGCGCAACAGCAGGGGCTATGACCTGCCGCTGGTCTCGCTGATGGTGGAATCGCAAGACGTCGACGCGTCGTGCGACGTCCTACGCCGCTTCGCCGAACGATTGCTCGGTTGGATGAACGTGCAATTCGCACGGGCCCGCCAGGGGATCGAGCTCCGCATCACCAAGACGGTCCACCTCGGCACGACCATCCACAGCGTGTCGTTACGGGACCTCTTCGCCAAGGGTACGGCCTGTCCGTATCTCAAGACGCTCGAGATCTGCTGGGCCGGTCTGGATAAGTGGGTCGTCGTCAGCACACACCCCGACCACATTCGCCAGCTCATCGACGCCAGGCGGGGCGGCCCGGCCGAATCCTTCGCCTCCACCTCGACGTTCAAGGCCGTTCAGGACAGGCAAGGCATCGCCTCGCTGGTGCTCGCCCGCCCCGACCGCGTGGCCGACATGCTTCAGTCGTGGCTCGACTACTGCAAGGTTCACGCGCCGCAGGTCTTCAAACCGCTCTGGTGGAAGCGCGTCCTGATTCGCCGGGCTGGCCGTCGGGTGGCACTGGGCATCATCATCAAGGAGGGGGCCGAGCCCGGACGCGTCGTCGTGGGCAATCCGGTCCTGCCGGAAATGCCCGCCCATGGACGGCTGAAACCCGGCGACAAGGTCAGTGCGGTCGACGGGCGGACCTTGTCCGAGGACATGCCCGAGGACGACCTCCGCGACTTTTTGGCCATGCGGAAGGGCCGGAGCGTCGTGTTGCGCGTCGAGCGAGACGGCAAGCTGTTGGATGTACGCATCCCCATGCCGCCGGCTGAGGCGCTGCCTGCCGCGGCCGACGTCGACCCCATCGGCGCGATCCGATACCTGATCAACTTGTGTCGCAGCGCCGAGACCGGCGGGTACCTCCGCCGGCACACCGAGCCGCATGAATTCCATGCCAACCTCATGCTGAAGCTGAACGCCGCCTCCCAGTAAGCCCGAGAATCGTGCGGCCTACCCAAACCTCGGCTCGCCCGCACGTGTAATTGGCGTGTCGGGGCGTTACACTTTGCGCCCGGCGCGTGTGGCCGCCGGAGATCGGATCACCTGACAGGAGCAAGCAACGATGAAGCTGGTTACCTACCGTGGAGCGGACGGCTGGGACGCCGTCGGAGTGGTCGTGGACGAGCGCGTCGTGGACGTCAAGGCGCTGACGCCGTCGCTGCCGACCAGCGTGAGGGGCCTGTTGGCCGCGGATGCCTTGCCGCAGCTCGCCCAGGCCATCACGGCCGCGGATACCTCGGGAGCCGTGGCCCTGGCCGACGTCGAGCTGTGCGCGCCCCTTCCCGATCCCGGCAAGGTCGTCTGCCTCGCCGGCAACTACCAGGAGCACATCCAGGAAGAGGGCGGCCCGGCCAAGGACAAGGCGACCAGCCCACCTCACCTGTTCATGAAACCCGCCACGACGATCCTCGCTCCGGAGGCGACCGTGGTCCACCCGGACGTGACCGACCGCTTCGACCACGAGATCGAGCTCGGCGTGGTGATCGGCAAGACCGCCAAGGCCGTCGACGAGGCTCAGGCCCGCGAGGCCATCGCCGGCTACACGATCTGCAACGACCTGTCCTCTCGCCGGATCACGGGCATCGTCAACCCCGATCGCGAGATGTCGGAGAGGGAGAAGTTCTTCGACTGGCTGATCGGCAAGTGGCAAGACGGCTCGTTGCCGATGGGCCCTTACCTGGTGACGGCCGACGAGGCCACCGACATCGAGCGGCGCACGATGGAGCTCCGGGTCAACGGCGAGGTCCGACAGCAGGGCTCGACGGGGCAGATGATCTACGACGCCTGCGAGATCGTCTCGTACGTCTCCCACGTGATGACGCTCGAGCCGGGTGACGTGATCAGCACCGGCACGCCGTCGGGGGTCGGCATGGCCACGGGCAAGTACCTGAGCGTAGGCGACGTCATCGAATGCGAGATCGAGGGCCTGGGCCTGCTCCGCACGACGGTCGGGCAAGGCTAGCTGGCGCACGAACGAGGACCCCTGGCGGCATGCCGAACCACGCCAACAGCTCGCAATCCGAGACACCGCAGGACGGCCCCGACCGTCCCGCCGCGACGGCCTCGTCGAGCAGGGCCCTCCCCGAGCACGCCGAGGAGATCCCCCAGGCCGAGACCGCCGATCAGGCCGGCGAGTGGGGTCGGGCCGACAAAGTCCTCGTCATCGTGCTGGTCGCGGCCAGCGCGTTGGTGCTGTTGCCCAATCTGGGCGACCGATGCCTCTGGCAGGACGAGGCCGAGTGTGCCTTGCTGGCCCAGAACGTGCTCCGCTACGGGCTGCCGCGAGCGTGGGACGGTCGGAACCTCGTGACCGCTCAGTACGGCACCGAGCTGACCGACGGTTTCCTCTGGGCGTGGACACCGTGGGCGATGCACTACATCGCCGCGGCCGGCATGGCCGTGCTCGGGCAGACTCCGTTGGGGGCTCGTCTGCCATTCGCCTTGCTGGGATGCGCGTCGGTCGGCCTGACATACACGTTGGCGCGACGGCTCGTTCGGGATCGCTGGGCCGCATCGCTGGCCGCGGTCCTCCTGATCACGTCCGTCCAGTACCTGCTTCTCATGCGCCAGTGCCGCTATTACGGGATCGTGCCGGTGGCGGCCCTGGTCGCCATGCTGGGGTTCGTCGATCTTCACCGCCGCCGCGGATGGATCGCCTTGTTGATCGGGATGGTCGTGCTCTTTCACGCAAACTACCTGACCTGTGCCTGTGTGGCGATCGGCCTGGGCGCCTACGCGGCGCTGTGGCGTCGAACAGCCCGCACCTGGATTGCCCTGACCACGGCGGGCCTCGCGGGCGCGGCGCTGACGCTGCCCTGGTTCTTCGGCCTCGGCGTCTACCGCGTGTTCACGTTGAGCCAGGGGCTGGCATTCGCGGGGACCTCGGTGACGCACGAGCTGATCAAACTGGTCTTCGTGCTCAACCAGTTCGTGTGCCCCCTGGTCGTGGTGGTCGCCTTGAGCATCCTGGCCGCGACGGGCAAGCTTCGCGTGCGAGGCGCCTACCGCCTGGTCGCCTGCATGGCCGTGCCCGTCCTCATCCTGGTCCCGGCGTTCCTCTGGGCCGGGCCGCGATACCTGGTGCACATGCTTCCGCTGGGTTCGATCGTGGTGGCGGCCGCGGTGCGTGAGGTCTATCTGCGCGACGACGTCTTGGGCAACATCGGCGCGGTCATGGTGGGCGCGACGAACCTGCTGCCGGCGGTCGCGTGTGCGATCCTGCCGGCGAGCTTCGGCCTGAAGCATCTCGACGGCGACTACGCCACCGGACCCGCCGTGCTGCGCCAGGCGATGCTCAAGAGCGAATGGGCCGGCTACGTCAACGAGCTCCGGCAGCCCTACGTCGGACCGAACGAGGCGATCACGGACCACCTGAAGGCGCACGCGGATCCCGACGCGGTTGTCCATGCGCCCTATGGCATGCTGCCGATCATGTTCCATACCGACCTGCGTTGCGCCGGCGTGCTCAAGGAGGCAAGCCGCCGCCGTCCGGGGTGGGAGGACCTGCCGAACTACGTGTACAATTCGGCTCAGGCCGACTGGTTGGTCATCCGCCCGGCGTGGGTGCCCAAAGAGGGCTACGGGCCGCTCGAGCAGGCGGTGCGGGCACGCGCACGACGGACCGGACGGCGCCTCGTCGCCGAGAACCTTCAGGTCCGCGACACCGGATGGGGCAACCGACCGCTGTTGCGCTATCACTACTTCCAGTCGCCCGGATCGAGTCCGGACAAGAATGTCATAGTCCTTGGACCGAAGAGATCCCAGGAGCTCCGCTAGTGCTCGGCAGCTTGAACGAACACACGAAGGCCCGACGCCTGT
The DNA here is from genome assembly GCA_964622545.1 of uncultured Planctomycetales bacterium. GTDB lineage: Bacteria > Planctomycetota > Phycisphaerae > UBA1845 > JAFGLZ01 > JAFGLZ01. The sequence continues at coordinate 84,458 of CAZUQM010000027.1, read as the reverse complement.
GGACGCCCTCCCGTCGCTCGGCCGTGGCATGGCTCGGCGCCGCCGCCTCGGTCCTGCTCGCGGCGGGGTGCGACGTGCCGCAGGCGACGGCCGTGACGCAGCCTCAACAGGCCCATTCTGACGTCTATCCCGTGGCGGTCTGGTATTACGTCCGCGGCTACGTCCCGGAGGACGCCGCTGCGGCACAAAGCAGAATGGCGGCCGACTTCGGGCACATCCGCTCGCTGGGCTTCAACACCATCGTCGCCGACGCCGTCCAGGACGAGCGTCGCGGCCTGCTGCTCGATACGGCTCATGCCCAAGGGCTGCGGGTCGTCCTGCCGCACGCGGCCGGAGCGGGATATGTTCGCACCGGGAAGTTGGCCAGGTCGACCGCCGGCGGCGTCGAGGCGCTGGTCGAAGCCAACCTTCGGCAGGTGGCCTCGCATCCCGCACTGTTGATGCATTACCTGTGTGACGCTCCCACCGTCGACATGGCGGGCCGACTGGCTGAACTCGCCGGACTCTACCGATCGCGCGATCCGAGCCATAGCGTGTTCGTCCCGCTGAGTCGTCAGGTCGCTGAGATCGTTCGGCAGGCACAGCTTCCCGTCGTGGTGTGGGATAACTTCCCCATCGCCGAGCAAGCCCCGCCGGGCCGGTTGATGAACCGACGCTACGCCACGCCGACCTCACACGCCGATGCGCTCGAGGCCATCTACGCCAAGACCGCCGAGCGTAGGCATTGGGCGATCATGCAAGCCGCCGCCCTGCCGGGACGCCTTCGCATGCCCACGCCCGCCGAGTGGGACCTGCTGCATTTCACGGCCCTGGCATCAGGTTTCGTCGACGGGCTGGTCTTCTATCGCTATCACACCGACGAGGACCCGGACAGCGGCTTGGCCAGCCCGAACCACATGATGCCGCCGTCGCGGCTGACGGCGCTGCGTCGCATCACCCAGCGCGCCGAGGCGTGGGGACCGCTGCTGCGGGCAACGCAACCCTCCGCCGTCGATGTGCCGACCGAGGACCAGCGGCTGCGGGCCAAGCTGCTCATCGCGACCAAACGCCGATTCCTGCTCGTCTACAATCCCGACGTCCAGACCTTCGCTCACGACGTCGTTCGCCTGCCGGCGATGGTGCAAGGCCGGCGTGTCGCCCGGGCCGTCGACGTGGACGAGCCGAAACGCTTCCTGCCCACCGGCGACGGCTCGGCCGTGCCCATCGAGCTGAGGCTGCGGCCCGGGGCGGGCAAGCTCTACGAGCTGTTCGGTCCGTAGCCGGTGAAGGCGCGTCGCGAGGCGGGCCCGCATACGATTCCAGCCGAGTCAACAGGCCGTGGACCAGGACGCCCCGTATGCTGGTCACGACGGAGCACCAGACATGAACCGAGTCCACCTTGATCGTCGTGAGTTTCTTCGAGGCATGGCCGGTGGGCTGGGCTCGGCGGGGCTTTGCGCCCGCGCGCTCGGCGCCCTACAGGACGAGCCGTCTTCCGAGACCTCGGATTCTTCAACCGACCGCCTGACCGGCTTCATCGTCGCCGACGCCCATTTCGGATGGGTCAACAAGCAGCAGCCTGACCCGGCCACGCAGCGCGAGATGATGCGACGTATCGTCGGGCGGTTCCCCGACCTCGACCTCTTCATCGACACGGGCGACATCCATCACGGTGGCCTGCGGGGCGAGCCCGGCGAGATCGCACGGCGACAGTGGACAGACGTCATCGCGGGCGGCTGCGGTACGGTGCCGTTGGCATACGTACCGGGCAACCACGAGATCATGGGCACGCGCGAGGGCGACCCGGAGTGGCGGTGCGAGCGCATCGGCAGCCTATCGTGCAGGCCCTACTACAGCTTCGACATCAAGGGCATCCACTTCGTCTCGCTGCCCGAGCTGATGCGAACGGTCTACGTGACACGAGAGACGCTCGACTGGCTCGCTTGCGACCAGGCCGCCGATCTCACCCGAACCACCATCCTGCTCTCGCACAACAGCCTGATCGGCACGACCGGCCCGTTCGAAGAAGGCTATCGCGGCCTCGTCAACAGCGAGACGATCCTCGAGATCATGCGGATTCATCCCAACGTGGTCGCATGGATGCATGGCCATAATCACAACTACCAGGTCGTCGCGCGCGACGGCAAGCTGTTCGTCTCGAACGGTCGGATCGGCGGGTTCGATCCGTCGCGCAAGGCCGACGACGGGCCTTACGGTCTCGGCGGGATCTTCCTTGAGGTCACATCCAACGCCGTGTCCGTCCGGTCGTACAGCGCCGAGCGGCAGGCCTTCCTCGATGAGCTCGGCATCGACGGCGTCTCGGGGCGGCTCGAACTGAAGACGTCGTTCGACCCGGCAGCGCCGCCCCGCATCAGCTACGGCTACGGCGGCGCCCGGCACGGCCAGCGCACGCCGGTCTACCATCATCATGTCGGACCCAAACAGCGGTCGGAGCTTTTCGTCCTAGGCATCCACCGGCCTGAGTTCAACGACGATCCAAACAGCGACCGCTTCATGGCCCGCCGAGCCGGCAAGAGCAAGTCGCCCCACTGGCAGCTCATGGGCTCGCTCGTTCGTGGCGGCAACGAGCTGTGGGAACACGCCGACCCGGGCATCCGACTCCTACCGCGCCAATCCGTCACGGACACAACATCGCTAACGGTGCCCCATCATGGCCACGGAAAGGTCACGCACTATCGCTGCGCCCCGGGCCAGACCTACCGGGCCGATGTCCATGTCGATGCGGGCCCCGGCGGCCAAACGTTGCGCGTGACCTTCTTCATGCACGATCGCGACGGCCAGCAGCTCTGGTGCCAGGCCGGGCCCACATGGACACTCAAGCCGGGGCTCCAACTGCTCCACCTGGACGCCGCCGTCCCGTCCCTTCGTCAGGCCGCCACGATCTACAACGACGCGGCAAGCGATAACGTCACGCACGTGATGGTACAGGTGGACGCATCAAGGCTCACCTCGCCCCTGCTCATCCATCGCGCGGCCTTGTCCCTGGCGGGCGCGAAGGAGGCGGTAGGTAAGGCCTCGATCCTGATCGACGGCGAGGAGTACCGCGCCGACAGCCTGAGGCAACCCGCTATCGGGAAGCGGTTCGACATCGCGACACCGCGCTCGAGCCGAAACGTCGTCGAAGCCCGCGCCGAAGGATCGCGCCGTGTCACCTGGCTGATGCGTCACACCGCCGTCGCGTGGCAGGTCCGCAACGCCGCAGCCGCCTGGCGCGACGATCGGCTCGAGATCGGCCCGATCACCAACCCCTATTCACGCGATGCCGAGGTCATCATCGCGCCGCTGGTACGTCCCCTCGGCCCCTATGTGCATCGGCTCCGTCATGTCGAGCAAGCCCGCATCAGCCCGGCCGCCACGGATCGCCCCGAGATCCGTGTCGAGCTCTCCACACTCCGCGGACCGGCTGAGATCATCATCGTCTGCCCGAAGCCTCCAAAGGCCGTGGAGGGCGCGGACGGGTGGAAGCATGCCGCCGGCCGGCTGCTCGTCACGCGCGGCAAATCGGGAGCGGTAACCGTACGGTGGTGAGCCCGCCTCCGCAGTTCAGAGGAGGGCCGGAGGCGGAGTACCGCGGCCGAACGAGCCGCCGTCCGCCCCTCACATATGCAGCTCGATGGCGTCCTTGTCGTGCAATTCGTAGTCGTGCGGGACGTTTTGGCCGTCGTGGACGGCCGAGCCCCACGCCCGAGCGCTCTTGAGGCTCTGGCCCTGCTCGCGGTGAATCGTGACGGCCAGGTCTTCGGTCGTGCTGCCCTTGGCCAGGATGAACGGCGCGTCGTAGTCCACGGGCTTTCCGGGCGGCTTGGCGTAGACGCGGACCACGTGGAGCAGCTCGAACAACCGCGCGATCAGCTTGGCCAGACTGTCGTCGACGGCCTCACCCTCCGGCACGGCCACCTTGTGGAATTCGAGACGATCGCCGTACAGCTCGACGAACGTGGCGAACTCGTCGTCGGCGCCTTCGCAGTCACCGTGGGTGCAGGCGACCAGCGTTCGGATGGGGTCGGGCGCCTCGATGTCGTCCGGGACCTCGGGATCGGGCTCATGGGTGGGCGTCAGGCCCCGCTTGGCCAGCAGCTCGAGACACGAGTCGAGATCGTCGAGCGAACTCGGGCTCATGAGGCTCACCACGAGCAACAGGGCATCGCCGGCCTTGACGCGACCGATCATGCCGGGAGGCACATGGTCGCGCGTGAAGGGCGGCATGTCCACGAGCTGGATCGGCACGTCCTCGTGGTAGGCCATGCCGGGCTGCGGCGCGGGTGTGGTGTACGGGTAGTCGGCGATCTTGCAGTCGGCGTTGCTGGCCGCCCGGACCAGGGAGCTCTTGCCCCCGTTGGGCGCGCCCAACAGCACGACCTGACCGGCGCCCTGCTTGGGCACGTTGAAGATGTCGCGCCGCGAGCTGCCGCTCTTCTTGCTCGGCGAGGCCTGCTCGCGTCGGGCCTGGGCGATCTTGCGCTTGAGCTCGGCCTGGAGCTTGTCGGTACCCTTGTGCTTGGGAATGGTGCGGAGCATCTCCTCGAGCGCCGCCAAGCGCTCCGAGGCCGTCTCCGCCTCCCGGTACCGGGCCTCCGCCCGCTTGTAATCTGGCGTCAAGTTGGCCGGCATGATCGTCCATTATAGGCCTGCCACGCGGTCGCGGAAGTCCCCGCCTGCCAGACCGCGTTTGCGTGACATCCAATCTTGGTGATAATGGCGGACGTCACGTTCGCCCGAGTCTGACCTAAGGTCTCACCATGCAGCCAGGTACGAAAAAGATCGAGCCTGAGCAGCTCTTCGACGAGATCCGCCAACTCATGGATGGCGGCGACGTGGACAAGCTGCGCAGATGCCTGCACGAAGCCGGTCCGGCCGATCTGGCGGAAGTGGTCGAGCTTCTGGGCGACGATCAACAGCACATGTTCATGGCCCTGCTCGACGCCGACGAGGCGGGCGAGGTCCTGAGCATGGTCGACGAGGCCACCCGAGGCGGACTCGTCGACGACATGACCGGCCAGGCACTCACCGACCTGGTCGCGACCATGCCGCCGGATGACGCGGCCGACTTCCTGGCCGAGTTGCCCTCGGACCAGTCCGAGGACGTCCTGGAGCATTTGCCCCCGGACCAGGCCGCCGAGGTCGCCAGCCTCCTGCAATATGCCGAGGATACCGCCGGCGGCTTGATGACCCCCGAGTACGTCTCCATTACCGAAGACATGACCGTGTCGGACGTGGTGACTCAGCTCCGCGAAATGGAGCTCGACGATGAGGACGAAGAGCCCTTCTTCATCTACGTCGTCGACGATGTCGGACGGCTGACCGGGCTGGTGCCGCTTCGCAAGTTGATCCTCGTCCGGCCGGAGACCGCCGTCACCCGCATCATGACCCGAGACCTGGTCACCCTGTCCGTCGACGACGATCAAGAGGAAGTCGTCAACGTCTTCCGGAGAACGGACCTGCCCGCCATCCCCGTCCTAGACCGCCAGGGTCGGCTGATCGGTCGCATCACCCACGACGACGTGGCCGACGCGATCTTCGAGGAGGCCGACGAAGACATGTACCGCATGGCCGGGACCGACGCCTCGGAGTTGGAGCGGGCCTCGGCCCTGCGGGCCGCCCGCGTCCGCATGACGTGGCTGCTGCCCTGCCTGGTCGGCACCATGCTCACCGGCATCGTGATGGCCGCCTTCGAGACGCAGATCGACGTGAAGGACTTCACCCTGCTCGTGTTGTTTGTGCCCATGATCGCCGCCATGGGCGGCAACAGCGGCGTGCAGGCGTCCACCATCATCATTCGCGGTCTGGCCACACAGGAGATGGCGGGTCAGAGCGTCTCGCTGGCCTTTCGTCGCGAGGCGCCGATCGCCGCCGCCGTCGGGGTGGTATGCGGCGGCGTCGCAGGCATCGTGGCCCTGGGCGTCGCCGCCGGCATGACCGCCCTGGGCAGGGAGCAGTCGGGCCTGGGCCCCGGCTCGGTGGGCATCGTCGTGGGCCTGGCCATGCTGGTCGCCATCCACGTGGCGATGACCCTGGGGACCTTCCTGCCTTTCGTGTTCAGGAGCGTCGGCATCGACCCGGCCATTGCCTCCGGTCCGCTGATCACCACCGCCAACGACATCCTCAGCGTGGCGATCTACCTGGGCATCGGCCTCGGCGCCATTGCGCTTCTGTCGGGATAGCTGCGGCGAGCGGCCTCGGCACCGTCGCCGTCACGCCCCCGATCGGACGCATGCGCCCGGCTCACGGCTCGCGCCATCGAAGGACCGTGAAGTTGTCGAACCAGATCGTGCCCAGACCGGCCGGGGTCTCGTAGTGCCACGTCGCGAACCGGCCCGAGCGTGTCAAGGTGGTTGGATCGCCCAGCAGGCGCGTCACCTCCCTGCTCGACATGCCCGCGCGGAGCTTGGTCCACGGGCTGTGCTCAGGGGGCGGCTCCGGCCCGGGGCGCGTCGCCGATCTGCCGGCCGGCTTGGCCGAGAGCTTCGGCAGCTTCTCGTACAGACGAACGATGAGCGTCTCATGCTCGGCCAAACGGCGCTCGAGCCGCAGGACCTTCTGCTCCAAGGCACGAATGCGTTCGGACGGGCTCGGGCGCTGGTCCTCGGCCGCCCTCGAGGCGACCACCGCGCCGAACAAGCAACCGACGACGACGACGAACCAGACGGACAATCGCGACCTCATGACAACCTCCCGTGCCGCTACGCAGATCCGACGGCGTGTGAACACGAACGCGGCCCAACCTCGCTGGCCCAGCCCCTGGGTCAAGGCGGCCCACACGTACGATGATCTCCCCGGCCTTACCGCGAGCGATCACGTCGAAGACTCGGGTCGGGTATCCGTGATGGCCGGGTGGGCCGTGCCACAGTTCCAGCACACCTCGAACCCGGCCGGGACGTCCTCGTCGCAGGCCGGACAGACCCACTCGCCCTTGCCGACCGAGGGCTGCGGGACACTGGCCTTGGCGAAGACGGCCAGGGCGTCGAAGAAGAACTCCCGCGGCACGCGAAGCTTCGGGACGACAACCGACAGTGGTCCGCCGTAGAGACGTTGGAGGGCGTCGTTGTCCACCACATAGGGGACCCACTCGGCGTACAGCATGCACTTGGCCAACACCGCCAAGCCGGGCGGGACATACGGCGAGACATCCACCCAGTCGCCGCGGGACACCAGGGCGTCCAAGTCGAACGGCCTGCCGCATTCGGGACAGGCGTCCGCCTCAACCCCGGTCAGAGGAGCATCGCAATCCGCGCAGACCAGGCCGAAGTCGGGTAAGGGCCGTTCGCTGCCGTCGTACGTCGGATCGCGCTGGCGGTGATGGTGATCGTCTGGATCGCCGAGCTGAACAATGGACGTCGGCACGACGTCGTAGTGGATGTCGATCAGTTCCCTAACCGAGAACGAGAGGCCGCACTCGGGACACCGCTGGACCGTCAGCCCCGTCAGGGCATAGCCGCAATTCGGGCAAACCAGGCCGATGTCGGGAATGGGCCGCTGTCGGGCGACCAGGTCGCGGATGCTGTAGGGACGATCACATCTCGGGCAACGATGTTCCGACGCACCAGCCAATACCGCACCACACGCCTCACACCGCAAGCCCCAGTCGGGGACAGGAAGGACGTCGATATCAATCATGCGGTCATTATAGCGGGCAGGCATCGGGTAACGGGAGGATCAACCCGGCGCCATGCTTCGGACCGGGCGAGCTCAACTCACACCGCCCTACATCCGGAACCCCACGTTGAACATCAGGTACGGGCCGTCGTCGATGTCGATCACGTCGTCGGCGCGCTCGTCGTAGCCCTCGGCCTCGAAGAACGAACGATCGAACGCCCAGCCGGCCGTGAAGTCGGCCCAGATGTTGCGGGCGATGTCCCACCGCACGCCGCCGAACACCTTCTTCTCATAGTAGAACAGGCGATCGTCGTCGTCCTCTCGGTCGTAGCGGAACCACCGCTGGTTGGACCAATCGAACCCGCCGTACACCTTCACCGGCTTGACGATGCGGTAGCCGATCTCGGCGTGCACGGTCCGGGGGATCATGTAACGGGCATCGAAGGTCAGCCCCTCGATCGGCTCATAGTGGACGTTCGAGAACGGCGCGCCGAGGATCGCGCGAAAGGTGCGGTCGGGCGCGATCTCGTAGGCCGCCCCGGGCAAGGGGATATGCCGGCAGAACTCGCGCTCGTTGCTGTAGTTCAGGAACAGGAGCCACGCGGTGTGCTCCTGGTGCGGGATCCGCAGGAAGCCCGTCACGCTCGCGACGATCTCCTCGGCGCTGGCGAACAGGTGGTTGCTGGCCGATCCGATCGTCACGTTTCCCCCGGCCGTCCAGCCGTTGTCGAGCTTCCGCCGATACGTCGTGCCGATGCGGAGGTCCCACAGCTCCGGCGGCAGGGCGTCCCACGAATGGTTGAACCGCGCGCTGCTGTCGATGTCCATGGCCTTAAGGCCTAGCGAGACCGTCAGATCGCTCGTCTTCTCGGTCAGGATCGGGACGGCCAGATGGAATCGGTGGTCGGTCATCTGGAGGTCGCCGCGCTGGTTGGTCAGCGGCTCGTCGAAGGTGCCGCGAACCGTGTAGTCGGTCTGGACCTCCCCGTCACCGAAGCGTGGCGAGAGCATGCGAGCCATGTCGGATTGCGCCATCGCCGCAGCCGGCACCAGGAGAACCGACAGGAGGACCGCAGGCCGAAATCCTTGCATCGCGTACTGCACGAACGACGCCCCTTTCGAAACGGCTCGATACCATAGCGTAACCGAAAGACGCTACCGCGCCTATCGGCATAGACGAACCGGATCCCGCACGCTTTTCCACGGAGTGCATGACGGTTCAGGCGGGCCTTTGCCGAGCCGCCCTGTCCCCAGGGCGGTCAAGAGACCGTCGCTGCATGCTCAGGCCTTCACCCCGTGACGGGCATCGTTGAAGGGATTGACACCCCCCGTCGCACCGCTGGACCCCGCTGAGGACAGCGGGGCTCGGAGGGTTCATGTCGCCCAGAAACTCGGCCTAGACCGTCATGCACCCTTTTCCACGCAAGTCGCTTCGGTGCAGGCGACGCGTCGCCGAAGCTCAGGTATGATAGTGTATTTTACCGCCGTGCGCATCAGGGGATGGAGGCCACGGCGTCCGCGCGAAGCGCCCGACCGGCCTTTCTGATGTGAACGAGCCGCCGGCCGAGCGAGACGGCGATCGAGGTAACAACGTGATGGCATCGGACGACATCAGGATCGGTGTGATCGGTACCGGCGGACGCGGCAGTCTGGCGCGCTACGCCCATCGACCCGACGAAGGCGTTCGGCTCGCAGCGGGCTGCGACATCGACCCGCGCGCCCTGGAGCGTTTCCGCGAGGATTACGGCCCCGATACCTTCACCACCGACGACGCACAAGAGCTGGTCGAGATCGACGATCTCGACGCCGTCTTCATCACCACGCCCGACTACCTGCACGAAGAGCACGCCGTCACGGCCTTGTCGGCCGGCAAGCACGTCTACCTCGAGAAGCCCATGGCCATCACCATCGAAGGATGCGACCGCATCCTACAGGCCGCTCGCCGGAGCGGGGCCAAGCTGTACCTCGGCCACAACATGCGGCACTTCGCGGTCATCGAGAAGATGAAGAGCCTGATCGAGCGGGGCGAGATCGGCCAGGTCAAGGTCGCCTGGTGCCGCCACTTCGTCTCCTACGGCGGCGACTCCTACTTCAAGGACTGGCACGCCGAGCAGGCCAAGTCCACGGGCCTGCTCCTTCAGAAGGGCGCCCACGACATCGACGTCCTGCACTGGCTGTGCGGCGGCTACACCGAGCGCGTCACGGCCATGGGAGGACTCACCCTGTACGATCAGATCACCGATCGCCACGACGCGGCCGAACGCGGGGACGGCACCTACGTCGAGAGCCACTGGCCGCCCCTGTCGCAGACCGGCATGAACCCGCTGATCGAGGTCGAGGACGTGAGCATGATGCTCATGCGGCTGAACAACGGCGTGTTCGCCTCGTATCAGCAGTGTCACTACACGCCGGACGCGTGGCGTAACTACACCGTCATCGGCACGGAGGGCCGCATGGAGAACTTCAACGACCATGGCGAGGCCGTCGTCCGCGTCTGGACCACCCGCTTCGACGGCTACCGCGAGCGGGCCGACCAGGAGCACATCCTCCGACCCGAGGCCGGCGGTCACGGCGGCGGCGATCCGAGGATCGTCGCCGAGTTCGTTCGCTATCTCCGCACCGGCGGGAAGGTGGCGACCTCGCCCATCGCCGCGCGGTACAGCGTCGCCGCCGGCGTCAAGGCCACCGAATCGCTGCGAAGCGGATCGCAGCCCATGGACGTCCCGCCCTGTGATCCTGAGCTGATCGCGTACTTCGAGAAGGATACCGCCTGACCCGACCGACGCCCGACGCTGCGAGACCCCGACCCAAAGCGAGCCCATGAGCCGAACCGCACCCCAAGCCGTCGACCCGACCGAGCTGACCCTGCCGAGGACGTACGTCCCCTCGGCGCTCACGTCCCGCAACGCCGCGCTGGCGTGCTGTCTGTTCGGCCTGGTCATCTCGTGGCTGCTGGCGATCCTCAGCGACGGCGTCCATCACGACGACGACCTCACGCACTTCCTCTACGCGAAATGGTCGGGGCATCGGCTGGCGTTTCTGCTCAACGAGTGGGGCCGGCCCGGCTTCACCGTGCTCTACTTCCTGCCCTCGCAGCTCGGTTGGACGGCCGCCCGCCTGTTCAGCGGACTGCTCAGCGTGGCCGCGGCCTGGTGGGCGTTCCGAACCGCCGAGGAGGTTCGACTGCCTTGGGCGTGGCTGGCCGCGCCGCTCGCGCTGATTCAGCCCATGTTCTTCCAGCTCAGCTACACCACGCTGACCGAGACCGCCGTGGCGTTCTATGTCGCGTTGGCCCTGCTCCTGCTGGTCCGCCGCCGCTTCGCGCTCTCCGCGGCCGTGGTGAGCCTGACGCTTGTAACCCGCTACGAATGCGTGGTCTGGCTGCCGCTGTGGATTTTGGCATTCTGGTTCGGCCGGGCCCGATGGCGGGGCACGATCTGGCTGCTCTGGGCACCGGTCGCCTACAACGCCATCTCCTATGCCTGGCTGGGCCATGTCCCCTTCGAGATGTTCCTCGAGCCCAAGGCCAACACCGACTACGGCCACGGCACGCTGCTGGCCATGCCGGCCCGGGCGCTGCTGGCCTTCGGACCGGGCATCCTGGCCCTGGCGGCCGTCGGCGTGCCCGCCGTGTGGCGAAAACGACACGGGTGGATCGTAGCGGGCGTCGTGCTGCTGTATTTCTCATTCCACGTCTTCTGCCGCTACCTCGGCCTCTACGCGACCGGCGGCTACCCGCGCTTCCTCATCGCCATCAGTCCCGTCGTTGCCGTGCTGGCGCTGGCCGGGGCGAGCGACCTGGCCGCATGGACCTCGCCGCGCTGGCCCCGAGCGGCCGCGATCATGGCCGCGGCCCTGTTGGTGTTCTGGATCGCGGGCGAATGCGAGAGACCCGACTGGCTCTACAGCCCTTTCCTGTGGGCGTTTCGACTGGTCACGTTCGGGCTGGTGATCCTGGCGGCCGGGCTCATCTTCTTGAGGAAGACCAAGCCTGAGCCGGAATGGGCAGGCGTCCTGCTGGCGGGCCTGTTGATCGCCGCCACGCTGCTGCAAACCGGCTACGTCGCCCGGCCATGGATGAAGGGCAAGGACCAATGGGCGGTGGCGTCGGTGGTGCAATGGCTCAAGGAGCACGGTTACGGTGATCGTCACGTCCTGGCCACCAACGTCTGGGTCTACCGCCTCTGGCCCATGCGACTTCAGGAGGACAAGTGGCACGTGGCCAGGGAGCTGAACGACGCCCCGCCCGGCACGATCCTCATCTGGGACAAGTGCTACAGCCCGAGCTTCCCGCATCACATGGAGGTGCGGCGCTTCCTGGACGACCCGAACTACCGTCTGCTGACCGAAAGTGGCCCGGAACCGAACACCTTCTGTTGCGCCTTCGAGAAGGTGGAGCCCTAGACGCAGAGGCCGTCCTTGAGTCGAGCCGTCGTTGCAGGTCGTACCGAGCACATCAGATCACACCGACATTCGGTGCCGGACAAGACACCTGTCATCATTGAACGCCCAGCAAGAAGTCGATGATCTGCTGCTGTGTCAGTGAGAGTCCGCGTTGGGCGTAGATGGACATGAAGAACGGGTCCAGCGCCTTGACGGTCGGTCCCTGCGGCGTGTCGGTGAAGTCCGACACGAGCTTCGCGATCAGGTCGAGCGGGTTGCTGCCCGGCTTGACGGTCCGCCACGGGAACGGATCATGATAGAGCGCCACGTGACCGTCGTAGTAGGCCACGTTACCCCTCTGGGCCTCGCGAATGAAATCCACATCCGGGTGGTTGATCGGATCGCTCTTGACGCCGTGGTAAGAACCGACCATGTCGCCGATCAAACCATGAACGGTCTCGGCCGCCATCGGAAAGCCCGCAAGCGGCAGATTGCCCGTGTCGTCATAGTTGCCCGCACAGTGGAAGTCCCATTGCTCGTCGAGGAGCATGAACATGGCTGCGGGATTGTAGATCGAGCTGACCTTCATGACCGGGCCCGGATCGAGCTCGTCCGAAGCCAAGGGGTCATCGACGATCGTCGACACCAGTTTGCGTCCCAAGACCGTCCTCGTGTAGTTGAACACGTTCTGTGTCTTCACAACCCCGGCGAAGACCTGAGAGGCCGTCCCGACGGGAATCCGCTCGAACTCCGGACAACGATACAGGTTCTCGAAGCGCGTGTAGCTGAACAGCGAGCCGTCACGGGTGGACGGGACCGGATCCAGGGCGGTCCAGTCGGGTTCGTAGCAGATGTCAGGAAAACCCGGCACGCACCACGTCTCCCGCTCCCAGTACCAGCCCTCACTGTGGTCGGGGTCGAGCTTGTCGTGAGTCCGGTCCGGCTTGTACACCCACTCGAAGCCGATCGCCACAAACGGCGGCGACCCCTCATAGTCGTCGGCGTAGATGAGCATGGCCTTGGCGAGCTGGGCGATCCGAGACGCGCACAGCGTCGTCCTCGCCTGCGACCGTGCCTTGCTCAGCGACGGCAGTAGGATCGAGATCAGCAGCGCGATGATGGCCACCACGACCAGCAGTTCGATCAGCGTGAAACCGCGCGAAAGCGACCGACGTCGAGAAGCGTTGGCGACCATACGTCCTCCCTTGCGAAGGCACTCAAGGACAGGGTGATGTGACTCCGGCGCCCGGCGCGTGCCGGCCCGTAGGGCTGCGCCCCCGCCGCGACAGACAATCCGGCTACGACGCTTCCTGGAAAGGGAGATAGGCAAGCAACAACGACGTGCTACCCCTTCCCGCATCTTAATCCTACGGCCTGGAGTGAAGCTGGCCAAGGGGGTCTCGTCGGATTCGGTAGCGACCCGGGGCATCCAACCCGAGCCGGACGGGGCATAGGGACCCAGCTCAGGAAGCCCACCTCCCAAAAAAAAGCGAGCGCAGAAAGAAAGCGGATGAACCCGCTTGGGTCCGTCCGCTTTCGATGGGTCGTTCGTTTTGCTCGATGTCCGGCCAGGGCAGGCTGGCTTGCCGGCGTCCCTACAGCATGCCGAGCAGGCCGCCCACCAACTCCGGCGTCATGCCAATGCCGCGCTGCGCGTAGATCGACAGGAACAACGGATCCAGCACCTTAACCGCCGGACCCTGTGGCGTGGCTGTGAAGTCGCCGACCAGCGTCAATAGCAGATCGCCGCCGTCGTAGCCCGGGCCTACCGTCCGCCACGGGAACGGATCGTGGTAGAGGTCCACGTGCCCGTCATAGTACGCGATGCTGCCCCGCTGGCTCTCGCGGACCCAGTTGTACTGTGGGATCGGGCTGCTCTTGACGCCGTGATACGAGCCGATCATGTCGCCGATCAGCCCGTGCACCGTCTCTCCCGCGGCCGGAAAGCCGGACATGTCAATGGTGCCGTAGGTGTCGTAACCGTTCCCGGCCGCACAATGATAGTCCCATTGCTCATCGAGCAGCATGAACATGCCCGCCGGGTTGTAGATCGAGCTGACCTTCATGATGTGTCCGGGGACGAGCTCGTCATCCAGTGCAACGGCCTCAGGGTCGCGTATAGGCGGGACGTTCGTCAGGAGCTTTCGACCGAGCACCGACCGCGTGTAGTTGAACACGTTCTGTGACTTCACAACCCCGGCGAAGACCTCAGAGGCCGTCCCAACGGGTATCCGCTCGAACTCGGGACAACGGTACAGGTTCTCGAAGCGCGTATAGCTGAACAGCGAGCCGTGACGGGACGTCGGGGTGGGATCGAGGGCCTCCCAGTCCGGCTCGTAGCAGATGTCCGGAATACCAGGCACGCACCAATCTTCCAGGTCCCAGAAGTCCCGCTCGGTGCGAGACGGATCGATATGATCGTACGTCTTGTTTAACTCGTCCATGTCCTTGTGGCCGATCGCCAGGAAGGGCGGCGTCTCGCCGTAGTCGTCGGCGTAGAGCAGCATGGCCTGGGCTAGCTGCCGGATCCGCGAGGCACACAGCGTCGACCGGGCCTGCGCACGCGCCTTGCTCAGCGACGGCAACAAGATCGAGATCAACAGCGCGATGATCGCGACCACCACCAACAGCTCGATGAGCGTGAAACCGCTCTTGCCCGTTCGACGGGACCACGTGGCAGGACGCATACCTTCTCCTTTCGCTACCTGTCCAGGCCGGCACGACGACTCCGACGGGGAACCAAGCCAATACCCCAGAACTCATGTCGAAGTTCGAGGCCCCGGCCTCAAGCTGATTATGTTAGCCTCACCACTCCCGGAGACTGCTCAGTTGCACCACCAGCAGCACAGCGACTTGGTTGCTATGTGAGCCCCTCTCGCAGAACCTCTTTACGTAAGTTTACGCGAACGGCCCCGCGCCGACAACTCCCTTTAGCTAGTTTTCGCTAACATTCTTAAGCCATTGCTCACGAACCGGTTAAATCCGACATTATCGGATCGTCCAGCAAAAAGCGCCCATAGCCGTTTGACCGAGCATGCCGCCCGGCCGGCCGCAGACCGGCCCTGTGGGCATGTCGATCTTACGCCTATGCCAGACAACAGAATCCACCAATCCGTGCGGTGATCGACCGCGCCAGGCCTACGCCTCCAGCATGGAGACCTCACGTGCCCGACCGCCTTTTCGATCCGGCAAGATAAACGTCTTGATTTCGCCGGCCTTCAGCGTCGTCGTCCACCGACGTCCGATAACGGGAAGCTCGATCCGGGTCTTGGTCGTCCGGCCATGCCATTCACAGACGCGGACCACAAGCGCCCCACCGTCCTCGGCCTGCTTGATCACGCTGACCTCGACGCCCGGCTTGTCGCATCGAACGGTCTCGAGCACCGGCGGCAGCTTGCCGGCGTGGTACGTCTCGAACAGCACGTTGGGCGGCATGTTGAGCTGCCGCGCCACGGCCATCACGTCACCCTTCCGCCACGATCCACGATGCGGAATCAACGCCAGCCGAAACGACTGCGGACCCCGGTCGGTGATGCGGTTGTCGCCCTCGTAGTCGATCGGGTGCGGATCGTGGAACGCATACGCCGGGCTCCTCAGCAGCGTCACGCGAATCTCGTTGCCGTGGACGCTATGGCTGTAGCGGTTGCTGTTGGCCACGGCCAGGCCGCCTCGCTCGTCGCCGACCTCGACCCACTGCTGCATGGGCTCTTCCTCGCCGTCGGCGGGCCGCCCGATCGTCCCGTAGGGAATCTCGACGGTGCAGGTGTCGGTCTTGACGCTGACGGGCCAGGCGAGCTTGACGACCTTCCAGGCGTCGCGCCAGTCGATCTCGCCGCGGACCTCGACGTGACCGGCAGCCGCGCCGAGCAGGTAGTCCAACATCAGCTCGGACCCCTCGTACCGCGCCTTAACGCGAATCCGTGCCCGCACGGGGCCGGGCTCGATGAGCCGCACGGAGGTCGCCTGGAATGCGCCGATGACCTTGTCGAACCGGAACATGTCGTGGCTCCACGTGTCCGACTTGTCCTCGATGACCAGCGCCGTGCCCGCCGGTTCGGAAAAGACGTTCCGCCGGGCGATCTTGTCGCGGATCTGGACCAGACCCTTGCGGTCGACCTCCACGCGGAGCCGGTCGTTCTCCATCCGCCACGGTCCGGCCTTCGGGCGCGTGACCGTCGCGCGGACGGCCCGTTTGCCGAGCAAGCGTTGCGGCGGCGTCGGCTTGCCGGCCCGAATGCGGAGCAGCCGATGGCCCAGCGCGGGCACGTCGACGAACACCACCGCGCGATGCTTGCGGGCGCGGACGTGCGGATCGATCGGCTGGAATGGGACGGGCGCGCCCTCGTGGTCCGTGACGAAGCGATCGCCGCTGGTGATGTCGATGCCGATGTCCTCGGTCTCGACCACGCCCGTGAAGGGCCTCGTCTGGTTGTTGAACACGAACACGGGCGTGCCCTCACCTCGCGTATCGACGTTCCAGCTCACGGCCTGTTGAGCGTCGTTCAGGGCATAGGCGGCCTCGTAGAGCGCCGCCCCCATCTGGTCCCGCGCGTCGACGTAAGCCTCCTCGACGCTCGTGCCGGCCATGATGTCGTGAAACTGGTTGAACAGGACGTGCTTCCACGCCCGGGCGAGCGTCTCGGTCGGCGCGTCGCGCCGCAGGCTCATCCGCGCGACGCTGGTCCAGCGCTCGGCCGCCAGCAGCGTCTCCTCCGCCCGGCGGTTGAGGGCCTTGATCATGCTGACCGCCGCGTAGCAGCCGGAGGCGTGGTGTTGAAGCTCGCCGCGATAGACGGGCAACCTCTTCCCGCTGCCGATGACCACGTCATGGAAGGCGTCGGGAGAGCTGTAGACGAGCTTGGGCTTGCGGCCGGCCTTGCGCCATGCCTCGATCGCCGCGAGCTGTGCCTTGGTCGGACCGCCGCCGTGGTTGCCCACGCCGTAGAAGCACATCGCCTCGGTCGTCAGCGGCGGCCGCATGTGCTCGCGCGGCGTCGCCTCGAAGCGGCGTTCGAGCTCGTCGGCCGTCTTCGTCGAGTACGGCGTCATGATCCGCATCGACAGCACGCGGCTGCCGTCGGAAGCATCCCACCAGAAGACGGGCCAGGGGATCTCGTCGTTCTCGTGCAGACCGGGTCGCATCCAGACGTAGCCCTCGAGCCCACACCCGCGAAGCAGCTTGGGCAGCGTGGCCGCGTGGCCGAACGAATCGACGCAGTAGCCCATCCGTGCCCGCACGCCGAACCTCTCCTCGAAGTAGCGCTGGGCGTACAGCCCTTGCCGGACGAACGACTCGCCCGACGGGATGTTGCAGTCGGGCTGAATCCACCAGCCGCCGGCAACGACCCACCGCCCCTGCCGGATGCGCTTGCGGATCTCGGCGAACATCGCGGGATCGTTGTGCTCGACCCACTCGTAGACGGCCGCGGCCGCGCAGGTGAAGATGAAGCCTCGCGTCTCCTTCATGCGATCCAGCGCCGAGCGGAACGTCGCCTTGGTCTCGGCGAAGCCCTCCTGCCACCGCCACAGCCAGACGGGGTCGAGATGGGCGTTGCCGATGAGGTGCAGCGTGACGTCCTCGAGATTGATCTTGCGTGACGGCATGGTGGGTTGATCCTTGTCGGTACCGGTTCGGCAACGGGCCGCGAGCGACCGCGGCAGCGCGGCCGCGGCGGATCATCATAGCAGATCCGCCCGATCGTGACGCGAGCCACGCTTGGCATAGACGGCCAATCTCGCCTACGATCAAAGGCAGGAGCCACACGATGGCGGATACGACAACCGACTACTCGAAATACCTCGACCCGAAGGTGCTGGCCAAGATCGCGGGCCTCGACCTGCGCGCCCGCCTCGTGGTGCAGGGCTACGTCAGCGGCCGACACCGCTCACCCTATCGCGGCCTGAGCGTCGAGTTCGCCGAGCACCGCGAGTACGCCCAGGGCGACGACCTGCGTCACCTCGATTGGAAGGTCTTCGGCCGGACCAACAAGTTCTACATCAAGCAGTACGAGGAAGAGACCAACCTCAACATGGTGGTCCTGCTCGACGCGAGCGAGTCGATGGCCTACCGATCGGACGCGGCGGCGCTGAGCAAGCTGGAGTACGCCACGGCCGTCGGCGCGTCGCTGGCGTACCTGGCACTGCAACAGCAAGACTCGGTGGGTCTGGCCGCGTTTGACGAGCAGATCACGCAGTTCATCCGCCCGAGCAACAACCCGGGACACTGGCGGGTGCTGACCCACGAGATGGAGACCGCGGCCGGTCCGCGCAAGACGAGCCTCCGCGGCGTCATGGAGGACCTGGCCGAGCGGCTCAACCGCCGGGCGCTGATCATCCTGCTGAGCGATCTGTTCGACGATCCGGAGGAGATCATCCGCGGCCTGAAACACCTGCACTACCGCCGGCATGAGGTGGTGGTCTTTCAGGTGATGGACCACGCCGAGTTGGAGTTTCCGTTCCGCGACCTGACGCTGTTCGACGGCCTGGAGGCCGGCGGCGAACTGCTGGTCGAACCGCGCGGCCTGCGGCGGCGGTACCTCGAGGAGGTCCGCCGATTCACGGATCAGATCAAGGCCGCGTGCCGGCAGATGCGCATGGACTATGAGCTGGCCGACACGTCGCACCCGCTCGATGAGGTGTTGACGACGTTCCTGGCCGTGCGCAATGCGTCGGTGAAGTAAACCTCGGATGGAAAAGGTGTCAGGAACCTTTTCTTCACCGTCCTGACGCACCACACCGTACCGGCCGATCGACAGGTTGGCAGGGCCGTAGGCCCGACAGTGAGTAGCCCAGGGCAAGCGAAGCGCAGCCCTGGGTATCGGATGACCGAGAAGAAACCAGCCCCGCACGGGGCGGCAGAGCGTTTCGGTCTGGTGCCGGGAGGCCGTGGGATCATCTCGCATGCATCCTGTTCAACAGTCCTGAGAGGACGTCGTAGGAGCCACATCGATGAAACGACGCACGTTTCTCACAAGCACACTGGCCGGCGGTGCGGGCCTGGCGGCCAACACTCCGAGTGCCGCGACCGCCGAAGCCAAGACGACCTGCCCGGCCTGCGCCTCCCGCGAGCAAGACACGATGGTGCTCGCCTACCGGGGCCGCATGCCCGACCTCTGCGTGTGCGATCAGGCCCTCCGCGTCCTGCCCGACGGGACGTGGGCGATCATTTTCATGACCGGCGGCTCGACCGAGCCCCGCAAGGCCAACCACATCGCGATGTGTCGCTCAACCAACGGCGGCAAGAGTTGGAGCAAGAAGACGCCCGTGCTTCGCTACCCGGACAAGGCCTGCCTGCTGAGCGAGGTCTACCTGGCCGGCGACGAGATCCGCATCATGGGCGTCACACACGGCGGATACTTCGAGCGATGGCGGAACGTGGTCATCACGAGCACCGACAGCGGCAAGACCTGGTCCGAGGCCGTGCCGTTCGAGCCGCTGCCACGCCGCACCTTCGTCCGCAACCTCTACGTCAGCTCGTGGGGCGAGTGGTTCCTGCCCTATCAGACGTACGACACCGTCGACGAGCCCGACGTCTCGCCTCTGAAGGACAGGTCGTTCCGCAAGGCCCTCAACGGCGTGCTGATCAGCAAGGATGGCGGCGCGACGTGGACCGACTCGAAACGCACCGGACCCACTTCCGGCTGGGCCGAAAACAACATCGTCGAGCTCCGCGACGGACGCATGGTCATGCTCATCCGTGCCGACGGCAAGGGTTACCTGCTGCGAAGCGAGTCGCGCGACCGCGGCCGGTCATGGTCGCCGCCCAGGCCGTCGGGCATCCCGAATCCCGGCAGCAAGTTCCGCCTCTTCCGCCTGAGCACGGGTCGCATCGTGCTCGTGCACAACGCCTGCGGTAAACCGGGACTGCGTAACCCCATGGCCCTGTGGGCGTCGGACGACGACATGGCCACGTGGGCGCACCAGCGCGTCATCACCGACTTCCCGGGACAATTGCAGTATCCCGACGGCGTGATCGACCAGCGCGAGGAGTTCGTCCATTTCGCGTTCGACTACAACCGGCATGACCTGATCTATGTCGGTGCCAAGCTGCCGGCATGATCCGTGCCACGGAGGCAAGTAGAGCGAGCAATCTGCCCGTGACGAATCCTATCGTCTTCTCAAGGATTCCGGCCAGAGAAGAGGTATGGGCATCCTGCCCATGCATCACGGTCAATCCCACGTGTCACGTAGCTGTTTCTGGCCAATACCGATTCGTGTTCCCCACCGCTGACGCGGCGGGCCACTCGTCGAATTCTCTGCTTAGCGGGGTTCCCAGGCAGCGATTCTCAGAACGGCAGCTCCCGCCCTTTCGATGTCTTGACGTTTTGACGTTTCGACGTTTGGGCCTTTGGCCCCTACAGCCGCAACGTTCGGTTACGGGTCTCTTCGAGGAACTCCCTGCTTCGGGTCTCACCGACGGCCATGACGTAGACGGCCCGCTTGTTGCCGACGACCACGCATTTCTGCTCGCAGATGCCGCAACCGATGCACTTGCTGAGGTCGACCTTCGGACAACCCAGCTCGGTCATCAGCACGGCCAGCGAACCGACCTCCGGCTTGAAGCCCAGCTTGCCCTCGATGGTCACGCTGTCCGTACCGTTGGAAGCGATGCGGTGCGTCTCGAACACCCCGTCGGGCCGGCGTAGCTTGATGTGGTAGTCCTGCTCGGTCTTGGGTGCGAGCGACCCGGCCTCGAGCCGGACCGGGGTCACCGCCTCCGACGCCTCGTGCGGCCACTCGAAGAGCTTGATCGTGCCGTCCGTCGCCGAGGCCACCTGCTTCTTGCCGTCGCGAAGGACCTGCATGTGTCGCTCGGTGTAGATGGCCTTGGGGCTGACGGGGCAATTCTCCTCGCAGACCAGGCAGGGCATGTTCTTGGCCCAGGGCAGGCACTTGCCCACGTCGAAGTGGGCCGATCCCAGCCGGACCGGTCCCTCTTCGGCGTACTCGCCCAGGCCGCGCTTCTGCTCAATGCTCATTCGCTGGATCGCGCCGGTTGGACAGACCTGCCCGCACGCGGTGCAGTTCGGCTCGCAGTAGCCGATGCGGTAGTTGAGCACGGGCGTCCAAAGGCCCTCGATGCCCGAGTCGGTCCAGTCGGGCTGGATCACGTTCGTCGGGCAGACGCGATAGCACTGGCCGCATTTGATGCACCGCTCGAGGAACTCCTGCTCCTCGACCGCGCCCGGCGGGCGAATGACCGATGCGCGGAAGTCCTTCGTGGTCCGCCCGCCGAGCCGCATCCACGCGAACGCACCGGCCCCGGCGATGGCGCCGACCAGCGCACCGCGTCGGGTGATGTCCGGGTTGACGACCTGATGCCCTTTCGGCGGAAGGAACTCGAAACGGATCGCCTCGTGGGGGCATTCGTCGAGGCAGTTGAAGCAGACCATGCACTCGGCCACGCGGAGCTCGCCGTCCGGATCGCACGCGCCCTCGCAATGGGCCCGGCACAGACCGCAATCGACGCACTTCTCACGATCGCGCTCGATCCGCCACAGGCTGAACCGACTGAACACGCCGAGCAGCGCGCCCAGCGGGCACAACGCCCGGCAAAAGAACCGGAAGATGTGCGGGTTGGCCACGACCAGGGCCAGAAACATCGCCCCGATCACCCAGCCCGTCGCGTGGAGCCGCGGATTACCGAACCACGAGACGCCCTGGCTCGTGTGGTTGAGCGCGGGCAGGACCGCCACCGTGAACGAACGATGGATCGTGGCGATCGGATCGAGCAGGCCGATCTGGAGCGTGCCGTTGTCCGGGTAACCCCAGCGAGCCAGCCCGGCCACCGCCGCAACCAGCACAAAACCCACGGCCAGCCAGACCGTCACCTTGTCTCGCGAGGCGGCGCTGTTGCCGCCGATCAGCCCGCCCAGACGCGCGGCGATGAGGATCAGCACGCTACCGGCGGCCAGCACGGCGATCGACAGAGACCCGGCCAGTGCCACCGCGAAGGCGATCAGGATGATGTACTTCAAACGATAAAGCGAGCGGTAGCGATTGGCTTCGATGCGGGCTTTGGTCTTCCGCCAATCGAACAGCCAGCCGGAGAAGTGGTGCAACGCCCCGAACGGACAGATCCAGCCGCAGAAGACGCGCCCCAGCACGAGCGTCAAAACCATGATGGCCAGCGACCATACCAGGCCGCGATAGATCGTCCCGGTCGTGACGGCCGTCGACAGCGCGATCAACGGGTCGATCTCGAGCAGCTTGCTGAGATGATCCCGCAGCAGCGGCAGGTGATCGATCGTCGTCAGCGACGCGTAGCTCAACAGCAGGATGAACAGGGCGAAGAAGAACGTCTGACAGATGATGCGTGCGGTGGTGATGCGCATGGGTTGTTGCTCGGAGGCCCGACGGACCTGCCCTGAGCAGCGTCGCGGTCGGGAACCCTGGTTTCGTCGGGTATCGCGCCGGATCGGTCCAGACCCCACGGTCGTCCCCCCGGCGCGCACGGATAAGCAACCAGCATCGTCGATTCGCCGTTGTCGGTCAATTCGGCGGCGGCTCAGACACGGTAGGCCGCATCCAAACGCAGGTGCCCGGCAAGCGGCCAAGGACGCAGCCGGACCCGCTGCATCCCAAGAGCGACGCGGCTGTATAACTCCGTCGTTGGACGACGGTGTAGGGGTATCGGAGAGGCCGCACGATGAATGAACCGTTCGGGATTCTGGCCAGTCTCGTGACCCTGCTGTGGCTCCTGGCCCTGGTCGACCACGCCCGAGCTGAGCAGCGGTCCGTCCCCGATGCTCACCGCCGCCGCCGGGCCGTTCGGCGCATCAGCGAGATCAACCCGCCGGCGCGCTACTTCGGTTACGGTATCCTGCCGTTGGCCGCCCCGCTGTTGCTGGACGTCTGGCTCGGCGTCGAGTCGCCCTTCCGCTGGCCGCTCGATCTCCGTCCGCTCATCGGCCTGGCCCTGCTAGGCCACATCTGCACGAAGATCGTGTGGGACCGACGATGGCGCCGGCAGTTCGTCGATCACCTCCGCCGATCCGACCACCTTGTCTGCCCCAATTGCCGCTACTCGCTTGCGGGTCACGCCCACGGCGGGGCCTGCCCCGAGTGTGCCTACGCCTTCACGCCCGAGTCGCTTCGGGACGATTGGCACGATGTCGAGCGGCTCCTGCCGTGGCGCGGGGCCTAGCGAAGCGGGGTGCCCGACGTTCCGCGCGGGCCGTTTGCCGAGCCGGCTCGGCTACCGCGGCGTAGCCCCTGGAACCAGCGGGGGCTCGGTTGCTTGCCGCTCGCAAGAACCCCCGCCCAAGCTGTCATGCACCCGCGAAGCCAGTCGACCTCCGACAACGCTTGCCCTCGCACCTTGCAGCGGGTATGAGTCGTCTGCCACCACCAGGCGCCATATCGCGAGGGTCCAGCCATGAAGCCGACTCCGAACCTGAGCTGTCTTCCGCTTGCCGCGCTGTTCTGGCTGCTATCGGGCTGCACCGGCCTGGCCGCCGAGCCGAAGGTCACCTCGCAAGCGATGCCGAACGGCCGGGAGACCATCCGCATCGCACCCGCCGGCACGGGAAAGCCGACCGTCATCAAGATCGACCTGTCCAAACACCATGAGCCGGCCCGTCGAGGCACGCCGCTGCTCCGCGATTGGGAAGCGTGGCGGCTCGGTGCGTTCCTCTGCTTCAACTCGAATCAGTTTTCGGGCAAGGAGATCTGCCGCGCGGACGACCCGAAGATCTACGACCCGCCCACCATCGACGCGGGCGGCTGGGCCCGGGCCTTCAGACAGGCCGGCATGCGCTACGCCGTGCTGACCACGCGCCACACGTCGGGGTTCCTGCTCTGGGACAGCGCGACGACGACGTTCGACATCGCCTCCAGCGGCAACGAGACCGACGTCGTCCGCGCCTTCGTCGACGCCTGCCGCGCCGAGGGCATCGCACCGGCCTTCTATTACTGCATGTGGGGCGGCAAGAAGTGGAAGCCGACGCCCAACGCCCGCGCCGTCATCCTGGCCCAGCTCCACGAGCTGGCGACCCGCTACGGCAAGATCCCTTACTTCTGGATCGACATGATGAACTGGGCGCCGCAGGACCTGCCCGCGCAACAGGTCTACGACCTGCTCAAGACGCTCCAACCCGAGGCCGTCGTCATCATGAACCAGCACATCCAAGACGGCCACAAGATCAACTACTTCCCCACGGACGTGATGAACGGCGAGCTGGTCCTGCCGCCCGAGAGCGGCCATCAGCCGATGCGAACCGTCGGCGGCACGACGTACTACCTGCCGTTCGAGCTATGCTTGTGTTTCCAACAGCGCAAGGGCGGCAGCAAGCACGACCCGCTCGGACCGTCGTGCTGGTTCACGTACGGGCCCGGCAAGGATTTCGAGCCCAGCCGTCCGTACGAGCCGAAGGTCTTGGCCGACCGGATCCGGCAGGCCTGGCGACGCGACGCGGCCAATGTCCTGCTCGCGACCGCCCCGGACCACACCGGCACGATCCGCGACCAGGACGTCGAGCAACTGCGGAAACTCGGAGAGCTGTTGGCAGACGATCTCAGTTCGGACCGCTGATGGCTCGCTCAATCGCTGACGGGCCTACATCTCCTTGACGGCCGTTAGGAGGTCTTGCACGGCCTTCTTGCCGTCGGCGAAGAGCATAAGCGTGTTGTCGGCGGCGAAGAGCGGGTTGGGGATGCCCGCGAAACCGGGGCTCAGGCTCCGCTTGATCATGACCACGGTCTTGCTCTTGTCCACGTCGAGGATCGGCATGCCCGCGATGGGGCTGTTGGGGTTCTCCCGCGCGTCCGGATTGACCACGTCGTTGGCGCCGAGCACGATCGACACGTCCGTCTGCTCGAACATGGTGTTGGCCGTGTCCATCTCCAGCAGCTTGTCGTAGTCGATGTCGACCTCGGCCAGCAGCACGTTCATGTGCCCCGGCATCCGGCCCGCCACGGGATGGATGGCGAAGTTGACCTCGACGCCGCGCGACTCGAGCACGTTGGTCAGATCCCTCACGGCGTGCTGGGCCTGCGAGACGGCCATGCCGTAACCCGGCACGATCATCACCTTCTGCACGCCGTCCATCAGCATCGCGACCTCTTCGGGAGAGGTGCTCTTGACCTTTCCCGCGTAGATCTCGTCGGCACTGAGGCCCCCGGCCTGCGGTCCTAGATCGCCGAACAGCACGCTCAGCAGCGTCCGGTTCATGGCCTTGCACATGATGAGCGTCAGGATCACGCCCGACGCACCGACCAGCGAACCGGCGATGATCAGCACGTTGTTGCTGATGACGAACCCGGTGGCCGCGGCGGCCAGACCCGACAGCGAGTTAAGCAGCGCGATCGCCACGGGCATGTCCGCCCCGCCGATCGGCAGCGTCACCAGGACGCCCAGGATGCTCGCCACGATGACGAGCAGGAAATAGACCCACGCCCCGTGCCCCGGGTCGACCACAATCCACGCCCCGATCGCGATCGCCACGAGCAGAAGCAGCACGTTGAGCACCTGCTGGCCGGTGAAGTGGAACGTCCGCTTGAAGACCTTGAGCTCTTGCAGCTTGCCGAACGCGACCAGGCTACCCCAGAGCGTCACGGCCCCGATCAGCCCGGACGCCGCCGTGGCCACCGACATCTGCATCTGCGGGGAGGTCTCTTCGATCAGGGCCGACCAGGCCACGAACATCGACGCCCCGCCGCCGAAGCCGTTGAACAGCGCCACGAGCTGCGGCATGGCCGTCATCGGGATCGTGATCGCCAGCCCCAGACCGACGGCCGAGCCGACGACCAGTCCTGCAATGATCACAGGCAGCGCGATGATCTCATTGGCCAGCAGCGTGACGACCACCGCCAGCAACATGCCGCACGCGCTGAGCAGGTTGCCGCGGACCGCCGTGCGAGGGTGCGTCAGCCCCTTGATGCCGAAGATGAACAGAACGGACGCGAGCAGATAGACGAGGTTGAGTAGCGATTCATTCAAGGCTCTAGCCCTTCTTCTTGAACATGCTCAGCATCCGGTGGGTCACGGTGTAGCCGCCCACCACGTTGATCGTGGCCATCGTGACGGCCAGGAAGCCCAACACCTGTGTCAGAATCGGATGCACGTGACCGGCCGATAGGACGGCCCCGACCAGCGTAATGCCCGAGATCGCGTTCGACCCGGACATCAGCGGCGTGTGCAGCGTCGGCGGCACCTTGGTGATGATCTCGAAGCCGACGAAGACCGCCAGCATGAACACGGTCAGCAGCATGATGAGCGTCGGGTCCATCAGCTCGTGCTCCCTTCGTTGCTCTCGGCCGATGCCTCGGCCTCATTGGATTCGCCCGCCTGTTCGGACGTCTCGCCCGCCACGGCGCCCGCGGTCTCGATCGGCTCGAGCCCCATCACCTCACGCACGTGCGCCTGGACGATCTCGCCGTCGCGACAAACCAGCGTGTCTCTCGTGATCTCGTCCTCGGTATCGATCTCGATCTGGCCGTCGTCGACCAGGTGCTCGATGAAGGTTTGGATGTTCTTAGCGTACATCTGGCTGGCATGGTAGGCCGTCGTGCTGGGAAGATTGCCCGGACCGAGGATCGTCACGCCGTGGGCCTCGACCGTGTCGTCGAGCTTGGTCAGCTCGCAGTTGCCCCCTCGCTCGGCCGCGAGGTCGACGATCACCGAGCCCGGGGGCATCCCCTTGACCATCTCCTCGGTCACAAGCACGGGGGCCTTCTTGCCGGGTATGGCCGCGGTGGTGATGACGATGTCGCTCTCGGACACGACGCGGGCCATCAGCTCGCGCTGCTTGCGATAGAACTCCTCGTCCATCGCCTTGGCGTAGCCGCCCTTGTCCTCGGAATCACCGACCTCGAGCTCCATCTCCACGAACTTGGCGCCGAGACTCTCGACCTGCTCCTTGACGACCGGTCGAAGATCATACGCCTGCACGACCGCACCGAGACGCTTGGCCGTGGCGATCGCCTGCAAGCCGGCCACACCCGCCCCGATGACGAACACCCGGGCGGCCTTGATCGTGCCCGCGGCCGTCATCATCATCGGCAGCATCTTGGGCAACGCCTCCGCGGCCATGATCACGGCCTGGTAGCCCGCGATGGACGCCATCGAGCTGAGCACATCCATGCTCTGGGCACGGGTGATCCGCGGCATGAGCTCCATCGCGAACAGCGTGACCTGCCGCTCGGCCAGGGACTTGATCTGGTCGCCGGCCGTCAGGGGATCGGCCGTCCCGATCACGATCTGGCCCGACTGGTGCAGCTCGAGATCCGACTGCCCTTCGTCCGGATTCGCCGGGAAGGTGCGGACCTGGGCCAACACGTCGGCCTGGCTGAAGACCTCCGCGCGGTCGGCGCAGAAGCGTACACCCTTATCCTTGTACTCTTGATCCGGAAAACCAGAGGCCGTGCCACATCCCGGCTCAGCGATGATTTCAGCCCCAATCTTCGTGAGTCCCGAGACCGACGCAGGAATCAGTGCGACCCGCCTCTCGTTGGGGTACGTCTCTTTGGCTACGCCGATGATCATGGATCCACCTCGGTTTTGCGGATCAGCGAGACCTGGTGCTGTCTGGATGTTTGCTGTCTCGGACGACCGCGCCGTCGTTTCCCTATTGGATGCCTGAGCCCAGGCTAGCGAATGGTCCCGATGGGTGACGATCGCGACCATTGTCGGGCCTCGCCCGGCCCGTAAGGGTGTCGTCACCACATGGATGAAGCCCTCCCCCCGCTCACACGGCGCCTAAGGTGTATCCCAACGGGCGCGCCGTGACAACCCCTGGCATCCAGACGCGCCGGATCGGGTTGGGCTCCATCGACGTGAGAGGCCCGAATCGGGAGCGGGAGAAGCCGTGTGGAGTCGCTGTGACGGACTCGCCACCTCCCGGTCAGCGCGGCGGCCGGGCTCAGGTGTCGCCGGCTCGGCTCGCGGTCTGCGAGGGCAAACGGATCGTCTCGCTGTCCAAGGCCAACCTGCGGTAAGCCTGGATCGTGTCGGCGACCATCGTGCTGATGCGGTGGTTCTCGGTGGCGTAGTGTTGGGCCATCGCGGCCAGCCGCCTGGATTCATCCCGATCGCTCATGATCTCGGCCAGCACCGCCGCGAGCATCTCGGGGCTGGGCGGATCGTACACCCTGGCGGTCTTGCCGTCGTGCAGGCAATCGTGATCGCCCGACTCGGCCGCCGCCAACACCAGACCGGACGCCATGGCCGCGATCGGATGGATCGTCAACAGCCCTTGAGCGGCCGGCACGAGGTAGATGTCGGCGCCCTCGAGCACGGACGACCACGTCTGAAAGGGCCCGACGAAGGTGACCCGCTCGCTCAAGCCCAGTCGGTTCACCTGCTGGAACAGCCGGCTCTCGAGCGGCCCGCCGCCGAGGATGAACAGCACCGCCTGCTGGCCGCTTCGCACGAGCCGATCCATCGCGTCGATCACATGCTCCAGCCCGCAACCCTCCGTCAACGATCCGATCGCAACGATCGTCGGGATCTTCTCCTCATCGATAAAGCAGGTGGGCTCCCGCTCGGCCCGAACGCCCCACGGGATACGGACGATATCCTCGCCG
Organism: uncultured Planctomycetales bacterium; assembly: GCA_964622545.1. GTDB lineage: Bacteria > Planctomycetota > Phycisphaerae > UBA1845 > JAFGLZ01 > JAFGLZ01. Next base: position 55,958 of record CAZUQM010000027.1, on the reverse strand, counting down.
CTGCGCCGCAACCGCTGAATGGCCTGCGTTCGGATCGGTTCGCTGACGGCGATGATGAGCGCCGCCGACCTCAGCAACGGCTCGGATTCCTCGGTGAGCTCCTGCGTGCCCGTCAGGGTGACCGCAAGCGGCACATCCAGGGCCTCGGCCAGGTGGACGGCGAGATCGACCGTCCCGCCCGACTGGGCGTGGATCACAGTCGGCGGGTTGCTGGCCAGCCGGGCGACGAGATCGGCCAGCACCCGCTTGCGTCGCCACCAGGATAGCGGTCGGTATTGCTCGATCCTAACAGGTCCGAACTGCAAGCTGCCCAGGTCGGTGGATTGGGGCCCCACCACCGTGGTGCGGATTGCCTCGTCGATCAGCCCGACGCAGAGCTGACGCACCGCCGAGCCGAAGCGCTCGAGGCAGTCGTCGTCGGCGACCAGACAGATGTGTGCGTTCGTGGCCATGGGATCGTTGAGCTTCGCTAGCGCCAACCGGCATTACAGGACCGTCATGATGGCTTGTCAATGACGAGCCCGTCATCTGGGTGTGGTAAGGGACCTGCGGCAATCGGCGAGCCGTCATGTTATGATGGTCCCGTGAGGACAGGCGCGATGGTACGATCCCGACAGGTCCATCTCTCGCTGGCCAACAAGTGCCGGATGCTGTTCGGGCTGGCGGTGCTGCTCATTATCGCCGCGGCGCTGTTCGTGCCGGGCTATCGCATGGAAAGCCTCGTCCACGAGATGAACATCCGCACGATCCGGCAGATCGCCCTGGCGGTCCACGCCCACTGCGACCTGCCGGGCGGCGACTGGAAGGCCAAGCAGGAAGAGCTCGAGACGTGGTGGCCCATCTACGCCAGCGCCCACGAGTTCCCCACCGAGCCCGTCCCCAGAATCATCAAGCTGGACCCGGTGAGCAAAGACCTGCCGCCGGGGCTCAGTGAGTTCCTCAAGGGCTCCATTCGGCTGATGCGCGAGCGGGTCAATCTGAACGAGACCCGTGACTGGGGCATCGAGCCCGACGGCACGCCGCTCTACCGATTCGCCTTGGCCGTCCGCCAGCCCAACGATCGCAAGCTCGCGGGCATCGTCACCGCCTGGTACAAGCCGAAGGACACGATGACCGAGCTCTGGTGGAACCGCGGCGTGATGATCGCCGCCGGCGGGCTGGCCGGCCTCCTCGCCCTGCTGGTCTTCTACATGATTACGCAGAAGCTGATCCTCTCGCCGGTGCGGGATCTCCGGCGAGTCAGCGAGCAGGTGGCCGCCGGCGACCTGACCATTCGTAGCCAGACGGCCACGGGCGATGAGTTCGAGGATCTGAGCCGTGCCTTCAACCACATGCTCGCCCGTCAGCAACAGGCGCAGGAGGAACTCCAAGAGGCCAACCGATCGCTGGACATCAAGCTCGACCACCTGGCCCAGGCCAACGTGGCCCTGTTCGAGGCCAACCAGCTCAAAAGCGAGTTTCTCGCCAACGTGAGCCACGAGCTCCGCACGCCGATGTCGTCCATCATCGGCTTCGCGGAGCTGCTCCAAGAGGCTCACGACGCCCAGGAGCCCCGGCTGGCCCGATACGCCGAGAACATCCTGACCAGCGGACGTATGCTGCTCGACATCATCAACGACCTGCTGGACCTGGCCAAGATCGAGGCCGGGAAGATGGAGCTGCGGCTGACCGACTTCGACCTGGCCGTCCTGTGCCAAGACATGGTGGAGTTCGTGCGATCGATGGCGAGCAAGTCGGGACTCGACGTCGACCTCGATATCCCCGAGGAACTGCCCAAGCTCCATTCCGACAGCGGCAAGGTCAAGCAGATCCTGTACAACCTGCTCAGCAACGCCATCAAGTTCTCGCCCGAGGGCAGCCGCGTGCGCCTGGTCGTCACGCCCGTCGAGGGCGACCAGGTCCGCCTGGACATCACCGACAACGGGCCGGGCATCCCCGAAGAACACCTGGACACCATCTTCGAGAAGTTCCGTCAGATCGATCAGACCAAGACGCGTGAGTACGGCGGCACCGGCCTGGGCCTGGCCATCAGCCGCGAGCTCACCCATATGCTGGGCGGCACGGTGTCCGTCGCCAGCGCCCTGGGTCAAGGCTCCACCTTCACGGTCGTTCTACCGATGAGACTCCAACCCCAGAGCGACGAAACGACGCCCGCCTTCAGATCCGTCACGCTCAGCTCGCAGTAAGGCTAGCCCCCGCCAGATTCGTTTTAGGGGGTTCACATCGGGACGGCGAGGCTCCTGCCGAGCCGTGACGCCAGCGAGCCCCGCTGCCCCACCGTAACGAAACTGCCCGAGCCGCCGGATTCATCCGGCGCGCCCGCGCGGCATGAATGCCGCGGCTCGAGCACGTAGTCACGATATATCTGAAACGAAATACCAGCGTCTGCTTGAAAATGCCCTTCGAGGAGGGGCGTTTCGATCAGGGATGATTCGCCACAACGCCACGGCCCGTTTCAACGGGCCGACCCGCCGAAGGCGGGCCGATAGGCCGGCCCTTTTATGGCCGGTTACGATCCGTCCCCCCTCCTATTCAGCCGAAGCCCGCTTCAGCGGGCTTATCGAGGTGCTCATCCACTGAGCCATCAACCTTCAGACAGGGCTTAGCCCCCACGGCTCAAGCGGTCGACGCGACGAGCTCGCTCAGCGTCTCGACCTTCGCCCGCCACGTCTCGGCCCGCATCGCGGATTGACGCCGCTCGACGGACGCGGCGTCCGCCGCCGCCAGGGCTCGCTCGCACGCCTGCTCGAACGCGTCGACGCCGTCGGCGATCTCCACCAACGAGGCATACGCCGACACCTCGGGCAAGGGCGTCGAGACGACCGGCAGCCCCGCGGCCAGGTACTCGCGCAGCTTGATCGGGTTCACGTTGCGTGTCAGCTCGTTGATGCGGAACGGGATGAGCCCGACGTCGAACGCTCGACAGTAACCGGGCAACGAGGTGTACTCCCGCCGTCCCAACACGTGCAGGTTCGCGGGACGATCCCCCTCGGGAAGCTTGGTGCGCAGCTCGCCGATCAGCACGATCGACCACTCGGTGCGTCGACGCGCCAACTCGACGAGCAGATCGAGGTCCACCCATTCCTGAATCAGCCCGAAGAAGCCTAGGCGTGGCGCCGGGAGCGACGCGACGTCCTCCGGGATGGGCATGTCCGGATCCGTGGCCTGGGCGAAAGGCTCGTAATCCACACCGTGCGTGACCAGGTGCGTGTTCGCATGATGCTGTGACTTGGCCTCGTAGAGCTGTCGCGACGTGGTAACCACGAGGTCCGCCCGATCGATCAGCTCGCGCTCGAGGCGCGAGATCGCGTCGGCATCGTAACCCTCGAACGCGCTGAACTCGTCGACGCAGTAGTAGATCAGCCGCTCTTCACCGAATCGTCCCGCCAGGTAGGCCACGTCCGGGGCGAAGCTCCAGAGCTGCACGGGCCCCTCCGGCAGGTCCCTCAGCACCGACCGCAACTGCCTCACGAGCAGCCATCGGTTGATCGATCGGGCCCAGCCCGATCCCGGCATCGGCAGGACCATCGGCGTAACGACCGTGATGCGCTCGGATACCTGCTTCGACCCGGCGAAGACCTCGCCCAGCCGTGTGACCACCGTGCGAACGTCCGCGGCCGACGCCCGGACACGCCGTGTGCCGTGGTAGTTCACCCAGACGATGTGGTTCCGCTCGGCCAGCAGCGTCATCACCTGGTGCTTGCTGGTCGGATCGTAGAACCAATTGCTGGCGATGCAGACGATGTTGCGGCCTTCGATCATGTCAGCCACAGTAGAAACCAGATCGGCCCGAAAGGGAACAGGCCGACGACCGCCGCCCCGACGCCGAACCTCACACGGGCAGACGAGACGGCCCAATCCCGGCTGGGGCTGGGCCCGATAACGTTGTTCCGCTATAGTAAACGTCGTACCATGAACTGCCCGATACCTTGAGGGGGCCGCGAGGTTCGCCATCCGACGGCGTTCGACCGTTTTGCGACGCCACGGCGGCGCTGTCCCGAGGCAGGTCCGTAACAACGTCCGGCGAGTCGTGGAGAGCATTCATGGGGAGGTTGATCCATCGGTCCGCGCCCGCGACACATGCCCGCACTTGGCGAAGGGGCGTGTGGCCCGCGCTGCTCATCGCGGTCCTCGCCGCTGCACCTGCCCGCGCGGACGCGTCCTACCAGGTGACGTACCGCTATCGACTCGCGAACCCGACCGGTCGTGCGGCCCGGAACGTGCGCGTCTATATCCCCCTGCCCACCGACTGCACGCATCAAGAGGTGCACGCGTTTCGCATCAACGTCACGGAGCCCGACGCCGAGCAGCGCAAAGTGACCGACCGGTACGGCCAGGAGATCTGCCAGATCACGTTGCCCCGCATCGAGCCGGGCGGCACGGCCGAGGTCGGGTTCGAGGCCGAGGTGACGCTCCATCCCGGTCGCCGAATCGCGCTGGATCGCAAGCGCATCGGCGAGCTGTCGGACATTCCGTCGAGCATCCGCGAGCTCTATACCTCGGACGTCCGCTCGGCCTATGACCTCGGTTCGGAGGACATCCAGGCCACGGCCGCCAGATTGGTCGACGGTCGAACCAACCTGCTCGACCAGGTGATGGCCATCCACGACTTCGTCGCCGGCATGCGCTACGTCCGCGATGGTCGCTGGGACAAGGCCTCCGTCGTGCTGCGGCGCGGCACGGGCAGTTGCTCCGAATTCAGCTACCTGTTCTGCGGCCTGTGTCGCGCGGTCGGCATCCCGACTCGGTTCGCCGGCGGGACGTGTTGTCGTCGTACGTGGGGCCGGTCCTGGCCCGTCTCCGATCGGGTCTACCATCGCTGGGCCGAAATCTACCTGCCGCCGTACGGTTGGATCCCCTTCGACGTGACCCGCGATCGCGGCAAGCGACCCAAGCGCGACTACGTAGGGTGCTGCCCGCACAACGTCTTCGTCCTGACCCGAGGCGGCGCCGGCAGCCGCTACCTCGGCAACCAGTACATCGGCTCGAACAGCCATGACGGCCTGCTGGAGCGAGAGCGCACGTTCACCTGGCGGCCGCGGTAGGCGACCGTCGCATCCAACGCCTTGTCGGCGGCGATCGGCACTCTACAATGGTAGAGGTTTGGGGACACGGCGGATCGTTTCATAGGTCGCGATATGAATCTCACACGATGGATCATCGTCCTGGCGCTGATGCTCGGCGCGAGCTCCAGGCCGGGCCGGGCCGAGCAGGGACCGACCCGTAGCGAGCCGCGGACCTTCCAGCTTGTCCGCAAGCCGCTGGAATGCGATATGCGGCGCTTCGGCGGGCTCCCGATGCGGCGGACCCCGCGATTCCGCACCCGACAGGGCGGGCTGGAGGGTTTCGAGGCCGCCCAGGTGGCCGAGACCACGATGCCGCCGGATCTGGCCGAGGGGCGCAAGATCGCCGTCGTACTCGCCAAGAAGGCCAGCGACGATACGGTCTACGACTGGCTCCTGGTCGATGCCAACGGCGACAGCCGTTTCGACGACGCCGAGCAGTTCCATCTGCGTCAGGGGCAAAAGTCGGTCCAGATCCAGCACCGGCAAGACGACTACCTGTTGGCGATGGTCATGCCGGTCGCGATCGGTCCGGTGAAGGGGGCAAAGGGGTCGCCTCGGTGGCTGGCCCTGCATATCTATCAGCACCGCGGCCGACCGCACATCCGCGTCGCGGATGTGACGCTCCTGACGGGCAAGGTCGCGTTCGGAGACGTGGAGGTCCCAATCGGCATCACCCGGGCCGATCCCAAGCTCAAGAGCGAATTCCGATCGGTGCCGGAGATCACCGACGCCAACCGCGGCAAGCTGGATTTCTACGTCGCCTCACAGATCCTGTTCGATGCCAACAGCAACGGACGCTTCGAGCCCACCTACTTCTACGACATGGGCGCCGAGAACCGTTGGTTGACGCGGCTCGTTCGGCTGGGCGAGACCTGGTACGAGTTGGACATCGCCCGAGACGGCGCTTCGGTTCGCATCCAGGTCGTTCAGCCCAAGCTGGGCAAGCTGACCGTCCCCGAGGGCGTGGCCGAGGTATCCATCGTAGGTCCTGAGTTCGCCACGAAATGGGTCGACGAGTCACAGCGCGATCTGATCCTGCCGGTGGGCGGCTACTATGTCTACGCCTATCGGTACCAACACGGTGGCGTGAGTCTGTACACGCGAGACACCGCGGCCAAAGCGCCGTTCGAGATCAAGGCCGAAGAGACCACCAGGCTCGACGTCGGCGGTCCGCTGGGTTTGACCGTCGATGCCTCACAGGGTCGCGGTCGATCGTCCACCCTGCATCTGCAGCTCAACGTCCTTGACCAGGCCGGCCGCGAGGTCGCCTCCCTTTCGTCAGGCAAACGGCATCAGCGCCCGCCGGCGCCCCGCTTCAAGATCGTCAACGCCGCCGGTAAGACAATCCATTCCGGCAAGTTCGAGTATGGTTGAGGCTTCACCTGCTCGTACTCGTGGCGAGTACCCTCATCCATCAAAGGCAAGGCCAAGGTCATCCCCGATTGGCCGAGCAGCCCCCTCAAGGTCGACAAGGTCATCGCGGCCGAGCTCGATCTGTGATTCCGGCAGGGGCCATCGCCTCCTGAGCCGTGCGCCCCGGGCACGCTTCTGACGTGCGCCCCGAGGCTTCCCGGGGCACTCTGGCAGGGCCGCCCGCCTTGACCGACCGCCCCCATCTCTGCATAATCTCTTTGAAGGTTATGTCTTGCGATGACGACTGAGACGTGGAAAGCTGACGGCGGAACAGGCACCGAGCAGGCCGTCCGAAAGGCGGCGGCGGTGCTCCAGGAGGGTGGTCTGGTCGTCTTCCCGACCGAAACGGTCTACGGGCTGGCCGCCAACGCCGCGGATCCAAAGGCGATGCAGCGGCTTCGCGAGGTCAAGAATCGCCCAGCCGACAAGCCGTTTACGGTGCACATAGCCCGAAAAGACCGCTTGCATCAGTATGTACCCGAGTTGTCGAGAACCGGCGCACAACTCGTTCGAAAGGGCTGGCCCGGACCGCTGACACTGATCTTCTCCGTAACCGGACCCCATGACGCCCCGGTGGCCGAGCAGGTCAGTCCCGAGGCGATGGCAGGAATATACCGCAACGGTACCATAGGCTTGCGTTGCCCCAACGCCCCGGTGGCCACGGCCCTGCTCGATCTGCTGGACGTGCCCATCGTCGCGGCCAGCGCGAACCCGGCCGGTCAGGCGCCGGCCGTCAACGCCGTGGAAGCCATGGCGTACCTCGATGGTGAGATTGACGTGGTGCTTGACGCGGGCCGTTGCCGTTATGCCAAGGCGTCTACTATTGTGCGCGTCGAGGGCGACCGGGCCGACATCGTCCGCGAGGGCGTGTATGACGAACGCATGGTGCGCAAGATGCTGACCACAAACATCGTCTTCGTATGCACGGGCAACACCTGCCGAAGCCCAATGGCCGAGGGCATCTGTCGAAAGCTGCTGGCCGAACGCATCGGCTGCAAGCCCGACGAGTTGGAGGACCGGGGCATCGTGGTCAGCTCGGCGGGGACGTACGGCATGACGGGCAGCCCCGCCTCGGCGGAGGCCGTGGAGGCTTGCGCGGCCATGGATATCGACATCTCCCGCCATCAGGCCCAGGTGCTCACGCCAGAGCTGCTCAACGGGGCCGACTACGTCTTCACCATGACGGGACGACATCTCGATGCCGTGAACCAACTCATGCCGACAGCACAGGGCAAGGCGGAGCTACTGGATCCCCAGGGCGACATCGACGACCCCATCGGTGCCGAGACCGCCGTGTATGTCGACCTGGCCAACCAAATGGAGGCGCACCTGAGACAGCGTCTAGAGGACCTTGAATTATGAAGATAGCGGTGGGTTGCGATCACCGAGGACGGGCGGCCATGCATCGGCTCATCATGTTGCTCGAGAGCCGGGGCCATGAGATCGTCACCTTCGGTCCGAGGGAGGATGACGGAGCGATGAGCGACTACCCGGACGCCGGCTATCCGGCCGCGCGAAGCGTCGCCGACGGCCAGGTCGACCGGGCCATCCTGTTCTGTGGCAGTGGGGTGGGGATGAGCATCGTCGCCAACAAGGTCCGCGGCATCCGAGCCGCGCTCGTTCATGATGAGCTGACCGCCGAGATCTCGCGACGTCACAACGACGCCAACGTGCTCTGCATGTCGGCGGACCTGTTGGGGGAATCGCTGATCGAGAGGATCGTGACCGCCTGGCTGGATACGCCCTTCGAGGGCGGACGCCACAAACGCCGCAACGAGAAGGTCGCCGAGTACGAGGCCCGCGAGGCCGAGCAGAACGGCTCCGACACCAGCGAACCCATCCGCCCCGGCGGCCGAGCCACCTGATAGGGCTTGGGCCTACTTCAAGTTCCCCGTCCCGTGCACGATAAGCACCTTGCGCACGAGCAGGAAGTTCTTGTCCTTGTAGTCGGTCACCTCGGCGCTGATCCGGAACTTCACCGGCCGCGTCCCGTTGGCCGAGCACAGCTCCATCGTCTGCAGGTACCGGTTCGGCAGCAACCGCATCGGCGGCTCGCGCAGCACCTTCTTGTCGCTCTCGAAGACGAAGTACCAGCCGTCGTCACGCTTGACGATCCGCCCGACACGGTCCGATATCACCGACCCTTCCGGGTATCGCGGGTGCTCACCCCGTCGTGGACTCACCGTCGGCTGAGAATCCGTCACAGGCATCGGATCCTCCGGATCGCTCCGCGGGCGGCTCGGCGGGATGGCCGGCGTGGCCTTGCGCTTCTTCTCCATGACCTTCCGGAGGATGTCGAACGTCGACGGCGGGTTCGGCGGATCGATCGCGGCGGGGTCCTTGGGCTCGTTCGGCTTGGTCGTGGGACTGTCGGCTTGAGCGGCCGACGAGCTCGGCCATAGCGCGCCGGTTGCGACCGCGATGCAGGCCACCAGCGCGACGACCCATCCGCGCGACACGCCGGTGCGTCTCTTCGTTGCGATGTAGAACCTCATGACCCGACCTCCGATGTAAGGGTCCTCTTCATTAGTATCGGCTGGTGGCGGCGAGCTCGTCAGCCATGCCGCTCAAGCACCGCCGTCGGTGGACCGCAAACAGATACGCGGCCGTCCCGCCCTGCAGGGGCCATCCCCATAGTGTGCGACACGAAGGCCTTGGGATTCAAGTCATGTCGCCCGCGCCGAGACCGTCGGCGAGACGCTCCGTCGCCGGACCTTGAAGCCCGCCCGGCGCGCGGGTACAAACGCTACCGATCAGTGAGGAATGCGTCACGGATGCTCTCGGCGCGAACGGTCGCGTCGACACACTCCACGGAGAGACCGCCATGCCCAAGAAAGTGCCGCACGTCCCTGCCGCCTGGGAGAACTACAAGGGACCCTACTCGATCGCCCTCACGGTCGGGGACATGATCATCGTCTCCGGCCAGGGACCGATCGACCCGGACGGACCGACGATCGTCGGTTCGGACATCACCGAGCAGGCCCGTATCACGCTCGACAACGTCAAGGCCGCCCTGGAAGCCGCCGGCGCGAGCATGGACGACTGCGTCAAGGTCGGGGTGTTCCTGTCGAACATCAAGGACTTCGAAGCCTTCAACCAGGTCTACCGCGAGTACTTCTCCGAGCCGCTGCCCTGTCGTACGTGCGTCGAGTGCCAGTTGTTCGGCGGCATGCTGGTGGAGGTCGATGCCTGGGCCGTCCGCGACGCGGGTGGTGGTTAACGGCCGGCTTGACGTGAGCGGGTGTGGCGTGATTCCTCTGGCCGAACTGGCTGAGCATCTGGGCGCGCTGTCGGTGCTCGTCGTAGCCCTCGGCGTGCCGGGATGGCTCCTGTCTCGACTGACCGCACGCCCGCGCCGCCCGCTCGACGGTATCGCGACCTGGCCGCTGCTGGGGGCCTGCTTCTGGGCGGTGGCGCTGTACGCCCTGCCCTTTCGCGATGGCCTGATCGTGGCGGTGGCCCTGATCGGGATCCTCGGCGGGACCTTCCTGCTGCGCACCTCGCCCGGACGCACGCGCCTGAGCGAGGCATGGACCCGACGCGCTGCCGTAGGGCGTCGCTCGCGCACCGACCGGTTCGCCGCGCTCATCCTCGCCGTGGGATGCCTCAGCTTCGCCACACCCCTCGTCACCAGGCATGTGCCCAACGGGATGGATGCTGCTCGGTACATGACCAGCACGCGACGTCTAGCGCAGCACAAGGGCCTGCCACGGAACTGGTCGCCCTTCGCACCGGAGATACCCTTCGGTGCCGCCAACCACGCTGTGCCCACCTTGGCCTCGCCCGCCGTCATACTCGGTATGAGCCCGGCCAGCGCAATCCTCGCGGCGATCCCCATCTGCTTCGCCGGGGCGATCCTGGGCCTGTACACCGTGTTGCGGCTCCTCGTGCCGCCCGCCTCGGCGTCCGTCGTCGCGGTCATGACCGTGTGGCTCGGGGCGTCCGTCCAGAGGACGATCTCGTGGGGCGGCTTCCCGTCCGTCCTGGCGTTGGGCGTGGGCCTGCTGGCGACCCGTCTGCTTGTCGACGTCCTGCGCGGCCGAGGTCGCGGTCTGGCGGTGGCGCTCGGACTGACGGCCGGGGCCATGCCCCTCATCCACGGTTGCATCGCCGCCGGCTGGTCGCACATCGCCGCGCCGATCGCGCTGCTGACGGGGCTTGTTGCCTCGCGACGTCGCCAGGCCGGGCTGCTCGGACTGGCCGGTGCGGCCGGTGGCGCGGCGGCGGTTCTCGGAGTCTACTGGCTGGCCGGAAGACCCGGCCTCGATGAACAGGCCGTCAACTGGATCCGCACGAACGAGCTCGACAAGAAGCTGCCTGAGCAAGCGCACCAACTCATCCCCCTGCTGTTCGACCACCTGACCAGCGCGATGGGTCCGGTCTTATCGGTAATCACGGGATTGGCCTTGTGCGTCTTGGCGACCCGGCGCCGGTGGAGGGTCCTTGCGGTCGTGGCCGGCCTGTTCATCTTGAGCGGCCTGGTGATTGCCCTGACCTGGGCCGAGGCCATCCCCACCGCCCTGCTGCTGTATCCGACGCGGATCTGCGATTGGGCCATCCTCCCGGCCGCCCTGGCGATGGCCTCGGCGTGGCGGGTTCTGAGACCGACCTTCCGCAAGAGACGCCGGCTCCGGGCGGTCCTGGTCGGGATGATCCTCCTGGTGGCCTTCTCGCAGAACGTGCGCTATGCCCAGCGGACGCTCTGTCGGCCGATCGTCTCCGAGCCCGTCTGGCACGCCCTGCGTTGGTGTGCCGAGCATCTCGACCCGGCCGCGGACCTTGTCGCGACGGTCTACGGGACGGGCGCCGCCTACTTGCCCGGTGTGGCCGGGGTCATGGCCGATCAGACGCATTTCCACCTGGATCAGCTCCACGCGGCGAAGCGTATGAGGCAGGATCGCCGACCGACGCACGTGTTCCTCATCGAACGCCACGGCATCGGGACGCGGATGGGCCGAGAGCAGTACGACGTCACGATCGGGCGGCTCGAACGCCTGCGAAACAAGGCAGGCGGCGCCTTGATCTACGAGGATGGACCGGTCCGCATTTATCGGATCGGCATTCCTGCTGGGGCCACGAGTGGCGTTGAGACCACTCCGTCCCATTCTCATTGACTGAACGGCCACCGACCGTAAGATAGAATAGGTTCGGTGTGGCCCGGATCGGGGAGGTGGGAAGGGCGAGCCCATCCGGTGACTTGTTACGGTCAACATGTTCTGTCGTAGGGATTAGGTCCCTCGTGCTTGTCCGGCGGGACCTGATCTGACTGCTTTGGGTCGGACCCGCGGAGGAGCCTGCCCCCTCGGCACGAGTTCGGGCAAGACAGTGCCGCGTGCGACCCGCGAGCAGTTCCTCCTAACGGCGTGCCTGTTGACCGTGGGTGAGGGATAGCCATGCGATTGGCCCTGGTGTTCAATCCGTTCAGCTACAAGCTCCACGAGGAGAACCTGCGCATCGTGCAGCGCTACTTCGGGCTGTTTCCGCCGCTCAGTCTGACCTGGGTGGCGGCCATAGCCGAACGCGCCGGGCACGAGGTCATCCTTGTCGATGCACGGACGCTGCAACTGACCAAGGAGGACGTCTACGACCGCTTGCGCGAGTTCCAGCCCGACCTGATCGGGTTCATGATGACCACCTACATGTTTCGGGAGACGCTCGAGTGGATCCGCTTTCTCAAGGAGCGGCTCAAGGTGCCCGTGGTGGTCGGCGGCTACAACCTGCGGGTCTACCCGACCGAGTCGGTCACGCCCGAGGAGATCGACTTCGGCTGCGTCAACTCAGCCCTGTATACCGTGCCTGCCCTGCTCAAAGAGCTCGAGACGAACCGCCACTTCAGCGACGTGCCGGGCCTGGTCTACAAGGACAACGGCAAGATCCACGTGACCGACGGCGTGGAGGAGGACTTCGAGGACTACCCCTTCCCCGCGCGGCACCTGCTGCACAACGAGCTCTATGCCGAGTTCCCGACCGAACGGAAGAACTTCACCGTCATGGTCACGAGCAAGGGCTGCCCGCGATCCTGCGGTTTCTGCGAGGCCGGACGGACCAGCTACAACCCGCGCCATCCCGAGACCGTCGTGGCCGAGATGGAGGAGTGCTACACCAAGCACGGCATTCGCGAAATCGATGTCTTCGATTACGAGTTCCTGATCGTCCGCAAGCGGACCGAGCGCATCCTCGACCTGATGATCGATCGCAAGCTCGACCTGACCTGGGCCTGCCGTGCCCGGATCGATTCGGTCGACCCCGAGCTGCTTGAAAAGATGAAGCAATCCGGCTGCAACAGGATCTACTTCGGCGTCGAGTCGGGCGACCAGGCCGTGCTCGACAAGGTGAACAAGGGCATCACCGTCCAGCAGATCCGAGATACGATCGGCGCGTGCAAGGACATCGGCATCAAGGCCCTCGGCTTCTTCCTGGTCGGCGTCGAGGGCGAGACCAAGCAGAGCATCAAGCGGCTGGTCAAGTTCGCCAAGACCCTCGACCTGGAATACGTGCAGTTCAGCAAACTGACCGCCAAGCCCCTCACGCCGTTGTGGCGCGACTTGACCCAACAGCAGGGCTACGACTACTGGCGCGAGTACATCCTGGGCAACGTCGAGGAGCAGCCGCTGCCGCGTCCGTGGACCGAACTGACCAACGACGAGATCGATGAGCTGGCCAAGTGGGCCTACGTAACGTACCACTCGCGGCTGAGCTTCTTGATCAAGTCGACGCTGCGGGTGCGGTCCTTCGACGAATTCCGGCGGAAGTTCATGGCCTTCATGGAGATGGTCTTCCGTCAGGAGAAGCGCTCGACGGCCGACCCCGACTTCGTCGCCTTCAACGAGAACCGCGGCCATCAGCGTCAGAGGTTCACGTCGCAGTACCAGAAGTCGCCACGGTTGCCGACGTAGCTGCCACGTCTCTCGGAACGGGTGCGACGTCGGTTTGGTTGTACCTTACCCTATCAGGTGCCACGGGCGGCTCGACCGCCAGTGCACGGGCAGACATGCTGCCCGTGGCGCCCATGAGAGAGTCGCAGGACCCTTAGAAACCCGTGCCCGTGCCGCACGCTACCGAGAACTGTGTACGAGCCTATTCGCCCCTGGAGTAGCCGCCCATCGCGGACCAACCTGAGCCCAGCCCGATCGAAGCCGCCCCACTCACGCCGAAACGCCGCGCCTTGCGGATCGCCCAGTCGCTGATGCTGCTCGTGGTGCCGCTGGCGATCTACGTGGCTCTGTTTCGCAAGATGGGCCTCGAGCGGATCATCGACCAGCTTCGTGACGCGACCGTCTGGCCGTTGCTCGTGGCGGGAGGCGCCTCTCTGGCGGCGGCCGTCGTGATGAACTCGCTCGTCTGGCAGCAGATCCTCCGCGGAATGGGGTACCCCCTGGCGTTCGGGTCGGCCGTCTTCGCCGAGAACGCCTCGCTACCGCTGCGCATGCTCCTGCCGGCCAAGTCCGGCGAGGTCTTCAAGGCGCTCTACATCAAAGCGATTGGCGTCGCCGGACTGAGCCAGGGGCTGGGTTCGGTCATGCTGCACAAGGTGGTGAACGTGATCGCGCTGATGCTGCTGTCGCTGCCGGCCGTGGTCAGCGACGTCGGCGCCAGCGCCCGCAAGCTGCTGATTCTGCTGGCGATCGGGCTGTGGATCTACGTCTGGCCGTCGACGCTCCAGTGGCTCACCGAACGGGGCAGTCGCCCGCTGCCCGAACGTCTCCGAAACGCGGCCAACAAGATCGTCGGCGCCCTGAGCGGCACGCCGTTGCCGCGCAAGGTCGCGCTGTTGGCGCTCGCGGCGGCGTTTCAGTCGGCCCACCTGGTCTCGGTGGCCATGATCTTCCGAAGCCTCGGTGCCGACGTCCCATTGACAGCGCTTTGCGCGTTCATCCCCGTCGTGGTTCTGCTGGGCATTGTCCCGATCGCGCTCTACGGGCTGGGCACGCGCGACGCGGCGTTCGTGTTCTTCTTCAGCGGCTTCGTCGGCGAAGACACCGCGATGGCCGCGGCCTTGCTGTTCACGCTCATCCAGTTCATCCTACCGGTGCTGGTCGGCGCGACGATGACATGGCCCTTCGTGGCGGTGGTCTTGCGGCGGACGGGAGAACAGAGCATGTGACGCGCCCCATGCCCCGGAGGTCGTGGCTTGGCGATGACGATCGAGCAAGACATCCAAGACGGCCTACCACGGGAGGGTCGCACGCGCCTCCGTTTCCTCCGCAAAGCGTTCGGAATGTTGCCCGACCTGCATCGTCCGCGCATCCTGGACATCGGCTGTGGCGACGGCGGACCGACGCTGGAGCTCGCGCGGCTTGCACAGACGACCGTTGTTGGTCTGGACATCGACGCCCCATCTCTGTGCCGACTGCTCAATCGAGCCCAGGAGGCGGGATTCTGCCGGCGCATACGCCCGGTGCGAGCATCCATGCGCGAGGTCCCGTTCGCGGACGGAAGTTTCGATGTCGTCTGGTCGGAGGGCGCCGCAGACCCCATCGGCTTCCGGGTAGCGCTCGAAGCGTGGCGACGGTTGGTCCGTCCGCGCGGGTTTCTGGTGGTGCACGACGTAATCTGGCTTCGCCCCGACCCGCCCGAAGAGGCCGTTCGCTACTGGAAAAGGAGGCATCCCGGCATCGAAACCGCGGATGAGCACGCCCGAGGGATCTCGCTGCTCGGGTATGAGCTCGTCGGAAGCTTCTCGCTTCCTGAGGGTGCCTGGTGGCTGGAGTACTATGGTCCGCTTGCCTCGCGCCTCCGGACGCTTGTCGCCAAGTACGACGGGAACGACGGCGCCCTGGACGTGCTCGAGAGGCGTCAGAAAGAGGTGGACCTGTACAAACGGAGCGCGCCGTGGTACGGGTCGGCCTACTTCGTGATGCGAAGGATACCACGAGTCGCGTGATCCATAGCCTGAAATCGGTTCGGGTTCCCGCCCCATAGGAGGTCATCGTGCCCGACAACGCTCGTGTCGTCGTGATCGGCAGCATCAACATGGACCTCGTCGTCCGCAGCGAGCATATACCCGTCTCGGGAGAGACCGTCCTGGGCACCGACTTCCAGACCATCCCGGGCGGCAAGGGCGCCAACCAGGCCGTCGCCGTGGCGCGACTCGGTGGGCGGTGCTCCATGGTCGGGCGCATCGGCGACGACGCGTTCGGCCAGCGACTCGTCGACGGCCTTCAAGCCGAGGGGATCGACACGCGGCACGTGCAAACCACCCAGGATGCGGCCAGCGGCGTGGCGCTCATCGTGGTAGCCGCCTCGGGCGACAACGCCATCTGCGTGGCCAGCGGGGCGAACTTCGCCGTCACGCCCGCGGATGTGAACGCGGCCGAGGACGTCATCGCCTCGGCCGACGTGTGCCTGCTCCAGCTCGAGCTGCCCATCAAGACGATCATCCACGCGATTCGATTGTGTCGTCAACACGGCATCGAGACGATCCTCGATCCGGCCCCCGCTCCGGGCGATGCCTCGCCCCAGCTCTTCACCGCGGACATCCTCTCGCCCAACGAGGGTGAAGCGGCCATGCTGCTCGGCAGACCGGGCGAATCGATCGCCGCCGAAGACGCCGCCAGGCAACTCGTGGATCGGGGAGCGCGCGAGGTCGTGTTGAAGCTCGGTGGCCGCGGCGCGGCCTATCTAAGCGAGGGCGCCTTCGAGGTCGTCCCCGGCCACGCGGTCGAGGTGGTCGATACCACCGCGGCGGGAGACGCCTTCACGGCCGGGCTGGCCGTCGCGCGAGCGCGACGTCTTCCGCTGAATCAGGCGATACGTTTCGCGAATGCCGCGGGAGCCCTGGGGTGCACGCGTTTCGGCGCCCAGCCGTCCATGCCGACGGGTCAAGAGGTGCAGGCGTTGTTGGCAACATGATATCCCGCGGCAGTCGTGCCGGCGACCGGGACGCCTAACTCGCCTAATCCTTCTTCTCTTCCGGCATGTCGGTGGTCGCGAGCTCGGCCCAGGTCTTCTTGCCGTCGGCCCCGATGTGCGGGGCGGCCCAGCTCACCGGACGACCGAGCAGCTCACCGATTTGCCCTTCCATCTTCCCGCCGGGCAGGTTCGGCTCGTCGTTCCACCGGATGGCATGCCAGGTGAAGTACTTCAGGAAGAAGTGGGCCATGTGCGTCAGCGGAATGTAGGCCAGGAGCAACAGACCGAGCACGAGCGCCGCGGCCATCGCCGAGCTATCCAACGCGACCGGATGGAACGTGATCAGCCCTCGTACGAAACCGCGTATGGCATCGAAGGGCTGAGGCACCACCGAGACCGCGATCAAGAAGACGATCATCACCACGAGAAAGACCGCCAGGTTGAACAGGTGGGATAGCTTGGTGTAGTCGCGAACGTCCTCGCCGGTGAGCCGCCAGAGGAGCATCAGGAAGCTACCGAAAGCCGTCAGCAGCATGCCGATGAAGCCCAAGAACGCGGCCAACCGGTTCAGCACGAAAGGAAGGCCCTCGTCGAAACGCACACCGACCGCCTCGAGGATGGCGTTGAAGAGGATCAGGGGCACGAACACCATCAGCATGTAGATGCCGAGGTGAAACGGATACGAACGGTACCACAGCGACCTGTTGTGCTCCCACACGCCCTTGAGCAGGAGGATCTCAGCGCCCATGGCGGAAAGCTCGGAAACCCTGGATCGCGACCGGGGCTTGGTCCACCAGTCGAGCTCCTCGAAGTAGGACCCTCCGTAATGGGCCTTGCCCTTCTCGTGGGCGACAGGATAGATCTCCCAACGGAGGTGAATGGGCATGTTGGCCGCCCGTCGGCCGCGGACGATGACGGCAGCCACGAAGACCACGATACACACGTACGCCACCAAAGCGTAGATCATCTGAAACTCCCCATCAGCATGCGCGCCCACGTGGGATGCTCGGTCGTCGCACGGACACGGGATGCGCGCCGCCCGCGCATCGATCCACGAGCGGATGCGGACGGCAACGGAACCGGCGCGAGTATCCAGCCACCCCCGAAGCGTGTCAAGCGGGAGGAATCGGCGCGGATCCAAGTCGCATGCGACACCTGCTTCCCAAACCCATTGATCACCACTATAATCGCATGAGGTTCCGACAGCTAGGGGCTTGACGTAGTTTTGGCATGCGATCTTGCGGGTTTGCCCCATCCCACTTGGGGCCACTCATATCGCACGAGCTGTTTGGCGACAAGCGCGGGACGACGCCATGACGGCCAGCAACAGCAAGAGAGTCTTGATCGTCGACGACGAGACCTCGATCGTGGCCTATTTGACGGCCATCCTAGAGGATGAAGGTTACGAAACCGCGGCCACCACGAATGCCCAGGAGGCCCGCGACCTGGCCCGGGAGCAGAGACCCGACCTGATCAGCTTGGACATCATGATGCCCAAGCGGTCGGGCATCGCGCTGTATCAGGAGTTCAAGTTGGATCAAAGGCTCAGGGACGTGCCGATCATCTTCGTCAGTGCCTTCAGCCGAACGAGCGACTTCGGCCCATCGTCGTTTCGCCGTCTCGTCCCCGATGAGCGCATACCGTTTCCCGATGCCTATCTGGAGAAGCCCATCCGGGTGCCGGAGTTCCTGGACACCGTAGCAGGACTGGTCGGTACACCGGGACGGCAGGAGGTCGACGTAGACGAGTGACTCGCTCGATGATTTCAGAACCGATCAAGAACTGGATCCGCACGGAGATGTTCGACCAGGTGCCGCTAAGCATCTGCGTCATCGATCGCGATTTCCAGGTTGTTGAGGCCAACCGCACCTTCACCGAGACCTACGGACAGTGGCAGGGGCAATACTGCCACAAGGTCTACAAGGATCGCGACGAGCGATGTGTGCATTGTGCGGCCGTCAAGACCTTCGCCGACGGGAAGGTCCGAACCCGCGAGGAGCAAGGCATCGTCCGCAACGGCAAGCCGACCTACTACTTCGTGCAGATGGTGCCGCTGGTCCGCGAGAACGGCCAGATCCCCTATGTGATCGAGATGTCGACCGACATCAGTGAGATGAAGCAGCTCCAACAGGAGAAGCTCACGGCCGAGCGGCTCGCCGCCGTGGGCCAGACGGTGGCCGGACTCGCCCACGGTATCAAGAACGTTATAATGGGCCTCGAAGGTGGGATGTACGTCGTCAACTCGGGCATCAAGCGGAACGACAGCGAGAAGATCCGGCAGGGCTGGGAGATGCTCGAGGAGAACATCCAGCGCATCTCGTCGTTCGTGAAGGAGTTCCTGGACTTCGCGCGGGGACGGACCCCCACGGTCGAGGTCGTGGACCCGAACCGCGTAGCGCGGCAGATCTACAACCTGTACAAGGAGTCGGCGTCCCGCGCGGACATCGAGCTAACTATCGATCCCGACGAGAGCATCGCCGAGGCGCCTCTGGACGAAGAGGGCATCCACACGTGCCTGGCCAATCTGGTGTCCAATGCCCTGGACGCCTGCGAGATGAGCGACAAGCCCGGGCACAAGGTCGCCATCGCCACCCGCGAGACCGACGGCACGCTGATCTACGAGGTGACCGACGACGGCTGCGGCATGGATTACGAGATTAAGCAGAAGGTGTTCAGCAACTTCTTCTCGACCAAGGGATCGGGCAAGGGCACGGGTTTGGGCCTGCTGACGACCAGGAAGATCGTGCAAGAGCACGGCGGACGTGTCAGCTTCGATTCCACCGAGGGCGTCGGCTCGGTCTTTCGACTGGAGATGCCTCGCGACAGGCTACCGCAACCCACGACGGAGGCAGAGGCTGCGGCTCAGTAGTTCCCATTGGCGCTGAAGACCCATAGGCTGAGGAGGACGACGCATGGTGCGGCCTGAGGACAAGACCATCCTTGTCGTGGATGACGAACCGGACGTCCGGCTGTTCCTGCAGACGGCTCTCGAAGACGCCGGCTTCAACGTCGTCACGGCCCAGGACGGCGAGGAAGCCCTGGAGATGGTCCGGAAGGACCCGCCGGACTTCATCTCGCTCGACCTGGTCATGCCCAAGCGCTCCGGCTCCAAGCTGCTGATCGAACTGAAGCGCGACCGTGAGCTGTCGAAGATCCCTGTCCTCATCGTTACGGCCCATGCCAAGACCGAGATGGGCAAGGAAGACCTCCAGAGCATCATGGCCGATAGCACGATGTCCGGTCCCGGTGTCTACCTGGAGAAGCCCGTCAAGCCGGCTTCGTACGTCCGACACGTCAAGGAGGCGTTGGGCATCGAAGTGGCCGAGCAGGAAGAGGGCAGCGTCGATCTGCGGCAGACGCTGCATGAGAGGATGAGGGACGCGAGTCCCGAAGCGATTCGCAAAGCGCTGGACGCGCTCGAGAAGGGATAAGCCATCGCCGACCTGAGCGTAGCCTCAGGGACCGGCGTCGGAGCCCCGTACCGACACCCCACAACCGCCGGAGAGCATCTCGATGACCGAGACGACGGGCAAGAAGATCCTGATCGTGGATGACGAGGCCGACATCCGGACCTATCTGGAGACGCTGCTCCAGGACCACGGCTACCAGACCGTGCCGGCCGAGGACGGCAACGTGGCCATCGAAAAATTCAAGAGCGAAAGACCCGACCTCGTCACGCTCGACATCTCCATGCCCGAGAAGTCCGGCGTGCGCTTCTATCGCGATATCAAGGAAGACGCCGAGACCGCCGGCACGCCCGTGATCATCGTGACGGCCGTGACCGGCTACGGCCTCGACCCCGAAGGGTTCAACAAGTTCATCAGCAGCCGCAAGCAGGTTCCCCCGCCCGACGGGTTCATCTCCAAGCCCATCGACCAGGACGAGCTGCTGGGAGCGGTCAAGAAGGCCCTGGCTTAGTCGCGAAGCGTCCGCAAGCGAGATACCGCCCGGTGAGGCGTGTCGCCTTCCCTGCCAGAAGCGATACCCCGGGCTAGCCTGACCGCGCGATCAGACACTCGCCCGTGTCCACCTGGTCCGACCGAAGTTCCTCCGCCGTCGGCATCTCGCCGGACCGAAGCAGGTTCCCGATCCTGGCCATCTTCTTGTTCTCGCCGCAGCCCGCGGCAGCCAGGACGCGGTCGTCCTTGACGTAGAAGGCGACGAACTTCAGCGACTCGGGATCGCCGTGATAGACGATCTCGTCCCATTCCTTGGCGTGGCCCACATAGCGCAGCTTGGCGTCGAAGTGATTCGTCCAGAAGAACGGCACGTCCTCGTAGGTCGTTCGCTTACCGGCCATGTTGAAAGCCGCCACCCGTCCCTGCTGCTCGGCGACTCGCCAGTGCTCGATGCGGAGGCGCTCACCGGTGCGAGCATCCGGGTACTCGGCGATGTCGCCGGCCGCGTACACGTCCTGGGCCGCCTGCATCGTCCCGTCGACTGGAATGCTGCCGTCGTCGTTCAGCTCGAGGCCCTCGACATAATCGGTGACCGGCTCCACGCCGATGCCGATGACAACCAGGTCGGCCCGGACGTGCTCGCGCGTGCCGATGTAGACGCCCTCGACCTTGCTCTCGCCGCTGAAGCGGACGACCTTCTGGCCCAGGCGGAAGCTGACACCGTTCTTCTCATGATCGGACAGAATCACGCGGCCGATCTCGCTGCCCAGGATCTTCTCGAAGGGGGTGTCCTCCGGAGCCACGACCGTGACCGACAGCCCGCGACCGGTCAGGCTGGCCGCGAGCTCCATGCCGATAAAGCTGGCGCCGATCACGACCGCGTTCGAGGCCTTCTCGGCCGCGGCGCTGATGCGCTCGGCGTCGTGGAGGCTACGCAGCGTGAAGAGGCCCTCCAGGTCGTCGCCCGGGGCGTTCTTCAAGGTCTTCGGCCTTCCCCCTGTCGCCAGGAGCAGTTTGTCGACCTCGAGCGGTTCGTGATCGCCCGCGAACTCGATGACCTTCTTGGCCACATCGACGCGCGTCACATCGCGTTCGGTCAACACCTCGATACCGTGCTTCTCGTAGAACTTGTCGGAGCGGAGCATCGGCGAGAACTCGGGCTCGGAGCTGGACATGTATCCCTTGCTCAGGTCCGGCCGGTCGTAGGGCGGATTGCTCTCGCGGGTGATCATCATGATGCGGCCCTGGTAACCGCCCTGCCGCAGCGCCTCGGCGGCGGCGTGACCGGCACCGCCGGCGCCGACGATGCCGAAGACCCGTCCGTCAGCGTCAGGGTCGTGCTCGGCCATGTCCATGACGCGGCGACCCTTCTTCTCGTCGGGGATCGTCACCACGATGTCGTCGCCGTCGATCCGCACATCGAATCGCGGCAACGCATTCAGCGCGGGCGGATCGACCAGGTCTCCGGTGGTCATGTCGAAGCGGGCTTGATGCCACGGACAGGTGACACACGTCCCGTGCAGATCGCCCTTCGGTAGCGGGCCGCCATAGTGGTTGCACTTGTTGCCCACCGCGTAGATCGTCCCCTTGACGTTGGCCAGCAAGACGGGGCGATCGCCGGCCTCGACCTCCTTCATGTGTCCTTCAGGGATGTCGCTCAGCTTGCCTACCACATGGTCGGTCGCCATCGGTGTCGCTCCTTTCGACGGGCCGGGGTGGGGGTTCACCACCAGTGAAGCCCTCGGCCAGGTTTGGGTGTCGGCTCTCTCGAGACCCTCTGCTAGCCCTTGCGGCGTAAGGCCTCTCACGGTTCCCACGTCACCCCTTTGGATGCCGCGCCGGGGGGATATGATGCCCGACCAGCCGACGAATGCCACGTAAGCTTCTACACAAAAAGCTCTTATGAGAAAGTCCGGGCTTGGTTGCCGCCCAGCCGACCGACGGGCGAGCGTCCGGATGCGGGTGCGTCAGAGCCCTGCCTACACTATGATGAGGATTCGGCCGATGGATAGATAACGACGGCGCTGACTCAAGCCTTTGGCAGGCCTATGCAACACCAGGACAACAAGAAACGCCACTTCGGCACGGGACGGCTCCGCGCATGGCGGCTCCGACGCGGCACCGGGCCGATCGTCGATCAGATCAACCGTCTCGAAACGGAGACGGCCGAGCTGAGCGACGCCAAGCTTCGCGACCGCGCGGCGACGATACGGTCTCAGGTCCGCAGGGGACGCGGCATCGGCGACGCCCTGCCCGAGACCTTCGCGATCGTTCGCGAGGCAGCCAAACGCCATGTCGGCCTGCGCCACTACGACGTGCAGCTGATGGGCGGCCTGGCGATGTCGCGCGGGGCGATCGCCGAGATGGCCACCGGCGAGGGCAAGACGCTGGTGGCAACCCTCTGGGCGTCCTTGGCGGGCCTGACCGGCCGCGGCGTCCACGTCGTGACGACCAACGACTATCTGGCCAAGCGCGACCGCGAGTGGATGGGACCCGTCTACCAAGCGTTGGGCCTGACGGTCGGCGTCGTGCTCGAGGGCGAGCAACCCGACGCCCGCAAAGAGGCCTACGCCTGCGACGTCACCTACGGCACGAACAAGGAGTTCGGCTTCGACTACCTCCGCGACCAGCTCGGCCGTCTGTCGCGGCGTGGCGGACTGGGGCGCTCCGTGCGCGATTCGCTTCTCGGTCAGACAACGGCCGAGGCCGCGGGCGGCGTGCAGCGCGGCCACGCCTTCGCGATCGTCGACGAGGTCGATAGCGTGCTGATCGACGAAGCCCGGGTCCCGCTGATCATTGCCAGCACACCCGAGGACACGGAGGAGGCGGAGGTCTACCGCCGCGCCGATGAGATCGCCCGGCAGCTCGAGCCGGGCCGCGAGTACAAGCTCGACATCAAGCGGCGCACCGTGGAGCTGAACGACCGGGGACGCCAGCGGATCTACGACGCCCTGCCCCGCGGTGTGCGGTCGTCGGCAGGCGAACGGCCCTGGTCTCAGTGCGTGGAGCAGGCCCTTCGGGCCAAGCATCTCTGGAAGCGCGACCGCGACTACATCATCCTCGACGGCAAGCTGGTCATCGTCGACGAGTTCACGGGCCGGCAGCAGCCCGATCGCACCTGGAGCGACGGCCTCCATCAGGCCATCGAGGCGCGCGAGGACCTGGAGATCCGCGCCGAGCACCGCACGCTGGCCCAGATCACCTTCCAGCGGTACTTCCGCATGTACGACCACCTGTGCGGCATGACCGGCACGGCGGCCACCAGCGCCGGCGAGTTCTGGGCCATCTACGCGTTGCCCGTCGTACCGATCCCGACGAACCGTCCGCTGCGTCGGACGCAACTGCCCGGCGGCGTCTATGCGACCATGGCCGCCAAGCTCGACGCCATCGAGCAGGCGATCAAGACCACGCATGAGCAAGGCCGCCCCGTGCTGGTCGGCACGCGTAACGTCGGCGTAAGCGAGATGCTCTCGGCACGGCTCACCGAGGCGGGCCTCCAGCACGCCGTCCTCAACGCCAAAGAGCACGAGCGCGAGGCCCAGGTCGTCGCCGAGGCGGGCCGGCGGGGCAAGATCACCATCGCGACGAACATGGCCGGTCGCGGCACGGACATCGTCCTGGGCCGAGGCGTGGCCGAGCTCGGCGGCCTGCACGTCATCGGCACCGAGCGGCACGACGCGCGGCGGATCGACCTGCAGCTCATCGGCCGGGCGGGTCGGCAGGGCGACCCCGGTAGCTCGCAGTTCTTCCTGAGCCTCGAGGACGACCTGGTCCAGAACCACGGCCCGCGGTGGGCGCGGCGCGCGGCCGGCAAACCGTCGGCGGACCCGCTGAAGGGCCAGCGATGGATTCGGATGTTCGACGACACGCAACGCCGGCTCGAAAAGCTTCATCTCCAGATTCGCCGCGATTTGATGCTGCACGACGACTGGACCGAGAAGGCCCTGCGCCGGTTGGCGGGTCAGCATGTGGAGTAATCTGCGTCCGGTACGGACAAGCCGATACGTACGACCAAAGGATCTGTCGTCAGCGAAGGAACATTGCCCAGTCAAAACCGTTCGGCGGCACGTTCACGCCACGCTGGGCGAAAATCTGGCCCTGGATCCAATCGACCAGCACGCCCATGCCCCAAGCCAGACTGGGCAGATCAATGTAGCGCTCGGGCAAGGGGTCCCGCTCGAGGTCGACGTGGCCGTCGTAAAACGCTATGCCGCCGCTCTTGACCTCGGGTATCTTCGCGCGAACCGGATCGGGCACGATATTGGCTCGCCCCGGGGCGCCGTGGTAGCGGCCGATCTCACTGCCCCACGTACCGAAGATACAATCGGCGGCGAACCATTGCTCATGAATCGCCGCCTCAAGCAGGCCTTGCCCCGCCTGCTGAAACTGATCGATCGGGGCGGCCACGTGCCGATCCCACTGTTCATCGATGACCATCTTCAACGAGGCGGGAGCGTGCACCTGGCTGAGCTTGAGAATGGGGCCGGCTTGTCCGCACCAGTTGTCGGATTCCGGCGACGTGACGTAGCGCGACGGCGGCACGCCCTCGGGGTCGCCCCGGTGATACCACTTTCGACCATACACCGCCCGGACGTAGTTGAACACGTTCTGCGACTTCGACGGATCACGCAAACGCTCGAACTCCGGACAGCGGTAAAGGGATGCGAAGCGGGTGTACGTGAAGAGTCGGCCGTTGCGAACGTCCGAGTATTCCGGCCAGTCGTCGCTATGGAGCAGCCAGAAATCCGGCATGTCGGGCATGAGCCAGTCTTCGAGCCGAGCAAGGTCTTCCAAGGTCAGCCCAGATTGGTCGGGCCAGACCTCCGTGTCCAGATTGACGAAGTCGCAGTCCTCCCAACCGCGCCCCATGAACGGCGGCGTTTCGTTGAAGTCATCGGCATACAGGACGAAACACTTGGCAAGCATGGCCATGCGAGTCATGCACAGGGTCGTCCGCGCCTGCTCTCGGGCCTTGCTAAGCGACGGCAAGAGGATTGCGATCAACAACGCGATGATCGCCACCACGACAAGCAGCTCGATCAACGTGAAGGCAAACCGACTCGACGAGCGAGCACGGGGCTTGCTGCGAGGTAGGCCTAGTCGAAGGACGTTCCGCTTCAAGGCTCGCCACCTTTCGCGAAACAACCATGCCGTAACGTGCGGTCGGCACCATCCGGCTCAACGCCGGACAACGCCACCGTCGGGAACCTCGAGAGGCAATGTCATATACCTCAACTATACTGTCGTCGGGATCGCTTGGCTATTCGAAAAAAAACCCACCATGACCGGCCGACGCTCGGCCGGAAGCTATGCCAGATGTCCCATCACGGCAGAACAGCGAAGCCTCTCGAACCACGCGCCGATGCCAACAGAAAACGCCGCCCACCGGTGGTCCGACGGACGGCGCGGATTCGTGGATCGCCGCGTGGCTCGGTGCTAGACCTTGACCACGCTGATCTTCTTCAGGTCGGCCATGCCCAGGCCGATCTCTTGCGCGTGCGGTACGTGGACCGGACGGGGCCGGGTCGTGCCGGCGCCCTTGGCCCTGCGGGCCTTTTCGATCATGTCGGCACCGACGGCATCCAGGGCGACGACGTCGGTCGAGGCCAAGAGGCTCTTGCCCGGCCAGGTGCAGTGCTTTCCGCCATACTGCGGGCCGCGATCGAGGATGCCGATCATCGCGTCACAGATGCCCAACCGCGTCTTCTTGGCGATCGGCGCAAGCATGTTCAGCTCCGCGATCGACTCAATCTTGTCGTGGAAGTCGCGCGGGTTGGCCACCGACCCGAGGTGGTTCTTCATGCAGACCGTCACGCCGGCGCGGATGTGATGCTTGAGCCGCGGCAGGTTGATGATCGCGTCGACCTCTTGCGTCAGCACCTTCGTCAGACGCGTCTTGACCGGGCCGGCCATGACCTCGCCGTCCCAAGCGGAGTCCGCGGCTTTGAACACCAGATTCGGCATGTCGTCGAACGGCTTGACCCCTGCCGTCTTGTAGTCGCGCTCGCGCCAGTCGACAACCAGAATCTTGTCCTCGGCGTGTCCGGCGTCGACCAGGCCGCGGCACACCGCCCAAACGAGGCTGGGACTGGTCGAGGCGCGACGGAACAGGCCGTTGAACTTGACCGCGACGACCTCCTTGGGCGAGACGAACGTCCGCCAGGCCTCATCGACGTTGCCCTTGCCGGACAGCTTCATCACGAGGACATCAACGGCCTTCTTCACGTCTTTCCGATCGGCGTCCTCACCTTTGGCGAAGACATCCCGTTCGGCCTTGGCCACACAGCTCTTGGCCCCGTCGCATTCGGCGGCGGCCAGGCTCGAAAGCGGCGTAGCCGCGGCCGTTGTCGCGGCAACACCCTTCAGAAACGTCCGTCTATCCAACTGAAACCCGTCGTTCACGTTTGCCATAGTCGCCTCGTCTCCTCTACTGGCCCGCATCGCTTGGCCCCAATCCTAACGAGCATAGTAGTATCCCCTACTGGCTCGGTAACTTCAAGAGTAGCAGCACATCCGCCGGGGCTGCGCCCTGTGATTGCTCTTTGATCCGATGGCGCAAGGGGTTATCAGGATGCCTCGTCCACGGTGAGCGTGGGGGCGGGGCTCTTGGCCGTGGGAGCCGGACGCGTGGTCGGGCCCTTTTCGGCCACGGGCCGGACCTCGTCGGCGGCCTCGCGGGCGGTGCCGATGATGCGTGCCGGAGCGAGCCCGGCGGCCATCACGATCACGGCCGCCAGCCCGACGCCGAGCCGGAGCAATCCGCAACCGACCAGGCGGATCTCACCCGTCGGCTCGCGCAGATAGCAGGCCGCGATGATGCGAAGGTAATACGCCGCACCAATGGCCGAGGTCAGGACGCCGATGACGGCCAGCACGATCATCGAGACCTTGTGCGGATCGCCCTCGCTGAGGGACACGGCCGAGCCGAAGATGTAGACCTTGCCGAAGAAGCCGGCCGTGGGAGGCATACCCATCAGGCTGAACGCGCAGATCGCCAGACATAGGGCCGTGAGCGGATGGGCCTGGCTCAGGCCGGCGAGGTCGTCCAATCGGTCGCCTTCGCTGTCGCCGCGAACGCGTAGGAGCCCGATGACGGCGAACGCCCCGAGATTCGTAGCGCCGTAGATGAAGATGTAGAACAGCATCGCGCCGATGCCGTCGCGGATCGGCGAGCCCGACATGAGCTCCGGCCCGACCAGCAGCGCCACCAGCATGTAGCCGGAATGGGCGATGCTGCTGTAGGCGAGGATCCGCTTGACGTTGGTCTGCATCAGGGCCAGCACGTTACCGATGATCATGGTGGCCGCGGCCAGACCCCAGACGAGCCAGTAGACCACGCCGGGCAGGTCGCCGCCCATCGCGCCGAGGATCTTGGCCAGGGCGACGAAGCCGGCCAGCTTGGGCATGAAGCCCAGCATGCCGGTCACGGGAGCCGCCGCCCCCTCGTAGACGTCGGCCGCATAGAAGTGCAGCGGCACGGCCGCGACCTTGAACGCCAACCCGAAGATCGAGAGCGTCAGACCCGCCACGACGATGAAGCCGGTCGGCCCGTCGAGCAGCGCCTGGGCGATGGTCGCGGTCTGATCCGGATGCGGCGTCGAGATCGCCGTCGTGCCGGCCAGGCCGTACAAGAAGCTGAAGCCATAGGCCGCCACGGCCGAGGCCATCGCCCCCAGGAAGAAGTACTTGACGCCGGCCTCTTGGGCACGGAGGTCCTGTCGGCCCGTCGCCACCAGCACGTACGTCGGCATGCTGACCAGCTCGAGCGCGAGGATCAGCACGACCAGGTCGTCCGCCAGCCCCGTCAGCATCGCCCCGCTCATGCTGAACAGGACCATGCTGATGAACTCACCCCGATCGGCCCCGCCCGGCAGGTGCCACGTCACCAGCAACACCAACGCCCCGATGACCAGCGCGATCAGGCGGGTGTAGCTGGCCAGCGAACCGAGACGGATACCGGCCAGCCCGTCATCGCCGGCGGCCGCCTCGTGGACGCAGGCGGCACAAGCCGAACACGTCGAGCCACCCCAAGCGTCGTAGGTCACGTAGCCGGCCGCGATCACGCCGACGATCGCGACCAGGAAGACCAACCCACTACCTCGCCCCTTGCCGATCATCCCGATGACCAAGGCCGCGATCGCCGCGGCCAGGATGATCAGCTCCGGAGCCAGTGCCGAGATGTAACCTGCTGCTAGCACGTTCACCGTCCGATTGGTTGTGGGGTCGGCCCTGTTGCGCCCATCCGATCCGCTAAGCTGTCTGCAAGAATCTCTGATCGGTCGGCGAGACCCGGCTCACCCACCCTTTCAGAGGCGGAGGGCACGAATTCGGCCGACGATTCGCGTCCCCCACGGCCGAAGCCATGGGCCGCCCTGGCACGGCCGCCCGGTCCGTCGATCTGAAGCACGACGTCGTCCAGCATCGCCTGAGCATGGTGCTTGTGGTCGGCGGCTTTCTCGACCTTCACGTTCGCGGCCATGCGGTTGAGTATCTGGCGCTCCAGGGCGGGCTGCATCGTGCCCGTCACCGAGCGCGGATAGACGCCGATGATCACGCAGATGATCGCCAGCGGGGCCAGCACGCCGATCTCGCGCGGCGTCAGGTCCTCAGACAGCCCGCGCGACGTATCCGGTGTGTGGGGGGGCTCAATGACCGGCCCGAACAGCACCCGCCCGCACATGTAGAGCATGTAGACCGCACCCAGCATGATGCCCGTGGCCCCGACCGCCGCATAGGGGATGCCGAGCGGGCCGGTCGAGGTGAACGTGCCGAGCAGCACGAGGAACTCGCCGACGAAGCCGTTCAGGCCCGGCAGCCCGATGCTCGACAGCGTGAAGACGATCAGGAAGAACGTCATGATCGGCATTTTGCGGGCGAGCCCGCCGAGATCGTTGAACTGCCGCGTGTGGTACCGCTCGTAGATCATCCCGACGATCAGGAACAGCGCCCCCGTGCTCAGCCCGTGGTTGACCATGTAGATCAGCGAGCCGGTCAGGCCCGCGAGCTGGAAGCTGAACATGCCCAGCACGCAGAAGCCCAGGTGGCTGACCGACGAGTAAGCCACCAGCTTCTTGATATCGTTCTGCACCCACGCGGCCAGGGCGCCGTAGATGATGCCCGCCACGGCCAGCCCACCCATGAACGGGCCCAGCGCCATCGCGGCTTCCGGCAGCATCGGCAGGGCGAAGCGAAGCAGGCCGTACGTTCCGAGCTTGAGCAGCACGCCGGCCAGGATGACCGACCCGGCGGTCGGGGCTTCGGTATGGGCCAGCGGCAACCACGTATGCACCGGGAAGAGCGGCACCTTGATCGCGAAGCCGATGATCATGCCGATGAAGGCCCACCACTGCACGGACGCCGGGATCAGCCCCAGGCGGGCCTGCAAGTAGAGCCGCTGGATGTCGAAGCTAAACTTCTTGCCCGACAGCTCGGCGACCTTCTTGTCGATCGTCGCGTCGCTCGTGCCCTCCGGCATGTCGGCCGCGACGACGCTGCGGATCCGCTCGGGCGTCATCGCGTCGGCGTTGCTGTAACCGCTCCAGGCCAGGTACAGGATGCTCGTGAACGTCAGCACGCTGCCCGCGACGGTGTAGATGAAGAACTTGTGGGCCGCGCGGCGCTTCTCCTTGCCGCCCCAGATCCCGATCAGGAAGAAGAGCGGCACGAGCGTGAACTCGAAGAAGATGTAGAACAGCAGCAGGTCCATCGCACAGAACACGCCCAGCATGCCCGTGTGCAGCAGCAGCATCAGGATGTAGTACAGCTTGACCTGCTCTTGGATGGCCGAGTAGCTCGCCCAGATCGCCAGCGGTGTCAGGATCGCCGTCAGGACGAACAGCCACAGGCTCACGCCGTCGAGCCCGAGGTGGTAGCGGATGTCCAGCACGGCCAGCGGACCCTGACCGCCCACCCAGGGGACATCCTGCTCGAGCGTATAGCCGCCCTGCAAGGCGTTCGGATCGCCGATGTACATCCCGACCGCCGCCACGGTCAGGAGCAACGTCACGACCGCCGTCAGCAGGGCCAGGCCGCGGATCGTCCCGGCCGAGGCCGACGGCACGACGCACAGCAGCCCCGCCCCCGCCAGCGGCAGGAAGATGATCAGCGTCAGGATCCACTCGCTCAGAAGGTCCACATCCGTCCCTTCGATCCGGCCGCGTCAGCGGCCCGTCACATCCTCGCCAAGACGATCGCCAGCAGGATCGCGATCGCCAGCGCGCCGCTCAGGGCGTAGCCCTGCAACGCGCCGCGCTGGAACACTTGCTGCAAGATCCAGGCCGTCCCACGCGGGATGGCCGTGACGATCCAGATGATGCCGTCGATGCCCCAGTCGTCGATGGTCCAACACAGCCGCCCCAGCGTGCGAAGCGGCTGGATGAGAACGGCGTCGTAGATCTCGTCGACGTACCACTTGTTGTTCAGCAGCCGGTGGACCGGGCTGAACGTCCTGGCCACGCCCTCGGCCACCGAGGGGCTGCGCAGGTACATCACATACGCGGTAGCGATCCCCACCACCGACAGCAGCGCCGAGAACGCCATCACGCCCCATGCATGACCGTGGTGTCCGTGACCGTGGTGGACGGTCAGCGACGGCTCGAGGTAGTGACCGAGCCAACCGGCCGGGAAGTTCCACCAGCCGGCGAAGATCGCCCCCACCGCCAGGATCATCAGGGGCACCGTCATGACCCGCGGCTGCTCGTGCGGGTGCGAGCCCTCGGGCAGCCTCGGCTCACCGTGGAACGTCATGAAGATCGCGCGGAAGGTGTAGAACGCCGTCATCACGGCCGTCACGAGGGCCATCGTGCCCAGGATCGGGCTGTGGCTCAGCGCCGAGGCGACGATCTCGTCCTTGCTGAAGAAACCGCTGGTCAGCGGGAAGCCCGCCAGCGCGAGCCCGCCTAGCCAGAACGTCATGCACGTCACGGGCATCTGCTTGCTGAGCCCACCGAGCTTACGAACGTCGATCACGCCGGCCATCGCATGCATCACGCTGCCGGCGGCCAGGAACAGCAGCCCCTTGAAGAAGGCGTGCGTGTGCAGGTGGAAGATCGCCGCGGCCGGGGCGGCGCAGCCCAGCGCGAGGAACATGTACCCGAGCTGGCTGACCGTCGAATAGGCCAGGATGCGTTTGAGGTCGTACTGGGCCAGGGCGATCGTCGCGCTGAACAGGGCCGTCAGGCCGCCGACCCAGGCCACGACCGTCATCGCCGTCTCGGAGTGGGCGAAGATCACCCCGCACCGGGCGACCATGTACACGCCGGCGGTGACCATGGTGGCCGCGTGAATCAGGGCGCTGACCGGCGTCGGGCCCTCCATCGCGTCGGGCAACCAGACGTAAAGCGGAATCTGGGCGCTCTTGCCGACCGCACCGCAGAACAGCAGCAAGGCGATCCACGTCAGACGGTTCGTGTGCTCCAGCGTGTGGACCAGTTGCTCGGCATCCACGGTGATCGCGACGTGGGCGAGCTTGTCGGCCTCGCCCTCCAGCGCGAGCCGCGTGGCCTCGAACACCGTGGCGTAATCGAGCGAACCGTACGTGAAGTAGATCAGCAGGACGCCCAGCCCGAAGCCGAAATCACCGATGCGGTTGACGAGGAACGCCTTCTTGGCCGCGGCGGCGGCCTCCGGCTTCTGATAGTAGAAACCGATCAGCAGATAGCTGCACAGCCCGACGGCCTCCCACCCCAAGTAGAGCAACAGGAAATTGCCCGCCAGCACGAGGCTCGTCATCGAGAACACGAACAGGCCCAGGAAGGCGAAGAAACGCTCGTACCCACGCTCCGGATGGCCGTCGTGCTCGCGCATGTACCCGACCGAGTAGATCACCACCAGCGTGCTGACGCTCGTGACCGTCAGCAGCATGACGATCGTGAGCGGATCGATCAGGAAGTTGATGTCGAAGTAGGCGCTCACCCCCGCCCCGGAGGGCACCCACTGGTAGATGTCGATCGGCGAGGGTTCGGCCGCCGTCCCGCCGAGCCACAGCCCCATCGACACGACGAACGCGCCGCCCACACCGAGGATAATCGGCCAGTGGGCTCGACCGCCGAGCACGCGAATGAACACGCCCACCACGGCCACGCCCAGCAGCGGCAGCAACGGGATTAGACAGCTTGTGTGCCAACTTGCCAGCACGGGTGTCGTCGCTTTCCTCGCAAGGGCCCGGACAGGCCGGACCGCGCCTCGGTGCTCAGCCCTTCATCGCCTGCCAGACCTCGCTGTCCAGCGAACCCCGCAGCCGATAGAGATAGACGATCAAACCCAGCCCCAAAGCCGCCTCGACGGCCGCGATGACCAGGATGAACAGCGCAAACGACTGACCGTTGAGCGGAAAATCGTGCAGGGCATTGAAGCCCAGCAGGTTCACCAACACGCCCTGGAGCATGACCTCGGTGCTGAGAAACATGATGATCATGTTGCGGCGCGAGACGAACCCGATCAGGCCGAGCCCGAACAGGATCGCGCCGAGCACCATGCAATGGTACTGGAACGTCACCAGAAAGACCGGGTCGGGGTTCACATCCGCTCTCCGCTATGCTCGGCGACACCCAGATGCCGCCGCGTCGCCAGCGCGATGCCGGCGATGATGCCCACCAAGAGGAGCACGCCGGCGGCCTCGAAGGCCACCGCGTACGTCGTCAGCAGCTCGGCGCCGAGCTTGAGGGTGTTGCTCCGCCGCCAGTCGACGTCGGTCGCGCTGCCCTGAGCGGCCTCCACCACCTGGCCCGACGCCGCGGCGGATTCCGCCGCCTTGACCCCCCGGACCACCTCGCCGTAGCTCGTGACCATCACCGCCGACAGGCACGCGATCAGCACGAACCCGGCCAGCACGGCGAACAACGGCTCCCGCGCCTCGACGTCGTACTCGGCCGGCGTGGGCTGCTGGGCCAGCATGATCACGAACACGTACGTCACCAGGATCGCGCCGGCGTAGACGATGATCAGGGCCGCGGCGAGGAACTCGGCCCCGGCCAGGATCGCCACGCCCGCGACGCTCACCACGAGCAGGATGAAGTAGACGGCCGAATAGACCGGCTTGCGATGCGTGACCACACGTGCCGCCCCGATCACCGCGAGCCCGGCCAGCACGTAGAAGAGTACCAGGCTGTGTCCCATCTGGCGGGTCAGCACGCCGATCATCGCGCCGACGGCGATGGCGCCGAGCACGATCGGCGCGGCGCGCGACACGTCCCGCCGTCCGGGCATGGCCAGATACACGGCCACGCCGCCGATCAGCGGCACCAGGTAGAACAGGAGGTAGCTCAGAAAGCTGCTCAAGCTCGACTCACCTTCTTATCAACAGACCGCGCTCTGTCGCCGGCGACGACCGCGCCACGTCGCTCTCATCCCCACCACCGAGGCCCGTCGACCGCGCCTCAATCCTGCGGGTGGCCCGTCTCCGGGTAGCCCGTGATGGGCGGGTTCTCCCTCGACTTCCGGCCCTTGGTCCGATCGTAGACGGCCAGCAGGGCCTCCTTGTCGTAGATCATCTCCTCGCGGCTCATGCCGACCTTGTCGTACTCGTAGGTCAGCTCGATGGCGTTGACCGGACAGGCCTCCTCGCACATGCCGCAGTAGATGCACCTCAGCTCGTCGATCCAGAACGTCTTGGGATACTTCTCGCGATAGTCCCAAGGCGCCTCGTCGCCCTCGATGTGGATGCAGTGCGCCGGACACGCCGTCGAGCACATGAAGCAGGCAACACAGGCGACGTTGCCGTGCTCGTCGCGGTTGAGGCGGTGCAGGCCGCGGTAGCCGCGAATCCGCAGCGGCAATCCCGCCTTGCCCACGCGCTCGCCGTGCTCGTACGTCGCCGGATCCTCCCGACGCTCCTCGGGATACTGCACGACGAAGTGATCGCGGCCCTTGCTCTTGCCGAACAAGTGCATGAGCGTCAGCTTCAGCCCCGCGAGGATCTCCGGCAGGTAGATCAACTGGGCGGGGTTGAGCCGCGGCTCGTCGATCTCGATGATGTCGGTCTCTTTCCAGTCAGCCATGGCCTCTCACTATGCCTGGCCCGCAACAGCAACCGGTGGAAGGCTCGCCTGTCGCCCCGTCAGCCGGCTACCGGCAACGGCGACGACCAGCATCCCCACGATCAGCAGGATGATCTCGCCAAGCGGGGCCCAATAGGTTCGCGCCGCATCCATATACGCCAGCGCTCCGGCCCATGCCACCAGCGCCAAGCCTAGCGGCACGAAGGCCTTCCACGCCAACCCGAGCAGTTGATCGAACCGGAACCGGGGCAGCGTCCACCGAATCCACATGAAGATGAAGATGAAGACCGCGACCTTCGCGAAATACACGGCGATTCGACCCAGGGCCGCGTACCACGCCGTGCTCTCGGTCAGGAAGCCCACCCACGGGATCGGTTGAAAGCCGCCGAAGAAGAGCGCCACCATGAACGCGCCGCTGACGATCATGTGCCCGTACTCGCCCAAAAAGAACAGCGCGAACTTCATCGAGCTGTACTCGGTATGGAAGCCGCCGACCAGCTCCTGCTCGCACTCGACCAGGTCGAACGGCAGCCGGTTGGTCTCGGCCAGGGCGCAGGTGAACATCAGCAGGAACGCCACCGGATGCAGGAAGACGTTCCACGTCGCAACCGATTCAGCCGTCCCCATCGTCTGCCAGCGGACGATCTCCTCGAGCCGCAGCTCGCCGCTGCACAGGACGACCACCAGGATCGCCAGGCCCAGGGGGACCTCGTAGCTGAGCGTCTGGGCCGCCGAGCGCATCGCCGCGAAGAACGAGTACTTGTTGTTGCTGGCCCATGAGCCCAGCAGCACGCCGTAGACGGCCATCGAACCGACGGCCAGCAGGTACAGCAGGCCGATGTCGACGCTGGCGACCTGTACGGGCATGGGCTCGCTGCCGAACCACTCGATCGTGCCCCCCCACGGGATCACCGCGATGCCGGCCAGGGCGATGATGAACGCCAGTGCCGGTGCGATGATAAAGAGCGGCTTGTCGGCGTGGTCGGGCAGGAAGTCCTCCTTGACGAAGAACTTCAGGCCGTCGGCCATGGGCTGGAGCAAGCCCCACGGACCGGCCCGGTTCGGGCCGTACCGATCCTGGATCCACGCGGCCACCTTCCGCTCGTAGAACGTCGAGTAGGCCACCATCGTCATGAAGATGGCGATGAGCACCACCATCAGCACGATGGGAAAGCCGAGGTCGGCGTCGGTCAGGATGTCGGTGATGATGTTGGCTAGCATCGGTCCTCTGCGACGCGCTCCGGGCTCCGCCGCCCGCTAGTGCACGTGCGCCGGCTCGGCCGGCGCGTCGTGTGTGGCCTGGAACTCGCTCATGCCCGCCTCGGCCATCATCTGGCGGACACGACCCGCGTTATATACACCACGATGACCGGCCAGTTCAAACAGAACCTGCCCGTCCGACATCAGTCCGTCCGGCGGCTGCACCGCCCGTTGGAACCGCTGAAGCAGTCCCTGGTCGTTGATGAACGACCCTTCCCGCTCGGCCCAGGCGCACATCGGCAGCACGAGGTTGGCCGTCTCGCTGAGCAGGCCGTGAAGGTAGTCCTGCACGACGAGGTACTCGAGATGCTCGGCCGCCTTGATCAGCTCGGTATCGCCCCAGGGCTCCGGCGAGCCGGAGGCGACCCACGCGGCCGTCAACCGACCGCTGCCGATCTCGACGATGAAATCCTCGAACGTCGAGGCGTGACGACCGCTGGCGGCCAGCACCACCTTCTCGACGCCCAACCGATTCGGCGCCTTCTCGGCGCTGATGATGAACTGGGCCTTGTCGCGCGGCGCGCCGATCGGGAAGACCTGATCCTCACCGACGCGCGGCGCCGGCAGGACCGCGAACATCGCCTTCGGGGCGATCTCCTTGATGAAGGAGGCGAGCAGCCACGCTTCCTCGCAGCTCATGTAGGGCGACAGCGCCACGCCCACGTGCGTGCCCTCGTCGATCTGGCCGATCCGCGACAGATGCGACCGCGCGATCTCATAGGCATCCTGGTAATCGACGGGCTCGGCCGCCCCGCCGCGCCGGACCGTCGGGCCCTTGAGCCGGCGGGCGTCGGCGATGCGGTCCCAGCCGAAACGGCCCTCGTCGCACATCCACCACCCGTTGACGTGCGGGTTGAAGCGGGGCTTGAGCCGCCACACCTTGCCCATGTTGTGGTCGATCCGGATCGTGCAGCCGCGACTGCACATCGGACACACGCTCTCGACCGAGTTCAGCAGCCACACCCGCTGGGTCATCAGAAACTTCTTGTCCAGCATCGCGCCCACCGGGCAGATATCCACCACGTTGCCCTGGAGCGCGTTGGTCAACGGCACGCCCGGAAAGACGTCGATCTCGTTGTTGTGGCCCCGGTTGACCACGCACAACTCGCTCGAGCCCGAGACCTCGCGGCAGAAGCGGACGCACCGCGAGCACATGATGCAGCGGTCTTGATACAGCAGGGTGTGCGGGCCGATGTCCTTCTTCGGGTTCTTGTGCTTCGGCTCGACCATCCGCGAGACGGCGTGGCCGAACTGGAGGCTGTAGTCTTGCAGCCAACACTCGCCCGCCTGATCGCAGACGGGACAATCCAGCGGATGGTTCAGCAGCAGATACTCCATCACGCGGCGCTGGTTGTTCTCGACGATCTCGCTGTTGAACCGGACCTCCATGCCGTCCTTGACGGGCATCTGACAGCTCGGCGTGAGCTTCGGCGACCAGGCCAGGTCCCCCGTGCGGGGGTCCTGCATCTTGATCTCCATCAGGCACAGCCGACACGACGCGACGATGCTGAGCCCCGGGTGATAGCAGTAGTACGGGATGTTGAACCCGGCGTCGAGCGCCGCCTGGAGGACGCTGATGCCCTCGCGGCAGGTGACCTCTCGCCCGTCTATCGTGATCGTAGGCATAATCGCTCAGTTCGCCTCATGTGGCCCCAGCCGCCTTCGGCCGGGCGAGGCACAGCCGGGACGACTGTACCGCACGGCTCGCATTCCGTCCTAGCCAGCTCAGCTCCCGTTCAGTCGGCCCGCGCCCTCGTAGTAGGCCGGGTTGATCGCCTCGAGCGCCTGCTCGGCGACGCCCTCGGGCTGGGCCTTGATCTTCTCTTCCAGCTCGGTGCGGAACTTCTCGACGACGCTGCGGATCGGCCAGCCCGCCCCGTCGCTCAGCCCGCAGATGTTCATGCCCGGCATCATGCCCATGTTCTTGCTGATGTCGATGAGCAGGTCGAGGTCTTCGAGGCGCCCCCTGCCGTCGGCGATCCGCTGGGCGATCTTGGCCATCCACGCCGTGCCCTCGCGGCAGTGCGTGCACTGACCGCACGACTCGTGCGCGTAGAAATGGGCCAGGTTCAGCAGCACCATCCGGATGTCGACGCTCTTGGGCACGACCACGGCCGCCCCGGTGCCCAGTCCGAGCAGCCCGTGCTTGCGGACGTCGTCGAAGTCGAGCATGCAGTCGAGCTCGTCGGCGGTCAGGATGCCCATCGAGATCCCGCCCGGCAGCACGCCCTGGACCTCCTCGCCGTCGGCCATGCCCTGGGCGAAGTCCTCGCCGAAGATCAGATCGCGGACGCTGATGTCCATGGCCGCCTCGAACACGCCGGGGCGCTTCACCGGCCCGCTGACGGCGAAGACCTTCGGGCCGTAGCTGCCCTTCGGGCCGATGCTGGTGAACCACTCGGCGCCCTCGCGGATGATGTGCGGCACGCAGCAGAGCGTCTCGACGTTGTTGATGACCGTGGGCTTGCCGAACAGGCCCGCCACGGCCGGGAACGGGGGCTTGATGCGCGGCCAGCCGCGCTTGCCCTCGATGCTCTCGATCAGGCCGGTCTCCTCGCCGCAGACGTAGGCGCCGGCGCCGCGATGGATGTAGATGTCCATCGTGAAGTCCGAGCCCATGATCTTCCGGCCGATCAGGTTGGCCTTGTAGGCCTCGTCGATCGCCTTCTGCAAAATGTGAAACTGCTCGTGGAACTCGGCCCGCATGTAGACGTATGCCGTCGTCGTTCGCGTGGCGTAGCCCGAGATCAGGATGCCCTCGATGAGCTGGTGCGGATCGTTCTCGACGAGCGTGCGATCCTTGAACGTGGGCGGCTCGGCCTCGTCACAGTTGACGCACAGGTACGTCACCTCGCGGTCGGGCGGCAGGAAGCCCCACTTCACGCCGGCCGGGAAGCCCGCGCCACCGCGCCCGCGCAGCTCGGCCTTCTTGACCTCCTCGGCGACGGCCTCGGCGCCCATCTCGAAGGCCTTGCTCAGCGCCTGGTAACCCCCACGCTCTTGATAGACCTCGAGCGAGCGCGAGTTCGCCGCGCCGTAGTTCCGCGTCAAGACCGGTTGAAACTTCGCCATAGATTTAGCCCATCACGTCTGCTCGTCTTGATCCTGCTGTTCGGCCGGTGCCGCCGACTCGCCCGGGCTCTGTGGGTTCGGTACGCCGTCATACAGATAGCTGCGAGGGACGTCGATCTTGTCGTTATCCTCGTCGGCCAGGATCGCCGGAACCTCCTCCGGCTTGACCCGCTCGCAGAGCCGCTCGCCGATCAGCATGCACGGCGCGTGATCGCAGCCGGCCAGGCATTCCTCGGTGATCAGGCTGTACTTGCCGTCCGGCGTGGTCTCGTGCTCGTCGATGCCCAGCTCGTCCTTCACCGCCTGGAGCACCGCATCGCCGCCGGCCATCTGGCACGTGATGCTCCGACAGACGACGATGACCTTCTTGCCGCGAGCGTGCGTCCAGAAGTGCGTGTAGAACGACGTCGTGTCGATCACGTCCGACGGATTGATGCCGAGGCACTCGGCGACTTCCTTCATCACCTGGAGCGACAGGTGACCGGCCGAGTCCTGCGCCACGTGCAACGCGGGGATCAGCGCACCCCGCGTGTTCTCGTACCGATCCATGAAGTGCCGGATCTTGTTGCGAGCCTCTTCACAAAGCACGGGGCCCGAGCCCTCGGGGATCGGGTCGGTCTGTCGATCAATCGTCTTCCAAGCCATGGTGTCTGTCTCGTTGCGGGTCGCGATAACCCCCGGCCCGCCTTCACGCCGGCGCCAACACGACGCTGTTCCCAGCAGAAAACCGTACAACGCTTCTGGAAGAACCTCCCAAGAGTGGCCCATGCCTTCAGCCGTGGGGGACGCGAAGACTCCCGCCCGAATTCGTGTCCCCCACCTCGGAAGAGGTGGGCCGCCCACCTTGCATCACGTGTCCATCCCTTCCCAACTTCCCTGCAACCCGCCTAGCGATCCAGCTCGCCGGCGATGATGTTCATGCTGCCGAGCACGGCCACGATGTCGCTGATCTGGTGGCCTTCGATCATCAGCGGAAAGGCCTGGTAGTTCATCAGGCTCGGCGGCCGACAGCGAGCCCGGTAGGGACACCGCCCCCCGTCGCTGGCCAGGTAGAAGCCCAGCTCGCCGTTCGGCGCCTCGATCGCCCCGTAGGCCTCGCCGACCGGCGGGGTGAAGCCGCGGTTGGTCATCACCTGCTCGAAGTGATGGATCAACCCCTCGATCGAGAAGTAGATCTCGTCCTTCGGCGGCAGCGTCACCTTGGCGTTCGGCGTGGTGTTGACGGGCCCCGGCGGGATGTTGTCCGCCAGCAGCCGCACCATCGCGATGCTCTGCCGCATCTCCTCCAGCCGGACGATGAAACGGGCGTAGCAGTCGCCGCCCTTGGCGACCGGCACCTTGAACGCCAGCGGTGAGGCCCCCTGGCCGTCCCAGTCCTCGGCGAAGCAGAGATACGGCTCGTCCTTGCGGAGATCGCGCTTCACGCCGCTGGCGCGAGCGGCCGGCCCGCTCAGCGACCACTGGATCGCCTGGTCGTGCGTGATCACGCCGATGCCCTGCGTCCGCTCGATGAAGATCCGGTTCTTGGCCAGCAGGGCCTGGATCTCGTCGATGGCCTTCTCGAGCCGCGGCAGGTTGGCCTTGACCTTCTCGGGCCAGCCGTCCGGGATGTCACGAAAGAGCCCGCCCACCCGGCTGATGCTGACCGTGAACCGCGCGCCGCAGGCCTCCTCGAACAGGTCGTAGATGATCTCGCGCTCGTTCAGCCCGTAGACCAGGGCCGTCATCGCCCCGAGATCGAGGGCCGCCGCCCCGATGCACAGGAAGTGATCGAGCACGCGGGCCAGCTCGGTGAACATCGTCCGGAGCACCTTGCACCGCGGCGTCAGCTCGATGCCCATCAGCGTCTCGCAGGCCGTGTGCCACGCGATGTTGTTCGCCGCCGGCGAGAGGTAGTTCATCCGGTCGGTCACGACGACGTACTGGTTGTAGTCGAGATGCTCGCCCAGCTTCTCGAAGCCGCAGTGGAGGTAGCCGATCTCCGGCACGCACTTGACGATCGTCTCGCCCTCAAGATCAAGCTTGAGGTGCAGCGTGCCGTGCGTCGCCGGATGTTGCGGCCCGAAGTTGAGCGTCCAGCGGTCGCCGCCGGCTTCGTCCCGCGTGAGTTGCGACGTCGAGATGTCGGGTTGAACGGCCATCGATCGCGGCCTCTAAGCAGTCGTCCGATCGTAGATCGGGTAGTCCACACGCTCGCCCTTGCCCTCGAGCGGATAGTC
The DNA here is from genome assembly GCA_964622545.1 of uncultured Planctomycetales bacterium. Lineage (GTDB taxonomy): Bacteria > Planctomycetota > Phycisphaerae > UBA1845 > JAFGLZ01 > JAFGLZ01. The sequence goes on along the minus strand of CAZUQM010000027.1, from coordinate 15,180 downwards.
CTTACGCAGCGGATAGCTGCCGAAGCCTTCCCACGTCATGATCCGCCGCAAATCCGGGTGGCCGGCGAAGCGAACGCCGAACAGGTCGTAGACCTCGCGCTCGGGCCAATCCGCGCCCTTCCAGATGCCCGTCATCGACGGGACCTCCGGGTCGGGATCGTTCGTGAAGCACTTGACCCACAGCCGGTGGTTCCTCGACACCGACGCCAGCGTGTACGTCACGCCGAACCGGTCGGTCGCCTCGGGAAAGTTCAGGTAGTCGACGCACGTCACGTCGACCAGCATGTCGAACGCGCAATCGGCGTCGTCGTGCAGGAACCGCATCACTTCGACGAGCCGATCGGGCGGGACACGAACGCAGATCTGGCCTCGAACCGTGTCGTCGCTGCTGACCAGCTCGGCCGGAGCGAAATCGATGTCCGCGAATCGCGATTGCAGCCGCTGGACGGCCACCGGCCAATCGGGTTGTCCTTGCTGCGTATCCGCCACGTACGACCCTCTACACGGTGATCTTCAGTCCCTGGCGATCGACGCTTCGCGTGACGCCTTCCGTCTCGACGATCCGCTGGATGGCCATGATGCCCTCGAGCAATTGCTCGGGCCGGGGCGGACACCCCGGTACGTACACGTCGACCGGCACGAACTGGTCGATGCCCTGGCAGACGGCATACGTGTTGAACACCCCGCCGCTGCTGGCACAGGCTCCCATCGAGATGATCCACTTCGGCTCGCACATCTGCACGTAGATGCGTTGCAGGATCGGCATGAGCTTGATCGGCACGCGACCGGCACAGATGACCAAGTCGGCCTGGCGGGGCGTGAACCGCATCGCCTCGGCCCCGAACCGCGCCACGTCGTAACGGCTGGCGGCCGTGGCCATCAGCTCGATCGCGCAACAGGCCGTTCCGAACGGCATGGGCCACAGCGAGTACTTCCGGGCCAGATTGATGCCGTACTTGCGGATCAACTGGACCATGTGGTCCAGGCGGGTGGCGACGGCGATATCCTCGCCCGAATGGGCCCCGGAACGAGCAGCCCGGGGCGGGAAGCTCTCGACGGCGCCCGGCGTGGTCTCGGGGTTCAGGTCGTTCAGTTCCAACGTAACCCCCCCTTGCGCCACTCGTAGATGAAACCGAACGTCAACAGGGCGATGAAGATAGCCAGCTCGACCATCAGAAAGGTCTTGCTGACGCCGAGCCATTCGGCCTGGCCCGCGCCCGAACGGAACAACAACGGCGCGCCGAGCCACAGGAAGATGACCTCGACGTCGAAGAGCAGAAACAGCAAGGCAACCAAGAAGTAACGCACGCCGAACCGCTTACGGGCATCGCCGATCGGGTCCACCCCGGACTCGTACGGGATGTGCTTGGTCTTGCCGTAACGGTGGGGGCCGAGCAGCGCCGACGCGATGATGATGAAGGCGGCCATGGCCGCGGCCACCACGAGCAGCACGAGGATCGGAGCATAACCAGCGGATGCCAACATCGTGACGTTCATCGGCCCAGTGGGTCAACCTCCGAACAGGTAGCCAGCGGACCCCCGCGACCGGCCGGCCCGTGCCGGGGCGTCTCGGAAGGGACTGTCAAATGTAGCAGTGGTTGTCCGGTGGTCAAGGGAAAATCCGGCAGACTCGCCAAAACTCTGCCGGTGGTCCGACGCCTGCGATCATAGCATACGGAGGCGAGACCTCCAAACCGGGGGCTGGGACATGCCGCGAGGTTTTCCGCTAGGGCCTCGTCTCGCGTGAGAGGATGGCTTGCCCGGGACGGCGTGGCTCCCGCCGAGCCGCGATCTGGGATGCGGCTCTGGCTCACCAGGAGGTTCGCCCACTCGTCCATTCCGATTTGACCCGTCGCCACGCGTCACAAAGCACTACGGCTTGCCTTGCAGCTCGGCCGGCACCGGCTCGGACAGCGAGTAGGGCGAGATCTCCCGAAGCCGATGGATGATCCGCGGCACCTGCTCAATGACGTAGTCGATCTCCGCTTCGGTGTTGTAGCGGCTCAGACTGAAGCGGATCGAGCCGTGCACGCACGTGAACGGGACGCCCATGGCCCGCAGCACGTGGCTGGGCTCGAGGGACCCGCTCGCGCAGGCGCTGCCCGTCGAGGCGGCGATGCCCACCTGGTCCATGAGCAGCAGGATGGCCTCGCCCTCCACGTACTCGAAGCTGATATTCGTCGTGTTGGGCAACCGGTCCTTGGTGTCGCCGTTGACCACGGATCCGTCGGTCGCGGCCAGGATCTCGCGCTCCAGCCGATCCCGCATCGCGCTGACTCGCGCGGTCTCCTCCTGCATCGTCTCGGCCGCCAGGTCGCACGCACGGCCTAATCCGACAATGTACGGGACGTTCTCGGTGCCGGCCCGGCGGCCCCGCTCCTGGTGACCGCCCATCAGCAGAGGAGCCACCTTGGTGCCGCGACGCACGTAGAGGACGCCCACGCCCTTCGGCGTATGGAGCTTGTGACCGCTCATGGCCATCAGGTCGATCGGGGTCTTCTCCAGATCGATCGGGATCTTCCCCGCCGCCTGAACGCCATCGCAATGGAAGATCGCCCCGCGCGCGTGACACAGCTCGGCGATCTCGTCGATCGGGAAGATGACGCCCGTCTCGTTGTTGGCCCACATGACGCTCACCAGCGCCGTGTCGTCGTTCAGCGAATCCCGCAGCTCGTCCATGTCGAGCCGACCCTTGTCGTCGACGGACAGCTCCGTCAGACGATAGCCCTGACCTCGAAGCCAACGGCACACGGTTCGCACCGCCGGATGCTCGACCTTGGTCGTGATGATATGGCGCTTGTCAGGGATGCGGGCGAGCGCGCCTCGGATGGCCGTGTTGTCGCTCTCGGTGCCGCAACTCGTGAACACGATCTCGCTCGGTTGGGCGCCGATCAGATTGGCGACCTTCTCGCGGGCGAGCGTGATGTCGTGCGCCACCGCGCTGCCGAAGCGGTGCATGCTCGAGGCGTTGCCCCACTTATCTTTGAAGAAGGGCATCATGGCCTCGATGACCTCGGGGGCCACCGCCATCGTTGCATTGTTGTCGAGGTAGACGTTCACGACTCGCTCTCCTCCTGCACGACCACCAGGTCTTCGGACACGAACTCTCTCAGCGGCGCCTCGATCAGCTCCTTGATCGTGAACGGGGCGGTCTGACACTGGGCACAAGAGCCCCGCATGCCGACGATCACGCGGTTGCCGTCGACGTCGATCAACTCGATGTCGCCGCCGTCGGCACGGAGACGCGGCTTGATCTCACGATCGATGGTGTCCTCGATCAGACGGATCTTCTGGATGTTCGTCAAGGGCTTCTTGGGCTTCTTCTCCTCGAACTTGGCCTTGTCCTCGTCCTCGGCCCAGACCTCGTCGATCAGCTCCTGGAGGCGCTCATGGCACGACTCGCAGCCGCCGCCGGCCTTGCAGTAGTGCGTCACCTCTTCGATCTTCTTGAGGCGGTTCTCGCGAATCACCCGCTCGGCGTCTTCCTTGGTCACGCCGAAGCAGTGGCAGACGATCTCGCCCTCCAGCTCACGCTTCTTGCCGTCGCCCTCGCCGCGGTAGTTTTGGATCGCCAGCTCGAGGGCTTCCCGCCCCATCACCGAGCAGTGCATCTTCTGTTCGGGCAGTCCGCCCAGATACTCGGCGATGTCACGGTTGGTGACCTTCTCGGCCTCCTCGACGGTCATGCCCTTGATCATCTCGGTCAGGGCGCTGCTGCTCGAAATGGCGCTGGCGCATCCGAACGTCTTGAACTTCGCGTCGGCGATGCGTCCGTCCGGCCCGAGCCTGAACGTCAGCCGCAGGGCATCTCCGCAGGCCAGCGAACCGACCTCGCCCACACCGTCGGGGTCTTCGATCTCACCCACATTTTTGGGGTTCAGGAAGTGGTCAACGACCTTCTCGGAATAATCCCACATGATGTCACCTCATTGACTGGATTCGCCGCCTTCCTTACGCGCCCGAGGCAGGTCAGGTCGAAGGGTTGCGTATGTCCATATCCCATCGGGCCGACGGCGTTTCGTCGTCCTTCAACAGGTCGAAGGCTTCTCTTGGCGCGGCACAGTATCGACATCGCTCCGGAGGCCCCTGGCCAACGTGGATGTAACCGCAGATCCGACACCGCCACCGCTTCATGCCGTGTTTCCAAGGATGTTGGCTGTGCAGACTGATGCGACATGCGAGCGCTCTGAGTATCGGTCCTACCCTCGCACGTCCGGGGCGCCGTGGCCCTCGAATCTCTGCGATTATAGGTTGGATGCCCAGACCTGGCCAGCCGTGACCAAGACCGTGCTCGATTCAGGGGAGCTGTCGGAGTCAGCGGCGGCCCGCCGATCACACCCGCCCCGCTCCTCAAGGCCCGCTGATGCGCCCCGCGGCAGCGCATCAACGGTGCCCTTGTGTCCTGTCGGATGGCCCTACTGCAGCAGATGTCGGAGCTGGCGACGGGCACGGTTCAGGCCTGAGGCCACCGTTCCCTGCTTGACTCCCAGCTCCTTGGCGATCTCGCTGTAGTCCAGGCCATCCTCATAGCGGAGCTTGACCATCATACGCATTCTGTCGGGCAGTTGCTTGAGGGCGGCCTGCACGTCGATCGCCTTGGACGGATCCTCGTGGACCGAATCCTGCCTGCGGGGATCCTCGGCGATATGCTCCGTGATCTTCTGGTACCGCTTCTTACGGCGAATATGTTGGAGGGCCTCGTTGACGGCCACCCTGTGAATCCACGTACCCAGTGCCGATTCCCCCCGGAAGTCACCGATGCGATCCAGGACGCGGACGAAGGCCTGCTGGCTCAGGTCGAACGACTCCTCAGGGTCGCCGCCGGTCATCCGCATCATGAGCGAGACAACACGCTGATGGTACTGCTCGTAAACCAGCCTCTGTGCCTGTCGATAGCCCTGGCGGCACGCCTCCACGAGCTCCTTCTCCGTGCAGTCCTCGCTGAGCGTGCACGATGAACAGGTGCCGTGGGGATGGCAGCAGTTGACGTGCTTCTCGTCATGCTTCTTGCTCTCGAGCACCAACGTATCGCCGGAGTTCTTCTCTTCGAGATGCTTGCTCATGGCTCACCGCTACCTTTCTGCCTTTGCGCTGGACCCAAACCTGACGGTCCGGGCGAACCTCCTGAGGGTTGGAGAAGCTACCTTGCGTTCCCTTCAACCACCCAGCCTGATGTTCACGCAGCGTGCCAAGCGATGAACCACGCGGAGGGATTAGTCTTAACGTGTTTTCCTGTAATACTTTATAGATTTGAGGAGGGCAGGAGGATCCCGTCGAGGGCCCTGGCGCGACGCGCGGCTCATCCGTCGGAGCATGGGAGTTAAGGTGTTATATATTAGTATCTTACGTAAGATATTTCGTCGGCCGGCTCCCTGCCGGGTGTCTCATGAGACACCAAGAGCGCCTCACCGTCAAAACGAGACACTCCAGGCGTCTTGGTTAGGCACAAGCAAGATGCAAGCCAAGACCGAATAAGCGTTTCCATACGACACGGCTTGAGTGGATGCTCCACGATCCCGGCACCTGTTTCATCAGGGTCGTGAAACAGAGACACGATGGCGGGCCTGACGGACGGATGTGGAAGCTCAAGGAGACTCATTCGGAGTGTACGGACGAACGACGCGCCACATCGTCGTTGACTCTGATCAGGCCTGTCGCTGAAACCCGACCCCAGGCCGGGTTGGTACGCGATTGAAGCCGATTGTCGTAGTCGATCGATCTCTCAGCACACCTCCTGTGGAAATCTTTCAACCACTCCATTCGATGCGCAACCGTCCTCGAATTTTCTTCATAGTCGGCCGGTCTTCACGGTCGGTCGGGCACTCCCCGCCGACGCCCGACCATCGAAATCCGCCGCCTACCGGTCCCTAGCCTTTGAGGCAGACTTCGGAGACGCCACGGGTCATTGACGTCGACCTGCGGTGAGTCTAATTTTGCGCCATCCACAGCATCGGAGGTGTCTGCAATGGATGCGCCAACCAAGCCCCCCGCACCGACCGAATGGGACATCCAGACCGACGTCGTCGTCGTCGGGGGCGGCGGGACAGGTCTCGCCGCGGCGCTGTCGGCCGCCGAATCCGGCGCGCGTGTCCTCGTGCTCGAGAAGATGGACCAACTCGGCGGGACGACCAGCATCGCCGTGGGCTCGTTTACGGCCGCATGCACGCCGATCCAGAAGTCCGCCGGCGTCGACGACAAGCCCGAGTGGCACAACGAGGACATCGGCAAGTTCAATCCGATCGTCGAACCGCGCAACAACTGGGAGCTACGGGGCGTGTTCACGCGGCATGCCCACGAGACGCTGGAATGGCTGATCGGCAAGGGCCTGGAGTTCCACGGCCCGAGCCCCGAGCCGCCCAACCGCTTGCCCCGCATGCACAACGTCGTCCCGAACGCCAAGGCCTACATCGCCGTGATGCATCGCGAGCTGCTGGCGCGTGACGCCCGCATCCTGCTGGCGCATCGCGCGACGAAGCTCCATCGCGACGACGAGACGGGACGCGTGACCGGCGTGCGTGCCCACGACGAACGCGAGAACCGCTCGATCGACATCCGGGCCCACCAGGGTGTGATCCTCGGCGCGGGCGACTATGCCAACGGCCTGGAGGTCAAGTCGGCCTATCTGCCGGACGAGGTCGCCTCGGTGGAGGGCATCAACCCGAACGCGACCGGAGACGGTCATCGGCTCGCCCAGGAGATCGGCGCCGACCTGGTGAACATGGACGTCGTGTACGGCCCGGAGATCCGCTTCATCGCACCGCCCCGCCCGCCCTTCGCCCAACTGCTGCCGGCCAATCCGCTGCTGGCCAAGCTGATGGGCAAGGCCATGGGCTTGATGCCGAAACGCTTCCTTCAGGGCATGATCAAGCGGCTGCTCGTGACATGGCAGCATCCCGAGACAAGCCTCTTCGAGAAGGGCGCGATCCTCGTCAACGCCCGGGGCGAACGCTTCGTCAACGAAATCGACAACCCCGAGCTGGCCATCCCCCGACAGCCGGACAAGATCGCCTACATCGTGATGGACCAGGAGCTGGCCGAAGTCTTCTCGGAATGGCCGAACTTCGTGTCCACCGCGCCGGACATCGCCTACGCCTACGTCAAGGACTACAAACGGCTTCGCCCGGACGTCTATGCCGAGGCCGACACGCCCGAGGAGCTCGCCCGTAAGATCGGTGTCGATGCAGAGGCGTTCGCACAAACGGTCCAAGACTACAACCTGGCCGTCAGCCGACTGACCAAGGACCCGCTCGGTCGCGAGTCGTTCGGACCGCCGGTTCGCAAGGCGCCGCTCATCGCCCTCGGCCCGGTCAAGAGCTGGATCGTCACCACCGAGGGGGGCCTGCGGATCAACAGCGACATGCAGGTGCTGGACACCTCCGGCCACGTCATACCGGGTCTCTACGCGGGCGGCTCGAACGGCATGGGCGGCATCGTCATGTGGAGCCACGGCTGCCACATTGCCTGGGCGATGACCAGCGGTCGCATCGCGGGTCGCAACGCCGCATCCCTTGAAGCACGTTAGTGCGACCGTGCCACAACCTGATTCGCGGTCCAGGAAGGCTGGTCGTCGGGTCCCTGAAATCGGTTCCCGGAAACACCGCGGACCGTTCGGGACGATTCCAACGCTGCCGCAAGAAACTCTGGCCGAAGATGTCTCTCGAGGACGAACGTCTCGGTCCGGACCAGGCGGCCAGAGCGCTGGCCCGTTGCAACGGGCCTCCCCGGCGAAGCCGGGCTTCTAGGCCGGTCCTTCTAGGGCCGGTCAGGCAGCCGAGTACCTTCTCACCAATTCCATGGGAGCGGCCAGCCCGTGTCCATCGGGCTTCTCGAGATCAAACCGAAGGCTCAATGAGATAGAACCATCCGGCAAGACGACACGTCAACCGACAGGAGCTGCCCCCCGGGCCCATCACCTCGTTCCCCTGCCGACCGCCGGCCGTTTGGATCGTGACACGACAACGGTTCCCGGCTAGCATCATGCGCTGATTCGGGGCCCCATTCGCAACGACATCGGCAGAGACGCTATGCAGCGGCGGGCATGCTTGCTTGTGATCCTCACGACGTGCGTGGCCGGTGCGTGCGGGTGTCGTTCGATGTGGCAGCGTCTGCGGGGCTCGTCGAGCGACGAACCGGGCAGCTCCGCCGAGGCGGCGCGGCCCGAGCCGATGAGCCTGGCCGTCGCTCAGGCCGTCCTCCGCGGCGATCGCCCCGGCATCCTTGTTGCCGCCAACGGGGGGCTGACCAGCCTGCCGACAAAGGACGATGCGACCAAGGACATGGCCCTGCCCAACTCGCTGGCGGCCCTCCGAGGCGCGATCGACGCCGGCATCCCGATGATCGTGGTGGAGGTCCGCACGACGGCCGACGGCGTGGCCGTGCTCGACCTCGACCGCCTCAGCCAGCGCGGCGGCTCCGGTCGACTCAACATCGACCAGACCGACCTGGCCACGCTGCGAAGCCAGACCGAGGATCGAGCCAACGGTCCGATCCCGACATTGGTCGAGGCCCTGGAGGCTGCGCGTGGGAGGCTGCTCGTCGGCGTCCGGCCCGGCGGGGACCGCATCGAGCCCATCGTGACCGACATCGACCGGACGGGCCTCACCGACCAGGTGGTCGTCCTGATGGACGGTCCGCGACAGGCTCAGTCCGCCCGACCGTACCTCAAGCGCGACCCGCCGATCCTGATCGGCATGACCGCGCCGACGCCCGAACGCCTGACAGCGATCGAGACCAGCCCACCCTGGCCGATGCTCGTGCACCTGGGTCATGGCGCGGTGAGTCCGTCGAACATCGGACGGGTCAACGCGATGGGCGCTCGTGCGATGGTGCATCAGCGCGGCGTATTGCTGGTCCGCATCGGTACGGATCTCAAGCCGTTCTATCGCATCGGCGTGACGGTCGTGCTCACCGATTGGCCGCGCCAGTTGCTCCGCGAGATGCGCGAGCTCAACGCCCAGGCCGTGCCGGCCGAGCAAGAGCCGGTGGAACAGGACCAACCTCAAGAAAGCAAGGGATCGTAGTCGAACGCGGGACTGCGACGCCCCATCGTGTGACACGCCACGACGCACAGGCCATCAAGCGACAAGACGAGATGACGTCGAACAGCAACGCTTCTTGACGAGACTGCGCGTCTCCGAGCGACGCGAATGCCGCGGTTTGAGCCGGGTGGCGGGAAATCAGAGCGGCGACCGCGAGGGAGCTGTGCTGTGGCTCGGGTTCAGGTCCGCAGCCCGTTGCGGCTACATCTCCATGTAGATGACGACGAAGGTGAAGACGACCAGCACCACAATCCCAACGATCGCGATGTCCTCTTTGCGTCTCTTCACGCGTTTCGTTCGCTCGGGATCAAGCTCAATAGCCGCCTTGATGGCTTGACGTTTCTTTCTGATGGACCAGTAACCACGGAGACCTAAAACCGCGCCGACAAGCCAGGGCACGAAGCACAGGACTCCTAACAGGAAGAAGACGGGGATCCACTCGTTCGCACGCATAATAGCGTTCGGAGGCCAAACCCCTCGTTTGACAAGCCACGCCGTTACACTCAGCAGAGCCGACATGCCCAATATCGGTATCTGCGGAAGAAGCATGAGCCACCATGTGTGGCGCCAAGACCATTTGTGCAACCGATCGCCATGTTCGAGCACGTATTCCTCCACCAGCAGCCGCCCGCGCTCGAACGCGCGGCCGCATTCGGGGCATCGACCGTCCGGGAGACCTCGCAGCGAATAGCCGCACTTGGGACAGACGACGGGGAACTCGTCCTCGGGGAACGGGTCGGGATCGACGCGCGCGTCCGGCGGGATCTCGCGGAGGCCTTCAACGAGGCGGTTCAGGAATCGTCGGAGCTTCGTCAGCACGGGAAGGCCTCGTCCCACACCATCGCCCTTGCTGCTCGCTGTCGTGTCGACTTTTTGCTGTTTCGACGTTTTGCGTTCAACGCCACGTGGGCATGCCTCGGCGCAAAGTATCCCTCTTGGAGTGGTACCCGCCAGTCGCACGCGCTTACTTCACGACGACGGTGGAGTCCTTGATGACGAGCAGCGTGAACAGCTCGGCCACGTCCTCGTTGTGCAGCCGGACGCAGCCCAGCGACGAGTCCTTGCCGATGCTCTCGGGCTCGTTCGTGCCGTGGATGCCGTAGCGGAGCTGGTCCTTGGCCTCGCCCGAAACGCCCTCCAGGCCGAGCCAGTGCTCGCCGAGCGGATTCTCAGGGTCGTCGGCCGAGATGATCTTGCCGCCACGGGGTGGGAAGTACGTCGGATTGCGGAGCTTGTTCTTGACCCGCCAGGTGCCGGTCGGCGTGCTATTGTGCTCGCCGAGGCCGACCTCGTACGTGCGGATCAGCACGTCGCCGAGGTAGACGTCCATGCGGTGGTCGCTCTTGTAGACGATGGCGTGGCACGGCCCGTGCAGCACCTTCAGCCGCGCCCCCTGCCGGATCATGCTCTTGTTGCGCAGGTTGTTGATCCGGGCGATCAGGTCGTCGGTGATCTTGAACGCCTTGGCGATCTTGCGCAGCGTATCGCCCTTCTTGACGACATACGTGGCCGTGCGAGGATCACCCGAGACCCGACCGGGGGAGAAGACCACCTCGTTGGCCAGTTGAACCAGTCGAGCCCGGATGCGGTCGGCCTGGTCGCCGCTCGCGCCGGACTGGACCGCCGCCGAAAGCTGGACCTGCGCCTCCAGCGGCTTGTCCTGCTTGAGGGCCTTCTCACCGGCCTTGACCGACTCCTCCACCTTGGCCGCACTGACGGCTGACGGCACGATCGAGACGGGCACGGGGCCGGCGCCTCGTTCCACGGGCTCACCCGGCGCGGCGGGCCGGACCTCGCGGGTGATCTCGGTCTCGGCCGAGACCATCTGCTGCTCGCCCGCCACCTCGTCCGTCTCTTCGGGCGAGCTGACATACCACCAGATACCGCCGACGACGCTCACCATCGCGATCAGCGCGACGACCGTGACCTTGCGCAAAGGGTTCTTGCGTCGGGACGGATACGTATAGACTCGTCTGGCCAAGGCAACACTCCTCACGGCATCGTTGGGCTAGTCGGCGGTGGGTCTTGGCGGCTGGCTCTGCGTCGGCCTGATCGCATTATAGCGAAACGGAGTTGTCCGATGCGAGCCCCCGGCGATCGGCTCGCGGGCCGGCCCTCTCACCGGCCGAAGCGGCGTACGTTCTTGTCGGTGACCAACATATCCATGGGCATATCGTGCGGGCCGACAGGGACCGAGTCGACCACCTGCTCCTCGAGGGCGATCGCGCACGAGACGGCATCGTAGTCCTTGTGAGCCAGGAACCGGTCGTAGAAGCCCTTGCCCCGGCCGAGCCGGTTGCCCATGTTGTCGAAGGCCAGGCCGGGCAGGACGACCAGGTCGATGTTGCGGACCGGGAAGGGAATGCCCTGGACCGGTTCGCGGATGCCCAGTCGGGCCTCCTGGATGTCGGCCGCACTGCGGATCTCGATCGGAAGCATCCGCCGCTGCTCCCAACTGACCTTCGGCGCCAGGACGCGTTTTCGATCTTGCCACGCCTTGAGGATCAGCGGGGTGGTGTCGGCCTCGGCCGTCAGCGAGAAGAACAGCATCACGACCTCGGCGCGCTGATACTCCGGCTGATCGACGAGCCGCCGGCAGGCCTCGGCGGACCGGGTGCGCAGCTCCTCCGGGTCGACGGAGGCCATCACCTCACGGAGCCTTTTGCGTAGCTCCTTCTTCACGGGCCGGGTCCCTCAGCATTGTCCGAGGCGGCCTGGCGAAGGGCCTTGAATTTCGCCAAGTACTCGCGCAGCCTCGCCTCGTGCCCTCGCTCCGAAGGCTCGTAGTATGTTTTATCGACACCCAGGTAATCCTGCTCCACAATTCCGCCCTCATAGTCGTGGGCGTACTTGTAGTCCTGGCCGTGGCCAAGACGTTTGGCGCCAGGATAATGCGTGTCCCGAAGGTGCCGCGGCACGGGCACCGTCCGCGCCTTCTTGACATCATCCATCGCCGACCAGATCGCCAGCGCCGAGGCGTTGCTCTTGGGCGAACAGGCCAGGTAGATCGCCGCCTGGGCCAAGACGAGCTGACACTCGGGCATGCCGATCAGGTTCGTGATCTGAAACGCCGCGTTGGCCAGCACCAGCCCGTTCGGGGCCGCGTTGCCAATATCCTCAGCGGCACAGATGGCGATCCGCCGGGCGATGAAACGCGGGTCCTCGCCGGCGCTGAGCATCCGCGCCAGCCAGTACACCGTCGCGTCGGGGTCGCTGCCCCGCATCGACTTGATCAGGGCACTGGCCGCGTCGTAGTGCGTATCGCCCGTGGCGTCGTACTCGATGGCCTTGCGCTGGATGGAGTCGGCCGCCACGTCGAGATCGACGCGGATCGGCCTGGTCCGGTCCGGCTGATCCGGAGCATGGTCGCCGGCCCGCTCGTCGAGCTGGCTCAGCACCGCGACCTCCAGGGCTGTCAGGGCCCGTCGGGCGTCGCCGTCGCTCATGGTGGCCAGGTGGTCCAGGGCCTCATCGGTGACGTCGACCTCGAAGCGGCCCAGACCGCGCTGCTCGTCGGCCAGGGCTCGCCGCAGCAGCTCGCGGATGGCATCCTCGCTGAGAGGCTCGAACTGGAAGACCTGGCTCCGCGAGATCAGCGGGCTGTTGACCGCGAAGAAGGGATTCTCCGTGGTCGCCCCGATCAGGATCACCATGCCCTCCTCGACGTCGGCGAGCAGGACGTCCTGCTGGGCGCGGTTGAACCGATGCAGCTCGTCGATGAACAGGACGGTGCGGCGCTCGGTGGTGGCCAGGTCGTCCTTGGCGCGGTCCAGCACCTGCCGGACCTGCTTGACGCCCGACTCGGGGGCGTTGAGCTGTCGGAAGTGGGCTTGGGTGTGGGCGGCGATGATGCGCGCGAGCGTGGTCTTGCCGCTACCGGGCGGGCCGTAGAAGATCGCGCTGCTGAGCCGGTCGGACTGCAGCAGTCGCCGCAAGAGCTTGCCCGGACCGATGAAATGCTCCTGACCGACGAAGGCGTCGAGCGTTCTCGGTCTCATGCGGACGGGCAGCGGAGCCACCTTGTCGCGCTGTCGCTGCTCGACCTCCTCGAAGAGGCTCAACGTACGGTCTCCAACTTCTACCACGGGTGCTCCTGGCTCGCCCCTCTGTAAGGTATTATAGGACGTGTGAGCCGGCCATCCAGTTCGCACCGGAGCTTTGCCGCGGGCGCCGACACGGCCGGCAGCCGCATCATGGCCCGATGGCGCTGGAGACGTGCGAGGCGGCCGGGACAGACTGACCCCGCACCGCAATCTGACCGATGAGGATAAGGACGTTCCACGCGCGAGCGGTCTGAGCCGTTTCCTGTCCCGCGTCGATCCCCTGCTGCCGGAGGCACGGTCCATGTGCGGTATCGTCGGTTACATCGGCTTTAAGAACTCGGTCCCGATCCTGGTCGAGGGCCTCAAGCGGCTCGAGTATCGGGGCTACGACTCGGCCGGTCTTGGCGTCGTGAGCGATCGCCGCCTGTCGGTCCATCGCGCGGTGGGGCGGATCGCCGAGCTCGAGCGGCGGCTGCCGACGGGGATCGCCTCGCAGGTCGGCCTGGCTCACACACGATGGGCCACGCACGGCGGACCGTCCGAGACCAATGCGCACCCGCACGTCGATACCTCCGGCCGGATCGCGCTGGTCCATAACGGCATCATCGAGAACTACCAGGCGCTCAAAACCTACCTCGAGCAGAAGGGCGTCGAGTTCCAGAGCGAGACCGACACCGAGGTCCTCGCCCAGCTCATCGGCTACGTCTACGACGGCGACATCGAACAGGCCGTCCGATCCGCCCTGCTCGAGGTCGACGGCACGTACGGGATCGCGGTGCTCTCCGCCGACGAGCCCGATCGGCTGGTCATCGCCCGCAAGGGCAGCCCGTTGATCGTCGGCGTCGGCGACGGGGAATACCTGGCCGCCAGCGACGCCTCGGCCATCGTCGAGCACACCACGCAGGTCATCTACATGGCCGACGGCGAGATGGCCGTCATCAGCCGCGACGGCTTCCGGACGACGACGCTCGATGCCGTGCCCGTGACCAAGACGGCCCAGGAAATCGAGATGTCGCTCGAGGAGATCGAGCTGGGCGGCTACGAACACTTCATGCTCAAGGAGATCATGGAGCAGCCGGAGGCCCTGCGGACCGCCATGCGCGGGCGCGTCGACCTCCGTGAGGGGTGCGTCCATCTGGGCGGCATCAAGCAGCACGCCCGCGACCTGGTGCGTGCCCGACGCGTGATCATCACGGCCTGCGGGACGGCCTGGCACGCCGGGCTCGTCGGTGAGTACCTGTTCGAGGACCTCGCGCGGCTGCCGGTCGAGGTCGAATACGCCAGCGAGTTTCGCTATCGCAACCCGGTGATCGATCCGGGCACGGTCGTCGTCGCCATCAGCCAGTCGGGCGAGACGGCCGACACGCTGGCCGCGTTGCGCGAGGCCAAGGACCGCGGCGCGCTGGCCCTGGGTATCGTCAACTCGGTCGGCTCGACGATCGCTCGCGAGACCGACGCGGGCGTCTACCTCCACGTGGGCCCCGAGATCGGCGTGGCCAGCACGAAGGCCTTCATCGGCCAGGTGGCGGTGCTGAGCCTGATGTCCGTCTTTCTGGGGCGACGGCGCCACATGAGCCAGGGCTGGTGCGAGGAACTGCTGAACCACCTCTGGCAGATTCCGGACAAGATCGGCCGCATCCTGGAGCAATCCGACGAGATCCGACGCGTGACCGAGCGGTACATGGACCACGAGAATTGGCTCTACCTCGGGCGAGGCTACAACTACCCCATCGCCCTGGAGGGCGCGCTCAAGCTCAAAGAGATCAGCTACATCCACGCCGAGGGCCTGCCCGCGGCCGAAATGAAGCACGGCCCGATCGCCCTGATCAGCGAGGACATGCCGGTCGTCTTCATCGCCACGCGCGACAGCCAATATCAGAAGATCCTGGGCAACATCGAGGAGGTCCGCAGCCGGGGCGGCAAGGTGTTGGCGGTGGCCACCGAAGGCGACGAGACGATCCGCAACATGGCCGAGCACGTCTTCTACGTGCCCGACTGCATCGAGCCGTTGCAGCACCTGCTGACGGTGGTGCCGCTGCAACTACTGGCCTACCATGCGGCCGTCCTGCGTGGCTGCAACGTCGACAAACCCCGCAACC
>CAZUQM010000026.1:0-95340 GCA_964622545.1 uncultured Planctomycetales bacterium | reverse complement strand
GCGGGCACGTCGCCGAGCGCTTCGAGACGGTTGCGACGTCCGTCGAGATCGGGTAAGGTTTATGCCTACGAGTGGCCCCGACGCCCTCGGAGCGAGGGCTGCGGTCGTCCGGGAGACCGCCAAAGGTCTCATTCTTGGAAAGGCAGCGGTGCAAGATCTGAGGTTTCCTATGGATTATAAAAAATAACTTTATTGCGTACTTCCGTCTTCCAGCCGACTTCAAGCAGCTCTCAGGTAGAATCTATCGTGGTTCGTCGCTGAATGAGGTCCTCGAAAAAGTGTGAAAGAGTCAGCAATACGTATCTGTTTTTCGTTGGACTGATGCCCACTAATCGCGGTTGACAGCCAGTTGTGTCGGAATTCAGTAGGAATAGGTTCCACAATCTGCGGAAGCAATCTCCTAGAAGTGCCATATGGGAAATTATATAGGGCACTATATTGCGAGGCATAGCAAGTTTACAAGCAAACCTTACAAGCAAGAAATCAGTAGCCCTTTATTGACAAGGGGTTATGTGATGCTTGAAAGGCTTCAGGTGCCTGTTGGGGCAACCCAGTGGAGGTTCGAATCCTCTCATCCCCATGACCACCCCGAAAGCCGCTCTGAGAGCGGCTTCTTTCGTATCGGGACGGTGCCCGTTCTGGTGCGATCCTTCCGCCCACACGCCTGAGGGAGTCCCTTTACCAGGAGATCGGGGTGACTTACTTGCTGGGCGTCTCAGTCAATGGCAACGTCGGCTGCTCCACATCGGGCTATGGCTACGGGGTACCGGCGGGCTGGTTCGGCGACTTGATACCTCTCAATTTTGAGGACGAGTTGTCAGATCCAGTAACCGGGGACTCCTCGACTTGGCATTTGTGATCGTAGTCAGCTGGCCAGAAGCGGAGACCAAGGATGAACCAAGTCAGACATCACAACCCGTATTAGGCGACTTGGCTTGAATCTGCAACAAAAGCCGCAACAAATGCTCTAAGCTGCCCTTGTTAAATAAGGAGTTACGAGCGAAAATACTTCGGGACGGGGGTTCGATTCCCCCCGCCTCCAGTTGTTGCTCGCTGTAAGTGCTTAAAAGCACATTGCTTATCTCGTACGACGCTGGGGGGACGGTTCCCCCCGCCCTTCTGCGCATAATCCTTGCCGGCACAATCACTTCCGCTATCCAGCGAAACCAGTACCCGATCAGTACTCGGCAGATGCGGTCTGCCCAAGGCGATGGACCCACGATACGGATTGATGGGCGATCTTCGCCGATCGCCGTCCCTCTTATAGTGTCCAGGGCCGGTGCGTTCAGGCGTCCGCCAGCGTGTCTCCTCATGGGTTCGCTTTTTTGTTGACAGAAATGTTTGGATTCTGTTAGGATTCCTCCCAGTGCTCGTTATGTCACGAAAATCGCGTGCTGGTATAGAGACAGCCTTGGCCCGTCAATTCTCTTGCGAGAACGTGATTCGACGCGTTCTCCTTCGCGGGGCCAAGCCGCTCGTCGAAACTCAGACTTGGCGTGATTACTGGGAGCCGTGCTACCGTCTTGCCAAGAGAAACTCGGGACTAGTCCACCGACTGAACCGACTGAAGGCGGCTTGGCGTAGGGCACTCACGATAGGCGCTTCGCGGCGAGCCCTGTCGGAGTACTGCTGGCGGTACTTCGGGCTGATCCATCACGCGCGATTGGCCGCCCTCAAGGAAGATCAACTGGAGGAAGGCGCAGAGGTGCTACGCCGAGTCGTTGGGTTCGAGAGCTTTCCCATTGAGGCACTCGAAGACGACAGTTGCGCGGCGGCCGTGGTGTGTCACAGGAACCCGGTGTTCTTGCTCGGCAGGCTTCCCTACGTGGTTCTACGGGCGGCCCCCTCGTCACCTTCCCTTGGTCATGCCAGCTGGCCAAGATGCGCCGTCTTACTGCTACCGACAGTTCGTCGATGACGGCTTCAGCACAGAGGCTTTCCACTACGTCATCACCAGACCTGAAGTGGCAGATCGGTTGCCTGGAAGACGGATATGCTAGAGGTAGTCAGGACACGGCGGAAGTCACCTGTGCTCACACCGTCTTCCATACCGTGTCTGCGCAACCTGCCTACCATCAACATCACGCGAGGCTGTGCCCTCGGGTGCAGCTACTGCTACATCCGGAGCTACCCGGATTACCCGGGCGCCGATAGGGTCGTTCTTTTCGAGAACGCCGCCGAGCTTGTCCGTGAGGAGTTGGGCCGAAAGCGCCACAAGCCAACACGTGTGTACTTCAGCCCTTCAAGCGACGCGTTCCAGAACATCCCGGAGGTCCAGGAAGTCACGTACCAAACGATGGCGGTCCTGCTGGAATCCGGCGTCGAAGTCGCGTTTCTGACCAAGGGCTTTGTTTCGGAGCGTTTCCTACGCTTGTTCGGAGACCATCCGGAGCGTGTCTACGCTCAGATCGGCGTGACGTCTCTGGATCGACGTTTGTGGCGGCTGTTCGAGGCGCGATCGGCGCCGCCTAACCTGCGTCTCGAAACGGCTTCCAGGCTCGTGGATCTGGGATGCAGCGTAACGGCCCGTCTCGATCCTCTGATCCCCGATGTTACCGACACGCCGTCGAACCTGAACCCACTGCTTGGATGTTTGAGGGAAGCCGGGATCAGATATGCGCCGGCAAGCTATCTCTTCCTACGGTCGTCGGCCATGCAAGACGTGCTTGATCAGTTGGAGAGTCTACGTGTTCCCGGACTCAGGCCGCGGGAGTGGTGCAATCAGCGATTCGCGGACGGCTGTGGTGGTGGACGCTCGATCGATACGGAGGACCGGAAGCGCCGCTTTGCGCATCTCTCAGAGCTGGGACTGGAATACGGGATCACGATTGCGCCATGCAGGTGCAAAAATCCCACACTGGCCACGTCGACCTGTCAGATTGCCGGACCGGTTCAGGTTCAGCGACATGAGCCTCGCGGCAATGATCTGTTCGCCAGTCTTCGCCCCTGAGAGCGGTGCTCAGCAGGACAACTGTACAAGAAGGGCAGCCCCCATCTCTTGGCAGATGGCGGATTGCCACCCCGGGCTCCAGGGGTGCTCGATGAGTAGCCGACAAACGCAGTCTGTGCCCCCTGCGGGATGCATCCTGACCTTACGCGGCCCCCTCGCGTATCGTTCCTCCCGATGGATCCACGGTGTTGACTCGCACGGTGGACATGCCGAGAAAGACCGCTTCGTTCACAAGCTACGCGGATCTTCCCCGGATGGCGTCTTCGTTGGGGCCCCACCTTCCATCTCAGGTCGTCGATCGCGCATACTCGTCCCCGACATGCTCGGACAGAACCAGACATGAATGAGCTTGCCATCTGATCGAATCGCACCCATGATCTACAGGTTCCGCGATCGGCTAAGATGGAGGTTCTGCGCCCTGTCCGCGAAGGGGCATCACCCTCCGAGGCGATCGCTACGGATGCAGGTGACCGTAGATCGGCTCCGCCCGAACGGTGTCGTGCTTGGGCAGGGTAGGCCATCGCACGCGAAACGGATACACGGAGATCATGCTGGTGGTGTGATGCCTTCGTGAAGAACGGGGGCAAGTCAAGGGAACTCGGCCTGAGAATCCCACACCAATCCAAGGGAGATGGATAGATGCCAAACGATCGAACGATGACGCGGCGGAGGTTCCTGCGCAAGGGGGCCGCGGCTGCTGTAGCGGCTCCGATGATCGTGAACTCGAAGGTCTTCGGAGCGAACGACCGGTTTACTTTCGCCGGTATCGGCATGGGAGGCCAGGGAAGGGGCGACCTGGGCGGGTTCTTGCAGTTTAGGGAGCTCCAAGTCGTCGCGGTTTGCGACGTGGTGGACAGCCACTGCAATCGGGCCAGGGATATGGTCAACGCCCACTACGGCAACCAAGATTGCCGGACCTACCGAGACTTCCGCGAGATCATTCACCACGACGACGTGGACGCGGTGTTGATCGGCACGCCCGACCATTGGCACGCGATCATCGCTATCGAGGCCATGACGCACGGCAAGGATGTATTCTGCGAGAAGCCCGAGAGCCTGACCATCCGCCAAGGCCGCCGCATGGTCGAGATCGCGCGGCGGTACGACCGCGTGTTGTCGGGCGGCAGTCAGCGTGTCTGGGGCGACTACAACTGGTTCCACAAGATGGTCCGAGGCGGGGCGATCGGCGACGTGAAGGAGGCCTGGGTCAACGTCGGCGGACCGTCAGGGCCTTGCTACCTCAACCCCGAACCCGCGCCGGCCGGGGTCGACTGGGATATGTGGCTCGGGCCGGCCCCGTGGCGACCGTATCATCCAAGCCTGACGACTGGCGGGTTTCGGCCCTTCAGAGACTATTCCGGCGGCGGCATGACGGACTGGGGATGCCACACGTTCGGCGGGGCCCTGTTTGCCCTCGAACTGCACAAGACGGGTCCGACGGAGGTCATTCCGCCGGACGGCAAGGACTATCCACAGTTGACGTTCACGTTCGCCAACGGAGCCAAGATCTACCACGGTGGCGGCTGGGACGGCATTCTGAACTTCCGCGGGACGGAGGGTGAGATCTCCGAAAAGGGTGACCGAAACCGCGTCAAGCAGAAGCCACCGGATATCCACATTCCCAACTACAAGGGACACGGCGGATTCTTCGGTGATTTCGTGGCCTGCGTCAAGACGCGGCAGCGCCCGTTCCGTGACATCGAGATCGCTCACCGCGCCGCAACGGTCGCGCACTTGGGCAACATCGCGTCGTGGCTCAACCGCCCGCTGAAATGGGATCCCGTCAAGGAAGAGATCATCAACGACCCCGAGGCCAACCGCTGGCTCGATCGGCCCATGCGTGAACCGTGGAGCCTGTCATGAAGGAAAGAACTACCATGAGGCAATCACTCGTCACGATCTTGGTCCTGGCGTTGGCGGCCGTGGCTGCCGGCGCGGAACCGGACACGCTTGCCCGGCTCGACAAGGCACTCGAGGCGGCCAAGAGCTTCGAAATGGGTCAGAAGGCCGACGCGGTGCTCCAAGTCGAGGAGATCGTCTTCCCCTTGGCGCCGGACTCAGAACTGCGCGGCCCGGTCGAGGAGCGGCTCTTGCGCGCGCTGGCGTCGGCTACAACTGTCGATGCGAAGCGCGTTCTGTGCCGGCAGCTTCGCGTGATCGGCACCGCGAAATCCGTTCCGCACCTCGAGGCACTGCTGACCGACCCGAAGCTTTCGCACATAGCCCGGTACGCACTCGGCAGCATCGAAGACCCGCAGGCCGTGGCGGCCCTGCATCGGGCGCTCGGCAAGACATCCGGCAAGCTCCAGGTCGGCATCATCAACACGCTGGCGGATCGCGGTTGCCGACAGGCGCTAAGTGATGTCGTGACGCTCCTCGGTGCTTCGGATGTCCAGGTCGCCAAGGCCTCGGCGCGCGCACTTGGACATCTCGGTGGGAAGAGGGCGATCAAAGCGCTGCTCGTCGCACTCGGCCGCGAGAACCCAATCGTGGAAAAGTCTGCCAAGATAGCCCTGGACAACAGCGTTCTTTCGACGATCCGATTCGGCGGCGAGTACGACCGTCTGGAGGCCTGCGAGGTCTTGTCGGCCGCACTGGGCGACTCAACCTTGCCGCAACGGATCCGCTCCCTCGCTTGTCGTCTTCTGGGACGGGTCGGACGGAAGGAGAGCGTCCCGGCGCTCACGGCTGCCTTGGTAGTGCAGGACGTCCGCAACGTGGCGGCGGAGGCCTTGGGGCACAATCCGTCGGAAGCAGCGCTCGACGCTCTGCACGCTGCGCTCGGCAGCGCCGCCCCGGAGTTCCGCGTTGCCGTGATCCATGCCATCGGCCGTCACAAGAAGCGCCGATCGGTCAAGCTGTTGGCCGATCAACTCACCCATCCCGACTTGTCGGTTCGGATTGCAGCGATGGACGCGATCGCAGGAATTGCCGATCCCTTCGCGAGGGATCTGCTCGCCCCGACGCTGACCGCCGAGTCATCAGAGGAACAACAGCCCGCTCGCGCCGCCTGGCTGACGCTGGCAAGGACGCTGCTCGACAGCAAGCGGCCTTACGCTGCCAGCACGATGTTCCGGCAGACTCTGGCTTGGGAGGGGCTCGAACGCGAAGGCCGATGCGCCTCCCTCGACGGCATCGGCAAGGCCGCTCAACCGGATGCGATTGACCTGCTCCTTAGCGAGATCAAAGCGACCGACGATGAACAGGTCCGCCGCACGGTGGCCGAAGCGCTGACCGGAATGACGTCGCCGGAGGTCGCCAACGCGATCGTTGCGGTGCTGGCAGAGAAGAAAGGGTGGCCTTCCGAAGACTTGTCCGATGCGACGAAGGTCAGCTTGCTGAACGTGCTGGCTGTCCGCAAGGACAAGGCCGGCGAGCGGGCGGCGATCGCGTCGCTGAAGTCCGAATCGGAGGCGGTTCGCATCGCCGGACTGAAGTGCCTGGCCGTCGTCGGAAGTGGAGACACAGCTCCTCTGCTTGCGCCAAGCTTGAAGTCTACCAGCGGCAAGGAACGGGACGCTGCCGTCGTCGTACTCGGCCAGCTGCCCGCACCCAATGGCCTGAAATGGCTACACGATGAGGTGAACAAGCCCGGGCTTGACGAGGAGTATCGTTCCCTCCTCATCAAGGCGATCGGTACGCGGCGGGACCCCGGCAGCGTGGAAGCCCTTACGAGGCTCCTCGACACCAAGCAATCCGAGGCCATCCGTGTCACGGCGCTCAAGGCCCTTGGCGATTTGGGGCGAGCGAGCGCCGTTCCCGCGCTACTCAAGGCCGTCGACAAGGAGATCGGCAAGGATCGCGACGCGGCCGAAGCGGCGATGCTGAAGCTTGAAGCCGGAGCGACCGGAGCGATGATCGCGGCCGTCACCAAAGCTACGCCTTTTCAGAAGGTCGCTTTGCTGAAAGTGCTGGGCTTCCGGGTCGATCCGAGGATCAAGCCGCTGTTGCTGGACGGCTACAAAAGCACGAGCCCCGATGTCAAAGCGGCCGCCATCGAAGGCCTGCGTCGGATGGCCGACCCGTCGACGCTGAGCGTCCTGGAAGAGGCGGGCGAGAAAGGCCCGGCCAAGGGACCCGCGGTGGCGGGTATGATCCGCATCGCCGTCAAACTCGAGAAGGGCAAGCGAGGCGAGGCGCTGCGCATCTATCACAGGGCGCTCAAGCTGGCCACGCGCGACAAGGAGATCAAGCCGGCGCTGGATCGTCTGGCTCACCTGGCCGACGCTTCGTCCTTCGACGTCGTACGCCCGTTCCTGAACAAGGGCAGTGCGACGAACCAGGCCGCCGAAGCCGTTCTGGCGACTGCCGTGAAGTTACCCGACGATCGCAAGGCCGACGGGGTCGCGGCGCTCAGGACCGCCATCAGTATGCGGCCGACATCCGGTCGGGCCGGTGCCGCTCGCGACAAGCTCCGAAAGTGGGGCGTCGAGATCGACATCGCCGGAGAGGCCGGCTTCGTGACGCATTGGTGGCTGGCCGGTCCGTTCAAGAGCCCACACAAGAAGCTGTTCGACGTTACGCTCCCGCCTGAGTCAGCCGAGAACGTCGACCTGAGCGCCACAGTCAAGGCCGGCGAGGAGGAGCGGGGTTGGAAGAAGATCTACATCGACAATCCCGGTGGCGTTATGAGCTTTGACAGCCTGATCGGGCCCGCCCCTCATGTCGCGGTCTGCTGTTACGCGGAGGTGATATCCGACAAGGCCCAGGACGTGCTCTTCAAGATGGGCAGCGATGACGACGTCGTTTGCTCTTTGAACGGCAAGAGAATTCATGCGAACAAGGTCGATCGCGGCGTGACTGTGGATGGCGATGTGGTCAAGACGCGACTCGAGAAGGGCGTCAATCGCATCGTGCTCAAGATTCTCAATACCGGCGGAGGCTGGGGAGGCTGCCTGCGGATCACGGATCGCCAGCACAAGCCGCTGAAGCTCGAGCAGAGAAAGCAATAGCCGACCCGGATGATCAGAGTGATCGGTGCAGGACGCTTGAACCGACACGGAACAAGGGAAGGACATGTGAAATGGTACGTTCCATAACACTGACAGTGTTGATATTCGCCGCAACCGCATACGGCGCCGAAAGACGTCCTCAAGATCCGACGCCGAGGGAACTGGCGAGGATTACGGCCGCCGCTCCGAAACGGGCCACTGCGAAACCGCTCAAGCCGCGGAAGATGCTTGTTCTCTCCTACCAGAGTCACGAAGAGGGCAGATTCGCCGGCGAGAAGGCCCTGGAGATCATGGCCAGGCAAACGGGCGCCTATCAACTGACCTTCGTACGGAGCAAGGAGGACCTGGCCGATGTGGTCGTTCCCGAAGTGTTGAAGGATTACGATGCTGTCTGCGTGAACAACTCCACGGGCGGCGAGGGGAACGCAAAGAACGGCAAGACACTCGTTGAGAATATCAGCAGGTACGTCGCCGATGGCGGGGGCTTGGTGGGTATTCACGCAGCGACCGACAACCGGCTCGGCGAGGTGTTCGGTGGTTTCTTCTGCGGTCATCCTTGGTCGGAGAGAGTCGGCATCATGATCGATGATCCCGAGCATCCGCTGACGAGGGTCTTCAAAGGCAAAGGCTTCATGATTCATGACGAGATCTATCAATTCACCCGCATCTACTCGCGCGAGAAGCTGCGTATCCTCCTGAGTCTCGACATGACGAAGACCGCCGACAAAGGTCGACGCGAAGACGGAGACAACGCGGTCGCCTGGGTCAAGCAGCATGGCAAGGGGCGCGTCTTCTACTGCTCCCTCGGGCATAGAAAGCAGATCTTCCAGAACCCAAAGATCTTGCGTTTCTACCTGGACGGAATCCAGTTCGCGCTCGGCGATATCAAGGCGGACATGACGCCGAGCGGCCCGCTGAAAGCGCCGAGGATTAAGCGTGAGCCGTTGAAGCTTCCGGCCAGTGGGGTCATGGATGGATACCTTGTATCGTGGCGATACGCAGGTCCCTACCTGGCAGAGAAGCCTTTCGAAAGCAAGTTCGCGCCTGAGTTGGATACGAACGAGAAGATCGAGTGGAAAGCCGGACCTGTCGGCCAGGCAAAGCACAGGCCTCAGGTCATGTCGTTTGACAGGGTCAAGGACCTCAGGGGCGACCATCGGGCGGTGTACTTGCGCACCAAGGTGTTTCTGCCCGCTGCGCAGAAGGTGCAGATGGTGATGGGCAGTGACGATGGGATCAAGGTCTGGCTGAACGGCAAGGCGGTCCACGCTAAGGATGTGACCCGCGGCCTCGATCCCGCTTCGGATAAGGTGGCTGTCGACTTCAAGAAGGGTTGGAATGTGCTCCTCGTCAAGGTCACACAGGGTGACGGTGACTGGGCTGCTTGTGTGGCTTTGCGGAATGAAGACGGCGGCAAACTGACTGGCCTTAAGTGTGCGGCTGACATCAAGTAGAGGGCATCATTGCGGCTGCATCAATAGGCCGATGGCCGCTTATTGCCATCCTGATTCACAGTCTGCGTACGCCGCGCCGCGAAACCGTGTCGCCTTCTACGCTCAGGCGATGGATGCGTGCTTCGTCGGCGAGGAGCGTGTCAAGGCACAACCCCGTGACTTCGCTGGTGGCTGGATTACCAGCAAGATCGCGGGTCCTTTCAAGGGGTCAGCCGGGACGTGGTATTGGTGAGCGTTTTGGCGTGAGATGACATGCCCATGGACGTCGAACTGCTAAGCCGTCTCCAATTCGCCGGGACGGTCATGTTCCACTATCTCTTCCCGCCTCTGACCATCGGTCTCGGCCTGATCATGGTCATTATCGAGGGAGTCTGGCTCAGGACCCGAGACCCAAGCTGGAACCGGGCGGCCCGATTCTGGACGCGCATCTTCGCGCTCAACTTTGCCCTGGGCGTGGCGACCGGTATCGTCATGGAGTTTGAATTCGGTACCAACTGGGCGGCGTACAGCCGCTTCGTGGGTGACGTGTTCGGTTCAGCGCTGGCCGCCGAGGGCATCTTCGCGTTCTTCCTCGAGTCCGGTTTCCTTGCGGTGCTGGTTTTCGGATGGGACCGCGTCGGCCCGAGGATGCACTTCTTCAGCTGTTGCATGGTCTTCCTGGGCTCCTGCTTCAGCGCCGTCTGGATCGTTGTCGCCAATTCCTGGCAGCAGACGCCCGCCGGCTACCACATCGTCGAGACGAACGTCAACGGCGTGGCCGGCCTGCGAGCAGAGATCGTGGACTTCTGGGCCGTGGTCTTCAACCCATCAAGTGTGGACCGCCTCACGCACACGCTCGTCGGGGCGATGATCCTTGGCGGGCTGTTTGTATGCTCTGTTAGCGCGTACTATCTGATCATGAACCGGCATGGGCTGTTCGCCAGACGCTGCTTCACCATCGGATTGGCGGTCGCTTGCGTCTTCAGCCTCCTTGCGCTGGTGACCGGTCACGACCAGGCCAAGAAGGTCGCCGAGACCCAGCCGGCCAAGCTCGCGGCTTACGAGGGTCATTTCAAGCCTGGTCCGGGCGATCTCTATCTGTTCGGGTGGCCCGACGCCGAAGCCGAGGTGGTCCAGTACGGTCTGGCGATTCCTGGCATGCTCAGCTTCCTTGTCCATGAGGACTTCAGCGAGCCCGTCACGAGCCTCGACGCGTTCCCCAAAGAGGACCGTCCCGGGGTCTGGCTGCCCTTCCAAACCTACCACCTGATGGTCGGACTCGGCATGGGCTTCATCGCACTGACCGTCGGCACGGTTCCGCTGCTCAAGGGTGGCCGGGTGTTCCGGATGAAGTGGCTGCTTTGGGTCTATGTCTTTTCGGTGCTCGGCGGGGTTGCGGCGAACCAGGCGGGATGGGTTGCCGCCGAAACCGGTCGCCAGCCGTGGATCGTCTATCCTTCGGTGCAGGATGACGTCGAGATGCCCGGGCTGCGTACCCGTGAAGGTCTTAGCGAGTCGGTCAAGGCCGAGCAGGTTGCGTGGTCCATGGTCATGTTCGGGTTGATCTACGCCCTGCTTCTGGCCGTCTGGATCTACGTCTTGGACAGCAAGATCAAACACGGTCCTGATGAGGAGATCGCGCCATCCGCCGACGAGGGCGGATTCCTTGACGCTGCGGCGGCCCGCGTGCAGCGGACGGCATCGATGACGGAGGCCCATGGCGACGTCCAGGACGGGGGTGCCTCATGAGCCACGACGTCCTTGCCCTGATCTGGTTTGGCCTGTTGGGCATCCTGTTGGTTGGCTACATGATTCTGGACGGCTTCGATCTCGGGGTCGGCATCCTCCATCCGCTTGCCAAGACCGATGAACACCGTCGACTGATGATGAACTCCATCGGCCCGCTCTGGGACGGCAACGAGGTCTGGCTGGTGACCTTCGGCGGTGCCCTGTTCGCCGCGTTCCCGAACGCTTACGCCACCGCGTTCAGCGCGTTCTACGTTGCGTTCATGCTGCTGTTGTTCGCGTTGATCTTCCGGGCGGTCAGTCTCGAGTTCCGATCCAAGACCGAACACCCCTTGTGGCGGCGCGTGTGGGACTTCGGCTTCTTCGGTTCCAGTTTCCTGGCGGCGCTGCTCTTTGGCGTCGCGGCCGGCAACGTCATGCTCGGGATTCCGATGAACGCCGAGCTGGTCGTCGAGCAATCTGTCTTCCAGCAGCTATCCCCCTATCCCATCGTCGTGGGCCTGCTCACCGTGCTGCTGTTTGCGATGCACGGCTCCCTCTTCCTCTACCTCAAGACGGAGGGAGACCTTCAGAGGCAGGTCGAGGGCTGGGTCTGGCGCTCCTTCGGGTTGTTCCTGGCCGTCTACCTGCTCGTAACGGGGTACACGCTCGCGAGCGTCTCCAGCGCGACACGCAACTTCGGAGAGCACCCCTGGCTTTGGATCGTGCCCGTGCTGAACGGTCTCGCGATCGCCAACATCCCGCGGGCGATGTTTCAGAAGCGGCCCTTTTACGCGTTCCTCAGCTCGTGCGCGACCATCGCGGCACTCGCCTTTCTTTTCGGAGTGGCCATCTTCCCCAATCTCGTGCCGTCGACATTGAACGCTGAATGGAACCTGACGGTGTTCAACGCCCGCTCGAGCAGCAAGACACTCGGGATCATGCTGATCATTGCCCTGATCGGCATGCCGTGCGTGCTCTCTTACACAGCGGCCATCTACTGGGTCTTTCGCGGAAAGGTCAAGCTCGACCGGGCGAGCTACTGATACGAGCGTGGGTAGTCCTGCCATGGCGGACGGAGAGCTCACAGCGTGCGTGCGAGAACAGCTTGTCGAATGGTTTGGGGCCGTGGCACGGGAATGGCGTTACCTACGCACGTATCGAATCCGGAAGGCGCTGCCCGTCTTCTTGCCCGGAGTCGAATCCGAGGGTGAATGGAAGAAAGGACAGCCCGGCGGCCCCGTCCTCTGTGGCGATCACGGTGAGACGCCCTCGCTTCAGGGCGCGATGGTGTCCGGTCGAAGGGCGGCTGATGCAATCCTGAGGCAGCTTGCGAAGCAACGGTGAAGGAGCACCCCATGGACAAGGACGAGGCACTCGAACTGGAGCTTCGGGACCTGTTTCGGACGCAGTCCTTGGCGGTGCTGTCGACCCAGGGGCATGGACGTCCGTACGCATCGCTTGTTGGCTTTGCGGCGACTGAGGACCTCAAGGGCCTGCTGTTCGCCACCTCACGAAGCACACGGAAGTACGCGAACCTGATGGGTGAGTCGTACGCCGCCCTGCTGGTCGATAGCCGGTCGAACCAGGACAGCGACTTTCACAACGCCATCGCCGTCACGGCAACGGGACGGACGGATGAGGTCACGGCAGCCGACCGTGCCGCGTTGCTCAAGACCTATCTCGACAAGCACCCGCATCTTGCGGAGTTCGTCGGCGCGCCCACGTGTGCGCTATTTCATCTGGCGGTCGAGAGGTACTACGTGGTGGAACGCTTCCAGCACGTCGTGGAGATTCACGTGGAACGATGACCTTCGTCTTGGACCTACCGGACATCGACGAGAGCCAGGTCGGGCGTGTTGGTGGCAAGGCCGTCGCGCTGGCCAAGATGATCCAAAGCGGCATTGCGGTGCCGCAAGGCGTCTGCGTCACGACGGACGCGTATGACGAGTACGTCGGCCGGACGGGACTCCGCGAGCGCATTCTCCTGGAAATCAACCGAAAGGACTTTCGCGAGATGCGCTGGGAGGAGATGTGGGACGCCTCTCTGCGGATCCGCAACATGTTCAGCACGACGCCGATACCCCGGTCACTCGCCGAATCGATCGGGCCGCACATCACGTCAAGATACGCGAGCCGTCCTGTCGTGGTCCGGTCGTCCGCACCTGGTGAGGATGCGGCCAAGACCTCCTTCGCCGGCCTGCATGAATCGTACGTCAACGTGCGCGGTGCTGAGCAGGTCCTGGACCGTCTTAAGCTGGTGTGGGCCTCCCTGTGGTCTGATGCCGCGCTGCTTTACCGACAGGAGCTGTCTCTCGACGTCGAAACGAGCCGTATGGCCGTGGTCGTCCAGGAGCTCCTGTCCGGGGAATGCTCCGGTGTCGCGTTCTGCAAGAGCCCGAACGACGCCACACAGGCGGTGATCGAGTCCGTCCATGGATTGAATCAGGGCCTGGTGGACGGCACGGTAGAACCTGATCGGTGGGTCCTTGACCGGGAGTCGGGGCGCATCATCTCGCATCAGCCGGCAAACCGTCTGCAAGCCATTCTCCCTATCGGGGACGGCGTGGAACTCAAGCCGCTGTCGGAGGCCCAAGCCTCCAGACCCCCGCTTTCTGACCGACAGGTCGCTGAGGTGTACGCGCTGGCCCGTCGATGCGAGGCCCTCTTCGGTTCACAACAGGACGTGGAGTGGACGCTGGCGGGCGGCGCGCTCACGGCGCTTCAGTCGCGGGCGATCACGACGCCTGTAGCCGGGGAAGGCGACGAAGACCGCCGCTGGTACCTCAGTCTTAGGCGGAGCTTCGACAATCTGCAGGCGCTGAGGGCAAACATCGAAGGCGAGCTGATCCCCAAGATGATGGAGGAGGCAGACAGGCTCTCTCGAGTGGATCTGGCACCCCTGGAGGACGGGGCGCTGGCCGACGCGATCGAGGCCCGAGCCGGAGTACACCGCACCTGGGTCGGCGTGTATTGGGACGAGTTCATCCCTTTTGCCCACGGGGCGCGGCTTTTCGGGCAGGTCTACAACGACGCGGTGCGCCCGTCAGACCCCTATGAATTCGTCGATCTGTTGCGTGGCACGCAGATGGTCAGCCTCGAACGCAATCGGCGACTCGAGGATCTCGCCGACCAAATCCGCGCCGACGCAAGGCTGGCCGAGCGCGCCAGCATGGGCACCCTTGACCAAGAGTCTTCCTTCATGCGAGATCTGCGTGCGTTCCTCGACGAGTTCAGTGAGCCATCGCCGGGCTGCGCCGTGGGGGAACGCACCCGCGAACGGCTGATCTCGCTGCTACTGGAGATGGCCCGACGACCTCGGACGGCTTCGGACGCGCCCGCCAAGCCTACTGAGTCGCTCGTCGAGGCGTTTTTGTCTCGCTTCCAAGGCGAAGAGCGCACGCGTGGGGTCGAGCTGCTAGAGCTTGCACGAGCGAGCTACCGCCTTCGAGATGACGACAACATCTACCTGGGCCGGATCGAAGCTCAACTGCAAGCGGCTGTAGACGAAGGCCGCGCCCGGCTGAACGCTCGTGGGATGGCCGGGACCGAGGATCTTGGTGCGAAAGACGTGATCACTGCGTTGAGGGACCCCACGTATATTCCCAAGTCGGCGGGCTCGGAAAAGGAGCGACAACGCGAGTTCCAGCTCAAGCCCAGGCAGCTAACCGGTCAGCCTGCCGGCCCGGGCGTCGCGACCGGCAAGGCACGGGTCATACACGGTCACGCGGATCTGTTCGAATTCAAAGCAGACGAGGTCCTCGTCTGCGATGCCATGGACCCCAATATGACGTTCGTTGTGCCCCTTGTCGCGGCCATCGTGGAACGCCGCGGCGGGATGCTCATCCACGGCGCCATCATCGCCAGGGAGTACGGCCGGCCCTGTGTTACCGGCGTGCCCGACGCCGTAGATCTGATTCGGACCGGTGATCGCGTCACCGTCGACGGCTATCTCGGTATCGTCGTTGTCGGTTGACCTCCGCCCAGCCGAGATGCACGTCCCTCTTGCGTAACGGATCGCCCGCGGCCAAACAGAGTGTAGGGTTGAACGACGTTCGCAGTTCACGGCCGGGAATAGCGCTACGGCAAGCCAGCGTCGAGACGAGTCGAAGGATCCGCAGAGGTCTGCTCCCGACATTGTCACGGAATGCCGATCGCCGGCGGGACACGTGGTCGTTTCGCGGTGTGTTGCGCTGCGTACCAAGCGTTCGCGGAGAACGTTCTCCGAGGTCATTGGGGCCGACTCAGGCGCATGCTATACTCCCGCCTTCCCGATCCTTGTTTGCAGGGGCGCCTGACTGGATGGAGCGCGAGGGCTCATGATGACCACGTCCCTTTGGGCCACAGTCTTGATCGTTCAGGAAGTGGCCGTCATCATCGCGATCGTGGTGATTCTGCGTCGTGCGCGAGAGCCCCGCGCGATGCTCGCCTGGATTCTCGCGTTGTTGCTCCTGCCCGGCCTCGGGCTCCTGCTCTTCTTGGCGTTCGGTGAGCCGCGCAGGGGGTGGCATCGACGCAAACGACAACGACGACGCGAGCGTCTCGCCGACTCTCTCGCCGGGCAAGCGGAGGCCTTCCGATCCGTCCAGCCCGAGGGTCCTTCGGAGGGGCTGGGGGTCGGACCAAGCAAGCTGGCAGGCCTGGCCGGACGCCTCGGGGCTCATGCCGCCACGCAGGGCAACGACGTCCGCATCTACCACGACGCCGAGCAGACCTTCCTGGCGCTCCAAGTGGCGATCAAATCCGCGATGTGTCACATACACATGGAGTACTACATCTTCCAGGCGGACGAGACCGGCAGAGCGATCCGGGACCTGCTCATCGCCAAGGCCCGCGAGGGGGTGGAGGTCCGCGTCCTGTTGGACTTCATAGGCTGCTGGACCATGCCGCGGCGTTTTCTGAGACCGATGCGGGAGGCCGGCATCCAGGTGGCCTTCGCGATGCCCGTCATCCCATGGCGCGGGCGATGGCATGTGAACTACCGGAACCACCGTAAGATCCTCATCGTGGACGGCGTCCTCGGCTTCACGGGCAGCCAGAACATCGGCGACGAGTACCGAGGTCGGTTGTCCCGCTTTGGTCCCTGGCGGGACACACACCTTCGCATCCAAGGTCCCTGCGTGCATCACCTGCAAGAGATCTTCGCCGAAGACTGGCACTACACGACCAAAGAGGACATCGTGGCCGAGCGGTTCTTCCCGGTCGCCGAACGCTCCGGCGAGCATAGCGTTCAGATTGTGCCATCCGGACCTCACCAGCCCATCCACGTGATGCATCACCTCCTGTTCGCGGCGGTGACGGCGGCCGAGAAGTCCATCGCCGTGATCACCCCCTACTTCGTCCCGGATACCGCCATGGTGCTGGCGTTTCAGGCGGCCTGCTACCGGGGCGTCCAGGTGAGCTTCATCGTGCCGTCCTGCTCCAACCATCGGGTGGTCCTCTGGGCGGGTAGGAGCTTCTATGAGGAGCTGCTGTCCGCCGGCGCCGAGATCTACGAGGAAGGCCACACGATGTTGCACTCGAAGGTGATCGTCATCGATCAGGCGTGGGCGATGGTCGGCTCGGCCAACATGGATGAGCGCAGCTTCCGGCTCAGCTTCGAGACCACGGCCCTCCTGTATGCTTCCGATCTGGCTGTCGAGCTCTACAACGACTTCGAAACGCTGCGAAGAAGCTCCCACCGCGTCACGCGAAAGGAGTTGGCCGACAGGTCTTTCGTCGAAACGCTGGGCCTGGGCATGGCCCGAATCGCCTCGCCGTTGTTGTAGGCCATGGGGCGGGCTTGCCGACAAGAACGCAACAGCACGTGAATCTGAGCCGGTGGGGTAGGACGGCCGGCGATGGCAACAGCTTGGCCGGACCATGGCCCTGGTATGGGCTGCCCTGTGTTGGGTCATCGCCGGGTCACTGCAGAGCCGAGGGTGGATTCAAGGTCAGAGAGAGATACGGGCGCAGCGGAGCCCACGGGGGACGTCACGACGTCACGGAGCAGACGGACAGGGTGAATCGCGCGCAGCCGAACAGGTGGGTCGGGGAGGTCGCCACCTCCGCAGCATCCTGCCCATCGCCTCGATCCGGCTGGTGTTGGCCGTACCGTCCGCACGGAGCGTGGGCACCAACCAACCGCCTTCATCGTTCTCGTTCCAGGCATAGACGAGCACCGTGTTCGCCGGAGTCTTCTGAGCATGCCTCACAGTCCAGTCCAGGGCCTTGCGCAGGTGCTCAGCGGTCTGCTCCGGCGTGGGAGACTGATAGTGATTCCTGTTGGGGTACACATGCCAAGGTATGGGGGTGTCCACGCGCGGCCGCGGATCCCATCCCATGGAGACGATCGGCACGACATCGACGCCGGTTGCCAGGCAGGCATCCCAGAAGCGCCGGACCCGCTTCATCGATTCGGTGAACGGGCTTCCGCTTTCGGTGCCGCCCGGGCAGGCGTAGGACGAAATCGCATCCAGGCCCAGGGAGGCGACGAGTTCAGCCGCCCTCGGCGGGTGGAAATCCATGCAGACGATGTAAGGGTTCTTCAGTCCGGCCTGCGCCGTGGCCTCGCGAAACGCATCGATCGCCTTGCGGAACGCCTCCCGCGATCCCCAAGCCCCCTTGAGGCGACGGTCGTGGATGAACCCCAGATAGATGAGCGGCCGACCGTCCATGACGGTCTGATACGTCGGTTGTCGGAGGAGCTGGACGAACTGGCGGATTCGGTCTTGGTAGTTACCGCGGCTGCCCCATCTCCCACACTCGGTAATCAGGCAGAAGCGAATGTCCTGCCTGTGTCGACTGCTGAGATAGAACTTGAGACCCAGGCTCATGGCCGTGTTCGGCTCATACCATACGAACGCCCAGTAGTCGATCCCCGCCGCCTTGGCGTAGGCAATCTCCCGGTCCATGACCTCCTGGCGGTCACCACGAATCTCGACCTTGTCCGGTCCGAGCACACGGGCGAAGAACGGTAGGCGATCGTGGTATCGCCTCGGGCCAAGGGTCTTCTGCACCACCTTGCCTGGTGCTCCCGCCGCGCCGTGCCAGGCATCCCAGCGAATGGCGCCCACGGAGGGCCTCCTATCGTCCCCTGGTCGCAACACGTCCTGCCCTGCCATGAGTCGGTGGGTCGAAAGACCCAACGCGACGAAGCAGACGAGAACGCGATCCGAGCGCCTCACCCCTGCAAGCCACGCCCTGGATCGGTGAGCTTCTTTGCCGTACATGGCGATCGATCCCGCACTCCGCCTTCTCGAAAGGTCCGCTTGCCGTGCATTGTAGGCGACACGCCGGAGTCGTTCGAAGGGATCAGCGTCGTGCGAAACTCGACGCCTTCGTTTTCGTTCCGCCGGGCCATGCGGGTTGCCCCACCATCCCGAGGCGACTCGAGAGTTCTTACGCATACGAATCTTCTGATAATCAGCAGCTGCAGGCCGCGCCGACCTCCTGTTCGCCGACATCGAGCGGCCGTATGATGGGGCGGCCGGATACCCCTTTCGATCGCGGCATGGTATCCTGGCTTGTTCGCTTCGACGTCGGTGTGGTCGGGAGGCCGTAAGTGTCGGGGTACGCGGCCGATGGTCTCCGCACAGCTCGCTGCTGCTGCGAGACCTCAGAGACAGGGAGCGTGAAACCCAGGCCAATCGGCTGATGCATGAGAGAGAGCCATGGAGAAGACCCGGGGCCAGATCGAAGCCGAGATCAGCGAGGCCATGATTCGGTTCGAGAAGGAGTACATGGGGCGGGGGCCCGAGGACACCAAGGCCTACATCATCGACGAGATGGTCCTGGTCCGCCTTCGCGGCGTGCTCACACCGGCGGAGAAGAACCTGGCCAAGATAGATCCCCGGACCCAAGGACGGTCGCTGATCAAGCAGGTGCGGATCGAGCTGTTGGAGAAGGCCCGCGGCATGCTGGAGGTGCTCGTTCAAGACATCACAGGGCGCAAACTTAAGAGCCTGCACACCGACATCAGCACGGTAACCGGAGAGCGCGTCGTCCTGTTCACGCTGGACGGGCCCCCGAACTGCAGGAGGCCAGAATCGGAGGCATGACGTCGTGAGGTCGGCCTTGACAAGGGGACCGCTCGCTGTATGATGTGCGATGGCTGAAATGCGGGCAGATTGACAGGGGGTTGCCCAGGCAACCTGCTGGGACAATAGGCCGGCGGAAAGCCTGCTGTCAGGCTGCTGCCGGTTCTTTTTTTGCCCGTCCTATGGCGAAGTGCGTTGACGGCGGACCTCTCGGGGTTGGCCGCTCAGGACACAGGCCAGCGAACGTCTCGTTCGGGACGCGCTGGCCTTCTTTCGTTGCAGAGGAAACAAGGCAAAGAGACGCGACGATATGCCGTAAGATCGTGATCATGCATGGCCGCCGCGGCGCGTGCGGTTCCGTGACACAAACCGCATTCACAGAATGCGTTACGGCCAGGCTGATCTTCGAGACGCCCGAGGCAGAGGACGATCGTGGATGACAGCGAAGAGAGGCGCAAGCGGCTGGAAGGCGTCATCGGTGAGTTCGTACGCACCAACATGTCGGTGCGTCCGGAATCGATCCTCGTGGACGAGCACGACGCGCATATCCTCATCACGCTCTGTCAGGTCGTCTCGCCGGCCGAACGGGAGTATGCTCGTGAGCTCGATTCGCGAGAGTTGCTTGAGAGGCTATTCGCTGAGACCTTTGACGTGGTCAGAACCGAGTTGGAGAGATCTGTGACCGCGATTACGGGCCGTAGGGTGGATCGTTCGCGGATCAGCGTGGATCCGGCCGCGGGTGACGCGATCTTGGTACTCTCCTTCGAGAAGACCGGATCCTAATCGACAAGGCCCTGAATCGCGGGTGGCACATAGGCGGCACCCAAGAACGAGGAGACAGACATGGCAAGCATGGCAAGCGACCATCTGGAACTACTGAAATCCAAGCTGGATAGCGAGAGCTTCGAGAAGCTGGCAGCGATCGATAATCCGCGACTCCATGCGTTCGTGGCCGATGCCGTCGAGCTCTGCGAGCCGGATTCCGTGTGGGTGAGCACCGATTCGGCCGAGGACATGGAACACACCCGTCAGATGGCGCTGAAGCTGGGTGAAGAGAAACCCCTGGAGACCCCCGGACACACGATCCACTTCGACGGGATGGAGGACCAGGGCCGGGACCGGGAGGTCACCAAGTATTTGGTGCCGAAAGGTGACACGCTCAGCCAGGCCTTGAATCAGATCGAGCGCGAGGAGGGCCTCTCTGAGGTGCGCGGGCTCCTGGAGGGCTCGATGAAGGGCCGCACGATGGCCGTTCGCTTCATGACGCTCGGGCCCAACAAATCCGACTTCAGCATCCCTTGCGTCGAATGCACCGATTCGTTCTACGTCTCTCACAGCCTGAACCTGCTCTACCGCACCGGCTACGAGGAGTTCAAGCGGTTGGGGGACAAGGCCGAGTTCTTCGCCATCATGCACTCGGCCGGCAAGGTGGACGAGCGGATGTGCAGCTCTGAACCCGACAAGAAGCGGATCTACATCGATCACACGAAGGATAGGGTGTACAGCGTCAACACGCAGTACGCCGGCAACACGGTCGGACTGAAGAAGCTGGCCCTGCGTTTGACGATCCGCAAGGCCGACCGCGAAGGATGGCTGGCCGAGCACATGTTCCTGATGGGCGTGCATGGCCCGAAGAATCGCAAGACCTACTTCGCCGGTGCGTTCCCGAGCGCCTGCGGCAAGACGTCCACGGCCATGCTGCCGGGCGAGACGATCGTGGGCGACGACATCGCCTACTTCCGCGCGGTGGACGGCCGTTGCATGGCCGCCAACGCCGAGTCCGGCATCTTCGGCATCATCCAAAACGTCAATTCGGAGGACGACCCGGCGATCTGGGACGTGCTGACCAAGCCCGGGGAGGTGATCTTCTCGAACGTCCTGATCAAGGACGGCAAGCCCTACTGGCTCGGCATGGGCATGGATCCGCCCGAGGAGGGAGAGAACTTTTCCGGTGACTGGCACAAGGGCAAGACGGACGAGAAGGGCAACGAGATCCCCTGTGCCCACAAGAACGCCCGCTACGCCGTGACGTTGGATCGGTTGGAAAACTGTGACCCGGAACTGAATACGCCCGAGGGCGTCGAGCTGGCCGGGATCATGTACGGTGGGCGGGACGGCAAGGCCTACGTACCGTGTCAGCAAGGGTTCAGTTGGGAGCACGGGATCATCGCCTACGGGGCCTCGCTGGAGACCGAGACCACCTTCGCCACTATCGGCAAGGAGGGCGTGCCCGAGATCAACCTGATGAGCATCCAGGACTTCGTGGCCATACCGCTGGGCAAGTATGTCCAGAACAACATCGAGTTTGGCGGCAAGCTCAGCAAGCAGCCACTCGTGTTTGGGGTCAACTACTTCCTGAGGGACCAGGACGGCAAGTTCGTCAACGCCATCCGCGACAAGCATGTATGGGTCAAGTGGATGGACCTTCGCGTGCACGGCGAGGCCGGTGCGGTCCGCACGCCGACCGGGCTGATTCCCAAGTATGAGGACCTCCAGCGGCTCTTCCCCGAGGTCGTCGGCAAGGAGTACTCGAAGGAAGACTACATCAAGCAGTTCACGATTCGTATCAAGGAGAACCTGGCCAAGATGGACCGGGTTGAGGCCTTCCACAAGGAGAAGGTCGACGGCGCGCCGGCCGAGATTTTCGAGGTCCTATCCGCCCAACGCGAGCGCCTGCTCGAGGCTCAGAAGCAATTCGGCGACGAGGCGTCTCCGCTGGACATGCCCGAGGAGTAGGGGCTGGACGGCTGGGGGCTGCTGGGTGTTCGCGAAGGGCCCATGCCGGAATCCCGACGTTCCTAGGTGTTGAGAGGCCGGCTGACTCGTTGGCGGCTCCAGGGCACAGCAGCCTGGTGCCGCCTATTTGTACAGCGCGAGCTCCATCGACAGAAACCGCACGGAGGCCTTGCGCTTGTCGGCGTTTCGGATGCGGATCTTGTTCGTACCCGACACGAGCACGTCGAGCGGGACCGCGTAGAACTTCAGCTTGCTGGGTTGGGGGTAGCCTGCGTTGTGCGCCAGCGGCGGGAAGAGTTCCGGCTCGTCTCGTCGGCACGGTTTTAGTGGGGTGCCATTCAGCGCGACGTCGATGCGCAAGTCTGAGCAAACCTCTCTCGTTTCCACGCGTAAGAGAGCCCGGTCGTACAGGCCGGTGGTCGTGTCGTCGGCGATGACGATATCGAAGGCCTTCTCGTCTTGTGCCGGGAACGTGCCGAAACCTCGGGTCACGACGTACAGCTTCGGCGCTGTCTTCAGGAAGGTCACATCGGTGATGCGGTCGAGGCCTTTGGCCATGTCGAGCCGGAGCTTCCGCGGTACGTAGTCGTAGTTGAACAGACTCAGGCCGTCCGCGCCGCGGTGGAAGAGGTTGAGAGCTGAAGCGCGATACGTCGGGATGGTCGTATAGCGGCGGGCGAATTTGCCGGCCTGGCTGTTCTGATAGGTTATGTAATTCATCTCGCCGTAGAGCCTGGCGTGGCTCGTCTTGGCCTTGAACGCCTCGATGTCGAGTTCGATGGTGTGGATGTAGAAGGATGAGATGTTGATCATATCCACCAGGCCCAGGGCGTCCCAGCCGGCGACGTCCAGTCCGGCCCGCTCACACTTCGTCAGTGTCTCAGGTACCCGAACGCAGAGCTTGAGGTGTTTGCTTCGTCGTTTGCCGATGTCGTCGAGCATGGCGCGGATGCGCCCGACAAACGCGGTCATCACGCGCGTTCCCTGGACGATGTCGTCGTTGTGGAAGAAGCGGGGGAAGCGTTGGAAGTCGAGTTCGACGCCGTCCACGTCGTAATTGGTGCTCAGTTCTTGGATGATCCGGAAGTAGTAATCCCTGACGGGTTCGAGCATGTAGTCGAGCAGTCGGACGTTGTCGGCGGATCGCTTGTAGGGCGAGGTGTTCGAATCGCCAAGCCAGTACTCCGGGTGTTCTCGCCAGATGACGTTGTGCGTGGGCCATGTCGGGTCGGTGACGTAGTGATGGTCGTTCATGCGGTAGGAGACGAAGAAGGCCTTGCGGTACCGGCGGCAGGCCTGGAGCGTATCGCGCACGGGGTCGCCGCCGGCGAGGATGTAACGCTTGGCGCTCTCGTAGTAGGGGAGCTTGGTCTTGGGTTGCGTGGCGGCGTATTGGGTCCACTGGGGGTCTACCTTTGACGGGAACACGTTCGTGCGCCAGATGGTCGGACAGCACAGGACCGCGTCCACGTCGGTGTGCTCGAGCTTGGCGATGAAGGCACCGACCTGCTTCGGATTCATCGTCTTGGTGTGGCAGACGATCAGCAATTCATGATTGAAGAGGCACCGGTAGGTGTCCGCCGCCCTGGTCTTGTGAAAGGGCTGAGCCCGGGCGCACGGACAGAGCGCGGCGCAGAAGGTCAGGGGCAGAAAGGCCATGATACGACGTGTCATCGTGCGAAACCCCATTGTCCCTTTCTGGGGATGCTGGCGGTCGGTGATGTGTCTTCATCTTAACGAGGTTGGGGTGGCACGTCTTGCCGGTGAGGTTGGCCTCGGAGATTCTGGCGGTACACCCGTGTGAAAAAGCTCTACACTTGGGGGCGTTTGGGGTCGTGGCATGCGAGCGTGTCTCGGGCGCTGGGGTGCCGATCGACCGGGCCGTGTGCAGATCGAAAGATAGGTTACCGTCGTAGCGAGGGTTTGACATCATGACATGGCGGAGGACGGGGGTCACGGTGAGGGTCGTGCTTCTTCTCATGTGGGTCGTTGCGGGCCGCGTTCAGGGCGGACCGAAGATCGCGATCTGGGTCAGCTCGCAGGATGCCAAGCTGGCCCTGTCACGGCAGCCGGACGTCGGCTTCGATCCCGACCAGCGACCCGGCTCCCCGGGGGTCAAGGTCGATCGCTCGCGGCGGTTCCAGACGATGCTCGGCTTCGGATCGTCACTGGAGCCGACGACGTGCTTCAACATCTCGCGGCTGGCGCCCCAGCAGCAGGACGCGGTCATCCGACGGCTCGTCGATCCCGACAAGGGCATCGGCATGAACCTGATGCGGATCTGCATCGGCACGCCGGACTTCACGGGCGATCCGTGGTACAGCTACGACGACATGCCGAAGGGCCAGACGGACGAGGGGCTCGAGCACTTCTCGATCGAGAAGGACCGGCGGTACGTCCTGCCGATCATCAAGAAGGCTCGGCGGGCGAACTCCGATCTCCTGTTCTTCGCCTCGCCGTGGAGCCCGCCGGGCTGGATGACGAGCACGGGCGACATGATCGGCGGGCACCTGTTGCCGGAGTACTACGGCGTGTATGCCCGGTACTTCGTTCGCTTCATCCAGGCCTACCAGGCCGAGGGCATCCCCATCTACGCCGTGACGATCCAGAACGAGCCGGGCGTCGACCGCTCGAAGGCCACGCCGAAGTGGCGGTACCCGTCGTGTCACTGGACGGGCAAGCAGGAGCGGGACTTCATCCGCGATCACCTGGGTCCGGCCCTGAAGAAGGCGGGCCTGAAGACGAAGATCTGGTCGTACGACCACAACTTCAACGTCCGCGGCATGCCGGGCGACGCGGGCATCGACTACCCGACGACGGTGCTGAGGGACGCCCGGGCGGCTGGTTTCGTGGACGGTGTGGCCTTTCACGGCTACGAGGGCAAGCCGGCCGGCATGACGGTGTTTCACGAGCGGTTCCCCGACGTGCCGATCCACTTCAGCGAGGGGTCGGTGTTCGGCGTGATGGGGTCGCTGCAATTGATGTCGTATCTGCGCAACTGGGCGTGCAGCTACAACGCCTGGGTCACGATGATTGACGAGAAGCGCGGACCCAACAACGGCCCGTTCCACGCCAGCAAGACGTGCCTCATGCTCGATACGGCTACGAAGACGGTGACGTATCGCAACGACTACTACTTGTACGGCCAGTTCATGAAGTTTGTGAAGCGCGGCGCGGTGCGGGTCGGCACGAGCGGGTCCGTGAAGGCCTATCAGGTAATCGCCTTCGAGAACCCGGCCGATGAGATCGTGCTGATTGTGGCGAACCCACGCCGAAGTCCGCAACGCATGCACGTCCAATCGGACAGCGGCGTGGCCAACGTGACCGTACCGTCGAATTCCGTGGCGACGCTCGTGTGGAAGCCGGAGTAGGCTCAAGCCCGCGCCCCCGCAGGCCGGCGAGTTGGCCCCCGCTTAGCCCAGGGGATCGGCCGCGTAGCGCTCCACCATCGGGTCGCCGTCTTGCTTCATGACCTCGACAAGCCGGCGGTGCATGTGGCGGACGGTCTTGGCGTGGGCCTTGCTTTGGGCCAGGTTGTTGTTTTCCTGCGGATCCTCCTTCAGGTCATAGAGCGCGACGACCTTGGGCTTGGGGCGGTAGAGCAGCTTGTAGCGCTCGGTCCGCAGCAGTCGCGCCGCGTGGGCCCGCTGGCAGAAGGCGTAGTCGCGCCACGGCGCTTGGCGACCCTCCACGAGCGGCCGCATGGACCGGCCGTGGATCATGTCGGGCACGGGTCTGCCGACGTAGTCCAGGATCGTCGGCATCACGTCGATCTGGCTGACCGGTTGCCGCACGGTCGTGCCCGGTTTGATCCGGCCGGGCAGGCGCATCACCATCGGGATCCGCACCAGGTCGTCGTAGATGCTGAAGATCGATTTGCCGATGCAGCCGTGCGCGCCGACCATGTCGCCGTGGTCGCTGGTGAAGATCACGAGCGTGTTGTCGGCCAGGCCCAGCTCGTCGAGCTTGGCGAGTACGCGCCCGATCTGGTCGTCGATGTACTTGACCATGCCGTGGTAGATGGCGGCGTACTCGCGGATGCCGACGTCGCCCATGATGTCGCCGAGGCGTTTGCTGGGTCCGCGCTGGTCCCAGCGTGGTATGTCGCGCGAGCCGGGCAGCTTGACCTTGTCGCGATCGACCATGCTGTAGTAGGGCTCGGGCATAACCCACAAATCGTGGGGCGGGCTCCATGAGGCGGTGATCATGAAGTTCCGCTTGGCGTTGCGTTCGAGCAGGTCGAGCACCTGGTTGGTGATCCGGGTTTCGGGTAGGTGCTCGGGCGGGATGACGCTCTTGCCGATGATCGAGATGTAGGCCACGCGGTTGTTGGGGATCGCGTGGAACTCGTGATAGCCCTTGAGCACCTCCGGGATCATCTCGACCGGCCGGCCGAGGTACTTGCCGGGGCTGGGATGGCCGGCGAACTGTCGCGCGGGCACGTGCTTGGCCAGGTAGTTGCGGTAGTCCTTGGGGTGCTTGGACGCATAGGCCCACGCCTCGTAGCAGTCGAAACCGCCCTTGTCGCCGAGGTGCCACTTGCCGCGGTGGGCGGTGGCGTAGCCGGCCTTATGGAGCACCGTCTCGGTGTTGGCGAAGGCGTCCTGCGGCAGGGGTTTCTGGGTATTGCGCTTCGGGCTGACGTTTCGCAGAATGCCGTGGGTGTGCGGGTACAGGCCCGTGATCAGCGACGCCCGCGACGGCGAGCAGTAGGGCGTGACGCAGGTGGCGTTGTAGAAGATCGCCCCCTCGCGGCCGATGCGGTCCATGTGCGGTGTGTCGACGTACGGATTGCCCGTGGCCGACAGCGAGGCGTGATGCTGCTCGTCGGTCATGAGGAACAGGACGTTGATGCCGTCGTCTTGCTTGGGCCGCGCGGCGCAGCTCACGCGAGCGGGCAGCGCGCCGGCCAGCGCGACGCGACCGGTGGTGCCCAGGAACTGGCGACGGGTTGGTGGGTGGCTCATGGCGGTTCCTTCATGTCATCGACGTCCGGGTTGGGGTCCGGCCGCCTGGTCTCCTTGTTTGACGAGTCGCCCCTCGGTCGAGAAGTCGTCGAACGTGATGTGCGCCCAGCGCGTCTTCTTGTGGTCGACGATCTTCAGGTAGACCCGTTTGCCGACGTGCTCGCCGACGTCCCATGTAACGCGCCGCAAGTGCGGGCCGTTGGTGCCGCCGGCCCGCATGAGTTCGGTTCCGTCTTCGGCGCAGAGGGCGACGTAGGTCTCGGGGCTGTCGCCGCCGCCGACGAGGAACGACATGGCCTTGCCCTCGAGCACGAACGTCGGCGATCGGACCGTGCCGGTCATCGCGTCGTCGGCGGGTTGGCCGCCGCGCCGCTCGACGGTGGACAGGTGATACGTCCCTTGTTTGTTAAAGGGCATGTGCCGCCACTGGGGGAGGGATTTCAGGTCGCTCACGATCAGGTCGAACCGGCCTTCGCTCACCCGCCACCCTTGCAGGTCTCCGGTCTCGAAATCGAACCGTAGGGTGCCGACCGGTTTGGCGTTGTCGTAGGCCTTGGGCCTGCCGGTTCGGCGGGCCATGCCGGTCGGCTTGGGGGACGCGTAGCGGCAATCGAAGCGAACCAGGGTGAGGTCGCCGCCTTTCGACCGGGCATGGCTGATGCCCCAGCGAAGCCCCTTGCCCGAGCGGGTTTGCCCGAAGTGATCCTCGCGGAACGCCCCCGGCGCGCGGGGCGCGTGGGCGATGGTGCACCGCTGCTCGAAGTGGATGCCGTCCTCGGCGAAGTAGACGCACCTGGGCCCGGCCGCCGTCGCCAGGGAGGCCACGCCAGCGCCATGCGGCCAGACCATCACCTCGTGCCCACGATGGAGAGCCGCGGCCGGGTGTTTCCGGTAGGGCCCGCCGGGGTCCTCGGCGACGGCCACGCCCATCTTCGTCTCGCCGGGTGTGTGGTCGAGCTGCCTGCCCTTGTAGTAGAACCAGATCTTGCCGTCGCGGACGATGAAGCTCGCGTCGTCGACGCGCATGCTGTCGAACAGGCTCGGGTCGTCGCTCGGCGTGAGCAGGGGATTGGCCGGCAGCTTCGTCCACGGGCCGTTCGGCGAGTCGGACACGGCGGCGCCGATGGCGGTCTTGGTGTTCTCGTCGAAGGGCTTCGGCACACCGGTGTAGAAGAGGTAGTACTTGCCGCCGGCGACAAGGATGTTGGGCGTGAACACACCGTGCTCGTCCCAAGCGCCGGGTCTGCCCTTTCCGACGGCGAGGCCCTGTTCGGTCCAGCGCCGTCCGTCACGGCTCGTGGCGAACCAGACCTCGGCGGAGTAGCCGCTCGGATAGCGATAGACACCGGGGCTTTTACGGACCTTGGAATACCACACGTAGTAGCTGCCCGCGACCTCAATGACGTCGCTGGGGTCGCGCCGGGTCACGTCCGGCTCGGGGTTGATGGCGTTGGCGTAGACGAAGTCGCGCGGATGCGGACCGCCGCCGTCGGCGGGCTTCGGTTCGGGTGCTCGCACCGCCTGCCATTGGGCGACGTCGGGACGCTTGGGGGCGTCGTCTAAGAACCTGGCCCCCTGGCCGATGCGGTCGTAGTCGCCCAGGTCTTGCCGCGCCAGCTCGATGAGCTTCCGGAGTTGGGCAACGATCTCGGGATGGTCGGCCGCGAGGTCGTGGGTCTCGCCCAGGTCGCTGGCGAGGTCGTAGAGCTCGGGGGCGGGCACGGCGTCGATCATCCGGCCGTACCAGGAGGTCCACGGTGGGCTGGCCGAT
This sequence comes from uncultured Planctomycetales bacterium, assembly GCA_964622545.1. Taxonomy (GTDB): domain Bacteria; phylum Planctomycetota; class Phycisphaerae; order UBA1845; family JAFGLZ01; genus JAFGLZ01. The sequence continues at coordinate 66,788 of CAZUQM010000026.1, read as the reverse complement.
CGGGGCAGCACGAGTTTCCACTTGCCGCGGCGGACGGCCTGGAGGTGCGTGAAGGCGTAGTAGTAGAGCGTCTGTCTGGGGCTTCGGTCGGTCCGGCCGGACCAGAACGGCATCATGTCCACCCCGTCGATCGTGCGGTCGTCGGGCAGGTCCGCGCCGGCCAGCTTGGCGAGCGTGGGCAGCAGGTCCATCGTGGTGACGATCTCGTCGCTGACCCGACCGGCGGGGATACGACCGGGCCAGCGCACGATACCCGGCACGCGGATGCCGCCTTCCCAGGTGTTCATCTTGCAGCCTCGCAGGGGTTGAGCGCTGCCGCCGTGGTCGCCGAGGTGGGCCTCTATCCACGGGCCGTTGTCGGAGGTGAAGAAGACGAGCGTCTCGTCATCCAGGCCCAGATCGGCGAGCGTATCGAGGATGCGGCCGATGCTGTGGTCGAGCTCGAGGACGGCGTCGCCGTAGAGCCCGCGGGGCGACTGGCCGCGAAAGTCGTCCGACGCCCCGAGCGTGACGTGCACCATGTTGTAGGGCACGTACGCGAAGAAGGGCTCGTCCTTGTGTTGGCGGATGAAGCGGATGGCCTGGTCGGTGACCCCCCGCGTGAGGGTGTCCATGGAGGCCGGGCATGCGACGACCTTGCCGTTGCGGTGGATCTCGGTGACGAACTTATCGAGGTCGACCTCGCGCGTGTAGCCGTTGTGCAGCGGCGTGCCGTAGAAGACATCGAAGCCTTGGGCGTTGGGCATGAGCTCGGGTTTGAACGGGCCCGTGCCTCGGCCTCGCTTGCCCCGGCCCTGGTCGGCGAGATGCCACTTGCCGAAGCAGCCCGTCGCATAGCCGACGGTCTTGAGCACCTCGGCGATGGTCACTTCGTTCGGGTGAGGGATCGTGTGGCTGTGCTTTCGGTTGCCCGGTTCGGCGCATCGGATGGGGTAGCAGCCGGTCATGAGCGCGGCCCGCGACGGCCCGCAGACGACCTGGGCATAGCAACTCGTCAGGCGCAGTCCCTGGCGGGCCATCTGGTCCAGCCGAGGCGTCTCGATGAGGGGCGAGCCAAAACAGCCGACGTCGTTGTAGCCCTGGTCGTCGGTCAAGATGATGACGAAGTTGGGCTTGTCTCGCTCGGCCGCGGAGCTTGTGGTGGATAGGGCGAGCACCACGCAGGCCATGAACGTCCAGACCGAGCGAGCGGCGTCGGGCATGGGGTTCCGGCGCGCGGGATGGCGGCCGCGAGGAGACCGCCGGCCTGTGGCTTGGCTGGATGCGTCAACGGAGCGTGCCGGCATTGGGGCCTCCCGGAGGTCGGCGGACCCGAGGTTGACGGCGGTATGATGAGCTTGATGATAGCCGCTTACGGTCATCGGCGCCGCCCGGCCTCGAACCACAGTGTCGCCGCAGCGAGCGTGTCGTGCAATGGTGGTCGCAAGGCACGGTGTGGACCGCCCCCGTCTCGAGGGCGGGGTCCCATTGGCCACCTAGCGAGCGGGCCCCCGACCGTCTCGTCAACCGCGGATGCCTCTGGTATGCTCCCGTTAAGGCGCCTCTGCCTGCCGGTCCTTTCCGGCGCACGTCGATAGAGGAGAGCGAACCCATGAAACGCACATTGGCTGTGTTGGTCTTGGTGTTTCTCGTCCTGCCCTCGCTCGGTATCGAGTTCGAGTGCACGCCGACGTCGGTGGAGGACCCCATGCCGTCGATTGTGGGCGTGATGTACCACCACTGGTGGGTGCCGGGGCGATGGAGCCACAACCCGCTGAACCATCCGTACGAGCCGGTGCTGGGCCACTACGACAACGCCGACGCGGACGTCATCCGTCAGCACATTGCCTGGGCCAAGCAATACGGCATCAACACGTTCGTGCTCAACTTCTGGCTGACCGACCACGATTGGTGGTGGGTCGATCGCAACACCCGGGCGGTGGCTGATATCTGCGACCAGGAGGGCATGAACTACTTCTTCCTGCTGGACGGCTGGTTCCAGTTCGAACGTCCGAGCGTCGAGGACTACGCCTACGAGATCGCCTGGCGGGTCAACGCGCGGGCCGCGCCCTACTGGAATCGCCCGGGCTACCTGCACGAAGAGGGCAAGCCGGTGATCTTCTTCTGGGCGGCCGGCCCGACCGATTGCACGCTCTGGCAATACGTGCGGTGGGGCATCGAGGGCACGTCCGGTCCGGTCTTCATGACGGGCGACAAGGAGGATTGCTTCGACCTGCGGATGATCTACAACCCGTACCTGGGCACGTGCGGGCAGGGCGACACGCAGTGCCTGCTCGATCATCAGGACAACCTCTGGACCAGCCGCAGCCAGTCCGGCGAGCCCTGGGCGCCGACGTGCCTTCCCGGCTACGACGACCATCTTGTCCGCCAGGGCAACCCGGTGTTCCCCCTGGACCCGGAGCTGTTCCGACAGAGCATCCGGTTGGCCACGCAGTGGGACCAGCACCATGCCGACGGCCGGCGATGGTTGTTCATCTGTTCGTGGTCGGAGTGGCATGAGGGCAGCCAGATCGAGCCGTCGAGCCACTTCGCCGATCCGGAGATCTTCCTGAAGGTCCTTAAGCAGGAACTCGATGCACTCCAGTAGCCGCACAACGCGCCGGAAGACGCAACGCGGCGGGCTCGCTTGCCGCGCGGGCCTGTCTCGATCAGGTGGCCTGTCGTCGCCCGCGGCCGTCCGTGCGGGAGGTCCGCACCGTCCGATGCGATCGAGGCCCCCGGGGATTGACGTCCTCCGCGCCGCGGTGGTTCTGGCGATCGCGACGCCCGCCCTGGCGGCGGAACGGCGCGTGACGGTCACGGTCGATTGCGGCAAGGTCCTCAAGGGCTCGCCGCAACTGTGGGGGCATGTCAACGTGTCCCGCCGAGCGCCGCCTCCGCCCGAGCTGTGCGCGCGGGTCGAGAAGGAGCTGGGCCGGCCGCGGGTCACGCGATGCTGGCTGATGCTCGACCAGATGTGGGACTACCGCACCGATACGTACCGCTTCAACTACGAGATCAACAAGGATTACTACAAGGGCGACCCGAAAAAGAAGCGGTACGGCGTCACCGGCCACACGACGGGCCTGCACTACTACGATTACCTCGACGCGGTCGGCGCTCACAGCGAGACGGTCTTGATGAACATCCGTCGTTACGAGCGCGAGGTGCTGACGGGGATGCTCTCGTTCGAGCAATGGAAGAAAGTCTTCAAGGCGGCCGTGAGGCACTACAAGCAGCGGTGCCCGAACCTGCGCTACATCGAGGTCCTCAACGAGCCGACCGCGAAGAATCAGAGCAACCTGGGCAGCATGAAGAACTACTACCGCTTCTACCGGCGGGCCTACGAGGCGGTCAACGACGTGAACGCCGAGATGCGTCCGAAGCTGCCGCTGCTGGTCGGCGGCTGCTCCGGATTCCGCACGAAGGAGCTCCGCCATCTGATCAGGGACTACGCGCGCGACGACGCCATCGCCAAGCGACTCGACTTCCTCTCGTTCCACCATTACTGGGCCGAGAAGAGACCCCGTCAGGTGGCCGAATGGGAAGGGCGAATCGACGGGGCGTTGAGGCGGGCCTCGTTGCCCACGACCCTGCCCATCTTCGTGACGGAGATCGGCTACGTCCTGCCCCACAAGGGCGAGGCCAAGAAGAACCTCTGGCAGGCGGCCGGCATGACGGCCTATCAGTACTACGCACGGCATGCCGAGGACCTGCGGCTCTTCCCCTGGGTGCAATACCATTCCCGCAAGCAGATTGCCTTCGTGCAGTTCGACACCAAGCTACGGATGACGCCGTACGGAGCGGCCGTCAAGATGCTTCGGATGCACAGGGTCGTGGAGGTGGCCGCCGTTTCATCCGGGCTCGACAAGGACGGCAACGGGCTCGGTGCCCTGGCGACGATGGACGACAAAGGCCTGACGGTGCACCTGTGGAATCTGCAGCCCGACGGCACGACGAGCGTCCGCGTGGCCGTCTCGGTGACGAACCTGCCGGCTGCGCTCCGCTCCGGCCCGCTGCGAAGCCGGCGCTATGCGATCGACTCGAGGCACAGCAACTGCCTGACCAACGCGGACTGGCCGGGCGGACTGGAGAGGGTGTCAGAGCGACGGGTCGAGGGGTCGGCCGCGCTCCGTCTGAATGCCGAGCTTGAGCCGATGGCGTTGTGCCTGTGGACCATCGAGAAGGCAGGCGAGGCATCGCGCTAGCGGGTCGAACGCGGCAGGGCGACGCTCACGTTGCGCGGGGCTTGCGTGGGCATCCTATGCAACACCGATTCGCCACGGATGACGATCTCGACCTGCTCGCGGCGTGGAACCATCAGCTCATTCGCGACGAGGGGCACCGGAACCGCATGACGGTCCGGGAGCTGCGCCAACGGATGGCGCGATGGCTGGGCGGGGAGTATCGCGCGGTGGTCTTCACCTTCGACGGCGAGCCGGTGGCGTATGCCTTGTATGCCGAGAATGACAGCGTGGTGTACCTTCGGCAGCTCTTCGTCCGGCGCGGCTGCCGGCGCGAGGGGATCGGTCGTGCCGCCATGAAGATCCTTCGCGGCAAGATCTGGCCGGCCCACAAGCGGCTGACCGTCGAGGTCCTGACAGCGAACGAACCGGCGGTCGCCTTCTGGCGATCGGTCGGGTACAACGACTACAGCCTGACGCTGGAGATCCTGCCGGAGGAAGACGCTTGATCGCCGGGGCTCGCGACCGTGTCGGCGCGATCCAGCGGACGCGATCCGCATCGGACAGGCCAGAGGCGCGATGAGACGGATGCTGCTCTATGGGGTGTGGCTGGCGGTGGTGGTCGTCGCCCTGGTGTTGACCATCGTGCGGTTCCGTTCGCACGGTATCTGGGGACCGGTCGCCATCGTCCTGGGCGTCGGTATGCTCGTCCTGTTCGCCGTGGACTGCGTCTTCGCCGGCAAGGACAGAGGCGGCATCAGGGCCAATGTGGGCGGTCTGACGACCCTGATCATCATCGCGGCCGTAACGCTCGGACTCTGGGTATCCGTCGCCATGTCGGTCGTTCGCGGCAATTGGCTTCCGGCGATTGTCTTTGCGGTGTTCGGCCTGAGTTTCGCTCGCATCCTGAAGGATTACCTGGGTCATCTCAGGAAGGAATGGGTGTCTCGAGAACAGGCCCGTCAAGAGGACACGGACGGTACGGCCTAAGGACCTTGCGAAGGATGCCTGGCTATCGTCGGGCCTTCGAGCTGGCCGCCTTCTCGACCAGGGCTTCAAACAGCGTTCAAGGAAAGGACCGCGCACATGACCTGCAAGACCAGACCGATCTTCGGACAGGTTGGGGCGTTCGTCGCGGCCGCGACGGTCGTGGTTCTCGTTGCGAGCCGTCTGCACGCCGCCGACGGGCCGTACAAGCCCGACTGGCCGTCGCTCAAGAAGCACCGGGCCGCTCCGGCATGGTTTCGCGACGCCAAGGTCGGCCTCTACATGCACTGGGGTGTGTACTCGGTGCCGGCCTTCGGCAGCGAATGGTACCCGCGGAACATGCACATCAAGGACCGCCGCGAATACAAGCATCACGTGGAGACCTACGGCGAACCGTCGGCGTTCGGCTACCACGACTTCGTGCCGAAGTTCAAGGCCGAGCACTTCGACCCGGACGGCTGGGCGAAGCTGTTCGCCACGTCCGGGGCAAAGTACGCGGGCCTGGTCGTCGAGCACCACGACGGCTTCGCCATGTGGGACAGCGACCTGACGCCCTGGAACGCCAAGGACATGGGGCCGAAGCGGGACATCACCGGTGAGCTGGCGCGGGCCATCCGCAAGCAGGGCATGCGGTTCGTGGCGACGTTCCACCACGCACGCCACCACCAGCACATGATCAACCGCAAGGGCAAGCTCGTGTGGGAGGGGCACTACCGGCGTGTCCCCGGCTGGCCGACGGTCTCGGACGATCCCAAGCTGCGGCTCCTCTACGGCAACATGCCACGGAACGAGTTCCTCGAGCTGTGGAAGGGCAAGCTGTTTGAGGTCGTCGACCACTATCGGCCCGACCTGATCTGGTTCGACTCGTGGCTGGACGAGATCCCCGAGACCTACCAGACGGCGTTCCTGGCCCATTACTTCAACCGGGCCGCCGAGTGGGGCAAGCAGGTCGTCGTCACGTGCAAGCAGCGCGACCTGCCGCTGGACGTGGCCGTCGAGGACTTCGAGAAGGGCCGGGCGGGCGAGATCACCGAGCAGCCGTTCCTGACCGACGACACGATCAGCTACGGGAGCTGGTGTTACACGAGGGACCTACGGATCAAGCCGCTGAGCGAGGTCGTGCACGTGCTGGTCGACATCGTGAGCAAGAACGGGCAGCTCCTGCTGAACCTCTCGCCGAAGGCCGACGGCACGATCCCGGAGGATCAGCGCGCGGTCCTGCTCGGGCTCGGCAAGTGGCTCGACCGCAACGGCGAGGCCATCTACGGCACCCGACCCTTCAAGGTCTACGGCGAGGGTCCGACGCGGATGAAGAAGACCGGCCACTTCGTCGGCAAGCAGCGGTACAAGGCGGAGGACATCCGCTTCACGAAGAAGGGGCGTGCTCTGTTCGCGATCTCACTGGGCGAGCCGAAGGGTCACATCGAGATCAAGACGCTGGGCCGGGCAACGTCGCCGGAGCAGAAGATTCGGGGTGTCTCGCTGCTGGGTTTCGACGGGAAGGTGACGTGGTCGCGGACGGACCGGTGCCTGCGGATCGACATCCCCGACGGGGCCTCGGGCGAGATCGCGACGGCGTTTAAGGTTCACCTGGGCGAGTAGCGAGGCCGGTCCGGCGGGCACGATCGACAGCGTTCGACCGCCAAGCCGCCGCGCGGGTCCGCTGCGGCCACGCTGTTGACCGGTCCCGATCTTGCCGATATGGTACATGGCGTCGAGGAGGCCTCGCATCGATGTGGCAGGCAGGCATCCAACATGGTGGACCAAGACGGCCGAGCTTAGCCGGCCGGGGCCTGCTGCGCTTGCACATCGGTGCGTAGTGCTCTGACGATCGACGCGACAAGCGATCACGACCACACAGGGCCCTACGCGAAGGCGTCAGGGCCCTTGCTGTTTCCGGGGAAACCGGGATGATACCGACCAGGAAGACAGCCAAGCTGCTGCTGCGTGGGGTCGCACCGCGTATGGGCGCGGTTCGACCCGAACCTGAGCTGGGACGACCGACTTGGCTTCTAGCAGGATGCCGAACCGATGAGCGATAACCACAGCGCCGGCCAATACCACTTCGCCGAGATCGAGAAGGCGTGGCAAGCGTATTGGGCTGAGCACAAGACGTTCAAGACGCCCGGCCCGGGCGATTCGGGTTTCGACGAGTCGAAGCCGAAGTACTACGTGCTCGATATGTTCCCTTACCCGAGCGGGGCGGGTCTTCACGTGGGCCATCCCGAGGGGTACACCGCCACCGATATCATCGCCCGCTACAAGCGGATGAACGGTTTCAACGTGTTGCATCCGATGGGGTGGGACAGCTTCGGGCTGCCGGCCGAGCAGTACGCCATCGAGCACGGCGTGCACCCGGCCGTCACGACGCAGCGCAACATCGACAACATCCGCCGTCAGATCAAGGAGCTCGGATTCAGCTACGACTGGGATCGCGAGCTGGCCACGTCGGACCCTCGCTTCTACAAGTGGACGCAGTGGATCTTCCTCCGGATGTTCAACGCCTGGTACGACGAGGCCGAGGACCGGGCGCGACCCATCAGCGAGCTTGCCGAGCTGCTCGAGTCGGGCGATCGCTTGGTCGCCCCGGGCGGCGAGGTCGTGCTGAACCCGACCCCGGACGGGCCCGATCTTGATGTGCTCACGGGCGGGCCGGTGGGGCTCCGATCATGGAGTGAGCTGGAGGCCGACGAGCGCCGGGAGATCATCGACGCTCAGCGGTTGGCTTACGAGGACGAGGTCCCCGTCAACTGGTGTCCCGCGCTGGGCACGGTGCTGGCCAACGAGGAGGTCACCAACGAGGGGCTGAGCGATCGGGGCAATCATCCGGTCTATCGCCGGCCGCTCAGGCAGTGGATGCTGCGGATCACCGAGTACGCCGAGCGCCTGTTGACCGACCTGGACGAGCTCGACTGGCCCGAGCCGATCAAGCTGATGCAGCGGAACTGGATCGGCCGCAGCGAGGGTGCCGACGTCGACTTCGCCCTGGCCAGCGACGCGGCCGCGGCCGCCCGGCGGGCGAGCATGGCCGACGTCATCCGGGTGTTCACGACCCGGCCTGACACGCTCTTCGGGGCGACGTACATGGTGCTCTCGCCCGAGCATCCGTTGGTCGAGGCGATCGCGACGGACGAGCAGCGCGAGCAGGTGCAGGGCTACTGCAGTGAGGCGGTCCTCAAGAGCGACCTGGCCCGGACGGATCTGGCCAAGGAGAAGACGGGCGTCTTCACCGGTGCGTACGCGCTCAATCCGGTCTATGCCGACGACGACCCGCGAGCTCGCATTCCGATCTGGGTGGCCGACTACGTGCTCATGACGTACGGCACGGGCGCGATCATGGCCGTGCCCGCGCACGATCAGCGCGACTACGAGTTCGCCGAGGCGTTCGACCTGCCGATCGTCGATGTGGTGTACCCGTACCCCGTCGCGGCGATCCGCTACTTCGCCGACCATTGCGGCAAGCTGCCCAGGGTCGAGCAGAACTGGCAGGATCAACTGGCCGACTTCGTGCTGACCATGGCCGTCGAGCCGCGGTCCGAGTTCGCCGACGTGCTGGCCTCGATGGCGACATGGACGACGGACTTCGCGATCCCCCGCGTGGCGGACAGCGCCGCCCAGGCGCGGCTCAGCGATCTGATCGACAAGCCGTTGCCGAAGGAGGTCGCCAAGGCGATCGATTCGAAGCGCATCGAGCGGGTCCGGGACGCCTGGCGAGATGCGTTTCGGGCCGAGGCGGACACCTGGCACGTCGAAACGCCTTACGAGCTGCGCGACCTGATGGCCAGCGGCCGCTTCTACGAGGCATTCGGGTCGGCCTACGAGGGCGACGGGCTGGCAGTGAATTCCGGCGAGTTCGACGGGCTGACCACCCCGGAGTTCAAGGAGCGGATGGCCGAGTGGCTCGAGGAGCAGGGCAGCGGCAAGTTCGCCGTGAACTACAAGCTCCGCGATTGGATCTTCAGTCGGCAGAAGTACTGGGGCGAGCCGTTCCCGATCCTGCACGACGAGCAGGGCAATGCTGTCGGCGTCGACGAGGCGGACCTGCCGGTCGAGCTGCCGGAGGTGGACGACTTCAAGCCCGCGCCCGCCGCGGACGACGCGACCGTCCTGCCCGAGCCGCCGCTCGGCCGGGCCAAGGAGTGGGTCACCGTCGAGAAGGACGGTACGACCTATCGCCGCAACCTCAACACCATGCCCCAGTGGGCGGGGAGCTGTTGGTACTTCACGCGGTTCGTCGACGCGACCAACGTCGAGCAGATGGTCGATCCGGAGAAGGAGGCCTACTGGATGCCCGTCGACCTGTACGTCGGCGGGGCCGAGCACGCCGTGCTGCACCTGTTGTACTCACGGTTCTGGCATAAGGTCCTGTTCGATTTGGGCCACGTCTCGACGCCCGAACCGTTTCAGAAGCTCTTCAACCAGGGCATGATTCGCAGCTTCGCCTACCGCGACAGCCGTGGGGTCTGCGTGGCTTACGACGAGATCGAGTTCCGCGACGACGTGCCCTATCACCAGCAGACTGGCAAGAGGCTCACCGAGTCGATCGAGAAGATGAGCAAGAGCCTGAAGAACGTGATCAATCCGGACGATCAGGTGGCCGAGTACGGCGCCGACACGTTCCGCCTCTACGAGATGTACATGGGCCCGCTGGAGGCGTCCAAGCCGTGGAACACGCGCGACGTGGCCGGTGTGCACCGGTTCCTCCACCGGGTGTGGCGATTGGTGGTGGACCCGGAGACGGACTCGCTCGCCCCGGCCGTTCAGGACGTCGAGCCCGACGAGGACGCCCTCCGCGTGCTGCACCAGACGATCCGCAAGGTCGGGCAGGACATCGAGGCGATGCGGTTCAACACGGCCATCGCGCAGATGATCGTGTTCGTGAACGAGATGACGCGTCGCGAGGTTCGTCCGAAGAGCGTCTTGTTGGACTTCGTGAAGGTGCTCGCGCCCTTCGCCCCTCACATCGCCGAGGAGCTGTGGAAGCGGCTCCAGGGCCCGGCGTGGTCGGGCTCGCTGGCCTACGAGCCCTGGCCCGAGTACGACGAGGACCTGGCCCGTGAGGCCGAGGTCGAGGTGGCGGTCCAGATCGGCAAGCGAATTCGCGATCGGTTCGTCGTGCCGGCCGACATGCCCGACGAGGCCATCCAGGACCGCGCGCTGGCGCACGATGCGATCAAGGCCGCCCTGTCCGGCAAGCAAGTCCGCAAGGTCCGGGTGGTGACCAGTCCCAAGGGTAAGCTCGTCACGATCGTGGCGACGTAGCGGGCGGATTCGTGTCAGAGCAGCGACCGTGAGGGAGCTGTGCTGTTCGACCGCTTCAACTGCGACGCTTCCTGATGGTCGCGTCTTCGACTAGCGGCCGCTTCGTTGCGGGGGGTGCTGCGACGTGCGGCGGCTCCTGTTCGTGCGAGGACCTTCTCTCGCACGCGGCCTCGCCGAAGAGGTCCTCATGATGACCGTTCACGAGGAGGCGACGCACGCTGCCGACGGCAAGCCGTCGCGCGGCATCCACTGGTTACGTGGTCTCGCCACCCTCGCGATCGCGCTGCTGAGCGCGGTCCATCTCTCGCTGTTCTGGGTTCGGTTGCCGACCTGGCTGCCGGATGGCTATCGGCAGGCCGTGACCACGTTTCATCGCACGGCGGATCAGTGGCTGGGCCCGATCGCCCAAGGGCTGGCGGCGGGCGGCTCGCCGATGCGCTGGACCTGGGCGCTGACGGGTTTCGTCATGGCGCTGGTGGTGCCATGGCTCATCCTGGCGGTTGCGGGGCGGGGCCGGCCGAGCGACATCGGCCTGCGCGTGCCCAACCGGGTGGGATGGCGGTTGCTGTTGGTGACCTACCTGGGCGCGCTGCCGTCTCTGGTCTGGTTGGCCTCGTCGCCGGTCACGCGCGGCTACTACCTGCGCGAGCTGGGCGGGCAGTCCTTCGTGCAGTTCATTTGCCCGATGGCCTTGGTGATGCTGGCCGAGCACTTCTACTTCCAAGGGGCGTTGCTGGCGGCGCTACGGCCGGGACGTCGTTGGCCGAGGGTGCCGGAGCCCGCCGTCGTCGAGGGCGGCCGGTTGCGGCGCGTGTTGCGTTGGTTGGGCCTGGCGCAGCCTCCGGCCGACGCGACGGGCCTGGCGCGATGGACGCGGTGGATCGGACTGCCGGACGGATGCGTGCTCGCGATCGTGTTGCAGACGATCCTGTTCGGGCTGGTCCACTTCGGCAAGGCCCCGGACGGGCGAGAGCTGTTGCTGTCCTTTCCGGGCGGTCTGGCGCTGGCCTACGTGGCGTATCGGTGCAATAGCTGGCTCGTGCCGATGCTGCTCCATGCGGCCACGGGGGGGACGGTTCTGGTTCTGGTGCGCCTCTGGCCCGACTGAGCCGTACCATCTGGTCTCGGCTTGCCAGTGCGAAACCACCACGACACAATGGGCCGCATGTCCACACCTCGACGATCGTATGGCGTTTCGCTGGGACTGGTCGCGCTGGTCCTGCTGACGCCGGGCTGTCGGCGTGGCCAGGACGATACCGTCCTCAAGCTCAGCCACATCACCGCGCCCGGCTCGACGTGGGACCGCGGCGCCAAGGCCTTCGCCGACTTCCTGGAGGCCTCCACGGCCGGGGCCGACGGGCCTGCGCTTCGTGTTCGGGTGTTCCCCGGTGGCCGATTGGCGTTCGGCAAGCAGGAGACCGAGCTTCAGATGGTCCGGAGCGGCGCGATCGACATGGCGATCGTCTCGACGATCATCCTCGGGCTCTACCTCGACAAGCGCTACGATGCGTTCAGCCTGCCGTGGCTCGTGCACGATCACGACCAGGCCCGTGCCCTCTGTGACGGGGCCTTCGGGACCGCGGCGCTGAGCTGGCTCGAGTCGTACGACCTCGTCGGGCTGGCCTGGGGTGTGAACGGTTTCCGCCAGGTCACCAACTCGAAGCGCCCCGTCCGCGTGCCGGATGATCTGGCGGGGTTGAAGATCCGCGTGGCCGGCAGCGACATCTTCCGAGACATCTTCGGCTGCTTCGGCGCCCAGCCGCTCACGATGAACTTCGGCGAGCTGATGACGAGCCTCGAGCAGGGCGTGGTCGACGGCCAGGAGAACCCGCTGAGCATCATCGATTCCAGCCGGCTGTATGAATGCCAGGACCACGTGACGATCTGGAACTACGTCTACGACCCGCTGATCCTGGTCATCAACGCCGAGCGATGGAAGAGGCTTTCACCCATCCAGCAAGGGCTGCTCCGCGACGCGGCCAAACAGGCGATGGACCGGCAACGGCAGCTCGTCGAGCAGGACGACCACACGCTGCCGGTCGAGCTCGCCAAGCAGGGCATGGAGATCGTTGCGCTGTCCAAGTCGCAGCGGGCCGCTTTCCAGGCCAAAGCCCGGCCGATCTACGAGCGGTATCGGTCGCGGATCGGCACGGAGGTCGTCGATCGGATCATCCAGGCCGCCCGAGAGGCCGAGGCGTCGACGGGTCGGTCCGCCGGCAAGCCGTCGGGCCGCGCGGCGACCGGGGCCCAGTAGGAGCCGCCTCAAGGCGTAGCGGTATGGCATTCCTTACGGACTGTGGCCGGCGAATCGTTCGAGGCGTGGAAGCCGTCACAACCGTCGCGCTGGCGGTGATGGTCGTCCTGGTGTGCGGTTTGGTCGGGCTGCGCGGTCTGCCGGCCGAGCACATCTCGCCCGGTGCGGCCGATCTCAAGCGGCAGGTGCTGTCGCGCTACACGTCCGTCTCGCAACTGCTGCCGGTGATGCTGTGCTGGCTGACGTTCCTCGGTGTGATGCTGGCCGACCGTCGCGGCGAGCATCTCGGCAACGATATCCTCCTGGGTCTGCTGCCCGAGCGTCCGCGGCGGGTGGTCCGGCTGGCCGTGCGATGCGTATGGATCGCCTTCTTCGCGTTGCTGACGGTCCTCGGCTTCGCCCAGGTCGCGCGTGGCGAGTCGCTGGGCGACCTGGCCGGCCTGGGCCTGCCGGCGTGGAGTCTCCAGCTCGGCCTGCCCGTCGGGGCGGCGCTGGTGGGGGTCTTCGCGGTAGGGCGATTGATCCGCGATCTGCAGACCTCGACCCCGTTGGTGCCGCCCCCGCGACGGGCGGGCGGAGGCCCGGCGTGACCAACGGACCGGTCGCAGCCATCCTGTTCGGCACATTCATCGTCCTCCTGGCGGTCGGAGCGCCGATCGCGCTGGCCCTGGGCGTCGCGGCCATCGTCGCCATCGTCTATGTCGACCCCTCCAACCTGAAGGTCGTGCCGCAGCTCCTCATGGCGGCCACGCAGGTCTGGGACCTGCTGGCGATCCCGCTGTTCATCCTGGCCGGGCACGTCATGGCGCGGAGCGTGATGGCCCGACGGCTGATTGATCTGGCCGAGTGCTTCACCGGGCCGTTGCCGGGCGGCGTCGGCCAGGCCCTGATCGTGGCGAGCATCTTCCTGGCGGGCATCAGCGGATCGGGACCGGCGGACGTGGCCGTGCTCGGCACGCTCGTCGTCGGCCCCATGGTGCAGCGCGGGTACCCGCGCGGAACGGCGGCGGCGCTGGCGGCGATCTGCGGGGGTATCGGCATCATCGTCCCGCCGAGCATCGCCCTGATCATCTACGGCATCGTGGCCGGGGCGTCGATCCCGAAGCTCTTCCTGGCCGGCGTCATCCCGGGCTTCGTCTTGGGCGGGGCGTTCATGATCACGCTGGCGATCCGGCTCCGCGGGCGTGTGGGTGGCAGGCCCTTCGCGGGTTGGCGCGAGACGGGACGGTGCTTCGTTCGGGCGATCTGGGGGCTGCTCTTTCCGCTGATCATCCTCGGCGGGATCTACGGCAGCATCTTCACGCCGACGGAGTCCGCGGCCGTCGCGGTCGTCTACGCCGTCATCGTCAGCCGCGTGATCTACCGGGATCTCAACTGGCGAGGGCTGTATCGTTCGTTGGCCGATGCCGTGTCGGTCACGGCGGTGGTGATGCTGATCGTGGCCTCGGCGCGGTTGTTCAGCTACGTGCTGGACGATCAGTTCATCGCGGGGGACATCGCCGAGTGGCTCACCGCTGTGACGACGAATCCGTATCTGCTGCTGTTGATCGTGAACGTGGTCGTGCTGTTAGCCGGCTGCTTCATGGACGCGATCAGCATCTTCTATATCTTCGTCCCGATCCTGGCGCCCGTGATGCACGCCGCCGGCGTCGACCTGGTTCATCTGGGCGTCATCCTGACGGTCAACCTGGCGATCGGTCAGGTCACGCCACCGGTCGGGGTGAATCTGTACGTGGCCGCCGGCGTGACGGGCTGCGACGTGCCACGGATCAGCCGCGAGACCCTGCCGTTCGTGGGGGCCGGCCTTCTTGCCCTGATGGTGATCACCTACTGTCCGTGGCTGAGCCTGGCCTTGCCCGGGTTGTTGGGATGACAGGCGGGTCTCGCTGTAGCCGCCCGCCGTACCGCGCGGCGTGGGTCGCTGCTATAATCCGCCGTTTTGACAGGCTGCGGGTGTGGTCTGACAACCTCCAGGACCGCACTTGAGGACGGTGCGGCTCGGTAGGGGCTTGGCTATGACGACGGCACAGGGCCTATGACGGCTACGAAGAAGACCTACGGCAAACACGATTTCGAGAAGCTCGAGCAAACGGGCGACCGTGCCGGGACGAGCTGGGTGGTCGGCTACGCGTTCGTTCTCGCGAGGGATCAGGTTGCGCGTGGCCTGGTGCGCCTCGGTGTCACGCCGAACCTGGTGACCGTCACGGGGTTGGTCTTGACCACGCTGGCCGGTGTGTGTTTCGCCCTGGGCGGCGGCCACACGTACGACGAGGTCGAGGGCGTGGCTTCGAGTCCGTGGCTCAGGGTTGCCTTCGGGCTGCTGTTCTGCGCCGGCGCGTGCGACATGTTGGACGGCGCGGTCTCGCGCATCGGGGGCAAGGCCTCGCGCTTCGGGCAACTGTTCGATTCGGCGCTGGATCGCTGGAGCGATTCCGTGCTCTATCTGGGTCTGGTCACGCACTTCGCCTGGACGGGGAACGTCACGCTGGCGACGCTCAGCGTGCTGGCGATCATGAACGCCTACGCGATCAGTTACGTGCAGGCCAGGGCCGATAACCTCATCCGCGCCGGATCGGTCGGATGGTGGCAGCGTCCGGAGCGGTGCTTCGGGTTTCTGGTGGCCGCGTGGTTCGGGCACCTGCCCGCGTTCGTGTGGCAGCAGGCGACCTTGCCGTTCTTCACGTTTCTGTTCCGCATGCGGCATGTGGCTCGGGCCTTACACGCGGACGAACGGGGCCAGCCGCTGCCCGACGGCGGTCCGATGCGGGGCATCTGGCGGCACCTGGCCCTGTGGAGGCATCCCCGGGGTTCCCTGCACTACGACCTCATCGCCGCGATCAATATCGGATGGATCGTCGCCGCGCCCTGGGTTTGGCCCTTCTTCTATGGCCGATCCGATCCGCTGCGCAACATCTTGGAAGGTCTCGGGTAAGGTAAGCTCCGATCCTGGTCGATGACGAGCGACAGCGGCCTCATCCTTCTGCAGGTGGAGTAGCATCATGCGAATCTTCGTGTCGGGCGGCGCCGGTTACGTCGGCAGCCACTGCATCAAGCATCTCTGCGAGCAGGGGCACGACGTCACCGTCTACGACAGCCTGGTCGCCGGCCACGCCGAGGCCGTGCATCCCGAGGCCACGTTCATTCAGGGTGATCTGGCCGACCGCGCGTTTCTGCGTCGCTGCCTGGGCGAAGGGTTCGATGCGGTGATGCACTTCGCGGCATTTCTGATCGTGCCGGAGTCGGTGGCCGACCCGCTCAAGTACTACGAGAACAACGTGGTCAACACGATCGGGCTGTTGCGGGCGATGGAGGCCGAGGGCGTCCGCAAGCTCGTCTTCAGCAGCACGTGCGCCGTCTACGGTGAGGTCGAGACCGTGCCGGTCACGGAAGACCAGCCGCTGGGCCCGATCAGCCCGTACGGTCGTACGAAGCTGATGATGGAGTGGGCGTTGCAGGATTCGGCCCGGGCGTGGGGGCTGGCGTCGACGGCGCTGCGCTACTTCAACGCCTCGGGTGCCGCGGCGGACGGTTCGATCGGGGAGGATCACGACCCCGAGATCCACCTGATTCCGATCCTGCTGCAGGTGGCGCTGGGTCAGCGCGATCAGATCAAGATCTTCGGCACCGACTACGACACGCCGGACGGCACGTGCATCCGCGACTACATCCACGTCGAGGACCTGGCCGCCGCCCACCTGGCCGCCATCGAGGCGCTGCCCGATGAGGGCGTGGCGCGCGCCTACAACGTAGGAACCGGGCGCGGCAGCTCGGTGCACGAGGTGCTCACTGCGGCGCGGCACGTGACGGGGCACGAGATCCCGGCCGAGGAGGTCGAGCGACGACCCGGCGACCCGGCGGCGCTCTACGCCGATCCGACGGCGATCCGATCGGAGCTGGGCTGGGAGCCGACGTACAAGGACGTCGGGTCGATCATCGAGACGGCCTGGCGTTGGCATCGCAGCCATCCGCGTGGTTTCGAGGGCAGGCGGTAGGTCGTTGGTGGCCGTCGGGCGATGTGCTAAGCTAATCGAGGCGGATGGTTCACCGGGCGAGTCCCGCGTGAGCCGCGGCGGAGGCCTACGGATGCGTGGTATTGCCTATCAATGCTGTATCAATCCCGAATGCGCGGCGACCTACGGCGTCAGCGAGGTCTTGTTCAACTGCCGCGAGTGCGGGAGCCTGCTCGATGTGCTGTACGAGTGGGACCGCACGCCCATGCCGCGCGAGATGAGCTACTTCGAGACGCGCTGGAACACGCGCGAGAGCGTCGTGGATTTCTCCGGCGTGTGGCGGTTTCGAGAGCTGTTGCCCTTCGCCCGCGAGCGCGACATCGTCACCATCGGCGAGGGCCGTACGAACCTTCAGACGGCGGACCTGCTGGGGCGCGAGATCGGCATGCGCCCCGGCAAGCTGTTCCTGCAATACGAGGGCCTGAACCCGTCGGGCAGCTTCAAGGACAACGGCATGACGGCGGCGTTCACGCTGGCCAACATGGTGGGTCGCAAGCGCGTCGCCTGCGCCTCGACGGGCAACACGAGCGCGTCGCTGGCGATGTTCGCCTCGCTGTCGGCCGCCCAGGGTGCCGAGGCCACGCAGGGCATCGTCTTCATCGGCAGCGGCAAGATCGCCTACGGCAAGCTGTCGCAGGCCCTCGACTACGGGGCCCTGACGTTGCAGGTCGAGGGCGACTTCGACGCCTGCCTGCGGCGAGTCCGCGAGGCCTCGGACCAGCTCGGCCTGTATCTGATGAACTCGGTGAACCCGTTCCGGCTCGAGGGCCAGAAGAGCATCATGTATCGCATCCTCGAGGCCCGCGACTGGCAGGTGCCCGATTGGATCATCGTGCCGGGCGGCAACCTCGGCAACAGCAGCTCGTTCGGCAAGGCCTGGGCGGAGCTGTTCGAGCTGGGCCTGGTCGATCGCGTGCCCCGACTGGCCGTCATCGTCGCCGAGGGCGCCAACACGCTGTACGAGCTGTACGAGAACCAGGGCCTGCGGTGGAACGGCGGCCGCGTGGCGTGCGAGAAGATCGGCCGGCTCTACGACGGCATGGACGCCAGCGGCTACAAGCCGCACACGATCGCCTCGGCCATCGAGATCAGCCGACCCGTCAATCTGCCCAAGTGCCTGCGGGCGCTGGATGCGATGAAGGGCCTGGTCCGGCAGGTGTCGGACGAGGACATCCTCGAGCACAAGGCCATGGTGGGGCGGTTCGGGTTCGGCTGCGAGCCCGCCAGCGGCGCCAGCGTGGCGGGACTGCACATGCTGCTGCGAGACCAGGTCATCAGCCCGGATGAGGAGGTCGTCTGCATCCTGACCGGACACGAGCTGAAGGATCCGGACGCGACCGTGCGGTATCATACGGGCATCGACATGAAGTCCGTCACCCCGCCGGAGCCGCTGCCCGTGACGGGCAAGTACGCGAATCGTCCGATCAAGGTGGCCGACGATCTCGATGCCATCTGCCGCGTGCTGGAGCAGGCTGAGCATAGCCCCAGCGGCCTGATGTCGGCATCGGCGGTCGGGTAGTACGTCGAGCCGATTAAGGCAAGATCGAGTCCAACGTGGGTCGACGGCGAGGCGACCCCTGTTCCCCGGCGGACCATCCGCAAGGGGCATCCACCACAACGAGAACCCAGCGCGAGCCGCTACTTGCTGGAGGCGAAGGAGTGTGATGTATGACGCAGGGTGATTGTCCGTTCCGCCAGACGACGCGACGGCCTTCGCGACGGGAGTTCATGGTCCATTCGGCCCAAGGCGCCGCGGCGGCCGGGTTGGCCGCGACGGTGGGCGACGCTCGCGCGGAGGGGGCTCCGGCGACCCCGGCCGGCGGCAAGCCGCGTGTGGTCATCGTCACGCACCCCGGCGTCTACGTGCAGGACTACAAGATCGACGCGGGCGTGGTGGCCAAGATGGTCGAGGTCGGCATGAAGGAGCTGACCGGCAAGACCAGCGAGAAGGAGATCTGGCAGCAGGTCGCCCAGCCCGGCGAGCGGATCACCATCAAGTGGAACGAGATGGGCTGGCGTCCGATCGAGACGCGGCCCGAGCTGCGGGGTGTGGTCTCGGGCGCGTTCTCGCGGTGCGGCGGGCACGATCCGAAGAAGGTGTTCCTTTTCAGTCGGATCGAGTGTAAGGGCGACGCCGCGCGGATCATCAAGGTGCCGATCGCCAATCGCGGCAAGGACGCCAAGCTCCGCAAGCTATTCACCGACCATACCGATGCGATCGTCAACCTGCCCGTGCTCAAGACCCATAGCGGCAAGGGCGTGTGCATCTCGATGAAGAATCACTTCGGGAGCATCGCCAATCCCAGCACCTTCCATAGCTGGGACAACGACAACGACATGGGCAAGAGCATCGTCCAGTTGAACATGTATCCGCCCATCCGAACGCGGACGCGGTTGATCATCGTCGACGCCCTGCGACCGCAGTGGGACCACGGACCGCTGCACGTGCCGAGCTGCCGCTGGAAGTACAACGGCCTGATCTTCGGGTTCGATACGGTGGCCGTCGACGCCGTCGGGCTTCAGATCCTCGAGGAGAAACGCAAGACGATCGGCAAGCTCCGAGGTCGCAGGTGGCCGTTGAAGTGGGCGCACCGCATGGTCGACTATGCTCAGGCCGAGGGGTTGGGCGTCTCCGATCTGAACCGGATCGACCTCAAGCGCTTGGAGCTGAAGGCGTAAGAGGTCTTCGGGTAGCGAGTCCGGAACTCGGGATTCGAGGAGAGGAAACAGAAGCGGGGAGGCTGCAGACGTCGGGCTTCAGACTTCAGGCTTTAGACGATGGACGACGGTCGAAGCGACGCCTAACGGTCTTTCGACAGTTCATGTCCGCGGTAGGTCGTGCCGCGCCATGTCGTGGCCGTCCGCCCCCCGAGCTTGGTCATCGCGTTGATCAGCATGCCGCAGACGAGCGTGCCCGCGACCGGATACGTCGGTGCGAGCACGGGGCTGGTGTGGCTGAGCTTGTAGTAGCGGGTCAGCACCGACTGCTGGCAGACGACGGCCAGCGTCGCGAGTACCGCAACCCAGCGCCACGGGCCGGCTTGGTCCCAGCCGCGAACGCCCACGAGGATCCATCCCGCCACGGCCGAGTACCACGGCAAGAGCCCGCTGAACATCATGACCAGCAGTGAGATACGCAGCCGGCGGAACGTCTCGAAACACCCGTAGAAGATGCGGCTCCACCCCCGCCAGATGTCGCGGAGATTGGTGTACATCCGCGTGACGTAGAGGTCCTGATTCTCGACGACGTGCAGGTGCAGGCCTTTGGCTTTGGCCGCCTTGGCCATGTGCATGTCCTCGTTGACCTCGGTCTTGAACGGCTCGTGCCCGCCGAGGGCCTCGTAGCAGCTCCGCTTCATCAGCATGAACGCGCCGTTGGCGTATGCGGCCGAGTGGTTCGGGTTGTTCACGTTCGACGGGTTGAACCAGAACACCATGACGGCCCCGCACGCCGGCTGGATGATCTGCTCCCAGAGGCTCTCGGTCTCGAGCCGCGGCAAGACCGAGAGGAAGTCGACGTCGTTGTCCATGGCGAATCGCATGGCCGTGCTGAGCGTCTTGGTCGAGGTCTGCCGGCAGTCGGCGTCGATGAAGCACAGCCACTCGCCGTCGGCGTGCTCATAGCCGGTGGCCATCGCGTTGTTTTTGCCGAACCAGCCGTCGCGGAGCTCGGTGACGTGGACGGCCGTCAGCCGGGGGTCTTCGGCGGCGACGGCGTCGAGGATCTCGCCGGTCCTGTCCTCGCTGCGGTCGTTGGCGGCGATGACCTGGACGTTGGGGTAGTCCTGGTCGAGCATGGACCGCACGCACGATTCGATGTTGGCCTCTTCGTCCTTGGCGGCGACGAGCACGCTGAGCCGCGGGGCTTCGGCCGGCGGTGCTTCGTAGAGGTTGCTGTGCAGGGGCACTTCCTCGCGGAGATAGCGGGCGATCTGTCGGTGCCGCAACAGCCAGATGACGCTGACCGCCGCGAGGGCCGCGAACCACACACCCCAGACGATGCTCATGAACTGCACTCCGGAAGGACCGCTTCGAATCGTGGTGCCGTAGACACAGTCGGGCCCTTGTACCAGTGATGCCAGGTGCGATCAAGCCGCCCCATTGGGATGACGGGTCTCGCCACGACGCGACCGTCTGAGTATAGTCTGGGGTATGTCGGATCCGACGACGAAGCCCGACGTCTGGACCGTGGGCCGGCTGCTCGAATGGACGCGTGACTTCCTGCAACGCAAGGGCGTCGAGCAGCCGCAGCTCTGCGCGCAATTGCTGCTCGCCCACGCGCTCGGATGCGAGCGGCTCGAGCTCTACATGCGTTTCGACGCGCAACCCGAGCCCGATCAGCTCGACGCGTTCCGCGAGCTTGTCCGCCAGGCGGCCGCGGGGCGACCGATCGCCTACCTGATCGGTCGAAAAGAGTTCTACAGCATGCCGTTCCGGGTCACGCCCGACGTGCTGATCCCGCGGCCCGAGACGGAGACGCTGGTCGAGACGGTGATCGGGTTGATCAAGTCGAGCGATCGGCCGGTGCGACGGGTTCTGGAGCTGGGCGTGGGCAGCGGCTGCGTCGCCGCGGCGGTGGCGTCCCAGCTTGCCGAGATCGCGATCGTCGCGACGGACCTCTCGCAGGAGGCCTTGGACGTCGCTCGGGCCAACACCGAGCAGCACGGCCTGGCCGATCGTGTCGAGCTTCGACGAGGCGATCTGTACGACGCGCTCGATACCTCGGGCGAGCCGTTCGCGCTGATCATGTCGAACCCGCCGTACGTCAAGCGTGCCGACCTCGAGGGGATGAGCGAGGACGTCGCCCGGACGGAGCCTCGGGCGGCTCTCGACGGAGGCGAGGACGGTCTCGACGTCGTTCGCCGTATCGTCGACGGTTGCGACGCATGGCTTGCACCGGGGGGATGGTTGGCGCTGGAAATCGGTTACGATCAGGCGGATGCGGTGAACGGGTTGTTCAGTCAGGCGGGTCTGGCCGACGTGCGCTTCGCGACGGACGGCTCGGGGTACCGGCGCGTGGCCGTGGGGCGGCGTCCCTGACGGCGCGGTGGTTGTGGAATGGTGAGACCGGCGAGAGGGTGCGGTGACCTATCCGAGGGAGAGGTGACGGGCAGTGGACTACTTCCTGATCAACGGCGGGCCTCGGCTTCGGGGCAAGGTGCGTGCGGGCGGGGCCAAGAACGCGGCGTTGCCGATCATGGCCGCGTCGATTCTCTGTGAGGGCGAGACGGTCCTGCATGATGTGCCGAACCTGGCCGACATCCGGTCGATGGCGGAGCTCTTGACGAAGCTCGGTGTGGGGGTTCGGCGCGACGACGACGGCACGATGCGGCTCCGCGTCGAAGACGAGATGAACTGCCACGCGGAGTACGACCTGGTTCGCAAGATGCGGGCGAGCGTCTGCGTCATGGGACCCCTGCTGGCCAAGCGGAAGCGAGCGGTGGTCTCCATGCCGGGCGGCTGCAACATCGGGGACCGGCCGATCAACCTCCACCTGCTGGGCATGGAGAACCTCGGGGCGGACATCGACCTGCAAGCCGGCGATGTGCACCTCAGGGCCAAACGGCTGACCGGTACGGAGATGTTCCTGGGCGGGGCGTTCGGCTCGACGGTCACCGGCACGGCCAACGTGATGATGGCGGCCGTGCTGGCCAAGGGACGCACCGTGATCGAGTCGGCCGCGTGCGAACCGGAGATCGTCAACCTGGCCGACTTCCTCAACGCCTGCGGGGCGCAGGTCGAGGGCGCGGGTGGACCGCGGATCGTCATCGACGGTGTGGAGTCGCTGCACGGCTGCGAGCACACAATCATCCCCGATCGCATCGAGGTCGGCACGTTCATGATCGCCTCGGCCATCAGCAACGGGGAGGTCCGCATCGAGAACGCGCGGCTGGAGCATCAGTTGGCCGTGATCGACCGTCTGCGGCACGTGGGCGTCAACGTCGAGAAGGACGGCGAGGCGGTGGTGGTCTCCTCCGCGCGTCGTCTGGAGCCCGTCAACATCACCACCCAGCCCTTCCCGGGCTTCCCGACCGATCTGCAAGCGCAGATCATGTCGCTGCTGTGTCTGGCCGACGGCAACAGCATCGTCATCGAGAAGGTCTTTCCCGACCGCTTCATGCACGTGGCCGAGCTCAACCGGATGGGCGCGCGCCTTCGCAAGGAAGGCCCGGTGGTCATCGTCGAGGGGGTCAAGCGCCTGATCGGCTCGCCGGTGATGGCGTCGGACCTCCGTGCCTCGGCCGCCCTGGTGCTCGCGGGGCTGATCGCCAAGGGGCAAACGCGCGTGAATCGGGTCTATCACATCGATCGTGGGTATGAGCGCATCGAGACGAAGCTCAACGCGCTCGGAGCGGACATTCAGCGACTGAGCGAATGAAGCGTTGGGCTGAGGGTGTCAGACGCGTCAGCTCGACGCCGTCGCGACGTCTTCATCGGCTACGGGTTGTGCTTCCAGTGCTCGCGCTGGAGGGTCTCGATGAGCTCGCCGCGGCGCGGGTACAGCCGTTTCGGCTCGCGCTTCTGATGACGCGATAGGGCGTAGCTGGTCAGGATCGGCAAGGCCAGCGTCGAATCGCTGTAGCAGACCACGGCGTCGGGCAGCTTGGCCGGGTCGACCTTGCCCCAGCTCACCGCCTCGCTGGGCGTCGCGCCGCTGAGCCCACCCGTATCCGGCCGGGCGTCGGTGACCTGGAAGAAGTAATCGTGGCCCACGTCGGGCACCTTGAGGATCTCCTGGATGTACGGCTCGGTCTGAAGGACGAAGTTCTTCGGGCTGCCGCCGCCGAGCAGCAGCACGCCGCTCTTGCCGCCGGTCCGCTTGGCGTCCCAGACGATGCCGGCCGTCTCGTTTACATCCAGCGACGGGTCGAGCTTGGTCACCGCGCTGCCGCGCATCTCGAGGCTGGCGATGTTCATGCCGATCGCGCTGTCGCCCGGCGAGGACGTGTACACGGGCACCTCGGCACGATAGGCCGCGGCCAGGATCGACACGTTCTTCATCCCGTGGCGTTTCTCGTGCTCGGCGGCATGCCTTCCCAACAGATAATGCAGCCGCGCCGTACCCATAGGCCGCTGGAATTCGTCGTCGGTCAGAATCTTCAACAGGATGGCGTCGGTGGCCAGCAGGCAGTCGGTGTAGTCCATCAAGACGTCGTAGATGCGAACCACGTTGTTGTCCTGAAGGTCGGTGTCGTCCAGGTGCGGGTTGCCGACATGCAGCGGCATGTTGAACGCGAAATGTAGGTCGTGGTACAGGTTCGCGCCGGTCGAGACGATCCAGTCGATGAAACCCGCGTTGATAAGCGGCACGATACAGGACGGCCCGAGCCCCGCGGGGGTCAGCGCCCCGGCCATGCTCAGCCCGACCGTGACGTCCTTCTCGAGCATCCTCTCGGTGAAGAGCTGGCAGCCTTCTCGCAGGCGTCCGGCGTTGTAGGCGAGGAACGTCTCGTCCACCAGGTCGGCCGTCGAGACCTTGGCGGTGATGGGCTTGGACATCACACGCCGGCCTGAGAGGTACTGCTTCTTGCGAGGGCACTCCCGCTTGCGAATCCACTCGGGCACCTCGGGATACGTACCGATCGGCGCGAGCTTCTTCTTGCGTCCCGGCTTGGCGGCCTTCTTGGCCTTGGGTTGGGCCATGCGGACCTTGGGCTTCTTGGCGTTCTTTGTCTTGGCAGGGGATGTCTTCTTTTTGGCCATGCACGCGATCTCCGCGCTGGAAGGACTCGCTCGGCTCACATAGCGGAACAAGGCATCTTAAGCCGATTCGATGCGACAGGCAATGGGCCGCCTTCGTCTCGCAAGACCCAGCTCGGACGTTCGTGCTAAGCTGCCTGCAAGTAAGAATGCCCAGTGTGGCATGGCCGCCTCCGGCCGTGAAGATCGACTTTCCCAGCCGAGGGTGGCTGGGCCACATGGTGCGGACCGATGCGACTTGTCAGCTATTCCTCCAAGCGGTCAGGCCGGCGGATCGGGCACGTCGGGGGGCTGGCTGAGGATCTCGACCGCCGATTCGTAATCCACGGCGACCATGCCGAGCGGGACGTTGGCCAGCTCGTCGGGGCCGACGGCGGCCTCGATGCGAAACGGGCCGACGGCGTGTCGTTCGAGCCGGGTCAGGCAACCGCCCGCGCCCAGCGTCTCGCCCAGGTCGCGGACGATCGAACGGATGTAGGTACCCCGTCCGCAGCAGACCTCGAAGTCGACTTCAGGCCAGGCGTAACGTGAGACGTGCATCCAGTAGACCACCACGGGCCGGGGTGCGAGCTCGACGGGTTTCCCCTCGCGGGCGAGCTTGTAGGCGGGCCTTCCTTGAATCTTGACGGCGCTGTAGATCGGTGGGCGCTGCTGGATCAGGCCCTTGAACCGCGCGGCCGCGGCGCGAAGCTCGCCTTCGTCGACCGGTTCGAGGCCGGGGACCTCGGCGAGATCGGAGCCGGTGTCATGCGTTTCGCTGATTACGTCCAGGCGGGCCGTGGCGGCGTAGACCTTCGGCTGGTCCATGATCTTCTCGACCAGCTTGGTGCCCTTGCCCATACAGACCACGAGGACGCCGCTGGCCATCGGATCGAGTGTGCCGGTGTGGCCCGACTTGCGGACCTGCGTGGCTCGGCGAACGTGGTCGAGGCACCTGGCCGAACTGATCCCCGCCGGCTTGTTGACGTTCAAGAGTCCGTTGAACAGGCGTCCCTTCTTCTTGGCCATGCGGTGATTGTACCGTCCGGGGGCGGCGTCGCCAGATCGTGTCGGCGAGAGCGACTCCTACCAGAGGGGAAAGCCGTTCCTGCGATCCGCAGGCAACGGCCGTCCGGGCAGGCTCCATGATCCCCGAAGAAGGACGAGACGACTCGTGGCCGAGGTCTATCGCCCGGGCCATGGCGCGAAGCTGGCCTGGTGAGGGGCTCCGACGACGGTGATCCCACTACGCGCAACGATCAGTCGGTTGCATCGTTCTTGGCTGCGCTGGACGCGACACCGTTCGGGCTGCCCAACGTGCCAAGTGGGGGGATGATCTGGCGCTTCTCGAGGAACTCCAGAATCATGATCGCGGCCTCGGAGGGCAGGAGGTTCGCGGTGTCGATCGTCAACTCAGGATTGAGGGGCGGCTCGTACGGATCATCGATGCCGGTGAACTGCTTGATCTCGCCCGCTCGAGCCTTCTTGTACAGGCCCTTGGGATCGCGCTGCTCGCACACCTCGATCGAGGTATTCATGTGAACTTCAATGAAGTGCAGCTTGGCGTCTTCGTGCAGCTTGCGGGCCATGTCCCTGTCGCGGCGATAGGGGCTGATGAAGCTGGTCAGAACCAGCACCCCCGAGTCGGCGAAGAGCTTGCTCACCTCGGCGATGCGTCGGATGTTCTCCTCGCGGTCGTCGGCGGAGAAGCCGAGGTTCTTGTTCAGGCCGTGGCGGACGTTGTCGCCGTCCAGCACGTAGGCGAGGTGGCCGTGCTCGATCAGCGCGTGCTCGCAGGTGAAGGCGAGGGTGCTCTTACCGCTCGCGCTGAGCCCGGTAAACCATAGCGTCGCTCCGAGGTGCCGCAGCATCTTCTCCCGCTGCTCGCGCCGGACATGTCCTTCGTGCCACTTGATGTTGGTCGACTTGCTTTCCATGGATCGCTCCATCACTTCTCTCCCCACTGATTCCGCCGAGTTGATACCGCCCTTCGAACCTTCGGAGCCGCCGCAGGAGGCAAGCCCGTGACGTCTCCACAGGTCCGTGGCGCCTTGATGTCATATCGAACCAAGGGCCCGAAAGCATGAGCCCCGTTTTCGAGGAAGGGCGAGCCGCGAAGATCCGGTCCTTTCCCCTCTGGGCACGAGACACCCATCCTAACCACGCCTGGCCGTCCGCTAAAGGGACGACGCAGGGGTTCGTCCTCGGGGCTTGGTTTTCCGCCGCTAGTCCGTGACGTCAACACGGATGCTCTTGGGGCGGTACTCTTCCTTCTTGCCCAGAGCGATTTCCAGGACGCCCTTGCGACAGGTGGCCGTGACGCGCTCGGGGTCCAAGGCCACGGGCAACTGGATCGTCCGGAAGAACGTCCCGAAGGTCCGTTCAGCCAGTAGGTAGTTGCGCTCCTCGCCCTCCCGCCGGAGGTTGGGCTTGTGTCCGCGTAGGGTCAGCGATTCGCCGCTGACGGCCACCTCGATGTCCTTGGATTCGAGCCCAGGGACCTCGGCCGTTACCACAAAGCGGTCCTGCTCTTCGAGAACGTCGATGGTGGGCGACCATTCCTGTCCGTCGAGCGGTCCGGTGGACAGGCCCGTGTGCCACAGCCGTTCGAACAGTCGGTTCATCTCGTGCTGGAACTCGCTTGGTGTTAACGGCACGTCCTTGCCGAAGGGAAGCATCGGCATCGCAGCACCTCCTCGCGTTCTCAGTCGACCCGTTGTACGGCGAACCGCTACGTCACGATCCTCTCGTCGATTATACCACCGATGATGCTGAAAGTACGTCGCGGGCCTGCTTGCGGTTCGTGTCTTCGGGGTCCTACCCGGCGGGCAGGGCGAAAACCCGAAGGATCAGTCCTTCGCCGGTGATGGGACCGTCAGGTCGAACAGCCTCCCGTCGCCGGCAGCCAGGCTAAGGATCATGCCGGGCGGTTTCGTTTCGGGGACGATCTTATCGGGCGGCAACGGCCCGCGCTGCCGTTCGCCTGTGACGCCGACGCCCTGGGCGAAGCTCAGGCGCACTGTGATAGCGCGGCGCGGCGAGGCGTTGGTCACGAAAAGATAGGTCTTGCCCGTCGGGCCGACGAACTCGCCGATAACCACATGACCTCCTTCGGCGCGTTCGACCCAACGGCCCTCGCTCGCGCCCCTGGTTCCGTCAGGCAACGTACCGCCGAGGTGATAGACGCTTCGGCTCTTGAGCGTGGCCAGCAACGGACCGATCGACCGGACTTCAGCGTTGATCTTGGAGGCAAGATAGTAGCGGCCGGTCCGCTTGCCGTCCCGAGAGAGGATGGCCTCGCCGAAGCGGTCGTCCTGAACGCCCCAATAGGTGAAGTAGGCCAGTCCCTTGAAGCCATAGGCCAGGGCTGTGTACACCTGCCACCGCAGGTCACCTTCGCTCGGATCGCGATAGCTGAAGTGTGGCGTGATGAGGAAGATGAACCACGTCGGCGTGTCGTGCTTGAGGCCCGCCGAGCGGATAATCTCCATGTTGCGGAAGTAGTCCTTCCGCTCCGTGTCGCCCTCCATCAGCGCGTAATGGTCGTAGCTCAGAACGCGGGGCTCAACCTCGGTCAAGAACCGTTCGACGTGCTCTTCATAGGTGGGCGTTCCGAGCTGCTGTTGGCTGGCGTACGTCGGGAGGAGATTGACGAACGGCACGCAGTCCGGCGCCTTGGAGAGGAGATACCGGTTCACGCGGGCCAGGTCAGCGAACTTGGACGCGCTGGGTTCGTCCTTGAGGTAGAAGCCCCAGAAGGCCGGGTGGTCGGCGTGATCGGCCAGGGCCGCATCGAGCTTCTCATCCATGTCCGGGCCGGGTTGGCTCACCGCCGCGAGGACGCGCGGGTCCGCCACCAAGCACTGCATCCCGTACTTCTGGGCCAGATCGAGGTCGCCGTTGAAGGCCAGGTTGAAGCCCGCCTCCGCCGCTTCCTGGTAGCGCGCGTCCTCGGCAGGCGGCGGACACCAGTACGTGATCGGGAAGAACCCCTTGGGCTCTGCCGCACAGCCCCCCAGCCCACCGACCAGGGCGAGCAACGCCCCGCCAACCACCCATCCTAGAGGTAACGGCATTGAACGGCCTTCGACGGCTTCAACGACCATGCGGTGGGGACTCCCTGTCATGGGGCCTTCTTGTTTCGGACCATCTCGGCGGCCAACTCGTAGACGCGGCTCGGGCGGTGTCGGGCGAACTGCTCGAGAAGGCTCTTGGCCAGCATCAGACCGCGCTCCTGGCGGCCGGCGCGGAGGCTGGTCTCGGCGATGCCATAGACGGCGATCATCTCCTCCACCGAACCGGGCAGGGCGAAGCCCTTGGCCCGTTCGAAGCTCGACTGCGCCGGGGCGTATTCCGAGAGGAGGTCGGCCTGGACTCGCCCGGCCAACACCGCGGCGCCCCATTGAAGCTGCCCGGAGACGCCCTGCGTCGTGTAGACCTGCTGAAGCAGGCGGACACATCGCTTCAGGCCCTCGAAGTCGGTCGGTTGGCCGGGCTCGGCCAGTCGATAGACCATGCCCAGCGCCAGCTCGAAGGCCTCGTTCGCTCCGGCCGGGTCGGTGGGCGGAACGTTGGTTCGTTCGGGGCAATCCAACAGCGGTGCGAATTCCGCCGCCGCCGACCACATCGGCCCATGCTGATAGACGAGGAAACGTTGTCCCGGTGAGCCGCTGGCTCCGATCGACGGATAGAGCATGCCGAGGACGTTCACCGCCGGGGCACTCCGCGCCCTCTTCAAATCGAACTTCCGGCTGTGGGCGGACGGTTCCACCTTGCGATCGCCGCTGACCAGGTAGAGCTTGTGGTAGGATTTCGGCCCGGCGGGCTGCTCGGACACCGGCGTGGCGGTCTGGGGCGGCCTGTCGGCTGGTTGCGCCGAGGGCTTCTCGGCCGGCTCACCGGGCGGCCTCGTGGGAGGCGAGCCCACACGGACCTCAGGGCGACGGGGGTCGTAGTTCTCGGGTGCCTGGCGCCGGCTGGGGCGTATCGGTCGCTGGGGTCGACGCCATTCCTGCATCTCCCAGTCCCAGTCGATGTCCTCGCATCCGAGGGGGGCCCACAGGGCCAGCCATGCCATGCAGAGGCTCACTCGCCGGATTCGACGCATCCCAGCACCTTCGTCCATGAAGTCCGACCCGATGGCGGGTCTTCGACGACCCCCTCGGTGGGGCACGGATCACCCGCTTGTTGAAATCGCACCCCTGCAAGGGATAATAGCGGGATGGGCTCGTTCTGGCCAGGCCGCGGCGGCGCTGAGCGGCCTGCGCGCAGCCGGCCCATCGGGCACTCGTGAGACCTGTGCATGCATCTGGGCGTTCGACGCAAGCTGCTCATTGCCTACGCCGGCGCCTCGGCGCTCGGGGCCGTCATCGTGGGCGTCATCTGGCCCGAGGCGTTCCGCCCGATCCTTGCACTGACGGGCTACTGCCTCGTGGTGGCCTGGGTCCTGGTGACCATCAGCAACTGGTGGCTGCACCGCTCGATCAGCCGACTCCGCAAGGCCGCGGACGCTATCGGTCGCGGCGAGCTCACCAAGCGCGTCGAGATCTCGCCCGGCGACGAACTGGCCAAACTCGCCCGTTCCTTCAACCAGATGGCGAACCGTCTCGAGGAGTCGGTCGCCGAGGAGCGCATCCTTCAAGAACAGCTCACGCGTAGCGAGAAGCTGGCCGTTCTGGGCGAATTGGCCGCCGAGGTCGCTCACGAGGTCAACAACCCGCTGGACGGCGTGCAGAACTTCAGCCGCATCGTGAGGCGGAGCCTCGACGATCAGCAGCGCGTCCGCGAGATGCTCGACTTGATGGACAGCGGCCTGTACCGCATCGAGATGATCATCAAGAGGCTGCTGACGTTGGCGCGAAGCGACACGCCGCAGCTTCGGCCGACCCGGCTGGACCAGATTATCGAGGACACGGTCACGTTTCTCGAGCCCAAGATCGCTCGCGAGGAGATCGAGTTCGTCAAGAAGGTCGGCCAGGCGCCGGTGACGGTGCTGGCCGATCGACACCAGATGACCCAGGTGATGGTGAACCTGGTTTTGAACGCGATCGATTCGATGCCCGCCGGCGGCAGGCTGACGGTCAGGGTCTGCGACGGAACCGACCGCGAGGGCATGGGGCGGGTCGAAGTCGCCGACACGGGCCACGGCATCCCCGACGATCAACGCCGCGCGATCTTCGAGCCGTTCTTCACCACGAAGGGCCCAGGCTCGGGGACGGGTTTGGGGTTGGCGGTCGTGGCACGGATCGTCCGGGCGCATCAGGGCCACGTCAACGTCGAGAGCTCCGCAGGCCAGGGCACGACGTTCTCCATCGAGCTGCCCCTGGCCGATCAGGAGCGCGGGGCCGGGGACGACAGCAAGGCCGTGGCTCCTACGGCGGAGGGTTGCTGAGCGATGGGCGAGGCAAGCGACGAGACCCGCGGAGCGATCCTGATCCTCGATGACGAGCCCCTCAAGCGGATCACGCTTCAGATCGAGTTGGGCGAGGCCGGGTTCCACGTGGTCGAGACCTCCGACGCACGGACCGCCCTCCGGGTGGTCGAGACGCAGCCGATCGACGTCATCGTGACCGATCTGAAGATGCCCGGCATGGACGGGCTCACGTTCCTGGAGCACGTCCGCGAGCGACGGACCGATGTGCCCGTGATCGTGATGACCGCGTTCGGCACGGTCGATACCGCCGTCGAGGCCATGAAACGCGGGGCCTACGACTACATCACCAAGCCCTTCAAGACCGATGTTCTGTTGTCGAAGATCGACCATCTGTTGTCGTACAAGGCCGACCCCAACGAGAACGACTCGGGCGACGGCCAGCAAGGCTCTGGCGGCCAGGATCGCCTCGGCCGGCTGGTCGTTCGAAGCCACGCCATGCAGCTTCTTGCCCGCCAGCTCCTGCATGTGGCCGACAACGATCGACCCGTTCTGATCGCAGGCCAGCGCGGTACGGGCAAGTCCTTCGTGGCCGAGGCGATTCACGACGCGAGCCAACACCGCGACCGTCCCTTCCAGAAGCTGACGTCCGCCGGTCAGACCGCCGAGGCCGTGGGAAGGCTCTTGCAGGGATCGGGCGAGGTGTCAGTGGACGAGGCCCCCTCGGGTTCGTCGGCAACAGGCGGGACCGTCTACTTCGAGGAGGTTGAGGCCTTGCCGATGGCCACGCAGACTACGTTGGCGGCCCTGCTCGGGGAGCATCCCGTGTCATCGTCTGACTCGGCGGGTTCCTGCCGGGTGCTGTGCGGCAGCCATACGGACCTGGCCGAAGGCGTCACGTCCGGGACCTTCCGGGAAGACCTTTACTATCGGCTCAGCGTGCAGGTCCTTCGCGTGCCTCCGCTGCGGGACCGAAAGGACGATCTGCCGCAGCTGGTCAGGGACCTGGTGGCCCGACGTGGGGGCGACGGGGGGTGCGACCGGACCGTGTCCCATCACGCCATGGATCTGCTGGTTGAGCACGATTGGCCAGGGAACCTGAGAGAGCTGGAGTTGGTGCTCGAGCGTGCGTTGAGCGCCTGCCCGACCGGCGAGGTCCGGCCCGAGCACCTGCCACCCCTCGGCAGGGCGGACGACGGGGGCGAGTATGCCATTCCCTTCGCCGAGACCAGTGGCGGGCTGAACGAGACGGTGGCGAACATCGAGCGACGGATGATCGAGTCGGCCCTGTCGCAGGCGGGACAGAATCAGGCCAAGGCCGCCCAGATCCTGAACATTCCTCGTACGACGCTGCGGGACAAGATCGCCAAGTATGGATTGGCCCCTGGCCCGGGACAGATGGGATCCGCCCCATCGAGGCCTCCGGCCGGTGGGTAGATTTCGGCGGTTGGTTTCCGGGGGCTCGCTGGTGGGTGGTCGGGACCCTGGGAGTGGGCTTCAACCCGCCCTCGGTGAGGACCGGGGCTGAGTCGGGGGCTGCCGAGCGGCCCAACGGCCCATGCAACGACAAGAACGGACTAAGGATATCGGGCCATTTGGCCGACGTATACGGGGAGGGCCCCGGCTGGTGCGGGTGCCCGCTACGCTCTGCTGCCGTGTGGCGGAGGCGGTCTCGCCCCGGCGGCAGGAATCCGTAGGGCGTTGCGTGGGAGTCGGGTCTGCGTTTTCCGGTGTCTCAAGCGGCCGTAAGGGGCCGAAAAAATCTCGGCGAATTTCCGGAAAACGCGGCTTGCAATCGGCAGGCCTTTCGGGTACAACCTTAGCCGCGGTGAGAGGTAAGTAGTGTCGCCGCATGCCGTACCGGACCGGATTCCGTGGCGCGGGGTATCGGTCAGCCCAGGTTCGGCGCGAGAAGCCTGAACGCATTTTGCTGTCACATAGGCTGGATGAGGGCAACGCCCTGAGTATGGTGTCCAGGTCATGTCAGTCGCGGCCGGTGTAGGTCGCTCGGCCTAAGTGATGTAGGGTCGCAAGGAGGCGGTGGCTTCGACCCCTGCCCACGATCATAGGGACATGTTGAGAAGGAGACGAATGTGATGCGGAGGCCCTTGCTAGAACGATTCTGGAGAACGATGCTCGTCATCACGGTGGGCACGGCACCGGCAGGCCTGTGGACTGGCAACGGGTGCTTGCGGCTCAACCCTGAGCTCGACACGTTCTACACGGCTGCATTGGCGGCTCCGTTCGCTGCCCCGGCCGCCGACGGGACGGTCTACCCGGCGGGGTTCATTGCCAACCTCTTCAGCCAGCAGTGGAACCCTGACAACAACGCCGACGGCTCGCCCGACGATGCGGCGCTGGCGTACAACACGAACCATCTGTTCTCACAGTTGACGGCTTACATCACGTCGATGGTTAACGTGAAGATGCCACATACGTGGGTGGACAACCCGCAGACCGTCCGCTAGTCTCCCCGCGAACGGGTGTTCGCTATCGAGACGCGGGAGTGTGACGCAGGACTGTCTCTGCACCGATTCTCTAAGGAAGGAAGATCTTATGCGTAAGCGAATCATCGTCGGTCTGATGGTACTCTCAACGGGTTGTCTGCCGGCTATCGGCACCGGCGCCTTTGGGTGTCCCAGCGGTGCTCAGCAAGAGGGCATGCTCCAGAGCGCCTGGAACGCCTACGGCGACTTGGCCCTGAACAACATGCTCCAGAGCGTCTCGGCCAGTCCGTCGGTCTGGAACCAGTTCGCCCTTGGGCTGGCCCGATTGGGTGCCAACCTGTGGGTCACCCGCCAGATCGATTTCGCCGTGCCCGACGATCCGTTCCCCGGTCCGTAAGGCACTGCCGCACACCTTTCGCGTAGGGCCTGTATCACCTATTCAAGGCGGAAAGCGTCGCCAGGCGCTTCTCCGCCTTTTTGCTTTTTGAGGTCGGCGGTCCCCGTCAAGCACGGCCCTTCTGGCTCAAGCGTCTTCGGGGCCCCTCGATGGCCGAGCCTGCCGGAGCCGAGACGTTGACCCTGCTCAGGGGCCTGCCGACAATCCCTGCATGCCCGGAAACGTCGTTGGCCTGGAGCGCCGTGTTTGAGGTTCCCCCGTGGCCCGAGCAAGCGATCAACCCTATTTGCCGGACCTGCATCCCGACGCCCGGGACCAGCAAGACGTGCCCGTCGCTCAGGTCGCGCCGCTGACGTTCCACGATCGCGTGCTCAGCTACACCATCCCCGGTGAGCTGATCGACCGACTCGCCGTGGGCCAGCGCGTGGAGGTGCCCCTCGGGCGCGGCAATCGCCAAGCCGTCGCCTACTGCATCGACGTGACCCGGCGGCCGTGGAAGAGCACGCTCAAGCCCGTTCACAAAATCCTTGACGACGAACCGCTCCTGGACGCGGCCCTCATCGAGCTCGGCACGTGGATGAGCCGCTACTACTGCTGCCCGCTCGGTCGGGTCCTGGCGGCCATGGTGCCCGAGTCGGTGCGCGGCCGTAGCGGCTACCGAAAGATCCGTGTGGCCCGACTGCTCAAGCCGCTGAGCGAAATCGAACAAGAGGCCCAGCGCATCAGCGCCAAGCAGCGTCAGGTGCTGGCGTCTCTCACCGATTGTGACGACCCCGTTCCGATCGAGACCCTGTGCGAAGCGCTCGGCTGCACGGCCGCGCCCGTTCGGTCGGCGGCCAAACGAGGCTGGGTCGAGATCAACACGATCCGCCGGCCGAAGCCGGGGCCGAGCTTCGACCGACCCGGCGAGGAGCCCGACATCCGACCCAACGCGGACCAGTCCCAGGCCCTGCTCCGCATCCGCCAGGCGCTCCAGGATGGTCGCTTCAGGGTGCACCTGCTCTTCGGCGTGGCCGGCAGCGGCAAGACGGAGGTCTACGTCCGCGCGATCCGCGACGCCGTCGGGCGCGGCAAGCAGGCCATCATGCTCGTTCCGGAGATCGCGCTGACCACGCAACTGGTCGATCGCCTGGCCCGCCGCTTCTCGAACCTGGCCGTGATCCACAGCGGCCTGACCGGCTCGCAGCGATCGCTCGTTTGGGCCGACATCGCCGCAGGTCGGAAGCGCGTCGTCATCGGCACCCGAAGCGCCATCTTTGCGCCCACGCGCGAGCTGGGTCTCATCGTCGTCGACGAAGAGCAAGACAGCAGCTACGAGAATCTCCAGAGTCCACGTTTCAACAGCCGCGACGTGGCCGTCGTTCGCGCGAGCCAGGCGGGCATTCCCATCGTGCTCGGCTCGGCCACGCCGAGCCTCGAGACCTGGTACAACGCGGAACGCTTGCCGCACTACGAACGGATCGACCTGCCCCGTCGCGTGGCGGGCCTGCCCATGCCGCGCGTCCAAGTCATCGACATGCGCGAGCAGCATCGGCAGGGGCCGCAAGTCCAGTTGCTCAGCCAGACCATGGAACGCGAGCTGCGCAGCGCGCTCGACCAGCATCAGCAGGCGGTGCTCTTGATGAACCGCCGAGGCTATTCCAGCGCGGTCTTCTGCCCGCGTTGCGGTTGGTCGGCGGTCTGCCCCGACTGTGACACGCGTATGGTCTACCACCAGACCAGCGGCGAGCTGAAATGCCATCGGTGCTCGCGAAGACAACCCTTGCGCGAGACGTGCCCCGACGACAGTTGCGGCGGCACGCCGCTTCGATTCGGCATGGGTACCGAGCGGGTCGAGGAAGAGGTTCGCCGGAAGTTCCCCCAGGCACGACTCGCCCGGGCCGACAGCGACACCATGCGGCGCACCGAGCTCTACGAAGACCTGATCCAACGCTTCGAACGAGGCGATATCGACGTGCTCGTTGGCACGCAGATGGTCGCCAAGGGATTGGATTTTCCGCTGGTCTCTTTCGTCGGCGTGATCAACGCCGATACGTCAATGGCGGCCTCCGACTTCCGCGCTGCAGAACGCACGTTCCAACTCGTGACCCAGGTGGCGGGGCGAGCGGGGCGAGCCCGCGGCCGCGGCACCGTCATTGTTCAGACCGAGGCGCCGGAGCTGCCGGCGATTCGGTTGGCCGTCGACCACGACTACGCCGCCTTCGCCCGGCAAGAGCTCGAGGCCCGTAAGCGGCTGCGTCTGCCCCCTGTCTGGCGGATGACGCGCATCGTCCTGAGCGACACGAGCGACTCCAAGGCGAGGGAGCAGGCCGGGGCCTTGGCTCAGATCGTCCGGGACGCGGCCATCACCGCCGGCACGGAGCTCGTGTGCGACGGGCCCGAACCGTGTCCGATCCACCGGCAACGCAAGCTGTATCGGTATGAGCTGCTGCTCCGAGCGCCGACGGCCGAACAGATGCAGCGGGTGCTCGACCGGGTGCGCGGCAAGCCGCTTCAGTCCATCCGCGTGAAACGCATCGTTGTCGACGTGGATCCGCTTGCCCTGTCGTAGGTGTCGCGAGGCGGTGACGTCCGCCCTTGGCATCCGGCGCCCCAACCGATATGGTGCGCGACGGGAGGTGCCATGACCCCGTCGTCTCCACAACCGGCACAGGGCGTTCGCGATCACTGCCGCGAGATCGACCGCTGCAATCAGCGCGGGGGCCGCATGTTGTCCGTGGTCGATTTGATCGACGCCGGGACGATCACCGTCGACCTGGCCGCGTACTTCGCGGCCGCGATCGGTCGGGGCGCGTCGTTCATGGTCGGCGCGAATCCCGGCGGGGCGGGCAAGACGACCGTCATGGGCGCGATGCTCAACCTCGTCCCCCCAGACGTGCATCTCGCGCCGGCCGACAGCGAGCGTACGGTCCGCCGAGCGGCCGACGATGCTCGGCCTCGTCGCTGCCTCATCTGCCACGAGATCGGGGCGGGATACTACTATGCATACCTGTGGGGTGAGGTCCTGGTCGATCTGTTCGGCCTGCCGCGAGGCGATCACATGGTCGCGACCAACCTCCACGCCGACACCATCGAGGAGGCTCGGCATCAGCTCTGTCGCGACAACCCGGTGCCGCAGGAGTGGTTCGACCGGTTCGGCCTGATGGTCTTCCTCGACGTCCGAGGACGGTGGGGTTCGGTCACGCGCCGGACGGCCTCGGTCTACGAGCCCGACGAGAACGGTCCCCCGAGACTGGTGTATGAAGGTGACGGCAACGGGCAGGTCGTGTCGGTGGCTCCGTCGCGGCTCGTGTCGGATGACGCCTTGGCCGACGGCCGCCGACTGGTCGACGCCCTGTTGGACTCGGGACGACGGACGATCGACGAGGTGCGCGAGTTCGTTTTGGAGCCAACAGGGTGATCGGGCATCGAGCCATGCGAGCGGTCGCACGCGTACGTCGTGGGGGAGTTGGCATCCGGGTTCACCGGCTGAGTGCGGCCATATCCCCGGCGACACGCTCTGGCTCGTTGATCCTGACGATGTGCCTGCTGCTGTTCGCCGGAGGCTGCACCGAGCGGCTGCCCTGGCGGAGCGATTACCAGGCCGCCATGGCCGAGGCCCGCAGTGTCCACGCCCCGGCGATCCTCATGTTCTCGGCCTCGATGTGCCCCCACTGCTGGAAGATGGACCGCGAGGTGTTCACCGATCCCGACGTGCAGAACGAGTTGGCCGACTACCAGTTGATCCGGCTGGACATCTTCACGCACCGAAAGCTGGCCAGGCAGTACGAGTTCCGCGGCACACCGGCGTTCGTCGTCTTCGACGGCCAGGGCAGGGCCATCGGCGCGACCAGCGGGGCGATGACGCCGAAGGAGTTCGTGGTGTTCCTCCGGCGATCCCGGCTGAACCGCTAAGCCGGCTCAAGGGGTCGGCGCGGTGGTGGCCTGCCCGGCGTAGCCGCGGTCGGCCGCTCGCAGGATGGCATCGAGTCGGCTGCCCAGACGCGTCGGGTAGTCGATGAAGTCCTCGGCGCGGATGCTGAACGTGTGATCGCGGTTGTCGAAGCCCCTCGAGCTGCCGTCCTTGAAGAGGATGTGGACGCGCCGGCCCTTGTGGTTGATGTGGCGGCTCGGGCCGGAGCCCAGGCTGTTCACGTCCATCGCCCAAGCGCGGGCGGGCAGCCCCGCGCCGTTGAGCCCCGGATCGTCCCACAGCGGCTGCTGGACATCGTCACGATTGCGGTACAGGTACGAGCCGTAGGCGTCTCGGTCGTCCTCGCCCAGCTTGGGGATCTCGTTCTGTTCGTTGCTGTTGCCGTCGGCGGGACAGAACAGAATGCGCGGTGTGCGGGCGTAGCGCTTCAGGAGCGTGCCCAGTCCGCACTTGCTCGATGCGTTGGCCGACCAGATCAGGTTGGTTGCGACGTCTTCCGGCACCAACGGCGAGGGATTCTCAGCACCGCACGGCACGGCCCCGGCGTGATCCTCGGCGTACGCGCCCAGCGCCAGACCGATCTGCCGGAGGTTGCTCAGGCACAGGGCCGACCGTGCCCTCGCGCGGGCCGCCGACAGGGCCGGCATCAGGATCGAGATGAGAACGGCGATGACGGCCACGACCACGAGCAGCTCGATCAGCGTGAACGCGCGGCCGAACGGACGGGCTCTGCCGCGGCGTGAGCGGGTCACCCGCGACGGTCCGGACCTTGTGCAACGACGACTCATCCCGCTCCTCGCACATCGGGCATGGCCAGCAGGTGCGCGCCACACCCGGCTCGACAGTCGCTCGCCCCGAAACCGGGCACGACCACGCGACCGCCGGCACGCCGCGTCTGGCGGGCCCAACGGCACTCGGCTCCCACGCGCCAAGGGCGGGTCTCGATGGCCTGGATCACCGCGCCGCGTTTGGCGAGCAGGTAGTCCACATGCCATCGGAGGCGCTTGCGGCGGCGCTGATGCCGGGCGAGTCTTGCCGCCAGCCCTCGCCGGGCGCTGCCCACGTAGACGTACATGCCCTCAGGCAGATCATAGCATCCGAGGCGTCCGACCGTCACGCGGACGTCGGTCTCGAGTCGTATCCACAGACGGTACACACCGGCGTCGTCCCGGGCTGCCATGGCTAGTGGTCCTCGCATCCGGCCTGGCAGAGCTGGGCGGCATCGACGGGTTTGAAGAGGATATCGTCGCCCCGCTTGTGGAACTGGATGGGCTCCCGCAGCGGCAGCGGTGCGCCGGGCCAGATATGGCCGAAGTCGCAACGGCCGATCACGGGAATGCGTCGGTCGAGGTGGAACGGCAGGAGCTCTTCGACGGCTCGGGCAAGGTCCTCGCCCTCGCGCTGGAAATCCCCCAGGAGCAGGCCCGCGGCCCGGTCGAGCAGGCCGGCGTTCCTGAGTTGGGCCAGCATGCGATCGATTCGTTCGGGCTTCTCGTTCACCTCCTCGAGGGCGAGCCAGTGGTCCTCGACGGTGAGTCGCCTGGCGAGCGGTCCGCCAAGCAACGAGGCGAGGAGTGTCAGGTTGCCGCCGATCACACGGAGGGTACCTTGCTTCGGGAGGCGACCCACGAGCAGGCGTCCGACGACCTGTCGCGTCGAGCATTCGCCTCGGATCAGGCGGGCCAGGTCGATCCAGTGTTCGTCGAAGGCCAGGTTCGTCTTGCGATCTTTATCGAAGGCGCGGAGGGCGAACAGCGGCATCGTGTCGAGGATCGCCCGGCAGCGGCGCCTGCCCGCTATCTGAACCAGCAGACTCGTCATCTCACTCGAGCCGACCACGCACAACGGCGTGCTGCGACGCCCCGCCAGCGACCAGTCGATTCGCCCCGCCACGCGGAGGAACCACGCGCCGCCGCACAGCGCGACGATGGCTGTCACCCGATCGTCCGCTAGGGCTCGTTCGATGTCGTGTCGGCGTCGGTGGTCGTCGGCTCGTCCCCCGTGCTGGTCGTCCTCCCTGGCCAACAGGCACCGGGCGTCGGCGTGGACGTCGAACCGCCCTTCGAGGACGCGTTCGATTCGGCGGCAGAGGGCGGCGACGTCGGACAGGCCGAGCCGCTTCAGGCGTTCCACGCCGATCGGGCTGCCTGCCGCGATGAGATGAATCTGAGGCTTGGTCATGGGCACCTCTACGCCCCTCGGTGATGTGGGGCAACGCATTGCGGGTCCGTGAGACGGGCTCTGTTGCATCTGGACGGTAAGGCCCTATCATAAACGATTCGCGTGTTTCTAGGGTGATCGCCCCGCGGGTCTTGGGCAAAACGACGTATGAGCTCCGATGATGTGATACTGGCGGTCGAGGACCTCCACAAAAGCTACGGGACGGGCCAAGCGGCGACGAGCGTGCTGCACGGTCTCGACCTCGAGCTCCGCCGTGGCGAGTTCGTGCTCATCATGGGGCCCAGCGGCTGCGGCAAGAGCACGCTGCTCAACGTCCTCGGCCTGATGATGCCGCCGACGTCCGCGCGCCGGCTCGAGGTGGACGGTGCCGACGCGCTCCGCCTGTCGGACGCCAGGCGAACCCAGCTCCGGCGCGGCAAGATCGGGTTCGTCTTTCAGCGATTCAACCTGCTCCCCGTCGTCTCGGCCGCCGAGAACGTCCGCGTGGCCATGCGGCTCCGCGGCATCCGACCGGACGGACGGATCGACGAGCTGTTCGAGCGCTTCGGCCTGACCGGCAAGGGGCATCGAAAGCCCGGCCTCCTGTCGATGGGGGAACAGCAGCGCGTCGCGATCGCCCGCGCGGTGGCCTGCCGACCGGCGATCCTCCTGGCCGACGAGCCCACCGGCAATCTCGACTCGGACAACGCGAGCCAGGTCATGGATCTGTTTCGCGAGTTGAACGACCGCGACGGCCAGACGGTGGTGATGATCACCCATAACGAGCACTGCGCCGCCCAGGCCGATCGCGTGATCCGCATGAAGGATGGTCGCTTCCTCGATGCGTAGACTCCGCCAGATCCTGCTCTCGCCGCCGGCCGGTGGAGACGACGACCTGAACCTTCGGGCCTGGTTCGTGGTCTTCGTCCTCTACCTGTCGGGTCTGACCGCCCTGGCGATGTGGGGGCTCGAGTCGTACGAGGCGGGCAGCCGCGTGGGCATGGCCGTCTGGCTGCTGGGGCTTTACCTGTTCTACATGTCGATGTGCTGCACCTTCTTCCCCGCGCCCACCACGTGGATCGTCATGATGATGGCCAGCTTCTACGTGGCCGAAGAGCTCGGCATGCGCGACTGGACGATCACGCGCATGGTGGTGGTGGCCAGTGTCGGGGCGCTGGGTACGGCCATGGCCAACCTCAATGAGTACCACATCTGGACATTTTTGCTGCGGTACGGGCCGGTGGCCAACATCCGCAAGACGCGGATCTACGAGGTGGCGGCACGGTGGTTCGCCATCAAACCGTTCTGGACGATCGTGCTGTTCAGCTTCATTCCGATTCCGGTGGACATCATCCGCTGGCTGGCGATCACGTACCGCTATCCCCGTCCGCCCTATTTCGTGGCCTACTACCTCGGTCGGTGGGTCCGCTACGCGTGTCTGGCCGGCATCACCATCTGGGGCCAGCTCACCTGGTGGCACATCCTGATCGTCCAGGCCGCGGTGGCGGTCGTCGCGTTGTTCAAGATCATCCAGAAGGTCGTGCAGGAGCACCGCAACGGCCGACGTGAGGAGTCGGATCGCCAGGCGCAGAGCGACGGATCGGTGCCTGAGCCCGCGCAAGAAGATATAATGTCGACCCCAACGAACGCGCCGACCGAAGTGTCTAACACGTAGCGGCCGGTGCGCCCGATGCTTCCGCTGGCAAAGGATGGAGCCCATGAACCGACTGTTTGCCGGATCGCTTGTTCTGTTCGCCTCGATGGGGTCCGCCGCCCCGTCCACGAAACCGACGACGGCCTCCGCCCCGGCCGCCACCAGCGGTGACCCGAAGGTGGACCGCATCCTGGTTCAGCTCGAGCAGCGCGGCGACGAGGTGAAATCCATCGCGACCA
Source organism: uncultured Planctomycetales bacterium (assembly GCA_964622545.1). Taxonomy (GTDB): domain Bacteria; phylum Planctomycetota; class Phycisphaerae; order UBA1845; family JAFGLZ01; genus JAFGLZ01. The sequence continues at coordinate 25,252 of CAZUQM010000026.1, read as the reverse complement.
AGCTGCGGGCCGATTTCATCGACGTCGTGGCCGAGGACGAGCAGAGCAAGATCGGCAAGCTCTGGTTCCGACGAGACAAGCCCAACCCGAAGTTCAAGGTGATCTACGAGAAGACGCTGTACGACGGCATCGAGCGCGACGACGTGCATCAGTACGCCTTCGACGGACGGTACCTGACCGAGCAGCACCACCAGGCCAAGACCCGCATCCGACGCGAGATCGTGCGGGAGGGCGAGACGATCGAACCGTTCCGCATCGGCAAGGGGCCGTTTCCGCTGCCGTTCGGCCAGAAGAAGGACGAGATCCTGCGGCACTTCAAGGTCAGCCTGGTGCGGCGGTCGCCCAAGGATCCCAAGAACACCGACCACCTCAAGCTGATCCCGAAGCAGGGGACGTCGATGGCCGAGAAGTACGAGCAGCTCCACTTCTACATCGACCGCGACCTGAAGCTACCCGTCCGGGTGGTCGCCCACCAGCGGAGGCCCGACTCGAAGCAGGTGGACGAGATCGTCAAGGTCAGCTTCCGCGACCTCAAGGTCAACCCCGACGTCACCGACGAGATGCTCGGCATCCCCAAGCCGAGCGGCAAGGAGTGGCACTTCAGCGAGGAGAAGCTGGAGCAGTAGGGCGGCGGCTTCGCGTGAACGGTGTCGCTGGGATGCCGTGCATGCCGGCCGTACCCCGTGGTGCGCGACGAGGGCGGCGACGCGGCTCAGCTCTGGTTCAACAGATCCCCCAGACGATCCGGGCTCAGCTCCGTCAGCCGGCTGACGATGAGGTCCGCCTCGCCCAGGGCGTCCGCCTCGTGCGTGCTCGTCAGCGCGACGGCCTTCATGCTCGCGCGGTGGGCGGCCTCGACGCCGTGATGGGCGTCTTCGATCACGACGCATCGCTGGGGCTCGACCCCCATCCGCTCGGCCGCGATGAGGAACACCTGCGGATCGGGCTTGCCGCGCGTGACGTCCGAGGCGTCGGTCGTCGCGTCCAGCATCTCGCGCAACCCCAGCTCGTCGACGACGAGGGCCACGTTCTCGGGCGGACCCGACGAGCCGATGCTCAAAACCCATCCGGTCGTATCAAGGTCGCGTATCAGCTCGACTGCCCCGGCCATCACGGGCACGTCGCCGCGGATGATATCGCGGTAGATCGCCTCCTTGCGTCGGTCGAGCCGCTTGACCTCGTCGTCGGGCAGGTCCTCGCCCCAGCGCATCCGGATGATCTCGCGAGACGGTCGGCCGAAGGTCTCGGCGAATTCTTCCTCGGTGATCGTCAGGCCGTTCTCCTCGGCGAGTTGCTTCCAGCTCTGGAAATGCGCCTCGCCGGAGTCGACGATCACGCCGTCCATGTCGAAGATGACACCCGATCGGGGCATCGGCACCTCCCTCTGCATCGTGTGAATTGACGCCGGGCGGGCGATTCGCGACAATCCGTCGCGTTCCATCCCCGCCACGCGGAGGATACCACACGAGTGTGACCATCGGGAGGCACTATGGCTCGCTTTCTAGTCACGGGCGGCGCGGGGTTCATCGGCTCACACCTCGTGCATGCCCTCGTGGAACGCGGCGACGAGGTCCGCGTGCTCGACAACTTCGCCACCGGCAAACGCGACAACGTGGCCGACGTCGCCGATCGCATCGACCTCGTTGAGGGTGACATGCGAAACCCCGAGCATTGCGCTCGGGCCTGCGCCGGTGTGGAGATCGTGCTGCATGAGGCGGCCCTGCCGAGCGTGCCCAAGTCGGTGGAGGACCCCGTCTCGACGCACCAGGTCAACGTCGACGGCACGTTCAACGTGCTCATGGCCGCCAAGGAGGCCGGCGTCCGACGCGTGGTCTATGCCGCCAGCAGCAGCGCCTATGGTGATCAGCCCGAGCTGCCCAAGCGCGAGGGCATGCGACCCACGCCGCTCAGCCCCTACGCCGTGCACAAGCTCGTCGGCGAGCACTACGGCAAGGCGTTCTACGAGTGCTACGGGCTTCAGACGCTGTCGCTGCGCTACTTCAACGTATTCGGTCCGCGCCAGGATCCGAAGAGCCAGTACGCCGCCGCGATACCGGCCTTCGTGACGGCCATCCTCCGCGACGAACCGCCGACCGTCTACGGCGACGGTGAGCAGACGCGCGACTTCACGCACGTCGACAACGTCGTCCACGCGAACCTCCTGGCCGCCGACGCCGACGAGACGCACGGCGAGGTCCTGAACCTGGCCTGCGGCGAACGGGTCAGCGTCAACCAGATCATCGACGCCATCAACAAGTCCCTAGGCAAATCGGTCGAGCCGAGGTACGTCGAGCCCCGTGCCGGCGACGTCAAACACTCGCTGGCGGACATCAGCCGCGCCCGCGAGGTCATCGGCTTCGAACCCAAGATCCTCTTCGAGGAGGGCCTGGCCCTGGCCATCGATTGGTATAAGGCCAACCTGGGGTAGCCGTCAGCATCGAGGATGGACTCGTGTGGCCGAGGTACGCCTTTGTGGGGTGGCCCATGGCTTCAGCCGTGGGGGACACGAACCTATGGACCACACCGCGATGCACCTGCTAGCTATGACCGTCGTCTGTTGCTTCGTCGTCGCGTGGGTTCACGCCCAGCCCTCCGAGCCGACATGGGTCCAGGTGATCGACCACGCCGCCTGGGCGCCGCGCGACTCGTGTGGCGAACTCGTCTACAAGGGCAGGATGTGGCTCCTGGGCGGGTGGTTCACCTCCGATGCGGCCGGCCCGCGCGACATCTGGAGCTCCGCCGACGGCAAGACGTGGGAGCTGGTAACCCCTCAGGCCGGGTGGCGGCACGGCGACCTGCCCACGACCCTGGTCTTCAGAGACACGATGTGGCTCATGGGCGGCTGGTACGGCGGGCGGAAGCCCTTCGCCTCGGCCAGCAACGAGGTGTGGTCGTCGACCGACGGGGCAACCTGGCGGCAGGTCACCGATCACGCGGCCTGGAGCCCGAGGCTCGGTGCCGGCGGCGCGGTCTTCGACGGCAAGATGTGGATCCTGGGCGGGGCGGAGCGCTACTACGACGGCAAGAAACATCTGCTCAACGACGTGTGGTGCAGCGCCGACGGGAAGACGTGGCGGCGGGTGACCGATCGGGCCCCGTGGTCGCCGCGCGCCTACCACGGCGTGCTTGCCTTCGGCGGTAAGCTGTGGGTCTTCGGCGGCGGCAATTACCGGCCGGATCATCTGGCCTACAACGACGTCTGGTGCTCGACCGACGGGGCCCGATGGGAGCGCGTCACCGAGCACGCGCCCTGGCACGGCCGGATCTGGTTCACGGCCGCCGCCTATCGCGACCGCATGTGGCTGCTCGGCGGTTGGTCGGATGGTCCCAGCAAGAACTGGGGCGACGTCTGGTTCACCCGCGACGGCGAGACCTGGCACGAGCTGAGGACGCCAACCGTCTGGTCGGCCCGCCACGAGCAATCCACGTACGTCTTCAACGATCAGCTCTGGATCGTCGGCGGCAACCCCTGGCCGCTCGTCAACGACGTCTGGCGGCTCGAGCTGCCGAAGGCGTGGGAACGCGGGCCTCAGTAGCCGGATTCCACAGCGCAACCCGCGCAACCGAGCTCCGCTGTCCGCAGCGAGGTCCGAGTGCGTCGTGTTGGGTGCCACTGGCAGCTTGTCTGCCAGTGTTCCTTACTTCTCCGCAGGCCTGCATCTGCATGCGTGCCGCCAGCAGCGTCCAAGTATCCAATCGATGCCGCCGAGCCCCGCTGTCCGTAGCGGGGTTGCCAGCGTGACGATCGGGACCGCACTGAGGACAGCGCGCCTCGGCGATTCTCACACGTATTTCGATCGAACAAGAAGCGAGAGCGTCTTGGTGGTTACCTACAGGGCAACACCCTGCGCTTGAAGCACACTACGTAATCGGTCGACGGAGACCTGGCGCGTGGTCGTGCCGCCCTTGACCGCCAGCGCCGCGGCCGTGCCCGACGCCTGGCCCGTGGCGATGCCCGTGCCCATGACGCGTGTCGCGCTGTAGGCCTCGTGCGTCGTGCCGAGCATCCGCCCCGTGAGCAGCAGGTTGTCGATCGCCGCCGGCAGCAGCGAACGGTACGGGATCTCGAAGTACGTGCTCTTCTCGGGCCGGTGCTCGTCGAGATCGAATCCGATTGTCCCCGGCGTGACGGAGTGCAGGTCGAGGTAGAACACCCCGCGGGCCACGGCGTCGTCGAAGCGCGCCTCGGTCCGGACGTCGTCGGCCTGGATCGTGTAGTCGGCGCGGATCCGCCGCCCCTCGCGCGGCCAGACCTGCTGACCGATCGACCCGAGATATGCGTCGGCCAGGGCCTCGGTATTGGCCTTGAGATAGCGGAAGATCTCCCAGCCGATCTGCCGTGCCCGCCGCTCCATGGCGGTGAACTCGACCGGATCGGAGAAATCGCCCCATTGCCGTGGGATCGAGCACCACAGCTCGTCACGGTGCTTGCCCTCGGCCCAGCGGGCGCCGATGACGGCCACGCGGATGTCCTTGGGGATCTTGCCGTCCTTCCAGGCCTGCTTGAGGATGCCGTTGAGACTCTCGCCCGTGCCGCGTCGGACGTTCGCGATCATGTAGCTGAGCGTGGCCGGTTGCATGCGGCCGTCGCGGCTCCGGCCGACGTCGAAGCCGGCCCCCGCGGCCGCCGAGAGGTCACCGTCGCCACTACCGTCGACGAACACCTTGCCCTTGATGCGCAGGGCGACGGTCCGGTAGATCAGGTCGACCGAGACGATGCGCGAGCCCTCACGCCGGGCCGAGTGACAGTGCGTGCCGTAGAGCACGTCCACGCCGTAGTCGCTGAGAATCTGATCGAAGATGACCTTGGCGGGTTCGTGGTCCCAGTGCGGGCCGGTCGCGCCGCCGAATCGATCGAGCCGCTTGTGATACTCGCACGCGAGGCCCTGGACGATCCATCGCTTGCAGTCGCGGAACTGCGGCTTGTGGAGCAATCGGTGGTCGACCAGCCCGGCGATGTGCAGGACCATCCCGGCCGTGAACGCGCCGCCGCAGTAGTTGTAGCGCTCGACGAGCAGCGTCTTGGCGCCGTTCTTGGCCGCCGCCAGGGCCGCGGTCATGCCGGCCATGCCGCCGCCAACGACGACGACGTCGTAGCTCATCTCGCGCGTTTCGTCGCCGGCCTTCTTGTCCGCTTCGCTCGCCGCTTGGACTCGCGCGTCGCGCCCCTCGCCCGTGGCAAGTGCGGCTGCAGCCGATACGCCTACGACGAAGTCGCGCCGCGTTAATCCGGTTGGGCTCATGGTGGTGTCCTTTCATCGATGGTTCAGATGCTCATCGCTTACGGTCTTCGCGGATCAGGTCGGCACTGCTGGTGAGTGTGCGCCCAGCGGACCGTTCTCACCAGCGGTCCAGGCTCTGTCCCACATCCGATCCATTGCCGTTTTCGAGCAGGACAGAGAAGCCATGCCGCTTCTGGCGACGCTGCCATCGTCGCATCGCTCGCCGGTAGCTGATGCGTCCGGCTAGCACACCGACCGCGATCGGTACGACCCACGTGCCGAAGACGAGCAGGCGAGTCTCCCAACTCAAAGGTGGTTTGGGCTACCCAGGGCCTGGGTCGGGATACAGGCCCTTCGTGAAAGACCCGAGCAGGATAAGACAGATGAACGCGGCAAGCGCGCCGATGCCCACTGACTGCGACAGCAACCTCTTGGCCGTGAAGGCGTCGGACTCAGTACGGACAAGGCGAATCATAGCATGCCCACGTTCCAGTGGGTTCCCACTGAGGATCACGGCTAGCATATGGCCAGTCGACGACGGTTCTACCACATCCTACGCGCGGGCCTCCGCTACGCCAACCACACCACCTCGTCGAAGATCGTCTTCAGGAAGGCGACACGGCGGGCGCGGAGGTCCTCCAGCTCGGACGTCGTGTAGGGGAAGACGTCGACGGGCACGGGCAGGTGGTTCGGGCGGTAGTCGGCGACGCGGTCGATCCAACGGTCCTTGTCACTGGTCGCTAGCTCGATGATCGCATCGAGATCGCTACCGGGCACGTAATCGCCTCGGACGTATGACCCGAACGCGCCGATGCGGACGATCTCCGGCCGGTCGCGCGTGAGTTCCGCCGCCCACCGCTTGGCCGCGGCCATGACCTCATCCTTCGGCGGCGCATCGTGTCTGACAGAATTGGACGATTTGCTCGGCATGGTCGATCGCCTGCTGGGCCTCGCCTTGGGTGAAGGCGTCCGCAGGGGCGCCACGGTCAAGGCCGTTGGGGTAGCGCGTCGGGATATAGAACTTGTCGAGCACCTTGGCCGCGTCGACGAACTCGCTCAATCCCGGTTCATCGGAAGCGAGCTCCTCGACAAGACGGGCGAGCACGTGGCCCCAGCCTTCGGCGTGGTGGTGCTGGTACAGAGCCTTGAGGGCCTTTTCGGCCGCCTGCTGGGCGGCGAAGCATGACCAATCATACTGCTGAGCATCGAACGTGGTCCGTGCCACGTCGAGGTCACGTTTCGCTTGTCGCAGCCAGTCGTCTCGTCGGCTCGGCATGTGGCAAGTGTACGACGTACGATAGCGATCAAGCAAGGCCGAACCCGGTTGCGTGCGAGATCCCATGGTCAGACGATGTGGTCCGCGTGCCCGTGGCATTTGCGCTCGCGTCACACTACAGTGATAGCTGGATGAGATGAGCCGACCGGGTGGAGGTCTCGCACCCGTCGCAACCCGGTGGGATTGTCCATCACGCATCCAGGTAGGGGGCTATCGACATGCACGATCATCGTTCGTTGCTGAGGGCGCGCACGCATCGCAGAGCTGCGTTTCTGCCAGCCATGGTCTGCGTCTGCCTGTCGACTGCGATACCCAGCGCCGCCGCACCCGACTTTGGCTCGCCCGAGATCACGCTCTGTGGCGAGGCCGCTCCGAAGCCGAGTTCGTCCGCATGCGGCTTCACGTTGATCGCCAGCGGGGTGGGGCCACAGATCGCCGTGATGGGACAGGAGAAGAGCGGCGTCGTGGCTTCACCGCAAAGCGTGGTCGTCAGCCTACGACGAGGCGAGTTCGTCGACATCGCCGTTCCGATCAAGGGCGCGAGCGGGGCCGTCACCGTCACGGGCGAGGTCGTCGCGCTGTCCGGCCAGGGCGGCGAGATCGCCATGGCCCTGGGCGAGAAGACCGAAACCCGGAAGCTGACCCGTCCCGGCTCGATCCGATTCAAGGTCGCCGGCGAGTCGGCGGGCAAGGCCGTGATGTTGCGCCTCCACACCAGGGCCGGCCGAGACGACGTGGCCGTCCGATGGCGAAACCTGCGGATCAAGACGAACGACGGCGAGGCGGCCGTGGCCATCCACGTCAAGCCGACGCCGTACGGCACTGGCCCGCTGCCCGTCCTGCCGACGCTGCGAGCGCCGATCGAGCAATCCCTCATCGAGTGGGACTGGCGGATGCAAGACGGCATCGGCACAACCCGCGAGCCCCGCACCTACGCGGCCGCCACCAAGCTGACGCTCCAGCACGGCGATGCGCTGATCCGCCACCTCGTCGACGAGGGCGTCGACCTCGGCCGGATGTCCGCCGCGTGGGGCGAGCTTCGTGACGCCCGCCAACGGCTGGCATCCGAGAAGGCCGTGTCCGAAGCCCGATGGGAGGACCTCTGGCTTCGCGTTCATCGCCTCCGTCGCCGCATCGCCCTGGCGAACTCCGTCGTCGAAGTCGGCCCGCTGGCGTTCATCAAGCAGGTGCCGGGCTGCTTCAGCCATCAGCTCACGCAGTACTACGGGCGCTACGCCCGGCCCGGCGGCGGCGTGTTCGTGCTCGACGAGCCGGGGCAGTCGATGCGTGCCCGCCAGCTCGCGCCGAACGAGCTGCCGCTCGGCAGCTACCAGCATCTCGACGTCTCGACCGCGGGCGACCGCATCCTCTTCGCCTACTGCCACGCCGAGACCACGCCGAAGGACACCATCCAAGGCCACCACGGCCGGTACTACCATCTTTACGAGATGAACGCCGACGGATCGCGGCTGCGACGCCTGACCCACGGCGAGTTCAACGATTTCTCCCCGCGCTACTTGCCCAACGGCAAGATCGTGTTCATCTCGACCCGCCGCCGCGGCTGGCATCGGTGCGGCAGCCCCGGGTGCGAAAACTACACGCTCGCGATCGCCGAGGCCGACGGGTCGAACCCGCGCACGGTGTCGTTCCACGAGACGCAGGAGTGGGACCCGGCCGTCATGAACGACGGACGGATCATCTACACCCGGTGGGACTACGTCGATCGCCACGCCGTCTACTACGAGCAGCTCTGGGCCGTCCGCCCCGACGGGACTATGCCGATGGCCTTCTACGGCAACAACACGTTCAATCCGGTCGGCATCTGGGAGCCGCGGGCGATCCCCGGCACGGATCGCGTCATCGCCACCGCCGCGGCCCACCACGCGATGACGGCCGGCTCGATCATCCTGGTCGACCCGTCGGACGGCGTCGACGGGCCCAAGCCGATCGTCCGGCTCACGCCCGACGCGCTCTTTCCCGAGAGTGAGGTCAAGATCGCGCCGCGCAGCTGGTACGCCCCGGCGGGCATCACGGAGCCGCCGGTCGTGCCGCCCGAGGCCAAGCGCTGGCCCGGGCACTGCTACCGCAGTCCCTATCCGCTCAGCGAGCAGGTCTTCCTGGCCGCATACAGCTTCGACGCGCTCATTGGCGAGCCGGCCGCCAACCCGGCCAACATGTTCGGCCTGTACCTGGTCGATGCCTTCGGCAACAAGGAGCTGCTCTACCGCGACCTGAACATCGCGAGCCTCTGGCCCATGCCGATCCGGCCCCGGCCGCGCCCGCCCGTCATTACCTCCACCGCTCAGGACACTGCGGAAGAGACGGGACGCTTCTTCGTCCAGGACGTCCGCGTGAGTGACCCGTCGCTGCCGGGAACGGCGGTCAAGGGATTGCGCATCGTGCAGGTGCTACCAAAGTCGACGCCCGGCGCGAACCGACCGCGCGTCGGTATTCCCAACGCCTCGCCGGGCAAGCAGGTGCTCGGGACCGTGCCGGTCGAGCCGGACGGGTCGGCCTATTTCGTCGCCCCGGCCGGTGTGCCGCTTTCGTTCCAAGCCCTGGACGAGACCGGACAGGCCGTCCAGGTGATGCGGAGTCTGACGTACCTCCAACCCGGTGAGACAGCCTCGTGCGTCGGCTGCCACGAGAGCCGGACCGAGGCGCCGCCGAAGGGCCCCGTTGCGCTGGCGATCCAGCGGCCGCCGTCGACCATCGAGCCCGGCCCGGACGGGTCGAGGCCGCTCAGCTATCCGATCCTCGTGCAGCCCGTGCTCGACCGACACTGCGTGCGGTGTCACAACAAGGCCAAGCCCGAGGGCAAGGTCATCCTGACCGGCGAGCCGAAGGGGGCGTTCACCGCCTCGTACAATGCGCTGGCCCCGCGCGTGGCCTACTCGACGTGGGGCGGCCGGCCCGGTGACTTCCGCAAGGTCAACAGCGAGCCGCTGAGCGAGCCCGGCTTCTTCGGCGCCAAGGGCTCGGCGTTGATGGCGCTGCTCGACGGGAGCCACCACGACGTGAAGCTCGGCGCCGACGAGATGGAGCGGCTCATCACGTGGATGGACGCGAACGCGCTCTTCTACGGCACGTTCGATCCGGTCGACCAGGCCCGGCAGCGCGCCGGCGAGCGGATCGCGGGTCCGGCGTTGGAGTGACAAGCCGCGCGCGGCCCGCACGTCGGGCCGGAGCGGCCACAGACGGCGGCCCGGATTGCAGGCGTGGACGTGGCAGGCTGCCCGCAGGAATCTTTGGAGGGTAAGCGAAGGTTGGGCGGCTCACCTCTACGGAGGTGGGGGACACGAATGCGACCGGCCATTCACGTCCCCATCCTGTAGGTGATGCCCCCACGACTGAAGCCATGGGCCACCCGGATGCAGGGTCTCTTCCGACGCGCTGTGCCATCCTTCTCGAAAGCGGCTTAGTCCTTGCATGCCGCGTCGTGCTTCAGCCGTTCAAGATCGATGACCGACCCGGCGCCGAGCTGGACGTAGCGATCGGGATGGCACGTCAGGATGATGACCTGGAGATCCTTGGCCGCACGACGGATGACCTGGACCATCCGTTCGAACCGGGCCGCATCGCATGAGACCAGCGCGTCGTCGAGGATGACCGGCAGCCGGTGTCCCTGGCCGGCAAGTAGCCGAGCCAAAGCGAGCCGCGTCAGCACGGCCACCTGTTCACGCATCCCCTGACTCAGCAGCTCAAACGGTTCCGTCGTTCCGTCGCGAGCCACGCCGATGAGATCGAGATCTCCGGAGATGTCCGGTTGCGCCTCAGGCACGAGCACGGTGAGCAGCTCGCCGATGGCCCGTCGCAAGGGCTCGGTGAAGGCCTGTTGGGCCTCGTTTCTCGCCGCTTCCAAGGTCGTTTCCAGCTTCGAGGCCGCACGGGCCTGGCGGGCCAACCGCTCACAGGACGCATGGGCCAGTTGATAGGCCTCCTCGGCCTCGTCGAGCTGCTCGCGCAAGCCCTCCGTGCCGGCCTGGCGGACCTGCCCGGTAAGCTCCCGTTCGCGGGCTTGCAGGCGTTCGATCTCTGCGGCCAGTTGCGACACGACGATCTCCGTCCGCTCCGACTCGTCGCGCACGGACTCGGGATCGAGCTCGGTCAGGCGATTCTGCAAGGCGTCGAGTTCGTCCCTCTGCCTTTGCCAGCAGTCGAGGGCGTCGGTGAGCCTCGCCCGCAGCGCCTCGTCGTCGCCGACCTCGGTTCGATCGCGCTCGAGAGCCTGTTCGGCTCGTTGCAGCTCATCCTTCGCCGACTGCAACTGCGCCTCGGCCGTGCTGACGGTATCCCGCATTTCGTCGACCTCGCCGCGGACCAACTCCACGTGACGGCGAGCGGCAGCTTCGGCCTCTTGCAGGTCGGTCAGGTCGTCCTCGGCCTGGGCCAGCGTCTTATCGATCGTCTCCGGTGCGGGGGGCGGTTCTTCTTGAGGTCGTCTGGCCCGGAGCGCGTCGTGCTTGGTGCGGAGGCGTGCCACCTCGTTGCGGATCACGTCGACGCCATCCGGCGCGACGCCGTTCAGCTCGGCCTCGAGGCGTCTGAGCTCGGCTGCCAGCGCGGCCCGCTCGGCCGCTAAGGCGCGAGCCTCCTCGAGCGCCTCGACGTTCAGTTCCCGAAGAGCCTGTCGCTGGGCGTGCTGGAGGTCTTGCAGGGCGGTGCGACGCTTGGGCAGGTCGTCTCCACCGGGTTCGATGCGGACCGTGGCCGTATCGCCCAAGAGGAACTCGGTCGGCTCGGCGACGGATTCGCTCCGCTCCTCGCCCTCTTTCAGGGCCTGCGGCTCACCGTTGCCGGCTCGAACGGACAGGTCGGCTGTGGCGCGGATGGTGACACGCGTCGCGACGGCCTCGAGCATCCCCTGGGCCTGAGCGATCCTCTGGGCACGCTCGGTGAGCGCCTCGATGTCGTCGTCGGACACGATGGCTTGCGCGAGGCGCTCGCTGATTTCGGTGAGCTGCTTGGCCAGGGCATCCGCCCGCTCGAGACGCTTCTCTTGTTCGCCCAAGTCGCCTTCGATGCGGAGCAGCTCGCGGTCCTCGCGGAGACGTTCGCATCGTGTCGCACCGGCCTTGCGTTGCCCCTCGGCGTCGGTGAGTTCCAGCCGTGCCTGATCGAGTCGCTTGACGGCCTCGGCATGCTGTCGTTGAAGCGGTTCGAGCCCCCGGCAGCGCTGTGCAATGCCTTCACGGCGCTCCTCCAGCTCCTTAGCGGCGGCGGCACGGTCGTCGCTGCGGCCCCGGGCATGGTCGAGCGCGGCCTGCGCGGCATCGAGCTGCTGACGGGCCGAATCGCACCGGGTCTGGAGCGCGTCGAGGTCGCGGCGCTTGTCGCGTGCGGCATCGCGAGCCGCCCGGGCCCGTTCGAGCCGATGGTGGATGTCGGTAAGCCGCGCGCGGGTCTCTGCCAACTCGTCCGCCTGGGCCTGGCCGGTCTCGTAGCGCTGTCGCGCCGCGTCGAGCTGCTCTCGGGCTCGTGTCTCGTCCTCCATGGCACGGCGATACTCACCCGTCGGCTGACGCTTGCTGTCGGTGAGATACCGCCGCCGCTCCTCGGTCGCCAGGGCCAGCAGCCGCTCTCCTTCCGGGCCGCTCGTGACCTCGCCGACAAGATCCGTCAGGACATGACGCAGCCGGGCCCGCGGCGTATCGAGTAGGGCGTCGTTCGGATCCGTGCCCGCCTGCGTCTGGTCGGGCCACAGCAGCCACCAGATGCCCATCTGCTCCGGCTTGATGCCTTGTCGGCCGGGCGAATCGCACTCCATGACCTCCCGGATGCGTCGTTCGGCCTGATCGCCCGACAACGTCTCGGAGCGGTCGCCTCGTATCGTGATTTCGGCCGCGGGCTGTTTGAGGAAGCGCTTGTGGATGTCGATCCGTTCGCCGTCGCGATCGAAGCCGACCCAGACCTCGGGCGCCAGGTCGCCGCGCCCGAACGGCTGGAGGTCCTTCAGGTCTTGGATCTGAGAGCCGTGCCGCTGGAAGACCGTCGCGTGCAGGCCGGCCAACAGCGTCGACTTGCCTGTCTCGTTCGGGCCGTGGATGACCGTCAGCGAGGGGTCGATGTCGGCGATAGCGATCTCGCCCAGCAGCGTGCCGACGTTCTTGACCTTGAGATGGGTCAGCAGCATGCTATGCCTCGCCTGCCTTGTGGCCGAGTCGATAGAGCAGAAGCAGCGCGGCGTCGGCATCGGCGGCCGTCTCCGCGTCGGACGATCCCGCTTCGTCGCGAAGTCGCTCCACGGCGGTTTGGACGAAGCCCGCCGTGGCGATCTCGTCCAGGTCCTCCTGGCTCGGCGCGAGCAGCAATTCCTGGTCATCAACGCGTTGCCAGCGCAGCAGATCGTCCTGTCGTTCGATCAGGTCCTGCAGCCGCCGGCGGTCAGCCAGGCCGAGCGTGCCCCGCAGCCGGAGGTCCAAGAGCGTCCGCGATGGAGCGGCCAGGGCTTCGTACCAGGCCGCAAGGGCGTCCAGGTCGTCATGCGAGCTCAGATCGACCGTGTGTTCGAGCCATCGGGTCTGGGCGACGCGGACCGGCTCGACGACCGGTTCGGCGCCCGGCTTCTCGATCGAGACCACGAGGACGTTGCCCGCCTCCTGCTCCTTGAAGCGCGTCTGCTCGGGCGTGCCGGGGTACCACACCCGCGGACCGATGCAAACCGTCCCGTGCCAGTCGCCGAGCGCCAGGTAATCGAGCCTCGCTCGCTCCACGCAGGCCGGGTCGATCAGGTTGTTGGTCTCGCCCTCGAAATCGATGACCGACCCGTGAGCGATCGCCATTCGGACGCGCGCGTCGTCGGCGTCGTCGGTCAGGTGCGCGGTCGGGTCGCCGACCTCATGCCGTTGGGTCAAGGGGCACGGCAAGAGCACGCCCCGGCCGTCGGCGAGGTGGATCGGCTGCGTGTCGTGCAGGACACGGATGTGCTCGTCGGCCTCGCTGGTGAAGGCGTCGCGACGGTACACGCTGTCGGGCGTGAGGGCGTCGTGGTTACCGGGCAGGAGATAGACGGGCTTCGGCGCCAGCTTGTTCAGCCGCTGCAGGGCCTGCCGAACGGTGCGGTCGCTGACGGCGTTGTCGTCGAAGGCGTCGCCCGCGACGAGCACGAAGTCGACCTCGCGCTCCCCGGCCAGTGCGACGATACGGTCGAGCGCCTCAAAGCGGGCCTCCCGCTGAAGCGCGCCCTTGTCGCCCTGAATGAAGTTCAGCTTCAGGCCGAGCTGCCAATCGGCGGTGTGCAGGAAGGTGATCACGGCGCTACGTCCCTTCAGGGGCCTGGCCGGGTTCCGCCACCGGCCACGGCGCACTACCTTACACGAGCCGTCGGCGATTGGGGAGGCATCCCAGGCCCGCTCCCTCCGAACGAAGGGCCGAGCTTTCGAGCGATCCGGGCAGCGATTACAATCATCCGAATGGCCGGAGCCGGTGGGGACGCCTCCGACGGCTCGGCCCCTTCGCCGGAGCGCACGGATGTCGACGGACGTGGTCAGGACGGGAGCGGGCCAGCGGGTGAGCCGGTTGCTCAACCCGGTGGCGATGCTCCACAATCTGTGGGCCCATCGCGGGCTGACGTGGCAGCTTGCGCGCCGCGACATCGCCGGCCGCTATCGCAGCTCGTGGCTGGGGCTGCTCTGGGCCGTCATCACGCCGCTGATCCTGCTGGCGATCTACACGTTCGTGTTCGCCGTCGTGTTCAACGCCAAGTGGGGTGGCGGTCGGCAGCAATCGCGGGGCGTGTTCGCGCTCGTGATGTTCTGCGGCATGCTGCTCTACAACCTCTTCGCCGAGGTGGCCAACCGGGCGCCGAGCCTGATCGTCTACAACGTGAACTACGTCAAGAAGGTCGTGTTTCCTCTGGAGGCGTTGGTCGTCTCGGCATTGATCGCGGCCGGTTTCAACCTGCTCATCGGCATGGGTGTGTGGTTCGTTGGCTGTCTCCTGGTCACGCATGACTTGCCGAGCTGGACGATCATCTACCTCCCCGTCGTGCTGCTGCCGGTGTGTCTGATGACGCTGGGCCTGGCGTGGGTGCTCGCGTCACTGGGCGTGTTCATTCGCGACGTGGGCCATGCCGTTCTGCTGATGACGCAGGTGTTGTTTTTCGCCACGCCGATCTTCTATCGCGTCGAAGATGTGCCCGACTCCTTCCAGTTCGTGATGAAGCTGAACCCGCTGACGCATGCGGTCGAAGACGCACGCAAGGTGATGCTGGGTGGGCAGTATCTCGAGTGGATCGGCCAGTCGGGTGGCGCGCTGCATCCGGCCTGGGGGCCGTGGTTCGCCACACTGGCGGCATCGGCCGTGATCATGGTGTTGGGCTACGCCTTCTTCATGAAGAGCAAGCGAGCGTTCGCGGATGTCCTCTGAGTCGGGCCAATCCGATCTGGCGATCTCGGTGCGCGACCTGAGCAAGTCGTACCGCATCTACGGCCGCCCTGAAGACCGGCTCAAGCAGGTCTTCTTCTGGGGTCGCAAGGAGCTCTATCGCGAGTTCTGGGCCCTGCGCGACATCAGCTTTGACGTGAGGAAGGGCGAGTCGGTCGGCATCATCGGCATGAACGGCGCCGGCAAGAGCACGCTGCTCCAGATCATCGCCGGCACGACGCAGCCGACGTCCGGCTCGGTGATGGTCGACGGCCGGGTGGCCGCGCTGCTCGAGTTGGGCTCCGGTTTCAACCCCGAGTTCACCGGCCGCGAGAACGTCTTCATGAACGGCTCCGTCCTCGGGCTGTCGCACGAGGAGATCGAGGCCCGCTACGACGACATCGTCGCCTTCGCCGACATCGGCGAGTTCATCAACGACCCGATCAAGCTCTACTCGAGCGGCATGGTGGTGCGGCTGGCGTTCGCCGTGGCCGTGCACGTCGACGCCGACATCCTCATCGTCGACGAGGCCCTCAGCGTGGGCGACCTCAACTTTCAGGGCAAGTGCATCAGCAAGATGCGGCAGATCCTCGAGGACCCGGGCAAATCGCTGCTCTTCGTCAGCCACGCCGTTGATCTGGTCAAGTCGATCTGCAAGGACACGCTGCTGCTCAAGCAGGGCCACCAGGTCAGCTTCGGGCCGAGCGAGACCGTGTGCGATCAGTACATGGCCCTGCTGAAGGCGGCCGATCGTCCGACGCGCGCCGTCCCGCCCGACGAGGTCGACGCCGCACGGGCGGGTCGGGCCGAGGCCGAGCAGGCCGATGCCACCGTGGCCGAGACCAACGGCTATCATCCGCACACCTTCCCATGCGACCTGTCGGACGTGCAGGCGTCGTGGCAGAGGGTGCACTCCGGCAAGGTGCCGCCAGGCCGCTACGCCGTGAGGCTGCGGACCCGCCGCTCGCGGACGGGCGAGACCGTGGCCGTTCGTGGTTTCACGGTCAGCCGTCATCGGGACCAGGTGACGGTGCCGCTCATGGACGTGGCGGCCAGCGGCGGCTGGAAGACGATCCATGCCCAGAGCGACGACGAGCACCTGAGCACCGACCGTGAAGGCGAGACGATCGCATTCGAGTTCACCGGTCACGAGCTGCGTTTCGAGGCGCATCGACAAAGCAACGCCGGCGCGGTGGAGGTGACGCTGATGCCGCTGCCCAGGCCCGTGGACAAACCGCGATCGGCCGACGAGCTGTACGCGCCGAGCGAGGACTTCGAACGTCAGGTCGCCCAGTTTCGCAGCGGCACGCAGGCATGTCGGCTGACGAATGTCGAGCTCTTCGACGAGCGAGGCGAGCCGCTGGTGATGGTGCCGAGCGGTGAGGAGGTGCTCGTCCGCCTGCACATGTGGACCGATGTCGAGGTCGAGTTCTGCAACGCCGGCTGCGTCATCCGCGATCGGGCCGGGCGAGACATCCTGACGTTCAACGTGTTCGACAACGAGGTCAACTGGCCGCTCTGGCGGGAGGGAACGTCGCGCGTGGTCGAGGTTCGCTTCTCAGCCTCGCTCGCACCGGGCGTGTATGTGATGGCGGCAGGCCTTGGGCTGAGCATCCCGATACGGGAGCTCGGTTCGGAGGAGGTCTACGACTTCTGCCCGAACGCCGCGACATTCGAGGTCATCGCCGAGCGATCGGGCCGGCCGGTGTGGGGCGCCGTTCGCCTGCCGTCCAGCATCGAGGTGATTCCCTAGGAGGACGGGGCGATGGCGGTGAGGATCGGTAAAGAGGCGGCACAGGGGGGGGCGCTGGATGCCCTGTTCATTCATCCGCACTACCCGATGGACTTCTGGCCCGTTGTGCCGTTCGGCTGTCTTAGCCTGGCGCTCTATCTCGACGCCCAGGGCTATGCGACGGGGCTGTGGGACGGCAACCACGATCCGCGAGCAGACGATGAGGCGCTGCGAGAGGTGTTACGGACCGCGACGCCGCGCCTCGTGGGATTGTCGCTGTTGAGCACACAGCTCGACGAGGCCAGGCGGCTCGCCCGGTTGATTCGAGACATCCTGCCCGAGACGCGGATCGTGGCCGGCGGCCAGCACTTCAGTATGGACTCGGCCGGCACGTTGCCCGAAGCGGATGTCGTGGTCGTCGCCGACGGCGAGCAGGTGGTGGCGGAGCTGTTGTCGGGCGAGCTTGATGAAGCGACCATCCGGCGCGCCGGGCCCGGCCGGTCGGGTTCGGAGCCCTGTTCGGCGGTCGTGCGTGGCCAGCGACTCAGCGATCTCAATGCCGTGCCGTTGCCCGGTCGCGACATCTGGCGGATGTATCACGGCTTTGGCGTGTTTTCGCGGATCGGCCTGATGGTGACGCGCGGCTGTCCGTTCGACTGCACGTTTTGCTACACGAAAGATCGCAGCCGCAAGTGTAGTCGCTACGCGCCGGAGCGGGTGGGCCAGGTCATTGCCGACGCGCACGCCGAGACGCACCTGCGCGAGGTCTTCTTCATCGACGATATCTTCACGTTGAACCGGGATTGGGTCATGGACGTCTGCGCTGAGATCTACCGGCGCGGCCTCGATCACCTCGACTACATCTGCCTGTCGCACATCCGCGTGGGAGACCGTGAGCTGTATCGCGCGATGGCCCAGGCCGGCTTCCGTCAGGTGATGTTCGGCGTCGAGGCCGGCGACGCCGGTGTGCGCAAGCGCATGCACAAAGACTTCCCCGATCAGGCCGTCTACAAGGCGTTTGATCTGGTGCGCGCATGCGGCATGAAGCCACATAGCCTGTTCATCTTGGGCTATACGGGCGAGACGACCGAGACGATGCGTCGCACGCTCGAGATGGCCGAGGCTCTCCGGGCGACGACGTGGTTCAGTCTGGCCCAGCCGCTGCCCGGGACGGTGTTTCATGACGAAGCGCGACGCGAGGGCCGCATTCTGGAAGACGATCTGAGCAGATACGACAACACGAAGATCGTGTACTTGCCGGAAGGTGTGACGCTCGAGGAGATGCGGGTGATTCAGTCGGAGGCCGAGGAGCTGCGCTTGCGCCTGGAAGCCGAATATGGCCTGCACGCGCCTGATAGCCGGGGCGACCCCGAGGTGAGCGAGACCGCATGATCGATCTGCTGTTGATCAATCCCAGCCTCGAGCTCACGAGGCGACGCGACGACGGGTTCGTCTTTCCTTGGGTCGAGGGCGGGCATAGCTGGATTCCCCAGTTCGCCGTGTCGCTCCTGCCGTATGTCCGTCGCGCGGGCTTCACCGCCAAGCTGCTTGACATGGAACTGCATGCCTCAGAAACCGAGGACGCCCTGCTGGCGCAGTGGGCGCCACAGGCGCGCTTCGTCGGCGTAACGGCCATGACCGCCACCGTGCCGCACGCTCTGGCTCTGACGCGCACGATTCGCTCGGTCGCACCGCAGGCGCAGATCGTCTGGGGCGGCGTGCATGCGTCGTTGCTGCCGGATCAGACCGTCGCCGAGCCTGCTGTGGACGTCGTGGTCGTGGGCGAGGGTGAGGAGCCGCTCGTAGCGCTGCTGCGTGGCGAACCGCATGAGCGCCTCGTGACCATGTCCGAGTCGGTCAAACCGCTCGCCCGGCGGCCTTTCTTGGCCCCGGCCGATCTGCCCGATCCGGATTTCGACGCCGTCGAGATGGAACGCTACTTCGACTGTCAGGGCGGTTATCGCAACGTCGAGTTGCTCACCAGCCGCGGATGTCCGTTCGATTGTAGCTTCTGTGTGAACACGATCATGCACAACGCGTGGCGTGGGTTCGATCCGAGCCGAACGATCAGCATGGTGCGCGACCTGCGCGACCGGTACGGCATGCGGCACCTGTTCCTGATGGACGAGAACTTCTTCGGCAAGCTCGACCGGGCGAAGACCATCATCCAGGCCATCAGCGAGATGGACATCACCTGGGAGGCGAACATCCATATCGCCACGTTGCTTCGTCTGAGCGACGATGTCTTCAACCTGATCCGCGACAGCGGCGTGGTGCGATTGCGCATGGGGGCGGAGACAGCCTCCGACCGATTGCTCGAGATCCTGCGCAAGCATGTGACGGTGGATGATCTGGCCCGGGCACGCGATCGCTGCCTCGCCGCCGACATCACACCGGTGATGTCGTTCATGACCGATCTGCCGGACGAGCAACCCGATGAGAAGCTCGCCACACTGCTCTTCGTGGAAGCCTCCGCCGAAGCCGGTGCGGCGACGATCGGTCCACAGTCGTTCAGGCCCTACCCGGGCAGTGAGGAGTTCAACAAGCTTGTCGCGAGAGGGCTGGAGATTCCGCAGACGCTTGCCGAGTGGGCGACGTGCGATCTGTACACGGCCGGTGTGTCGGCCACCGAGGCGGAGGGTAAGCGTCGCGCGATCGAGGCCGTGCGGCGCCGCATCGAACAGGGGCCGAACTACGACGTGACGCTGCGCAACCTGGGCAAGGGAGACGCGTCGCGCGATCAACAAATCTGGCTGTATTACGTGTCCAGTGAGATCGTGCCGTTCGTGGTGCTGACCGAGCCTGCGAGGCAGGGCGGGTGGGACATCCGTCCCGCCCCGGACAATCCGATCACGGGCGAGCTGATTGTTTCTCAGCAAGAAGGCGACAGCATGACCTTCCGGATGGTGGGCGACCAGCTCAAGCTGCGGTGCGTCGCCCATGCCTGGGCGGGCCGGGTGGCCATTGCCGTGAACGGTGAAGAGGTCGCTCGTGCAGACCTGTTCAGCGAAACGTCGAACGAACGCGTGGTGTGCATCGACATCCCACGCTCATGCTAGCATTCGACCTCTGACGCTGGTACAAAGAACCGCTTGGTTCGAGCGCAACCCATGAATCGGTGCCGCTTGGGGTGATGTGACCTGCCTCGTCGGGCCCTCGCCGCAGGAATGAGAGGAGCCGGCGGCATCACCTGCAGCGGATCGCGCCGGCGTGAAGAAGGATGATGAGCCTTGGCCAAGGAAGCGCCGTTCGGCGGAACAGGTAACTACCAGAACACCAGCGATGCCATCGCCTGGCTGCGGACGATCGATCCGCGCAGCGTCTTGGACGTGGGGTGTGGGTTCGGTCGGTGGGGCTTCCTCTGCCGCGAGTTCCTCGACATCTGGAACGGCCGCCGGACGCGCGAGGAATGGGCGGTCCGGCTGGTGGGCGTCGACGCCTACGCCGGCAACCTGAAGCAGCACCATCACTACATCTACGACGAGTTGCATGCCGAGCCCGTGGAGCGCTACCTGGCCCGACGAGAGGAGACGTTCGACCTGATCATCCTCGGAGACGTGCTCGAGCACCTGCCCAAGGTGCAGGGAATGGAGGTGTTGGCCGAGGCCGTGAAGCGTGCACACTACGTCCTCTTGGTTCTGCCGCTGGGCGAGAGCTGGGACCAGGAGGACGAGTACGGCAATCCCTACGAACGGCATCTCGCGGTCTGGCACGAGCATGAGATTCTCGACCGCAAGCCTCTGGTGGCTCGCCGCTATCAGGACTACCTGGGCCGCCCTTACCTCGCGGCCGTGCTGTCTTCGGAGGATCCCAAAGGCGTTCGCGAGGTCTTGGCCAATCTGGCGCCGGCCGGCGGAGCCCAGCCAACAGTCCGGGCTGAACGATCGACAGCCGTTCATGCCCCTCAAGCGGCGGACGACGGTGACCTCTTACGCAAGGACGAGACCCCCGACTCGTTGCACGTCGTCCTCGTCACGATGGAGTATCCACCACTGTTTGGTGGTGGTATCGCGACGTATGCGTTTCAGACGGCTCGCTTGTTGGGTGAGGCCGGCCATCGGGTGTCGGTGTTGACGGCGATGCGCGACAAGGAACCCCCCGCGCTGCCCAACGTGACCGTTCGAACGGTCGAACCGCCGCCAGCACAGGACACCGGGTCCTATGAGACCGACTACCTGACGCAGTGCTGCATGCTGGGGCGCATGTTGGCGTCCCGATTGTCCGAAGTCCATGCCGAGCAGCCCGTCGACCTGATCGAGGTGACCGACTACTACACTGAAGGGCTGTTTCTGGACCTGTCCGATCTGCGCAAGCCCGACGGGGGATGCGTGCCGGTCGTCACACAGTTTCACGGTCCGAGGAGTCTCGTGACCAGCCTGAACAGCCGGACGTACCCGGGCCTTCTGACGCGGACGGAATCGGTTGGGTTCTGCAACGCCCCGTACCGAAAGACGTATTCGCCGCTCATGCGAGATCAGGTCGACGAGCTCTGGTCCGGTTCGCCCTGTGCCTTCGTCCCCTCGGGATTCGCGTTGCCGCCGGAAACGCCCGCCGACGAGACCAATGAGCACGAGTTCGATCTCCTTTACTTCGGGCGGCTGGAGTGTCGCAAAGGCGTGATCCCTTTGGCGCGGGCAATCCTGCAGGTTGTGGAAAGGGGTCGGATGCCGAGCGTCTGCTTCATCGGCGGCGACACCGACACCGCCTCGGACGGCGGGTCGATGGCCGAGTGGCTCGAGCGGACGCTG
This sequence comes from uncultured Planctomycetales bacterium, assembly GCA_964622545.1. Taxonomy (GTDB): domain Bacteria; phylum Planctomycetota; class Phycisphaerae; order UBA1845; family JAFGLZ01; genus JAFGLZ01. Next base: position 3,910 of record CAZUQM010000026.1, on the reverse strand, counting down.
CGTCCACGCCTCGGCTCGAGACTCCACCTCAAGGATCCCATACCGCAGTCGGAGCTGTGGCGGATACTGCCGAAGGCACGGGTGATCGTCTTGCCGAGTCTGTGGGAGTCGCTCGGCTATGCGATGCTCGAGGCCTTCTGCTCGGGCAGGCCCGTCATCACCTCACGCCAGGTCGGCGCGGCCTACATCCTCGAGGGCGAGTTGGCCGAGCGGACGCTCGTCGACGCCCACGACGAGGGGGCCCTGGCCGAGAGGCTCGCCGCCAGTATGGAGATGCCCGAGGCTGAGCTTCGTCAGTGGGCCGACGGGCTCCGGCGGGCGGTCGAGAGAGCGTTCGAACCGCAGCACGTCGTCGAGCAGATCGTCGGGTATTACCGTCGGTGCATCGCCCAGGCGACCGATCCGTCGTCGGCGTCACGGAGCACCGGCATCCGGTGGTCCGATTGGCTCAGCTTCATGGACGAGTTGGTCCGGCAATTCGGCCTGATCAAGGGCGAGCTCGACCGCTATGCGGCCAGCGTGGCCGAGCTGAAGGCATGGATCGCGGACCTGCAGGAGGGCAAGGCCTGGCTGGAAGGCGCGCTGGCCGATCAGAAGGCCTGGTCCGGCGAACAGGAGAAGGCCAACGCCCGGCTGGAGGAGCAGCGGGCCGGCTGGGAGCGCGCGGCCGCTGAAAGTCAGGCTCGCTGCGCGGCGTTGGAGCGGGCGATGCAGGACGCCGAGCAACGCCTCGGCGGCTATGAAGCCCAGGCCCGGCAGTGGGCCGAGCGGGAGCGCACCCTCGCGGGAGAGGCCGAGCGCTTGTCCGGTGAGGTGACCGTACAGCAGGGTATGGTCGACGAGCTGCGACGATGGTCGAGCGACCTGAAGACGTTGAACGAGGAGTACGCCGCGGAGATCGAAAGGCTCAGGGATGTGCTCGAGGCCGAACGGGACGAGCGCGAGCGCCTTAGACAGACCTGCTCGCAATGGAAGCGCCAGGGCCTGTTCCGCGTCCTGCGTCGTGTCCGACTCTTGAGAGACCTCGAGGAGTGACCGCGCGTCCGGCGAGCCTGCGGAGACGCGAGGGTGCCCAACCGAGGGCGGGAGCCGAGCGCATGGCGACAACGGGCTGAGGATAGCTAGAAGATGATCGACCCGCGCCAACCGGACTACACCTTCACCCCGGTCCACGCCGACCGACCCGGCATCCGGTGCGCGCCCGAAGATCCGACCGACGAACCCGTCGTCACCGTGGTTACGCCGTTCTACAACAACGCCCGCGAGCTGTTCCATCAGACCGCCCGGTGCGTGCTGGGCCAGACGCTCCAACAGTGGGAGTGGGTGATCGTCAACGACGCGGCCACGGACGCCGAAGCGCTGGCCGTCCTGGAGTCGTACCGCCGGGCCGATCCGCGGATCCGCGTGGTGGATCACGCCGAGAACCGCGGCTTGGCCGCATCGCGCAACACGGGCTTCGAGCACGCCCGAACCGAACACGTGTTTCTTCTCGATGACGACGACCTGATCGAGCCGACCACGCTCGAGAAGGCCTTCTGGTTTCTGACCTCCTACCCCGAGTTCGGGTTCGTCAACGGCTGGACGGTCGGTTTCGGCGGACAGCAGTACCTCTGGCAGGTCGGCTTCGAGGAGCGCGAGGCCTTCCTCAACGAGAACCGCGTCACCGCGCTGGCGATGGTCCGCAAGTCAGTCCACCAGGCCGTCGGCGGCTACGACGAGCAGGCCCGAGGCGGCCTCGAGGACTGGGACTTCTGGCTGCGATGTGCCGATGCGGGCTACTGGGGTGCGACCATCCCGGAGTTCCTCCTCTGGTATCGACGTCGTGCCGACCATGGCCAGCGGTGGGAGACGCTGGCCAGCGACGAGAAGCTGACCGCCTTTCGGGAGGAGCTTCACCGTCGCTATCCCAAGTTGGCCGAGAGCGGATTCCCCGACGTGCGGGTCCCCGGCCAGACGCCCTTCGAGCCGGTCCGCCCAGACCTGCCCTGCGCGAACCGCCTGGCCAAGGACACACCGCGCCTGCTGATGATCGTCCCGTGGCTCCAGCTCGGCGGCGCCGACAAGTTCAACCTCGACGTCCTCGACCAGCTACGCTCGCGCGGCTGGCAAACGACCGTCGCGACGTCCCTGGAGGGCGACAACGCCTGGTTGCCGGAGTTCTCGCGCCGATCCGAGGACGTCTTCGTGCTCCCGCACTTCCTGCGGCGCCGTGACTGGCCGGTCTTCCTGAGATACCTCATCCAGTCGCGCAAACCCGAAGTGGTGCTGACGACCAACAGCGAGCTGGGCTACCTGCTGCTGCCGTACCTGCGGGCAAACTGCCCCGAGCCGACCTACGTCGACTACTGTCACATGGAGGAGGAGTACTGGAAGGGCGGCGGCTACCCCCGGCACGCCGTCGCGCGGCAGCCGGAGCTCGACCTCAACATCGTCTCCTCGAACCACCTGAAGCAATGGATGGTCGATCGCGGCGCGGACCCGGATCGCATCGAGGTCTGTCACACCAATCAGGATCCCTCGGCGTGGAAGCCGCTTCCCGAGGCCCGTCGGCGCGTTCGCCGGCGGTACGGACTCGACGACGATGAGCCGCTGATCCTCTACGTCGGCCGGCTCTGCCGACAGAAGAAGCCCCGCGTGTTCGCTCCCGTCATGAAGAACGTGGCCGAGGCGGGCGTCCGTTTCCAGGCCCTGGTCGCGGGTTATGGCGAAGACGAGGGGTGGCTGCGCGACTATCTGACCGAACACCATCTGACCGATCGCGTGCATATGCTCGGGGCCGTGCCGAACGAGTCGATGAAGGAGCTGATGGCCGCGGGCGACCTGCTCTTCCTGCCCTCGTTGTGGGAAGGCATCGCACTGACGCTCTTCGAGGCCATGTCGGTCGGGCTGGCCGTGGCGGCCACCGACGTCGGGGGCCAACGCGAGCTCGTCACGCCGGAGTGCGGCGTCCTGGTCGAGCCCTCCGACGACGAGACGGAGATCCGCACGCACACGCGGATCCTCTGCGACCTGCTGCCCGACGTCGCCAGGCTGCGGGCGATGGGCCAGGCGGGCCGGCAGCGCATCATCGACCATTTCCAGCTCCGCCACATGGGCGATTGCATGGTATCGGCCTTTGAGCGGGCCGCTGAGCGGAAGGCGTCCGAACCGCGGCCGAGAATGGACCCGCAGTCCGCCCACGAGCAGGCGACCCTGGCCGTGGAGTACATGCGGATGTCCGGGTTGCTGGAACACCACTGGTCGCACGCTCAGTACGCTCAGCTCGGCGGGGAGGCCGGTGAGCGCCTCATCGTGCTGGAAAAGGAGCGCGAGCGGCTCTGGCAGGAACTCCAGGTTGTTCAAGGTGAAGCGGCCAAGATCGAGAGTTTGTGGGCCGAGCTTCAGGCCATGAAGGCCGAGGCCGAGAAGGTCAACGATCTCTGGCAGGAGCTTCAGGCCGCCAGGGCCGAGGTCGGAAGATTAAGCGCTGCCTGGGACGAGCTGCGGTCGGCCGAACAGGTCGCGCGGACGGAATGTGAGCGCCTGTCCGCATGCTGGCAAGAGCAGAAGGACTTCATCGATCAACAGGCGGCGCGCTTGAGCGATCTGACGGACTACGCGGGCGACCTGGAGCGGCTGCGAGACGAGATGAGCGCCGAGATCGCGCGCCGAGATCGCTGGTTCGAGGCGCGGGTCCGCCGGTTGGTCAGGGGGGCGCTGCGCCGCCTCGGTTTGCGACAATGACGATCCCTGTCGCCGTGGCCCCCGGCGGTCCGTCGCCGCCAGCCGTCGCGAAGAGCCGTGGGGCAGGTCGCCCGGCCTTGCCCCAGTGCTGCCTTTCAGACGTATCGCGACGACCTGTCCGAGCCGCCGGAGTCATCCGGCGCGGCCGCGCGGCATGAATGCCGCGGCTCGAGCAGCAGCCGTGGCG
>CAZUQM010000025.1:0-97511 GCA_964622545.1 uncultured Planctomycetales bacterium | reverse complement strand
TCACTGGAAAGGAATCTGGTATGGCTAAGAGCGCTTCAGCAAAGAAACAGCCGAGCTCCCGCAAGACACTGACCTGTGAGGTGTGCGGGAAGAAGTTCGCCATGCCGGCCCACTTGGGTCGACACATGGCTGCCATGCATGGCGCCACCTCCAAGACGGGCGGCAAGAGGCGGAAGAAGGTCCGCAAGACGGCCAAGAAGGCCGGGAGCCAGAAGGGGCGGCGCGGCGGTCGGCCGCCGGCCATCGCGTCCCGATTCAAACTGAGCGAGCTTTCGCTGGACGACCTCGCCTCGCTCATCAAGGCCGCGCGCAACGAGGCGGAACGCCGGCTCGAAGACTACCAGGCCATGCTGAAGAAGTGACCGCGCAAGAGCCTGGTGCAGCGAATCATACCTCAGGAGGGGCGGCACCGGCCGCCCTTCTTTTCTGCGCAGGCATGCCGCGCGACTGTCACTGACGGAGCTTACAACGCTGTAATCAAGTCTCTATCTGGCAAGACTGACCGGAGCTTGAGGATGTCTGGATCATCGGCCACGTCGTTTCTTCTTGCTCTTGGATTTCCTGACAGTCTTGGTTGACGTGCCTCCGCCCTCGCCGGCGGGGGACTCTTCGGTTGGCTCGCTCGAGTTGGCCTCGCTGTTGCCGGCCGCCTTGGTCAGCGTCGGCTGGGCCTTCAGCTCGTTCAGCTTGTCCCGCAGCTCGGCGGCGCGCTCGAACTCCAAGGCCTCGGCGGCCTCGAGCATCTGCTCCTCGAGGATGCGGATCATCTCCTGCTGGTCGTACTGCACCTCGGGCATCCGGATGGCCTCGCGTGCGGTCCGTCGCGCCGACAGCTCCGACTCCAAGCCCGTTCGGATGGCCTTGCGAATCGTCGCCGGCGTGATGCCGTGCTCCTTGTTATACGCGAGCTGGATCTCGCGCCGCCGGCTCGTCTCGTCGATGGCGCGTTGCATCGACGCGGTAACCTGGTCGGCGTAGAGCACCACGTGGGCGTGGACGTTTCGAGCACATCGGCCGATCGTCTGCACCAGAGAGGTTTCGCTGCGAAGGAACCCTTCTTTGTCGGCGTCCAGGATCGCCACCATGGACACCTCGGGCAGGTCCAACCCCTCGCGCAGCAGGTTGACCCCGACGAGGACGTCAAACGCCCCTTGGCGCAGCTCTCTGAGGATCTCGACGCGCTCCAGTGTGTCGATCTCACTGTGCAGATACTTGCCTCGCAGACCCTCGGCCTGAATGTACTGCGACAGATCCTCGGCCAGACGTTTGGTCAATGTCGTCACCAGGACGCGCTCGCCGGCGGCCGCTCGCTGCTTGATCTCCTCCAGAAGATCGTTCACCTGCCCCCGGGCCGGCCGAACCTCGACCTCCGGATCGACCAGGCCGGTCGGACGGATGATCTGTTCGACGACCTGGCCGGCGCACTTCTCCAGCTCGAAGCCGCCGGGCGTGGCACTGACGAAGAGGACGTTGCGCCACTTCTTCTCGAACTCCTCGAACGTCAGGGGTCTGTTGTCCAAACAACTCGGCAATCGGAAGCCGTGCTCGACGAGGACCTCCTTTCGGCTGCGGTCTCCGCCGTACATCGCATGCACCTGAGGAATGGTTACGTGTGATTCGTCGATGATCAGCAGGTAGTCGTCCGGCAGATAGTCCATCAAGGTGTACGGCGTCGCCCCGGGCGGGGTGCCGTTCAGGTGGCGGGCGTAGTTCTCGATGCCCGAACAGTAGCCGACCTCGAGGATCATCTCGATGTCGTACTTGGTCCGCGCCGCCAGACGCTGAGCCTCGAGCAATTTGCCCTGACGCTTCAGTTTCCAGAGGTGTTCCTCCAGTTCGGCCCGAATGGACGCGACCGCCGCCTCGATGCGATCCTCCGGCATCATGTAGTGAACGGCCGGGTAGATGAAGAGCTGTGTGTCCGAGGACAGCACCTCGCCCGTGACCGGATGCAGCAGCTCGATCCGCTCGATCTCGTCGCCGAACATCTCGATGCGGTAGGTCACCTCGTCGTAGCTGGGATGCACCTCGACGACATCACCGCGAACACGGAAGGTGCCGCGTTTGAAATCGACGTCGTTGCGATCGTATTGCAGCGTCACGAGGCGGTGCAGCAGTTCGTCCCGCTCGATCGAATCGCCCACCCGCAGGCCGATGACGCTGGCCTTGTAGTCCTCCGGCGAACCCAGGCCGAATATGCACGAGACGCTGGCCACGATCACCACGTCGCGCCGCGAGATCAGCGAGCTGGTCGCGCTCAGCCGGAGGCGGTCGAGGTCGTCGTTGCGCGAGGCGTCCTTCTCGATGTAAATGTCCCGCTGAGGAATGTAGGCCTCCGGCTGGTAGTAGTCATAGTAGCTGACGAAATACTCGACCGCATTGTTGGGAAACAGCTCGCGGAACTCCTCGTAGAGCTGGGCGGCCAGGGTCTTGTTGTGGCTGATCACGAGCGTCGGCATGGCGAGCTGCTCGATGACGTGGGCCATGGTGAAGGTCTTGCCCGAGCCGGTCACGCCGAGCAGGCACTGCAAGCTTTCGCCGCCTCGAAAACCCGTGACGAGCTTCTCAATCGCTTGGGGCTGGTCGCCTTGCGGATCGAATTCGCTGGTGATCTGGAGCTCTGCCATGGGGGTAGGTCCTCCTGGATGACCTGCGCGAGAGCCAACCGTCCATTATAGCCGACGGCTGTTGCCGGACAACGCGACCGCGCCCGGCGGCGAGCTTGGGCCGGACCCTTCGGGACGACCCGCGGCCTCGGAGGAACCGCTTCACCTCCGGAGATCCCAAGAGCGAAGCAGGGCCTATACGACAGTTCGTCCTTTGAGAGGTGCCCAAGGCGAAAAATCGGAATCTGGCGGTTGGTTGTGGAAGGTGCGGTTGCTACGATATAGAGTTGATGTAGGGGAGGCCCGATCGGGATCGCCCTAGGCCTAACGGCGACGAATCCCGCTGACCGCCTCCCGCTGTCTGACTGGGAACCAGCAGAGAGGAAAGCGCATGAAGTCCGTATCCGCACTAACCGCGTTGCTCGTGGCGTTCAGCCTGCTCCTCGGGGTGGGGTGTACAGGCCAGCCCTTCCTGTCGGACCAGCTCGGTCTGTTACCGGGCCCTGCGACCGATCTCCTACAACAAGCGGCTGCATCCGGACAATTGTCGACGGCCCTTCAGTCCGGCGGTTTCAGCCTCAGCGATCTGTCGAGCCTGGCGGGTTCGGCAGGTGATCTAACCGGCGATCAGACGGGTGACGGTACGGATACCACCGGTGACGATACGGGTGATCAGACGCAGCAACAGGATTGTCCCGAGGGACAGGTCTGGGTCGGCACGGTCGAGGTGAACGGTCAGACCATGGCCATCAACGGCTGCATCGACGAGAGCCTGGCCCGCCAGTATGGCGTCCTCTGAGGTAGGGTTTTGGGCGAACAGGATTCTTGGCTCTCAAGGCAACCCTCCAGGGCGTCGATGGGTATAACAATTGGTCACCGGTGGCGCGAACGGTGTGCCGAGAGAAGGCATCTAAGGCAGCAAGTGGCACCCAATCCACTGCAGTTCAACAAGGTTAGGTGTTTCTCGATTTGCCGACTTGATCGCCGGGCTCGCTCATCGTAAAACCGGGCTCCTGTGGGTGGGGCAAACTGGAGGTGACTAAGATGGCCCGTGGAACGATGCTGGTCCTGTGTGCGACGCTGGTGTTCTCCCTCCTCCTCGGTTGTGGTTACGTTCCCGGGCTCGACAAGACGGGTGTGCTCCCTGGCCCGCCCATGGGTCTGGTGGCCCGAGCGCTGCCGCCCGAGACGCTCTCGGGGATTCTGGGCGACTACGGCGACATCGGCACCCAACAGTGCCCCGCCGGCGAGATCTGGATCGGCGTGCTCAACATCGGAGGCCGGACGCTCGAGATCAACGCCTGCATCCCGCTCGAGATGGCCACGAACTACGCTCAGAGCTTCGGGTTGATTTGACGACCTGACTCCTTCCCATCGTCAGCAGTGAGAGGCTACCCACCCCTGGCTCCGATGATACGCTGCGCCAGCGGTCGGGGCCGCCATTTCGGAGGTCGGCGCCGTGACGGCCCGCCCGCCGACGCCCGCTTCCGCCCGTTCGATGAGGTCGCGCCGGGTCCCCGCGGCTTGACCGCGCCGGTCTGGGCCGAATAATGGCCACCTGCGACCGTCATCGCCGACCGAACCGAATGAGAGAGGCATCCAAGAGCCCGTCATCCATGGATCATCATCGAGTCCGCGAGCCTGCATGTTGGTGCGAAACCCTCCGCCACCTGGCGACCCTCCGGGCGTCCTGCGATGCCCCTCGGGCGTTTGCCGCACCGGCCTTGCTGGCTGCTCTTCTGTGCGTCCTGGCTGTCGAGCCCGCTCGGAGCGCCGACGTCGCAGACCTCCGAGCCGTCGGCAGCAAGGACACGCTCTGGATCCTGATCGAGACGGCCGATGAGGATCCACCCCAGACCCGCGTCTGGATGCGGCGCCGCGACCGTGGTTTCCGCAGGCCGCAGACGGGCAGTCTCCAACCGATGGGCATCGAACGAGCCGCCGCTTTGGGATCCGACCTGCACCTGTTCTACCGAAGCGGCGCTCACTACCGCTTGGATTCGCAGCGGGTCATGCCCCAGCGCGTCCTGCCGGACCGTCAAGTTCCGCTTCGCCTGGCCACGGACAACACCAAGGGTACGCTCTATGCGATCGCCCGTGCGGTCCGTCCCGGCGCGACACCGACCAAGACGCCCGCGACCAGCACGGCCCCGAAAGGACCGGTCGCAACCGCACCGACCGCCACCCGTTCATCGGAGCCGGGATCGCCGTCGGAGGCCACCTGGGCGCTCTACCGATTCGAGGTGGGTAGCTGGGAGGTGGCCTCGCCATTGCCCGCATGGTTTCGCTCGGAGGAGCAGCACTGGCTTTGCGCCGACGATGCCCGGGTACACCTGTTCAGCCTGGCGCCCCACCCTGACGCCCCGGTGAGGCATCGCGTGTGGTCGGAGGGGTCCTGGCGCCGCCTCGACGACGTCCCCCTGCCGCCGACGGCAAACCCCCTGGCGGCGATGGTGGCCAACACCTATCTGGCCCTTATCGCCTGGGTCCCCGGCAAGGACGCACCGAGCAGCCTTATCGGCGCCAAGCGGCTCAGCGGCGAGTGGATGCGCTTCGAGCTGAGCGATCCGGACAACGAGACGTTGGGTCTGTCGCCCGAACGTCTTCAGGTGACGGCGTTCAACGACCGCATCGCCGTCGTGGCGCGCTTCGAGCCCGAGGGGCCGATCCAACTCGGTCTGTGGACCACCGAAGGCGGCCCGCCCGAAGCGGACCTCGAGACACTACCCCAGTGGCCCAGCGACAAGGACGCCCTTCGCGGACCGCGTCTGCCCGAGGCGGTCGGCTATATCATCCTCGCAGCGGTCATCGCGATGATCTTCTGGCGGCGGCAGCAGAGCATGATCCGCGACATTCCCCTTCCGGAGGACATCCGTCTTGCCCAGCCGGGGTGGCGGTTTCTGGCATTCCTGCTCGACCTGGCGCCGCCCCTGCTGATCGTGGGCGTCCTGTTCATACCGTGGCTCTCGGAGGTGTTGCGACAACTGGAGGCGGAGGATCTGACCGGAAACGAATGGTTCGAGCGATTCCTCGGCTCGCTGGCCTGGCCCTGGATCGCGACCCGCGCCCTGTATGTGGTCTACGTCGGCGCGACCGAATACGCGTGGAGCACCTCGCCCGGAAAGCGGCTCTTTCGATGCTACATCGTCAGCGAGGACCTGTCGCGGCCTTTGCCGCAACAGATCGCCCTTCGGAACGTCTTGAAGTTTCTCGAGCTGCAGCCTGAGGTCTTTGCGCTGCTCGTGTTCATCATTCTGACGCGGAATCAACAGCGGTTGGGCGACGTGTTGGCCAGAACGATCGTCGTGCAACCTGTTGCAGGATAGAGTCGGCGGAGCAACCGCCGTCACCCCATGCCATCGCCAAGGGACACGGAGGATATCATGAAGGCCCGTCTCATGACGCTCGTGTTCACCGTCACCGCATCGCTCCAGGTCTGCCCCGCGGCTCCGCCGGACGGGGACCTGCGCGGTCAAGCGCTCGACGCGATGAAACGCGCCACGCGGTTCTTCACGGAGCACGTCGCCACCCATGGCGGCTACCTGTGGTCCTACTCGCTCGATTTCAAGCAACGGGCCGGTGAGGGCAAGGCCACGCCCAGCCAGATCTGGGTCCAGCCGCCGGGTACGCCGTCGGTCGGGCAGGTCTTCCTTCGAGCCTATCACGCCACGAACGAGCCCGTGTTCCTGCAGGCGGCCGTCGAGGCGGGCCATGCGCTGGCCTGGGGACAACTCGCATCGGGCGGGTGGTACTACCGCATCGACTTCAATCCCAAACAGGCCAAGAAGGTGTACCACCGTCGCGACGTCGAAGCCGGCGATACCAACCGCCGCAAACGCCGCAACACGACCACCTTCGACGACAACACGACACAGAGCGCTTTGCGATTCCTGATGCTGCTCGACCGCACGCTCGGTGGCAGAGACGCCAAGATTCGCTCGGCGGTCGACTACGGCCTGCGAACGATGCTCGCGTCGCAGTATCCGAACGGCGCCTGGCCTCAGCGTACGGACGGGCCGTACGATCCGGCCGCACATCCGGTCATCAAGGCCCGCTACCCCGAGACGTGGTCGCGGACGTTTCCCAAGCCCAACTACATGAGCTATTACACATGGAACGACGGTGCGATCCGCGATTGCGTCCGGGTCATGGCATTGGCGTGGCGGCTGTACCGTAAACCGCAGTACAAGGCCTCGGCGGTCGCCGGCGGCGATTTCGCGGTCCTCTCGCAGATGCCGGAACCTCAGCCCGTCTGGGCCCAGCAGTACAACCGCCACATGGAGCCGGCGTGGGCGCGGAAGTTCGAACCGCCCAGCGTGACGGCCGGGGAATCCAACGCGGCGCTGCACGTGCTCCGCGAGGCCTTCCAGCTCACCGGCAAGGACAAGTACCTCGAGCCGATGCCCGCCGCCTTCGCGTGGTACAAGCGGTCGAAGCTGCCCGACGGGACGTGGGCCCGATTCTACGAGCTCAAGACCAACAAGCCGCTCTTCTTCGTCAAAGACACCTACGAGCTGACCTACGACGACGGCAACCTGCCGACGCACTACGGCTTCAAGAGCAAGGGCATGGTTCCGGCCGACATCGAGGCGTGGCACGCACGGGTCGTGACGATGTCCGAGGCGGAGCGAGAGAAGATGGTCGCCGAGGCCAATGCCCCGGCCGTACCGGCCGAGCTCCTGGCGGGCAAGAAACCCTCGGCCGGCAGCGTCCGCAAGATCATCCAATCCCTGGACGAGCAAGGGCGGTGGGTGACGCGCGGCGGCGATCACTGGGTCTCGGGCGACCGCATCACAACCGGCAAGTTCGTGGCCAACATGCGGATCTTGTCGAACTACCTGCGGTGACGGGCGGACGGAAGAACAGCGTCCATCCGCCGCATGGGCGGAGGAGCGGCGGGCAACGTAAGACACTTGAGCCGCGGGATTCATCCCGCGCGGATCTAGCACGGCGCCGCACGCATGCGGCGGCTCGCGTTTGAATCGACAGAAGCGGAGGCACCCATGAGCACGGCGACGGATCTAGCGGGTAAGCGAGCGTTCATCACGGGCGGTTCGAAGGGCATCGGAGCGGCCTCGGCGGTCGCGCTGGCCCGCGCCGGCTGCGACGTGGCCATGACCTATCACACCGACAAGGCGGGCGCCGACGACGTGGTGGCGCAGGTCGCCGAGCTCGGCCGCAAGGGCGTCTCGCTCGCGTGCGACGTCTGCAAGGCCGACGACGTAAACCGGGCGACCGAACAGGCCGTCGATGCGCTTGGTGGGATCGACATCGTCTTCGCCAATGCGGGCGGCTTGATCCGCCGCTGCCACGTCATGGACATGGACGAATCGTTTTTCCTCGACCTGTTCGACCTGAACGTCACGAGCGTCTTCCGGACGATCAAGGCCACGGTGCCCCACCTGCGCCAAGCCGGCGGCGGGTCGCTGATCATCATGTCGTCGGTGGCGGGTCGGAATGGAGCCGCCCCCGGCGCGGTGGTCTACGGCGCGACGAAGGGCGCGACCATGATCCTGACACGCGGTCTGAGCAAGGAGCTCGCGCAGGACAACATCCGCGTCAACGCCGTGGCCCCGGGCGTGATCGAGACCGCCTTCCACGAGGACACCCCCAAGGACGTCATGGACAACCTACGCAAGAACATCACCGTCGGGCGGCTCGGCGTGCCCGAGGACGTCGCTCGCGCGGTCGTCTTCCTGGCCGGGGAGGCCGGCGGCTTCATGACGGGTGCCACGGTCGACATCAACGGCGGGATGTGGCTGGCTTAACTGACATTTCCATGGAACCGCGGCCGTACCGGCGGGTCTAAGGGGTCAGAACCACGCAACAGGCCTGGCCGCCACCCGGGCGGATTGGGGAGAACCACCATGCGCATCAACGCTCGCCGCTGGATCGTCCTTGTGCTGGCAGTCGCCGCCGTCGCCGGAGGGTGCCATGTCGCGGCCACCGCCGCCGACGACAACGGCGATCTGGCCGCCATCCGCCACGCCTACGATCGGCACAACTACGCCGAGGCGGTCAAGCTGGCCGAGGCCTACATCCAGGCCCGACCCGACGATGCCTCCGTGGCCGAGGTGCTGCTCGTCAAGGGCCAGGCACTGCTCAAGCTCAAGCGTTTCGACGACGGCAAGCAGGTGCTGCTGAACCTGCTCGAGACGCATCCGCGGTTCGACGCCATGCCCGATGTCCACCGCACCCTCGGCGAGGCCGCCCTGCGTCGCGATCAGGAACTCGCCGCCAAACACCTGGCTCGAGCGGCGGACCTCTACGAGAAGGCGGGCAAGAAGCGTGAGGCCGCCGACGTGCTCTTCGAGCTCGCCCGGCTGTGGGAACGGCGGTACATCCCACACATGGCCGCCCAGCAGCCGGTTCCCCGCGATTGGCAGGCCCGACGGAAGGCGCAGATCCGCCAGGCCGCCAAGATCTACGACCGCATCGTGGCTCTGAAGGTCAGCGACAAGATCTCGGCCGAGGCCTTGTTCCGAAAGGCGCAGGCCATCCGCGACCGCTCAGGGCGGGATGACGCCAACGAACAGGCCATCAAGGTGTGGCGCGACCTGGTGAAGCGCTTTCCCAAGGAGCCCCGTGCGGCGGAGGCCTCCTACCACGTCGGCGAGACCTACGAACGCCAGCGGCGCTACGTCGAGGCCGTCGATGCCTTCGAGCAGACGGTCAAGCGCTACGCCAACACAACCTGGGGCAAGCGCGCTTCGCACCAGATCGAGCGTATCAAGCGGCCCCAGCTCGGCCTGAGCGTGCAAGGCCCGACCCAACCCGGCGACAAGGCCGAGATCAACTGGAGCATCCGCAACGTCAAGACCGTCAAGCTGCGGGCCTTCAAGGTCGAGCTGGCGGAGATGGTCCGCCGACACGACTGGCCGCGAGAGATGCATACGTGGACGCCGCCGGCCAGGGCCGACGCGTCGTGGACGTTCACCACGCCCGATCAGGGCAAGCACCAACACTACAACAGCAGGGTGCGGGATCGGCGCCGGCCCGACCAGGTCCTCGACGAGGACGCCCACGAGCCCACGCACCTGCCCATCACCGAGCCTGGCGCGTATCTGGTCGAGGGCAAGGCCCCGTCGCGCGAAGGCAAACACGTCCGTGCCGTCACGCTCGTGCTGGTCTCGAAGCTGGGCCTGGTCACCAAGACCGGTCGGCGGATGGGCATCGTCTGGGCAATTGACAGCCAATCCGGCAAGCCGTTCGTCGGCACGGACGCGCTCATCCTCCGCTATGACGGCAGGAGGCTTGTCGACCACGAGACGAAGCAGGTCAACGATTCGGGCCTGGTCACGGTCGAGTACGAGTCGCACCAGAAGCGCTTCGGGCGGCAGCTCGCCTTCGTCGTCCGCAACGGCGATCACTACGCGATGTGCCGCGACCTTTACGAGTGGGGTTGGTGGGGCTGGCAGTATCCCTACCGCGTCTACGGCTTCACGGAACGGCCCGTCTATCGACCCGAGCAGACGGTGAAGTTCAAGCAGATCGTCCGCCGCCACGACGAGGGCGATTACCGGAACGCGCCGGAGACCAAGGTGCAGGTCCGCATCCGCGACCCGCGAAACCAGATCGTCTACGACCAGACGCTGACCACCAACGCCGACGGCTCGATCAGCGGCGAGATGACCCTCGGCGACGAGCCGCCGCTGGGCGTGTACCGCATCGAGGTCGAGGTCGGCAAGCAGTGGTATCGCCCGTCCCACTGCCGCGGCAACCACTTCCGCGTCGAGGAGTACAAGAAGCCCGAGTTCGAGGTCGATGTGGCCGCCGGCAAACCGAGCTACCGCGTCGGCGACGCGATCGAGATCAAGGTGTCGGCCCGCTACATGTTCGGCGAGCCCGTCGCGGGCGCCGGCGTCGAGTACGAGGTCTGGAAGACCGCCTGGCACAGCACGTACACGCCACCACGACCCTACCCGTGGTACTTCCGCGAGCTAGGACGACGCCCTCGCTTCGGCGGCATGGTCGGCGGTGGTCGTGACGGCTATGGGGGCGGCGGCTACGGCCGGCCCCACGGGGCTCGGCGTGAGCTGGTCAAGCGCGGCAAGACCCAGACCGACGACAAGGGCGTCGCCACGATCGGCCCGATCAAGAGCGAGCCCTACGAAAAGACGCCCGAGCTCGACCTTCAATATCACGTCACCGCCCGCGTGGTCGACAAGAGCCGGCGCGAGATCCGCGGCAGCGGGTCGGTCAAGGTCACGCACGCCCCGTTCTTCATCCACCTCACGCCGCAGCGGCATATGTACAAGCCCGGTGACAACGCCCAGATCAACATCGTGGCCAAAGGCCCGAACGGCGACCCGATCGGGTTCGAAGGCCGCGCCGACATCCACCGCCTCAAGAGCAAGCTCGTCGACAAGGACGGTCGGGAGTGGCGCGAGTATGAGCTCGGCGACCGCATCCATCGCATGGACGTCAAGGTCGGCGACAACGGCCGGGGCAAGCTCCGCTACCCGTTCGACGAGGAAGGCGTGTTCCGCGTGATCCTCACGACGACCACGAAGGCCGGCGACGAGGTGACGGGGCAATGCGACCTCTGGATCGCCGAACGAGGCGGCGAGTATGCGCATTATGCCTACCGCGATCTGGAGTTGATCGTCGATCGCGACATGGGCGAGATCGGCAAACCCCTGCGCGTGCTGATCAACTCGCGGCACGAGAACGCTTACGTTCTGCTAACCGGCGAGACCGACCAACTGCTCTTCCACCGCATCGAGTTCATCAAGGGCAAGAGCACGGTGGTCGAGCTGCCCATCACGGCGAGGCACACGCCGAACTTCCATCTGCAGGCCGTCCTGCTCCGTGACGACATGATGTACGAGGACCGGCAGAACATCATCGTCCCGCCGGAGCAGCAATTCCTCACCGTCGAAGCCAAACCCAACAAGCAGAGCTACCGACCGCGCGAGAAGGGGCAGGTCGTCATCGCGGCCCGCGACAGTAACGGCAAGCCCGTCTCGACCGAGTTGGCCGTGATGATGGTCGACGCGAGCGTCTACTATATCCAGCCGGAGTTCCGCGAACAGATTCAGAAGTACTTCTACGGGCAACTGCGCCCCCTGATGGTGACCACGCGGACGAGCTTCGCGTACCGCGATCGTGGCTACGGAAGGGCCTACGGCGGCGGCGGCTTTGGTCGAGAACTCAGCCGGGCGCGCTCGCTCGGATATGCCGAAGCTCCCGAGTCCGTGCAAGCCGACGCAGTCGCAGCCGCACCGGCGCCTCGAGCTCCGGCTCGAGCAAAGATGGCTGCCAAGGGCGACATGAACGAGGTCGCTCGTGAGCCCGCGCCCGTCGTCAAGGAGGCCATGGTCCGTAAGGAGTTCGCCGACACCGTCGTCTGGATGGCTCACGCCAAGACCGACGCCGACGGGACGGCCACCGTCGACGTCACCATGCCCGACAACCTGACCAAGTGGACGATGCACACGATCGCGTGCGACCGACAGACCCGCGTGGGCGAGACGTCGCTCGACGTCGTGACGCGCAAAAACCTGATCGTCCGACTCGAAACGCCGCGCTTCCTCGTCGAAAAGGACATGGTGTACCTCTCGGCCATCGTGCACAACTACCTCGATACGGCCAAGAAGGCCCGCGTCGAGCTGAACGTCACGCCGCAGATTGAGATCACCCGTGCGATCAGCCACGGCAAGGAGCTGGAATTCGACGAAGAGCCCGTTCAGGGCCCGACGCTGTTGCGGCGATGGGTCGAGGTGCCGCCCGAGAAGGAGGTCCGTGTCGACTTCGTCTGCCACGTCACCGGCTTCGGCCAAGCCAAGATCGTGGCCAAGGCGCTCACCGACGAGGAATCCGACGCGATGGAGCTGCCCCTGCCCGTGCTGCCCTACGGCGCCGACAAGTTCATCGCCCAAGCCGGAACGCTCCGCGACGTGCCTGACGGCAAGGTCGAGATGGTCGTCGACGTGCCCGCCGAGATCAAACCCGCCAGCCAGTCGCTCGACGTCCGCACGAACCCGACCATCGCGGCCGTCATGATCGACGCCTTGCCCTACCTGCTCGAGTATCCCTACGGCTGCACCGAGCAGACGCTGAGCCGCTTCGTGCCGGCGGTCGTGACGGCCAAGGCGCTTCAGAAGCTCGGCATCAGCCTGGAGGAGGTCCGCAAGAAGGTCGAGACCCAGGGCGGCCCGAAGAACGAGCGCCAGCTCGAGCGGATGCGCCGCAACCCGGTCTTCAGCACCGAGACGATGAACACGATGATCCGGGCCGGCCTGAAGCGGCTGGCCGACTTCCAGCACGACGACGGCGGATGGGGCTGGTGGCAGCACGATCAGTCGAACCCCTACATGACCGCCTATGCGGTGACCGCGCTGGTCGAAGCCCGCGAGGCTGACATTGCTTTCGATCGCAACATGCTCAAACCGGCCGTGGGCTTCCTCAAGAAGTGGGCCGTCAGCGCCAAGCCCGCCGGTCGCTACGCCTGGGCCTACGACGACCACAATATCCGCGCGTGGATCCTCTATGCCCTCGCCCGGGAGAACCCCGGCAACATCCAGGCCGAGGCCGAGACCCGCAGGGCGTTGAACGACCTCTGGGCCGCGCGCGACAAGCTCACCGACTACGGCCGGGCGCTGCTGGCGCTGACGCTGGCCGACGTGGGCGATGCCAAGCGGGCCGGGATCGTCATCGAGAACTTCGACAACACCGTGCGCATCCACGAAGACACGCAGACCGTCAGTTGGGGCCGCGACCGCGGCTGGTGGCGATGGTATGACAACGGGTTGGAGACGACCGCCATGGTGCTCCGCGCCTACATGGCCGTCGAGCCCGACCACCGCTACGTCCCGATGATCGTGCGATGGCTCGTCCGAAACCGGCAGGGCGCGCGATGGTACAGCACGAAGGACACCGCACAGTGCGTCTATGCCCTGGCCGGCTATCTGCAAGGCTCGGGCGAGCTGAACCCCGACATGACGCTGACCGTCCGGGTGGACGGCCAGGTCCGCAACACGCTGCGTGTCACCAAGGCCAACGTGCTCGCGGTCGATGCGTCGACGCTCATCGGTCCGGCCGACCTCGGCCCCGGTAAGCACACGATCACGATCCACAAGCAGGGCCGCGGGCACCTCTACGCGGCCGGGTATCTGCGCTACTTCACGAAGGAAGACCCCATCAAGGGCGCGGGCCACGAGGTGCTGGTGCAGCGGACGTACAAGCGGCTCGTGCCCAAGGAGGTCACCAAGACGCGCAAGGTATGGGACCGCAAGGCCCGCAAGCACATCGAAGAGCGGTACACGACCATCGAATACGACCGCAAGCCGATCGAGCCCGGACAGGAGCTGCCCAGCGGCACGCTGATCGAGGTGCGGTTGGGCATCGAGGCCAAGAACAACTTCGAGTACATGCTCTTCGAGGACCCCAAGCCCGCGGGATGCGAGCCGGTGCGCCTGGTCAGCGGTCGAACCTACGCCGGCGGCATGTGCAGCAACCTGGAGCTACGCGACGAGCGCGTGGTGTTCTTCTCGACCTATCTCTCGCAGGGCCGACACGAGCTGACCTACAAGCTCCGCTGCGAGGTGCCGGGCGTGTTCCATGCCCTACCGACCCGGGCCGAGGCCATGTACGCCCCGCTGGTCCGGGCGATCAGCGACAGCGCGAAGCTGGCGGTGGTGGACGAGGAGTGAGGCGGCAGCACGTGCGCCTCCGAGGACTGCGGCTCAGTCGCGCGCCAACGCGTCGCCGTCAGAGACGGCTCCTACAGCCCTGCCTGACAGGCTCCGCGCACTTGCGCGATCACCAGTTCCCGTAGCCGACCGCGCCGACGTCGCCGGCCTTGCAGACCTGGTCGAGCTGGAGCAACGCCACCAGCAGGTAGCCCACGCCGTCGACGGCCTCGTGGTACGGCTTGGCCGGGTGACCCCGGAACATCCCCTTGTAGTAGAGCTTCGAGACGGCCTCGCGGGCGACCTCACGGGCGAAGGCGACGTGCGACTTCTCACCCGTCAGCTCGGCCAGGTGCAGGTGGAACGAGATGATCCGCCCGTAGAGCCCCGCGTAGGTCCCGTGGATGGCCCAGGTCTTGGCGTACTCGGCGTACCACGTGTTGGTGTTGGCGCCGCGCGGCGGCCAGGCACGGCGGATCGCGTCCGACCAGTGCCTTGCCGCGGCGAGCAGGTCGGGATCCTTCGTAAGCCGATACGCGTAGGCATAGGCCTGGGCGGCATAGACAGGGCACTCGTACCCGGCGATGTAGGGCTCCCACATATCGATGTGACCTCGCGGCTCGTACTGGGCATAGCCGCTGGCCACGCGCGGCCCCTTGACGGGCGTGCCGTCGAGGTTGAGGCTCCCGTAGAAGGCATGCGCCTCCGGATCGTAGGCGTACTTGGCGTAGGCCTTCAGGTAGGCCACGGCCTGGTCGCGAAAGCACGCCTCGCCAGTCAGCTCGTGGGCCCGCAGCAGCCGGCTGCACAGCAGACCCGCGATCGACGTATCGAAGTGTGAGCCGTCGAAGCGGTCGCGCCCGGCGTTCGGGCGGTTGGGCACGAGGTTTGTCGACGGCTCGCGACGGTCCCAGTAGTACTTCGCCAACAGTTTGGCCCGATCGAGCCACACCGCCTCACCCGTCTTCGTGTGCATGAAGGCGAAGGCCAGCAGGATCTCGCCGCCCGTCATGGCGAAATCGCACCCGCGACGGCCGTCGGCGTGCCGGTTGATCTCGCCCGTCTTCTTGTCGATGACGTGCCATCGCCAGCAGCCCTCGATCTCGCGCCGCACCGCATCGGCATCGACCTCCCACAGCAGCGGCCAGGCGGCCATCTGGATGTGGATCTCGTGGTGGTTGCCCGAGTGGCCGGTCTTGGTATCGGTGTGGGCGTCGACGTGCCGGTGAAAGCCCCACCAGAACATGCCCTTCTCGTCCACGAGGTTCTTGACGTAGTAGCCCATCGAGGCGCGGACGAAGTCGTGGTATTTCGCATCACCGGTCAGCTTGCCGAGCGCGGCGATCGCACGAATCGTCGGCTGGTCGGTGTAGAGGTTGGCCCCGCCCGGTCCGCGTCGACCTCGTCGGGTCACCCGCCACGCCTCGTCCAGGGGCAAAGGGTTCGCCGGGCAGTCACGCGATCGCACGTCGAGGATGTTCATCAGGATGGGACTGCGGACCTCGCCGTAACGGTCGGTGCCGTGCGCGATGATCAGGTCGACCGCCCCTTTGACGTAGTCGAGGTAGGGCCGGCTCTCGACCTCGCCGGCCGTGATGCCGCTGTCCAGACATCTGGGCCACTCGGCCGACCGTGCGGCGGAGCACATAAGCGATGCGGCAAGGAGGACCAGCGCAGAGGAGTATGATTTCACAAGGCGAACCGGCTTCGGCATGAGATCCTCCCCAAGAACGCGGCTTGGCCGCCGGGACATCGTCGTTTCGTGAGCACACGGTCGGCCCGTCCAATGCAAGACGGCGCCCTCCAGAAGCATAGGCTGCTGAAGGTGCGTGGTGCAACCGGCGCACGGGGGGATGCATGACCGCGTGGCCGGCGGTTCGTACAAGCAGAAAGCACCCGAGCCCCGCTGGTTCCCGCGGCGGCTCGGTGAACGGCCCGCCCGGAAAGCCATGCCATCGCCGCCGGCCTGACCCCGCCGCAGCCCTTGGGCTTTGCCCTAACCCGGGCTACAATAGATGGTTCATCAGGCGAGTCCCGGAGGCCAGCCTTCCGCACCATGACCGCTACCTTCGCCATCAGAACGTCATCTCGTCGTGGCCTCGGCTGCGCGCAACGATCCTGGACGCATCCCCTCATCTTCTGCCTGCTGCTAGCCTGGCTTGGCGTGTGGGGGGTTGCGGGACAGGCCCGGGCCTGCTCGGTACCGGTATTCCGCTATGCACTGGAGCGTTGGCCGTCCGACGACTACGAGGTCTTCCTGTTCGCCAAGGGCGAGTTGGATCCGAACACGCAGGCCGTCCTCGACTGGTTCAAGAAGACGCTCGTGGATGCCCCCGTGCCCGCCAACTGTCGGGTCGGCGTGGTCGACCCGGACGAGGAGCTCGACCGCTACGGCGAGTTCGTCTGGAAGAACCACAAGGACGAGCCGCTGCCGCGGATGGTCGTTCGCTACCCGCGGATGGCCCGGCCGATGAACGATGTCTGGGCCGGCCCGCCGAGCATCGACGTGGCCAAGCAGATGCTCGACTCGCCCGTGCGGAACGAGTTGGCACGCCGATTGATCGGTGGCCAGACGGCCGTCTGGCTGCTGCTGACCTGCAAGGACGAGAAAAAGAACGCCGCGGCCGAGAAGGTGCTGCGCGAGACGCTGCCGAAGCTCGAGGAGGCCCTGCAATTGCCGCCGCAGCCGCCGGTGGGACCGACGGCCTTCGGTGACGAGCCCGCCGACGAGGAGGTCGACCCGGAGGACGTGCTGCGGATCGACTTCTCGACGCTGACGCTCGCCCGCGACGACCCCAAGGAGGCCATGCTCGTGCGGATGCTGCTGAAGACCGAGGAGGATCTCAGCGAGCTCGTCGAGCCGATGGCGTTCCCGATCTACGGGCGGGGCCGCGTGCTGTTCGCGTTCGTGGGCGAGGGCATCAACGCCGAGAACATCGCCGAGGCCTGCGAGTTCCTGATCGGCCCGTGCTCGTGTCAGGTCAAGTGGCAGAACCCGGGTGTGGACCTGTTGATGACGGTCGACTGGGACGCGGCCATCTACCGGGCCGTCGTGGGTGAGGGCGAGCTGGCGCGGTTGATCGGGCAGCCGGTTCCGCCCGGCACGACGACACAACCTGCGACGCAGCCGACGACACAGCCGGCGGCGGCGCCGACCGAACGGGCGGCCGCATCGGGACTGGACAGCGCCGTGGTCCGGAACACGGCCCTGACGCTTGGGGCGGTCCTGATTGTCACCATGTTGGTGGCCATCGTGATGCGCCGAAAGTCCGCCGCCTAGTCGCACCAATCGGGCCTTCGGAGCCGCCGATCCACAGGCTTGGCGGTTCGCTGAGTTGAGAGGCGTCTCTCGGACGCTTACCGATTCCTAATGATTCCGGGGGATCATTCCGGTCCGGCAACAAGACGGCGGGGCAGACCCAGGCCGTCCGGAGACCGTTGCCAGATCGGGGCCATCCCTGTCCGACGCACATGGCCTACCAAGGGGACCGCCTACCGTTGCGCGGTACTCCGCCGATAAGGAGCGAGGCAAACACGATGTACAGATCACGGATCTCTCTTCTGGCGACCATCGCGGTGCTGACCCTAATGAGCGCAACCCAGGCCGCCGACTGGCCCATGTGGCGATGCGACGCCGGACGCAGCGCCGTCACGTCAGAGCAACTGCCCGCTGAGCTGCACGTGCAATGGATCCTCCACTGGCCTCGCCTTGATCCCGCTTGGCCCAATGCGGCAAGGCTTCGGTTCGACCACGGGTATGAGCCAATCGTGCTGGGCAAGCTCATGTTTGTTGCCAGCTCGCTCAACGACAGCGTCACCGCCATCGACACCGAAACGGGCGAGCGACGATGGCGCTTCTACGCCGACGGTCCGATCCGCTTCGCACCCGCCGGCTGGAAGGACAAGCTCTACGTCGGCAGCGACGACGGTTACCTCTATTGCCTCGACGCCAAGACGGGGCAGGTTCGATGGAAGTACCGCGGTGCGCCGGGCAAGCGAAAGTCCCTCGGCAACGGCAGCTTGATCTCATGCTGGCCCGTGCGCGGAGCGCCCGTGGTGGCCGACGACAAGGTCTACGTCGCTGCGAGCATCTGGCCGTTCATGGGTGTGTTCGTCACTTGCCTCGACGCCGAGACGGGCAAGGTCGTCTGGGTCAACGACGGCGTGGGCGCGATCTACGTCCTCCAACCGCACGACAGCCCCGCCTTCGCCGGCCCTGCTCCGCAGGGCTACCTGGCCGTTCAGGGCGACCGGCTCCTCGTGCCGAGCGGCCGTGCCACGCCCGCCGGATTCGACCGCCACACCGGCGAGCTGAAGTACTTCCTCCACGCCAAAAACAAGCGGTACGGCGGCTATCACGTCGCCGCGGCCGGCAAGTATTACACCAACACGGGCGTGCTCTACGAAATCGAGGACGGCAAGGAGCTCGGTCCGATCGCGACCGCGCATCCCGGCGCGGATGCCTTCGGCGGTCTCGATCGCTATCCGGTGATGACCTCGGACGTGATCTACGACAGCGTGACCGGCGAAGTCCGGGCCTATGACGTCACGATGGCCAAGATGGTCCGGCGCGGCAAAGAGTCCGCCTTGAAGATGCCCAGGCTGTGGGAGCTGAAGGGAAACGATTCGCTGAAGGTGCACATCAAGGCGGGCGACAGGTTGTACGCCAGTGAGAAAGAATGCGTCAAGGCCATCGATATCCCCAAGGCCGGCGGCGAGCCGAAGGTCTCGTGGCAGGGCAAGGTCGACGGCGAGGTCTGGACGATGGTCGCCGCCGACGGCAAGCTCTTCGTCGTCACGTATGCGGGCAAGATCTATTGCTTCGGCGCGAAGGCGGGCCAACCGAAAGCTCACACCGTCAAGGCGGATGACTCGAAGGAAGGCGCGCGGTCGAAGCGGGCCTTGGCGATTCTGAAGCAAGCGGCGGCACCGCACGAGTCAGCCAAGTTGGATCAGGGCTACGCCCTCTGTCTCGGCATGGGCTCGGCTGAGATTCTTGAAGATGTGGCCGGAGCATCGGAACTGCGCGTCGTCGGCGTTGATCCGGACGAATCCCGTGTCGCCAAGCTACGCCAACGGCTCGACGCGGCGGGTCTGTACGGTCATCGTGTCGCACTGCTTGCCGGTGACGCAAAGCAGATCGCGCTGCCGCCTTACTTCGCTCGACTGGTCTTCTCGGAAGACCCGCAGACCGTCGGGCTGGACAAGGACCCCGCCGTCATCGCCAAAGCCTACGCGTGCCTGCGACCCTACGGTGGCAAGGCCGTGCTGTCGCTCAACGACGAGCAGCACCAGGCGTTCGCCAAGGCCGTCGCCGAAGCCAAGCTGCCGAAGGCGAAGGTCGACCGCGAGGACGGGCTGACGCTGCTCATTCGTGAGGGCGCGCTGCCCGGCGCTGCCGACTGGACGCACCAGTACGGCGATCCGGCCAACACCGTCGTCTCTCAAGATGAACGCGCGAAGGCGCCGCTCGGCATGCTGTGGTGGACGGCTTCACACAACTGGTCGGTCTTGCCGCGCCACGGTCATGGCCCGTCCGAGCAGATCGCCGCGGGCCGGCTCTTCATCGAAGGACGGAACAGCATCGAGGCACGCGACATCTACACGGGTCTGATCTTGTGGCGGCGCGACTTCCCCGACCTCGGCAAGCATTACGACTACACCAGTCACGAGGCCGGTGCGAACTCGCTCGGCAGCAACTTCGTCTCGCTGCCCGACGGCGTGTACGTCGCGTACGATCGCAAGTGTCTGCGGCTCGACCCGGCGACGGGCAAGACGATGTCGGAGTTCACGCTGCCGCCCTGGCGAGGTCGGGAGAAATCCCCGCTTTGGGGCAACTTCCGCATCTGCGGCGATGTGATCGTCGCGGCCGCGCTGCCTGTCTCCTTCGACCCCAAGCCGACCGGCAAGAAGGAGAGCCTGAACGCCATATCCAGCAAGCGGTTGGACGTGATCGACCGCCACAGCGGCAAGCACCTCTGGTCGGCCACCGCGACGTACGCGTTTCGACACAATGCGGTCTGCTCCGGTGGCGGCAAGGTCTTCTGCATCGATCGCTATCCCGATCCGGTGATCGCACACATGAAGCGCCGCGGCCAGCTACCGAAAGGTAACGCCACGCTCCTCGCCTTCGACATCCAGACCGGCAAGGAGGTCTGGCGCACCACGAAGGACATCTTCGGCACGTGGCTGAGCTATTCCAAGGAGCATGATCTGCTGCTGCAAGCGGGACGGCCGTCGAGGGATATGGTCGGTGACGAGCCCGGCCACCGCATGATCGCCTACCGAGGTCGGGACGGATCGATCTTGTGGGATCGCAAGGATTCCTACCGCGGCCCGTGCATGCTTCATGACGACATGATCATCACACAGAGCAAGGCGTACGACCTGCACACAGGCAAGCAGCTCTCACGGACCAATCCGCTGACGGGCGAGCAGATGCCGTGGACCTACACCCGCAACTACGGGTGCAACACCTCCATCGCGAGCCGCCACCTGATCACGTTCCGCTCGGCGGCGGCGGGCTTCTTCGACCTCGACCGCCTGGGCGGCACGGGCAACTTCGGCGGCTTCCGCACGGGCTGTTCGAGCAACCTGATTGCGGCCGGTGGCCTGCTCAACGCGCCGGACTATACGCGTACGTGCACGTGCAGCTATCAGAACCAGGCCTCGCTGGCGCTGGTGCCCATGCCCGACGTCGAGATGTGGACGTTCAATCAGTTCGACGCCAGCGTCGAGCCGATTCGACGACTCGGCCTGAATCTCGGCGCGCCGGGCGACCGGATGGCCGACAACGACGTGTTGTGGATCGAGTATCCGCTGGTCGGCGGTCTATCGCCCAGGGGCCTGAAGATCGAGACCTCGCCGAAGGCGCCTCAGGTGTTCCGCCGCCACAGTTCGCAGATGCAGGCCAAAGACTATGAGTGGGTGGCCGCGTCGGGCATGCTCGGACTACGTAAGCTGGATGTGCAGCTTATCCCCGAATCCGACAGGACGGGCAAGCCGTGGCTGTACACCGTGCGGTTGTTCTTCGCCGAGCCGGACGATCTCGCCGCAGGACGGCGCGTCTTCGACGTGACGGTACAAGGCAAGCCCATCGCGTCGGGCCTCGACGTGATCAAGCAGGCGGGCGGACCGAGGCGACTGCTCACCAAGACCGCCAAGGGCGTGGCCGTCAAGGACGTCCTCTCGATCGCACTCACGCCGGCGGCCTCCTCGAAGCTGGCCGAACCGATGCTGTGCGGCGTGGAGATCGTCGCTGAAACGCCCAGCGTGGCGGTGGATGACTAGTGCTGCCTTTCGGAAGTATCGCGACGACCTGTCCGAGCCGCCGGATTCATCCGGCGCGGCCGCGCGGCATGAATGCCGCGGCTCGAGCAGCAGCCGTGGCGTGTGCCGCCTTGTCCATAGTCGCACGATTTGTGAAACGCGGCACGAGCACCTTGTCTCACTTGTTTGCGTGGGCGCGAATCAAGGGGGCGAGACGCCTATCAGAGCAGCGACCGTCAGGGAGCTGTGTTGTTGGAGCGCTTGAACAACAACGCTCCTTCACAGTCGCGTCTCCGACGGCGACCCCGAAGCCGGAGGACCGACAGATTCAATTGTGTTTGACTACTGGGCTAGCTACAAGAATGGTTGCCCAGTCAGCGAAACGTGCGTGGCCCAGATCGAAAACCGTCTCGCAGCATGGGAACCTTTCGCTTCTGCAGCTCAGATCCCGTCCGAACTCGTGGCGGGGCCGCAAGGACACCGCCGAGGCCGAGACAATCGATGCGCGATCGGAGAGACCCGATAACATGATGAGACGACGAATCAGACGCACGGCCGGGCTCGCTGTCGCATGCATGGGGTTCCTCGTGCCGTGCGCTAGCGGCGCGAGGGCCGAAGACTGGCCGACGTATCAACACGATAATCGCCGCAGCGGCATCACGAGCGAACGCCTTACCTTGCCTTTGCATGAGCAGTGGCGCGCCGTGCCGGCGCATCGCCCAAGGCCCGCTTGGCCCACGCCCGCCCAGGACGACCTGTGGCACCACATGTACGGACTCAGCGCGGCCGTCACGTACGACCGCGCCTACCACGTCACCTCCGTCGGCGACAGGCTGTGGTATGGCACGAGCGCGGACGATCAGGTTGTCTGTCGCGACGCCAAGACCGGACGCGTCGTGTGGCGGTTCTTCGCGGAAGGACCGATCCGGCTGAGCCCCACCCATGCGGCCGGGCGGCTCTACGTCGGCTCCGACGACGGCTGCCTGTATTGCCTCGGCGCGAGCGACGGCAAGCTGATCTGGCGGCGGCGTCTGGTCGACACGACGCGCGTCTTGCCGGGCAACGGCCGGCTGATCTCGCCCTGTCCCATCCGGACCGGTCCCGTCGTTCAAGACGGCAAGGTGTACTGTGCGGCCGGGTTGTTCCCCAATGAGGGCGTGGTCCTCGCCGCCCTCAAGGCCGACGACGGCTCGGTCGTCTGGAAGCATCAGGTCGGCATCTCCCCGCAGGGGTACCTGCTCGCCTCGCCGCAACGCGGTTACGCACCGACCGGGCGGACCTCACCCGTCGTGTTCGATCTGGGCAGCGGCAAGGTGCTCGGACAGGTCGAGTCGAGCCGTGGCGAGGGCGGCACGTTCGCCCTGCTCGTCGAGGACACGCTCTATCACGGACCGGGCGAAGGCAGCCGCATCGCGGTCGGCAACGTCGGCAGCCGGGACCGCATCGCGAGCTTCGACGGACTGCGTATGCTGGCCGGGCCGCGGTTCTCGTATCTGCTCCAGGCCACGCCCGTGGTCGAGGCGGATGGGCGCGCCAAGATCCCTAAGGCCGAACGCCGCAAGCGCAAGACCGACCTCGTCGCGTTCGATCGCGAGCGGGGCGTCGCGATCCGGCGGGAATTCGAGATGCTGCGGGAGAAGGAGCGGGGCCTCGCCAAGCAGATCCGCAAGCTGAGGGGACGCACCGGCAGCAAGGAGGGCCTGCAGCTCCAAGAGAACCTTGCCGAGGTCAGGGCCAGGCTCAAACAGATCAAGAGCAATCCCGAGGCCTACTACGTGTGGCGGCAGCCGTGCGAGCATCGCTACGCGCTCATCCAGGGCGGCGACATGCTCTTCGCGGGAGGCGAGGGTGAGGTGGCCGCGTATGCGACGAAGGACGGGCGACGCGTCTGGACCGCCAAGGTCCAAGGTCGAGCCTCCGGGCTGGCGGTGGCCAACGGCCGGCTCTTCGTCAGCACCGACGACGGGGTCATCCACTGCTTCGCGGCGGGCGAGCCCTCCACACCGGCCGCCGGCGAACAACCCGGCGACGAAGACACGGCGGTCGAGGCGGCCGACGATGACCTGGCCCGGTTCATGCTCGCCAAGGCGGGCACGACGAAGGGCTACGCCGTCGTGCTGGGCCTGCGAGACGGCCAGCTCGCCGAATCGCTCGCGCGGGGGAGCGACCTCCATGTCGTCGCGATCGATGACGACGCGGCACGGATCGCTCGGGTCCGTTCGCGACTCGCATCGGCCGAGTTGTACGGCCCGCGCGTGGCGATCCTCAACGCGTCGCTCGAGGCCCCGCCGCTGACGGACTACGTGGCCAATCTGGTGGTGAGCGAGCGGGCGGACCGAGGCATCCCCACGAGTCCCGACGAGATCCACCGCATCCTTCGCCCCGGCAATGGCGTGGCCATGCTGGGCCGCCCCGCCGCGGCCGAGCCGTCGGTCGACGGAGTCCTGCGCGGTAGGTTGACCAAGCTGGTTCAAGGCGCCGATACGGGCGACTGGAAGATCGTCGACGACAACGGCCTCTGGGCGATCTGTCGACGCGACCCGCTGGAGGGTGGCTGCGATTGGACGCACATGTACGCCAACCCGTCGAACACGTCGAACAGCGGTGACGAGGCCCTGACCGGCACGATGCGGCTTCAGTGGTTCGGCGAACCCGGCCCGCGCAACATCGTCGACCGGCACCACCGCAACGTCGCCCCGCTGGTCCGCGACGGTCGGGCGATCATACCGGGCGACAACCGCTTGATGGCCGTCGACGCCTACAACGGCGCACCGCTGTGGTCGAAGGAGATCCCGAACAGCCGGCGGCTCGGCGCTCCGTTCGACGGAGGCAACATGGCCGTCGCGCCGGACTGGGTCTATCTGGCCGTGGAGGATCGCTGCCTGGCCCTGGACGCCCGTACGGGCGATCTGGTGACCGCCCACGGGATCCCCGATCCGATCCGCAGCGGCGAGCGTCACTGGGGCTACGTGGCCGTCGTGGACGACCTCCTCCTCGGCAGCAGCCACAAACCCGAGGCGACGTACACGGACATCAGCTACGGCGCGGACAGCTACCAGTGGGGCGATTTCAAGCGGATGGTCACGAGTGAGGAGCTGTTCGCCAAGGACCGCCGCACCGGCAAGCTGCTGTGGCGCTATGCCGGCGGCGTGATCATCAGCCCGTCGCTATGCGTGGGCGGCGGGCGGGTCTATGTCGTGCAGGCCCGCAATCCCCAGGCCGCCCGCGACGACGACGGCCAGGTCAACATGATCGAGCTGACCCAGCGCGGGGTGACGTTGGTCGCCCTCGACCTGAAGACGGGCAAGCCGGTCTGGCACGCCTCGCCCGACATGGGGCATTTCTCGCAGATCGTGTACCTGATGTACGCCGACGAGATGCTCGTGGCGTTCGGCACGTTCAACAAGGACAAGCAGCTCTGGCAGGAGCTGATCGGCATCGATGCGAGCTCCGGGCGTGAGCTGTGGCGGGGCAACCGGCCCACCGGCTGGCCGCACGGCGGCACGCACGGCGAGCAGGTGCGTCATCCCGTGATCGTAGGATCGACGATCTACGCCGAGGCCCACGCCTACGACCTGAAGACGGGACGACACCTGCCCGACTTCACGTTCCGACACACACGGCGGGGCTGCGGCGCGGTCACGGCCTCGGCCGAGCGACTCTATTTCCGCGACGCGTTCCCAAGCTACATGGACCTGGCGGACCTCGAGAGCATCCCACTGTCCCGCGTGAGCCGACCCGGCTGCTGGGTCAACATCATCCCGGCCTGTGGGCTGGTCGTCATACCGGAAGGCAGCTCGGGATGCACGTGCGGCTATCCGATCCAGACGTCCATGGCCCTGGCGCCGGCGCCGCGGGCGACGCGCTAGGTTGTGGCACCTCCTGCGATCGGGCGCATCCTGCCCGCCTCGGTTGCGAGCCGCCGGGCCGCCGCGTAGCATCATCGTGGATTCCGGATCGACGCAGCACCACGACCGCACCGACAGACAGGAGAAGGCACCATGGCTTCGGCATCCGACGGCAAGCCCGCACCGACGGGTCGCATCGACGGCGTCCACACCAAGCCGCTGAAGGTCATTCCGGACCAACGCGGCCGGCTGATGGAGGTCTTCCGCAGCGACGACGAGCTGTTCGAAAGGTTCGGCCAGGTCTACATCACCACGGCCTACCCCGGCGTCGTCAAGGCGTGGCATTACCATAAGTATCAGACCGACAATTGGGCCGTGCTCTCGGGCATGGCCATGGTGGGCCTGTACGACGGGCGCGAGGGCTCGCCGACGCACGGGCATGTGAACCGGTTCTTCATGGGCGTGCACAATCCGATCTTCCTCCAGATACCGGCCGGCGTGATGCACGGGTTCAAGTGCATCTCACAAGAAGAGGTGATCGTGATGAACGTCCCGACGCAGACCTATAACTACGAAGAGCCCGACGAGCTGCGGGTGGGGGCGCACGATCCGTCGATCCCGTTCGACTGGTCGCGAGAGGACGCCTAGTACAGCGATTCACAAGTTGTACGACTAGACCCTGGGTGCCACGGGCAGTTCGTCTGCCCGTGCTCTCACTGGCGGTCAAGTGAGCCCGTGGCGCCCCGTGAGCAAACGTGTCGGAACGGCATGGTCGCACGACTTGCGAAACGGGAAACTGGCGTACAGCCTGGGGGATCGTCTCGGGGACGAGACGATAGGCAGGCCAACGATCGGGACCTCTTTGCCGGCAAGAGATTGAATGCATCCGCCGGGTATGGACGATGCTATGTACGAGATCTCCGGTCGCGCGACAGCTTGGGAACGTTCGTGGTCCGATAAACGGAACCACGGCCGCGGCCACGCCATCACGGACCGTAAGGCAACATCCTGGGACCTCGCTGCAAGGAGAGTGGACCGATGAAGGGCGTCGTTCTGGCGGGCGGACTGGGCACGAGACTCTTGCCGCTGACGAAGGTGACCAACAAGCACCTCCTGCACGTCTACAACAAGCCGATGGTCTACTACCCGCTGGAATGCCTGGTCAACGCGGGTATCAACGAGGTGATGCTCGTCACCGGCGGCAGCAGCGCGGGTGACTTCCTCCGCCTGCTCGGCAACGGCAAGGAGGTCGGCCTGCGGCGCCTGCACTACGCCTACCAGGAGGGCGAGGGCGGCATCGCCGACGCGCTGAGCCTGGCCGAGGACTTCGCCGACGGCGACAAGATCGTCGTCGTGCTGGGCGACAACCTCATCGAGACCAACATCCGCCGCGCTACGGCCGATTTCTTCAGCCAGCGCGAGGGCGCCAAGATCATGCTGAAGGAGGTCGAAGACCCTCAGCGATTCGGCGTGCCCGAGATCCAGGGCGACAAGATCGTCTCCATCGAGGAGAAGCCCAGCCGGCCCAAGAGCCAGTACGCGGTGATCGGCATCTACTTCTACGACGGCCGGGTGTTCGACTTCATCAACGGGCTCGAACCGAGCGCGCGCGGCGAGCTCGAGATCACCGACGTCAACAACGCCTACATCAAGGCGGGTACGATGACGTACGAGGTGCTGGAGGGGTGGTGGACGGACGCGGGGACGTTCGACTCGTTGCTCCGCGCGAACAAGCTGGTGGCCGAGGGCGGCGCGAACAAGCTGGAGTAGGCGGCGAAGGCATCGGGTGCTTCCATGCAGAGAGTCCTGGTAACGGGCGGCGCGGGTTTCATCGGATCGAACTTCGTGCACTGGGCGTTGGCGAATTGGCCCGAGGCGCACGTGGTCAACCTCGACGCCCTCACGTACGCCGGCAACCTGGCCAACCTCGACGCGGTCAAGGACGATCCGCGGTACGCGTTCGTCCACGGCGACATCGGCGACGCCGCGCTGCTCGATCGCGTCCTCGGCGGAGCCGCGGGCGGTCCCGTCGACGCGGTGATCAACTTCGCGGCCGAGAGCCACGTGGACCGCAGCCTCATGTCGTCCGAACCGTTCGTCCGCACCAACATCGTCGGCACGCAAGAGCTCCTCGACGCCGCCCGACGGCATGGGGTGGACCGATTCCTTCAGGTCAGCACCGACGAGGTCTACGGCTCCCTCGGGGCCGAGGGCGCGTTCACCGAAGCGACACCGCTCGCGCCGAACAGCCCCTACTCGGCCAGCAAGGCCGCGGCCGATCTGCTCTGCCGGGCCTATTACCACAGCTTCGGCATGCCGGTCATGATCAGCCGGTGCAGCAACAACTACGGGCCCTGGCAGTTCCCCGAAAAGGTCATCCCGCTGTTCGTGACGAACCTATTCGAGGACAGGAAGGTGCCCCTCTACGGCGACGGCCTGAACGTGCGAGACTGGATCTTCGTGGAGGACCACTGTGCCGCGCTCGGGGCGATCCTCGACAAGGGCACGCCCGGCGAGGTCTACAACATCGGCGCCGACTGCGAGCTGGCCAACATCGACCTGACCAAGCGGATCCTCGCCGCATGCGGCAAGGACGAAAGCTCCATCGAGTACGTCAAGGATCGCCCGGGGCACGACCGCCGTTACGCCATCGACTCGAGCAAGATCCGTCGTGAGCTGGGTTGGCAGCCCGCCCACGCCTTCGACGATGCCCTCGCGAGAACGGTGCAGTGGTACCGCGAGCACGAAGCCTGGTGGCGGGCCATCAAAAGCGGCGAGTACCGCAACTACTACGAGGAGCAATACGGCGGAAGGGCGATGTGAACGACCAAGCTGCCCGAAAGATCCCGCTGAGCAGAGAGGACGATGGGCGGCCGGCCGCCTCAGCGGCGGGGGACACGAAGTCCGCGCCTAGGCCAGCGGCCGCCTTGCGGTTTTCGTGACAACGTGGTGCGCGGAGTTCCATGGATTTCTGCTACGTGAAGCCTTCTCGCATCAGCGAGGACCGTCGGGGCCCTCGCAGGAGGTGGGCGACGCGATCCCTCCGACCACGGACATGACCTTCAGCCACGACGCAACTTGTCTATGAGACCAGCCATCCTTTTCGGTTCGATCGGCATGCTCGGCAGCGACCTGACGGCCGCATGGCATCGGCGCCGCCAGGACGATCCGTCCGCCCTGCCCCCACCCGTCGAGAT
Source organism: uncultured Planctomycetales bacterium (assembly GCA_964622545.1). Lineage (GTDB taxonomy): Bacteria > Planctomycetota > Phycisphaerae > UBA1845 > JAFGLZ01 > JAFGLZ01. The sequence goes on along the minus strand of CAZUQM010000025.1, from coordinate 68,958 downwards.
GCCCGACCCGAGCGTCGTCGAGATTACCGACCCGGCGGCGGTTCACGCATTCGTGCAAGAGCACCAGCCGCAGCTCGTCGTCAACTGCTCGGCCTACACCGATGTCGACGGCTGCACCCGCGATCCCGATCTCGCCATGGCCGTCAACGGGGACGGGCCAGGTCATCTGGCCGCGGCCTGTGCCGAGGTCGGCGCGCGACTCATGCATGTCTCGACGGACTTCGTCTTTGACGGCCGGGCCGACCGACCCTATCGCGAGGACGATCCCGTGGACCCCGTCAGCGCCTACGGCGCATCGAAGCTGGCCGGTGAGCGGAACGTGTTGCGGCATGTGCCCGAGGCGTGCATCGTCCGAACGGCCTGGCTGTACGGCCTGCACGGCAAGAACTTCGTGGCCACGATGCTTCGCCTGGGCCGCGAGCGTGACGAGCTCCGTGTCGTCCACGACCAGGTGGGCAGCCCGACGTACACGGTGGACCTGGCCGACGCCATGATCCGGCTGCTCCAAGCCGAGGCGACGGGCATCGTGCACGTGGTGGGCACGGGTCAGTGTAGCTGGTGCGAACTGGCCCAAGCCGCCCTCGAATTGGCCGGGATCGCCACGCCGGTGCGCCCCATCACGGCCGACGAGTTCGACAGCCCGACCGAACGTCCCGCCTACAGCGTGCTCTCCACCGAACGATACACGGCACTGACGGGTTGCTCGATCCGCCCCTGGCGGGACGCCCTGGCCGACTATGTCCAGCACCAGACCGGTCCCGCTTGCCCCGGGGCCGGTCAGCGTTGACTGAATCCAGGCCGGTACCTACCATGGACGGATTGTCGCGACTGGCGGCATCGGTACAGGAAGGGTCTCGGCGAGGCCGACGCGATGAGGGTGGACAAGGCCCATGGCTGGCAAGCTGGCGCTCATCTCTGACATTCACTCGAATATCGAAGCCCTCACGGCCGTGCTGCGCGACATCGACAAGCGGGGCATCACGCGGATCGTCTGCCTTGGCGATGTGGTGGGGTACGGGGCCAACCCGCGCGAATGCGTCGACCTGATCGCAAGTCGATGCGAAATATGCCTCTGCGGCAATCATGACCAGGCGGTGCTCTACGAGCCGGCGAACTTCAACGTCGGGGCCGAGCGGGCGTGCTTCTGGACGCGCCGCCTGCTGGAGGACGAGCCCGACGAGGCGAAGCTGTGCACGCGATGGGACTTCTTCGGCAAGTTGCCGGTCCGGCACATCGAGGACAGCATGTTGTTCGTGCACGCCTCGCCGCGCAAGCCGGTCAACGAGTACCTCTTCAGCGAGGACGTCTACACGAACCCCGCCAAGATCACTGAGAACTTCCGACGCATGGAGGACGCCGAGTCGTGCTTCGTCGGTCATACGCACGTGCCCGGCGTGTTCCTGGACGACCCCTACTTCGATCCGCCCGACGAGTTGCCTGACCCGAGGATCTACCCGCTGGGCGAGGAGAAGGCCATCATCAACGTCGGCAGCGTCGGCCAGCCCCGAGACCGCGATCCCCGCGCCTCCTACGCCCTCATCAACGAAAACGAGGAGGTGGAGTTCCTCCGCGTCGAATACGACCTCGAAACCGCCATGCGAAAGATCCAGTCCGTCCCGGACCTGGACGATTTCTTGGGTACCCGCTTGATGGAAGGACGGTAGATTTCGATGGAAACCCGCCGGATGATCGTGGCCCTGGCGGCGTCCATGCTGGTGTTCATGGTGTGGATGATGGTGGGCCCGCTCATCATCAACGAGCCGACGGGCGGTCGGACTGCGTCGACCCAACCAGCCGCCGCGCCGACGACCACGGCCGGCGCCGAGGGTGCTCGTCGGGACGACGCGGGCGCCCGGACCGCGACCAAGCCGGGCTCAGCCGTTGCGGCGGCCGACGAGGCCAAGGCTCCGACCAAGCCCGCGACGGCCAGGGCCGCCGCCCCCGACGAGTTCGGGGACATCCGCGTCGTACAGGATTCGCGGCATCAGAAGGAGCTCGGCAACGACGACCCCAACGGCGACTACCCGCTCCTGCTGCTCGTCAAGAGCCGCGGTGCCGGCATCGCCAACGCCGATCTGGCCCCGGTCAAGGTCCGCTACAGGAACTTTCCGCCCGGGGACAAGCGCGCCGACCTGGAAGAGGATCCGTACGACTCGTACGATCTGCTACGCCCCGTCACGGACGATGCGACGGGGGCCGACTACCTGTCCTTCGTCACCGAGGAGGTCAACCTGCTCGTGAAGGGCGGGACGACGTCGAAGGCCGGAGAGTCCGACGCGCCCGAGAAGGACCTCCCCATCGCACTGGGCGATAAGCATTGGACGATCGAAAAGAAGACTTATGACGACTGCCAGGAGGCCGTCTGCTCGATCGTCATCGAGGCCGCCGGCAAGCCCATGCTTCGCGTCACGAAGACGTACACCGTCTTTAAGGGCACGGACAACTACACGGTAACGATGGACCTGGCCATCGAAAGCCTCGACGGCAAACCGCACGAGGTCATCGTCACGCAACGGGGGCCCATCAACGTCCATCAGCAGGACATGCGTGGCGATTCTCGTAAGGTCTACCACGCGATCACGGCGGACGAGGGCTACCGCACCGGCATCGTTAACCGCTCGGACACCGTCAAAGAGGTGACCGGCGACGACGGCAAGACGAAACTCGACCTGAAGCCGGTCTTCCTACCCGGCAAGGACGAGGACGGCGAGTTGCTCTGGGCCGCCCTGGGCAATCAGTACTTCGCCGCCATCGTCACACCGGTGATCCCCAAGGACGGCAACCGGGTGGCCAACAGCCGCCAGATCAGCGCAACCCAGGTCATCCACCTCACCGACAACCAGGGCTCCGACGAGAACGCCGACCTGACGTTTCGGTCTGTGACCAAGCCCTTACGCATCGAACCGGGAACCAAGCAGCACTTGGCGTTCGACCTGTTCCTGGGGCCCAAGGAGCGCGATCTCTTCCAGAACCCCGAAGAGCACCCGACCTACGCCGAGCGACATTACCTGGCCACCATCCACGAGGAGTACTACTCCTGCGTGTGGACGCCGCTGGCCGAGCTCATGAGCAACCTGCTGATCGGGCTGCATCACTACGTCTGGCCGCACAACTGGGGTCTGGCGATCATCATCCTCGTGCTCGTGGTCCGCGTGATCCTGCACCCGATCACCAAGAAGGGCCAGATGAGCATGACGCGCATGCAGGCCAGGATGATGGACCTGCAACCGAAGCTCGACGAGATCAAGAAGAAGTACGGCAACGACCGCAACAAGCTCAACACCGAGACGATGAAGCTCTATAAGGAGGAGGGCATCAACCCGGCCAGCAACATGCTCGGCTGCCTCCCGCTGATGCTTCAGATGCCGATCTGGGTGGCGTTGTGGGCCACCCTGAGCAACACGATCGAGCTGCGGCACGCCAGCTTCATGGTCATCCCGGGGCACTGGATCAAAGACCTCTCCTCGCCCGACGCCCTGTATCGCTTCAGCAAATCGCTCGATATGGGCTTCTTCCAGGTCGAATCGCTCAACCTGCTGCCCTTCCTCTGGGGCATCAGCATGGTGCTCCAGCAAAAGCTGACGCCGCGCCCCAAGCCGGGCCGGACCAGCGAACAGCTCGAGCAGCAACAGCGGATGATGTACATGATGGCCGTGCTCTTCACGGTGATGTTCTACAGCTTCCCGAGCGGCCTGACGCTGTACATCATGGCCAGCAACTTCTTCGGGCTCATCGAGCAGTGGCAGATCCGCAAGCACGTCGAGGCCGAGGAGGCGGGCAAGACCGCCAAGACCGCCAAGCAGCCGACCGAGGAACCGCCCAAGCCCAAGAAGAAGTCCGAAGGCTTCTTCGCCTCGATGATGAAGAAGGTGGACAAGTTCGATCAGGATCAGCGGGCCATCAAGGGCAAGAAACGCAAGGGCTAATCCCCCGCCATCGACTCGACCCTTGACTCGAAGGAAACCTCCCCATGGCGCGGCCGTACATCCTCAGCGAGACACCCCAGCACGTCGTCAAAGACATCCGCTACGACCTGGCCGTCCTCCCCTGGGGAGCGACCGAGCCCCACAACCTCCACCTGCCCTACGGCAACGACACGCTGACGGTCACGCGCGTCGGCGAGCTGGTGTGCGAGCGGGCTTGGGACCTCGGCGGCAAGGTCGTCCTGCTGCCGCCGATCCCCTTCGGCTGCAACGGCAACCTGCTGGGCTTTCCCATGACGATCAACATGAACCCGACCACGCAGCTTGCGATCGTTCGGGACGTGGTCGCATCCCTCAAGGCCCACGGCATCGGCAAGCTCGTCCTGCTCAACGGGCACGGCGGTAACGAGTTCGGCTTCATCCTTCGCGAGATGCACGACTGCGGCGTCTTCCTATGCTACGTCAACTGGTGGAGCGTCGCGTCCGACGTGTGCGGCAATCTGATCGAGAACAAGGGCGGCGAGCACGCCGACGAGGCCGAGACGAGCTGGGCGCTCCATCTGTACCCCCAGCTCGTGGCGCCGCTCGAGGTCGCCGACGACGGCGCGGTCAGGCCGTCACGCTTCGAGGCCATCAACAGGGGGTGGGCCAAGATCAGCCGTCCGTGGGACCGCCTGACCACGAACAGCGGCTACGGCAACCCGCACCAGGCCACCGCCGAGAAGGGCAAGCAGTGGCTCGACGTCAGCATCGATCGCCTGGGGGCGTTCCTGGCCGAGCTGGCCCAGGCGGAGATCGACGACACCTTCCCGATGGCGTGAGACCACCACGCTTGAGCCCCCCGCTTGAGGCTTGCCACGCGCGGTCCGGATCGTCTACGGCACCGACACGAACTTCCGGATGCGCTTGAGCAGCAGCTCCATCGTCACCGGCTTGGATAGATCGATCGGCACGAACACGCCGTGGTTGTGGTCGCTGGCCAGGATGAGCACGCGTTCGCCCTCCTGACGATACCCCTCCGGCTCGGGTTGATGCCCGAGGATGAACAGCTCCGCGTCCAGCATGCCGGCGAGCTCTTCGATGAGTTCCGGCTTGTGGCGCCGGCCCCAGAGGAACTTGGCGGCCGGCCCGTCGTCCAGGTCCTCCAGCGTGATGTCCCGGTCCAATACCGACGGATCGAACGCGCTCATCTCCCGCTGAGCCGGCAGCGAGTGGGCGATGAACACACTGTTGGCGGTGCGGGCGGCCAGGGGGTAGGACAGGATGAGCTCGTTGATGGCATCCAGGATGCGCGGCGTGTCGTCCGCTCCGAACGTCATCTCGACGCCGGCCTCGAAGCTCTCCAACACCGACGTACCTCCCTTGGTGATGCCCCGCTCGGTAAGTTGGCAGACCTCGTGGTTGGATTGGATGAAGAAGACCTGGTCGGGGTACTCGCATTTCCACTTGGCCGCTACGAGCAGCAGCTCGTGCGACAGGTCGGCCTGATCCTTCTTGACCAAGTCCTCGTGAATGATCTCCTGCAACAGGACGCTGCGGCTCGGGGCGGTGCCCAACCCGCAGTACTTCACGAGCTTATCGAAGTTCCGCCGGTGACCGTGCAGGTCGCCCGTGACGACGAGCTGGCCGTAATCGGGGAAGACCAACTGGGCATGCCGGCGGACGGGATCCTCACGAAGCAGCTCAGCCGCCTCCTGGAACACCGCGATCGCCTCGCCCGCGTCGGTCTTGTCGCTCATGACCTCCTCGCCAGTCTGGAAGGATTCGAAGCACGCGTCGCGTTCGACGGAGGCTCGCCGCCGTCGGGGCCAGGGCCAAGCTTCTCGAGCGCGACGAGGACCGCGGACAGACTGGCGGGCCTGGCGTCCGGACGTTCATTGCATGCCCACATGATCAGGTCGCTGAGCTCGACGGGCACCCCGTCGCGCAGCTTGTGCGGCGGGGTCGGCCCCGACCAGCTCAACAACCCTCCGTCGGAGCTCGGCCACGGATCGCCCGATGCCGAAGGACGTGGCGTCACCAGCCCGTGCCCCGTGACGGCCCAATACATCGTCGCGCCGAGTCCGAACACGTCCGTGCGGACGTCCAGACGGTCCATCCGGACCTGTTCGGGGGCCAGGAAGTCGGGCGTGCCCTGAACGCGGTCCTTGGCCGTGCCGATCAGGCACGTCTGGCCGTAGTCGATGAGCTTGATCGAACCATCCTCGACCAGCATCACGTTACGGGGTTTGACGTCGCAATGCACGATGCCCATCTCATGCAGCGCCTCCAGGGCCCTGGCCACGCCGAGGAAGATGCGGATGCTCTTGAGGGGCTCCCGCGGCCTGTGGTTCTCGAGCGTGCGTCCGACGATCAGTTCCATGACGAGCAGCATTTCGCGGACGACGTCGCCCTCGCGGGTCACGCGTTTCTCAAAGCAGCGGCGGAGATTAGGGTGGTTCACCCGTCGCGCCACGTCGTATTCCCGCTCGGCCTGGACGAGGTACTTGTCGTCCTCCTCGGAGGCCCGGATCAGCCGCTTGAGCGCGACCTCCTTGCCCGTGGACAGATCCTTGGCCCGGTAGATATGGGACCCCGCGCCGCGTCCCAGGTGCTGAAGGATCGTGAACCCGGGTACGAGCGCAGCCACGACGACATCCTCCGATGGAGCCGCGAGGGAAGCTAACGAAGCATGCTGGGCGAGTAGACCTGCACGATAGGACGCCCAGTGCATTCTAGTCGCGCCGCGCGCAGCCGGTCAACGCGGACCGGCGGATCGACGTCAGTCGGGGCCGTGGCCGGGCTGTTGGCCGCGTGGGCCTACCGGCCGGCGCAGCCCGTGACGTGAGGCGGCGGCTGACTGCCGAGCATGACCAAGGCCTCGCGGACACGGACGATCTGGTCGTGCGAGACCTTCAGGTACCGGCGGGTGCCTTGCGGATCGGGCGTGAACTGCGTGAAGCCCTCCTTCTGGACGCGCATCGTGCCCGGCTTCGACAGGTCGAAGTAGCCGCGGTCGGGGCGCACCGCGTACAGCACGCTGGTCAGGTCCCACGTCGGTCGGTCGTAGGGCATCTTCATGTACAGCTCATAGCCCTCGCGGACCGGGTGATGCTTCACATAGCCAAAATCCTGCTGGATGCTGACGGCCGGGTACTGGATCGATATGCCGATCTCGTAGCCGCTGGCGACAACGGGCGTGGGCCATTCGGCGAAGACCTTGGTCGAGGCCGGCAGATCCTTGACGACGTTGTACTCCTTGTGCCGCTCCCTCCCGTCGGGCAGTGCGGCGAAGTTGCCCGCCATGATGGACAGCAGGCGGCACTTCTTGGCCACGAGCTCCTTGCCGGGCAGCGACGAGTGATCGTCGGGTTTGGACTCGAGCAGTCGCGCGATGTTGGTCGAGAAGCCGACGACCACGAAGACCACGCTCTTGTCCGGTTGGCCGCTCAGAATCTTGCGCTGGAGCGAGACGGCGTCGGGCGCATCCTTGCCCGACCGCAGATTGTGGGGATAGCGCGGCTTGCCGTCGTCGGTCGCCGTGCAGGGCGGCTTGATGTATTTGCCCGGCTCCGGCGTCGCGCCGTTGCGGACCGCGCCGACGGGGATGTCACCCCGGCCGTAGAAGGTGTTGACAAGGTCGATGTACGGCGCGCTCCACTCGTTGTCCTTCGAGCTGGTCACGGCCAGCAAAACGCACTCTCCCCGCGTCTGGAGGGCGTGAATAACGGACAAGGCCAGGGCGTCGTCGATGTCGTTGCCCATGTCCGTGTCGTAGATGATCCGGACGGGCTCCCGGCCGGCATCGCTTGCCGCCGGCGCGGGACCGGCCACAACCCAAACCGCCAACAACGCAATCACCGAGACGGCTCTTGCTTGGAGGCTCTTGTGCGCTCGCATGGTTCTCTCCTGAAAGTTGGAACGAGTTCGTATCCGATCCCGACCCGATGCGTCAGGCGTCCACGGCCGGTCGCTGCTCGGAGCCCGGGCTCGGCCGATCGGTCGCCTATCTTACACCGCGGCGTGGGGGCGTGGTATCGCGAAAGGCCGCCGCTTCAATCCGTCCCGACGAAGAGCAGCTCGGTGCTGCGTCGATTCGTCGAGAGCACGTACTGGTAGCGCCGCTCCGGCTGGTGCACGACCACGCGACGTTTGAAGCGGGCCATACGCCGTCGAATCTCCTGCGGGCTCGGCACGCCGTCGCTCCGGTACGAGACGACCAACACGCTGTTCGCGTGACGCTCGAACAGCCGCGCGAGCTCGTCGGGCGAGCGCTTCGGATCGGTCCAGGGCGAGGGCTCGCGTCGCAAGCGCCGGTGCTTCGAGCCGTAGTCGATCCGGTCCGCCCAGCGGCGGTAGTCGGTCATGCCCTCCAGAAAATGGTAATACCCGCGGTAGTCCACGCCCACGCCCCGGCCGTTGATATACGGCGGATCGATGTACACCAGGTCGTACGTGCCGGCAACGTCCCGCACGTCTTGGTTGGTCGCCTGACACGGCGCCGCCCCGGCGAAGACCGCGGCCGAGGCCTCGGCCGCAAAGCCGCGGAAGTGCTCGGCGAACGGACGGTCCCACGTGGCCTTGTTGCCGAAGCTCCGTGGCACGTCGGCGGTCCGCATGTAGAGGTTGCGCCGGTGGAAGAGGTTGTAGGGCCGCTTGGCCACGGCCGCCTGGAACAGGGCGTGGTAGGCCAGGGCGGCCTTGGTCCGGTTCCGCATGGCCGCGATGTTCTGGCAGACGACGTCGAGCCAGCGATTCTCGTCGTCGAGGAAGTAGATCCCGTGAAAGGTGCGCTCGATCAGGTCGTCGTAGCGTCTCGTCGAGCGGCGGCGGATAAGTCGGGTGGCATCGGCCCGGCTAAGCGTCTCACGGTCGTTGGCCACCAGGGCCAGAGCCGTCTGATGGTTGCAGCGCAGAACGTCGTTGCACGTAACCTGTTTGCCCTCCTGCTTGAGGCGATAGCCCACGCACGCGCTGCCGCTGAAGGCGTCCAAGGCCGAACCGAAATCGATGTCGCGGAGATGCGACCAGATCCAGTCCAGCAGCTTGTGCTTGCTGCCGTAGTACCGGGTGGTGGGCGGCGAGGGACGACGGGCCGGATCGCTGCCCGTCTGGGAAACGGATGGGGAGGCTCGTCCGTTGGCCACGTCTGGTCCCTCCATGGAACGCCGGATGATTCTAACCCGTCTTCGCCGCGTGTGCCAAATAGAGGAACGCCGGACACCCGTGGCGCGGTGAAGCGGGTGCCCGGCGCGGGGGGACAACGCGTGGCATGGAATGGAATCAGGTGCTCCGTCGACCTCGACGCAACGAGCCGTGCCCCGCCAGCATCAGGAACAGGACGCTCATCGGCCCGACCGACCCCGCCCCGCACATCGAACCCGAGGGCGTCGGCAGAACGCTGATGCCGGTGCTGCCTGACGAGTTGCTAGGCGGCTTCGAGCTCGTGCTGCCGCCGGTCTTGCCGCCGCTCGAGCCACCCGAGGAACTCGAACCCGAGGAAGACGGGTAGTAGATGGAATCATTCTCCTTCAGGTAATCGTTGATCCAGTCGAACCAGTAGTCGCTGATCCGAACGGCCTCGTTGTAAGTCGTACCACCCGAGACGTGCACGCCGACGAGCCGGCGGCTGTCGTCGCTACTGAAGTAAAGCCACACGGGCGAGCCGCTCTGGCCGCCATAGGTGTCCGCCCAGTGGTGGAACCGTACGCCGTTGGCGGTCGTGCCCTGGGCTGGACCGCTGGCGTGGTACATCACCTGGCCGTCGGAGCGGTCGGAGGGATACCCGGCCGTGTTGACGGTCGTGCCGTCGCGGAAGTACGCGGCCGTCCGTTTCGCGATCCACATGTAGCCGATCTGCTTGCCGATGGGCTCGGCAAGGGTCATCAGGGCCACGTCGTAGTTGGGGTCTTCCGAGTCGAAATACGCCCGCTTCATCTGCTTCTTGGTGACCTGAACGCTGCCGAAAGGCCGGCTCTCGTTCTTCTTGCCGGGCGTGAATGTGATGTCGGTGATCCATGCGCCGCCGTCCACGAGCACGTGGGCGGCCGTCAGCACGGTCTTGTAGCCGATCAGCGTCCCGGTGCCGGAATAGACCCATTGGCCGTCGGCCGAGTAGCCCTTGATCCGGCCCACGACGCAGTACGGAAACTTGGTCGTGTCGCTCACGATCTTCCGCGTGTCGGCCCCGTGGACCTTTTCCATCGCTTCGAGCTTGTCGACGATGACCGGATCGCTGTCGGCGACCTTGTCCGCGTCGTCCAGGGTCAGCTCGACCGCCGATTCCGCCTCACTCGCCGCCGTCGCGGCCGCCGTCTCGTCGACCCACACAACGTCGTCGTCGATCTCTTGAGCCGGCGCGGCCGTCGCGTTTACCAGGCACAGGACCGCCGCCAGCGCCCCGCCGCCCATCCAACCCGCTTTCTGAATGCGTGCTTTCGTGAACATCACCGTCTCCTCCAACGTCCCCCACGCCTGACCGTTGACGTACCGAACGCCTGGTGACCGGCGCAGCCAACGCCGGGTCACAACAACACCGATGCCCTGTTTGGCCTTGTCGCTTGGATGGGGTGGATACAACGGCGGAAGGCACGTGTTGGTGGGCGACTCGCCCGTCCTCCCGCTCGCTCAGGCCTGGTCTCGCCCGAGCTTCTCGTAAGCCTCCGTGCCGTGCTTACGGTCAGCTAGACAGAGGGTTGACGTCCTGGTTAGGCAGAAAAACAGGAGAAACGACAGAACGACGCAACATCATATGGGCCGAACGAGGTGCGGCAACCCGATGCCGCCGTGGGACACGTCGACATGACGGTCGGGCGACGCGCGGCGCAGGTGCCACTCCTTCTGCCCCTCACACCCTCCCGATCGCCTTGTACATCGCCTCGACGTTGGCCGGTGGCACGTCGGCCAGGATGTTGTGCACCTGGCAGAAGACGAACCCGCCGCCGGGTGCCCAGATGTCGACCAGCTCGCGGACGTGGTCGTAGACGTCCTCCGGTGTGCCGCGCGGTAGGACCCGCTGCGTATCGCAGCCGCCGCCCCAGAACGTCACATCCTTGCCGAACTCCTTCTTGAGCCGGGCCGCGTCCATACCGGCCGCGGAGATCTGCACGGGGTTCAGCACGTCCACGCCGGCGTCGATGAGATCGGGCAGAATCGCATGCAGCGAGCCGCACGAATGCAAGAAGACCTTCATGGTCGAGTGCTTGTGGATGTGGTCGAACAGCACCTTGTGCCGCGGCTTAAAGACCGTGCGGTAGATCTCAGGCGAGAAGAACGGTCCCTGCTCCGTGCCGAGGTCGTCGCCCATCTGGATCAGGTCGACGTTGTCGCCGACGGCCGCGAAGACCTTGTCGAGGTTCGCCAGGTGGATCTCCACGAGCTTGTCCAGCAGCCGCTCCACCGCGGGCAGATCCATGGCCAGGTCCATCAGCGCGTTGTCGATGCGGCGCAGGAACGTCAGCCACTCGAACAGGTTCCCGCCGAAGCCGATCATCGTGGCGTAGTCGGTGTTCTGGCGAAGATAGCGCACGTGCTCGCCGATCTTGCGGAGGTTGGTCTCGCTGAGCCCGTCGGCGAACATCGGCGTGGGCACGCCCGCCCAGACGCTGAGCGGCATGATCGACTCCAACCCTTGCTCGGGAATCTCCAGCGAATCCGCCATCGGCCAATGCGTCTGCGTCAGATAGACGCAACCCGGCGGCATCTCGGCGATGGGCGTACCGTTGACGTAGACCCGCCACGCCCCGTCCTCCTTGCGAGGCTGGAAGTAGTCGGGCACCTGGGCGGGCGAGCCGTCCGGCAGCGGCCAATCGTGCCAGCTCATCGTAAACTGCCAACCTGCATCGACCGCGTCGATGCCGAGCCGCTCGAGCATCGGCGGTCCCGGCTCGGCCAACTGCTGCACGAGGTCGTAGACCCGCGTCGGACCCTCGGACACGCCGAGGTGCGCCTTGAGCCGGTTGTAGGCGATGGCCTGAATCCCGGTCGACCGCATCGCGCCGAGATCAACGGCCAGGCGGTCCGGTTCGGTGTGGTTCACGGCGGCCAACACGCGCTCTCTGGATGTCATGGTCTCTCTCCCGGCTGAGGTCTCGTGGGAGCCATTATGATTGGCCGTGACGGCCGGAGGCAAGCGCGCCAGGCGGATGGGCAGCTAGAGAGGGTCACGATCTCTACGGCGACGGCGGCGCCGGGCCGGTCGGTTCAGGGGGTGCCCCGTCTTGTCGGTCGCCGCCCGACGGCGTTTCTTGCGGCCGGGCCTGGCCGCGCTCGGCCGGTCGAATCAGCCGCATGTCGGGGTCCGCCTCCGGCTTGGGGGGAACCGCCGACGGTGACTCGGTCGCCCCAACCGCCGGTGTGGGTTCCTCTACCGGCACCTCGGGCTCGGCGGGCTCCTCGGCTGGCTCGTCCCATTCGAAAGGCTCTTCGGTGAGCTCGTACCCTCCCGGGTAGTGCACCAGGATGCGCTGAAGCAGCACCCCCTCCATCTTCGGGTCGCGCCCGAGGTGGACCCAGTGGGTGCTCTCGTGGGGCTTGACGGGGTCGCCCTGCTCGGTGGGCAGCTTCTCGCTGAACATCACGAGCGCCCCGGAGGGCGTGGTGACCTGCCGCTCGGCCGCGCTCATGCGGAAGACGTCGACCACGACGTTGATGCGATAGCGGCCGGATTCCGGCAGGCGGTCGATCTTGATCTTGGCCAGCCGCTGGACCGTGTGCATGCTCGATTCCAGCCACTGATACGGACCCATCGCGTCGTGCCGCCAGAACTCGAACCACTGTTGGGTGGTGATGGGCTCGGTCGTGATCACCCCGTGACGCGGATCCTGCCGGTCGGGCGTGAGGTGCCACCGCCTGAGGACTCGCAGTGTGGTCTCCCAGAGCGAATCGAAATCCTCGGCCGAGTCGACGTAGACGTCCGCCTGGACCGGCCCCGGGTCTCGGGGCGGATCGACACAGCCCGACGTCAAGGAGACCGCCAGCGGCATGCAGGCGACCGCAAGCCGTTGACACATGGCGAAACGGCGTCGACACAAGGCCGCCAAGGCACGATCACAGGTCTCACTTCGCATGGAGCAAGGTTAGCATACGCGACACCGAAGCTACAAGGCGGCCGGCCCGGGGCGGCGCTTCTCCGGGAGCGTGACGAATCTGGCGGGAACCGTCGAGCAAACGCGAGTCGATCCAGGATGGACGCGCACCTGGCAAGCACACCGAAGGGATGACGGGTTGCAGCCAGGGGGCGTCAGCCCCTGGAAATCGTGCCCGATCGGCCGGAAGTCCCCAGCGGGGCGACGGATGCCGCCCACAACAGGAGTCGAGGCGCCGCCGGTTTGCCGAACCGAGCGTCGCGCGTATGATGGTGCATCGTGCGAACAACCAGGACATCATCGCGACGGACCCTTCGGCTGGCGGTCTGTGCCTGCGCCCTCGGGTCGGCGATCGCCCGGGCGCCGGTCGGGCCGGCGACCGCGCAGGCCGCGCCGCTGACCACCCAGCCGACGGACCTGCCCGTCCCCAAGCTCGTTAAGCGGACGACCGAGTGGGGCTACACCTTCCACCACTACCGCCACGATGCCACGCCTTACTTCAAAGGCCCGAACGTCCGGCAGCAGCACTACGAATTCGTCATCCGACTGCCGGTGCTGCGGTTCAAGGCCAGCGCCGACGACCGGCCGCCGATGGTCGTCCTGCTGCACGCCCGCGGCGGTCAGGCCGGAGCCGGTGAGCGGCGCTGGTCGGACCATGTCGTGCTCATGCCCGACGACAACACCGAGGGCATCGGCCATTCCGGATGGTTCGGCTACCACAACCAGGCCCCGGAGTCGCCCGAGCCGGACACCCCGATCGTGCCGTACACCGACCGCCGCCTGATGTACGCCATCCGCTTCGCCGTCAGCCAGTATCACGTCGATCCCCACCGCATCTGGGCCTCAGGCGGATCGATGGGCGGCGGGGGGGCGCTGCTGCTGGCGCTGCGACATCCCGAGTGCATCGTCGGCGCCGCGGCCCTGAAGCCCCCGGTCGATCTGCGAGCCTTGCCCATGCTGCACCCCCTGGCCATGAAGGCCTTCGGGCCGCCGGGGCTCGAGCTCAAGGTCCGGGGCACCGACGTCAGCGCGTGGCAGGCCACGAGCATCCCCTGGCTGCTTGCCCGGGCGCCCACATGCCGGACCTGGATCCAGGTCGAGCACGGCCGGCTCGACCGCATCGTACCCTTCGAACAGTACGTCACCTCGATCAGTCCGCCCGGACGCAGCTTCATCAAGCTGTTCGAGGCCGGTGTGGCCCCGGGCACCTTCCTGTGGGATATGAGCCGGCACGGTGGTCGCGCCCTGCTGGCCGGATGGATGCAGCGGTGGAACCCGATGGACGAAGGTCTGGTCCGCCTCGATCGGCCGGTCTTCGTCTTCTCGAACCCCTCGCTGGGGCATCTCGGCGTGCCGGAGAAGCTCGGCCAGTGGGCCGCCAGACAGCATCCGGCGCGGCATCCCCGCGGCGTGATCAACGGCTTCTGCCGGTGGGGCTCCGAGGGCCTGGTCGATACCGCCAACAGGCTGGAAGTGCGTCTCTGGCTGAGTGACGAGGGCTCGGGCTGGCAGCGGTGCCCGGTCGAGGAGATGACCTACAGCGTCTCGCCGCGCGGCACACAGCGGTTCGCCATGCCGCCGAAGTGCACATATCAATACCAGGTCTCGCCGGACGGACCTCAGGGTCGGGCGACCAGCGACGCCCGCGGCATGCTCGTCATCGACAAGGTCCCGTTCAAACGCGGTAAGGACAACGCCGTCACACTGCGAATCGAACACGCCATGACCCTGCCGATCGTCAGCGTGACCTCGCCGACGCACCCGACCGTGCTGCCCAGACCGGCCACGTCGGTTGTGGCCCAGTGGACGGTGGGCAACCGCTTGGGCTCGAACCCCATGCCCGTCGACCGCTATCGCTGCTGGATCGGCAACGACCGCACCACGCCGCCGCCGGCCGAGGCCGAGACATCCGAGACCGAGCGGCTGTTTGAGTCGGTCAAGCCCGGCGGGTACACTATCTGTGTACAGGCCCGTCTGGTGACGGGCCGATGGGGACCGATCACGGCCCGGCGGATCAACATCGACCCGTCGTGGCCCTAGACGCAAAGACCTGCAACCGCCCGGCGTGCCCTGCCAGACGACTCGGATCGACCATGCCAGACGACCGTATCGAAGACCTGAAGCCGCACGACCGGCGGCGTTTCTTTCGCGAGGGATTGGCCCGGGCCCTGCGTCCGATGGCCGACCTCATCGAACACCGCATGCCCGAGCCGGTGGTCCGCACGAAACTGCGACCGCCCGGCGCCCTGCCCGAAGACGCCTTCCTCGCCACGTGCTACCGGTGCGGGAGCTGCTCCGGAGCCTGCCCGGCCGAGGCGATCCAGCAGAGCCAGGACGACGACGTGGACCAGGTCGGCACGCCTTACATCGATCCGGACATCGCGGCCTGTGTCGTGTGTGAATCGCTGGCCTGCATGAACGTCTGCCCGAGCGGGGCGCTGAGCCCGGTCGAGCCGGCCGAGATCGAGATGGGCGTCGCCGAGTGGCAGCTCAACGTCTGCCTGCTGCCGAAGGGTCGGGGATGCCGGGAATGCGTCGACAAGTGCCCGCGGGGCGAGGAGGCGATTCGCCTCGACGATGCCGGCCAGATCGAGGTCCTGGACACCGGCTGCATCGGCTGCGGCGTCTGCCAACACCACTGCCCGACCACGCCCAAGGCGATCGTCGTCAAGCCCACGGATTAAGCCGCCCTACCGCTTGCCCTCCCGAAGCACCGCCTGAGCATGCCGCGCGTGATGGCCGCGGTAGTCCTGGGCGAACTCGCGAAGGATCGCCTCGCCGATACCCTCGTGATCGCCGCAGCGGTACAGGGCCCGCGCCAGGATCAGCTCCCGCAGCGATTGGTCGCGCGATTGGTTGGGATTGCTCAGCTTGGCTACGTCCTTCGCCGCGCCGATGTGCCCCACCGCGTAGCCGCTCATAGCCGGTTTGGCCAGCAGGTCCGCCAGGGGTTGGGCCGCGGCCGGATCGCCGAGGGTCTCGAGCGCGACCGCCACGGCGCGGTGATGCGAAAATTCCTTCGATGCCTCGAGCTGCCGGACCATCTCGAGGATCGGCTCGACGGCCCGGGGGTCGCGCGTGCGACCCAGGGCGATGATCAGGCTGTCGACCGGGCTCAGGCTCGCCCCGAACTGCCCGCCGCCCTTGAACGACCAACCCGCATCCCACGCGCTGCCGCGGAGCTCGCCGATCAGCGTCTCGGCCCCCGCGCCGTCGCCCATCATGCCCAGGATGTGAGCGTAGATCAGCCGGGCCTCGTCGTCGCCGGCGGCCTTGTAGGCCCGGCGGAGCAGAGGCTTGGCGTCCTCCGGCTGGGCCAGGATCAACCCGATGCCCTCGTAGCCGTCGGTGACGCTGGCCACGGCCTTGGCGATCTCGGCCTTGGGCTTGGGGAAGTTGTCCTTATCGGTGAGCACCGACTCGGGCAGGTTGCCCTTGTCGACGAGATGCCGCTGGAGCTTGCGAATGTCGATCCGGCGGAGCGGCTTGCCGGACTCGACGGCCATCGCCGCGGCCGTACCGGCCGCGTAGCCCTGGTTCTGGATGTCGGGCTGCATGCGCAGGATCGGCATGGCGTCGCGGTGGGCGCTGATGCCCAGGCCCGTGACGAGGATACCCTTGAGCCCCTTCGGCAGGAGGGCACGAATCGGCGTGTAGGCGTATTGGCCCTTCTTGTCCGGCACCTTGATCGAGAACAGCGGATGCACCGTGAAGCCGTGCGTATCGAAGTTGCTGTGGCTCAGTCCGATCGTGTCCGGATACGTCCGCCCGTTGTAGATGTCCAGCGGCGAGATCATGAAGTCACCGACGATCCGCCGCCGCTCGCGGGTATCGATGACCTGGCCGAGGTCATAGGCATCCTCGAACTTCTCCTTGGCCGCGACGAACGACCGCCACATGTCGACCATATCGGCGTCCACGGTCAGCGTGTAGTCGGTGTTCGTGTACGACGCCCCGGGCTTGCGCGGCGGCAGGCCCGTGCCTTGGACCGCCACGTGCGAACCGTCGGTGAAGATGCACTGGGCCCCGGCCGCGGCGGCGATATCGGAATTGCCCGTCGAGTCGATCACGACCTTGGCCAGCACGACGCCCCGCCCCTCCGGCGTGGCCACAATCACGCCCTTGACGCGTCCGTCCTCGACGAGCGCCCCGCTGCCGAGCGTGCCGTACCAGACGTCGGCCCCGGCCTTGCGGAGCTCGCGACGGAAGTACTCCATCTTGTGCTCGATGTTCCAGCGGCGGGTGACGGGTTCCTCAAGCCCGCCGAGATCGGCCACCGCCCGGTCGACTTCGGCCGTGAAGCCCTCACGGAAACCCCAGTAGTAGCTGCCGATCATCCCGAGCGTGCCCACACCGCCGAGCCCGTGCAGGTACTCGATGACGAGCGTCTTGGCGCCGTTGCGAGCGGCTCCGATGCCCGCGGGAGCACCACCCGTCCCCCCGCCGACGACCACCACGTCATACTCACCCAAGACCGGCAGCAACTGCTCGCCGGCCGGTACGGTCGGCAGATCCGTCTGCGTCGCCCGCACGCCGCGCAGGAACTCATGCGTGTCACCGCTGTCGGTGGGCTCGCCCTTCTCGCTGGCGACCTGGACGCCCTGCATATCGGCCTCGGGACGCGGCGCCTTGGGCACGATCGGCTGGAGCACCTTGCCCACCAGCGACGCGATCCGCTTCTGGCCCAACGGGGTGGGATGCACGCCGCAGGCCTTGAGGTGCAGACTGTCCTTGGGGAACTGCCTGGCCAGGTCGACGACGGGGGCGCCCGTCGACTCACCGACGCGACGCACCGCATCGGCGTACCGTGCCAGGATCGCCTCGAGCCCGCCCTTGGCCTCGACCTGCTCTTTCGGGTGCCGCTCGAAGTAGCTCTCGGCGATGATGGGCGGCGGCGTGCAGAGCACGACCCGCGCGCCCTGCTTTCGGCATCGCGAGACGATCTCGCGGAGGTTCTTCTCGTAGGCGTCCACGGGCACGCGGAACGCGCCGGCCTTGGTGAGCACGCTGTCGTTCGTGCCGTACAGGACGACGACGGCCTTGGGCTTGTGGGCGAGCACGTCGGTAGCGATCCGCTCGAGGCCCTGGGCCGTCGTATGGCCGCCCACCCCGGCGTTGATGACGCGTCGACCCGGCAGGACGTCGCCCAGCTCGGCCGGGTAGCCCGCCGCCGTGATGCTGTCGCCGAAGCAGACGATGCGCGGCAGCGGATCGATGTTGGCCTCGACCACCGCGGCCCGGCCGATGCGGCGACCAAGATCGATCATCGTCAGCGGCCGCAGCATCTCCTCGGCCGCCTGGCGCGACACGTCCGCGCACGCGTTGAGGAGGTACATGCGGGCCAGATCGGCCGGGCGGAAGACGTCGAGGTCGATCTGGTCCACGCCGGGCCAATCGCCGTCGTGTCGAGCACGGCCCTTGACCGGATCGGGCGGGACCTGGAACATCACCTCGGAGGCACCCACCTGGTCCGGATGCCACGTCTTGTCGCGCGCGAGGTGGTCGGCCACGGCCCGCGACGCATAGGAGCTGTCCTCCACCGGCAGCTCGAGCGTGTACTCGTAGGCGGGCCGGGTGGCGCGGTCGCGCAGCCCCGTCCGGTCGATCTGCACGCGGCTGGGCATCTCGCGGCCTTGCATGTCTTCGGCCTGAAGCAGCTCGCCGCCGACCACGATCCGTTTGAACGCCTGCTTGCCGGCCGTAAAGGGCGCGAACTCGGCGCCGGCGATCCGGGCGGTGTGCCCTCGTGCGGTGGCATCGATGACGACCTTGGCCTTGACGGCCTGCCGCCCCGAACGGTTGGTCATGACCACCCCGGCCAGGTAGCCGTTCACGTCGCGCAGGACGTTCGTCACGCGGCAACCATAGAGGAACTCGACGCCGGCGTTGATGAGCGCGCGGTCGAGCTCGATCTTGACCTGCATGGGCATAGGCGGCACACGCGCGGGCTTGGATCCGTCGGCTTTGTCCTCGGTCGAGGTCGGCTCGACGATGATCTCGCCCAGCAGCATCCGCTCGACGTGCTCGGGCTTGTCCACGTTCAGGCGCAGGTACCGGGCCTTGGTCTTCAACGGCAGCGTGATCGGGAACGCGGGGTTCTCCGCACCCGTCTGTCCCAACCGCGGGTTCTTGGTCTTTCCGACGGCGCGCCAGGCTTTGCCGTCCGTGCTGACCTGCGCTGCGACCGAGGCGATCTCGAAGCTGTTGGGTCTCTGGTAGGCCATCACGTGCAGCTTGCCGATCTCGACGGACTTGCCGAGGTCGAGCGTGATCGTGACGTCGTCGGCGTACTGGACGCTCTCTTTGGAGGCGCTGGAGTACTTGCCGTCACACAGCTTGCTCGGCGGCCTGGTGTCCTTGTGGAGTGGGTCCGACTTCCGGCTGGCCTCGTACTCAAAGGCGATACCCTTACCGAGCGTCTGCAGCGGCGGCGGCTCGGCGAACAGGCGCTTGGCCAGCGGGTCGGTCGGCTCCTCGCCCGGCTCGAGCCAGAGCTGATACGTGCCGCAGAGATCCTCGCCCAGATACGGACGGGGGGCGGCCAGGAACACCCGCGCGCCCTGTTCGGCGGCCTCCACAGCGGCGGCCACGCCCGCGGACGTACCGCCCACGACCACCACGTCCACCTCGTAGGCCACGGGCAGCTCGCGCGCCGATTCACGCACCGTTCGCTCGGCGCCGAGGCCGCTCGAGATCGCCACCGCCAGCGCGCTCAGAAAACCGAACCACGTCGTCTTCATCGCCAAACCTCGCTTAAGACCCGGTCTCTCTCATCGCAGATCATCAATTGTTTCGCGCCAGGACGGGGAAAACAAGGAGCGGGACAGACCCGCGGCCCGGGGCTGATCAACCCAGCGACGCGATCATCCCCTCCGGCACGCCGGCGGCGTAGACCTGCGCGGTGCCGCCCCGGTTCGAGTTGAAGACCACCCACGTCAGGTCGGGCGTGAGATAGGCGTGCGGGTGGGTGTTCTGTCCGCGGCTGGGCTTGGTCTGTGACGCACAGACCACAGCCGTCTTGCCGGTCTTGATCGAACCGATGACGACCTTGTAGTCGTCCCGCCAGTCGTCGCAGCAGAAGTACTTCCCGCACCGCGAGACCCCCAGGTGATTGAACTTATAGCCCCTGGCGACGCGGCGGGCGGCCTGGCCGGGCCGGACGGCGACCAGGTTGCCCTGGTCCGGGGCGTAGGCGTCCCTGGCGATGAGCGTCGCGAGCATCTCGCCCGTCTTGCCGATCCAGGCCTCGTGGCCGGTGATGGGCGTGGTGTGGGGTTTGCCGATCTGGAGCGTCGTCCGCTTGCCCTCCGGCACCGACAGCGTGTACAGGGTCGCGCCCTCCGGGCCGACGCTCCGCTCGATCCGACCCTTGGGCGACAACGTGCCGCCGCGATTGTGCTGGATCATCAGCGTGCGCCCCTTGCCGGGCTCGAACTGCGGATGGGCGTTCCAGATGTAAGGGTCCTCGTCGATGACCCTGTCGGTACCGTCCTTCAGGTCGACCAGCAGGATGCCGAACCGCTTGTACGTATCGTCGAGGGCCGCGCCGGTGACGTAGTAGCGCTCGTCGACCGACACCGTGCCCAGGCTCCGAAACCGCCGTTTCGGATGGAGCGCGCAGACCTTCTTGCGGTCGCCGCCGGCGAGGTCGACACGCATCAGATCGAGCGCGCCGTCGGCCCCCCGCTTCTGGTAGTAGAACTTGCCGTCGTGCGTGATGGCGGTGCCGCTCAGGCTGGGGGTGACGTCCAACGGCTCACACCGCCAGGTGCCGAGCTCGACGCGGACGAGCTGCCGGTGGTTGCCGTCCGGAGCGTCCTTGACGCGTCGCTCGTAGACGAACCACCGCGAGTCCTTGCTGCAATAAGGCACCTCGCAGTAGATGTTGGACACGCGGACCTTCTCGTCGGTGACCTGCACGATATCGGTGCCGGCGGGCGTGCGCCCGATGCGTTTGCCGCGGATCCTGGGCGAGCCGACCGCGGCGCCACCGAGCAACCTCGGCGATACGGCGAGGGTGGCCGCGCCCATCACGCCCCGTCGCAGCAGGCGGCGACGGCTGAGTGGTGTCGGTGAATCCGAGTGAGGCATGTCCTTCTCCTTCGCCTCCCGACTGAGAGGCGTTCCCTGACCGACCGGAGGCTCGGCTTCTCCCGCCCCTACCCGACCCGCTCGGCAAAGACCTCGAGCGGCTCCGCGGCCACGCGCCGGGCGAGGGCCTCGACCTGCTCGTGTCCGTCCATCTGCTTCACCGCGTCCAGAAACGCCGCCGTCGGCCGATAGTGAATGCTCTGCTGCGTCTTCGTATGCGTCGCGGTCACGTCGTACGTATCGCCCAGCTCGATGTGGATCGAATCCTTGCCGAGCGTCGCGCCCGTGGCGAATTGCAGGCCGTCGACGATGCACCTCGGCGGCGGCTTGGCGATGGGGCCACGCACCACGACGTCGATGTCGAAGTAGCCCTCGCAGTCGAGGTCCTCCAACGCGGCCTGCCCGATCCGCAGGCCCAGCGCCGCCCATGGCCCGAGATGGCCGTGCAAACGGACCGCCTCGGCCAACCAGGCGGGGTCCTCGGGCTTCGGCTCATAACGTTGCTTGGGTTGTCGCGCGTCGGATTCCGACATCGGCGTCCCTCCCTTGTGCGGCCGGCTCAGGCGGCCTGCTCCGCTTCCTCTGGTTCGACGGGGCCGGCCCCTCGCGTCACGATCCGCGGCTGACCGCCCACCACGATATGGTGCTCGCCCAGCAAGTCGGTCACGGCCCGCTCCAAGGCGTCGCTCGGCATCACACCGGGCGGCTGCTTGCTGCGGATGGTGACCTCCGCGCCGATCGGCGTCAACAGGGTGAGGTACAGCGGCGTCCCGCCGCGGTGCTCGTCCAGGATCTCGTGAAGCCTCCCCAGCTTGGCCTCGTCCGCGCCGATGCTCGTGAGGTTGACCGACACCCACTTGGCCAACCGTTCGGCCGCGGCCTCGATCGGGATCACGTCGCTGACGCGGACGCTCGGCTGCTCACGCCGACGATCGACCTCGCCCTCGAAGAACACCACCCGGTCGGCGGCGATGAGCGGCTTGAACCGCTGATGATCGTCGGGGAAGAGTACGACCTCGACGCTGCCCGTGAGGTCCTCGATCGTGACGATGCCCATCTTCTGGCCCGGGTTGCGCCCGCGCTTGGTCACCACGGTCCGCATGGTCGTGATCATCCCGCCGATGACGACCCGACGTCCGTCGGCGAACTCCGGTTCGGTCAGATCGGCGATGTTGGCCGAAGCGAACTTGTCGAGGGTCTTCTCGTGGTTGGCCAGGGGGTGCCTTGTGACGAAGAAGCCGAGGGCGTCCTTCTCGTGCTTGAGCATCTCCGACTCGGACCACTCGGCGTCGCCGATGACGCGCGGGGTCTGCTCGACCGCCGACTCCTCGAACGAGTCGAACATGCTGAGTTGGCCGTCGCGGCGGTCGCGCTGGGCACTGGCCCCGGCGCGCATCGCCCCGTCCAACGCCTCCACCAGGGCCCGGCGGGTCGCCCCGGTCCGATCGAACGCCCCCGCCTTGATGAGGGCCTCGATCACCGACCGATTCACCTTGTGCGTATCGACCCGTTCGCAGAAATCGAACAGATCGGCGAAGGGTTTGTCGGCGCGGGCCTCGATGATCGCCTGCACCGCCGACTCGCCTACGCCCTTGATGCCGCTCAGGCCGAAGCGGATGTACGCCCGGCCGCTCTTGCCGTGCACCGGGCCCTCGGCGTCCGGGCCGTCCTCATACACGACGGTGAAGTCCGACTCCGACTGATTGATGTCCGGTGGTCGGATCGCGATGCCCATCCGCTTGCATTCGTCGATGTACAGACCGCGGTCCTGCGGCTTGGCCGCCGGAATTTCATACGTCAGCACCGCGGCCATGAACTCCACGGGCCAGTACAGCTTCATGTAGGCCGTCTGAAACGCCACCAGCGCGTAACCGGTCGAGTGCGATTTGTTGAACGCGTACCCGCCGAACTTGAGGATGTCCTCGAAGACCTGCTCGGCCGTCTCTTTCTTGACGCCGTGGGCCATCGCGCCGTCGATGAAGGGCTGGCGCTCGGCCTCGATCATCTTGATCTTCTTCTTGCTGATGGCCTTGGCCAGCCGGAAGGCGCGCTTCAGCTCGATGCCGCCCACACGGTTCACCAGCCGCGAAACCTGCTCCTGATAGACCATGATGCCGTGGGTCTCTTCCAATACCTCTGTCATGGCCGGGTGCGGCGTCTTCCATGGCTTGCCGAACTTGCGGGCGACGTACTCGTCGATGTACTCCATCGGCCCCGGCCGGAAGAGCGCGTTGGCGGCGATCAGATCTTCGATACGGTTGGGCTTCATCTTGAGCAGCACGTCGCGCATCCCGCCCGACTCGAACTGGAACAGGCCCGTCGTCTCGGCCTTGGCGAAGATCTCGTAGACCTTGGGGTCGGAGAGGTCGAGCTTCTCGAGGTCGATCGGCTCGCCGGCGCGACGCTCGGCCAGCTCACGGGCCCGCTTCAGAATCGTTAGCGTCCGCAGGCCGAGGAAGTCCATCTTCAGCAGGCCGACCTTCTCGACCCCCTCGCCCTCGAACTGGGTGATGACGCTCTCGCTGTCGGCCGGCTTGTAAAGGGGCAGGAAATCGGTCAGGGGCTTGTCGGCGATGACCACACCGGCCGCATGCACCGACGCATGCCGGGCCATGCCCTCGAGCTTGCGGGCCAGATCGATCACCTTGGCGTAGGTCTCGTTCTCCTTGACCAGCTTGGCCAGCTCGGGCTCCTGCTTGAGGGCCTTGTCGATGGTCATCTTCAGCTCTTCGGGGATGAGCTTGGCCAGCTTATCCGCCTCGGCCAGATCGACACCCATCACGCGGCAGACGTCGCGGATGGCCGCACGCGCCTTGAGCGTCCCGAACGTGATGATCTGTGCGACGTGGCCGTATTTCTCGCGGACGTAGTGGATGATCTCGCCGCGGCCGAACTGGCAGATGTCAATGTCGATATCGGGCATCTCGTCGCGGTCGGGATCCATGAACCGCTCGAAGTACAGCCCGTATCGCAGCGGGTCGGGCGCGCTCAGGCCCAGGCAATAGCCGATCACCGCGCTGCATCCGCTGCCACGGGCCCCGCACGGAATGCCGCGATCGCGCGCCCACTGAACGAAGTCGTGGTTGATCAGGAAGTAGCTGCTGAAGCCCTTCGAGGCGATCACGCCCAG
This sequence comes from uncultured Planctomycetales bacterium, assembly GCA_964622545.1. Taxonomy (GTDB): domain Bacteria; phylum Planctomycetota; class Phycisphaerae; order UBA1845; family JAFGLZ01; genus JAFGLZ01. The sequence continues at coordinate 44,749 of CAZUQM010000025.1, read as the reverse complement.
CTCGTAGTCGATGCGCTGACGGATCTCGTCGGTGATCTCGCCGTACTTCTCGGTCGCCTTCTCGTAGACGAGCTCGCGGAGGTACTCGTCGTCGGTCTTGCCCGCCGGCGGCGTGAAGACCGGGGCATGCCTTGACGCTAGATCCAGCTCGATGTCGCACATCTCGGCCACGCGCACCGTGTTGGCCAGGGCGTCCGGCCGATCGCTGAACCGCTCGGCCATCTCGGCCGGGCTCTTGAGATACAGCTCGTCGGTATCGTGCTTGAGCGGGTTCTCCTCCTCCAACGTCTTGCGGGTGTTGATGCAGATGAGCACCTCCTGGGCGAAGGCGTCCTCGCGCATCAGGTAGTGCACGTCGTTGGTCGCCACCAGCGGCAGGTCCATGCGGTCGGCCAACTCGATGAGCATCTCGACCAGCGGCTCCTGCTCCGGTATGCCGTGCCGCTGAAGCTCGACGTAGAAGCGGTCGGGCCCGAAGACGTCGCGATACCAGGCGGCCGCCTCCTCCGCCGCCTGCACGTTGTCGTTGAGCAGGTGCGTGGCCAGGGCCGAGCCGAGATGCCCGTCGATGGCGATCAGACCGTCGCTGTGTTCGGCCAGGATCTCGCGGTCGATCCGCGGGTTGTAGTAGAACCCCTCGAAGTAGCCGAGGGAGACCAGCTTGATCAGGTTCTGGTAGCCGGTGCGGTTCTGCGCCAGCAGCACGAGGTGCGTGTTGGCCCGCGAGCCGCTCGTGCCGGATCTGTCACGGCGGTCGCCGGTGGCCAGGTACGTCTCACAGCCGAGAAGGGGTTTGACGTCGTGCTCGCGACAGGTGCGGTAGAACTCGATCGTCCCGAACATGTTCCCGTGGTCGGTCATGGCCAGGGCGTCCATGCCGAGTTCCTTGGCGCGCCGTACGAGGGGTCCGATGTGGTTCGCGCCGTCCAACAGCGAATAGTGCGTATGACAATGCAGGTGGACGAACCTTGGATCGGACATGGCCGGCGACTCCGTTCGATGGCTCAAGGAAGGATCGGCCCGCCACTCCAACCGGGCCGACGACGGTCATGATACCCTGCCTGTCAAGGGCGGACAATCGGCGTGTCCGGAGCGCGCAGACAGCCCTCATCGCCACGGATCGTCCGGGCTTGCCCGTGCCCCTTCATGCGGCATCACGTCTGTGCGTGGGTGTTGCAGGCCGACCCGCCGAGCCGCACTGTCCTCGGTCTGGTCCTACGTTCGCGCCCATGAACCCGCAGCCGACAGCCGGGCTCGGTGGCGCCAACCGCGCCGCGATCCGCGTCCGACGCATCATGCCTGACGAAACACTGCTGGACGAAACGTTGACCTCTACTGGTCTTGGACGATGAAGCTGGCGGCCTCGTCCTCGTGTGGGAGGTATTGCCCCACCGGGCAGAGCACCTTGCTATCGGTCTCGCAACGGATCAGCACCTTCCAGAGGGCTTCAAGGTTCTCCTTCTCGTGATCCGTCTCGGGGATGAGCTTCACCTGGGAGCCTTCCAGCGCGATCTTCATGTGAATCTCCTTAGGCCGGAATCGGCCGTGTCGACCTCGATCGGTGTGTCGTTGCGGACACCCATCTTGCCATGCAGCCCCGGCCTTGGCAAGTGAAGGTCCTAGGCCGCAACCGATTGGCTGACGACCCTGTTATGTGTTGGATGCCCTGCACGGCGCCCGATGATTCATTCGTATTCGAACTTCGCCGTGGCCCGACAGGGCCGATCGCAGATCATCCGCGCCCAGTGCGCGCTGTACCCCTTTGGAAAGGCGTGTGTTACGGCCTCACCGGGCGGCACGTCCCACGAACGGTAGACGCACCACGACCCGTCGGCCAGGACGTCGACCTCGAGCGTCATCCGCACCGTCCCGGCGCCAGTATGCGAGAGACGGAGCGACTTGCGGTCGTAACCGGCCATCAGGTACGGATCGGAACGCTCGCCGGCCTTCACGGGCGTGTCTTTCCACGGCCCGCCGAAGCCCCGCGGCTTGCCCAATCGCCACAGATCGTCCACGTCGCCGAACCACAGGCCGAGCCGGCCGTCGTCGCTTCGCACGACGTGCCCATCCGGCCTGGCATCCCGCCGGCAGCCGGACATCACGAGCAGCCCGCGCCACGAGCAGAAGTCGTAGATCCGGCGGTTGTGCGTGGCGATCGGCTTGATGCGTCGGGCGCCGCCGGAGTTCCGCCGCGGCAGCAGATAGAACGAGCCGTGCGCGTTGAACAGCCATCGCTCCGTCGAGACCTCGCGGACGCCACGGGGCCAACCCAGCGCCGATGCCTCATCGAAGGTCTCGTCGCCGCGGGGCAGGCGGAACCGCCGCTCGCCCTCGGTCACGATGACCGACGCGTCGTCGACGGTGAAACCCGGTCCCTCGATGGGAGCCGCCTCGCGAAGCCAGGCGTCGGGCTTGCTATCGTCCAGGCCTCGCAGGTGCATGTCGGGCCCGATCTCGTAGGCCCCGGTCCGCGTGACCCGGCCCTTGTCGTCGATGCTCGATCCGGCGATGAGCAACGTCCCGAGGTCCTCGCCCCGAGGACGGAGCAGGGCCGCTGTGCGAGGATGACACGGATCGGCCGGGGCCAGGGATGCCAAGAGATCCGGCTGCGTGAGGGCGCCGCCGCCCGGCCCGAAGTGGAAGAAGGCCGTCAGGTCCTCGGCGTCGCGGTCGACGCGCAACCGCACCCACCCGCTCGCCAGGTCGTCCGGCAGCGCGAGCCACCGATACCCCCGAGCGGGAACCGACACGTCCTTCCACCGACGCCATCCCGCCTCGGTCTTGACCTCGATCGTCACCGTCAGGGCCTCCGCGGTCGCGTGGCTCAGGTGCAGCACGCCGTCCCCGTAGCCGCTGGTGAGGAACGGATCGCTCACCGTCCCGGCGGCGACCGTGTCATGCACCCAAGGACCGCCCCAACCCATCGGTCGGCCGGCCCGGCTCAGCTCGTCCCAAGTCGTAAACCAGAGGTTGGATTGCGACTGGCCGACCAGGTTCCTCCGCGGGCCCGAGTCGGTCTTGACGAAGCTGCTGAGCGCGGCGTCGTCGCAGCCGAAGACGATCCGGCCTCGCCAGCCGCAGAAATCGCCCGTGATCTTCAGGTGCGAGCCGATCGCCCGCAGCCCGCGCGTGTCCTTCGAGGAAAACGTTCGCGGGAACTCGAACCACCCCCCGTGCATGGTCATCAGCAGCTTCGGCGGCCGGCCCTTGGCGGCGGGAACGACCTCGCGGATGCGGGGCCATTCCGTGTGCCAGCCGTGTCTGGCCACGTACGAATAGCACGCGATGGGCAGCCGAAACGTATGCCACCCCGACGTGTCCAGGACCTTCAAGATCAGCGACCGATGGTCCCATCCCGTCGTCCAGAGCGGATCCTCATCACGGGCGTTACCGTAGATCCCGCCGGGCCCGGTGACCTCGGTAAACTGCTTTCGCTCGACGACGTGCCAGTCTCGGCCGTCCCACTCGGCCAGCGAGCCCGACACACCCACACCCAGCTCCTCGCCACGCCCGACGCCGGGCTCGCCGTTGTTGGCCACCACCAGTCGGCCATGCCCCGTGTAGGCGCCCTTGCCGTGATAGCCCGGCAACAACGCGTTGCGGATGCCCTGGTCGATGACGTTGCCGTCGGGGTAAAGCGTCTTGAACGCCAGCGTCGTGACGTCGACCTCGTAGAGGCCTTCCTCCATGGTATAGTGATACACCTTGCCGGCCGGGTCGGTCAGATGCCGCGCCGTGCCCGTCAGCCGTCCCGGCATGACCTTCGGCGAGATCACGCGGACGTTGCCCTTGGCGTCGATGGCGTAGTGGCTGATGAACAGTTGACGCGACTCGCGGTGGATCATGCGATTGGCCGGCGTGCCGCCGACCGACTCCGGCCGACGGGTCAGCTTCAGGTCCGGCGTGATCTCATAGAGCCCGTCGTCGCTGCCCTTGGGACGATGAGGCGCGTACGTCGTCACCCACAACCGCCCGGCCCAGGGTGCGACCGCCCCCACGCCACATTCGTTCTGATGGTTGAAGAAGGCCAAGTGGGGGTACCGACCGCTGAAGCACGGCGGCTCGTCCGCCGGCGCCGGTGCGCCACGACCCAAGAGTAGCGAGACCACGAAGACGGGCAGGACCAACCGAAGCATAGGCGTCCTTTCTGAAGACATGCCGGATTGCGTGGATCGACCGCGCCGCCTACACGACGAACGCCGACGGGCACCACGCCGACAAGGTGCAAGCCTGGCAGTCCGGTTTACGGGCCCTGCACACCTTCCGCCCATGCCAGACGAGGGCGTGCGCGACATACGTCCACGACTGCCGCGGAAACACCTGCATCAGGTCGTTCTCGATCTTGAGCGCGTCCTTGCTGTCGCGACTGGTCCACGTCAGGCCCAGCCGATGCGCCAGCCGCCCGACGTGCGTGTCGACCACGATGCCCTCGTTCTTACCGAACCAGGTGCCCAGGATCACGTTGGCGGTCTTCCGGGCCACGCCCGGCAGCTCGAGCAGCGCCTCCATCGTGTCCGGCACCTGACCGTCGTGCTTGTCGACCAGGGTCTGCGAGGCCGCGAGGATGCTCTTGGTCTTCTGGCGGAAGAAGCCCGTGCTGCGGATCTCGGCCTCGAAGGTCTCCGGCTTGGCCGTGGCGTAGTCGTCGGCGGACTTGTATTGGGCGAACAGATCCTTGGTGACGATGTTCACGCGCTCGTCGGTGCACTGGGCCGCCAGGATCGTCGCGACCAGCAGCTCGAGCGCGCTGGTGTGATCGAGTGCACAATCGGCCTTGGGATAGGCCTGGCGCAGCGCCGGCAGGATCTTCTTGACCCGCGCCTTGCGATCCTCGAGCGACTCGCCGCCCGCATCCGACTTCGGGCCGGCAGCCTGCCTGGCCGCGGTCCGGGCCTTGGTCGACTTCGTCTTGGCCGCAGCCCGCTTCGTCGTGGCTTGGGCCGCTGCTTTCTTCCTGGAAGGGCGGGCTCCCGCTGCCTTGGTCTTCTTGGCCATCTGATCGTCCTTCGAGACGCGGCTCGCCTGCGTGTCACCGTCGCAACGCCGACGTATGATACCAGTCGACAGGGAGCAACGCATGTCCGTCCGATCACGAGTCCACTGCGGCGACAACTTGCCCTTGATGCAGCGCCTGCCCGACGGCGTGTGCGATCTGATCTACGTCGACCCACCGTTCTATACCGAACGGTCCGCCGGCGGCTCGCGGGGTCGATTCCGACACGCCTGGCGGGGCGGGCTCGACAGCTACCTCGCGTTCCTCGCGCCGCGGCTCGAACAGACCCACCGCCTGCTTAACGACCGCGGCAGCCTGTATCTCCATCTCGACGCCCACGTCGTTCACTATGTGAAGGTGATGCTCGACGACGTCTTCGGGCGGTCGGCGTTCCTGAACGAGATCGTCTGGCACTACCGCACGGGCGGCGTGGCTCGACGATGGTTCGGCCGCAAGCACGACACGATCCTGCTCTACGCCAAGCGGCCCGGTGAGCACACCTTCAACGTCCTTCGCGACGGGGCGTATCGCACCGACGGATTGCTCTACGACGAGCAGCGTCGCCCCTACAAGCAGACGCGCAAGGGCCGGCTCTACTTCAACGCCGGCGGCCCGACCATGACCGACGTCTGGGACGTGCCCTTCTTGTCCACCGTCTCGCGGGAGCGGACGGGCTGGCCCTCGCAAAAGCCCGAGGCCCTGCTCGAACGTGTCGTGCTGGCCGGCAGCCGCCCCGGCGATTGCGTGGCCGACTTCTTCTGCGGCAGCGGCACGACCCTCGTCGTCGCCAAACGCCAGGGCCGGTCCTATCTGGGCTGCGACGTCGAACCCGAGGCCGTGGCCATCGCGCGACGGCGCTTGCGAAACGTCCAAGCGCCACAGCCAAGCGGTTAAACCCGCCTGGTTCGCGGCCCACTACGGCGATAGAATCGCCGTCAACGAGGAGACGCCCGAAGCATGAACCTGAGGTTCGAGAAGCACCACATCGACGCCGTCACCTACGAGGCCGCGTCCGTCTTCGACGTCAACGACGACGGCGTGCTCGACATCGTCTGCGGCGCCTACTGGTACGAGGGCCCGACCTGGATCAAGCACCGGATGTGCGACGTCCGGTGCGAGGGGGAGTACTTCGACGACTTCTCCGACCTGCCGCTCGACGTCAACGGCAACGGCCGGCTGGATGTGGTCACCGGCGGTTGGTTCGGACAGACGCTGCGATGGCGGGAAAACCCGGGACCGGCCGGCGGCGAGTGGCGCGTCCACGACATCGATCGCCCCGGCAATATCGAGACCACGCGGCTGGTCGACATCGACGGCGACGGCCAGCTCGAGATCTGCCCCAATACCCCCGGCGGTCCGGTGATGTACTACAAGCTCCTGCTCGACGACTGCGGCAACGGCACGGGCCGCTTCCGGCGGGTCGACATCCACAACGCGGCCACCCACGGCATGGGCTTCGGCGACATCGCCGGCAACGGTCGCGTCGACTACGTCCTCGCCAACGGCTGGCTCGAAGCACCCGAATACCCGACACAAGGGCCCTGGACGTTCCACCGCGAGTTCGAGCTCGAGTCGGCGAGCTGCCCCGTCATCGTCCACGACGTCACCGGAAACGGCCTGGCCGACCTGATCGTCGGGCAGGCCCATACGTACGGCTTGGCCTGGTGGGAGCAGCGGAGGGACCCATCCGGTGAGAGGACGTGGACCAAGCACGACATCGACACGACCGCGTCGCAGTACCACGACCTGCAACTGGCCGACATCGACAACGACGGCGAGCTCGAGCTGATCACCGGCAAGCGCTATCGCGCCCATTGCGGCAACGACCCGGGCGCCGACGATCCGGTCGGGATCTACATCTTCAAGATCAACGGCGGCGCCTTCGACAAGCACGTCGTCGACGTCGGACCCGTGCCGGGGCACAGCGGCGTGGGTATCCACTTCGCGATCGCCGACGTGGACGGCAACGGCCGGCTCGACATCGTCGCGCCGGGTAAGGATGGGCTGTTCTTGTTTAAGAACCTCGGTAGGTCAAGCTGAGGACGACCCCTCAGGATGCCACGGGCGGCTTGCCCCCCCCAGTGTTCTGGGCCAGACCAGCTGGCCGTGGCACCCAAGACATGACGACGCTCAAGATGGCCCGCGCCGCTGGTGAGCGAATGAGCTGAACCGATGGACCGCAACGTCGCCCGCATCCTGGACGCCAACTTCAATCGCGCCCGCGAGGCCCTGCGCGTCATCGAGGAGGCCGCGCGGTTCGCCGGCGACGATCCGGAACTGAGCGGCGCGATCAAGCAGCTCCGGCACGACCTGGCCGGGACCATGCAGCGGCTGGATGCCGACGCCCTGATCGAGGCCCGCGACACGGCCGGCGACGTGGGCACGACCCTTGCCACGCCGTCCGAACGGGCCCGCGACTCGACGGACGCCGTCGTCGTCTCAGCCTGCAAGCGGCTCGTCGAGGCCCTACGTGTGCTGGAGGAATACGGCAAGATCGAGGACGCCGACTTCGCCGTCGAGATCGAACGGCTCCGCTACCGCAGCTACGACCTGGAGACCCGCGTCCGCTTCGAGCCCGCCCGACGGGCCCGCTTCGCCGAAGTGCGGCTGTATGTGCTCATCACCGAAGCGCTCTGCTCGGGCGATTGGCTGACCACGGCCCGGCAAGCGATCGACGGCGGCGCCGAAGCCCTGCAGCTCCGCGAGAAGGATCTGACCCACGCCGAGCTGCTCCGCCGTGCCGAGGCCCTACGCGACCTGACCCGCGAGACGGACACGCTGCTGATCCTGAACGACCGCCCCGACATCGCCCGGTTGGTCGAGGCCGACGGCGTACACGTCGGCCAGGACGACCTGCCCGTCGAGGCAGCCCGTCGCGTGGCCGGGCCGCGATGCATCATCGGCCGGAGCACGCATTCGGTCGAGCAAGCCCGCACGGCCATGACCGAGGGGGCCGACGTCGTCGCCATCGGGCCGATGTTCCCCACGTCCACCAAGCCGCAGGACCACATCGCCGGCCTCGAAGCCCTGCAGGCCGTACTGGCCGAGCTCGACCGGCCCCACGTCGCCATCGGGGGCATCACGGCCGACAACATCGGCACGCTCGTCGACGTCGGGTGCCGCTGCGCGGCCGTATGCAGTGCGGTGATCAGCCGCACGGACGTGACGGCCGCCGCGCGAGCGATCCGCGAGAAGCTGCCCTGAACCCACCGGCATGCCCCACGCGCGCTCAGAATCTCGCCAGCCGCTTGAGGCCGTAGATGTGTCGATCCTGCTCCGTGCGGGGCATGACGGGCGGCGCGAGGTCGTCCGGCTTCGGACGCTGCCCGGCCGGGTACAAGAGGTACGCCTGTCCCTTGGTCGTCTCGAACCGAACCGTCCCGCCGGTCAGCTCGACGGCTTTGTTGACGGGATTGCCCAGGTCGGGCTCCTCCTCGACCGGCTCCAGCGCCGCAGCCCCGCCGAACGGATTGGCCACCACGCACGGCAGCCCCGCCTCGGAACGGATCAGGACGAACGGCACCCGCCGGTCGACCAGCTTGGCCGTTACGACGAAGGCCCCTTCGGCCCGCAGCTTCGCGAAGTACGCATCGTGCCAGCGGTCGGGCATGCTCGGAAACAGCCGGATCGTCCCGCCGACCGACTGGATCAACATCTCCATGACCGCCGCCGAGGCCGCGAAACCCGCCTCGAGCGTCATCGGCTCGTAGGTGAACCGCGAGATGCCGAAGATCCGCGGGTCGCCGTTGACGTGGAACGTGTTGGCCTTGATGAAGGCGTTGGCGTACATGTCGAGCATCTGCCAGGCCATGTTGCCCTGCCGCGCCCGCGAGGCGATCAGCGACATCCACGGGAAGGCCCAGCCCGTCCATTCGCCCGTGCCCTTCAGGCGGATCTGCGCCAGCGAGGCCTGGATCCGCGCCCGCTCTTGCTGACCGCCGTCGATGTTGGTGACGCCCAGCGGATGGATGCCCATCAGGTGTGAGTGGTGCCGGTGCGAATGCTCGAGCTCCACGCCTGCGGCGATCATCAGCCGGTGGCCCGCCGTCGGGTAGTCCACCAGCTTGTCGAGCACCTCGCGGACGCGAGGCGCGATCTCGTCGTCTTCGCCAAGGACGGTGCCCGCGTGCAGAATCGCCCGGCCCAGGTACCGGATCAACGCCAGGTCGCAGGTCGGGTCCTTCACGAACGCACGGAACCCGCCCTCGCCCCATTCCGGCGAGTTGCTCAGCGGCACGTGCAGCTTGCCGTCCTTGCCCGGCTCGAGCAGGTTGGCGTAGGTCTCGAACGCCAGCCGCATCATCGGCAGCGCCCGCTCGCGCAGGAACGTCTTGTCCTGCGAGTAGAGGAAGTGCAGCCAGTAGTGGTGCGTCAGCCAGGCCGCGTTGCCGGGCCACATCTGGACGGCCGAGTAGCCGTAGATCCGCTCGCCGCCCGGCCCGATCGACACGCCCGACCAGATCCCGTCGAAGCCGAAGAACTGCTTGCACTGACGACGCCACCGCGGCACGCAATCCCAGAACACCCGGTAGAGCGGCTCGCCCAGATCGAGTCGGTTGGCCGTGTAGACCGGCCAGTACGACTCCTGGATGTTCATGTCGAGGTGATAGTCGCCCGACCACGGCGGCATCCCGCCGTCGAGCGTCCACAACCCCTGCAGCGTGATCGGATACCCGCCCGGGCGGGACGAGCACGCCAGCTTGTACATCTCGATCCAGTAGAGCGCCTCGAACCGCGCGTCGGGAATCGTCAGGTACGACCGCGTCCAGTAGTCGGCCCACCAGGCCTCATGGGCTGCAACCTCGCCGCCCTGCCCGACAGCCTTGCGGGCCAGCTCACGAGCCGCGGCCAACGGCTCCGGTGCGTCCTCGTTGCTGAGGAGTGCCAGACACAGCAAGACGTCCTCGCCCGTCCGCTTGCTCCGCCATGCGATCGCGTATTCGTAATCCGTCGGCGCCTTGAGGTGCAGCGTGCCGCCGCTCACGTCGCCCGCGACCGTCGGCTTGGGATAGCCCCACTGCTTGAGCAGCCGTTTGGCGTTGGCGTCGAGATGATCGAGGCCGATCTTGAACGTGAGCTTGTCGGTCGCCGCGCCGCTCAGCCGCATGACCAACACGTTGTGCCTCGCGTGCGTCAGCAGCGTCAGGCTCAGCGGCTTGCCCGCACACGAACCGCGAACCTCCGCCCTCGCCGTCCGCAGGCTCAGCCGCGCCGAGTCCCACGCGACCGGCCCGCCGAAGCCCATCTCCACGCGTGGCATCGGCAACCGAGTCGGATACGGCACCTTGCCGGCACGACCCTCGTGCAGCTCCTTGCCGAGCGATTCGATGGCCGCCTTCTGCTTGCCTTGCTCGACGTACTCGCGGAGCTTGGCGTAGGTGATGTCGCCCTCGCCCAACTCGCGGCCTCGCCGCTCCCAGGCGTCGTACTTGTCGAGCGTGATCTTCAGCGGCGCCCCGTCGCCCCAAACCAAGGCCCCGATATGACCGTTGGCCAGTGGGATGCCCTCGAGCCAGCGCTTCGGCGCCACCTCCCACACCATGTCGTGCTGATCCAGGAACTCCAGAGACGGCACGCCCGAGACGGCGCAGCTCATGACGAAGACCCCGCATGCGATCATGGTTTCGTGTCCCTTCCGCAGAGGTGCGTCGCGCGAAACGCGGGGCATCCCGGCCCGGACAGCCTACCCCGCCGCCGGTACGGGAAACACATCGCCCTTCCGCTCGCACCACGCGGCCATGCGGCGGCGATGGTCGTTCAACGCCGCCTGGTGCTTCGGGCTGCCGACGAGGCTCTCGGTCTCGCCCGGGTCGGTCTCCATGTCGAAGAGCTGCTCCCGCTGCTCACCGCGCGAGTAGACGATGTACTTGAAGCGATCCGTCCGCAGCATGCGGCCGGCCAGGGCCAGATCACCTTTCTCCCCGCCCTTGATGCCGCAGAACGTCGTCTCGACCACGAGCTGGTCGCGCCACCGGCCAACCTGGCGCCCTTCGGCCAGGGCCCGCACGCTCATGCCCTCGAGCCCCGGCGGTGGTCGGAGGCCCGCGTAGTCGCAGAGGGTCGGCAGAAGGTCCGCGCCGCTGTTGACCAGATGCCCCGCGTCGACGGCCCCGGGCCGGGTCACACCCTTCTGGCTGACGATGAACGGCACGCGGGCCGGCTGATCGTACAGACATTGCTTCTGGTTCCAGCGATGCGAGCCGGCCCCGTCACCGTGATCGCTGCTGAAGATCACGACGGTGTCGTCCTCGTGGCCGCTTCTGCGCAGGGCCTCCAACACACGACCGATCTCGGCATCCACCATCTCGACCAGACGGTAGTAGGCCCACAGATACTGTCGCCACCGCTCGGGCGGCCAATCGATCGTGGGGTACAGCCGCGGATTGCCGGGCTGGATCTCCCGAAGCGCCTCGGGTTCGCCTTCAGGGATGGCGTGGTTCGCCGGCAGCGGCGGGCAGTCCTTCGGATCGGGTAGCTCGCCGACCGGACCGTTCGGCAGGTCATCGCCGCGGGCATGCTGGCAGATGTCGTGCGGGTTCAACAACGACGCCACCAGGAAGAACGGCTTGTCGCGCTTCTCGTTGAGGAACTTGGCGCACGCCGGCGGCACGTCGTCATCCTTGGGCCTGCCCCGAGCCGCACTGACCGGAGCCATCACCGACCGGAACCCGTGCGTCTTCTCGTCCCCGACGGGAACGGTCAGGTGCCACTTGCCCACATAGCCGCAGTCGTACCCGGCATCGCTGAGCATCCGGCCCAGCATGGGAAAGCGGATCGGATGCCTCTTCATGTTGACCGTCACGCCCGTCTCGTGCGGCATGCGTCCGGTCATCATCACCGTCCGGCTCGGCACGCACAGCGGCTGGGCGCAATAGGTCTTCGCGAACCGCGTGCCCGTCTTGGCCAGACTGTCGATACCGGGTGTCTTGACGTGCGGGTTGCCCGCGCAGCTCAGCGTGTCCGCGGTCTGCTGGTCGGTCATGATGTACACGATGTTCGGGCGCTTGCCGCCGCGCCCCGTCGCAGGCGCCGCCCCGACCTGCGTCGCGCCGGCCAGACCGGCCACCGTCGCGCCCGTCGTCTTCATGAAATCGCGTCGGTTCATACTGCACCTCTTTCGTCACTACCTTTTCACACCACCCGAGCCTTGCTCGCCAAGCTGTGCCACCAACCAAGCGTACACGCTGTCGCCGATCTGTCGATAGCCCGATTCGGCCGGGTGAACACCATTGCATTGGCGCTGGGTGGCCACCTTCGTCTGAGCGTTCCACGTTGCCTGCGTCGTCGGATAGCACCGGACGCAATCCAGGTTCACGTAGGCGGGCACGATCGTCATGCAATCGGCCTCACGCCCGCCGTACTTAGCCAGCATCCGCTCCACGACGCGATGTTGGTTGCGACGATATTGCCACCGCGTCTGGCCGCAGCGGTAGTTGGCGCCGAACGCGTCCTGCGACACGGCGGGCGGCACGGGCAGGATCAACCCGATTCGCGTCGCCCGACTCGCCGAATGAATCGCGGCAACGAGCGCGTCCGTATGCCTGACCATCACGTCGATCCTTCCCTCGATGGTCTCATCCGTCGCGCTGAACGTATCGTTGCAGCCGAGGAAGATCGTCACAACGTCGGGTGCCTTGCCGTTGCAGACCTCGTCGCAATAGCGTGTGAAGTCGAATCGTGGCGACGCCTGCCCCTGCTTGTATAGGAATGGGCTCGGTCGCTTGCGATAGCTGGACGTCCGATCCGCCGTCGTGTAATGCGTCGCGAACCGTTCGGCCGTCCAGCCGCCGTAACCTTCGTGGCGGATCACGCCGTCCGGGTCTTTCGGGCAGTGCGATCCGACCAGATCCACCTTCGGTCCCGGCCGCCCACGGCTCAGCTTCCAAACGTGCCGCGGATAGATCGAGGCGTGCGTCAGGCTGTCCCCGATCATCAGCACCGATACCGTCCGACCCGCAAGCGGCTTCGGATCGACGACGCGCAACGTGCTCCGGCCTTGCGCGATGGTCCGGTTCTTCGCGTCCCGCACCGTCAGGGCCAGATCGTATTGCCCGACGTCCTTAGCTCGTGGCGTAAACGTCCAACGCTCCGCTTGCTGCACGCCCTTGGCACAATCCACGTCGAACGCGAGATGGGCCGGATGCAGCGCAAGAACGACGTTATCGAAGTAGATGTTGCACTCCAGGCCCGCCGCGGCGTAAAGGATCTTGGGCAAGACCAGACGGACACCGCTCGGCAGGCCACACTCTCTGCCACTGCCTCCTGCGAAAGCCGGGGGGATCGCCAACCCGACCAGGACACAGGCCAGCCACGCCCTTCGCCTTAAACTCATCGCGGCTCTCACGGTGCCTCTCATGCGCTAGCCAGACGGCGTTGCCCGGTCCGCGGGCCGAGCGGATCCGTGGTAGATCGACCGGCGATACGGCTGAACCAGATAGGGTATCAGCTCCGGATAGACCTTCGGTAGTTCCTCGACCACCAGTCGGGCCATCGCCCGAGCGCCCTTCTCCGAGAAGTGCGTCCGATCGCTCGCGCTGCAGCTCAGATCGGCACTGCCCCCAGCGCCCAGCCGATTGAACAGGGCGACGCTCTTGGCGTGCAGGTCGACGACCGGCGTCTTGGTCTGGCGCGCAACGTTGATCATCGCCTCAGCGTAAGGCCTCAGCCTCGTGTCGATCTTCCCGTCCGGCCCGAACCGCCGGCGCGTCATCGGGGTGACCAGAATCGGCGTCGCGCCGGCCTTGCGGGCGTCGCCCACGTACTGGCGCAAGTAGCGTTGATAGCTCGTGGCCGGGTCGGTCGTCCGGTCGCCCTTGCCGGGACAGTCGTTGTGCCCGAACTGAATGAACACCACGTCGGGCTTGAGCGCCAACGCCCGCCGCCATCGTCCCTCCTTGAGGAAGCTCTTCGAGCTCCGCCCGCTGGCCGCCTGGTTGAGGACGGCCACGTCCTGGCACACGAACTCCGGCAGCACCTGTCCCCAGCCCCAGATCTTCCGCTCGAGCGGGTAGTCACACACGGTCGAATCGCCGACGAGGACGATCTGGATCACGCCGGCCCGTCCCTGACGGGCCTTGTCCCTCGACCAAGGCGGCGGCAACGGTGCCGGCGGCGAAACCGCCCGGCCCGACGTGTTGTAGCCGCCCCAGGCCTTGGCCAGCCGCAGGAAGTTGCCCATGATCGTCCGTGAGGCCTCGAGCGTCGTGGCGAACGATTCCATGTGAAACTGCGCGGCATAGATGTAGCGATCAGTAACGCGCATGCACTGCGTCCGAGTCTTGGCACGCTTGCCGCGCGTGGCGATCAGCGTCCACCCCTCGGGCACGAACTCGATCTGACCGACGTGGCTCTCGTGGATCTTGAACTGGCGCGGCAGACCCTCCAAAACCGGGTCGGCGGCGACCTTCAGCACGTGGTAGTCGCCGCGCTCGCCGACGTTCATCTCGTACACGCCGCACCTGCTCTTGCCCGTGTGGCCGATGTGGGTGTAGACAGGCGACTTGGGCTCCCTCGGATCGCGACAGCGAGGACAATCCCACGGCTTGTCGACGCCGACCGTCGAGAGGAGCGCCAGGGCCTGTGCCCCGCCGCACGCGGCCCAGATCGGCAGGCGGCGGTTGGCCAGGACCTCCTGAACGCCTCGCCACGGCTCACGCGGCTGCTCACACCAATCGCGATGGTTGCCCGACAGGAACGCACACAACGGGTGCGGCTCGATGGCGATGAACGCCTCGTTGAAATGGCCCTTCCAGACCTGCTGGGCGGGTACGTCCTGCCATCCCTCGCACCGACGCGCCAGCTTCGTGAAACCCGAACCGCCGTCGCTCAGGGCCTTGGAAACCGTCGTGCGGACCTCGATGATCCAGTCGGGAAAGTCGACGACCGCGTTGGGCTCGGCAAAGAACTCGACCTCGCGCAGGGCCGGATACTCGCCCAGGGCCTCGGCGATGCGCAAGCGCAAACCACGGACACGGTAGGCCCGGCGAAGGCGAAACAGGCGGACCATCCGGGCCTCGGACCGAACCCGCGCGGTCGGCATGTCGCGCCAGGTCGTGCCGTCGGGGCTCCACTGCCAGACGTACGCGCTCGGGGCGTTGCGGAGATTGAGCGGATGGTCGCCGATGACCTGCAGAATCGCGCCGACCCTGCGCGGTTCGGCAAAAACGATCTGCCACGACCACGTGGCCTGGTTGGCCTGGCCCCTCCAAACCGTACCCGGCGCGATGGCGAATCGATCGCCGTCGATCGCCCCGTCGGGACCGAACCTCGCGGCCACACTGCTGGCCGTGCAGGTCGCCAGGCCGTTGTCACCGGCTACGGCGGCGGAAGGGCCCGCCACAGCGGCAATGACCAGGGCGACGGTGACCGGCCAACGCGTACGTCGTCGTCTCATGCGCGCGCTCCCGTGGGAGGCGGCATCGTCCGCCGTTCCCCACGAGAGCACTATAACAGGCTTGCGGTTGTGACATCACCCCAACCAGGGGCGAGAGGGCGTTAGGCGGGCGCGTGAGCGGCCCTGAGTTCCTTCAGCTTGGCCCGGACGGCCTCGGCGTGCCCGCCGGCCTTGACCTTGGGCCAATGATGGGCCACGCGCCCGTCCGGATCGATCAGCACCGTGGACCGAATGACGCCCATGCTCTTCTTGCCGTACATGGTCTTCTCGCCCCAGGCACCATACTTGTCCATGACCTTGTGGTCGGGGTCGCACAGCAGCTCCACCTTGAGCTTGTGCTTGCTGATGAACGTCTTGTGGCTTTCGGGCGAGTCAGGGCTGACGCCGATCACCTTGGCGTCGAGCTTCTGGAACTCCTTGATGCCGGAGGTGAACTCGCAGGCCTCCGTCGTGCAACCGGGCGTGTCGTCCTTGGGGTAGAAGTACAGCACGACCCATTGGCCCACCAGATCCTTGAGCGACACCTTCTGACCGTCCTGGTTCGGGAGCGTGAACGCGGGAGCCTTGTTGCCGACCTTGATCGCTTGCTTGGCCATCGCATCATCCTTTCGCCTGTGAGACGGTGTGTGGACACGGGGCACGACCGAACGCACCCGTACCTCGCTAACTCTGCAGTCTTAGATGCGCGGCAAGCTCGATATGTACACGTCCTTGCGCAAGCTGACGATGCCGCTCAGCCATCGGCTGGTCAGACATGTGCAGACCGACGCCACACGTTGAGCAAAGAGACCGATTCAGGGAATACGCTCGAGGACGGCTCAGACCGGTTGGGCTTCGGTTGCGGTGACGGTCGGCGAGAGGAGCGTTGACCTCGCCAGGCCTACCCTTGCTCGCCGTCCATAGGGTTGATCCGCGGCTCTTCGAACCCCGACCCAGGCCAAGCACGCGCCCCCGGCCACGACGTAGCACGCCGTCCCGCACCAGAACGACATCGAGATGCCCAAGCTCAGGGCGATTGCGACCGCCACCACGCTCGCACACACCGAAGTCGCCCCGTTGATGCCCCACAACCAAGGAGTAAGGGCGGATGCTCGCTGACCCACCAGGCGCATGCCGATGGGGAACGGCGCGCCCATCAGCAAGCCGATGGGCAACAGCAGTCCAACAGCCGAGAGGATGCGGACGGGCGTCGAGGCGCCCATTAACGCCTGCACGACATGCGGGGTGGCGTACCCGAAACCGACCAGGCAACCAAGCAGCATCGCCAAGACCCCCAACGACCTGCGACCTTCGCCGAATCCGAGACGACCCGCCAGCGCGCTGCCCATCCCGCTGGCCAGCAGCAGACTGAACAACACCACGGACAGGCCGTAGGTCGGGTGACCGAGGAACAGGATCAGCCGCTGCATCTGGCTGATCTCGACCAGCATGAACCCCATGCCGATCGCCCCGAAGTACACCATCAGCGGCCAGGCGTCGCCGACCGGCTCCGACTGACGAGCCAGCATCAACGGTAGGACAATGCCCACCGCCGACAAACCGAGCACGACGACCAGCAACACGCCGAGAACCACCACGGCCCGAACGTTGAAGCTCATCAGGCCTTGATCGTGAAGGTCACCGCGGAGGATGTCGCGCAGCCGAAGCATGTGGAAGAAGAACGGCCGGTCGTCCGTCGGCGGGCTGGTGTCGATCGGATACGCGGCACAGAATCGGTCAAGGTCCTTGCCCGAGGCGAGCCTTGCGAAGGTCCGATCCTCGGCATGGTGCGGGCTGAGGATGACCTTGAAGGCCATCCGGTCGGCCACGTCGTCGAGACGCGCCAGGTCGGCCGGCGAAAACGGCGAGCGGCTCAGCAGCAGCGTACCGATGCCGTTGGGCCAATCCGCCCGCTCTCCCTGCCCCAGACGCCGCACGATGACGATGTGTCGGGACGGGTCCTCCACGCCGATGCCCTTCAGTGAGGCCGACGCCAGGCTCGTCAGACGATACAGCTCCCCCGGCCGATCGCGGAAATACCACCGGCTCACCGTCAGCATGCCGTCCGGGCTCAGCCGGTCGAGGAAGGCGGTCCAGGCTTCGACGGTGTAGAGTGAGTTCTCGGTCAGCACGAACGCGCCGGCCGCCGTCGCCGCCCACGTGTCGATCAGCGAGACCTGGATGATGTCGAAGCTCTCGTCCGTCCGGCTGACGTAGCTCCGCGCCTCGTCATGCACGAAGCGGACGCGCGGGTCCTCGTCGAGATGGCCCGTGAAGTCGCCGAAGCGGCCCGTCACCACGTCGATGATGTCGTCGTTGTATTCCACGGCTACGACCGACGGCTGGTCGAAAGCCAACGCGGCCAAAATGTCCCGACCGCCGCCCGCGCCGATCACGAGCGTGCGCGCGTCGCGCCGCAGGTGGTGCGCGATGGTCGTCACGTCATACCGCAGGTGCCTCAGCGTGTTCGGATCGCCGTCATACCCGGTCAATACCGTGCTCGCGCTGGCGTCGATCTCGAGGTAGAGCTGCCGCACCCGATGATCCTCCGGGCAGGCGGGGCTCATGCCCCACCCAAACGGCCTGACCGGCTCGTCCGGGTTGCCGCGCACCGTCACCCGCGAGAACGAGTTCCATGTCTCGTACCGGGCCGGGTATTCGAGCTTGCCCTTGACCCACATCGGTCGGATCAGGCCCTGTTGATGGCGCACCAGCACCGTGTTCGCCGCGGCCAGCGCGCCCAGGGCCAGGCACGTCGCGACCGAGGCGCGAACGAGCGACCGAGACCTCGCTTCGACCGCAAACAGCAGCCCCCCGAGCCCGGCCAGGATTGCCACCACCAGGACGGCGGTCGGACCGTCCGTCACACTCAGCAGGCCGATGAGCACGATGCATCCGGCCGCCGCGCCGACCAGGTCGGCCGCGTAGAGACGAGCGACCTGCCGCGGAAACTTCGTCAAGGCCAGGCACACGCAGACGCCGCCGCACACGAACGGGACGACCAGGCCTCCGACCGTCAGCACCACCGAGAAGAAGCCCGGCAGCGTCAGCAAGTGACGGCTCGTGATGATGGGCACGCAGAGGTGGATGAGAATACCCACAACGCACGTGCCCGCCATGGCTAAGGCGCTCACGGCGAGATGCCGAGGCGCCCGCTCGACGGTGAAGACCCGCGGCAGGAGATAGACCGCCATCGCCCCGGCCGTCATGCCCAGCATCGCCACCGAGATGGCCATGAACGCAAAGTGATACCACATCGTCACGCTGAAGATCCGCGTCAGCAGGATCTCGAACATCAACGTGGCGGCGGTGACCAGGAACAACCCCGCGTACGCTCTCCGCGACAGGTGTGGCTGTGTCGTCATGTTGTGTCGATTCCCGTTGGTCCGGTCCACAGGCCTCTTCAGCCCGTAACCTCATCGCCCTGTTCAGGTCAGAAATGCCCGTCCGTCACGACGTCGAACCTACGCCGCCCGGCCGGAAGTCCGACCCGACGGTCGCTCAGGCGCGCACGCTCATGGCTCCCATAAGATCGACGCCGGTGCCGCCCTCCGTGAGCGCATTCCCGGACGCCTGCGTAGGAAGGGTGACAGCCTTGCCCTGTATCGCATGGATCGATGAGGGAGGTCCCATAATCGCCGGCGTGTGATCCGGCGGAGGAACCGACCACCTCAGGGGACGGACGGGGGCTTCAGCCCCTGGAGAGCCTTTCGGGCCGGACCGTGCCGGGGATGGATATCGAGGATGGCCAGGAACTGCTGCCTGGCTTCGTCGCGGCGACCGACTTTGAGCAAGAGCTGGCCGAGCAGGTTTCGCGCGGCGACCTGACGCGGGGCCAACTCGACCGCCCGCCGGCATGAGGCGATGGCGCCCCGCAGGTCTCCCTGGCGCGCGAGCACGGCGGCGAGGTTGAGGTGCGCCTGGTCCTGCTCGGGGCTCAGCTCGATCGCCCTGGTCAGGTGCGCCGACGCCTCTTCGAGCCGGCCCAGCTTGGCCATCGCCACCCCGAGCTGATAGTGAGCCTTGGCGAAGTCGGGATCCGCCTGTGCCGCCCGCCGGGCATGCTCGGCGGCCTCAGCGTAGCGACCTTCCTGATTCAACACGCCGGCCAGCATCGTGTAGGCCTTGGGCGAGTTCGGATCCTGGTCGAGGGCCCGCCGGCACGTACGGATCGCCTGATCGCGCATCCCCGCACCCACATAGGCCGCGGCGAGGTGCTGGTAGCCGTCGATGTAATCCGGTTTCTGCTCGACGACCGCCGCGAAGTGCTTGGTCGCCTCGGCGAACCGGCCGCGAACCACGAGAGCGTTGGCCAGGCCGTTGCGAATCCAGATCTGATCCGGCCCGAGCCGGACCATGTGGCGGAAGATGGTCTCGTTGTCGCGCCACACCTTCAGGTACTCCTGCGTCGCGCGTGCCAGGGCCGCCGCCGGGAGGATCGCCACGATGATGAGCCCCGCCCGGGCCTGGTCGGCTTGACGCCACCGCCCCGACCGTCGCCAGGCCTCCGACAACAACCACCCCAGCGTCAACCCCAGCCCGACGATGGGCAGATAGACGTACCGGTCGGCCGCGATGACGATCGTCACCTTGAACACGCCCATTGCGGGGAAGATCGCCACGAAGAAGAAGGCCCAGCCCGCCACGAACGCCCAGGTCCATCGCAACGAGACCAGCAACGCGACGGTCAAGACCCCTGTGCCCACCACACCCGTCAGCACCGCCGGATGCGACAGGGCCATGGGCTCCGGAAACGGATAGTAGGCCGACAGGTCGCTCGGCCAGAAGACCTTCTGCAAATAGAAGACGATGTTGTGGCAGAGGATAAGCAGGGCCCGCCCCCACCCGACCTCACCCGGCGTATCGAGCGTCGCCGTTCGCTCCAGGGCGATCATCGAAATGACGCCCCCGACCAGCGCCAGGGCGAAGAACGGGATCTTCTCGATCAGGGTCCGGATGCTGAGCCGCCGCAACGGCCAGACGTCCATGATCACCAGCAGCATCGGCAGGGGAAGGGCCGTTGGCTTGGACATCAGCGCCAGCAGAAACAGCACCACCGAACCGACATAGCTGCCGCGGCGGCCGCGCTGGGCATGCCGCACGTAGCACACCATGCTGGCCAGGACGAAAAGCGTCGCCATCAACGTCTTGCGCTGCGAGATCCACACGACCGACTCGACCTGCAGCGGGTGCAGACCGAACAGCAGCCCCACGACCGACGCCGAGAACGGCTCGCGAAAGATGAGGTAGATCAGCAAGCTGGCGAGCAGCGAGTTGACCACGTGCAGGGCCAGCGCGGTCCGCCGGAACGGAACCAGATGACCCCGCTCGCCCTTGCGTGCGTCGCCGCCCGTCGCAACGTCCAGCATGAACGAGATCATGGGCCAGGGTTCGTAGTACCCCGGAACGGTGGTCGGCTCGGTGACCTCGCGCAGAAACCGCGCGGTCGACGCCCAACTGGGGTTCTGCACCGTCTTGTTGTAACCGACATAGAGGTAGTCGTCAGAGAAGAAGGCCCGGGTGCTGAGCATGGGCCAGAACACCCAAGTCACCACGGCGGCCACGACGGCGAGGGCAATGACGAGATGCCAGCGTCCGTCCCTGGCTCGGGCAGATGCCTTCTCGCCAGTAGCCTCCCCGGAACCTTGAGGGTCCGACGGTTCTGACGAAGACGCCTGGTCCATGGCCCGAGACTATAGAGGAACCTCGGGAGGGCATCAATCGGACCGCGGTGCGGGGTCGCGGCTACTCAGCCAGCTCATACAGACCGTGACCCGCACGACGTAGCTTGCCCTGCTCGACCAGGGCATCCCACACCTCCCGCGGGTACTTGTCGGGCGGCTGGATCGCGACGATGCCGCCCCTCTGGCCGCCGCTCAGAGGACCCTTGCCCAGGCGTGACTCGTCATCGAGCCGGGCCAGCTTCAGCCGCTTGCGGAAGGCCTTCATCGCTCGACGAAGCACCTCCGGATCGAGATCGCCCGACGGCAGCGCAGCGTCAGCATCCGACATGATCCGCCTCCTCATGTTGTGGGTCAGAAGACGCTTCGGCGGCAAGTATACGGCCTGCGCCCCGGAATGCCAGCGACCGACGGTACCCGGTTAGAGGATGCCCTTGCCGAACTCGCGATCGGCCTGCTGCTCGGAGCCACCCACCTCGGCCTTCTCGCCGACGGACTCGGACTCCTCCGGCTCAGCCACCTCCGACTCGGACTCCTCCGGCTCAGCCACCTCCGGCTCGGGCGCCTCCGTCACGGGCTCCTCCGGCGCTGCGGCCTCGTGGTCGTCGCGCTGCTCGCGCCGGTCTGCCCCGCGCCCCTTCTTGCCGGACCGGAGTTCGGCGATCAGGGCGGCGTACTCGGCCCCGTTGTCGAACTCGTCGTCGGAACCGGACACGGGTGCCTCGGGCTCAACCTTCTCAGCCACTGGCTTCTCGACCTTCGGCTTCTCGGACGACGTCTGGGAGTCGTCGTCGTAACCCTCGTCCAGGTCGATGGGCTTGTAGCCGGGCTGCTTGGACGACTCGAGCTCCTCGTTGAAGGCGCCCAAAATCGCATCCTGGAGCCGCTCGCGACAGGCCATGTTGATCGGGTGTGCCACGTCCGCGTGGAGCTTGCTCCGACCGGAACCGTTCCGTGGCGCCCGGTTATCACGAAGCTTGGCGCCGCACTCGTTGCAGAACTTGGCCCGAAGGTGGTTCTTGCCCCGACACTTCGGACAGTGGTCGGCGATCTTCCGACTGGGCATGGCCACGAAGAGCCCGTTGGTCCCCTCGATGACCTTGATATCCCGAACCACGAACTCGCGATCCAACGTGACACTGCAAAAAGCGCGAACACGATCCGATTGACTGCTCGTCAGCTTCACTCGGACTTCGGTGATCTCCATCGCGCTGGCCTCCTCATCTCACAGGTGCTCGTTGCCTAAGCTCTGTAGCACGTGAATCTCTGCGTCAAGTTGCTCGCCTGCGCGCCGGGCGAAGGTGCGCGCCTCCCGCTCGTCCTCGTACAACGCGAACATCGAAGAACCGCTGCCGCTCATCCGCACGTGCGTTGCCCCGAGGTCCACACATGTCTTACGCAATGAAACCAATCGAGGTTCCAAACTCAGAGCTGGTTCCTCCAACATGTTGTACAGCAACCCGCCCAAGCCCCGACCGGCGCGATGGGCCTGCAGGACGGCCTCGGCGTCCATCGGCGGACTGCCCGGGCGACATGCCTCGTACACCGCCGGCGTGCTCATGCCGAAACCCGGTATCACCAGGACCACCCATCCCGACCAGTCCAGGTCCACGGGCTGGACCCGTTCGCCCCGTCCCCGAATGATCTTGGCCCCCGGCTCGAAAAACAACGGCACGTCCGAACCGATCCGCGAGGCCACGCCCATCAGCTCCGGCTTGTCCAAGCCCAAAGCCCACAATCGATTCAATCCGATCAAGGTGGCCGCGGCGTCCGAGCTGCCTCCGCCGAGCCCGGCTCCGGCCGGGATCCGTTTGGTTAGATGTATCCTGACGCCTCCGGCACCACCCACGTGTGACCGCAAATGCTCGACCGCCCTCCAGACCAGGTTCTCCGGGCCGGTCGGAAGGTCAGGCCAGTTGCAGTCCAGCGCGAGGCCGCCCTGGGCGTCGTCGAACAAATCCAACTCATCGCTCAGTGAAAGGGGAAGGACGAGGGACTCGAGGTCGTGATAACCGTCTTGCCGCTTGGCCAAGACCGCCAACGTCAGATTGATCTTCGCCGGCGCAGAGACCCGGACGGAACCAGACAGACCGGCCGGCGACTTGGCAGCGCCCACATTGTCGGTCGTCGGGGTGCTCATGGGGCCTTCCTCATCAGGGTGCCACGCCGACCGAATGGTGCCGGTTGTCGTCTTGACGCCCCCCTGAACCGCCCGACCCAGGGAGAGATAAGCCACCACAAATCAACCGGACCCCGCCCTTTGCATTAGGTGCTACCCTACCTTTGAAGCTTAGTGCCCTGAGTGGCCATGTCAAGCGAGTTCGAAAACACACGCCTCTGTAGCATCAAGGTGCCTATCCTACCTTTCCGAAGGCTACGGTCACCATGCCGGATCAGGGCCCCAGAACGACATGGCAGGCAAGATGATGTCTACTTGCTCGATGGCCTTTGGCCGGACCACCGCCATGGCCTACAGGATGGCCCTAACCGACTATGCGTGGCGGAAATCGGTCCAGCCAGCTCTCTGCTTGAAGGCACTGGACGAACGCCCGTCCGGTGTGGTTCAATGCCTCCGCCTGTCCCGTCCGATCGATCAGGATCGGTCAGCGGCGGACGGCGAGACACGAACCGGCCGGGTGACACGCCACGACGAGAACCTGAGGACGACCAGCATGGACGAACAACAACCGAACGCAACCCCACCAGACCAGGACGTCTCTCCCCTGGCCGTTCCCGTCTGGCATCTCCATCGCCGGCTCTACGACTGGGTGCTCGGCTGGGCCAACACGCCTTACGGCGGCATCGCCTTGTTCGTCCTGTCGTTCGCGGAGTCGAGCTGTTTTCCGGTCCCTCCCGACGTGCTGCTCGCCCCGCTCGTGCTCGGCAACCGCACGAAGTGGTTTCGGTTCGCGCTGTCCTGCTCCGTCGCGTCGGTCCTCGGCGGCATGCTCGGCTATCTGATCGGCTTCGGCGCGTGGGGCGCCGTCGACACCTTCTTCTTCGATCACGTGCCCGGCTTCACGCGTGACCACGTGGTGCTGGCCAGCGGCGAGGAGGTCGAGTGCATCATCGAGCAGGAGGGCAGCCCGGAGAAGCCCTGGCAGATACGCATGCCGACCGACGAGATGGAGGCCCTGCCGCACGACGAGATCGAGGATCGTCCGGACGAGGCCGACCCGGCCAAGGCAATCCATTACGGCTCCTACAGCAAGGTGCGGCAGAAATACGAGCTCTACAACTTCTGGGTCGTCTTCACGGCCGGGTTCACGCCGCTGCCTTACAAGGTCATCACGATCACGGCCGGCGTGTTTCAGATCAACTTCGTGATCTTCCTGATCGCCTCGACGGTGAGCCGGTCGGCCAGGTTCTTCATGGTGGCGGGGCTCTTCTGGTGGTTCGGGCCGGTGATCAAGCCTTACATCGACAAGTACTTCAACCTGCTGTGCCTGATCTTCGTGATCCTGCTGGTCGGCGGCTTCGCCGTGCTGAAGTACATCTGAGACGGGCGGCGGGTCACTTGCGGATGATCGCCGCGTCGACCCAGTTGAACCGGTCTAAGACGTGGCCGTTCTTGCCGAAGTCGACGATCAGCTCCAGCTTGCCTCGGTCGGTCACGTCGACAGAGACGTCGTGCACCTTACCGTCGGCCCGGACGTCGTCACGCCGGTGGACCTCCTTGCCGTCGACCAACACCCGCACCTCAACGCTCGCCAGAGAGCCCGCCGGTGCGTCCAGCCCGTACCCGGCCACGAATCGCTCCCCAGCACCGCCGAGCTCGTAGACCAGCCGCGATTTCGGGAAGACGCCGAGACCGTGCTCGAACCGCCGATCGCCGATTCGCAGCGGCTCGCCTCGGACGTTGCGGTTCACCCGGTACGTCCATGTCAGGTCCAACAACGGCGTATGCTGGGCCTCGGCAGGCACGAGACGATCGAGCCACTGCCACCGGCCGCCCAGCACCTCGATCCGCCGGATACGATCCGTCCCGATGTCCCGCGGCTGCTTCCTTGCACCGCCGGCGAGCACAATCTTGCCCTGGGTCGGGCCGAACTCGAAGCTGCTCACGGTCGCGCGCGACCCGTCAGCCAGAAGCAGCCGCGCACGCACCGGCGGCGTCTTGGGTTGTCCTTGCGGCCGTGGCGCCACCCTGGCCAACTGCACCTGGCGCAGCACGTCGAAACCGAGCGTCAGCCGGCCGCGATCCGTCTCGATGGTCACGCCCTTGGGATCGATCTCGGCGATGAGACCCTCCAAGCGGTCGCCGTTGGCCATCACCACGACATCGTCCTCGGCGTCCGCGGCCGCGAGCCGCAGGGCCCGAAGGTCGGCCGAGCCCGTCGTTCGCGAATCGCCTCCGTCCGTCGGCGGCACGAGAATGCCGAGCAGGCTTGTCAGAGGCACGTCGATGGGCCCAAGGTCGCCGCGCTCGAGCCGGAGCTTCCGCTCATCACCGGCCGTGATCCGGGCCGCCAGGACGTCCCCCCCCTCGAGCAACCACGTCGGCACGCCCGCCGCAGACGCCTCCGGCTTGGTCGGCAGCCGGACCTCGACGACGTCGCGGGCGCCGAGGCGTTGTTCCGCGCCGTCCTTTCCGGTCAGGACCAGACCCTGAGACGGATCGAACGCTACCAACCGCCCCTCGATCGCCGCCTGCTCGACCGTCCGCACGCGGACCGTCGTGCCGGCCTCTTCGCCGACACCTCGCGCCGCCAGCGACGTGAGCGTCAAGAACACGGTTGCGGCACCCAGCGCACGTGACCGGAATGGAGGCTTTGAGCTCATCGTTGGAAGATCGGCAGCAATCGTTTGGGCACCTGCAGGATAATCAACGCCATGGCCGTGCCGTACTCTCGGCCGGCCTCGCCCCGCCATGATCCGTCATCGTCTTGCCGTCGGAGGATGTCATGGCGTATCGCCGGCCACCACTCGGTCCAATACTGGCCACCGGCCAGATACATCGCCTGGACCGCGTAGTACTGACCGTAGTAGTAGTGGGGAGCCCGTTGGACCTCGGTCCCGGGCCGATAGCGTTCCATGTAGGCCAGGCCCCGATCGATGGTCTGGCCCTCATAGACGCCCGCGTAGTACAGGGCGGCGACTCCGGCGGCCGTCCGAGCGAACCCGGACGCCCCGGCGCTGAGCATGTAGCGGAAGCCCCCGTCGGGATTCTGGCTCCGACGGACGTAGCGGATCGCGCGATCGATCACCGACTTCGGCACGGCGATGCCGGCGTTCCTCGCCGCGCGGAGGGCCATCACCTGGCAGATGGTCACGCTGATATCGGCGTCACGTTTGACGGGCTGATACCGCCACCCTCCCTGATCGTTCTGCGTTCGGACGATGAGCCGAACCGCCCGCCTGAGCTTCTCACGGAGGGCCGGCTCGCCGCTGGCGCCGTAGATCTCGGCCAGGAACAAGGTCGCGAAGCCGTGACCGTACATCGGACCGTGCGACGTGTCGGCCGCCAGCAAGCCGCTCTCGCCGCTGCAGTTCAGGATGAACTGCAGGCCCTTGTCGACCACGTGGCCGTACTTGCCGCGACCCGGATGGTGCCCGTCGCACATGAAGGCCATGCACGCCAGGCCCGTGATCCCGACGTGTCGGCCGTAGCTGGAGCCGCTGCCGAAGGCTCCGTCCTCCTTTTGCTGCCCCGCCAGCCAGGCCATGCCCTTTGTGACGGCCTGCTCGACCTCGGGTGTGATCTCGGACACGACGGGGCCGGTTGTGGCCGACGGCGCGGCCGTCGAGGCCGCGTGCAGAAGCAACACGAGAAGGCCTGTCGCACAAGCTCGGATTTCGATGGGCATAAGTCGCGACGCCAACATGCGGTTCCTTGTTCGAGCCCGAGGCCGCACGGCTCGGGCGTTGTCTCAGTCTCGGTCCGGGTCGGCCAGCGCGCGGTAGTACCGTTCGATCCACTCGCGGTACTTCCGCAAGTAGTCCTGATCGAAGCCCTGCACGACCTCATCGCGATCTCGGGCCGGCAGCCGACCCCATCCACGGCGGAGCTCGTCCAATACGCCCCGAGCGGGGGCGCCCTTGGTCGGCTTGCCGCGAGTCGCGCCGTCCTTCTCACGGGGCTGGTTCGCCTCGGCCGGCTGGGCGGATGCGTCCTGAGCGCTCGAGGTCTGCTCGCCCTTCCGCCGCCGCTGCTGATCCGACGCATCGCTCTTCGAGGTCGTCGTGCTCGGCGACTTCTGCTGCGACTCCCAGGCCTCCTTGATCGCCTCCTCGAGGTCGCGAACGACGCCCTCCTGGATCTTCTGCGTCTCGTCGGAGGTGTCGAATTGCATGGTCAGCTTCACGCGAGACGCCCGCATGCCCTCGGTGGCCCGCTCGATCGCCGGGGCCTCGCCCTCGTCGTCCCCGCCTCGCAGCAAGCGCTGGATGAGCGCCTCCTCCTCGACGGTGGGCTGCGTCGTCGGTTGCGTGGTGGCGGCAGGTGCGCTCGCCGTGACGACGACCAGACAGGCCAGCATCCGCGCCGCCCGCAACGCCCCCGAACCGCTTCGACGTGTCCTTGCCATGCGCGGTGTCATCTCGCGCCCTCCATGAGCTTCAGCGTCAGGTTGCGAATCTCTTCCTGCTCCTGGCCGAGTTGCCGGACGGCCTCGAGATCCTCTTCGGTCGGCTCCGACCGCATCTCCCGTTTCAGCTCGGCCCGGCGGGTCCGCTGATTCAGGTCTTCCTGCAGCGACTTGACGACCATCAGCTCGGCCACGGTGGGCACGGGCTTCTGCTTGGTCGGCTTGCCGCCGCCCTGACCGCCGCCGGCGAAGGGTTCGTCCTCCTTCTTCTGGTCGGGCCGCTCGAGCGACAGGCCGGTGATGAGCTGATCCAACCGGTTGAGGATCGTCCGGGCGAGCCTGTCGGTCTCCGCGTCGGCGCGTCGTTGGTCGAACCGCCCCGCGAGCTTGGTCATCTCCTTGCCCACTCGCCGCACGACCCATTCGTACACGGGCGAAGCCTCGAGCCGCTGCCGCAACGCCGAGACCTTCTCGGCCACCGAACGCTCCTGATCGGACATCTTGCTCAGCCGCCGCAGATCCAGCCGCGTCAGCGCCTCGCCCTCGTCCCGACGCTTGGTCATCGGATCGAGCTGTTCGTTGATCTCGCCCTGGCGGCTGCGAACGGTCTTGAGCTCGTCCAAGATGGCCGCGAGGCTCTTGGCCGCCATCTTCGCCTCGGCCTGCTTGCGCAGCTTCTTGAGCACCTCGAGCGCCCGCTCGAGCTCCTGGATCGCCTCATCTTGCTGCTGACCGGCCTCGCCCTTGTCGCCCTGGGCGAGGCTGCCCGCGGCCTGGCCCATCTGACCGCTCGATCGCCGCAGACCCCGGGCCGATCGGGACGCCTGATTCATCTTGCCGACCTCGCTGGCGATGCCCTCGGCCGCGCGTTCGAGTCCGCGCTGACGGCGGGCCAGTCGATCCCGCGCCTGGGGATCCTCCGCGTCCATCGCCTGGGTCTCGTCCCGCAGCCTCTTCTGATCGTCCAGCAGGGCCTGGACCTTCGCCTCGGCGCCGGCAAGCTTCTTGCTCAGCGTCGCCAGCTCCTCCGAGCGTCGTCCCTCGAGCTGTTGGAGCAGCTCACGCAGACGTTCCTCCGCCTCGCGTTGAGCCTCGCCGGCCTCGGCCATGCGGTTCTCGGAGACCGCCTCCGAGGCCCGCCGCATCGTCGCGGTCAGCCCGCCGTCGCGGGCGCGAGCGACGGCCTCGCGCAGCGTCGCGGCGACCGTCGAGTCGGAGACCTCCAGCGCCTTGGCGAGTCGCTCCATGTTCGCCGTCAGGCGGTCCAGGTTCGATGCCAGACGTCGCTGCTCCCGCGTGCGGCCCTTCAGCTCGTTGGCCAGCCGATCGGACAGGTTCTCGACCCGCTTGCCCAGCGTCTCCTTGGCGAGCTGCTGCGTCTTCTCCGTCTGGCGCTCCTGCTGATCGAGCAACTGCTGAGCGTGCCGGACGATGTCCTGGAAGTCGCCCCACCGATCCATCGTCGCCAGCAACGACCGCAACTCGTCGACCGCCCGCTGCTGTTCACCCCGCGCCGAGTCCAGCCTGTCCGCCTGCTCGGTCGGCTTTGCGGCCGTCGCGCTCTGCTGGAGATCCTCCGAGGCCTCGCGCATCGATCCGGCCGACAGGGCCGCCAAGCGCTTCGAGGCCTGTCGGACCTGCGGGCCGATCTCCGGATCGGTACTGCGGTTGGCCCTCAGCCGATCCTGCACCGCGTCGAACCGCCGCGACAGGTACTTCGCCCGACTGGCCAGCCGGGCCTGATTGCTCGACAGGCCGCGAACCGTCTCTCGCTGTCCGTCCGCGAGGCCCTGCTCGGGCGTCACGTCGTCCCTCACCGTGTCGGTCTCGTCCTGGAGGGCCTGCTGGCTCGACAGCATCTGGCGGAGGGCGCCTTTGAGCATGAGCAGATCGTCGCGGACCCGCTCGAGCAACGTCTCGGGCGAGATGACCTTCAACCGCATCTCGGGCGAGGTGCCCGGATCGTGCCGGCGGCCATCCAGCTCAAAGGTGTCGCGAGCGACCGCTCGATACGTCACGAGCTGGCCCGGCTTGAGATCCAACGGCACCAGCGACCAGGCGTGCTCGACGCTGGCCGTCGCCCGACCCGCGGACGTCTTCATCCTCGCCTCGCCGGTCAGGTCCACCTCCAACGGCGGCTCGCCGACGATCTCGAAGCCGACCGTGTCGATGCCGAAATCGTCCTCGGCCGAGATCGCCAGCTCGACGGTTGCGGCCGGCGTCACCTCCAAGACCGCCTGCGGCTGGACAACGACGACCTGGGGCGGCTCATCCTGTCGGACGTTCATGGCGAAGGGCGTGCCGCCGTGGTTGTCGAAGCCGTGCTCATCGACGAGCTTGACGGCCATCGATCCGCTGCGGATCACGGGGAACGCGGCAGTGAACGAGCGGCCGGCGTCGTCGGACGGCTCGAGGTCGGTCTCCGCCCCTGTCGGCAGAACGATCCAGGCCCGAGCGGACCCATCGGCGTCCGGCTCGATCGTCTTGTTGGTCCGGACGGTCAGCCTGGCCCGGCTGCCGGCAATGGCCGAGACAGGCGCATCACCCAGGACGATCGGCGTCGGCGACGACGCGCCGATGTAGGCAGGAGGATCGAGCATGAGCTCGGCCTGCGCTACGGCCGGCCTGGGCAGGACGCGCAATGAGAACACGCCACCGCGATCGGCCGTCGTGTCGTCGCCCGCCTCGAACCAGTAGGTCAGATCGGACCGCAGGTCCTTGACGGTGTGGAAGTACTCGGCCGCCTTCGCATCGAACGTCATGCCGTAACGCTGGTGTCGACCGGAGGGAGCGAGGGTGTGCAGGTAGACGCGCAATCCGTCCGACTCGCCGCGCACGACACGGGCCCGGGCCTCGAACCATCCGCCCATCGGCCGGATGGCATCGCCGGCGAGCGGTTCAATATGCACGCGACGGGGCCAACGAGCCGGACCGAACGGGTCCACGTACCTCCGCAACCCCGTCGACAGGAACCAGGGCGTGGCCAGCGCCGAACCCGTCAACGCCCCGCACAGGACGAGACCCACCGTCAGCGTGATCGCCGGCCTGCGCCAGCGGAGCACGGCATCGAATGGCAGCTTCGCCCCGACCTCAGTCGTCTCGTCGACGACCTGCCGTATCATCGCCTCGCTCGCGCCGCCGCTGTCGTGCATCAAACCCACCGAGCTGGCCAACCTGTCTTGCAGCTCGGCGAAGCGCGCGTCGAGCACGGAGGCGACCTCGCTCAACGCGATCCGCCGCACAGCCGGCGAGACCACCCGACGCCACGCAAGC
Source organism: uncultured Planctomycetales bacterium (assembly GCA_964622545.1). GTDB lineage: Bacteria > Planctomycetota > Phycisphaerae > UBA1845 > JAFGLZ01 > JAFGLZ01. The sequence goes on along the minus strand of CAZUQM010000025.1, from coordinate 13,903 downwards.
ACCGCGACCGTCCCGACCAGGGCAACGCCGAGACACAAGCGCACCCCGGCCGGCAGCCACATGAGGTAATCGATCACCGTGGCGACGAAGACACCGACCACGACCGCGATCGCCACGCAGGCCAGGCCGTCAACGACCAGCATCCAGCGGATGCGTCCGCGGAGGCGCGCCAATCGGTCCAGAATCTGTCGATCGGTCATGCCTCGCCCTCAAACGAAACGGCCCGACCGATGACCGGCCGGGCAACAGACAACGGGCTCGTATGGTTTGCGTTCACACCAGGCCAACGGCCTTTCGCCATACCCATTCCATAGTGATTATAAGCACGAACAGGACCAGGACCAACTTGCTGTCCCAAAGCGGCTCCGAGACGTCGTCGGGAATCCGAACGCTGCGGTCCTCCAATCGCCCGGCTAGATCACCGATGTCGCCAACCGCAACCGCAACCCCTCCCGTCGCCTGGGCCAATCGCCGCAAGGCATCGTGGTCCGGTGCGATCTGCCGCCGCTCCGGCCCGCGCGCTTCGATCCGAACCACGGCCGACGGAGGCCGGAGACCCGCTCGCACGAAGGCGGACGCCAGCCGGACGCTCCATGCCCCGTCACCTCGCGGCAGGAAGGTGCCCTCATAGGTGTTCGATGCCTGACCGATGCGGACCAGTCGCACGCGATCGACCACACGACCGTCCACATCGACCACCTCGGCCGTCATCTCAGAGGGCAGGGCCGCCAGTTCCGACTTGTCCCGCACCGTCAGCGTGACCACCACCGGCTGGCCCAACTCATACGTCGCTCGCTCGGTGTGCAGCGTGAATCGCCGATCCCGCCCCAGGAACTGGCTCCGCGTCAACCGTCGGATCAACTGAAGCCAATACACGTCGAACAAGCGGTTGCCGACCTCCCGCCGCCACCGCCACGTCTCTTCGACGGCGCTGAAGCCGGTGTTGCCGATGCCGTATCGCCCCACGACCAGCAGCGGCGCGGCGCCCTCGACGGTCCGAACCGTCGGATGCTGGGCCAGGACTTCCGCCCCCGGCGCGGCCCCGAGCGTCTTGGCGAACCAGAACGTGCCCGGCAGGCTTGCCAACGTCCGTTCGTTCTCGGCCGGATCGGTCTCGAAGCGGAAGATCGACGAGGTCCGGCCCTCGGGCGTGAGCTGCACTTGAAACGCGGTGATCAGCGAGGTCCGCGTCTGGCCGGCCAGGCTCGGGTCGATCCGCACGGGGATGAGCTTTTCCAGCGGCGTGCCCAGAAAGGCGTGCGGCGTCCATGTCGGCCCGGCCACGAACAGCAGCGCCCCGCCGCGGTCACCCACCCATGCGACGAGCCGCTCCATCTGACGAGGCGAGATCCAATCGCCCCGCGGATTGACGTCGCCCAGGATGACCACGTCGAAGCGAAGCAGTTCATCCATCGATGCGGGAAACCGCTGGATCGGCTCGTTGCCCTCCTGCACGAAGGCCTCATCCGCGCTCAGCAACAGACAGCTCGACGTGATGGTCTCTTCTCGGAACAGCATGTTCGCCAAGAACCGGTACTCGTAGCGCGGGTAGCCGTCGACGAAGAGCACGCGGATGCGCTCGTCCAAGACCTCGACCTCCACGAAGTCGGCGTTGTTGTTGGGATTGGTCTCGCCGGCGATCGGCTCGACCTCGACGCGCAACCTCAGCCGGCCCGCTCGCGACGGACGGTGTCGCAGCTCGACCTCGGTGCCGGTCGTCTCGCCGCCGAGCGTCGCCCGTTCACGAGTCAGCACGTTACCTTCCGGATCGACCAGGCGGACGTCGATGGGCGTGGGTTCGCTCAGGCCGTCGGCCGAGACCGACGTCCGCACAGCGAGCAGATCCCGAACGAAGACCGATTCCTCCGCCAGCGTCGGCCCGACGCTCACGTCGACACGCCGCTCCTCGCTGCCGGCCAGGATCACGTGAATCGGAACCTGCTTCTCCCTGGCCGCCTCGATGACGCTGTCGAGCTCGCCGGCGACGTTGCTGCGACCGTCCGAGGCGACCACGACGCCCGCCAACCTGCCCGATCGAGGCTCGTCGAGGACATCCAACACAGACCGGACCAGGTCCGTGCGGGCACCGTCCGGACGAAGATCGTCGAGCCAATCCGTCACCGGCCCCAGGTCGTCCGGCGATGTCGGCGGCGCCTGCAGGCGGGCCCGCTCGGCGAAGCTGTAGAGGGATAATCGTCCCTTGGACGCCAGAGACCGTAACGCCGCCCACTCGTTGGAGGACAGCGCCCGCACGAGCCGCTCGGCGCGTTGGGCACTTGACGTCGCCTTGCCCTCGCCGGCCGGCGAGCCACCCTCTCCGCCGGTCGCGGTCGTGGTGGCCGGTGAGGGGGTCGCCGCAGGCGAGCGCTCCGTCACGCCCATGCTCGCCGAATCGTCGACCAGCAGGGCCACCTCGGACGGCTCGACGCGGACGCGCTGCAAGAGCAAGACCGGCTGAAGCAGCAGGATAAACGTCAGCAGCAGCACCATGACACGGAGGACCGCGCCGACGCGACGGCCCCAGCTCGATCCGCCTTCGCGACGATAGATCAGGACCGACCAGGCGATCAGCAGCGCCGCGACCAGGACGACCGCCCACGTCGGCCACGCCCACTGCCAGCGCAGCGACAGCGTGCCCTCGCCGAGGCGAATCGCGTCCAGGTCCAGCAGCCATTCCAACAGGTCGCGCACGGTCAATCCCGATGATGCCCGAACCACATGGCCAGAAACGTCTCGATAAGCAGCAACGCCAAGACCACCCACAGCAACATCCAGCCGAACTCGCGGCGCGAGCCGGCGTCGGCAAGGAGTTCACCGTCGTCCCGCTCGCGGACGAACTCGAACTCCAGCGGCAGCGCGTCGCGAAGCTCCTCGGGACCGATCGCCGTCAGGTCGCCCTCGGCCGCCTCGAGGTTCGCAGCCACGTCCAGCGTCCGCGGACCGAGCTCGAGCCGGTACCGCCCGGCGCGCCGCACGTCGTCGATCTTGGCCAGCGGCCTGGTCGAGGCCGGTTGCGTCGTCACGATCAGCGAGCGCCGCCTACCGTCGGGCCCCACCACCGACCCGCTCAGCGAGGCCGAACGCGCATCCAGCGGCACCGCGCCGGTTTCGCCGACCGTCAGGTTCCGCTCCGTCGCCGATTGACCGCACGCCCACGCCAACAGGTTCATCATGAGCGAGACGTAGTCGCCCTTGGCCGGGAGGTTGGTCCAGTCCATGTTCGCCGTGAAGGCCAGCATCACCACGCGACCGGCACCGAACCGGCGCGTGGCCATGGCCGTCTCACCGTTGTCGAATCGCAGGACGACGTCCGCGCCCGGCAGCTCCGGCGGGACGTTCAGTCGGGCGTAGCGCTGGAAGCGGGCCAGGAACAGGCCGCTCTTCGGATGGCCCGCGAAGTCGGCCACGGCGGGATGCGACAGGTTCTCCGGACTGATGCGGACGAACACGTCGGGGTCCTCTTCGCTGCCCACGATCCCTTCGACGCGGGCCGGAAGCACGCCGTCTCCGTCGGCGAAACCGTGACGGTTGTAGTCGGCCTGGTTGACCTGATCGCCCATGGCCACGAGCAAACCCACGCCCTGCCGGACGGCCTCGGTCAGCCGCAGCCACAGGCCGGGCTCGAGCTGGCGGACGTTGCACAGGCCGATCAGCGCGTAGTCGCCGAGCGCCTCGGACGGCAGCTCGCCCGGCAGGATGATCCGCGGTTCGGCGAAGGTGCGATCGGTCGGGGCGGTCTTCGGGGCCAGGGCCGCGGCCAGGTAGCCCGTCTGGCCCGCGAACGGATCGGCGCCGGGTCGTCCGTCGACCAGGAGCACGGGCACCTCGCGACGCAGATGCAGCGCCAGCCAGCGCTCGCCGTCGACGGGCAGGACGTCGTCGGTCTCGTTGAGCAATCGCGCCCGCAGGACGTGACTGCCCGCGCGACCGAGGTCGACGCGGAACCGAACGCCCTCGGTCTCGCCCGGCGCGACGGCGGGCACCGACGCCACGCGAAGCGCCTCGCCGTCCAGGTCGACCTGCAGACGGAGACCGCGGACCTCTTGCCGCGTGCGGTTGGCCACCTCGGCCGAGAGGGTCACGGGCCATTCCGCCGCGAGCACCGGCCCGCTCGGAACGAGCGAGACCAGCGAGAGGTTCGGCCGGTCGGGCGGTGCGACGTCCACGATGATCAGCCGCGAGCCCTCGGCCACCCGCTCGGCCGCCGAGACGATCGCCTTGGGCGGCTCGGGGCCGTCACCCAGCCAGGCCTGTTTCGTCGCGTCCGTCATGACGAGGGTCGTTCGGTTGGCCGCGGGAAGCTCCGACTCGTCCAGAATGTCGGCCGCCAGGTCGAACGCGCCGGCCAGGTCGGTGGCCCCGTGTCCGACCGTGCATTGCTCGAGGACACCGTCGACCGCCTGGCGATCGTAGCTGCCTCGTTCGATGAGCGCTCGAGCGGACTCGCCCGCCAGGATCACGCTGACGGCATCGCCGCGGTTCGCGCCGGCCACGAGCCGCCGGGCGAGGTCGCGGGCCCTGGAGAAGGCCGGCTCGTTCTCGGCGTCGAGCATGCCCATCGAATAGGAATCGTCCAAGATGATGATGTGGTGATGCGCGGCCTGACCGACCGCACCGAGGCCCGCCGGGGCGAGCAGCGGGCGCGCGATCGCCAGCGCGATCAGCAGCATGATCAGGCAGCGCAGGGCGAGCAGGATGAGCTGCTCGATCCGGACCCGCCGGGCGTTGCGGCGTTGCGCCGCGGCCAGGAACGACATCGCCGCCCAGACGACGCGACGGTACCGCCGGCGATTCAGCACGTGGATGATGATCGGCAGGGCCGCCAACGCGGCGGCGGACGCGGCGATCCAGGGATGGATGAACGGCCAGGTCGGCATGCGTCAATCTTCGCCGGTCACCCGGCAAGATTCCAGCAGAGCCCCCCCGTGAGGCGGGGTGACGGCGGTGCGGTCGCCTTCCTAGCGTGAGGCATGGATCCCGTCGCGCAAGGGCCCGGCGTTGACGCCTACCGCGTGCGAGATTTACAATCCGGCCCCAACCCGTCGTGACGTCACCGGAGCGGTAGCGGACCCTGGCTGCCAAGGCGGGCTGAGAACAGGATGCCCTAAGACGGAGCTGAACCGATGGCCTTCGAACCCTCGAAGCGACTGCAGGCGCTGCCACCCTATTTGTTCATCGAGATCGACCGCAAGAAGCGCGAGGCCATCGCCGCCGGCATGGACGTGATCAACCTCGGCGTCGGCGACCCCGATCAGCCCACGCCGGAGTTCATCCGCGACCGCATGAAGACGGCCGTCGACGACCCCCGCAACCACCGCTATCCGTTCGACGAGGGCGTGCCCGAGTTCCGCCAGCAGGCCGCCACGTTTATGGAACAGCGCTTCGGCACGCCCGTCGACTGGCAGAGCGAGCTGATCACGCTCATCGGCAGCAAGGAGGGCATCGGTCATCTGCCCGTGGCGGTCGTGAATCCCGGCGATCCCGTGCTCGTGCCCCAGCCGGGCTATCCGGTCTATCAGGCCGCGAGCATCCTGGCCGGCGGCGAGCCGGTCCACATGCCCCTCACCGAGGACAACGGCTGGCTGCCCGACCTGAGCGCGATCCCCACGGACGTGGCCAAGCGGGCCTCGCTGATGTTCCTGAACTACCCGAACAACCCGACGGCCGCGTGCGCCACGATCGAGTTCTTCACCGAGGCCGTGGAGTTCGCCAAGTCGCACGACATCGTCATCGCCCAGGACGAGGCCTACAGCGAGCTGTACTTCGACCAGCGGCCGATCAGCATCCTGCAAGCCCCCGGCGCCAAGGACGTGGCCATCGAGTTTCACTCGCTCAGCAAGACGTTCAACATGACCGGCTGGCGGATCGGGTGGGCCGTGGGCAACCCCGACATCGTCTCGGCCCTGGCCAAGGTCAAAGGCAACATGGACTCCGGCCAGTTCAACGCCATCCAGCAGGCCGGTCAGGAGGCGTTGACCCACGTCGACCACGTGGAGGTCAAGGGCTTCCTCGACGTCTACCGCGAGCGGCGGGACGTGCTGGTCGACGGCCTGAGCAAGATCGGCTTCGGTGTGAACAAGCCGGAGGCCACGTTCTACGTCTGGTCGCGTTGCCCGAACGGCCTGAAGTCGATGGACGTCGCCACGCGGGCGCTGGAGGAGGCCTCGGTCGTGCTCATTCCCGGCATCGGCTTCGGCGAGCCCGGCGAGGGCTACGTCCGTGCCGCGCTGACCGTCGACACCGACCGGCTTACCGAGGCGGTCAACAGGCTCTCGACCGTCGACTGGTCGTAGCGACGAAGCCAGATCCGCCGCGAACCATTTGACGCCCGGCGATCCCTCGACCCACAATAGGGCCTTCACCCGAACGAGGGGTCACCGCCATGGCACAACGCTCGAGGAAGAAGACCGCACAGCACGGTAAGAACACCCCCCGCAAGGCCCATCCGCCCAAGCCGATCGATCACGACCGCGTGACCGCCGCCGTGAGAGAGATCCTGCTGGCCATCGGCGAGGACCCCGATCGCGAAGGCCTGCTCAAGACGCCCGACCGCGTCGCACGCATGTACGCCGAGGTCTTCTCGGGCCTGCGGCAGGAGCCGACCGATCACCTTAAGGCGGTGTTCCACGAGCAGTACGACGAGATGATCGCCCTGCGCGACATCCCCTTCTACTCCATGTGCGAGCATCACCTGCTGCCGTTTACGGGCCGGGCCCACATCGCCTACGTGCCCGACGGTCAGATCGTCGGCATCAGCAAGCTCGCCCGGATCGTCGAGTGCTTCGCGCGCCGACCGCAGGTACAGGAGCGGCTGACCACCGAGATCGCCGACATGCTGATGGAGGGTATCAAGCCCAAGGGCGTCGCCGTCGTCATGGAGGCCACGCACACCTGCATGACCATCCGCGGCGTCCGGAAGCCCGGCAGCGAGATGGTCACCTCGGCCGTCCGAGGCCTGTTCAAGAAGAACGCCGCCACCCGTAACGAGGTCATGAGCTTTCTGCAGAATCGATTGGATCGGTAGCGGGCGGGCGCGACGCTGTAGTCAGGTATCACACCCGCCTCTCTGTCGGCCGAACTCATGTGGCCCAGCCGCCCTCGGCTGGGGGATCTGAGAGCACGCGGCCGGGGGCGGCCGTGCCACAAAAAGCGATGGTGTAGCCCACCTGCGGGGAACACCAATTCCGGTCGGGAAGACGCGTCAACCAGATACCAGGCAACGCTCAACGCAACAGGAGATTCCCATGCCTTCGATTCGCCGATCCTTATGTCTCCCGATGCTCGCGGTATTGGTCTTGTCCGTGCGGGGTCGCACCGAGCAGGTCAAGCCGCCGCCCGACGCGAACACGCAGGCCAAACCGCAGGCCGTCACCGCCGCGGCAAAGGGCTACACGAACGTCGCGCTCGGCAAGCCGTATACGCTTTCGCCTAGACCGACGTATCGTTATTGCACCGATCCCGGCGACAGGACGCAGCTCACCGACGGCAAGCGCGTCAACGGCTACTTCTGGGTGCAGAAGGGCACGGTCGGCTGGAAGCGGACGAGCCACGCGCTGATCACCATCGACCTCGGCAAGGTCGAGCCCATCCGCGGCGTGAGCTTGCGATCGGCCGCCGGCGTGGCCGGTGTGGGTTGGCCGACGCAGCTCTCCATCTTCGTCAGCGAAGACGCCAAAACGTACCACGCCGTGGGCGACCTCATCGAGCTGTCATCCGAGCACGGCCTGCCCGACCCGAGCACGTACAGCGTGCACACCTACTGGACCGACGAGCTCAAGACCAAAGGTCGCTTCGTCCAGATCGCCATGGTCCTCGGCAGCGCCTACGGCTTCTGCGACGAGATCGAGGTCTGGCGCGGCGAGGACACGTGGCTCGACGAGCCCGTCGGCGGCAAGGTCGTCGGCAACGTCGAAGCGCACCTCAAAACGTCCGTGGCCACGAGCTGCGTGCGACGTCGGCTGCGCATGGACGCCGACGCGGTCCGCAAGGCGATCGAGGCCTCGACGATGTCGGCCGGGAAGAAGGTCGAGACGCTCAAGAAGCTCGACGGGCTGGTCAAGCAAATCGGGCGCGTTACCGTCGACGAGCCGGACAAGCTCCGCGCCGTCGTGCCTTTGAACAAGCTGCACGAGAAGATCCTTGCGGTGAACGCCGAAGTGTTGCGGGCTCGCGGATTCAGGGGCCTGGTCGCTTGGCATAAGAATCGCTGGGATCCGCTCGGCGTGCTCGAAGCCCCCGCTGACCCGCCGGTCGAGTCACCGACGTTGTTCGTCCGCATGATACGCGGCGAGTATCGATCTGCGGCCTTCAACATCACCAACGCGGGAGACAAGGTGTGGAAGGGCTCGATGAAGATAAGGGGGCTGCCGGTTTGCCAGCACGACGTTGGCCCCGTTCCCCAATACATCCAGACGCACCTGGTCCAGCAGGTCGATACGAAGCAGGGGATTGTTGTGGCCGACGCCCTTCCAGCCGCGCGACCTTCCTCTGAGGGCATGGGGCTCTCCGTCAAACCGGGAATGACTCAGCAATTCTGGCTCACGTTCCATCCCAACGACGTCCCACCCGGACGCCATACGGGAGGAATCGACATCGATCGGGTTACCTCCATCGCAAGGGCGCCGCGGAGCCTCCTCAACGAAAAGCCGATCACAATCCCACTCACGCTCCTCATCGAACCCTTCGACTTCCCCAAGCACCCCACGCTCTCGCTCGGCACGTGGGACTACACGAACCACCCGCCGTATCACCGCGACCTGACGGCCGACAACATCGAAGCCGCCATCGCCGACGCCAAGGCCCACTTCCACGATGCACCCTGGGCGACTAACGGCGTCATGCCCTGGCCAAAGAAGGAGAACCTCGACGCCGACGGCAACCTCAAGCCCGACACGCTCGACTACAGCCACTTCGACAAGTGGTTCAACGACTGGAAGGACTACGCCCGACGCTACATGGTCTTCTCGAACGTGCCGACGCACCTGGCCGGCCGACCGATGGGCACACCCGAGTTCGACAAGCTCGTCGGCCAGTACTTCAAGGCGTGGGAGGCACACCTCCGCAAGCTCGGCATCCAGCCCAATCAGGTCGCCCTGCTGATCAAGGACGAGCCGCATAGCGAAGCCCAGCACGAGCACATCATCGCCTGGGCCAAGGCCATCAAGGCCGCCACCGACTTCTTCTGCATCTGGGAGGACCCGACCGACAAGAAGCTCGGCACACCCGCGCAGGACCGGATGCTCGAGCTGTGCGACGCGATCTGTCCGAACCTGGGCATCTACAGCCGCCTCGGCAAGCGGGCCGAGAAGTACTACGGCAAGTTCGTTCAGGGCGGCAAGCGCGAGCTGTGGTTCTATCAGTGCACCGGGCCGGTCCGGCTGCTCGATCCCTACGGCTATCACCGCTTGCAGGCCTGGCATTGCTGGGTGCACGGCGCGGTCGGTCAGGGCTTCTGGGCCTACGCCGACGCCGGCAAGGGCAACCCGTGGTGCGAATACCTCTGCGACGGCACGACGTATTGCCCGGCCTACGTCGCGCCCGACGGCATCACGACCAGCAAGCACTGGGAGGCCGTCCGCGAAGGCATCGAGGACTACGAGGTCCTCGTCATGCTCAAGCGACGCATCGACGAGCTGACCCGAGCCGGCAAGTCCTCGCCTGTGATCGACCGGGCCAAGACGCTCCTCGTCGAAGGCCCGAAGCGCGTGGCCGCCTACCAGCCGATCCGCTGGCACGAGCCGCGCGACCGCTCGCTGGCCGACAAGGTGCGGCTCCAGATCCTTGACATGCTTCTCGCGATGAAAGATATATAGACTAGCTACATAGACCGCCTTTCTGCGGACTACAGTCCGGCCTGCAATGATGCACGTCCACGGACCGCCGTACGGTGGCCCGAGATGCTACTGAGCATTCCTGTGCGGGGGTTGTCTGCTGCCACGTCGACTGTGGCACGGAGATCGGAGGGCGGCGATGTTCGACTGGCTCAGAAAGAACGTGACGTGCGTCGGCGAAGTCTTGTTCAGAGGCTCGCTCCCCCCAAGGCCGGAGGAGTTCGCGTGTCTGAGGGAGCGCGGCCTCACCGTCAAGAGGCCGAAGGCCAAGCCCGACATGCAGTGGGCCCTTACCTTGGAACACCCCGAGTGGGGACGGGCGGTCCTGTACTGCAGGAAAGAAGACGACGCCAACCCGCCGCTGTTCATGATCAAACATACGGGCGACCTTTCCGACCAGGAGCGCAAGGAAGCCCTCACCGCCGGGTCTTCGCTGGTAGTTCGTGTGCCTGCGACCCGAGAGCATGCCCTTCGCGATCGCAAGAACATGCTCCGGTTTCTGCGTGAGATCATGGGCGATGACGGCCTCGCGGCCGTTGACCTCTTGGCTCAGTCGGTCTGGACGCGCCAGTCCCTGGACGAGGAGCTATCGCACGACGCCGATCTCGACATCGCGCAGATCTACGCGCTCCACGCCGTCACTCAGGACGAGCAGACCCCGGACGATTCCGACGAGGGGCCTGCCACCTGCTGGTTGCATACGCACGGCCTGGGCGAGATAGGCTTCTTCGACTTCGACATCCTTAGGCCCTCACCCGACCTGAACTTCACCGCCGCCGACCTTCTCCGTGCCATCGCTTTCGCGATCGTGGAAGGGACCGTCACGTCATCGACGAAACGGTTTCGCGTTGCCAACGCCGGCGGGACCATTCGCTTCGTCCCGGTCTCGGAGTTCGAACGACGCGCCGATCCCGACGATGTCGCTTTGCGACTCCACCCGGATCCCCACCTGGACCGCAACCGCGCCGTGCTCTGCGATCCACCCGGCCGCCTTCTGGGTTGGCTGCTCGGACGCGTGAGGCCGTCGAGCTTCCTCTCCCAGGACATCGAGGATGAGCTTCTCATCAACTTCTCCCACGAGGCGACGCAGCTGGCGGCCGATCGGGCGCGCAAGACGTACGGGATGTTCCGCAACCTCATCGCGGAGCTACAAGAGATCGGCTGTATGCCGATCGTCAAACTGGGTTACCGAGTCGACGGGGGTGAGAAGGACGACAAGGAGCACCTGTGGTTCACGGTTCACGAAGCGCTACCAGGGCAGATCGATGCCAGTCTGGAGAGTCCGCCCTTCCAGATTGAACGCCTCAAAGTCGGCGATCGACGGATGCACGATGTGCAGCGCCTCAGCGATTGGATCATTATGACGCCTATCGGCCCGGTGAGCCCTAGGTCCACCCGCGTGGTGCGCTTCTGCCATGAGCACTGGGACAAGCTCTTAGCAATCGGACGGGAATACCGCAAGCTCATCGACGAGCGACGGGAGACGTACCGCAAGGCACAGTAGCCTCGGCTACGAGCGAAGGTCGTTGGACGACTATCCCGATGCCCCGTCACAGCTCATCCCCGCGATCCCCGCCGCGGGCCTTGCCGATGGCCGAGCGGATCCGCTCGTGCACCTCGAGCGGGTAGTTGATGTTCTCCCACGAGGCCTCCACGCCGCCCGTACCGGCCGTGGCGAACCCGATCGTACCCAGCCCGAAGACCCGCTCGTAAATGGCGAACCGCAGGAACAGATTCTGGACCCGCAGAAGCTGGCACTCGAAGAGGTCCACGTTGAAGATGCCGCGGATCCGCATGACCCGCCGGTTGGTCAGGACGTACAGCCGGCTCACCCATTGCAGCGTCGCGATCAGCACCCGCACGCCGGCCACGCCGATGGCAACGCGAACCAGCATGCGCTGACTCAGCCCCAGGGGATCGAGCGCATGACTCAGCGGGTACGACAGCCCGATCACCAGCGCCATCGCCAACAGCGTCCTGAACGAGCGGAAGACGATGTACCACATCGACGGTTTGATCGTCAGCAGGACGATCTCGCCGCCGTCGAGCAAGTGAACGGGCACGGCCTCGTCGCCGGTCAGGACCGGGCTGTCGGCCGCCGCGTTGGCCTCGACCATGGCCGTCGGCTGCGCCTGATCGGACGCAGGCCCTTGCGAGTTGTTGACGATGCCCCAGAACATGGACGCCCTCTGCCCGTACGATAACGCGTGATCCTACCTCGTCTATAGTATCGGCAGATTCGACCCGTTGAGCTAGGTCTCGTAGAGATGGGGCTTGAGCACGGCGATCTCGGGCAGGTTGCGATAGTGGCCGTCGTAGTCCAGGCCGTAGCCCACGACGAAGACGTTTTCGATGTCGAACCCGACCAGGTCGGCCTCCACGCCATCGCGCTCGACCCCGAGCTTCCGCAAGAGGACGCACGTGCGGAGACTCACCGGCCGCTGTGCCGCGAGCTCGGACTGGACCAGCCGCAGCGTCCGCCCCGTATCGAGGATGTCGTCCACGATCAGCACGTGTCGACCCGCGGCGTCCACGTGGAGCGGCTGCGTCAGCGAGGCCCCTCGCGATTCCGTCGTCTTGCCCGAGTAGCTCGAAACCGTGACCAGGCCGATCCGCATCTTGATCGGGAGTCGCCGGATCAGATCGGCCACGAAGACGATCGCCCCGCTCAGCACACAGACGATCAGCAGCTCGCTGTCCGGCTCGGGACACGAGTCCGCGATCTCGTCGGCCAACTCGTCGAGACGCTTGGCGATCTGCCCTTGGGAGATCAGGACGCGTTCGAGGTCATGCTGCATCGGGCTGGGCCTGCCGGCGTCGGCGGCGTTTGGGTTTGTCCTCGAAGCCGAAGTGCACGCGGTTCTTCTTGGTGATGATCGTCAGCGTCAGCACCGACACCACCGCGGGCAGGGCGAACAAGGGCGTGAACAGCCCCGGCCTCGTGATCAGGGTATGCAGCATGTACGCCAGCGGCGCGATGCCGACCAGCACGATGGCCGCGAACCACGTCCACTTGATCCCGCGGGCGAACCAGCCCCAGAAGAACCAGAAGAAGACGCCCGAGACGACCATCCCGCCGGGTAGATACAGCGTCACGTCGCCCGGCTTGACGGTCTCGGTCAGCGAGGTCCAGACCCCGCCGGCTACCATCAACGCCGCCGCGACGCGCCCCACCACGGCCAGGAGATGCACGATCGCCGGAGCGGTGCTCGCCGACTCGTCCGCGGCGACCTCGCGCCTCTGGAACAGGGCCACGGACACGAAGACCAGCGCCACGATGTAGGCCAGGGCGTAGATGCCGACCTTGCCCACATAGGACGCCGGGATGGGCCTGCGGAGGATCACCGCGTCGCTCACCCAGAACACCTGCATGTTCGGCAAGATCGCGTAGACGATGCGAGCCAACATCCGCGCGGTCGTCCGGCTCGCCTCGACGAGGACGGTCTTCTCGTCGGACGGCCCTTCGGCCGCCTCGCCGGCAGCCGCTTCGCTCTGGCCAGACTCCTCGCTGGGAGGCTGCTCCTCGGCCGCGATAGCGGTCCCTACCTCACCCAGCTCGTTCGGATCGTGGAGCCGCGGGTCGTCCGCCGCCGAAGGCTGCGTCGTGGCAAGCGGCTGGTATTCAGGAAAGGCATACGGTTGGAAGAAGTAGTCGCTCGTCAGCCCGAGCCCCAACACCAGAAAGCACACCAGCAGCGTCATGACCTGCCCGAGCCGCGTGCTGGCCGCCATCGCCACCGCCGTTAACACCATGACCGCGAAATACACCAGCACCACAGCCTTATGGAGCTGCTTATCGAGGATCTTCTTGGCGAACGCCTGCGCCGCCCACTCGTTGTCGATGAACCCCACCAGGCCGCAGGCCAGCGTCATCAGCATGAGGCCCAGGATCAGGCACGTCGGGATGAACTGCCAGCCGTAGAAGTAGTTGCAGAACGTGGCAACGCCGAAGGCCAGCAAGGCCGCGCCAAACCCGAAGAGCAACACCGGCCAGTCCATGTGCTGGCTCGAGGCCTGCATGACCCCGTGGCGGGCGCTCAGGAAGAACGCCGTCGAGCAGAGATAGAACCCGA
>CAZUQM010000024.1:26532-103879 GCA_964622545.1 uncultured Planctomycetales bacterium | reverse complement strand
CAAGGACCCCCGGTCCTGAGTGAGCGAAGCGAGTCGAAGGACTCCCCGAGTAGGACTCGAACCTACAACCTGCCGGTTAACAGCCGGACGCTCTACCAATTGAGCTATCGGGGATCTCGGCCGGGATGGGTAGCAAGGGATTGCCTCGCCCCACTCCCAGGCCGCTAACGTCCACGCCGGGGCGTAGATAGTGGTAGTCTAACGCCCCGCGCGGCAATGTCAAGCCTATCGGCAAGCCGGGCCGACACGTTCACTTCCGATATCTCCGGACGGCACGCGCACCCAGGCCGCCCACTCAGGCCGCCAACCCTGGCCCCACCCTAGCAACCCCTTGCCGCCTGCCTCGTCACGTCGCCGCACCTCGTAAGCCCCGGCCCCCGCGCCGACGGCGCACACGTCGTCGGTGCCACAAGCCAAGGGATAGGAAAATCACGTCCTTCCCGTTAGGATATGGGGGCTAAACGGGGATGTCACCCGCGGCCTCTAACAGGACAAGGGTGTGGTGCGCCGACGCCCTGCCCATGCATCCCTTAGATCGGCGCGACCCCAGCCCCCGAATCAGCGGGGCCTGGTGCAGAGGAGGTCCCTCATCACGGGGCCGTCGAGGCCCGCCTGGCCTCGATCCGACGGAGCGGGAGACGAGCAAACGGAGGAGTGCGCATATGCTCGTGTTTCTTGGAACGTATCCGCCGCGGCAGTGCGGCATCGGAACCTTCACCGCCGACATGTACAAGGCCATCGGCTCCCAAACGGGCCCCACGGAGCGACCGTGGGTCATCGCCGTCACCGACGCCGCCGAGAACTACGCCTACCCGCCCGAGGTCAAGCTCGAGGTCCGGCAGCATCGCATCGCCGACTACCGCGCCGCCGCCGACTTCATCAACAACAGCCCGGCCTCCATCCTGTCGGTCCAGCACGAATACGGCATCTACGGCGGTCCGGCCGGTCGCTACCTGCTCACCATGCTCCGCCGCGTGCACGTGCCCATCATCACCACGATGCACACGGTGCTGCAAGACCCCGACCCCGACCAGAAGCTCGTCTTCCAGGGGCTCGTCAAGCGCTCCGACATGCTCGTGGTCATGACCGAGCGCGGCCGCTCCATGCTGCTCGACCAGGGCGTGCCCGACAGCAAGATCTCCGTCATCGCCCACGGCGTACCCGATCTGCCCTTCGTCGACCCCAACTTCTACAAAGAGAAGTTCAACGTCGCCGGTCGAAAGGTCATCCTCACCTTCGGCCTGCTCGGACCCGGCAAGGGGCTCGAGTCGATGATCGACGCCCTGCCCTTGGTGGCCGAGAAACACCCGGACGTGGCCTACCTGATCGTCGGCGCGACGCACCCGGAGCTCCGCCGCCTGCACAAGGAGGAGTACCGCATCTCGCTCCAGCGGCAGGTCCGCCGCCTCGGCCTCGACGACAACGTCATCTTCCACAACCGGTTCGTCTCGTCTGAGGAGCTCGCCGAGTTCCTCTGCTCGGCCGAGCTGTACGTCACCCCCTATCCCAACGAGGCCCAGATCACCAGCGGCACGCTCGCCTACGCCGTCGGCGCCGGCAAGGCCGTCGTCTCGACGCCCTACTGGCACGCCCAGGAGCTCCTGGCCGACAACCGCGGCGTCCTCGTGCCCTTCCACGACAACAAGGCCCTGGCCGACGCCATCACGCACCTGCTCGACCACGAGACCGAGATGCACGCCATGCGCAAGCGTGCCTACGAGTACGGCCGCGATATGGTCTGGCCCGAGGTCGGACGCAGCTACCTCATGCTCTTCGATCGCGTCCGCCACAACCGCCAGAAGCGCCCCGTCCGCCACGGCAAGAAGATCTCCACCATCATCAGTGCCAAGATGCTGCCCGATCCGCACCTGGATCACCTCAAGGCCATGACCGATCACTTCGGCCTGCTCCAGCACGCCCGCGGGCCCGTGCCCAACTACGCCCACGGCTACTGCATGGAGGACAACGCCCGCGGCCTGATCGTCGCCACCAAGTCGCGCCGCCTCACGCGAGACGAAGGCGCCATCAACCTGCTCCAGCGCTACCTCGCCTTCGTCATCTACTGCCAGCGCGAGGACGGCGTCTTCCGGAACTTCCTCTCGATCGACCGGCGCTTCCTCGACGAGGAGGGCTCCGACGACTGCCAGGGCCGTGCGCTCTGGGGACTCGGCTACGTCATGGCCTTCGGGCCCCGCGCGATGGCCTCCATCGCCAAGGACGCCTTCGATCGCCGCGTCGAGACGCTCAAGAAGACCATGAGCATTCGCGGCATGGCCTACGCGTTGCTCGGCGTGCACTACTACCTGACCGCCTATCCCGGCGCGGTCCAGGTCCGCACGCTCGCCCGAAAGATGGGCGACCAGCTCGCCAAGTCCTACGGCGACGCCTCCACCGCCGAGTGGCAGTGGTTCGAGCAGGACCTCTCCTACGACAACGGCGTCATGGCCCAGGTCATGTGGCTCATGGCCCAGCACCTCGAGGAGGAGGAGTACCTCGCCATCGCCAAGCAGACCACCGACTTCCTCTTCAGCATCACCACCCGCCACGGGCATATCAGCCTCGTCGGCAACGACGGGTGGCACTCGTATCACGAGCCGACCAAGCCGCACTTCGACCAACAGCCGGTCGACGCCTGCGGTCTGGTCGAGCTGGCCAAGGTCGCCTACCGCAACAACGGCGATGAGAAGTACCTCCAGTGGATGCGCAGCGCCTTCGACTGGTTCCTCGGCGACAACGACCTGGGCATCCCCATGGTCGACCTGGCCAACGGACGCTGCTACGACGGGCTGACCCCCAACGGCGTCAACGAGAACTGCGGCGCCGAGAGCACCCTGGCGTACCTCCTGGCCCTGCTGACCCTCACCGAGGTCAGCCCCGAAGAGGAGGACCGCCGCGCGTTCGGCCCGACCGAGCTGGCCGCCCCAACCTAGCCCGGCGAGCCCCCGACGCGGCAACGTCCGGACGGTCTCGTCGTGTCGAGCGGTTGCTGTGTCGACGCGCCGACGTGTCACGGCCCTCCCTGGCCACGCTCGCCCAACCCTGGTAAACTATCTCGCCCTGTGCGCCCGGGTACGTGACGTCCCTGGTCAACCGTCTCGGGCGCGGGTAGTCCGATGCGACGTCAACAGTGTGCTTCAAGGAGATTGTCATGGCCGATCGGGTGCTCGTCACCACCACCTCGTTCCAGGATACGCCCGGGTACCATCACGACTTGCTCGGCAAGCAGGGCTACGAGCTCGTCTCGGCCCGCGGGCCGCTGCCCGAGCAGGACATCTACGACCTCGTCGGCGAGGTCGACGGCATCATCTGCGGCGACGACGCCTTCACCCGCAAGGTCCTCGAGAAGTGCAAGCCCAGGCTCCGCGTCCTCAGCAAGTACGGCATCGGCCTGGACAAGATCGACCTCGATGCCGCCACCGAGCTCAAGATCCCCGTCTGCTTCACCCCCGACGTCAACCACACCACCGTCGCCGAGCACGTCTTCGGTATGATCCTCAACCTGATCCGCCAGATCGGCGAGCAGAACGCCATCATCCAGGACGGCGGGTGGAAGCGCATGACCGGTCATGAGATGTGGAACAAGACCATGGGCGTCCTCGGCATGGGCCGCATCGGCAAAGAGACCGCCAAACGCGCCCGCGCCTTCGGTATGAAGGTCATCGGCTACGACGTCTTCTGGACCGACCTTAACGACTACTTCGCCGCCGAGTACGGCGTGACCAGGGCCGCCAGCCCCGAGGAGGTGATGAAGGAGGCCGACTTCCTCTCCCTGCACATGAACCTCACACCCGACAACACCAAGATGATCAACGCCGACTCGCTCAAGCTCATGAAACCCACGGCCATCATCGTCAACACCGCCCGCGGCGGGCTCGTCGACGAGGCCGCCGTGGCCGCCGCCCTCAAGACCGACAAGCTCGGCGGCTACTGTGCCGACGTCTTCAGCGAAGAGCCGATCACCAAGGACAACCCGGTGCTCGGCCTGAAGAACACCGTCCTGACGCCCCACATCGGCAGCCGCACCTACGAGAGCGTCGTGCGTCAGGCCACCAAGGCGGTCCGCAACCTGGTCGCCGTCATGACCGGCCAGCCGCCCATCGCCCAGAAGAACGTCGTCTAGGACGGCGCACCACACACAGAAAGGCGCCACGACGACGGGATCACCCTCCCGCTCATCGCGGCGCCTTTTCGTGCTAACGTATCTATGCGTTGGCAGCGTCGCGCCGGTCAGGCGCCTCTGCCCTTATCGCCGACCGGGCTGGATCACTCCGGCCATTCGCCGTGCTGCTTGGCCCACTCGATCGCCTCGGCCACGCGACCGCGGATCAGCTTGTCCGGCAGTTTGCCCGCCGCTTTTCGCTTGCGCAACTGCTCCAGCAGCCGCGCCCGCATCGGGCTGTGCCCGCAGTTCGGACACTCGTCGAAGAACGCCGTCTTCTTGTCCCGAAGGTCCTTCAGGCTCATCGCGTGCATGGTCGCCGCGCACTTCGGACAGTGCTTGGCCGTCGTCACCGTCATCTTCGAGCACTTCGGGCACTTCAACGTCGGCACACTGCCCGGCTCGGCGTTCTTACCGGCCTCCTTCAGCTTCTCCTGCCCCTCCTTGTAGTCCATCTCAAACTCATGACCGCAATTCTTGCACGCGAACAGCATCGGCGGGAGCTCGATCGCCGGCCACGGCTTGGTCGGATCGTGCCGACGCGTCGGCTTGGCGTTGGCCCTGCTGTCCCCGATCACGGTCGTCCGAACGGGCGAGTCCGACGTCCCGGCGCTTGGTCGAGCCGTTCCTCGCCCGCTGCTGCCGCCGGCCGGCTCGGCCTGGGGCGTGTTCAGGCCCCGCGAATCGCCCAACCGCATCGGACCGGGCGGCTTGGCCGCGGGCGTCCCGCTCGTCCCGGCGTCCGGGGCCTTCAGGTCGGGCTTCTCGCCCGACTTGCGAACGATCTCGAGCCGCTCGCCCTCGTTGCCACCGGCGGACGAACCGCCGCCCTTGCCCGCCTTCGCATCGGCCTTGATCGCCGGCCCGGTGGGTGACGTCGGCTTCGGCTGCCTCTCCGCCGCAGCGGCCGCCTTGGTGCCCTTGCTGCCCTTACCGGCCTTGTCCGGGGCGGCCGATTCGGGATCGGCCGGCGCCTGCGTCTTGGCCTGGGTCGTCCCGTTCGAGTCCTGCGCTTCAGGCGCCTTGTCGCTCTTGCAGCCGGCCAACAGGCAGCCCGCCACCAGCACGGCCGCTAAGACGAATGTGCGTGAATGGTTCATCGGTTGCTTTCTCCCAGCGGAGGCCTTCGACCCCCGGTCGGCTCACCACGATCCCGGAGGATGTTATTCCGATCGACTGGAGTGATCCACGTCCTTAATGCACACGGGGATTATCGGCCCGGTCCCGCAACCGGCCGACCTGTTCAACCACCGACCAGCCATACTCTTATACGCTTCTCAGCGTCGATGGTTTCACCTGCAAAGCCTTTGCGGGCGGCTCGATGCGACGCAGCCTACGGGGACCCAACCTCCGGGAGAGCCGCTTATCTGACTCTCTCGTCACGGGATCACCAACCACGGGTACGCCCCCGCCTCACGCGGGCCCTTGGCATGCCAGGCCCGAACGACCTTCCACATCGCCGGGGTGACCGCCTGGTAGTGCCAGAACCCGATGCCGAAGACACCCAGCCGCTCGGCCGTGGTCAGATGCGGCCGTGTGCTCTCGACATCGCTGGCGTAGTACAGGTGGAAGACACCTTTCTTGTCGGTGTAGGTGTACATGTTGACCTGCTCGTACGGCAGCCAGACGCGCGCAACCTTGACGCCCTCGGGCACATCGGGCCTGGGAGCGCTGTAGGCCCGCGTCCGCTTGCCGCCGGCGACCATTTCGAAATCGCCCGAATACGCGGGAAGCCCCATGATGAGCCGCTCGGGCGGCACGAACCGCAGCCAGTACGTGATCGCATCCCGCGCCCACGGGAAGCTGCTCACCGGTCCGTAGCCCTTGCCCGACAGGCTGTACTGGTCGTAGCACATCACGCGAACGACGTCGCACGTCTCGCCGACGACCTTCGCATCGTAGAAGTCCGGCAGGTGGGTCCGCTCGGTCGTGTGCCGCGTCGACATTATGTAGCTCACGCACATGCTCAGCTTCTTGCCGCGCGGGCGCAGGGCCGCGCGGGTCTCGCGCATCAGCGCGCTATACGCATCGCGGTAGCTCGCGTCGTGGCCCTCGTGGTCCAGGTCGATCCCGTCATAGCCGAGCTCGTTGCACAGGTGCAGGTAGTGCCGGATCGTCGCCTTCCGGTGCTCCGCCGTGTCATACGTCGTCGCCTTGCCGCCGACCAGCTTGTAGGCCCGGATGTCCAGCTTGTGGATCGCCTCGATGAACTCGGCCGGGGCGTCGCCGCACACGCTAACCGACGCGATGATGTCCGCGTGCTGCTTGAGGGCCTCGAGCGTGCCCGCCCCGCGATAGATGATCCACGGCGAGATGCACCGACGCCCCTTGCGGTGCAGGGCGGCTCCGTCCGAAGGCCCTTCTGGGCATGACTCTGCGGCCCAGGCATCGGGCGAGCCAAGCCACGCCAGCACCGACACCCAGCCAAGAATCGCCAACGTGCTCTGTCGTCGCATCTTTCGAAAACCCCTCGTTGCGATACGTCCCCCAGCCTTGCGAACCGTCCTGTCCATGGCGACAGCGTCGATCCTGTGGACTCTGGGGACAGAACCCCGTCCCCATAGGCCGAAACCATACCCCGGCCTAGCCCGGTCTGCCAACTCGGAATGTTGCATGCAGGCAGGATCGACGAACTGCATCTCGCAGGCATCAGGACGATCAACCGGCTCGTTGACCGACCTGATCCCAGGTCGGACTGCGCCGGCACGCCTCCCCGATCACCGACGCGAGCGACTGACCGGCAAAGAACGCGCGCACGCCCTCGCGCAGCTCCGAAAGCCCTTCCCGCGTGCGACAGGCCCCCTCGGCGCCGATCGGGCACGACCGTGATTGCAGCACCGCATCGCCCGCACCTGGATGCAGCGCATCGATCACCTCGAGCATGCTGACCTCCGACGGGCCCTTCGCCAGGGCATACCCACCGGACCGCCCCCGAACCGACGCCACCAGCCCGGCGTCGACCAGCGCCGTCATGATCTTCCGCGCGTGCTCCGGCGGAATCGCCAGCGCCTCGGCCACCGCCACCGACGAGGCCACACTCCCCTCCGGCAACCGGCTCAGGTAGCACAGCGCATACGTACCATGAACGACCGTCTTACCCAAGAACACGGCTCACACTCCCTGACGGCGACCTCCGGTGTCCGCAAGCCCATTCAGATTATCTCATCGCCGCGGCCGCGGATTTAGCTAAATCCGGAAAACCACTTTCCCGATTTGTCATCTGGCAGCGGTCGCTACCTCGGCGTCACCCCTGCACCTGGTTCGGCCCATCGCCAGGTCGACCGCACGCCCCACTGAGGCCACGACCATGAGCCGTCCCAAACGCACCAACCATCGCAAGACGAAACGCCCGAACGGCGGCCGTCAACACCACCCGCCCACGACAACCGCCAACGACGGGGCCGACAAACCGGCTCGCCGGCCGTTCATCGCCGTCGCCACGCTGATCTTGGGCGTCCTGATCGGAGCGGGCCTGACCGAACTACCGCGGCTACGCCCCTGTCAGGCGGAAGCGACGGCCCAGCCGCGAAAGGACCCCGTCTCGAACACATCCGCCCGTCCGCCGGGCGAGGCCTCTCCCGCTTCGACCGACGACCGCCCCCACGACGGCGCCGCCTTCCGCTACTCCCAGGCCGTCTTCGAACGCCTCGACCACGTTCGTCGCGAGAAGAAGACCGCCATCCTCGAGCTCCTCGCCGACGTCGAGGACAACGCACGCCGCATCGTCCATGACGAGACCATGCTCGACTGTTTCGATCAGATGCTCGCCTTTCATGGCGGCTCCGCCGAATCGGCAACCGCGGCGCCGGCCAAGCTGAAACAGGCTCTCGAGGAGTACCACCAGGCCATCATCGAGCATTATGCCCTCAACTACAGTTGCTTCTACGACATCTTGTTCGTCTCGTCCGACCGCTTCGTCATCCATACCATCCGCAAGGAGGCCGACTACCACTCCCACCTCGATGACGACTCCCACCTGGGCCGCGCCCTGAAGAGCTGCCTGGCCGGCTCGCCCCACGAGGTCGTCGTCGATTACCACTACTATGCGCCGTCGGATCGGCCTTCCGCCTTCTTCGTCTTGCCCCTCATCGAAGCGGGCGTCCATCGCGGCTGGTTCGTCCTCCAGTACACTATCAAGATGCTCGACTCGCTCATGGTCGACCATCAGGAGCTCGGCGTCACCGGCGAGGTCTACCTCGTCAACCAGCATCACCTCATGCTCACCGATTCCAAGATGAGCGGCGAGCAAACGCACCTGAAGCTGAAGGTCCAGGCCCTGGTCGGCGCCGAGGCTTCTGCACCCGCCTCCGGGCGGGGGCTCGACCTCGACTACAGCGGGCGCCGGGTCTTCTATGCCTACGAACGCCTGACCGCTTTGGGGCAGACCTGGATCCTGGTCGCCCAGATCGACGAGGCCGAGGTCATCACCGACTACTTCCGCCGAAACCAGAGCCGCTGCCGAGATAGCCTCCTCGAGCAACTCGCCGCCCGGTCCCTCAGGCCGCGACCCGATCGCGGGGCGTCCGCCCCCTGCCGCCTGGTCTGCATGGACGAGTTCATCAAGGCCGGACCCGACCAGGCCCTGCGCACCCGCGGCGTCTCAACCTGCACGGCCGTGGCCGTACTCTACCCGGGACGCTTCAGCTATCTGGCCCACATCAGCGCCTACGATAAGATCTACGGATCGTGTCAGCTCACCAACCTCCTCAAGCAGCTCATCAACACGATCACCTACTACGACATCTGTCGCAACGAGCTCGAGCGTCTCCAGGTCGTCGTCATCGCTACGCACCTCAAGAGCATCGACGGCATTCTCAGCAAGCTTCTCCGCTATGGCATCACGCTCGACCAGGTCCGCTTCGCCTACAACCCCCAGGCATGGTATGCCAACGCCGTCGTGGCCTCGAGGGCCGGCGAGGTCACCGTTACGTGGACCTACGAAGGCGACGCTGCCCCTCCCGTGACCCAATGGGCCGTCGATATCCCCACGCTCGCCGACGTCCTCCGGAACGTGGCCAGACTGCCCCGGCCCAGCCCCCCAACGCCATCCAGCCCCCCGTCTGCAGAATCTATGGCGTGCTGCATCGACATGCTCGATTAGCCCTTCATGCTCCTTCGGGGCGACCGCTCCACCCCACCTCGTCGGCGCCCGCCTTGCCCAAACGCACGCCGCGCGATACGTTGGACTCGCTACCGGGCCAACGGCCCTTCACCCGCGAAACCCAGGAGGCGACCGAAACCATGACGCATCCCAACGGAACGAACCGTCGTGACTTCCTCAGGCAGTCCGCCGCGGCCGCGGTGGCCGGCCTGGCCGGCTGTGCTTCGACCGGCGCGACCGGCCGCGGACAGGCCCTCGCCGCCGACGTCACCGCACGAAAGGCCTTCGGACCCGACAACAAGATCGGCGTCGGCTTCATCGCCGTTGGCCGCCGCGCTCGCTCCCTCATCGGCGAGACCGGCCGAGCCATCGCCAAGGGCGCGCCCGCTCGCATCGTCGCCATCAGCGACGTCAACAAGGAGCGGCTCGCCAAGATCGGTCGAGGCAAGCCCTGGAAGAAGTACCAGGACTACCGCGAGATGCTCAAGGACCCGGCCGTCGACGCCGTCGTCATCAGCACACCCGACCACTGGCACGCCCTCAACGCCATCGACGCCATGAAGGCCGGCAAGGATGTCTACTGCGAAAAGCCAATGACCCTGACCATCCGCGAGGGGCGGCTCATGGCCGAGGCGGCTCGCAAGTACAACCGCGTCTTCCAGACCGGCAGCCAGCAGCGCTCCATGAAGGAATGCCGCCACGGCTGTGAGCTCATCCGCAACGGCCGGATCGGCAAGATCAAGATCGTCCACGCCGACAACTACCCCAGCCCGCTCGAAAAGCCCGAGCACCCCGCCGAGCCGGTCCCCGAGGGTCTCGACTGGGACATGTGGTGCGGGCCGACCGAGCCGCGCCCCTACAACGCCAAGCTCTACCTGCCGCGGCCCCATCCCACCGGCTGGATCTCCTACCGTCCCTACAGCGGCGGCGAGATGACCGGCTGGGGCGCCCACGGCCTCGACATGATCCAGTGGGCCCTCGGCACCGACCTGTCCGGCCCGACCGAGGTCTGGCCCGTCGGCAAGGGCCTCAAGGGCCCCGTCGTCTTCCGCTACGACAACGGCGTTGAGGTCCATTGCGACGACAAGGGCCCCGGCGGCGGCGGTGTGTTCGAGGGCGAGAAGGGCAAGATCCTCATTGGCCGGCGAAAGTGCCAGTCGTGGCCCGACGACATCGCCAAGGGCAAGATCGGCAGCGGCGACAAGCGGCTCTACCGCTCGCACGACCACATGGGCAACTGGTTCGAGTGCATCGTCAAGGGCACCAAGCCCATCTGCGACGTGGAGATCGGCCACCGATCCTCCACGATGTGCCACCTCGGCAACATCGCCCGCTGGACCGGCCGCAAGCTCAAATGGGACCCCGAGAAGGAGGTCTTCATCGGCGACAACGAGGCCAACGACCTCATCGACCGCAAGCGTCGCGGGCCGTACACGCTGTAGACAACCACACAAAGATGTCAGGAGCCTTCTCCGCCATCCTGATATGAACCCGGCCTCGAGCCACTCGGCTCTCATCGATCAGATGACCGAGCGGCTCGAGGCCGTTGTCCTTTCACCGCAACGCGGTATCGTATCCCAGCATGTTCACAGCACACATCCTGACTCGACTCGAGAGGATCCCTGGATGAATCTACGTGCCCTGAGTGTCCTTGCTGTTGCAGCCTTGGTGGCACCCGCCCACGCCCGCGACGCCGTCATGATCGTCGCCTTCGGCGACTCCACCACCGCGCCACGCCAGGTCGACGGCAAGCCCCTCCGCGTCTACGCCGACGTCCTCCGCACCGAGCTGCCCAAGCATGGCATCGACGCGACCGTCATCAACGCCGGCGTCGGCGGCCACACCACGGCCATGGCCCTGCGCCGCTTCGAGCGCGACGTGCTGGCGTTCGGCCCGACGGTCGCCGTCGTCCAGTTCGGCATCAACGACTCGGCCGTCGACGTCTGGAGGAAGCCGCCTGCCAACGGTCCCCGTGTCCGCCTCGACGCCTACCGCAAGAACCTCCGGCGGATCGTCACCGCGCTCATCGAGCGCGACTCGACCGTCCTCCTCATGACGCCCAATCCGCTCCGCTGGACGCCCAAGCTCAAACAGATGTACGGCAAGCGGCCCTACAAGCCCGACGACCCGGACGGCTTCAACGTCACGCTCAAAGACTACGCCGCCGCCGCGCGAGACCTCGCCGCCGAGCTCAAGATCCCGCTGATCGACGTCGACGCTGCCTTCCAGGCCTCCGACGACGTCGACGCCCTCCTGCTCGACGGCATGCACCCGAACGCCAAGGGTCAGGCCCTCGTCGCCGGCATGCTCGTCGAGCAGGTCCGCCAGCTCGCAGAGACCGACAAGCTCGCCAAGCGCCCCTGGCGCCGCGCCGGGCCCTTCACGCTGCTCAACCCGGCTTGCCGCGAGATCACCCCGCCCACCAGTCACGAGACCATCAGCGGTACCGGCCTGGCACGACTGCCCGACGGCGGCATTCTGACCGTCTACGCCGTCGGCAACCCCTACGGCCCGCCGGGCTCGACGTACCTCGCCATGCGAGCCACCCGCAACGACGGCGCGACCTGGACCGACGAGAAGGAGATCCTCCGTCATCCCGAATGTCAGGCCACCGGCCCATCCCTGCTGACGACCCGCAACGGCGTGGTCCACGTCTTCTACCTGGGCTTCCACAAGCACGCCTGGAAGGACGGCAACCCCACCCCCGACGACCGTAGTGACCTGTGGACCGTCCAGAGCCGCGACGGCGGACGTAGCTGGACCCACAAGCAGAGGATCTATCGCGGCTACAGCGGCGCCACCAACGGCGCGATCGAGACCCGCGGCGGCAACCTTGTCGTGCCCTTCAGCCACTACGTCTCCGACCCCGGCCGACTCGTCAGCCGCACCGTCGTCTCCGCCGACGGCGGCAAGACCTGGCGGCTCAGCAACCCGCTCGACATCGGAGGCCGAGGCGACCACGACGGCGCGATCGAGCCCGCCGTCGTCCAGCTCCGCAACAGCCGCCTCTGGATGGTCATCCGCACCACACGCGGGCGCTTCTGGCAGTCCTTCTCCAGCGAGGGCGGCCTCGACTGGGCTAAGCCCACCAAGACCGCCATCCCCGCCACCAATGCACCATGCCACGTCACCGCCCTGACCGACGGGACACTCGCCTTCGCCTGGAATCCGCTCAAGCACCACCGCCAGGAGCTACGGGTGATCTTCTCGAGCGACGACGGCCTCACCTGGCGCGATCCGATCGTCACCGCATGGGGCAAGCAGGTGACGTATCCCTTCGTCTACGAGCGAAGTCCCGGTCGGATCTGGATCGGCTTCCACGACGTCGGCAAGGGATGGGGCAAGCAGACCGCCCGGTTCGTCAGACTGAGGCAGTCACCTGGATTGATCTCTGGAATGGATTCGCCGCTCTGGTGAAGCTGTCCTCGAGCTTGCTCCCTGACGCCTTCTGCAGACGGGGCGAGTATCTGCCCAAGCGGCTTGCGGCGAGCCCCCCGAGCCGCGACATGCATGGCGCGCGGCGCTGGCAGGCCGCGCGGGATGAATCCCGCGGCTCAGAACTCATCGCCAATCGGATGGGTGCCATACATCGTCGCGCCAGTTCTGAAACACTGCACCCATCCTGGGGTGCCCCCGTGGTCGGGTGGTTTGCCGGGCCGCTACGAACGCTTCGCCGACGTCTCCGCCGTCCGGTTGGCGTCGTCCTTCCGGCTCGCACGCTTCTTCTTGCTCGAGCCGGTGGCGCCACGCGAGGCCCCTTCCTTCGAGCCGTTCCCGCCCCGTTTTGCCCCGCTCGGGCAGGTGCACACCTCCTCGAAGTCGACTTCGGCGTCCATCATCCCGAGGCTCACCACCACCTTCGACTTCTCCGGCTTGAGCCGCACCACGTCGCCGACCTTCTGGAACCGACGGACGAACACGTGATCGCCCGGCTTCAGTGCCAAGATCTGCTCGGGCGACATCGGCGGGGCCTCGATCAGCGGCTCCTTCTTCTTGTGACCGTTGCCGCCCGTCTTGTGTTGTCGGCCAGAGGAACCCTTGGCCGGTGCCTTCTTGCCCTTCGCTGGCGGCGTCGCCTTCTCGGCGTTTTTGGCCGGCGCGACCACCTCCGACTCGGGCCTCGGCGGCTTCGGAGGCGGTGCGGGCGCGTCGTCCGGATGCAGGTCGCTCAGCGGTATGTCGACCGTCTTCTCACCGAGGTCCACCTCGGCCCGTTGCTGGGCCAGCTTGATCCGGACCACGCGTCCCTTGCAGTCGAAGCTGATCACATGCACCGCATCGCCGGCGCGCAGGTGCGTCACGCGCTGCGCCCAGGTCTCGAAATCGCTCTTCAGCTTGTTCAGCTCCTCCGCCCGCGCCAACGCATCGGCCTGGGCGTCGGCCGCGGCCACCTTGGCGTCCTCGGCTTCGGCCCGCGCCTGCTCGGCCTTGCGACGCGAGTCCAGCGTGCCGGCGATGGCCTCCGACAGCGCCCGGTGCTGCTCCGGCAGGTAGCCCTTGGCCGCTTCCACCATCTCCGCCGGCATCCCGAGCTGCGCCGCCACCGCGATTGCGTTGCTCTGTCCCGGCTGGCCGATCACCAGCCGGTACGTCGGCCGCAACGTCTCCACATCGAACTCCACCGCGGCGTTGTCGGCCCGGTCGTGGTTCAACCCAATCGACTTCAGCGCCCCCAGATGCGTCGTCAGCATCCCCAGACACCTCAACCCCAGCAGCCGATCGACGATCGCCCGGCCGATCGCCGCGCCTTCGTCCGGATCCGTCCCCGCGCCCAACTCGTCCAGTAGCACCAGCGTGTGCCTCGTGGCCCGGCCCAGGACGTGCAGGATGCGCGACAGGTGGGCGCTGAACGTCGACAACGACTGCTCCAACGACTGCTCGTCGCCCACGTCAATCAGGATGTCGTCCAGCACCGGCACGCAGCTTCCCGGCCCGGCCGGGATCGGCAGCCCCGCGTGCACCATGAACGTCAGCAGCCCCGTCGTCTTGAGCGCGACCGTCTTGCCGCCCGTGTTCGGTCCCGTGATGATCAGCAGGTCGAAATCGTCGCCCAGGCGCACGTCGATCGGCACCACCTCGCGCGGTTCCAACCCGGCTTCGACCTCCTCTCGCTGCATCGCCAGCAGCACCGGATGCCGCGCCGAGCGCAGTTGCAGCACGCCCTCGTCGCTGAGCTCGGGCACGACCATCTCGTGCTCCCGGGCCATCAGCACCTTCGCCACGATCAGGTCCAACGTCGCGATCGCCCCGATCGCGCGGCCGATCGCCCCGGCGTTCGCGTGGACCGCGCGGGTCAGCTTGAACAGGATCCGCCCGATCTCCTCGTGCTCGTCTCGACGGAGCTTGGCGATGGCGTTGTTCAGCTCAACGACCTCGGCGGGCTCGACGAACAAGGTCGCGCCCGTGTCGCTGCTGCGATGGATGATCCCCTCCAGCCGACCGTGATGCTCGCTCTTGAGCGGCAGCACGATCCGATCGTTGTGGAACGTCGCATTCGGGAATTGCAGCATCTTGGTCACGTGGGTCGACCGCAGCAGACGCCCGATCACCACGCCGATCTGGTCGCTCGCCTCCGAGATGGCCCGGCGAATCCGACCTAGCCGCTCCGACGCGTCGTCCCGCATCGCCCCTTGGGCGTCCACGGCCCGGTTGATCTGGTCGGCAATGAAGCCGAAATCGACGATCCGCTCGGTCACGCTCACCAGCGTCGGCATCTCGGTCTCGGCCTGATCGATCCACCGCCGCAGCTCACGCGTCGCCGCCAGCGTCTCGCCCATCGTGGCGAAGTCCTTCGGCGTCAAACGCGTCGGCGGCACAGCCCGGTCCACCAGATCGCGGATATCATGGACACCCGCCATCGGAGGCAGCCCCACCTCATCCACCAGCGCCTGCATCTCGCAGGTCTGTTGGAGCCATCGACGGATCATCGGCCGCTTGCGGGCAGGCGAGATCTGCGCGGCAAGACCCCTGCCGAGGCTACTGCGGCAGTACGTCGCCAGCAGCGCTTGGACCCGGTGGAACTCCAGTTTCTCGAGTGAGTGCTGGTCCATAGTCAGCGCGTCTGGTACCTATGTCGGCCACGCCACGCGAAAGGTGAACGGCATTCACGCTGCTTGGCGGCAACGTGTTGCGTCCGATCCCTTCCCGGCAGGCGATGCCTCAGGTAGCCACACGTGCTCCCTCGACAACCAAGCCCTTGCTGTCAGCGCTTTTCCTCTCCCCTCCTCGAGGGAAGACCGGACACACAATTCTCCCATTGAGATGTGAACACCTTATCAATGGGACCGAAAATTCGGATAAACTCCTCCCGCCCCTTCAGTCCGACGACTGCTCGTCCCGGGCGACGAGCGAGCAGTGCTCGCACGTAGGCGGTGAAGCGATCTGAATGTCTCTTACTCAAATAGTATACCATTGCCCACGCCTGGGCATAGAAATTTGTTTCGGCTTGCGGGTTTTTCCCATCCGGACCCCGGCCCGATAAGACCTCCCCCACACCCGGCAGCGCCCCCGATGCCCTCGCTCGACGCCAGTCCGCCAGCCGCTCCTGATTCACCGGCGGCAGGCCGCCGTCCCAAGCCACATCCAGCGGGACCTCGAACAAAGTCGCCAGCCCCTCTACCAACCAGGCAGGCTGATCCGCATCGGCGCGATGAATCCCGACCACATACAGGACGTGATGCGCCAGCTCGTGCTGAACGACCATCCGCCCGACTCGCTCGACCGCCTCGTGCAGCCTTCGCTCCAGTCTGTCCAGCCGCCGCCGAGCCGAGGCGGATGCCTCGCTGGCCCCGTCGGCGCCATGCCCAAGCGCCCGACGCACTGCCGTGATCCGCTCCCGCAACGCCGACACCTCCGGCGACGCCCGAACATCACACACGACCGACCGGTTCACCCACGGCAGATACACCCCGCACCGCGACTCGCCCGACCCCGTCATCGACGCAACCACACGCTGATACGACGCCCACGTCTGGCACGCGATGACCTCCAGCTTGGCCCTCGGCGCCCACAGCGGCAGGTCCATCGCCCCGCAGAACCCGATCACACGAGCGTACGTCGTCTCCGCCTGCTCGAGCACGATGCCCGCACCACCGCCTCGATGCGCCACAACACAATGCGCCGACCGCTGGATCGACCAAGCCTCCCCCAGCAGCCCAAGCAGCTCACGCTCGTGCTCCGGGGCTCTCGGCAGCGGGGCCAAGACCCCGTCCGCGTCAAACCTGACCGTATCCGACGACGCCGCCAACGAGGCAGATGCCGACCGCCCCTGATCCTCCCGAGCCGTCTCGCCCACCAGCCGGCCCGTCGCCCCGCACAGCAGTCCGACCGCGACGATCACACGCCACCGGCCCCTCACGCCCGGCATGGGCCATCGCCTCAAGGCAGACCGGCCTAAGCGAATTCGTTCGAACCTGATCACACCTCCATGGTAGGATGTCCCCACGCCCACGAGCAACCGACCCAGTGACCGCCGCCACCGCGACCCGCCCGTGTGGCACGGCCGCCCTCGGCTGTGACGTGTTGGTCCGAGCCAAGCCGGCCCTCGGCCGGAGCCGAGCGGAGGCCGTCTCAGCCGATCCGGATCGCGTGCCGGCATGAGAACGCCCAGCATGAACACCGAACAAGCCTTCCTCGATTGGCTCGCCCACCGCACGAGCCCCGCCCCCGACGTCCACACCGGCATCGGCGACGACGCGGCCGTCGTGCAATGGACCGGCGGACGCCTCCTCATCACGACCGACATGCTCCTCGACGGCACCCACTTCGACACCACCGAGCACGACCCCGCTTCGATCGGCCACAAGGCGATCGCCTGCTCGCTCAGCGATCTGGCCGCCATGGCCGCCATGCCCGTCTGCGCCGTGGTCTCGGCGGCCCTGCCTCGCGGCGCCGGGTTCGACCTGGCCAAGCGACTCCACGACGGCATGCGAGCCACCGCCGACCGCTACGACTGCCCCATCGTCGGCGGCGACACCACGAGCTGGAACCGTCCGCTGGCCTTGTCCGTGACCATGCTCGGTCGCTGTCCCGGCGACCGGCAACCGATCCTCAGATCCGGCGCCCGCGACGGCGACGCTGTGTATGTCACGGGCCCCCTTGGCGGGAGCCTGCTCGGCCGGCACCTCACGTTCGAGCCGCGCATCGCGTTGGCCGACCGGCTCGCCGCCCGACTCGACCTGCACGCCATGATGGACCTCAGCGACGGCCTGGCGCTCGACCTCTCGCGAATCTGCGACGCCTCGGGCCTCGGCGCGGTCCTGGACGAACGGCTCCTGGAAGGCGTCATCAGCGATGCCGCACGAGAGATCTCCAGCGACGGCGGCGAGAGCCCCCTCCATCACGCGCTGCACGACGGTGAGGACTTCGAGCTCCTCGTCGTCATGCCCGCCCAGCAAGTCCCCGCCGACCTGGCCGAGCAACTCCACCGGGTCGGCACCATCGTCCCTGCCGGCCTGTCTCTGCGTCGGGCCGACGACGCGCTCGAGCCCCTGGAAGCCCGCGGCTACGAGCACGGCCTGTAGCTTCAAGCCCGTGCCGAGCCCCGCTGGTACCCATCGCCTAGCCCTTGGGCTGCGTCGCCTTCCCCAAGCAGGCTTGGCGAGGCAGGGTGCGGCACGATCCCCCCGTCAACAGGTCAACACATCGACACGTCGACACAGCGGCACACGACCGCGCTGCGTGACGGTCTCTGATTGTGCGGCGAGCGTTCGCACGGCGATGCGCGTCCCCCATCGCTGAAGCGATGGGCCGCCCAACGCGATCCTTTGGAGATCCGGCGGTAACAGATCGGATCGTGCTGCATCACTCGGAGTCTCTTTCTTCCACACGATTCCCCGCAGCGCTAACACTCCGCTAACGTTCCCACCGCTATAACAGCCTCCGCAGAGCCGCCCGTGACGGACTTGCCCCGTCGGACGCCGCCGGGGATAGTACCGCCTGCGGTCGTCGGCCGAGCCGGGAGCCGGCCCATGCCGCATCATAGGAGATTGAACGTGATCATCCGATTGCTCGTGGGGGTCGCCCTTTTGGGTGCCCTGGGTCTTATCACACAGGCACGCGGGCAGGACCTGCCCATCGACGCGGCCAGACTCAACCAGCAGCACCGCGAGATCCCCCATCAGAAGATCCGCAACCTGCTCGCCCTGCACCAGGTCCGCGCCGCGATCCAGAAGCAGACGAACCGCTCCGGCCTCGTGGCCGACTTCGCCGCCTGTCGCGAACTCCTCGATGGCACCACCATCGACCCCAACGACATCTACGGCATCGCCTACGCCGGCCCCTATCCCTTCGAGGCCCGCGAGGCCGACTTCGCCTACAAGCGGTTTCGTGCCGACGCGACCGTCCGCCGCGGGCGCACCCTCCTGCCCGTGGTCAAGTTCTTCCAAGACAAGTACAACGCCAACGACTGGACCGACCGCGGCTGCGTCTGCGTCCGCTTCAGGCTCCACCTCGAGCAGGACGGCGCCGATCGAGACCTCGGCACGTACGACACCTTCGTCGCCTTCAGCAGGTCCGACGACGGTATCACCCCGCTACCGACCGTCGTCGAAGGCCCCTTCGTCGGCGAGCTGCACAGCGGCGACCCCTCGCGCGTGGTCGTCGCGTTACACACGAGCGAACCGACCACCGCCAAGGTCGTCCTCAAGAACGGTCGTACCTTCCCTAGCAGCCGTCCCCAGATCCGCCACGAGATCGCCCTGACGGGACTCACGCCCGCGACCGCCTACCGCTATCGTATCGACCTCGGGCCGACGCAAACCCGATGGATGTCGTTCCGCACCGCCCCCAAGCCCGGGTCGACCGACACCCCGGTCGTCTTCGCCTACACCGGGGACAGCCGCGAAGGCGACGGCGGCGGCATGCTCGCCTACATGGGCATGAACCACATCACGCTCGAGCGCCTCATGGCCCTGGCCGCGGCCAAGGGCGCCGACTTCTTCATCATGGGCGGCGACCTCGTCAACGGCTACACCACCAGCCTCGACGACTTCGCCTCGCAGCTCCAGGCCTGGAAGCAGGCCGTCACCGGCTTCTGGAATACACGCCCCGTCTACCCCGCCATGGGCAACCACGAGGCCCTGCTCCGTAGCTATCACACCGGCCAAGGCAAGGGCATCCGCCTCGACCGCTGGCCCTACGCCACCCACAGCGCCGAGGCCGTCTTCGCCCGCGAGTTCCTCAACCCTCGCAACGGACCCGAACCCGACGACAAACGCCTGCCGCCCTACAAAGAGAACGTCTTTTCGTTCCAGTACGGGCCCGTGCTGTGCATCGCCTACAACAACAACTACTGGGCCGCCCACGGCTCCCGTGAGTTCGGAGGCTGCCCCGAGGGCTACGTCCTCGACGACCAGCTCCGCTGGATTCACCGGCAGCTCGAGCGGGCCGAGACGGACGACAGCATCCGCTACATCCTGCTTTACGCCCAGGAGCCCGTCTTCCCCAACGGCGGCCACGTCGAGGACGCCATGTGGTGGCACGGCAACAACGCCGTCCGCGCCCGCACCTTCACCGACGGCAAGCTCGTCCCCGCCGCCAAGGGCGTCGTCGAGGTCCGCAACGAGCTGGTCCGCATGGTCGCCGCCTCCAGCAAGGTCGCCGCGGTGCTCGGCTCCGACGAGCACGCCTACCACCGCATCCTGATCACCAAGGACGTGCCTCTCGGCGAGCCGAAACGCGACGACCGCAACGACGACGGCCGCATCGCCTGGCCCGAGGAGGCCTGCTCGCCCCTGGCTGACCTCAAGCACCCCTGCTGGTACCTCACCTCCGGCGGCGGCGGCGCGCCCTACTACGCCGAAGAGAAGGCCCCGTGGAACACCTACTGGAAGAAGACCGCCCAAGACCCCCGCGCGGTCTACACCTACTCGTCACAGGAGAACATCCTGCTCTTCCGCGCCGACGCCAAGACGATCCGTCTCCAGGTCCTTAACCCCTATGGCGAATGCCTCGACGCGATAGACGATCTGATGGCCTGCAAGAGGGAATGAAAGTCCAAGGGCCGTCGGAACCGAGCCCCGCTGTCCCCAGCGGGGTCCTGTCCTCCGCACCACCCCATCGCTCAAACCGCCAGGCATCCGCGGGCTTGAGAGTCCGTCAGAATCGCAGCCGCCCGTGGAATGAACCGTCACGCGAACGCACCCCGTGGAAGGCGTTCTTACGCCAAGCTCCGCTTGACCTCGTCCGCCTGCCGACGGATGCCCTTGAGATCGGACGCCGCCTTGCGATCCACATTCCGGAGCTGCATGCCCATCCGCGGGACCTTCGCCAGCCGCTCACGGTTCCGTGCAAGGAAGTCCCAATAGAGCGTCGTAAACGGGCACGCCGTCTCACCCGTCGCCGCGTCCGGATCGTAGCGGCACCCCCCGCAGTAGTTGCTCTGTCGCCGGATGTACTTGCCCGTCGCCGCGTAGGGCTTGGTGGCCATGATGCCCCCGTCGGCGAACTGGGACATCCCGAGCGTGTTCGGCAGCTCGACCCACTCCACCGCATCCACATACACCGCCAGGTACCATGCATGCACCGCCTTCGGACGCACGCCCAGCAGCAGCGCGAACAGCCCCGTCACCATCAGCCGCTGGATGTGATGGGCGTAGCCATAGGCCAGCGTCTGACCGATCGCCTCCCGCAAGCAGGCCATGTCCGTCTCGCCCGTCCAGTAGAAGCCCGGCAGCTCCGCCTCGGCGCCCAGCCCGTTCCTCTCGAGGTAGTCCGGCATGAACCGCCCGTACACACCCCGCACGAACTCCCGCCAGCCGAGGACCTGCCTGATGAAGCCCTCCACGGCGTTGATCGGGGCGGCGCCGTCGTGGTACGCCACCTCGGCCGCCGCGATCACGTCCCTCGGATCGAGCAGCTTTAGGTTCAGCGCCGCCGACAGACGCGAGTGAAACAGGTACGGCTCGCCCGTCCACATCGCGTCCTGGTACGTCCCGAAATCGCCCAGCCGGTGCGTGATGAAATCGTCCAGCGCCGCCCTGGCCTGCCGCGGCGTCACCGGCCAATCGAAGTGATCCAGCCCGCCAGGATGCTCGCCGAACCGCCGTCGCACCACGTCGAGCACCTCGCGCGTGATCGCATCCGGCCGAAACGATTGCGGCGCGGCTAGCCCCTCGGGCCCCGTCTTGGCGAAGCTCTCCCGGTTGTCGACGTCGAAGTTCCACTGCTCGCCGATCGGCTCGCCGCCCGTCACCAGGACGTCATGCTCGCGGCGCATCCAGCGGTAGAAGTGCTCCAAGATGAGCTGCTTGCGGCCCTCGGCATGCTCGTTGAACGCCTCGACGCTGCCAAGGAAATGCCGATCGGGTCGGAGCTCCAGCTCGACGCCCGCCTCCCGCGCCGTCTCAATCAGCGCCTTCCGCACACGGTACTCGCCCGGCTCGACGACGATCAGGCGCTCGGGCCTCAGCCGTTGCATCGCCCCGGCCAACTCCTCGCCAAGAGTCCCGCGGTTGCCGCGATCGTCGATCTGCCGGTAGTGGACGGTGATCTTTCGCTTGCGGAAGGCCTCGCGGGCGTGCCGCATACACGCCAGGAACATCGCGATCCGGGGCTGACTCGACCAGACGTGCTCGGCCTCGCCGGCCACCTCGGCCATCCAGACCGCGTCCTCGGCCTTGTCGAACCCGTCAAACGCGGCTGAGCCCGCGTCCAACTGATCGCCCAGCACCAGGACGAGGTGGCGGCACCGTTGGCTCTTGCTGGAAGGCGGCATGCGCTCGTCCCGTCATTTCGGCCGTCCCCCGTCGAGGCCACATGCCTACTTTACCACGTATACCGAACGCGGTACGTGATCGTCTCTTCCTTTTCGGGCTCCACGCGGACGCGGAACTCGATCGCCTGCGACTCGAGCTCCTTGTAGTCGGTCGCGTGCCGCACCATCTCCCACGTCGACCAGCGGTACAGGTGCTCGACCACGCGGACCTCGACGGCCTGCTTCTTGTGGTTGCGGAGCTTGATCTCGAACGCCTCTTCGAGCTGATTGCGGTCCGACTCCAGTTCGTAGTCGGTCCGCCTCCGCTCACCGACCAGATCGAAAGCACTGCCCGTATAGACCCGCGCCGTCTCGTTCGCCGGCGTGTGGTCGATGACGTTCTCGCCCGTGAATTCGAGCTGGCCGTCGTCGTCACGGCGGTAGAAGCGGAGCCGGCCCTTGGGCAGCGGCCATCCCAGGCCGTTCTCCTTCGTGTTCACGAACTCCCGCATCGACCAGACCTTCTTGTTGCACGCCACACCATAGTCCCGATGCGTCCGGATGCTCTCCGAGCTCCAGCCGCGGAACCGCCGACGGTCGATCTTCGCCCCGTCGTAGACGTAGAACCGGGTGCTTGCAACGCCCGAGGCGCGGATGAGCTCGACCTGCTTGGTCTGCCGATCCCGCAGGGTCGTCCGCTGTGCGAGCGTGTACAGGTGGTAGTCGTCGAAGGCCTTCTCGCGGACGGCGGGCTGCCCAACATAGCCAAGGTCTCGCAGCCCACTTGATCGGGACAGCTCCACCTGCGGTCGATCCGGCGCCAGCTTGCTGACGTCGCCGGCGATCAGCTTGATCCGCGCGTCGCGGAACGTCTTGCCGCTCTGGTTGTCCAGCGTGACCCAGCCGATGATGTCCAGCTCATCGCCCCGCTCCGGCGCGACGAGGTTGTAGTCGGCCTCCCAGCTCATCCCGCCGGTCACGTAGCTCAGCTCGGCGTCCAACTTGCCCGCCTCATCCGTGGCGAGCTGCCAGTGCATCGTCGGCTTCAGGATCGTCTCGTCCGTCAGCGCCGGGAAGAGCGGCGTGCCCGGCAGCCCAAACCGCAGCTTGCCGTCGACGTCGATGAGAGGTTGCCCGCCGCCGCCGTGGTGGTACGACCGTTGATGGCGAGCATACTGTTGGCCGTAACGACTCATCCCCGAGTAGTGCATCACGTAGCCGCTGCGGATGATCTTGCCGCGGACGATCGTCTCTTTTCCGTCGTGGTAGGCGACGAAGTCGATGGACTTGCCCTCGTACAGATTCAGCAGCAGGCCCTGCGAGATGGGG
This sequence comes from uncultured Planctomycetales bacterium, assembly GCA_964622545.1. Classification (GTDB taxonomy): domain Bacteria; phylum Planctomycetota; class Phycisphaerae; order UBA1845; family JAFGLZ01; genus JAFGLZ01. The sequence continues at coordinate 80,596 of CAZUQM010000024.1, read as the reverse complement.
TCGGCGCGGTAGTTCTGCTCGAGGATACGCAGCGCTCGCTTGCCCGCGGGGTCGCGCAGGATCACCGAATCCGGCTCCACATGCGCGGTCATCTCCGCGAAGCGGATCTCGTTCACGCCCGCCTTAAGGTCCAGTGGCACGCTCTCTCGCACGACCGCAAAGTTCTCGTTGTAGATCGTGAGACCTTGCCCATCCGCCCACGCGATCCCGCCCCCGAAGAGGCCCCACAGGACGACGACGCTGAACCAACCCCATGCGCGCATGACCATCCTCCTGAACCCGTCTTGACCCGAAGTGGTCGGCCGAAGCGTGCCGGCCGCATTCCCCCACTCTCGATGCATCCTTAGACAGGCTCGGCGCACACCGGTTCCCATCCATCCGGCAATTTCCACGACATGGCCACCGGAAGTACCTGGCCCCGCCGCTCACTCGTACCGCAGCGCATCGATCGGGTCCAGACGGCTCGCCCGCCAGGCCGGATAGAACCCGAAGAACACCCCCACCGCGCCCGACACGCCGATCGCCACGGCCACCATCGTGTACGACAGCTCACACTCGACCGTCAGGCCCCTCGTCAGCGTGGTCATGAAGTTCTGCGTCGTGAAGTGGGCCAGCCCCCAACCCAGCGCGAAGCCCAACAGCCCTCCCAGGCCGCACAGGACGACCGCCTCGCACAAGAACTGCGTCAATATGTGGCGCGACTTCGCGCCGATCGCCATCCGCACGCCGATCTCCCGTGTCCGCTCGGTCACCGAGACCAGCATGATGTTCATGATCCCCACCCCGCCCACCAGCAGAGACATCGACGCGATGATCAGCATGAGCGTCTTAAACGCACCGGTCATGCGGCCCCGTGCGTCGGCGTACCTCGAGCGGTCGAACATGGCATAGGGATCGTCCTCGTCGGGACCGACCTTGTGTCGCTTTCTCATCAGGGCAAGGATGCGCTCCTTGACCGTCTGAATGGGTACGCCGCGCTCGGCCGCGGCAAAGAACACGCTCGGCGGCCTGTTACCCGCCAGCAGCGTCTGGGACGTCGCCACCGGCATCACGATGACATCATCGAGGTCCTCGCCGTCGGCATCCGAGCCCTTCGGCATGAGGACACCCACCACCTCGATCGGATGTCGATCGATCCGGATCGTCTCCCCGAGCGGGTCCATTCCCCCGAACAGCTCCTCCACGACCGTCATCCCCAGCCAACAGACCTTCCGACGCTGGTCGTTATCCTCCTCCGTCATCGTGCGTCCGCGCAACACGTCCCACCGGAAGATATCGAAACACGAGGGCTCCATCCCGCGAATCATCGTGTTGTAGTTGCTGATGGCCGAGATAACCTGCTTGCCGCCGAACCAGTACGCAAGGCTCATGGCACGGATCCCCCGAACCTGCTCACGGATGGCCTCCACGTCGTCTTGAACCACCGTGGGACGAACGCCCTCCTTCTGTCGCACCGCCCCACGCCTGCGACCCTCCCACCACGCGACGAGCCAATCGTCGCCGAGGCGAGAAACCTCCTCCTCGACGGCGCGTTGCGTGCCGGTGCCGACCGCCATCATCGCGATCACGGCCGCGATGCCGATCACGATGCCCAAGATCGACAGCCCCGTGCGCACGACGTTTTTGGTCAAACTGTGCAGCGCTTCGGCAAGGACCGTCAGCAGCCCCATCGTCGTCAATGGCCTCCTGCCTGCGAGGCGACACGTCCACACCCGGACGCGTCGTCTCTCGCCCAGACCCCAGACCTTACTCGTACCGCAGCGCCTCGATCGGATCGAGCCGACTCGCGCGGTACGCCGGATAGAACCCGAAGAACATCCCCACGGCCGTCGAGACGCCGATCGCCACGGCCACCATCGCATACGACAGCTCGCACTCGACCGTCAGGCCACCCGTCAGATCCTCGAGCAGCGAGTAGCTCGTCACCTTCGCCAGCACGTAGCCCAGACCGAAGCCCAGCAGCCCGCCGATCGCGCACAGCACAACGGCCTCGCACAGAAACTGCGTCAGGATGTGGCGCGACTTGGCTCCGATCGCCATCCGCAGCCCGATCTCGCGCGTCCGCTCGGTCACCGAGACGAGCATGATGTTCATGATGCCTACGCCACCAACGAGCAGGGCGATCGAGCTGATGAACGTCAGGAGAATCTTGAAGGTGCCCGTGATCTTCGTGTTCGACTCGGCCAGCTGACCGCGATCGAACATCCCGTACGGTTCCTCCTCACCTTCGCTGACGTGGTGGCGTTCGCGCAAGAGCTGTAGGATCTCGTCCTTCGCCGCCTCCATCGACACGGAAGGCTTGGCAGCGGCGTAAAAGACGTAGGGCGGCCGGTTTCCGGCCAGGAGCGTCTGCACCGACGTCCACGGCATGAAGACTGTATCGTCGGCGTCGTAGCCTCGGCCGCTCGATCCCTTCGGCGTCAAGATGCCGACCACCTCGATCGGATGCCGGTCGATTCGGACCGTCTCACCGATCGGATCGATCGTGCCGAACAGCTTCTCGACGACGGTCAGGCCCAGCCAGCATGTCTTGCTGCGCAGACGCACGTCCTGGTCCGTCATCTCCCGACCGCGCAGGACCCCGCGCCGTCGGATGCCAAAGAAGCTCGGCTCCACCCCGCGGACCGACGTGTTGTGGTTGTCATAGCTTGAGATGACCTGCCTGTCGCCGATGTTGTAGGAGATGGACACGGCACGGATCGACTGGCATAGGTCTCGAACGGCCTCGGAGTCCTTCTTGACGACGTGCGCCTCAGCCCCCGTTCTCCTTCGAAGGCCGCCCCGCTGCCGGCCCTCGTACCAACAGACGATCCAATCGTCCCCCCATCGGGACATCTCCTCCTCGACCGCTTGCTGGGTGCCCGTGCCGACCGCCATCATCGCGATCACCGAGGCGATGCCGATGACGATGCCGAGGATCGACAGCGCCGTCCGGACCACGTTCTTGGTCAGGCTGTGCAGCGCTTCGGCAATGAGGGTCAGCGGGCCCATCTGACTACGACACCCTCGACATCGCGTCCCTGACGGCCGGGAGCCCGTCGTCGACGATCTCGCCGTCCCGGAAGACGATCTCCCGATCCGCGTACGCGGCCACGTCGGCCTCATGCGTCACCAGCAGGATGGTCATCCCTTCGTCGCGGTTAAGCTGGCGAAGGAACTCCATGATCCCCGTGCCGGTCTTGCTGTCGAGGTTTCCCGTCGGCTCGTCGGCCAACACGATCGCCGGCTGCGTCACCAGCGCCCGTGCGATCGCGACGCGCTGCTGCTGACCGCCTGAGAGCTGGTTGGGATGGTGTCTCAGTCGTTCGGCCAGGCCGACCCGCTCCAACATCTCCGCGGCCCGACCATTGCGCTCGCGCCGTCCAACGCCCTGATACGCCAGCGGCAAAGCGACGTTGTACACGATCGTCGATCGTGGCAGCAGGTTGAACGTCTGGAAGACGAAGCCGATGCGCCGGTTGCGCAGCGTGGCCAGGTCGCGGCGCGACAGCCCTTCGGTCGACCGCCCCTCGAAACAGTAGCTGCCCCGGTCGATCTGATCGAGGCAGCCGATCAGGTTCAGGAACGTCGACTTGCCCGATCCGCTCGCGCCCGTGACGGCCACGAAATCGCCATGGTTCAAGCGTAGCGACACACCCCGCACCGCCGGCACCTCGACCGAGCCGACATGGTACGACTTCCACGCGTCGCGAACGTCGATGAGTGGGGCACTCATTTACGTCCCCGTTTGGAATCGGAACCGTGGCCTTCCTCTGCCGTGACGACGGCCTGCCCGGGCTCGAGGCCGTCGGATGTGATGGCCGTATACTTGCCGTCGGTCAAGCCGAGCTCGACCGCGAGCTGGACAGGCTCGTCGTCGCGCAGCACATAGACGCACGGCGACTTCGACGTCTCGCTCTCATCGGTCTGGTGCCGGAGCTTGGCGCGCTCCTGCTCGGGTATGAACCGCAACGCCGCGTTGGGGACCTTCACGGCGTCCTCGACGCGCTTGACCTCAAAGAGGATCCTGGCCGTCATCCCGGGCCGCAGCAGCAATTCCGGATTCTCCACACTGATCAGCGTCGTGTAGGTCACGACGTTCTGCTCGACCTTCTCGGCGTAGCGAACCTGCGAGACCACCCCGTGGAACTTGCGGTCGGGATACGCATCGACCTCGAACTCGGCCTTCATCCCCTCCCGGACCTTGCCGATGTCCATCTCGCTGACGGCCGCGTTGACCCGCATCTTCGTCAGGTCGTTCGCGATCGTAAACAGCGTCGGCGTGTTCATCGTCGCCGCCACCGTCTGGCCCTCGTCCACGTCCCGCGAGATCACCACCCCGTCGATCGGCGATCGGATGATGGTCTTGTCGAGCTCGACCGAGGCCTGCTCGACGTCCGCCTCCGCCGCCTGATACTGTGCCTCGGCCGCGCTCAGCGCCGCTGCCGCCATCGCCTCATCCGCCCGCGCCGTGCGAATCTCGAAATCCGTCGCCGCCCCACGCTCCGAGGCCTTCTCAATCCGCTCTCGATCCATCCGCAGCTTGTTGAGCTGGGCTCGAGCCTCCTCGACCCGCGCCTTGGCCACGGCCGCCGCGGCTTTGCGCATCTCGAGAACGGCCTTGAAGCGATCCTGATCGAGCTCGGCCAGCACGTGGCCCTGTTTGACCTCCGCGTTGAAGTCGGCGTACCACTTCACAATCGTCCCGCTAACCTCCGTGCCCACCAACACCTTGACCAGCGGCTCGATCGTTCCCGTCGCCGAGACGGTCTCCACCACGTCCCCGCGCTCCACCTCCGCCGTCGTGTAGGTCACCTCCACCGGGGCGTTGAACCATTGCGTGTACCCGTACCAGCCACCCGACGCCACCGCCGCCAGCATCCCGATGATGACCACCGCCCGAACCATCGTCGCAGTCTCTCACAGCCCCAAGGGGCAACCATTTCCCCCATGTCGTATCCCTGATGCTACCACGTCGCCCGTCCGCCGAGTAGCAAAGCGGACCATCCAACAAGAATTGACATACCCCGGCCGACCCCGAGCCGGGCCCTTCCTGGCAGACACACGATTGCACCGGCTATTGCACCCGCGTTATCATCCCTCTGCCGAATCGCCTGAGAGCGACGACAGCCCCGTCGCCCCGCTCACGCCGGCCGCGACCTGTCGCCCGGGCCCAGGCCAGGTAGCGTAGCCCCAACGACCATCAGAAAGGACCAGACATGGCAAGCCTCCTGGAAGATCACGTCGCCCTCATCACCGGCGCCGGACGCGGCATCGGTGCCGCCACCGCCAAGCTCTTCGCCCAACATGGAGCGCAGGTCGTCGTCAGCGATCGCGACGCCGAGCCCGCCGAGGCCGTCGTCGCCGACATCCACGAGGCCGGCGGACAAGCCGCCTGCGTCCCCGGCGACATCACCGATCCGGCCTTCCCCGACGCTCTGGTCAAGGCCGCCGTCGACGCCTTCGGCAAGCTCAACATCCTCGTCAACAATGCCGGCTACACCTGGGACGGCGTCGTCCACAAGATGAACGACGATCAGTGGCAGGCCATGCTCGACATCCACTGCACCGCGCCCTTCCGCATGATCCGTGCCGCCGCGCCCTACATGCGCGAGGTCGCCAAGGCCGACAAGAAGGAGGGCCGTGAGCCCGAGCCCCGATGCATCGTCAACATCTCCTCGACCGCCGGGACCCTCGGCAACGCCGGCCAGGTCAACTACTCCACCGCCAAGATGGGCGTCATCGGCATGACCAAGACCATCGCCAAGGAATGGGGCAAGCTCGGTATCCGTTGCAACGCTGTCGTCTTCGGCTGCATCGAGACCCGGCTGACCCGACCCCGCGAGGAAGGCGGCACCATCCAGGTCGACGGCAACGAGATCACCCTCGGCGTCCCCGGAGACATGCTCGGCTTCATCCCCATGGTCACCGCGCTCGGACGAGCCGGCACCGCCGACGAGGCCGCCGCCGGCATCCTCCTGATGGCCTGTCCGCTGGCCAGCTACATCACCGGACACGTCCTCGAGGTCACCGGCGGCTTCGGCGTCTAGGCCCCACCACGAGCGGGACGCCGCGTCCATGTCCGAAGAGAACATGGCAAGGGCGGCCCTCCGCTCCACGGGTCCCAACACGTGTCGAGGCAGCGGTGGGAAGCACGACTTCCGTGCCCAGACCCGTGGTTGTCGACATTGGAATCGGTCGGCTGGCCGGCTATGTGAGCCGCCGTCCGGGACGCGCCGGCCAACGAGCGTTGCTGCGGCAGAGACGCGACTGTTAGGGAGCGTTGCCGTTCAAGGCCTCCAACACCACAGCTCCCTGACGGTCGCGGCTCCGGTTGCAGACCTCAGGGTCTCGGCATCGGCGGCGCCCCCGTCAGCAAGCCTTGCTATTCCTGGAGCCTGAAGTCTGGGGCCTTGACGTCCCCGTCCCACCACCTGCTCTCCTACCGGTGCATGTCCTTTTAGGCGTTTCGACCTTTCGGCGTTTCGACGTTTTCCGTCGTCGCCCGCGTGCACAGCTCGATCAGCTCACGAACCCGCGCCTCAATCCTGCTCAGCTCCTCACCCGCCTTGATGCTCTCATCCGCCGCCGCGGCCGCCGCCGAGATCGACGGGAACCCGTACCCCCCGCCGGCTCCCTTCAGCTGATGCACCAGGACACCCAACCGGTCCAGATCCCCACCGGCCAGCTCCCGCTCGAGCACCTCCACGCGCTCCGGCAGCTCGCACACGAACGCCTCGACCAGCTCGGCCATGTCCTCATCGTCGGCCATCTCACTGCGAAGGGCCTTCACCGCCGCCGGCCCAGGCTGCCCGGCATCCGGACTTGGGCTCAGGTGCTTCCGCACACACGCGACCAGCGCCTCCCGATCGACCGGTTTGGCCAGGTGATCGTCACACCCCGCCTCCATGCACCGCTGCCGCTCCTCCGTCAGCGCATGTGCCGTGAACGCGACGATCGGCTTGGCGAAGCCCCGCTGGCGAAGCTGTGCCGTGGCCGCATACCCGTCCAGCACCGGCATCTGCACGTCCATCAGGATCAGATCGAACCCCCGTCCGCGTTGCTCGGCCTGCAAGGCCATGTGCACGGCAGCCTGGCCGTTGTCGGCGACCAGCACCTCCGCCCCGATCCGTGACAGGATCGCCGCCACCAGCCGCTGGTTGTCGAGCCCGTCTTCGGCCAGCAGAATGCGCGCCTCCATCCGTTCGCTCCCCTCATCGCCACGCGCCTGCTCGTCGTTCCAGTCCGCCTCATGCCGGCGAAGCTGCTCGGCCGGGTCCACGAAGGTCTCGGCCTCGACCGGCCCGGTCGAGATCGTCAGCGAGAACCGCGATCCCTTGCCAGGCTCGCTCTCGACCGCGATATCTCCGCCGAGCATCTGCGCCAGACGCTTGCTGATGCTCAGTCCCAAGCCCGTCCCGCCGAACCGGCGCGTCGTCGAGGCGTCCGCCTGACTGAACGGCTGGAACAGCCTCTCCATCTGCTCGGCCGACATGCCGATCCCCGTGTCGATGACGTCGAACCGCATTGCGCCCGCCCCATCCGACCGTCGCTCGAAGCAACTATGCACGCGCACCTCACCGCGCTCCGTGAACTTGACGGCATTGCCCAGCAGGTTGAACAGGATCTGCCGTAGCCGCGTCGGATCGGTCGAGACGTGCTCCGGGACACGCCCCTCACAGCTCACCGTGAACGCAAGCCCCTTCTGCTCGGCCCGCACCCGCATCAACGAGCGGATCTCCTCCATCAGCCCCAGCATCGCATACCGGACCGGCTCCACCTCAAGCCTGCCCGACTCCACCTTCGACAGATCAAGGATATCATCGATGATCTGCATGAGGTGCTTGCCGTTGACGCTGATGGTGTCGACGTGCTCGACGCTCTCCCGTCTCGTCTCGCACGCCCTGCCCTCCGGGCAGTCCGCGCACGCCGTGATGCTGTCCTGCAGCAGCTCGGCAAAGCCCAGGATTGCCGTCATCGGCGTGCGGATCTCGTGGCTCATGTTCGCCAGGAACTCGCTCTTGGCCCGGTTCGCCGCCTCCGCGAGCGTCTTGGCGTCCTCGAGCTGACGGTTGATCTGGACCAGCTCGTTCTGCTTATCTCGCAGGTCCCGCCGCTGACGCTCCAGCTCGCCGTTGCGGCTCCTCAGCAGATCCGCCGTGCGAACCAGCTCCTGCTCGAACCGCTTCCGGTCAGTGATGTCTCGAAGTACTGCCTGAATGTACGGCTTGCCCCCGATGTCGATCCGCGTCAGCCGCACCTCCACGTCCAGCTCCGCCCCATCCGACCGGAGGTGACGCCACTCGAACACCTGCGATTCACCGGCCAGAACCGTCTTGATCCTCTCCAGTGCCTTCTCACGAGAGTCCCGCCCGTCCGGCTGCTTCACGGGCGAGAAGTCCAGCGGCGAGCGACCGATCACGTCCTCCTCCTCCACCGCCAGAAGCCGACGCGTCGCCTGATTGCACTCAACGAACCTCTCACCCTCCATCAGGAAGATCGCGTCCCCGGCCCCCTCGTACAGCGTCCGATACCGTCGCTCGCTCTCGGACAACCGCTCCTTGGCCAGCCTGGCCTCGGTCACGTCACGGGAGTTCACCACGATGCCCCGCACCGCCGGATCCTCCAGCAAGCTGACCGTATAGGTGTCCAGAACCGCCCAGCTGCCATCCTTCCTGACGCACCGGACCTCCGACTGGATCGTCTTGTTCGGATGAGCCTTCGCTTCTCGCAGCGTCGAACGTGACCTCTCGAGGTCATCCGGATGAAGAATCTCGGTGCAATTCACACCAACCAGCTCACGGGGCTCGTACCCCAACACACGCTGAACGGCGGGGCTCTCGTAGGTGATCGTCCCCTGTTCATCGAGGATCGTGATCACCTCCAGCGAGCCCTCGATCATCGACCGGAACCGGCTCTCCTTGAGGCGCAACGCCGCCGCGCTGACCGAGGCCGCCTCGCGCGCGTCCCGCTCCAACGCCTCATACGACCAGACGAGCATCGCCACCAGCGTCACCAGCCCGATGATCCCCACAGCCCAAATCCGGTGCAGGCCCTCCTCGGTCAGCTCTTGACGGACCACCGTCCCGTTCGAGCCGATCATCCCCAACGTCACCACCGTCGTCAGCACGACACCCGTCCAGAACGCCCCCGACCCCCGACCACACGCCATGATCCCAATGATCGGCACCGTCACCGTCCACACCAGCGCCGGCGCCTGGATGCCACCGGTGAACAGCGATACCCCCAGCAGCGTCGCCATTAGGATCAGCGCGGCCAGGTTGCCCGCCAAAGCCAGCGATCGCGTCCACCACAACGCCACCGGGATCAAGAACACCAGCCCCATGCCCACCAGCACAACGGCCATGGCCCCGGTGCTGCCCATCGCGTAGTACAGCCACGCGAACACCGGTGCCCAGACCACCACCGCCATCGCGAACGCCACCAAGGCCCGCGCACGGTGCGCCATCCCCGGCTCGCCTTCGAGCAACTCGGCCGGGATGAACCGGTCCGTCATGCGTGTCAGATGACCCATACCGACCCTATCCGGACCTCCATCGCCTGACGCTGGTTCGACCGGCGCGCGCACATTCTCCGGCTACGACATGCCGGCTACGCCAGGCTCGGCACCGACTCTAGGGTCCCTATCGGCCGACCTGAGGGCCTCCCTAACCCTTCGCCGTCCGCCTCAGGCTACGGGTAATCACGTACTCGTTCGCCAAAAATCTGCCGCTCGTCTGCGGAAACCTCCTCCGCCTGCGTCGAAAGCCATCCCACCTGCCTTGCTCGGCCTGACAATCCCGCGCTGGCACTCCGCCAGTCCGCCTCCCACCACCCAACCATCTGCCACGGCGACCGATCCGTAGGGGCACCGTGTCCGATAAGGAGCCCCCATGCTACCCCCGCCGCCCGACCGACATCCGGAGCGGCCGCGTTGACGGTCTCGACACGGCCCACTACCCTCGACCACACCTTCGCCGGTGGACCCAGCCCTCCACGCACGGCGTCCCTAGAGCTCATCAGCATGCTGGCTTGGAGGTTGCGCATCTAACCTGACGAAGCGTGGCCAGCGGCGCGGGCCGCTCTTGCTCAGTCTTGTCCAATCTTGGCGTCGCCAACTCGGAGACAGGCATGAAGGCACTGCGTATCCAACAGCACGGCGGGCCGGAGGTCATGGAGATCGTCGACCTGCCCGTTCCCGAACCCGATTCGAAACAGGTCCGCGTCAAGGTCGAGGCCGCCGGCCTCAACTACTCCGACATCATGATCCGCGAGGGAATGTACCTCGAAGAGATGCCCCTGCCTTATGTCATGGGGCGTGAGTTCTGCGGCACCGTCGACGCCCTCGGTGACCACGTCAACGGCATCGAGCCAGGCACCCGTGTCGTCGGAAGCATCCACGGTGGGGCCATGGCCGAATACACCCTTGCCAACGCCGCCGCCCTGGTCCCCTGTCCGGACGAGCTCCCCCCTGAGCAAGGCGCCGCCCTGCTCATCCAGGGCATCACGGCCGTCCATTGCGTCGACGACGTCGGCCGAGCCACACAGGGCCAGACCGTCCTCATCCACGCCGCCGCCGGTGGCGTCGGCACCCTGGCCGTCCAAATCGCCAAGGCGCTTGGTGCCACCGTCATCGGGACGGCCTCGTCCGACGCGAAGTGCCGGACCATCACCGACCTTGGTGCCTCGGCCGTCAACTACGCCAACGACGACTGGGTCGACCGCGTCCTCGAGCTCACCGACGCACGCGGCGCCGACCTCATCCTCGAGTCCGTCGGCGGCGAGGTCTTCCGACGCTCGTTCGACGAGGCCCTGGCCACGTTCGGCCGGATGATCGTCTACGGCCTGTCCAGCGGCCGGCTCGAGAAGCTGCACAACCGCCAGATCCTCGAATCCAACAAGGCCGTCATCGGCTACTACCTCGGGGCCTACTTCCCGCGTCACATGGACCGCGTCATCGCCGCCACGGGCAAGCTGATGGGTTATCTCCAGACCGGCGAGGTCCACCCCGTCATCGGCAACACCTTTCCGCTCGACAAGGCCATCGAGGCCTTCGATCACATGCAGAGCCGCCAGAGCATCGGCAAGGTCGTCATCGTGCCCTAGGCTCGTCACCGTTCGTGCACAGCGAGCAGGGGACGCAGCCCTCGCCGCCCAGGAACGGGGATGGGTTCCTCACGACCTCAGCTCTCGGTAACGTGACGTCCCTGCCCAGACGCCGAGCCCCTCCCGGTCCTCCGAAGACCTTGGTGCTCGAAAGACCAGGGGGTTCTGCTGCGCCTATGCCCCCGGACACTCCCGCACGCCTCGACTCCACCCCACGATTGGACACCCCAACGAAAGGGATGCTATCCTCGCAGGCTGACCCGCAACCGATCCCTCCGGGAGCTGCTCGCATGCGCGCCATCCAACACGCGGTGCTCTGCCTCATCCTGTTGCCGAACCTCATCGCCGAGGCCGGTCTGCCCAATCCCTACGCCCGCAACGACCAACCCTGGATCGGCCCGGGGGCCACGCCCACCATCGAGCACATGTTCTGGATCGAGCTGCCCGTCGCGCCCGATACCGACCTCCACGTGGCCACCCCCGACGGCGTTCGCCTGCTCGACCAGACCGATCCCGGCAAGGACCGGACCCGCACCCGGCTTTACTTTCGCGCCGATCGTGCGCTACGCGACGCCCCCGTCACCATCGGCGCCGGCGGCGGCAAGACCTACACGGTCCCGCTGACCGTCCGCACCTACCGCCAGGACATCGAACACCACATCCGCGCCGTTCCAGGCATCGACCCCTCCGTCCGCAAGCAAGGCCGCTGTTACTACACCGACGACCTCATCACCACGGCCCGAGCCAACATGCAGGCCTATCCCAAGCTGAAGGACGACCTCACCCGACCCACGCGCTTCGACGACCTCACCGACGACCAGCTCTGGCGCTACTTCCCGCCCTGGACCGTCCCCCGCCAATGCTACAGCACCTGGCCCTGCCCCAAGTGCGGCGACAGCATCTTCGCCAAGAGCGGCTACTACGCCTGGGTCCGCGACCCCAACCACCCCTTCAAGGCCAAGTGTCCCGAGTGCGGCGGCCTCTATCCGACCAACGACTGGCGCAACGACGACTTCACCAGCGGCACGCACCCGGACGACGGCTGGGGCTTCGACCCCGGAACCGGCCGGCGCGACGACCGCTACGCTTGGATCGCCTACTACAACCACCACGCCGTCTGGCAATGCGGCGAGGAGATCCGCCAACTCGCCCTCCGCTCGCTCCTGCTCGGCGACCGCGGGGCCGCCCATCGCGCCGGCGTCCTGCTCGCCCGTCTCGCCTATGTCTACCCGGGCCTCAACCTCCGCTGGCAGCAGGTCCGCTCGAAGTACCTCCGGCCCGGCCGGGCCCTCATCGACGGTGCCTGGGAGCGCTACCACCTCCTTGTGCCCGCCCTGCAAGCCTATGACGCCATGTGGGACGTCCTCGACGACGACCCCGACCTCGTCGCCTTCCTCCAGGGCAAAGACCCCTTCATCCGCTCGACCGACGACGTCAAGGCCCTGCTCGATACGTACCTCGTCCAACTCGTGGGGTGGGACTGGATGCGACGCGAGCTCTCCGGCGGCAACCAGGGCGCCCGCGAGCAGAACATGGCCGACTTCATCCTCTGCTGCGGCATGCCCCACGTCGCCGACCGCTGGCTCGCCGAGCTCTTCACCCACGCCTACAACAGCGGCATCAACCGCGGCGGCTTCGACGACGCCACCCTCGTCAACCGCCTCAACCGCGAAGGGCCCACGCTCATCAGTGGACTCGGCTACGCCGCCCACTGCTACCTGCCCAGCAAGTCCGACATGGCCGAGAGCCTCTCGCGCATCACCAACCCACGATGGCGGGAGCGCTGCGATCTCTACGACCCCCAGCGCTACCCCAAGTTCCGAGCCGAGTTCGACACCTGGCTCGACGTCCTCTGCGCCGGGCAGTTCTGCCCGTCCTACGGCGACGCCGGCGGAGCCCGCGCCCAACGCTACCCCAAGGGCCTGGCCCCCACATTGAGCCTGCCCTACGACCGCGCCTACCGACGCTGGAAGACCGACCGGCTCGCCCGCGCCGTCGTCCGCCGGGGCAAGCACGCCCCGCCCCTCTTCGAGCCCGATGTCTGGCCCGACGCCGCCGCCCAGGCCGCCAAGGCCCCGCCCGAGCCGCCCCTCGCCAGCCGCGTCATCGACGGCTTCGGCTTTGTCCTGCTCGAGTCGCGACCCCATGCGACCGACATCACCGATCGAGCCGCCGTCGCAGTCCGCTACGGCTACTCGCTCGGCCACCACCACGGCGACAACCTCAACATCGAGATGTGGGCCCACGGCCAGGGGGTCACGCCCGAGCTCGGCTACCCCTGCTGGGCCCACCCCATGGGCAACACCAGCTTCGTCGCCCACCACAACACCGGCATGATCGACGGCAAGGACCAATATCCAGGCGGCGTCGGCCACGGCACCCTCGAGCTCTTCGCCGCCGCGCCCGCCCTGTCCTTCGCCGACGTCTCGGCCGAGCCCGCGTACTTCGACAACCGCCTCTACCGACGCGCGATCTGCCTCGTCGACGCCCCCGACGGCCACGTCTATCTGCTCGACATCTTTCGCATGGCCGGAGGCAAGCGCCGCACCTACTGCTCACACGGCCCGGCTCACAAGGCCTTCGAGGCCGGCCTCGACTTCGGCGACGTCACGCCCGGCCCATGGCAAGGCATCGACGCAAAGGCCCGCCCCTGGGGCAAGCGTTACCGTGTCAACATCGTCGACGCCCAAACCGCCACGGCGGATCGTACGGTCTGGGCCGACTGGACCGCCGACAAGGGCGACCTCCGCCTCCGCCTGCACCTGCTCGCCCAGCCCGGACGCCGCTACGTCACCGCTCGCTGCGCCAAGACCGACATCCCGCCCATCCGCTACCTCTTCGCCGAGGATCAGGCCGATGACCGCGCCAGCGAGTTCCTCGCCGTCTGGGAGCCCTACACAACCTCCCGCTTCATCGAGAGGATCGAACGCCTCCCGGTCGACGCATCCGGCGACAGCGAGCTCAAGCCGGCCGCCGTCCGCGTCATACTCACCGGCGGACGCGTCGACACGTTCCTCTACCGACACACCGACGGTCCGCCCATCCGAGTCAATGACATCGTCTTCAACGGCCGGTTCGGTTACCTTCAGCACCAGGGCGGCACACTCCGACGCCTGCACCTCGTCGCCGGAACGACGCTCACCTGCGACGGCGCGGGCATCCGCCGGGTCCCCGCCTGGTTCCGCACGCGCGTGCGGTCGGTCGACCACGACGCGCGCACCCTCGTCCTCGCCGAGCCGCTCCCAGCCGGCGCCGACCTCGGCGGCAAGCTGCTCCACCTGGCGAGCCCGACGGGCCCCACGATCGGAGGACCGCACCGAACCGCCTATCCCATCGAGGACGTCGCGTCCGACCGCCGGCGCGTCCGCCTCAAACACCATGCCCTGGTCCACCGCTCGAGGGTCATCCGTGTTGCCGACGACGGAGCCCATCTCGTCGCCGAGCTGCCCCCCTGCATCCCCGGCACCGGTGGCGTAAACCCCAAGAGCCACTACGACGGCATGATGCTCACCGGTGAAGACCACCTGGCGGCTTACCGCATCCGACACGTCGACGGCGCAACGATCGCCGCCCACCGACCCCTTCGGGCCACCCACTTCCCCGACGCTGACAACGACGGCCGGCGTATGCTCTTCATCTACGACTTCGGCCCCGGTGAGCGCGTCACCCTCCACAACGCCGCCTTCGCCGACACCACGTCCCGCAAGGCCACCGTATCCTGGGGCAAGCTGGATGTGACCTGGCCCCCCCTACCGAGCTCAAGCCGACAGGCTGAGCGCCCAGCACCATGACATAGGGTGCATGCGGTTCCGGGGGGCCGTTTGTCGAGTCGCCCTGGCTGCCGCGGCGCAGCCCCTGGCCTGCGACACCTTGGCCAAGCAGCCCGGGCGAAGCGGAGACCCCACGCGGTCCTTGCCCCTCTCCGACCGTCCTCCATCCCGCACACCTTACCAGGCCCGGACGTCCGTCCGATCTGTCGCCCTTACAGGGCTTCGATCATGGTGGCGTGCTCACCCGGGGCTACGCCTGGCCCAGGGCTATTCTACGCTGCCCCTTCGTGGCAACGGACCCCGCTCAGGGTACGGCTTCGCCAGAGCCACGCCGCGGGAGCCAGTGCGGCTCGGTCCCATTCCGCTGGCAAGAACTCCCGCCCACCCCTGTCGTGCACCCAATGACGGATGACCGGCTCCGCTTGACAGACCGTCAGGCCCTGCCTAGGGTAGCCCTCGCCCGCCCGGAGGCTTACCGCGACCCCGGGCAAGGCTCCTCTGCTCACGCGATGACCACGAGACTGGGGGGTTGGCGCATGCCGGCTCGAGTCGCTTCAGACCATCTCAAGCGATTCCTACCCCCGCTTGTCCTCCTCGGCATGGTAGCCTTCTGCTTCGCCCCCTTGCTCGTCTCGGGTCATGTCCTGTTGCTGGGCGACCTGTCGTTCCTCTTCTACCCCGCCTACACCTTCTTTCGCTCGACCGTCCTGACCGGTCACCTGCCCCTCTGGAACCCCTACACCGGCTGCGGCGAGCCCTTCCTCGCCAACATTCAGTGGGGCGTCTTCTACCCCCTGAACCTCGTGTACCTGGCCCTTCCGACGAGTGCCGCCATCGTCGTCGTCGCCGCCCTCCACATCGCCATCGCCGGCCTGGGAACCTACGCCCTCTGTCGGCTCTGGCGGATTTCTCCACCCGGCAGCCTCCTGGCCGGCATCACCTACGCCTTCAACGGGTACACATTCACCAAGCTCGAGTTCCCATCCGAGCTCGGCAGCGCCGCATGGTTCCCGTGTGTCCTGGCCGCCTTCGTACTCTGGTGCCACCGACACACTTGGCCATCGCTGGTCCTGCTCAGCCTCATGCTGGCCTTCCAGTGCCTTGCCGGCTTCCCCGAATCGCTCACCTTTGCCCTGCTCGCTCTAGGCCTCTACGCCCTCTTCGCCGGCGTCGTGGCGTGGCGGTCACAACAACGACTCCGCGCCCTGCCAATGCCCATGATCGCCCTCGGCCTTGCCGGCCTCCTCGCCATGGCCCTCGCCGCGGCCCAGCTCCTGCCGAGCATGGACGCCCTCAGCGCCTCGGCCAAGTCCGAGGCCGTCGACCCCAGGCTCGAGATCACCACCCTCCACCCGCTGGGTCTGGCCTGCCTCCTGATCCCATCGCTCTACGGCGTGCATGCACCCTATACGCTCATCTGGGGCAACTACTGGGCCCCGACATGCCTCATGTACTCCATCGGGGCCGTCTACGCCGGCCTGGCGCCCCTGGTCATAGGGCTCACCTGGGCCATCTGCCGCCTGGCCCTCATCCGGCGGACCGGGCCCTTGGCCTCCGAGCGGCCCTTCCCTCTTCCGAGAGCCGCCTACTGCGTGGTGTTGATGTCCGTCTCGTTCCTCTATGCGATGGGCCACTACACGCCCCTCTTCGGCCTGCTCTGGAACGCCATCCCCTTGCTTCAACGCTTCGTCTCACCGGCCAAGTGTCTTCTCTGCGCGCTCTTGCCGCTGAGCTGTCTTGCCGGCATCGGACTCGATGCCCTGCCCCGACTGGCCTCTCTCCGGCCGACCGTGGCCAACACCTGGCGGAGCGATCTGATGGTGTGGGGCCCCGCCCTCCTCACCGTCGGCCTGGGCGCGCTTGTCGCCGCGGCCCTCCTAGGCGACGCCCGGCTCGGCCGGCACATCATGCACACCTGGTTCAATCTCGATTCCGTCGCCCCCCAGTTCGCGCACCGCATCCCATGGCAGACGCTCCTCCACGATACGATCAAGCTGCCGATCCTCGCGCTGACCTTGACCGTCATCCTCACTCTCTACGCTAACGTCCACCGCCTGCGATCCGCCTCGCTCGCCCTGCTCATCGTCCTAGCCTTCGCCGACCTCTTCCACGCCCATCGCGCCCTCTTGGAGACCGGCCCCGCCGAGCTGCTCGAGACCCCGCCCGCCGATCTCGACAAGCTACGCTCCTCCCAAGGCCCCGTCCGCTTCTACGCCTACGAATACACCTTCGTCGACGAGGTGCGATCCGTCATGGAGAACCTCCCGGACGGATACACCGACGTCCGCCTCCACAACGTCCAGAAGGCCATGCCCCAGGCTGAGGAATCGGCCCTCCTGGCTCGCCTCAGCCGGTCTATCGTCTACGTCTGCTGGCCTATGGTTGACAGGGTCTTCAACCCCTACCCCTTCACTCGCTTCGTGCCCGGCGAACTGCAACGTATGCTCCTGCTCGCCCGGCATCCCTCCGTCTCTCCAGAGCACAAGCGCCGTTTCCTGGCCATGATCAACTGCGATCGCATCCTCCGCTATCCCGATCTCAAGGCCTACGCCGCCGGTTCACCCCTCGGGTCGGCTCGCCTCACCGTCCTTCCCGATGTCCTGCCACGGGCCTACGTCGTCGGCGGATTGGGGATCCTTCCCGACGAGCTCGCCCTCTGGAAGGCCCTTGCCTCCGACGATTTCGATCCCCGAACCATCGCCTTCACCACTCAGGCACAAGCCCGACAGCACGGCCTCGAGCCCAGCCCACCGGTCGCCGTGAGCCACCGTCTCCACCGGTGTGATTACAGCCCCAACCGTCTCGAGCTCTCCCTGGACGCCGCAAAGCCGGCCATCCTCGTCGTCGCCGATACCCTCGACCCCGGTTGGTCCGCCACTGTCAACGGCCGGCCCGTCTCCATGTTCAAGCTCCACGGTGCGTTTCGCGGCCTCCGCATCCCTGAAGGACGCGTTGACGTCGTCATGACCTACTGGCCGCGGCTCCTTACCCCCGGCCTGCTGCTCAGCGCCGCGGCCCTGCTCGTCCTAGGCGCTCTGCTCGTGCTGTCTCCAACACGCCGACGCTCCGAGACCCGCGCCCCGACAGCCTCGGCCGAGGACACCCCAGCCGAAACGATCGCCGTGGTGAACCCTTTGTCGGGTGGTGATCATCATGCCTAGACGGCGCGCCATCGACGGTCTTTACACGCTGGCCCTGCTCGGCCTGGTGCTCTTGTTCTTCGTACCACTCCTCGTCACGCACCGCTTCTTTCTCCTTCGCGACCTCTGCATCCTGTTCTATCCCGGCTACGTCTTTCTGCGGGAGATGCTCACGCAAGGCGCCCTGCCGCTCTGGTGCCCCCATGCAAGCTGCGGCGAGCCCTTCCTGGCCGATATCGAACGCGGCGTCTACTATCTGCCCAATCTCCTCTATCTGCTCCTGCCGACGCCCAAGGCCGTCGTCACCCTCAGTGCCTTCCACGTCTTCCTCGCCGCTGCCGGCGCGTTTGGTCTCTGCCGTCTCTGGGACCTGTCGCGCGATGCCGCCCTCCTGGCCGGCATCGCCTACGGCTTCAACAGCTACCTCATCACCAAGATCGAGTTCCCATCCGAGCTCGCCAGTGCGGCCTGGTTCCCTTGGGTCCTTGCCGCCTACGTCTATTGCCATGGCTCCCCGAGCCTCCGGCGGCTCTTGCTGCTGGCCCTGGCCATCGCCATGCAGTTCTACGCCGGCTTCCCCGAATCGCTCGTCTTCTCGATGATGGCCCTGCTGATCTACGGCGCCACAATCGGCGTTCGCCGCGCCATGTGCACCCGCTCATGGCGACCCGTCGCCACACCGATCCTCCTCCTGATCGGCGCCGGCTGCGTGGCCCTCCTGCTCGCCGCCGCTCAACTCCTGCCCACCATCGAGGCCTTCCAGCAATCGATGCGCTCCGGCGAGACCGACCCGCAAGCCGCACGCGAATCCATCCACCCCCTGGGCCTGCTCTGCCTGCTCATCCCCACCCTCTACGGAGGCCAGAGCGCTTACGGCTGGTATTGGGGAACCTACTGGGCCCCCTCGTGCTTCGAGTACTCCATCGGCGCCTTGTACCTCGGTATCGTGCCGGTCGCCGTCGCCCTCTGCTTGCTCGCACGCCGGCTCCGTCGACCGAAGGCCGTCCGCGACTCGCACGCCTCACCCGACCACACCCCCGGCCCGGACAGACTGGCCCTGCTCCTCGTGGCGGCCTTCTTCTTCGCCTACGCCATGGGCGACTACACCCGCCTCTATGCCGCCCTCAGCGCCGTCCTGCCCCTCCTGAACCACTTCGTCAGCCCACCCAAGGCCCTGCTCTGCGTCGTCCTGCCCCTAAGCTGCCTCACCGCCGTCGCTCTCGACAGCCTCATCCGGCCGAGCCATGACCCGTCCACCTCCGACGTGCCCAGGTGGCGCACCGCGCTGGCGACCTGGCTGCCCTGGAGCGTCTTCGCCTCCCTAGCCGTCTTCATGGCACTCTGCCTCGTCAACGACGGCGCCCTCGGCAAGGCCCTGCTCACACGCTGCTTCAACGTGGGGTCCGTCGATCCCCGCCTCGCCCACCGCATCCCCTGGCACCTGCTCGTCCGCGACGCCGTTCGACTGCCCCTCGTCGGGCTGGCCACCGTCGCCTTGCTCCGTCTCGCGCGTCGCCGCCCCGCCACGACCCTGGTCGTCCGGCTCCTGGCCCTCCTGGCCTTCGTCGATCTAGCCGTCACGGCCTACCCCGACCTCCAGATCGCCGACGCTCGCTTCCTGACCCGCCCCTCGCCCTGCGCGGCGAGCCTCAACCCCCCGGACAAGACCGTCCGCTTCTTGGAATTCGAGGACGCCTTCACCGCCTCACTCCGCCGGCCCATCTTCCAGTCCTTCCCACCGTTCGAACGCACGTTGACCCTCCCAGGTCAGGGTACAGCCTCCTCGAGCCGCGACATCTGGCAGCGTGTCATGCACCAGGCCCGCGACCTGCTCTACGCGAGCTGGCCCATGGCCGACCGCGCCGACAAGGTCCGCACCTCCACCAGCATCTTCTCACCCCGCCCGATCACTGAACTCTCCGCCGTCCTCCGAAACCCTGAGATCGCGTCTCTCGCCAAGAGAAGACTCCTCGCCCTACTCAACTGTGATCGCGTCATCGTCCCTGTCGATCTGACCGAAGCCTTTGCCGAAAACGACTTGCCCCCGGCCACGCTCGGTATCCTGCCCGATCCCCTGCCCCGTGCCTTCGTCGTGGGCTCCGTCAAACACCTGCCCGATCGCCGCGAGACCCTCCATGCCCTGCTCTCAGCGGACGACCCCCTGCTCGCCAGGGCCTATGTGGACACCATGACCAGCGACATTCGGCCGCTGGCCGAGACCCCCGCTCGGGCCGTCCCGCACCGTGTCCAACGGCTCGAGGCGCAACCCAACCGATTGACCGTCGAGCTCCATGCGGTCGAGGCTGGGCTCCTCGTCGTCTCGGAGTCCTACTACCCAGGTTGGACCGCCCGGGTCAACGGCGAGCCCGCTGTCATCCACCGGACCAACTACGCCTTCCGAGGCGTCGCCGTGCCGGCCGGTACCAGCACCGTCGTCATGACGTTTGATCCCCCACTTGTTCGACGAGGCGCGGCCATCACGGGCATCACGCTCGCCGCTATCGTCCTGCTCGTCCTGTTCCTGCCGCGCCGCCGACGGCCGCCCACCGCCTGATCGCAGGACGGCGCACCCGCGCATCGAATCCTGCGGCGCCCTTCGAACCCCAACGCTTGATGATCCGCCACACACAACCTAGGATAGCCGCGTCCCACCCGTCGGATACGGTGGGGCTGGTATCAAGCCACCGTTCCCTTCGCCGGCGCAACGTGGTAGGAGCAACCAACGCTAGGGGGCAGCGCGAGCGACCTCGCTGCCACTGGCCGGATCCTGCTTGTCATGACGCGCACCAGCACGACATCGCGAGCTCGCTCGCTTCAGCCCCTCTTCCTCGCGGTCTGCGTCGCCGCCTTCTTCACCCCCATGCTGATCCGAGGCCACATGCCCCTCTTGCTCGATTTGTGCTTCCTCTTCTACCCCGGCTACGTCTTCTACCGCCGGGCTCTCGCCGCCGGCGCCCTGCCGCTCTGGAACCCCTACAACGGCTGCGGCGAGCCCTTCCTCGCCGACATCGAACGCGCCGTATTCTATCCGCCAAGCCTGCTCTACCTCCTCCCCTCCACGTCGTTGGCCGTCGTCCTCTCGGCCGCTCTCCACCTGCTCGTGGCGGCCATCGGCACTTACATCCTGATGCGACAGCTCCTCGTCTCCCGACGCGGCTGCCTGCTGGCCGGCGTCATGTACCCCTTTAGCGCCTACACCGTCACGAAGATGGCCTTCCCTTCCGAGCTCAACACCGCCGCCTGGTTCCCGGCCGTCCTCGCCGCCTTCGTTCTCTTCTGCAAACGACCCACACGCAGGTCCCTCATCCTTCTGGCCTGCCTCATCGCCACCCAGTTCCTCGCCGGCTTCCCCGAGGTCGTCGCCTTCAGCATGGCCGCTTTGGCCCTCTACGCCATTGTGCGAGCCCTCTATCAACCAAGCCTCCGGTCGGCTTCCCGCATCGCCCTCCTCGGGCTGCTGGGCCTCGGCGCTGCCGGTCTGCTGGCCATCGCCCTGGCCGCCGCGCAGTTCCTCCCGACGTGGGAACTCCTGGCCCGGTCACCGCGCGGGCAGGTCGTCGATCCCGGACTGGACATGGAATCGTTCCACCCCATGGCCCTCTTCACACTGCTCATTCCCAGCCTACACGGCTCCTGCGGCGCCTACGGGGCCCTCTGGGGCCGGTACTGGTCGCCCACCTGTCTGATGTACTCCATCGCCGCCGTCTACGTCGGCATCGTCCCGCTCGTCGTTCTTCTCACTGCGGCCCTGCATAGGCTGCTCCTTCCCGCACCACTGAGGCCGACTTGCCCGGACGCACCCCCGGAGCAGCGTTGCCGCGCCCCCTTTTTCATCACCCTCTTGCTCCTGACCCTGCTCTATGCCATGGGCAAGCACACGCCCTTCTTCCCTCTCCTCTGGCATACCATCCCCCCACTCCAACACTTCGTCTCGCCGCCCAAGATCCTCTTCGCTACGACGCTCGCCCTCGCGTGCCTGTCCGCCATCGGCCTGGATGCCCTCACGGCCACATCGTCAAGGTCCTTCGCCTCCGTCACTCCGCTCCGGCGCGCCCTCGCACGCTGGGGACCACTTGCACTCTTCGCTGGGATCACCGTCTTCATCGTGGTCTGCCTGGCCGGTAACGGCGCCGTCGGGATCGCCCTGCTGCACCGTTGGTTCAACCTCGGCGCCGTACCGCCCTCGCTCGCCTGCCAGATCCCCTGGAACACCCTCGTCCTCGATAGCGTGAAGCTTTGCCTCGTCGGCCTCATCGCCGCCGCCGTCCTCCACCTCTACGTCCACCGGACCGAGGCGTCCCGGCCCCTCGCCTGGACGCTCGCCCTCATCGCCTTTGCCGACCTGGCCGTCACCAACGTCCCCGTCATGCAGGCCGGCCCCAAGGAGCTCATCGAGACCCTCTCAACAGGCCTCGACCGCCTCAGCCCGCCAGGAAACATGACACGCTTCCTCGGCTACCAGCACGCCGTCGACGATGCCCTGCGCGAAGGCGTGCTCGCCTTCTTGCCCGAACCGACCAACGTCGTCGATCTGCCTGGCACGCAGGCCCAAGCCGACTCCTGGCAGCAGGCGTGGCAGCGGCTTGTCGGCATCCTCCGCCGGCGCCTCTACATCTCTATGCCGATGGTCGACGAAGCCTTCGCCGTCCGACCGTCCAACGTCCTCTACCCAGCCTTGGCCTTCGGTACCATCACCGTCGCCGACGATCCCGGGGTCTCCCTCGCGGCCCGCTTGCGCCTCTTTGCCATGCTTAATTGTGATCGCATCCTCATCCCGAACGATGTCCGATGCCTCTTCCGCTACGAGCCGCTGCGACCGACCCGTCTGAACATCCTCGAGCGCGCCCTGCCCAGGGCCTACGTTGTCGGAGCGGTCACCGTCGTCGACGACCTTCCGGAGGCCCTCCGCCGAATCGCCGGCGGTGCCTTCCGTCCTCTCGCCGGCGCCCTGATCGATCGCCACACCGCCGAGACCGTCCCCCTCGACCTGCCGCGGTCTGACCGCGTGGCCCACGCCGTTCAAGACATCCGCTACCAGCACAACCACGTCGCCCTTCGCGTCACCAGCGCTTCGCGCGGCCTACTCGTACTCACCGACACCTACTACCCGGGCTGGATCGCCACGGTGAACGGCGAACCCGCTCCCCTGCTCAGGGTCAATGTCTGCCAGCGAGCTGTGCCCGTCCCGGCCGGCTCATCCACCGTCGAAATGACCTTCCGACCCGCATCGCTCCGAACCGGTAGCCTCATCAGCCTAATCACGCTGGTCGGCCTGACCCTCGTTGCCCTCCTACCCCGCCGCCGCACGGACGCCCGGCGGGACTCGCCTGCGCGACCGCAACTTGACGCCTCCACGACCGATTCCTAGACTGGTTTTCAGTACAACCTGTATTGCTGCATCGCCCTAAGTGCCGATGGCGATGGATATTACCCTGCGTCGTTCCGGGTTGCTATGGCTCTGATCGCCCTTCGCCCCGGCCCGTTCCTCACGGCCGGCCTGATCTACTCGCTCGCCCTGGCCCTGCGCCTCGGTTTCCTCGTCCAATCCGCCGACAGCCCCCTCATGCTGATCCCCGTCGTCGATGAGCGGATCAACTGGGAAGTCGCCGAACTCGTCCAAGACGACCAACTCCCCGACGTGCCCTATTGCCGCGCGCCAGGCTATCTCTACCTCACGGTCCTGCTCGGCGACCTCGTCGGCAGAGACCCCTTCACCGTCCGCATCGCGCAGGCCTTCATCGACGCCTTTGCCCCGGTCCTCCTGTTCCTCATCGCACGGGCCTGCTTCGGCATGGTCCCCGGGATCGTCGCCGGCCTGCTTGGAGCCGTCTTCTGGACCCTCGTCTTCTACTCGGTTCAGCTCCTCGATGCCTGGCTGACCACGCTCATGGCGCTGGCCGTCACCGCGGCGGTCGTTTGTCTGCCTCGCCGGCGTCTCGCAACGTGGCTGCTCGTCGGCGCCCTCGTCGGCATCGGCGCCGTGGTTCGGCCCACCTTGCTCGCCTTGGCGCCCGCCCTCGTCGCAGCCCAGCTCATGCTCGCGGCCGTCAACGCCATCAGGAACTCCGCGGACCCGACGCAGCCCGCCTCCATCCCACGCCGAGCCTGGCTCGCCGTGCTGCCATCGCTCGCCCTGGCCGTCGGCTGCGCCGTCGTCATCGCGCCCGTCACCCTGCGCAACCGCATCGCCAGCGGCGAGTGGGTGCTTATCTCCTTCAGCGGCGGGGCGAACCTCTGGATGGCCAACAACCCCAAGGCCGACGGCAAGGAACCCACCTTTCTCCTCTCACCGGACCTGCCACTCTTGAGGTCGTCCCGTGCCGGCAACCCTTGGGAATGGGACCTCGCCTACCACATCGGCACCAACCATGCCTGGAGGGAGATCGGACACGACGCAGGTTTCGACGCCGTCGATCGCTACTACGCCGCCTTGGCGCTCGATTACATCGGCACGCACCCCGGCAAGTTCCTCGCCGACGTCGGCAAGCGCCTCGCCTGGACCTTCAACGCCTACGAGTTCCCGAACAACAAGGACGTCAACGAATTCACCGAGGTCTCGACCCTCCTCCGCGTGCTCTCCTACCTGCATGTCGGCATCGTCGCCCCCTTCGGGCTCTTGGGGCTGTCCTACCTGCTCTACCGGCACCGCCAGGCCGACGCCGCGGCCTACTACTACGTCGTCATTCTCCTGGCCGTCGCAACCACCGGCCTGCTCTTCGTCATCATGAGCCGCTATCGCCTGCCGCTGGTCGGCCTGCTCCTGCCTTTCGCCGCGTATGGGATCACGTCCTTTGTCGCCCTGCTCCGCTCGTTCCGAACGAGCGTTGCCCCGACGCTTGTCTCCCTCGCCCTGCTCGCGGCGTTCGCCGCCCTCTCGAACCTCAACGTCTTTGCTTACCGCCCCCGCCAGCGGGCCCCTTACCTCGACTTCGTGCTGGCCACGACCGCCCAAGAGATAGGTCACCGCGACGCCCTCGACGATGCCATGCGATCCCTCGGCGCCGGACTCACCACAGCGACCGACGAGCCACTCCGCGAAGGCTCCCTGACCCAATTGGTCGTCCGTCACTACCGCCCCTTCCGCATGCTCGTCCACTATCACGCCCGAACGGGACAATGGAAGGACGCCCTCCAATACGCCCGTCGCATGGTCCGCCTCGAGCCGGTGGATGCCGCCACCGCAGCCTCGTTCTTCAACCGACTCTCCGCCTCGGACGATCCCGACATCGTCCTCGCTGCCCTCCGCCTGGTGACGACCCTGCTCCTCGAGCAGGACCCGCGCGCCCTCATCCGCTGCTCCGCCGTCGCCATGCAACGCGGCATCCACCCGGCAGCCGCCTACGACTACCTCGACCTCCTCCGAGGCCGGCTCGGCGACGACTACGACGACGACCTCGCCCGCCTCAACGCGGCAGCCGAGATGGCCGCCAAGAAGCACTTCAATCAGGCCATGCGCACCGCCATCCACGACGGAAAGCCGCAGGCCGTCTTCGACGCCCTCCGCCGGCTCGGGCCGGTCCTCATGAAGCATGACCCCGCCCTCTTTGCCGACTTCCTCATCCAGGTGGGTTCGGGCACCAAGGACCGCAAGCTCGTCCAACAGGCCCTCTCGATCCTCAACGACCAAGCGGCCTTGGCCGCCGACCCACAGGCCCACCGCGATCGCATTGACAGGGCCCAACGCATCCTCGATTCTCTGTCTCAGGGGGCCGATGATTAGACAGACCTCCAGCCAGGACTCTCGGACCACCCGTCGGAACCGTTCGGCCATGATGCCACCCACACCAAGCAAGACGCCCCGGACCTTCACAGTGCTCGTGCTGGGTTCCCTCGTGCTCGCCGCGATCGTGGTGCGCCTGGCCTTCCTCGCCGAGGTGCACCACCTGCCCACCTACACCCACCTCCAGAGCGACGAACTCGCCGCCCACCAGGCCGGCGTCGCCTGCATGGAAGGCAACCTCCCCTCTCACGCCTACCTCAAGGCCCCGCTCTACATGTATGCCCTCGGCTATCTCTACAAGGCCGTCGGACCCGATCCCTATCGAGCCCGCCTCGTCCAGGCCGTCCTCTCGTCCTTCATCGTCCTCATCGTCTACCTCATCGCCAGGCAACTCTTCGGAACCACCGCCGCGCTCCTCGCAGGCGTCATCGCGGCCTTCTACTGGGTCTTCGTCAACTTCGCCGTCGAGCTCGTCGACGCCTCGCTGGCCAGCCTGTTCTACCTCGTCCTGGCCTACCTCCTGGCCGTCGGCGACCACCGCAAGACCTGGCCTTGGGTCGCTGCCGGGGCCGTCATGGCCGTCGGCGCCATGACCAGACCCAACGTCCTCATCGCAGCCCCCTTCCTCGCCATCGCCCTGCTCGTTCTGACCTATCGCCGACTTGGCGCCGACTCCGCCGAGCCCTCGCCCGCGCAGGCGACGCCTCGCCCAGCCCGGCGGGCCCTGCTCAACACCCTCGCCCTGACGCTCGGTTGCTGCGCCGTCATCGCCCCCGTCACCATCCGCAATCGCATCGTCGGCGGCGAGTGGGTCCTCATCGCCGCCTATGGCGGGCTCAACCTCTGGGTCAGCAACAACCCCGACTCCGACGGTAAGAACGTCGCCTACATCGTCGGACGCTCCACCGCCGAAGCCGCCCCCATCGATCCCAACGACGTCTGGAGCGACGCTCTCGGCGACCGCGTCGCCCGCCGCTTCGCCGAAAAGGTCACCGGCCGGCAGCTCAGCCGCGGCCAGCTCGACGCCTTCTATGCCCGGCTCGCCCTCGACTACATCAGCGATCAGCCCCGCAAGTTCCTCCGCGACACCCTGCACCGATGCGTCTGGCTCTTCAACGCCTACGAGTTCGCCACCGTCCGCAACCCGTACATCCTGACCGAATTCTCGCGCGTCCTCCGTGCGCTCTCGTGGGCCCATTTCGGCATCCTCTGCCCACTCATCGTCCTCGGCCTGGCCGCCGCGCTGGTCACTCGCCCCCGACCCCCGGGCCTGACCTACAACTTGATCCTGATCGCCACCATGGCCCTGGGCGGCATCTTCTTCGTCGTCAACTCCCGCTTTCGCGTGCCCCTGGTCTACCTCAGCGTACCCTTCGCCGCCTACGGCCTGACGATGATCCCCAGCCTCGTTCGCAGCGGCCTGCCCTTGGGCAAGAGGCTCTTCCTGGTCGCCGCCCTCATCGCCGCCGCCGTGCTGGCCAACTTGGACCTCTTCGACTACCGGCCCGACTACCACACGGATCTGCGTTTCGCGCGCGTGGCCGCCTCGTGGGAGGCCAAGAACAAACCCCTACTCGCCATGGCCGCACCCCAGCTTGAGGAGGCCCTCGCCAGGGATCGCGAGACCGGCCAGCAGACCTGGGCCACCCTCCTGACCCATGCCCGGCCCAACTCGCTGCTCTTTGCCAGCTACGCCCTTCTCAACGACCTCGAAAAGACCTTCCACTACGGCTACCTCATGGCCTTCGAGCAGCCGTTCCACCCGTCGATGTGCAGGCCCTTTTTCGGGTTCCTCATCAAGGCCGGGCCGCAGCACGTCTATGCCCTACTTAACGACCTCTTTAAGGCCGAGCGCCGCGACGCCGCCCGGGAGCTGCTTGACATGGTCTGGATGGAGACGACGGACGATCGGGTCCTGGCCTACACCGAGCATTACACCCAGCTCTTCGACGACGAGGCCTTCCTGGCCCGCGCCGAGGCGCACCTGATCGACCGCCTGCGGCAGTCGCCGGACGATCCCGCGCTCACCCAACTGCTCAAACGACTCCAGGCCCGTATGACGTCCATGGGTCTGCCGACCACCTCGGCACCGAGCCCCGCATCGCACCCCGCAACACGAGGATCCGGCAGTGACGCATGAGGCATCCCGACCATCCTCGTGGCCGCGCACCGCGATCCATGTCGCCGCCCTCTTCGTGATCGGCCTTGCCCTGCGCCTGGGCGTCTGGTCGCACGTCCGTGACGATCCCACGTTCCAGGTCCCCGTCGGCGACATGAAGGGCAACCACGAGTTCGCCGTCCAGGTCCTCGAGGGCTCCCTGCCGTCGGTCAGCTACTACAAGGCCCCGCTCTACGGCCTCTTCCTCGCCGGCGTGTATGCCGTCGCAGGCGTCGATACCGACATCGCTCGACTCGTCCAGATCGCCCTGACCAGCCTCATCCCCGTCGTGACGTACCTCATCGCGCGCCGCTTCTTCGGGCCCGGCGTCGGCCTGCTGGCCGGCCTCCTTGCGGCCGTCTATTGGACCTTCCTCTTCTTCTCGATCGAGCTGCTCGATACCGGCCCAGCCTCCCTGCTCTACCTTCTGCTGGCCTATGCCCTGATCTCCCTCGATGACAGGCGCTGGACGTCCTGGATCGTCGCCGGAGCCCTGCTCGGACTGGCCGCCATCACCCGTCCCAACATCCTGGCCTTCGCGCCCGTGCTCGCCATCCTGGCCTTCTATCTGCTCTATCGCCGCACGCCACCGATCGCGCCCGCTCAGCCCGATGCCGCCTCGCCGGTCGCCCGATCCCGCCTCAGGATTCCCGCCCTCTGCGTCCTGGCGCTCACCGCCGCCTGCTGCGCCGTCGTGCTCCCGGTCACCCTCCGCAACCGCATCGTCGGCGGCGAGTGGGTCCTCATCGGCGCCTACGGCGGGCTCAACCTCTACGTCGCCAACAGCCCCTACTCCGACAGCAAGGACGGCCCGCTCCTCGTACCCGAACGCTACCTCACCGCCCCCAACCCCATCGACCACGACGCGCCCGAGCCCTGGGCCCGCAACTGCCTCAACTACAACGTCGCCCTCCGCGTCGGCGAGTCCGTCCTGGGTCGCCGACCCACCCCGGGCGAGTTCTCCTCCATCCTGGCCGACATGGCCGTCGACTACGTCTGGAACAACCCCGCGTGGTTCCTCAAGCACGCGTTCATGCGCGTCTGCTGGCTCTTCAACGCCTATGAGTTCCAGAGCAACCGCGATCTGTACGACCTGCGCCGGTCCTCATGGCTGCTCCACGCCGCCTCCTACGTCCATTACGGCATCCTCTGCCCGCTCGCCCTCGTCGGCATCGGATTCGCCCTGTCCGCCCCGCGTCTGAGGACGCACGCCATGGCCTACTACCTGGCCATGATCCTCTCTCTGGCCCTGCCGGCGGTCGCCTTCATCATCAACTGCCGATTCCGTACACCGCTGGTCCATCTGCTCGTCCCCTTCGCCGCCTACGGACTCGTCCGCACCGCCATCTACCTCATCGCCGCCAACCCGTGGCCCAGACGCCTCGGGCTGCTCGCCGTGCTGGCCGCCCTGGCCGTCTTCAGCAACGCCAACCTCTTCGACTACCGCTCCCACGGCACCGCCCACTTCAAGGCGCAGTACCTCGGCGCGTGCGAGCGAGCCGGCCGCGACGACCTCCTGCCGCACGCCTACGACCGTCTCGAACGTGCCCTCGACGAGGAGATGATAGACCTCAAGCCCGGCAACACCAGCCTCATGCTCGAATACGGGCCCTACATGACCCGCCTCTTCGTGCATTACCTGCAACGCGGTGATCTGCCCAAGGCCATACGCTATGGCCGGCTCATGATCGCCCGCGAGCGCATCGATCCCACGATCTACCTCGCTTACGTGAACCTGCTGCTCAAGCAAGACCTCACCGACCAGGCCCGCACCGCCCTCCACGTCCTCGAGCGCCGCTGCCTGCCCGAACACCCGGCGCTCGTGGCCAGGGCCCACCTCGCCTACGGCTTCCAATGCCGCCGCCCGGCCTCCGTCGCGCGTGCCGCATCCCTGATCCAGGACGCCCTCCGACGCACCCCGGGCGATTGCGACCTTCAGCGACTGCTTCAGACCGCCCAACAGGCCCTCGACCGATCGAAGCCGACGACCTCCGCCACCGCCGACAGCCAGCCACCGGCCACCAAGGAGTCCGCACCGTGACCACCGACACACCCACACCACGCTCGCGACGCCTCTGGCCGCTGCTGCTCCTGGCCTTCTTCGCCCTCGGCGTCCTGACCCGGTGCCTCTTCCTCAGCGAAGTCCATGACGACCCCGTCTACGTCGTCCTCGGTCACGACGAGGCCGTCAACGACCAGGTCGCCAGGGCCATCCTAGCCGGTCAGATGCCCGAGAAGCCCTTCTACAAGGCCCCTCTCTACATGTACTCCATGGCCGGCGTCTACGCCGTCCTTGGCGAGGACCCCGGCTCCATGCGCTGGCTTCAGGCCGTCGTCCTGGCCCTGCCCGCCGTCTTGCTCGCCATGATCACCCGACGCCTCTTCGGCCTGGCACCCGCCGTCCTCGCCGGGCTCCTCGGCGCCGTCTATTGGGGCTTCGTCTTCTACAGCACCGAGCTCGTCGACACCACGCTGGCTGCCTGCCTCTACCTGTTCTACGGCTATGTGCTCATCGTCCTGCCCGATCGCAACCCGCTCAAATGGCTGGCCTGCGGCCTCGTCCTCGGACTCGGCATCATCACCCGACCCAACATCATGGCCTCCGGACCCGTCGTCGTCCTCACGATCCTTTACTGCGGTGTACGGCGTCACGCCTTCCGGGCCGAGACCGACCGCCCCGCAACCCTCGCCCGCCGCCTGGCCTCGACCGGCCTGGCCGTCGTCCTCTTCGTCGCCGGGACCGCCCTGACCGTCAGCCCCGTCACGCTCCACAACGGGCTCGTCGGCGGTCAGTTCGTCCCCATTGCCACCTATGGCGGGCTCAACGCCTGGTCGGCCAACAGCCCCTGGTCCAACGCCAAGGACGGCTCCGTCCTCGTCAGCGAGGAGGTCCCCGACATCTCCTCCTACGATCCCGACAACCTCTGGAGCCGCCTCGACCTCAATCTCAACATCGCCAAGAGCTTCGCCGAGAACGAGGTCGGCCACCCCCTCACCATGGGCCAGGCCGACCGCTACCTCTACGCCCGAACCGTCCAGTTCATCCTCAACAACCCCGGCAAGTTCGCCTTCGACACCTTCAAGCGGTTCTGCTGGTTCTTCAACGCGCACGACTACTGCAACCTCAAGGACATGTACCGCATCTGCGAGGTCTCCACCGTCCTGAACGCCCTGGCCTACCTGCACTGGGGCGTCCTCTGCCCCTTCGCGGTCATCGGCGTCGTCGCCGCCATCCGCCTTCCCATCAAGACCAACGGCCTGCTCTACTACGGGGCGGTCCTGGCCGCCCTCTTCCTCGGCGGCCTGCTCTTCGTCATGCACTCGCGCTTCCGGCTGCCCACCCTCTACATCGCGATGCCCTTCGCCGCCTATGGCCTCGTGCACCTGGCCACACTCTTCCTCCGTCCGGCGACCTGGATCGCCCGCTCGGCCTATGTCGCGCTGCTGGTCCTGGCCGCCGTCTTCTGCAACATCGACTGGTTCGATTACTCCGTCAGCGGCCACACCGAGCTCCAGCTCACCTACGCCCAGGCCTGCATGCAGGAAAAGCGTCTCGACATGCTCGCCGACGCCACCGCCGCCTTCGAAGAGGCCTACTGGGACGAGGTCCGCAACGGCGGCATGCCCTGGGTCCTCACCCTCCACCACATCAAGCCGCTCACGTGGCTCTTCAGCTTCTATCACACGCTCGAAAACCGCGAGAAGTGCCTCGAATACGGTCGGCTGATGGTCCAGCGCGAGAAGATCACCCCGCCCGTCTTCCTCGCCTATTTCGATCTCCTCCTCAACCAGCGCATGCAGGCTGAGGCCCGCCGCGCCGTCGACGCCCTGCAAGAGCATCACCGCTCCAACGCGCCGGGCCTGCTCATCGAATCCCTCATCCGCTTCCACCACACCTTCACCGACCGCCCCGCCCTCCAGACCGCCGAACGCATCCTCCGACAGGAGCTCGCCAAGCACCCCAAGGACGACTACCTCAACAACCGCCTCGCCGACGTGCGTGAGCTCCTCGGTGACGCACCCGACCGGCCCGCGACGCGTCCCGCTCCTCAAGCGACCCAACCCACGCGTGAGGACCCGTAGGACCCATCCCCGCGCGATGCGTGACCGCCGCGCCCCTCGCTTGACACCCTCTTCCGCCACTTCCTATCATCAGGTCGTACCGTGGGTGGACGCCCTCCCGCTGTCCTTGGGTGACACATGCCGAATCCCGACCAACCGTCTCACCACCCCGGCAAGCCCGCGCGGTCGCCGGCCCGGGACCCAGCCAGACCGACGAACTGGCTCTGGGCGGCCGTCTGCGTCTCTCTTGCCGGCGCCCTCATCCTGGCCGCCTTCGGCATGCTCCTCGCATGGAGCCCCCACGCCGCCCAGCTCTCCCTCGCCTTTCACCTGGAGAACGTCAGCTACCTGTTCATCAGCTTCTTCGGCCTCGGCCTCGTCGCCACGCTGCCCGTCTGCCTCGTCGCCCGGCTCCTCGGCACCCTCCTCAGACGAACGTCCCTGCGCACGCAACAACTCTCTCTGGCGACCTCGGCGTTCTGCGCGGGCCTGATCGCCGTCCTCGCGTGGGTCGTCGCCTTCTTCACCAGCACCCTCTTGCCCGATGGCGCAACCGGCGTCCTGCTCACCCTCGGCGCCGCGCTGATCCTGCTCATCCCCGTCGCATGGCTGGTCCTCAAGGTCGGCCGCACCTTCATCGGTCGCCTTCTGGCCCCGCCCACCCGGTGGCTTGGCTATCTCGGCCTCGCCGTGTTGCTCGGCTCGATCGCCGTCACGCTCGTCCGCCGACCGCAACCGCGCGCCATGCCCGAGGCATGGCCGCCGACGTCCCACACGGCGACCGTCGCGGACGCCCGACCCAACATCGTCCTCATCGTTTTCGACGCCCTCCGCGCCGACCGACTCGGCTGCTATGGCTGCCCCACACCCACGAGCCCGCACATCGACGCCTTCGCCGCGCGGTCCGTCCTCTACGACAAGGCCATCTCCTCCGGAGCCTGGACCGTCCCCTCGCACGCCTCCCTCTTCACCGGACTGGCCGCCACCCAGCACGGCGCCCGCTTCGGTCTCGACCGCCTCTGGCTCGCCGACAGCTTCGTCACCCTCGCCGAGCTCCTCCGCGATAATGGCTACGAGACGATAGCCCTGTCGAACAACCCCATCGTCTCGCCCTTGACGAACCTCACCCAGGGCTTCGAGCTCACCGCCGTGCCCCGAGACATGATGACCTCCGCACGGATGGTCATGCTCCCGTTCTACGTCCGAGCCCTGGGCCGCATCGGACCCGCCGCCTCCCTGCTCGGTCGATGGTTCATCGAGGATCCCGGCGGACGAGCAACCAACGACATCGCCGCACGCTGGTTGGCCCAACGCGACGCCGATCGCCCCTTCTTCCTCTTCATCAACTACATGGAAACCCACGATCCCTACCAGCCGCCGCCGCCCTATCGGCGTCTCTTCGTCGCCCCGGACGACACCGAGCGCTCCTACTGGAGCGGACTCAATGACGACACCCTCCGCTGGCCCTACGCCCTCGCCGGCGCCCCGCACTACTCCGAACGAGACCTCCAGATCTTCTCCAACATGTACGACGCCCGCGTCCGCGAGGCCGACGACCGCTTCGCCGAGCTCATCGAGACCCTCGCCGCGACCACCGACCTCGGCAACACCATCGTCGTCGTCACCAGCGACCACGGCGAGAACCTCGGCGAACACGGCCTCATCGGACACCAGTTCTCACTCCACAACACCCTCATCCACATGCCCCTCATCGTCCACTGGCCCAAGCGCCTCTCCGCTCAACGCGTCGACCGCCTCGTCCAGGTCTACGACCTCTTCCCGTCCCTCCTGGCCTGGTCCGGAACCCCCGTCAAACAGACCGCCCGGGTCGAGGCCCGACTCCTGCCCACCACGCTGACCCCAACGACCGCCCCGGGCGACCGCCTCGCCGTCGCCGAATACCTCTTCTGGACCAGCTCCGAGCTCGACATGGTCAAGAAGCTCGTGCCCGACTTCGACCCCGCACCGTGGCGGACCGCCTACCGCGCCGTCCTCGACGACCGCTGGAAGCTCCTCGCCCACCTCAGACGCGACAGCAACCAGGTCGAGCTCTTCAACTGGCTCACCGATCCGCTCGAAGAGCGAAACCTCGCCACGATTCAGCCGATAGAACGTGCACGCCTCGCCGCCGCCCTCGGTCAGTGGCTCAAGGCCACGCCCCCCTTCGACCCCAACCGCTTTGATCAGCCCCCCGACCGCAGCCTCCAGAAAGAGCAGCACCAGCGCCTCCGAGACCTCGGCTATGCCCACTGATCCCGACGCAGGCCGCACAGCCGAACCCATGCCGCCGCTGCGCCGATCCGACTGGGCCCGAGCCGTCGCCGTCGGCCTCCTCGCCCTGGCCGTCCTCGAGCTCGCCGTCCTGCTCGTCCGGCCCGGCTACCTCTCCTTCACCGACGCCGTCCCCTACATCCTTCAGAGCCACGTCTTCGCCGACGGCCGCCTCACCCGTCCGGCACCACCACCCGAGCTCGAACCCTTCTTCAAGTCGGTCAACATGCTCCAGCTCCACGGCCGTGAGTTCTCGCGACAGCCCCCGGGGGGGCCGGCCCTCTTCGCCCCCTTCCTCCTGGTCCTCGGCGACATCCGCCTGGTCCCGCCCGTCCTCTCGGCCGTCGCCGTCGCCCTCGTCTTCGTTTGGACCCGAATCACCTACCACCGCCGCCTGGCCGTCTTGGCCTGCGTGCTCTGTCTGTGCTCGGTCACCTTCCACCGTATTGGAGCGTCCATCCTGCCCTACGTACCGAGCGGACTCCTCTTGGCGGCCGCCCTCCTCGTTTTCACGGTCGGCCTGCGGCGGCCCGCCCTCACCTCGCCACTCCTCTGCGGAGCCCTCATCGGACTCCAGTTCACCGTCCGTCCGTACAGCGCCGTCCTCTCGGCGCTCGGCCTGGCCTTCATTCGCCTCGCCCTGTTTCGCAAGGAACCCCATCTCCGCCGACAAGCCCTCGCCTTCGCCGCCGGCGTCGTGCCCGGCATCGCGCTGCTCCTGCTTCACAACGCCATCGTCACCGGCGACGCCTGGCCCCTCGCCTTCTCGCTCTATGACCCCAACGACCGACTCGGCTTCGGCACCCGCGGCCTGGCGGACACCATCGTCGACCACACGCCCGCCCGCGCCCTCGGCCTGCTCCTCCCCCGCGCGCAAGACCTCCTCCGCAGGTTCTACTTCCCAGACTATCTCTTCGTCGTCTCACTGGCGCCCTGGTTGCTCGCCCACGTCAAGAAGTCGCGACTACCCGAAGAACACCGCCTCAACCGCTGGGACCTCGCCCTTCTCGTCCTCATCGCCGCGTACGTCCTCGGCCACGCCCTCTACTGGTACCCTCGCACGCTCAACTACTACGAGGTCTACCCGCTCCTGGCCGTCCTCAGCGCGCGGAGCTTCTTCTTCATGTGGCGGACCGGTCGCCTCCTCCGAATCCTCGCCGGCCTGCTGTTTTCGCTGGCCGTCGGCGGCGCCGCGTTCAGCCTGTTCGGGCTCCGCGCCGAGTACCTCGAACATGTCGCGCCAGTCCAGCGAGCCCTCCGAGCAGAACGCCGAAGGGCCGGCCCCCTACTGGTCTTTCTCAAGCCCGCCAGGCGTCAGCTCGGTTTCGAGCTCGCCGTCCAGCTCATGCTCAACCCGGGAGGCGGGAACGTCATCTCCGGACTCTTCAACACGTCCCGAGACCCCAACAACCCCGTCATCTACGCCCGCGATCGCGGCCCCGACAACGCACGCCTGGTCGACCGCTATCCGCACCACTCCCCCAGACGCCTGGAAGCCATCCCCACCGGCGACCGTACTTCGCCATGCAAGATCGTCCTAACCCCCCTCACGGACATCGCCCCACAGCCCCCGCCACCTCCGGTGAACTGAAGCACCCGCCCCACAACCAACCACGACCACGCAACGAACGTCCCTTCCCCCATTCCGGCCAGCCCGCTACGATGGGTTCGTGGTCCCCGACCGTGCGGGCCACCCTGGTCCACCACACCAACTGATGGACGTGTCATGATGCACAGTCACCCGACTCGACTCGCAGCCGCCCTCTGCGCCTGGCTCTCGCTCGCCGCTCACGCACGGGCATCCGACCTGCCCAGCGTCTTCGCCGACGACGTCGCACGCTTCACCCGGCTCGCCGCCGCCGATGCCGACGCCCTACGGGTCGAGGCTGCCCTGGGCTTCCGTCACCTCGCCCACGCCAAGGGCGAGCAGCCCCTCTTGCCGCTCGCCCGCGCCAAGGCGCCCCTCGTCCGGCTCGAGGCCACCAAGGCACTCGGGCAGTGCGGCGGACGGCGTAGCATCCCCGTGTTCATCGACCTGCTCACCGATCCCGACTGGGAGGTCCGCGCCGCCGCCCACGCCGCACTCGTTCGCATGACCGCCCAACGCATGCCAGCCGATGCCAAGACGGCGTGGCAGGCCTGGCTGGATGCATCCGATTGGTCCGCCAAACAGGCCGCGCTCCTCAAGCAACTCCGTCAGGGCAAACGCGCCCAACGCCTCGACGCCCTCAAGGCCCTCCGCTTCATCGGCGACGCCCAGGCCGAGCCCGACATCCTCGCCGTCCTCGCCAAGCCCGGCGACCTCAAACGCGACGGCGTCATCGCCGCCATCCGTGCCCTCGAGCGTCTCGCCACCGAACGCTCGCTACCCCTGCTCGCCAAGCATGCCACCCGCGTCCCCGCCGCGGCCTGGCCCCTCGCCGAGATCGGAGGCCCCCAGGCCGAAGCCGCGCTCCTCAACGCCGTCCGCAGGTTCGGCTCCCGCACCCCCGACGCCCTCGTCAACCTCGACCGCCTCCGGAGCAAGCGCGGCAACGAGATCATGCCCGTCTTGCTCCGCTCCTTCGGTCTGGTCATCTACCGCGTTCGACCCGACGAGCTCCAACGCCCGCCCGACGTCTACCAACGCACCGCCGCCAGACTCATCCTCCGCGCGGGCAACAGCCAACGCATCGTCGACCTCATCCTCGCCCAGGTCGAGGGCAAGCGTAAGGACGCCGACACGCCCGAGCCTCTACGCAAGCTCCTGGCCGGGATGGACCACGAGCTCAAGAAGGGCTTCGTCCGCAGCGACGGCATGACCGTCGCCCAACCGCTGGCCGCCCTGCCGCACATCACCACCGACACGCGTGTCGTCCCACGGCTCATCGCCCTGCTCAAGCACCGCGCCTACATCGTTCGCATCTACGCCGCCGAGACGCTCGCGTCCTTGAAGGCCCGCCAGGCCGCGCCCAAGATCCTCGAGGTCATCCACGAGGACTACCCCTTCTGCGACGCCACGACGCTCGCCTCCGGCAAGCACTTCGGCCGCAGTCAGACCGTTCGCTGGCGAGGCTACCTCTGCATCGCCCTCGGCAAGCTCGGGGGTAAGACCGCCCGCGCCGAGCTGGAGAAGCTCGCCTGCGACCCCGCGTCCTTCCGCGACATTCGCTACGGATCCGTGGTCGGGCTCCGCTTCCTCGGCTCGCCGGCCTCGATCCCCGCGCTCCAGCGCGTCGCCGAGAACGACATCATCTGGGCGATCCGTGAGGCCGCCCGACGAGCCGCCCACGAGATCCGCTTCCAGCAATCCCATGCCACGCTGGCCGCCGCCGGAGGGTAAGCGCCATGCAGCAACGAGTGCACACCATCCTCGCGCTCTTCATTCTCTCGACGGCCGCCACGCCCGCGTCCGCCGCCGAGTCCGCCAAGCCCACCTCCTCTACCGAGCAACCCGCCAAACGCGAACCTGCCTCCAAGCAGGCCAAGAAGCCCATCGTCTCGCAGGAACACCTCGCCTTCCTCGCCCTCCTCAAGAAGCACGATGCCAACGCCGCGCTCCACCTCGCCCGAGCCGGCAACAAGGGGACCCCCTTCTTGAGTAAGGCCCTCAAGCACGGCAAGCGCCCTGCGGCCCTCGCCGCGTGGGCACTCACACAGCATCCATGCCCGTCGCTCGAGCCCGACCTGCGCCCGCTCCTCAAGAGACCCAACCAGGTCGCCGGCTACTGGGCCGCCCGCGCCCTCGGCAAGCTCGCCAGACCCGAAAGCGTCGACGCCCTCACGGCCCTGCTGCCCGACAAACCCAACGCCTACTGGGAGCTCAGCCGCCGCGGCAAGCCCCACCTCCGCCACAAGCGGGCCCACTGGATTAAGCTGCCCGAGTTCGCACCGCCCGACATGCCCAACATCCGAGTGACCTACGCCGCCATGGAGGCCCTCGGTCAGATCGGCGGACCCAAGGCCGAGCGCTGCCTCCTCCAGGCCCTGCGAAGCCCCCAGTACCTCATCCGCTACGGCGCGGCACGCGGGCTGGCCACCTTGCGATCCAAGCAGGCCGTCCCCGTCCTCCGCCACGCAGCCCAGGCCGACCCCGTCCTCATCGTCCGTCGCGCCGCCGCTCGCGCCCTCGACGCCGTCAACGGCAAGCCCGCCCCGCCTGCCGCCAAGCCCCCACCCATGCCCGAGGCCCTGCTCCTGGTCAAGACCAACAATCGCACCGAGTCCAACCTCGGCTTCCGCGATTCCTATTTCTTCCCCAAGGTCCCCTGGTACCACTGGGGTGAGAACCTCTTCCTGCTTCGACCCGTCAAGCCCGACGGCACGGTCACCAACCTGACCCACCTCACCGACGGCGCCGTCCAGGGCCCCGAGCTCTCTTACGACGGCAAGCGCGTCCTCTTCGCCATGCGCAGGCACGTCAAGACCGAGGGCTTCCACATCTACGAGATGAACGTCGACGGCTCCGGCCTCCGCCGGCTCACCCACGGCAACTGCAACGACGTTGACCCCTGCTACCTGCCCGACGGCCGCATCGCCTTCTGCTCCGATCGAGCCGGCTATCGCGAGTATTACCACCAGGAGCGATCTCGCGTCCTCTACGTCATGAACGCCGACGGCTCCGACATCCGTCAGATCACCTTCAACCCCAACCAGGACTACGAGCCCCACGTCCTCAGCGACGGTCGAATCCTCTACTCCAGCTACCGCTTCTACGGCCAGGACGGCAGCCGCGCACCGCTACCCAACGAGCTCAGCCTCCAGCGCATCGAGACCGTCCTGCGCACCGTCCGCGGCGACGGCTTCGCCGACGATCTCTTCTACGGAGCCATGCGAGGCTCGTTTTACTCACCCATCCGCCCCATGCCCGACGGTCTGCAATACTCCGGCTGGCATCCACGCGGCAACCACATCGGCGTGGCCGTCAGTCAGGCGCGCGAACTGCCCGACGGCCGTATCGTGTGTGTCACGCCGGCCGGTCTGACCACTGTCGATCCGAGCTTGTCCGCGGTCGATTGCGAACTGCCCGTCTATCCCGAGATCATCAACCTCGCTGGCGGCGAGGAGGTCTACATCCACAATCACGACGACATGAACCCCATCGGCCGATTCACCACGCCCTACCCGGCCTATCGCACCGCCCGCTCAGCCGGCCCTGACAACGCCGACGCCGCCAACGACTGGGTCTTCGTCTCCTACGCCCCCTGGCACCGCCTCGGCGGCCGCGCGTACGAGATCGTCCTGTTCAACCTCTCGACGAGGCAGACAATCCCCATCTACGACGATCCCGCCGTCAGCGACATCGACCCCATCCCCGTCATGCCGCGCCCCAGGCCCCGCGTCGCCCCCGAGCGACCCGACCCCGACCAGGAGACCGGCCGGATCCTCTGCGCCTCGGTCTTTAACACCGACGTTCCCTTCGACAAGGACCGCGTCAAGTACGTCCGCGTCATCGAGGGCCTCTACCAGCCGCTCTCCATCAACGCCAACGCCAACTTCCGCACGCGCGTCCTCGGCACGGCCCCGATCGACGACGACGGCTCCTTTTTCGTCGAGGTCCCCGCCGACACGCCGCTGCGATTCCAGCTTCTCGACGCCGACTTCGACGTCGTCGTCCACGAAACGGCCTTCAACGTCGTCCGCCCCGGCGAGACCAAGAGCTGCATCGGCTGCCACGAGCCTAAGCACGTCGCCGTCACCAACGCCCACCCCTCCGCCGCCGGCCGTCCCCCCGCCCGCGCCTTTCGCAAGCGCGGCGCCCTCATCTACCGCGGCACGCCCGAAGACAGCTACAGCTTGATCACGCGACAGTAATCGACCTCTGGTCACCGCACGCCAACCATTGCCCCCGCGCACGCCGCCATCGTAGAATCCTAGCCAAACCCGGGGGTAGCGCGGCACCCAGCCGCCCGACGACAAGGAGGCCTCGTCATGGCCCAGCGAACCCCGTCAGCACGCCCGCTTCCCTACGCCATCTGCTGCCTCGCCGCCCTGGTCGCCCGAACAGCAACGCCGACCGCCCGCGCCGCCGCAGCCGATCGCCCCCCAACCAAGGCCCGCATCCTCTTCCTCCACCACAGCACCGGCGAGTGCATCTGGAACGGTGGGGTCCGCCCCTGGTTCGACGCCTACAACCAGGCCAACGGCACGCGTTACACGATCACCGAACAGGCCTTCCCCAAGAGCGAGCCCTACGGCTGGGAGAACTATCCCTACGACTACTGGAACATCTGGGTCCGCCACGCCGGACCCAAGCCCTACAAGACCGAGCCCACGCTCGAGATCCTCGCGCCCAAGCACGACATCATCGTCTTCAAGCACTGCTTCCCCGTCTCGGCCATCGAACCCGACACCGGCAACCCCGACATCGCCAGCCCCGACAAACGCATCGAGAACTACAAGCTCCAATACGCGGCCCTTAAGACCAAGCTCCACCGGTTCCCCAAGACCAAGTTCCTCGTCTGGACGGGCGCCGCCCTCGTACCCGCCGAGACCGACCAGGCCGCCGCACGCCGCGCCAAGGCCTTCTTCGACTGGGTCCGCACCGCCTGGGACACCAGGGGCGACAACATTTACATCTGGGACTTCCACACCCTCCAGACCGACGGCGGCCTGACGTTCAAACCCGCCTACGCCTCCGGTGACTCGCACCCCAACGGCACCTTCTCCAGACGCGTCGCCCCGATGCTCTGCCGCCGGATCGTCGACGTCATCCGCGGCGCCGGCGATGCGACCAGCCTCACCGGCCAGGGCGGCAAGCCGCCCGTCGCGGCACGCCCAGCCGGATCCGCAACCGTTGATCCATCCGCCCGAGACGCCGAGCCGTCCCGCCCGACCGCGCCCAATCCGCCCGCACCCCTACCCCTCAAGCCTGGTGCGCCCGATCCGATGCCCAAGCCCGGCCCGGACGCCTGGGTCTTCGACAACGCCGAGAAGCCCAAGCTCCGTGCGGAGCTGTGGCCCGCCGCCGCAGCCTATGCCAAAGACGCCGACGCCCACGTCATCAAGATCCGCTTCGCTCAAGGTAAGGAAGAAGACTGGGGTGAGTACGGCCTACAGAGGATCGTCACGACCAGGCCACCCCGTCAGAATCACGACATCGCTCCGTACCGCTTCGTCGCGCTACGCGTTCGCACCGATCGGGACATGGAGATGGTCTTCACGCTCGTCACCAGGCCTGACGGCCTGCCTCCGTCTGACGAGTCGTACTTCGCCTTCTCGGCCTACCTGCACCCCAAGGTCGGACGTTGGCATACCGTCGCGCTCGACCTGACCAAGCTCGAGCTCGGTCAGGAGGGCGACCGCGTCTACAACGCCGCCAGCAAGCCCCGGCGACCCATGACGCTGACCGCCCTCAAGCTCGTCACGCACAAGAAGAACGAGAACGCCGACGTCTCCCTCGACGACATCGTCTTCTACCGCACGCTTCCCAAGGCCCTGGCCGGCTGCCTCCAACAGCCCTAGCACCGCCGCGCCATCACGAGGCTCCCTAACCAGTCCTAAGACCTCAGACCTCACGCTTCAGGCCCTGCGTGCCACGGCCGGCCTCACGCTCCGTAGCCTTGGCGAAGCGGGCTTGCCCGCCAGTGCGCCAAGGCGGTCCCGCTTGCTGAACCACCACAAACCACGCCCCCGCCGACCCGCACCCCCGCCGAGTCCCGCTGGTTCCCGCGGCGTAGCCTAGTACCCGACCACACTTGTTTCTGTGGGTTCCGATCAGGAGGGCGAGACGCTTATCAGAGCAGCGACCGTCAGGGAGCTGTGTTGTTGGAGCGTTTGAACAACAACGCTCCTTCACAGTCGCGTCTCCGACGGCCGCTCCGGAGTTGGGAAACCAACAGATTCATTTGTGTCGGACTACTAGCGCTGCGTTTCACAAATCGTGCGACGATGGACAGGGGGGCACACGCCACAGCTGCTGCTCGATCCGCGGCATTCATGCCGCGCGACCGCGCCGGATACATCCGGCGGCTCGGACTGGTCGTCGCGATACTTCTGAAAGGCAGCTCTAGGCGAAGCCGGGGCCCCAGCGGGGTCCGTTGCCCGGGAGGGCAACGGCATGTCGAGCTCGACGCCTCCAGCACGCGCCCCGACACGACCCTGCCGGCGCCGACAGCTGCGGTGGTTCACGACGTCCTAACGACCAGGAGGTACACCTGGCTCAAGCAAGGAGGACCTGCATCATCCACCACAGGAGGCGCGACATGCTGGCTATCCAGAGATTGGGTTGATGCCATCGTGCTCATCTGGTCTTTGGCATGCTCGCGACGACAGCGGTTCCCGCCGCCCCCTGCATGCGTCGGCGGCTAGCTCTTGGGCTCGCCGTCGCTCCGGATGAGCGCCTGACTCCGGGACCCACTCCCCCGTCAGCTCATGACGATGCCCGGCATCCACCAACAACCGCCACAGATCGAAGTCCAGGGCCATAGACCCCTTCCACTCCTCAGGGCGCCACATCCGCAACAGCCCCATCCCCCGGGCCACAGTGCTGTTCCCCGTCACGACGCGTACCCTGGACGCACACACCACCGTCCTAAGGCCCGCAACGCAGGCCTCCAGTTCCATCCGTCGCAAGCTGGCGAACGTGTCGTACCCACTCAACTCGGTCCGCCTCCGCGTCGTGAGGTTCCGAACGACCACCCCCCAGCCCCTTGAATCCCGCTTCGTCGAGACGACGGCGCCGCTGGCCACCACCACGCTGTGCAGCCTGGCTCTCCGCTCGAGGCCTCCCCAGGGTCTGCGAATCCATTTCCTGTAAAGCAGCTCAAACCGGTCGAAAGGCTCGCCGCACTCGCTACAACGGCCGACCCCATTCCCGCTGAGGTTATAGCCGCACGCCGGGCAGATGATCCCCTCGTCGCCGACCACTTCCTCGACTGAGTGGATAGCCGCAACCGCAAGCTCATAACAGCGAACCGTCTCGGGGTGACCACCACGAGCAGGACGCCATTCCGCCGTCACCTGGTGTGTCTTCAAGAGTTCGACCAGTCGCTCCCAAAGATCCTCGTCCTCAGCCGCCTCTTCGGGCCATGGTCGACTCCGGCACACCTCCAGCATGCCGAGCCTCCTGGCCAATGACGAACTCGCCGTATGCACGCACACCTGCGACGGCCCCGTCAAGACGTGCATCGCTTCGATGACGGCGCATAGCTCCAGCCGGACTGCGCTGGCGCACCGCTCCCAACCGCTCACCTCGCGACGCTTGCCCGTATCCAGATTGCGAACGATCGCTGCCCAGCCGCCCCTCACGTGCTCCTCAGAGAACGTACAGCTTGTGGTTATGACCACTCTGGATCCCTGCATCAGGAGCCCTCAACCTCGCATAATCCTACCTTCAGTATACCACGTGTTCTGAGGTGGGTTCGCCACGCCGGCGTGCCTTGTAGGTGCGTCCAGACGCGCCAACGACGTCGCATGGTAGACGTGACTCGCAGAACAATCGATCAGGAAACCGCAGGAGAACCGAAGCCTCGACGCGCCCAGGAAAGCGACCCCTCACGAAATCAGTCCGCTTCACCCACTGCACGGCTCTCTTTCTGGATGGAATTCGGAAACCGGAGAGGGGGGGATTCGAACCCCCGGTACCCTTTTGGGGCACACGCCCTTTCCAAGGGCGCTCCTTAAGCCACTCGGACACCTCTCCATCACTCAGCCGCCGCATGGCCACACCGGCCGAGGCACACCGTATCTTCTTTCATCGGCATGCATTGTACACTCGCGCCACCACCGGCTCAACGCACTCCATCGCCACACCTACTTCCTCGGAACCGCGAACCCATCCCGCAGAACCCGCGATCCTGCCGAAC
Source organism: uncultured Planctomycetales bacterium (assembly GCA_964622545.1). Classification (GTDB taxonomy): domain Bacteria; phylum Planctomycetota; class Phycisphaerae; order UBA1845; family JAFGLZ01; genus JAFGLZ01. The sequence goes on along the minus strand of CAZUQM010000024.1, from coordinate 36,605 downwards.
CTCGCGATGAGCGATCCGGCGCTCAGCACGCGTTGCCGTGTTCCTCCGGGCTCTGGTCTTCCGTACTCTGACTCCTTGAGTTCCCACCACCCGGCGGGTGACCCATCCCTTCAGCGGTGGGGAACACGAATTCCCTCACACCATCCCACCACCCGTCTCCGACGACCACGGCCCCGAAGACCATAGACTACAGGCTTCAGACCTCAGGGCTTCGCAATCACACACTTCACCGAGAGCACGCATGGCCCTTCCTGTAGCCTGGGGTCTGCAGTCTGAAGCCTCTGACGAGATACGCGACCACCAGGGCACCCTGCTGCTTGCCCATCCTGCCCTCGTGTCGACGTGCCGATGGGTTGACTTCTCGACATGTGCTGCTGGTTCGACGTTTCGACCTTTCGACTCCTTGACGTGTCGCCGTTTCGACGTGTTGGCGTTTCGACGTTTCCCCCACCCGTCCAGATCCTTAACCCTAGACCCTGCTGTCCCCCGTTTGACCTCCGCCCCCCTACGCATCATACTGTGTGGCTCGCATGACCCGATCGACCGGGACACGCACGTGCCCGGCCCGATCGGTAGAAACACCCATGACGTGAGGACATGCCATGCTCAAGATCGCGGTGCTCGGCGGTGACGGAACAGGACCCGAAGTCGTGCGCGAGGGCCTCAAAGTGCTCGGCGCCGTCGCGGCCCTCGAAGGCTTCACATACGAGACCACCGACTACGACTTCGGCGGCGATCGCTACCTCCAGACCGGCGAGGTCCTACCCGACTCCGCCGTCGACGAGCTCCGCGGTTACGACGCCATCTACCTCGGCGCCGTCGGACACCCCGACGTCGCCCCCGGCATCCTCGAAAAGGGCCTGCTCCTCCGCCTCCGCTTCGAGCTCGACCAGTACATCAACCTCCGACCCGTCAAGCTCTACCCCGGCGTCGACACGCCCCTCAAGGACAAGGCCCCCGACGATATCCAATTCGATGTCGTCCGCGAAAACACCGAAGACCTCTACTTCGGCGGCGGCGGCTTCCTCCGCAAGAACACCCCCAACGAGGTCGCCACCCAAGAGATGATCGCCACGCGCTTCGGCGTCGAGCGATGCCTCCGCTACGCCTTCGAGCTCGCCCGACGACGCGACGACCAGAAGATGCTCACGCTCGTGGCCAAGACCAACGTCCTGACCTTCGCGCACGACCTCTGGTGGCGGGCGTTCAATGAGATCGGCCAGGCCGAGTACCCCGACATCCAGCGCGACTACAACCACGTCGACGCCTGCTGCATGTGGTTCGTCAAGAATCCCGAATACTACGACACCATCGTCACGCCCAACATGTTCGGCGACATCATCACCGACCTCGGCGCCATGATCCAAGGCGGCATGGGCATCGCCGCCGGCGGCAACATCAACCCGCAAGGCACCAGCATGTTCGAGCCCATCGGCGGGTCGGCCCCCAAGTACACCGGCCAGGACGTCATCAACCCCCTGGCCGCCATCTGCGCCCTGGCCATGCTGCTCGACAACGCCGGCGCGCAGTCGGGCGACCCGGCCTACGCCCGCGCCGCCCAGCGCGTCGAGACCGCCGTCAAGGCCACCACACCGAAACTAGAATCGATGAGCGCAGGCCGGATGGGGTTCTCGACCACCGAGGTGGGCGAGATGGTCTGCGCGGCCCTCGACAACGCTTAGCCCGCAAGTCGCTCACGGGAAGTACGTGCCGGGCGCCTCGGGGTCCTCACCCAGATCCGGGATCTCTCCCTCTTCCGGGTCCAGGTCCATCCGCGGCAGATCGAGAAGCTTCCGCGCGTTCTCCCCATACGGTTGGTCGCAGTTGGGACAGTAGCCGTAGTTCTCGATCCACCGATCCGTCGGATAGCGGAACCCGCAAACCTCACACATGACGTTACGTGTCGACGCTTGCATGACTCGGTCCCTCCGTCTCTGCGCCCTGGCGCCGGTGACGCCACCGGGCCAGGACTTCGTTCTCGTCGAACGTCGTCAGCGACGTGGGGATCGCGTTGGTCCCCATGCCGTTGAGCTTCAGGATCAGACCGTTCAGTTCGCGGACAGCCCGCCGCACGTCCTCGTCGTCTGTTGCTACGTCCACCTCGCGGCGGAGTTCGTCGATCCGCTTGCGGTACCGCACCTCGTCGGGCACCACGTTCGCCTGACGCATCAGCCGCAGCGCCCACCACACGTCGCCGTTTACCACCGACGGCTGATCGATCGCCAGCGGCTTGCCCGCCCCGGGAAGATGATCAAACTCCCCGCGATCCATCGCCTCCACGATCCGCCGCTCCACCAGATGCCGGCGCATCGCTGGGGTCAACACGGGTTCGTTCGGATCCGGCGGCCGCCGCGCCATCGTGCCCCTATCACCGGCCGACGCCCGACGACGTCGGCCCATCCCTGAGATCGTGTCCGTTTACCCTATTATATCACACGCCCGGCAGCCGGCGCCAAGCCGCTGACCCGCTTTTCCCGTCAACCTATAATGGAGCATCGCTCCCGCAACGGCTCGAGGGGACCCCGCATGCGCATGCGCTTGGACTCGATCGACCTCTACCACGTTCGCATCCCCCTTGTCGCCCCCCTCTGCCTCGACCGGTGCCCTGTCGAGCACAAGGACGCCGTCCTCATGCGCGTCCGTTCCTCCCGCGGCGTCGGCTGGGGCGAGGCCTCCCGGCCCCTCGAACCGAACCCGCCCGCGCCCGACATCGACACCCTCTGGAACGCCGCCTGCCGAGACCTCGCACCCGCCGCCCTGGCCCTGACCGACACCGAACCCTCACAGATCGTCGCCGATCTCGCCCACGTCGAGGCCCCGCCCTGTCTTCTCGCCGCGCTCGACATGGCCGCGTGGCACACCGAGGCCCTCGCCAGAGACGTCCCGCTGCATTCGCTGCTCGGCGGTTTTGCCCGCCCTATCGCCTCGGCCCTGTCGGCCGGGCCCGTCGAGCGCATCGACGACTGCCTCCACACCGTCGAGCAACGCCTCGCCTCCGGCTACCGCGCCCTCAAGGTCTGCATCCGCCCCAACTGGGACGTCGAGCCCATCGCGGCCGTCCGCCACCGCTGGCCCGACGTCACCCTCTTCGCCGACGCCGACGGACGCTACACCATGGACGACCTGACCACGCTCCGTAACCTCGACAAGTACGGCCTCGACGCCCTCATCCGCCCGCTTCCCACCGACGCCGCCGATCACTATCCCCAGCTTCGGGCCTCCCTCGCCTCGCCCCTCAGCATCGACGCCGCCGGCCTAGACCCCGAGCGGCTCCAGGCCCTTGCCGACGCCGGCGCCGTCGACCTGGTCACCGTCGACGTCCAACGCTGCGGCGGCCTGACCGCCGCGGCCCGCGCCTACGGCGCCGCCCGCGTCGCCGGCCTGCCCTGTCACCTGACCACCACCCCCGACCTCGGCATCGGCGCCGCCGCCGCCCTCCAGTTCGGCCTCCTCGACGGCATGGATTACCCCACCGACATCGGCTCCTCGGCGCATCGCTTCGCCGACGACCTCCTCGAGCCACCCATCGTCGTCGACGCCGGAGGCTACCTCCACTTGCCCGACGGACCCGGCTTCGGGTATCGTCCCAGCCCGGAGAAGGTGGCCAAGTACGCCCTCACACACGAGACCGTCATGGCATGACTACGCATCGCTCGTCCATCCAGCCGTCCCGGGCGCCACGCGCCCTGTTCCTCGACTTCTACGGCACCATCACCGCCTGGGCACGCGAGACCGTCGAGGACATCTCCCAGCGCGTCATCCACGAGGTCGGCCTGCCCGACAACCCACCTGAGGTCGCCGCCGAATGGGGCCGCCACTTCTTCCGACTCATCGAGGCCTCCAACCACGAGCACTTCCGCACCCTCTACGAGTGCGAGCGCGACTCCCTCATCGACCTCCTCGCCGCCATGGGCAAGCCCCTCGACGGAGACGCCATCGCCCTGGCCGAGCGCTACATCCAGCCCCTGCACGACTACCTCCGCAAGCCGCCCATCCACGACGACGTCTTGCCCGTGCTGGCCGAACTGAACGTGCCGATCTGTCTGGTCACCAACGCCGACCGCGACGACGTCCTCGCCGCCATCGCCCACTACGGCCTGACCTTCGACGCCATCGTCACCAGCGAAGAGGCCCGCTGCTACAAGCCCGAGGCCCGCATCTTCGAACTCGCCCTCGAACGCACAGGCTGGCGACGCGACGAGATCGTCCACGCCGGCGACTCCCGCCACAGCGACGTCGACGGCGCCAACCGCGCCGGCATCAGCAGCGTCCTGATCGACCGCGCCGGCCGCATCAGCGACGTCGGCCAGGCCGACCCCGACCACACCTTCCCCGACCTCCGCGGCCTGCTGACGCTGTTCGGATGATTAGGTGGGGCACCTGCCCTCATGCCTCAATACCATGTCGCGCTCAACGGCCTTCCGCTATGATGGCCTCGGTTCGCGTTTTTGGAGACCGCGCATGCGCCTGAGCCGGTGGAGACCCGTCTGCCCCGAATGCGGATACTCCCTGCGCAAGCTCACGCAGCCGCGATGCCCCGAGTGCGGCGAGCCCTTTCCGACCACGCAGAAGACCTTCCGCCGATGGGCCGTCCGCCGACTGCCATGGGACCGCACCCACCGAAGCCCCCTGATCCTGACCTATCTCAAGACGCTGCTGCTGATCCTCTTCTGCCCCTGGAAGGCCGGCCGAAGCCTCGCCGTCCCCGACCGCATGGGCCGAGCCGTCCGCTGGGCACTCGTCCATATCATCCTCATCGCCGCGTGTGGGACGTTGCTAGGAGCGATGCCCTACTACATCGTGTGCATCCAACTCGGCGGCTCCAACCCGGACTTCTTTCACCCCGCCCACTATCTTGACCGCCCTGATCCGCCCGACCGACTTCTCGTCTGGGCACTACAGTCGCTCGCGGCCTGGATCCTAATGATTGGCGCCCAGATCGGCCTGGCGGCGTTGATCGGCTCCCAACTTCCGAATCAACACCTTGCGGCAAGACGCGGAGCTATCAAGTGGTCGTTGTACTGCGTACCGACCATCCTGCTCACCATCGCCGTTTGGTATGGCTACTACGCGGTGAATCCTCCAACCTACGAGGTCCGGCCGTTGCGTGGCCCTTATCCGTTGGTGCCCGCTGATCTCTTAGCGGGTATCTTCGGCCTGTCATGGGCCGTCGGCGTTTCGTGCAATCCGTACGATCGCATCCGAAGGATCCGATCATTTCTCCTCAACGGAACACTCTACCTGAGTTGCTGGTACCTCCTGACACGATTCCTATTCCCGGTCGGGCCGCTGGAAGCCATGCGATGAGCGACATCTACCACCGAGCCGCATATGTCAGCTTCAGGCGTGGGCAATGGAAACACCTGCCGATCATCATCGTCGCGATTCTAGGCGCTTCGGCACTGTGGCGTGCGGCTGATGAGCACCTCATCTACCGGTTGGGATGCAGCAGTGTTGGGTGCCGCTGGCGCAGGCCGCTCACCCAAGCCGCCCTGCTATGGCGAAACCCCAAACTACCCGAAGGCATCTGGACGGTTGGCCATACCTTGCCCAGACCCGGTTGGCTCATGCTCTCATGGGCAGGCGAAACGTTATCCATCCGTAGGGGAGTGCATACTCGACGTTCGTGGTCAGCAGTGGCGAATCAACATCTGGATCTGAAGGGGACATTCGTCTCGCTATACACACTCTCGGCACCACCTGAAGACATCGACGGTGATCGTCGGTTGGAGGTAGTCCTCTATTGCCATCCATATGGCCTTGAGAAGGCCGACGATCTCTCGCACTGGGCCGTCCTTCGACTCGGTCAGGATGTCAATGAGCTTATCTGCGTTGCTCAATTGGACCCCAAGCCCTGGTCTGCAAAAATGATCAGAGTTAAACCTATTTGGAAAGACGAAGACCAGGACGGTCAAGGTGAACTCACCTTAGTCACTATGAAGATCTCCCGCAAGCCAGATGGTCGGCTCCGGTTCGATCCGCCGAGAACGGTTGCCGTCTTTGGTTGGACCGAGCCTGGCGGGGTTCTCGTTCCGCAGAAGCTCCCGCCGGACGGCAGCATCACGTTCTGGCAGCCTCCCGATGGCAAGCCCATGGTCATCGAACAGCAAGCTGATCTGAGCGATGTTCTACGCAAGCTGATGCCCAAGCCTACGACTCGCCCGGCCACACAAACCGCGCCCACACCCAAGTCCGCGCGATGACCAACCACGTCGCAGACGCGACCGTCAGGGAGCGTTGCTGTTTCAAACCTGATCCCAGGCTCCACACCTCAAGCAGCGGCTTCTTTGGACCCCGACACCCAAACCCCGAACCCTGACCCCCGAACCCTGAACCCCGACCCCTTTGTTTCGCCTCCTGACTACTTCGCCCGCGCAAGACGCACGAACACCGTCGCGCGTGCCGGTACCATTACGGCGATCGCCTGGATCGACCCATTGGCATCGGTCGCTTGTGTCGTCGCGCTTGGCACGATGGAAAGCTCGCGCTTGGTCACGAGTTCTTCGGCACGCATGGCCTGAATCTCGCGGTCCAGCTTCAACCCGCCGGCAAGGTCCTTCTCGGTCGGATTGTGCACGGTGAGGAAGACCTCCGCACCATCCGCATCGCCGAAACGTTCCACCTGCAAGCCGGCCGGCTCTATGCGAGCGTAGGTGATCGGCCGCCAACCCGCCCACGCGACACGCCGGATCACCGGGATCAGCTCACGGAACACCGCCCTGTCGCGGTTGTACCAGGCCGGCTTCTGGAAGTAGTGGTCCGTCGACGCGTTCGCGCTGAAGAACGACGGCAGCACACCGTACGCACCGGCTCGCATGACGTACCACCGCGTGTGCTGCTGCGTCCACGTGGTAAAGTCCGAGTTCTGTAACAGCAGGTACGGCTTGGTCGCGCACAGGGCCCGCCGATAGCACAACTCCTCGTCCGACATCGGCCGCCACGTCCCGCCGGGATTCCAGTTCGTCTCCTGCCCCATCACATCGATATGCGGCACCTGCCACGGATACCGCGTCGGCGTGTAGTTGGCCATCATCAGCTTGCCGCGACCGTGCACCTGCGCGCTGACCCATCGCACAAACTCCCAGATGCTAAACGCGTTCACGAGGCACAAACGCCGCGACTCGGTGTCGAACACCGGCGGCACATCGGCCTTGGCCAGGTGCTCGCGCCGGTAGTTCTGCTGCGTGCTCCACCCATCGAGCGAGTCCAGATACTCCCCATCGATCCCATGCGCCGCGTCGTCGGCATAGAGCTTCACCGCCCAACTCGGGTTGTAGTTGACTTGCGCCTTGTTGACCGGCCCGGCGATGTCCGGGTCCGGGTTCAGCGCGAACACGGCCCCATCGCACCACGGCGTGTCGTGCATGGTCACGTGATACCGCCCCTCGGCGTCCTTGGCGCCCGACGTCAACACCGCCTGGTAACGCAGCCGGTCCTTGCGACCCTGCTCGCCCGCCCGCTGTTCCATGAGCTTCACCGCTTGATCGTACGACCGCTCCATCCCCTTCGGCATCGGCATCCAATGGCTCTGCGGCTCGGTGTAACGGAACGTCAGGATCCCGTGCGCGTTGTCGTACGCCTGGTCGCCGAGGCCCTCCTTGAACAGGAATCCGAAGTCCTTCGGCCGCTCGACCTCGCTGATCTTGGCGAACGCCATCCACAGCCCCACGTCCTTGACCCGCCGAGCGAACGCGGGCGCATGCTGCTCGTGGTACCGCTGAAGCCCCGCCCGAAATCCCCACTCCGGATCGAACGCAAACACCTCGAACTCCGCCCGGCAGCCGTTGGCCAGCTTCTCGACGGCCGGCGAGACCCCCGTATCGAACGCCGCGAGCAGCCACCCGTGCTCGGCGTCGTAGCTCAGCCGCATCACCCGGGGCTCGTCCAGCGGTACGGCCACCGCCAGACCCACCTCGCCGTTGGAGATCGCCGCCAGCGGGTACCTCGAGCTCGTGCCCGTCTTGCCGACACCCAGCCGCGCCGCGTTGCAGTAGGTCCGGCCCTGCGCGATCCGCTGCCGCCGCCGCGCGTCCTCATGCCACCACCAACCGACCGCCCGCACCGGCAGCGCGATCGCCACCGACAGCGCGCGGTCCATCTCCCGACCGCTCCGCACATCGACCCGCCCTCGCAGCCGACCGGCCTCCGCCCGATACGTCGTCGTCACCTCCAACCCGAGCCGTTCCACGGCTACCCGCTGCCTTGCCCGCCCCGCCTCGACCTCCAGCGGCCCCATCACGCGATGAACGGGGCCCCGCCGACCCGCATCCTGCACCAGCACGCCGCCAGGGAGCGCTCCCGGCGCCAGCGGCTTGCCGTCGTCGACGACCGCCAGGATCCGACCCGTGGCCCGCTCGAACCTCAGGCCGACGCCTCCGTCCCCGGCCGCGATCACCGAGGTCGTCTCGGCCGCAAGATCCTCCGCCGCATCCTCCGCCACCAGCGCCACCGGCTCGCCGTCGAAGACCCGTACACGAGCGTCGTCGGCGATCCACACCGCCGCGTCGTCGAACCAGGCCGTGCCCTGGACCTTGCGAAACAGGCAGTGCACGAACATTCGACCGATGGGCTTGGGCGGGAGGATCGTCAGCGCCTTCCGCTCCCAGTCGTGCGTGCCGGGCGAGAACCGCTTGATGAGTCCCCAAGTCGGCGCGCCGTCGGTATGGATGATGTCGACCCAGATGCAGTAGTCGCCGAGATTGCCCCCCACGCCCTCACACCGGCTCCGAACCGCAACCCGCACCGGCACCACCCGGTCGTGGTTTAGCTCGAACGTCCGCGTCGCGCCGAGCGAGCGTTTGGCATCCGCCGAGCGGCACCGGATCGACTGCCGCCCCTCATACCGAACCTCGCGGTCGACCTCGAAGCCCTCGCCAAAGGGCTTCCAGTCGGTCCGGTCCGTGCCGACGTGTTCGAACCCCGGGTCCTTCACCCGGTTCGCCGACGCGACCTCCCATACCCCCGCCGGTCGGAACACCACCCCATGACCGGCGCGAGCCCCGTCGCTCGCGGCGATGCACGTGACCACCGACGCCCCGACGACCCAGCCAGATAAGGTGTCCGGAACCATTTCCCCGTTTCCCGCAGCTCAGATATCAAACTCCGCCATCACCGGCGCGTGGTCGGACGGCTTGCTGCCCTTGCGCTCATCGCGATCGATGGACGCCGATGTGCATCGCTTGGCCAGTCCCTGCGTGGCAAGGATATGATCGATCCGCAGACCGTCGTTCTTTGGAAAGCCCAACCGGCGGTAGTCCCACCACGAGTAGACGCCGCCATCGGGATGGTGCTGGCGAAAGACGTCCACCAACCCCCAGTCGCACACCTTCGCCAACGCTTGCCGCGCGTCGGCGTGGCAGAGCACGCTGTCGGCCCAGGCGTCGGGGTTGGCCACGTCCTTGTCGTCGATCGCCACGTTCGTGTCGCCGCACACGACGAGGTCGTCGTTGGAATCGTATCGGCCGTCGAGGTGCCGCCGGAGCCGGTCGAGCCAGTCCAGCTTGTACGCGTACTTCGGATCGCCGACCTCCTTGCCGTTCGGCACGTAGACGCACACGATCCGCACACCGTCAATCGTCGCGGCAACTAACCGCGCCTGCGGATCGTCGGCCCCGTCGCCCATGCCGCACGTGACATCCGTCGGCTCCGATCGGCTCAGGATCGCCACGCCGTTGTATGTCTTCTGGCCATGCACCGACGCAGCGTACCCCGCCTGTTCGACGGCCTCGAACGGAAAGGCCTCCTCCTGGACCTTCAGCTCCTGCAGGCACAACACGTCCGGCTCGTGCCGCTCGAGCCAGGCAAGCAGCCGCTCCTCACGTGCTCGAATCGAGTTGATATTCCAGGTGGCGAGTTTCATTGGTCCCTGTGCCCAGAAGACGTCTGCCAGAGCGCACCGTGCTGGATTGCCTTGGCAACGTCAGGGCCTCGTGTGACATCGTTGACGCTGTCAGGCCCGAAGGGCCGGACTACAATAGCCGGGTGTGGAGTCCGCCGCAGGCGGACGGAACGCCCGGAACTGCCAGAGCGCACCGTGCTGGATTGCCTTGGCAACGTCAGGGCCTCGTGTGACA
>CAZUQM010000024.1:0-26432 GCA_964622545.1 uncultured Planctomycetales bacterium | reverse complement strand
CGGACTACAATAGCCGGGTGTGGAGTCCGCCGCAGGCGGACGGAACGCCCGGAACGAGGCCATGACAGGCTCGTAAGCCCTGAAGGGGCGAAAGACCTTGGCCCTGGGTGTCTCCATCTGTCGCCCCTACAGGGCTTCGATGAAGGAAAGCACTCCTACCGGGGGCCGCGCTTCGCTTAGCCCCCGGCTATTCTATGTTGCCCCTTTGGGGCAGAGGACCGCTCTGAGGACCCGACTTCACCAAGGCTACGCCGAGGGAACCAGTGCGGCTCCGTAGAAGCACGCCCCCCTTAGGCAGAGCCACGGCGCGTTTCACTCCTGTCTTCTGTCTCCCGACTCCTGCCTTCTCCCTACACAGCGCGCGTCTCACGTCGTTTCTTCTACGCCTCCCTAACTCCTCAGCGGCACACCCTCAGCCGATATACTCATTCAAGATGTTCTCCAGCATCTCCTGCCGGCCGGATTGGATCTTCGGCTCGCCCTGCTTCAGCGCGTGCTGGGCAAGCTCCTCGAACCCCACCTGCCCCTTCTCGATCTTCTGGCCCAGGCCCCTGTCCCAGCCGCTGTAGCGCTGCTTGATGAACTTGTCGAACTTCTTGCCTTGGATGATCTTTGCCGCGGCCCGCAGCCCTCGTGCGAACGCGTCCATCCCGCCGATGTGGGCGTGGAACAGGTCCTCCGCGTCGATCGACTGCCGCCGCACCTTCGCATCGAAGTTCAGCCCGCCCGTCTTGAACCCGCCGGCCTTGAGAATGATCACCATCGCCAGCGTCGTGTCGTACAGGTCGGTCGGGAACTGGTCGGTGTCCCAGCCCAGCAGCAGGTCGCCGCGGTTGGCGTCCACCGAGCCCAGTAGCCCGTTCGCCGCCGCATACGCCAGCTCGTGATGGAACGTATGCCCGGCCAGCGTCGCGTGATTCGCCTCGATGTTCAGCTTGAAGTGGTCCATCAGGCCGTACTTCTGAAGAAACGCGTGGCAGCTACCGGCATCGAAGTCGTACTGATGCTTCGTCGGCTCCTTCGGCTTCGGTTCGATATAGAACTGGCCCTTGAAGCCGATCGTCTTCTTGTACTCCACGGCCATCTGCAGGAACCGCCCCAGGTGATCCAGCTCGCGGCCCATGTCGGTGTTCAGCAGCGTCTCGTAGCCCTCGCGTCCGCCCCAGAACACATAGCCGGCCCCGCCAAGCGCCTTCGTCGCGTCCATCGCACGCTTGACCTGAGCCGCCGCGTACGCGAACACCGCCGGCGACGGGTTCGTCGCCGCGCCGGCCATGAACCGGCGATTGCTGAACAGGTTGCTCGTGCCCCACAGCAGCTTCACGCCCGTCTCCCGCTGGAGTTTCTTGGCCACCTTGGCCATCTTTTCGAACCGCCGGTTCGTCTCGGCCAGGTCGTCGGCCTCCGGCGCGATGTCCAGATCGTGGAAGCACCAGTACTCCACACCCAGCTTCGTGAAGAACTCGAACGCCGCGTGCAGTGTGTCCTCAGCCGCCTGCAACGGGCAACCCGATTCGTTCCAAGGCCGGATCATCGTCCCCGGCCCGAACGGATCGCCCCCCAGCCCCTTGAACGTATGCCAGTAGCACACCGAAAAACGCAAGTGCTCGGCCATGGTCTTGCCCATGACCTTGGCCTTGGGGTTGTAGTGCTTGAACGCCAGCGGATTCTTCGAATCCGGTCCTTCATACTTGATCTTCTTCACGCCGGGGAAGAACTCTGCCATGATCTATCGCCCCTTTCTGGTTTGCGTAAGGATCGACCGCTCGTGCCGGTCCGATCGACTGGGATGCCTTGGCCTCGGCCGGACGTCCCGACGGCATGGGTCTTCGGCCGCACCTCCGACCGCATCACACTCGGGCAGCCGCCGTCTCGGCGTCGACCGACAGCCCCGCACATGCCCCGACCACCAGCGCGCTTCGTTGCTCGAACGCCGCACCGCGTCCGCCCGCGAGCGTATTATCCTGCCGGCCCCGCGCGCTGACAACCGCCTGGGCCCCGCCCGCTGAATATCGCCAGGTCCCGCACGCTGCCAACCGCAAGCCCTCCCCCGCCCCGGATATCGCATGGGTGGTCCATCGCTTCATGGGTCGACTTCGCGACATGGGCTGCCGTGTCGCCGCCTCGACCTGTCGACTTTTCGACGTTGCGACGGGCGGCCGTGTCGACTTTTCCCCCACCATCAGAAGTCGAAATGCAGCTGCCCGTCCTCCGATGCCTTGATCACCGTCCGAGCCGCACGGCCCACCCCACGCTTCGGCAGCGCCCCGGCCACGAACCGGTCCAGGTCCTGGAAGTCCCACGCTTGGCGCGGCACCGGCCGCCCCCGCTCGTCCCGCACCGTCGCGCCGTACCCTTCCACCAGCGCCCGCGTCGCGAACCGATCGCACATCGACTCCTTCTGGCGCGTGTTCCGCCGAGCCCGCTTGATCAACCAGTGGTAGTACTCGTGCAGGAACACGAACAGCGCGAGCCGGTACGCGTCGGCGGCCTCCACCGAGTAGATCTCCTTCCACCAGTAGTGCCGGTTCGACTGCGCCCGCGCGATGTGTGTATGGATCCGGTACGGGTAGCGGTTGTCCCGCCCAAGATTGATGTAGATCTGATGCCGCCCGTAGTAGCACGTCCCCGAAAACTCCGCCCCACGACTGTACCGAACCCACACCTTCAGCCGCTCGTGCGGAAACGGCCCGGCATGCCGGGTGAACATCTCCTCAAGGCGATCGGAATCGAGTGCGGTCGTGTTGCGGAACTGCATGCGCTCCCTCGCTGTGGTCCATCCTCCATGACGCATCTATCAAACCCCGCCCACACGAACCTGTCAACACCGACGAGAGCCATCAGCCCTCAGACAACAGGCCCGACAAGGAACGCGGCTCCCCTCCTCGCCCTGTTGCCCGCTCGACGTGTCCTTCGTCTCGCCGTTGACACCCCCAACCCCTGCCGCAACAATGAACACATCGCCCTACAAGGAGGCCTCCCGTGCCCACGCGACGCTCAACCCGACGATTCCGATGGTGGTGGCTCACGGTCGGCACGTTCTTGCCCGTCGGCCTCGGCGGCTGCATCGGCACCCTCCAGAACGAGATCGAGGTCCTCTTCGCCACCGAGGTCATCCAGAACGCCCTGCTCGTCCCACAAAGTATCCTCTACAACCTCTTCGGTGATTTCTTCTTCAAGATCGTCACCCAGCTCTAGGCCCCAGCCGCCCCGCGATACCATGGCCGAGCTCAGCATCATCCTGGCCGACGGACGCCGACGCAGCCTCCGCTTGCGAAGCCAACAGGTCCTCGCCGGCCGCGACGAGACCAACTGCGACCTCGTCCTCGACGACCCCACCTGCTCCCGCCGGCATTTCCGCGTCCACGCCACCGGACCGGGCACCTTCCTCCTCGAAGACCTCCACAGCCACAACGGCACCTTCGTCAACGGCCGCCGCGTTCAGGACCACCACCTCCGACACGGCGACGAAATCCAGGCCGGCCGATGCACCATCACCTTCTACGACGTCCCCGAGACGCCGGCCACCACCCTCGTCCTCCGCGACGGCGAGGACGACCTCGGCGACGTCAGCGTCTACAGGCAGAAGCCCTCCGTCACCGAATCCCGCCTCGCCCAACTGCTCGATCTCACCAGCCGCATGGTCGGCGCCTTCGAGCGCCGCGACCTCCTCGAACGCGCCATGGACATCTGCATCGAGACCCTCCACTTCGAACGCGGTCTCATCGTCGAGTCCGCCGGCCCTCGCGGCGAATGGCACACCACCGTCATCCGAAACGTCCGACGCGGCCCCGCCGACGCCGAGCTCACCGTCAGCCGGTCCATCCTCGCCCGCGCCATCCAACGCGGCGAGCGCAGCATCATCAACAACGACCTCGAGGCCGACATGACCCAGAGCATGGTCGAGCACCGCATCCGGTCGGCCATGTGCGTGCCCATCACCTGGCAAGACCAGATCCTCGGCGCCCTCTACGGCGACTCCGTCAAGACCGGCGAGGAGTATACCGAAGAGGACATCAACTTCCTCGCCGGACTCGCCGCCCAGATCGGCGCCGCGCTCAAGACCAGCCAGCTCGTCGAGCAGGAACACCGACGCATCCAGATGGAAAACGACCTCACTATCGCCCGTCAAATCCAGGAGGGGCTCTTCCCCCATGACCTACCCCGCTGCGAGGGCGTGCGCGTCATGGCCTACAACAGCCCCGGACGCAACGTCAGCGGCGACTACTACGACGTCATCCCCCTCGGACCCAAACGCCTCGCCGCCGTCATCGCCGACGTCAGCGGCAACGGCGTCGCCGCCGCCATGCTCATGGCCAACCTCCAGGCCGCCGTCCGCGTCACCCTGCCCGAGACCGACAACCTCACCACCGTCGTCCGAAGGCTCAACACGCTCGTCTGTGACAACGCCATCGAGGGACGCTTCATCACCGGCCTCATCTGCATCGTCGATCTCGAACGACGCACGCTCAGCTACGTCAGCGCCGGCCACTACCCACCCTATCGCGTCACCCTCGACGGCCGGATCGAGACCCTCCCACTCCAGCCGGGCCTGCCCCTCGGCGTCGAGCACGACGCCGACTACCCCATCGTCGACCTCGCCCTCGGCCCCGAGGGATGCTCGCTCTTCCTCTTTACGGACGGTGTCCCGGAATCCCTGAACGCCCAGGACGAGTTCTTCGGCCTCGGCCGCATCGAGACTCTCCTCCAACGACACGCTCAGGCCCAACCCGCCGAGCTCGTGGCCAGCTTCCGACGCACCCTCGGCGAGTTCACCGGCCACACGCTCCATAGCGACGACATGACCCTCATGGCCATCCGAGTCGAGCCCGCATGACGCCTCGTCGCTCCGCTGACGATCGCCGCGGAGGCAAGCCCATGACCCGACACCGCACCCCACCCGCAAACCGTTCCGCCAAGACCGCCCGCCCTGCTCGCCCCGACCACCCCGTTCGCGTCCACATCGATCTCGCCGTGATCCAGCACAACGCCCAGGCCATCGCCCGACGCGTCCAGCGTCCCCTCATCCCCGTCGTCAAGTCCGACGCCTACGGGCTCGGCGCAACCCGCGTCACCGACGCCCTCGCCGACGTCGCCTCCGAGTTCGCCACCTTCACCCTCGCCGAGGCCCAGGCCCTCGGCCGACCCGGTATCGTCCTCGGCCCCCTCAGCGGACCCGCCGACCATCACGCCGCTATCGGGGTCCGCCCCGCCGTCGGCAACCTCGCCGAGGCGCGTGCCGTCGCGTCCATACCCGCCGCGCTCAACGTCGACACCGGCATGCAGCGCTTCGGCTGCCCGCCCCATCGAATCGACGCCGTCCTCGCCGCCGCCAACATCGTCGAGGCCTTCACCCACACCGTCACCGTCCAGGGCGCACGCGACCTCCGCCGTCTCTGCCACGGCAAGGTCGCCCGCCTCCACGCCGCCGGCAGCTCCCTGCTCGACCGGTCCAGCACCTGGCTCGACGCCGTCCGACCGGGTCTGGCCCTCTACGTCGGAGCGATGACCGTCACCACGCGCATCCTCGCCGCGCGCGACCTCGACGGCCCGGCCGGCTATCGCCGGTTCCGCGCCCGCCGCGCCGGCGTGATCCCCTGCGGCTACGCCGCCGGCTTCGGCCCCGGCCTCGTCCTCGTCGCCGGTCGGCGCAGACGCGTCCTCGAGGTCGGCATGAACACCTCCTTCATCGAGATCGGACCGCTCGATCGCCCCGGCGACGACGTCGTCCTCCTCGGCCGTCCCCTCACCGAGGCCGTCGTCGCCCGCGCGTTGGCATGCTCGCCACATGAAGTCCTTTGCAGGTTCGCCCGCCTCGCCCCCCGCGAGTACCTCGATCAGTCCAGATAGCGAGACACCCCCGCGCCTCTCTACGCCCTCCCCTCTGCTGTTCCCTAGCCCCGGCCGCTCACCAGCAGGAAATCCACCAGCATCGTCCGCGCGTTGAACACCACGTGCAGCACGATCGGCCCCACCAGCGAACCCGTCCGCTCATACAGAAGACCCATCGCCGCCCCCAGCAGCGCCAGCGGCAAGACATACTGCGGCTGGCTCAGGTGCATCAGACCGAACAACACCGCCGCCACGCCGATCGCCAACCACGCACTATCGAAATACCCCCGCATCACCGTCTGCAGCAGACCCCGAAACACCACCTCCTCGGCCACCGGCGATATCAGGATCGCGCTGACCCAGATCAGCCCCGCACCCCAAGCCGGAATGTCCTTCGCCCGCAGCACGCTGATCGCCCCGTGCGTCGGCGGCTCCCCCATCAACCACACGATCAGATGCGCGATCCCCATGCACACCGGCCAGACCGCCAGATACACCAGCACCGCCCACAACACGTCCCGCCCCAGTCGGTCCGACCGAACCCCGAACCCACGCAGCCCCCGATCCACCCACACCGCGGCCATCACCAACACCAGCGCCGTCGCGACCAGCTTGCCCACGTGGTTCGCCAGGATCGGCCAAAGCCCCGGATCACCCTCCTGCCCCAGCCACGTCTCCTCCGACATACCCCCCGGCCGCGAAATCTCGTCCCCGAGTGACACCGCCACGTTCGTCACCAGCAGGAACGCCAACACCACCACGGACACGTGCACCAGGTCCAGAACCCCGCCCCGCGCCGGCGTCATGCGGAGCGCCCGACGCCACTGACGTCGAACCGTCAGCGTCGTCACCAGGCTCAGCAGCACCGCCAGCCCCAAGCCCGCCTGCACCAGAAACGCCCACTGCGCCATAGCCATGCCCCGAACTCTACGCCGTCGCGGCCCCTAGGGGCCAATCTCGACCGCCTTCGGCAGCCCCGCCGGACGCACGAACACGTACACCCCCTCGTCCGACCGATCGAACACCGTGATCGCCTCGAACGCATGGTAGTGCAGCTCCGGCCGGCTCAGGTCCGCCCAGAACCGGTCGATCGTCGCCCGACGCTCGTACCCGCCCGCCTCCACCAACGCCCGCACGCCCGGATGCCGCACCTTCGGACCGAACACCACGATCGCGTCCGGCCAGACGCGCCCGCGGAAATGGATCGGATCCAGATCGGCGAACTGCGCCTCCGGCGGCCAATCCAGCTGCCACGCGTACGTCACGTGCGGCGCATGGAACATCAACGGATACGTCGCGTAGTTCTCGATCACCAGCACGCTCGTGCCCGCTTCAAGATGGTCTCGCATCCACGACGCCACGCCCCGATACGTGCTCGGCGGCGGGTCCCGCAACTGCCCGACATACGCCAACCACGTGCTCCGGAAGCGATCCGTCCCCACCTTGTCGTCGAACGGCAGCTCGCGATCGAACGTCGCCCACGGCCCGCCGCACAGCACGTTCGTCCCGAACGCCACGGCAGCCAGCGGAACCGCCAGCCACCAGCGACGACCCGTCAGAATCCGAATCCCACGCACCGCGATGAACACGCAGAGCGGGATCACCGGCACCAGATACCGCACCGCCGCCACCGACGTCATCCCCACCGCCTGCGGCGAGGCCAGCGCCACACCCACGATAAACACCGCCAGAAGCACCCACGCCCGCATCAGCCGGCCGTCCCGACCCCACAGCGCCAGCAACGGCCCCGCCGCAAGCAACGCCCCCACCCCGAACTCGCACGCGTTGAGGTCGCGCACGTTGTACCAGATCAGCGTCGACCGATCCGCAAGCCAGTGGCCTCCCGAGGCCGTCCACACCCGGCCCGCCATCGCAGGGTTCCACGTCCAGACCACCCAGCCGCCGATCACCACCAGAGGAACCAGCCCGCCCGCCACCGTCCGCCAACCCAGCCGGCCCTCCCGACGGCCCCAGATCGCGTAGTCCACCGCCCCGCACAGGCCCAGCACCGCGAAGCTCAGGTAGTTCGACGCCACCAGCCCCGTGGCCACCACCCCCATCAGCGCCCCGTGAAGCCACGTCGGCTTGCGGAACCGATACAGGTACGCCAGCAGCACCGACAGCAGCAGGATCAGCGCGAAATACCGGCACTGCCGCACAAACAGCAGCAGCGACACGTTGCCGATCAACCCCATACCCAGCAGCACGCACGTCTGCGCGTCCGCCCCCTCGCGCTGCGCCCATCGACCGATCACCACCAGCGTCAGCAGCCCGCAGATTGCAAACGGCAGCCGCGCCGCCCAGGTGCTCTTGCCCAGCAGACCCAGCGACGGCGACGCCACCACCGCCGCCAACGGCGGCATGTACCGGTTCCGCATGTCGTGCAGCTCGGCCCCGCTCCGGTAGGCGATCAGGTTGCCGTCCAGCATCGCGGTCATGTCGCCCGTCCGCCAGAGCGACAGCGCCCACAACGCCGTGTCCTCGTCGTCCCACAGCGGCGCATCGCCCAGACCGACGAACACCAGCGGCGCAGCCGTCACCGCCAGCACCACCGCAACCAACCAGGTCGACTTGAACGAATCGGATGTGTTCACGCCGCAACCGTCATAGGGTTGCCTCGTAGAGCATCAGCACGGGCGCCCCCTCGGGGCCGATCACCTGATGGACCAGCTTGCCGGGCGGCCTGCCCTTCGTCGGCCGGATGATGAACAGCACGCGATCCGGCTTGTTGTTGCCCTTCAGCCGGCGCAGCTCCGTCTGCCAGCTCGTCGGCTCGCCCCGCCGCTCCGGCCCGTACAGGAAGAACACCCTGCCGAACCGCGTGTAGACGTCCCACTGCCCCTGCGTCCGCACCTCGCGGGGTCCGGCGAACCAACGCCCCGGTTCGTACGACAGCCCGACCAGCGCCACCGAGTACGGCAGGTTCATCGCCTGCGTCGTGCACAGGACCGCCTCGTAGTCGTCCAACCTCGGCTTCAGCCAGTCGCACGCCTCCAGCAGGTCCACGTGGTAGCCCAGATGGTAGACCCGAGGCAGCTCGTTGTACTCGCCGAAGAAGGTGTGCCAGAACCGCGCGTTCAGCCCGATCGCCGCGACCGCCCCGACCACGCTCACCATCACCGCAATCCGATACTCCCGCCGCCACAGCCACCGGAACGCGCTGACCGCCCCAACCGACCCCAACAACACCAGCCCGCACAACCCCGGCGAAGAACGAAGGGCGTGCATGCTCACGTGCTGACTCACGCAGTCACCGAGCGGATACGCCAACAACCACATCAGCAACACCCGAGACGCCCGAGACGAGCGTGCCCCTACCACCACCACGATCAGGCCAATCACCATGGCCGGCAGCATGTACCAATGGAACTGCCCCACGCCCGGCGGCGACTGGATCACGTAATGGTCGCCCTTGTGGAACAGGAAATCGATCCCGAAGTGCCCGGGGTATCGCTCCAGCGCCTTGCCCATCTTCGTGGCCACCGGGTCATCCGGTGCGAACACCGCCGAATGCTCCAGCCGCACCGACATGATCTCAGGATGCCGAATGTGGTAGTACGCCATCGGCCCCAAGAAGCACAGTCCCGCACCAACCAGGCATCCCAGAGCCAATGCCCCCCGCCGAGCCCTGGCGTACTCCCACCAGGCTCGCCACGTGACCACCACGATCCCCGCGAAGCACATCACCGCGAAGATCCGACTCGACGGATAGGCCCACGTCGCGAGCCCCCAGATCACGCCAGCGACCGAAGCCCGTACAACCGATGGCCTCGCCTCCCTCCCGTTCAGCCCCAGCCCCATCCAGTGCAGCGCCCAGACGCCCGCCGCCGCCAGCAACGGACACAGAATGACCTGATGCCCCCACCGACTCAACTGAATATGCCACGGGTTCAGGGCCAGAATCGACGCCGCCACCAGTCCGGTCCAAGGCCCGAAGAGCCGTCTCCCTACGCCATAGACCACCAGAATCGTCAGCACACCCAAGATCGGCGACGGCGCGCGGTTCACCAGCGGACTCAGCCCCATCACCATCTCAAACGGCATCAGGATGTACATGAACAGCGTGCTGCGGTTCGAACCGTGACAACGGCTGTAGAGCACGGGCCACGACCGCCCCGTCTGGTCTTTCCCCGTGTGCAGGATCGTCCAAGCGTTCCACGCCTCAGCCGACTCGTCCTGATTCAGACCCGGCGGCGATGTACCGAACCACACCAGTCGAAGACCCGCCCCAACGACCAGGATGATGAGCAGCGCCACAAGCCGGGTCCGCGCGGATCCGACGTCGCCCTCTACGCTCGCCGCGGTGGGCACCTCCGTCCGAACGTTATCCCGCTTTCGCCTGCGCACGTCTTCTCCCGATCCATACAGAAAGCCTGAGCCTTGCTCCCCTCGTCGCGACAACCCTTATCGAAACCCTCAGCCCAGGTCGAGCCTCCACCGATAGCCGTTTCCCCAGGCCGTCGAAGCTTATATGATGTCCACATGACTCAGCAACCCGAGAAGGACGGTCTCTCCCCGATCATCGCCCCGGTCGAGCTCCGCAGCCTGCCCCACGACGCCGTCTCCCACAGCCTCGCCATCCTCGCCACCGTCTATCACTACAACCACTGGATCTTCGACACCATCCGCGATCACCTCGGCCGCGCCGTCGTCGAGGTCGGCGCGGGCGTCGGCAACATCACCCAGTTCCTCCTCAACGCCGAACGCCTCGTCTGCCTCGAGCCCTTCGAGTCCTACCGCGAGTTCCTCGCCCATCGCTTCCGGCAGCACCTCAACGTCGAGGTCCGCCCCCACCTCGTCGAGGACTGCCCCAATGACGACGTCCCCGAGGCCCAGTTCGACTCCGTCGTCTGCCTCAACGTCCTCGAGCACATCGCCGACGACATCGGCGCGCTGACCTCCATGCGCCGACTCCTCAAGCCCGGCGGCAACGCCATCGTCCTGGTCCCCGCCCTACCCTGGCTCTACGGCGCCATGGACGAGCAGATGGGCCACGTCCGACGCTACACCCTCTCGTCCCTCCGCTCCCGCTTTGCCCAGGCCGGCCTACGCCCCACCCATGGCCACTACATGAATCTCGCCGGCGTCCTCGGCTGGTGGTGGCACGGACGCGTCCGACGCAAGGCCAACATCCCCGAATCCGCCACCCTCACCTTCGACAGGCTCGTGCCCTTTCTCTCCGCCATTGAGCGGCTCATCCCCCGCCTCCTCGGCCAGTCCGTCGTCGTCGTCGGCCAGGCCCCCTGAGGCCCATACGTCACCCCGACCCACGCGCCTCCATGTTGTCCTGTCGACGTGTAGACGTGTTCACGTGTTGACCTGTCGCTACGCAAACACCCCGGCAGCGCCTGTGCGGCGCCCACCGGGGTGTCTCTCATCTTTGCCGACGGCGACGGCGCGAACCTACAGCACCCGACGACGAAGTGCCGCCGCGAATCCGCCCAGCAGGAGCAACAGCGTCGTCGGCTCGGGGATCAACGCGCCAACCCGATAGTAATCGAACTCGGCCAGCTCACCGCTCGGCGAGGGGAACGTGTTCCAACCCCCCACGCCCGCCATCGGATCATCCCCGATCGCCAGAATGACCTGCCCGAGATATGTCCAGTTCACCGCATTCGGATCGGTCGTGCTGTCCGTGCTGAAGAACCCCGCGTACCGGTCATCCTCCCTGTCCAGCCGAAGCCAGAAGTAATCCGTCATCGGGTTCGTGCCCTGACCGCCCGCGACCCCATGACTTCCGCCCTGACCGGCGTACTGCTCCTGGAAGTACCTGTTCGAGAAGTACCCCGACTCGTAGCCGACCTTTACGTACGAGCCATTGTCTCCGTAGGCGAGCAGGTTCGCCTGTTCGTACGCCTCGTCCGGCGTGTTGTAGCGGACACGCGTCACCGCAGTCCATTCCGAGACGCCTGGGCTCATCAAGAACGAATGCTGCGGCGTCCCGTAAGCCGTGCGGAAATCCGGGTGATAGTCACCCTGTACCGTGGTGAATTCGAGGTCACCGTTCACCGTGTAGGCGCCACCCCCCATCGCCGTCCATGTGCTACCCAACGTCGGCCCGTCAAACGTGTCCTCGAAGGGAACCTGACCCTGCGCAGCCGTCACGAATCCAGCCACCATGAAAGCCACGGCAACAGATCGAAACGCATTCATCTCTCTACTCCCTTTCATCACACCTGCCCCAACCCCCCAGAACACGGTTTCAAGAACAAAGGCCTAATCGCACCATCTCCTCAAGCGACCGATCCCCATGCCGATCGCCTCTCCGCATAGGTACATCACCCCTAAGCTCCACCAGCGACCGCCGAACGACGGCGCAACAGACCCACCGCTCCGCCACCGACCAGCAGCAGCAGCGTGGCAGGTTCCGGAATCAGCGCCCCCACACGGTAATAGTCAAACTCTGCCAACTCCCCGCTGGCGAACCCGTTCGTATTCCAGCCGGCAATCCCGCCCATGGGATCGTCGCCAAGAGAAAGCGAGATCTGATCCAGGTACGTCCACACGACCGAATTGGGATCCGTCGTCGTATCCGCGCTGAAGAACGTCGCGTACCGGTCACCCTCCCGATCCAACCGAAGCCAGAAGTAGTCGGTCATCGGGTCGACGATCTTCTCCCCGATCTGCCCGTAGCCCCCCGTCTGACTGGCGTACTGGCCCTGGAAGTAGGTATTCAGATACTTCCCACTCTCGTAGCACACCTTGACGTATGAACCGTTCTCGCCATAAGCGAGCAGGTTCACTTGCTCGTAGTCCTGATCGGGCGTGTTGTACCGAACCCTCGTCACCGCCGTCCAAGCCGCCGCGTTGGGTTCCATCAAGAAGGCATGGTTCGGCGTCCCATAGATCGGCTCGTATACCGGATGGAAGTCGCCCTGCTCCGTCGTAAACTCGAGATCGCCGTTCACCGTGTAGCTGCCCGTACCCAACTGCGTCCATGCGCTGCCCAACGTCGGCCCGTCAAACGTGTCCTCGAAAGGAACCTGACCACGCGCGACCGATCCCAACGCTCCCACCATCACGACCACAGCCAGCCCTCGAAACAAATTCATCGGTCTTCTCCCTTGCCTCACGTCTCCCTTGTCTACGCTTTCCCTGCTTGCGAACCACATGGGCACGCAAGCCCAAAGAACCTTCATCTGGTGAAAGGATTCCCCAACACGCCTCGCGCCCTGTTGCCGCCTCCTCTGAGTACCTACCGACCATCCCCTCTCACCACCACGCACCTCGCCCCCCCGCCAGATGCCCGCCCCCACACCGCCAAACACCAACATCACCACCGTTGCCGGCTCCGGAACGGTCGCCTGGACGCCGGCCAGCTACTCAACTCGAAGACCGTACGCCACCTCTTGCACCGCCGCCCCTTCCAGCAACGGCCAAAGCCGCCGGGCCCGAAGGCAAAGCCCTCAAGGCCATGGTCATGGGCAGGCACGATTCAATGGGGTGTTCATCTAGTTAAGGCATGACAGACGGTGTGCGACTCGCCTATACTGGCATGCCTCCACTCCCTCACAACGACCTGGGCAAGCCAGGCCCCGGCAACGGCCGAATACCGCCGCCGCAAACACCAACAAGCGTTCCCCAAAAACGCCACGTGGCGGTCACCTGGGATCGCCCCAGAATACATGGCAGCGGAGTGACAAATCAACTGAAATCTCTTAGGCTTACACTACTAAAAAGTATTATACCCCCATTTTCAGGACATGTCAACTCATTTCCGGAATCTGTGTCAATATCAAACACCAGCTTCGCGCAGCCCAACCAGATGCGGTCGACCACCCCGCGTAGGACACCCATCACAACTCCACCATGAAACGAGTGGCTTGTTGTGACCGCCCCCGCCCCGCGCATGCGGTCGCGACGGGGGAGAGGGCGAGATCGTCGCCTTCTGGGTCGACGTGATGATGATCCACAGCGCCGTGGGTCGACTGGACCTGCCTGGTCGCGCACGCCTACGTCCGGTCCACAACCGCCCCCAAAGAGGTGCGCCCACCCGCTGGCCGGGCCGACGCACACAGCCCAGCGCTAGCTGCGATGCACCCGCCGCCGGCCCACCACCAGCAGGATGATGACGGCCACCATCCCCAAGCCGCTGCACACCAGCCCGTGCGACAGGCTTTCCGGCCAATACCTCAGCACCACCTCGCTGCTACCCGGCGGAATCAGCAAGCCCTGGAACGCCCCGTTCACCTTGATGAGCTCTTCCTGCTGGCCATCGATCGTGGCCCGCCACCCCGGGTAAGACGTGTCGGAGATGACCAGCACGCCCTGCTCCGCACTCCAGACCCGCATGCTGACCTCGTTGTGACCATACGCCAAATCGCTCACGCGATGAGCAACCCGACCTCCTCTTCGAGAATGCACCACCCCCGCCCCTCGTGCACTCGCCCGATCCGTCTTCGCCTCAGACCACAAATCGAACGGCACATGCACCAGCCGTAGGAGAACCTTCTCCGGCGTGTCCAGAATCTCAAGACCCCTCACCACGTACGCCCGCGGCATCGCGTCACCGAACACCGCCACCCTGGGGCCCTCCTCCGATTCACCAGCCAGCAAGGGCCTTGGCCGAACCGGTATAACCACCCGGTCACAATTCATGAGCGACAGCAAGCGCCGCCTTACCTCCTCCGGCATCTTCGGGAAGATGATGCGGTCTGTCAGACGCAGCACGTCCGCGGCCACGAAATTGCTGTTCGAAACCAGGTCGAACGCCCGATCCGCCATCGGCCACGAGACGCTCAGCAGATCACGCTTCAATCGGGACAGCGTCCACATGTCCGGACCTTCCTCGCCGTCCAGATTCTCAAACGGGCACGATAGGATCGTCGACCGCCTCGTCATCGTCGCCAGGATGTCATGGACGCTCTCGTGAAAGGTGTTCTCCATCCCCAGAAACCGAACCACACGTCCCTCGGGCCGCAGCACATCCCGATACGCCGACTCGCCCTCCAACAGCGACCCCGGCCGCGGCTGAAGCAAATACGCGTTCGAGATGTACAGGTCCGCGCTCAGCAACACGACCAACCCTGCTCCCGCTGCCGTGCGCCACCGCGCGCCGAAGAGGTACACCCGAAGAAGCAGCATCGACAGCAAGGCGACCACAACGAACTTCAGCGAATCCAACGCCATCCGGGGCCAATGAACGAAGCGCTCCTCTCCGCCGCCAGACGCCCCCAAATGAAAGAAACGGCGGACCACCCACTCACCAAGACCACCATCCACCACGCACGCGATCACAAACGCCCCAGCAATACCCACAAGGACCACCGGCAGCCAACCGGCCACGCCCAAACGCAGGCGCGACCAAGACGACGCGGCGCGCTCCGCCTGCGCTGCCGCGTGGTCCAGTGCCATCCCCGCCAGACACGCCAGGCCCAGCGTCACGGCAAACAGACACTTCGAAGGCCACGTGAAATGCTGAAGCGGAGCGATGACGTGCCAGCATAGATGGAAGAACGGCGAATACCGCCCCATGGAGTAGAGGAAGAACAACGCGACGACGACGAGCAGATACACCACAGGCTTGGCCGGCGCCCTGCCACCGCTCGAAGAGCGCTGGCCGCCGCGACGCAAGCCCGCCCCGTAGAACGCCGCGCCCAGGAGCAGCATCATCATCGGGACCACGCCCAAGAAGTACGTCCCGCACGAGTAGTGCAGGCACGACGGGGCCCAGTAACCCTCCCCACGGATCGTATCCGTGCCGTACAGGCTGGGAATCAGCAGCGTGAACACCGACAGCGGATGGATCGACGACGCGTCCAGCTCCGGGTCCACCGCTTGCGACCGTTTCGACAACGACACCGCCTCCAACGTCGGCAGAACCTGCGCCCCGACCAGCAACAGCGATAAGAGCCCCGACGCCGCCAACAGCAGCAACGGCCTGGCCGCACCGACGAAACCCTCTCCCCTCCGCCAAGTCAGCCAACCCGCACGCAACGCGTACAACCCCAGACAGAACACCGTGTACACCACCGTCTCGGGATAGCCGGCCAGGAACTGCATCGTGATCGCCAACGCCGCCAAGGCCACGCGCCGCAGCGAGGCGGACTCCACCAACCACGCAAACGCCGCCAGCACCCACGGGAACCAACTCGCGCTGCCCAGCTCCGATGGAAACGCTACCTTCGTGATCAGGTAGCTGCTCCAACCGTACGCCACGGCGGCCGTCACCGCCCCCGTCCCCGACACGCGCCACACCCGGCACAGCGCGTACACACCCGTCATCCCAAGCAAGAGGTGCAGCGCCGCCGAGACCACGACGCCCGCGCTGACCGGCATCACCAGGTAGATCAGATTGGGTGGATAGAAGACCCCACGCTCGATGTCCGCCAGGAACGGCTCCCCGCAAGCCATATACGGGTTCCACAGCGGCAAGGCCCCGTCCAGCAGCGCATCCCGCATGAAGATGTAGCCCGGATAGAACATGTAGCACAGGTCGCCCAGGCCGGGCACGTCGCCTCGAACCAGCAACGGTATGAAAAGAACCCCGACCAGCGACGCCAGGAAGACGACGTGCGCGAGCCCTGCCAACCGCCGCCTCGACCCCGACGTACCCTCCTCGCCCGGGTCGGCTCGCGACTCATGGAACGCAAAGGAACTCGATCCACGCATGAAGTCGGCTCATTCGAAACAGCATGAAGACCAGAATGTCGACAAACTGGAAAGGCGATGTGCAGCACGATGCAGAAGCACCGGCCCGTAGCACCTGCGCCCTCTCACTCCCCTCCGACGCTCCCTGCCATTCCTCCCCGGATCCCCACCAACTCCTTCACAACCAGAGCTTAGCGACACGAAAACGCCCTGTCAAAGCGCTCCGTGTAGCCCTCCCGTTCGCCCCCAACAGGTTCTAGCCGGGAAGAACCCTCCGTTGGACGCGGACACAGGTACGGTGACTACCCGTCGACCCGCTCCCATGCCGATGGGCCCCTTACCGACGCGGAGCTCGGCCCCTCATCAACCCGTCCCTCAAGCCGATTGCTCACGCCCCCGCCGCGGTACCCTCCGCACAAACCGACCGGCCGCACACATCAACAGCGCCCCCGCCATCGCCCCCAGCATCGGCAGCGCCCCCGAGCTACCGCACTTGAACACCGCCACCACGTGACGATCCGTAGCCATCGCCAACGCGATCACCGTGTTCGAATCCAGCGTCGCGTAGTTCGCGTCGTCCGGGTGGTTCGGATCGTACACCTGCCAATGCTTGAACGCTCGATCCGGCTCGGCCTCGGCCGTCAGCGTCACCACGTCGTCCGGCCGGTAGTACCGCGGCCAGTTCGGGTCGACCTCCACCACGCGCCCCATCCCCGCGTTGGTCACGTCCACCGTCAGCGTCGTCGCCTCCGGCACCACCCGAACCTCCGTCGTCATCACGAACGGCACCGGTCCCCCGCTCGGAAACGTCAGCTCGATGAAGAACGCCGACCATCCGGACGCCGGCGTCGACACCCCGCCTTGATACACCCCGCCGCCCTGGTCGCTCAGCGTCGTGCTCGTCCAGACCGGCCCCGAATACGGCGGCGAGCCTCCGCCCGGCAGCACCGGGTTCTTCCGGAAGTCCCGCGCCATCGCGTTCGTCGCCTGCCACAGCTTCACCTGCGTCGGCGTCGTCCCGGTCTCCACCCGAATCGACCCGTCCGGCTCCAGCGTCCACGAGTACTCCGGCCGAGGCGTCCCGTCGACGATCGACGTGTAGTACGCCTGCAAGCTCTCCGGCAGGTACGTCCCGTGCAGCCCGTGGTCGGCGTTCGGGAAATACTGCAGGTGCTTCTCACCCGGCAGGTCGTCGTAGTAGAATTGCGAGCTGTCCGGCAGGAAGAAATCGTCGCCGGAGGCGTTGATGATGAACTTCGGCATCGTGTAGCGCGATCGATACGCATACGGATCGACGATGCTGAACATCGCCGCCAGCTCCGGCGTGCCGAACCACCCCATGATGTCCATGTCCACATAGTCCTGGATCGCCGGCGCCCAATACGTCAGCGCCGAGACGTGGTGCGTCATCGACACCTCCACGTTCACCAGGTCGATCACCACCGGAATCATCGCCACCACGCGCGGGTCCGCCGCCCCGGTCGTCCACGTCGTCCAGCCCCGCTTCGACGCCCCCGTCACCACGTACGCGTCCACCGTCAGGAACCCGCCCGCGCCCGTGGCGCAGAACGCCGTGATCGCGTCCATCGCCAGCACCGACGCGTTCGTCATCGGAAGACGCGGCAGCCAGGTCGCATCGCCGCCGCGCAGGTACTGGTCCCACGCAAAGGCGATCAGCTCGTCCTCGTAGCGCCCCCCGCTGATGTAGCGCGGGTCCGTCTCGTCGGCGAAGCGGATCGGCTGATTCGGCACCATCCGAAGCTCGGCGCACACCGTCTCGGTCGCCTTGGCGATCGCCACCAGCCGCGAGTTCACCGATCCTGGCACCGACCCGCCGTTCGACCCGCCGCTGATCCACAACAGCCCGACGTTGCTGCTCACCGTCGTCGGCCGGACGATCTTGACCCAATGACGCCACAGCTCGCGGTCCACCTCATTCGGCTCGTCACGCCACGTCTGGCTCGTCATGTCCAGCACATAGCACGTGTACCCCGAGCCGCCGAACGCGTTGACCACCGACCACCCGAAATTCGGATCCGGACCGGCGATGTAGTCGTCCAGGGCCGTGGCCTCCGCTTGCCGTGCGGCTCCCGTCATCGCCGTCACGACCATCGTCACGATCAGACATGCATCCAACCTGGGCGTCGTGGTCATCGTATGCTCTCCGCGGACCCTCAGGCCCTCGCCCGCCACAGACCGGGCGCTCCCGCCGCCCACACGGCGCGGCCCGCTCCCGATCCGACATCCCCCACCCCTAGTTGTAGGCACCGCCGGCAAGCCAATCCACCAGGAATCCCCTATGCGTTATCCCGACCCACCGCCGTCCCCTCACACTTTCGCCGCCCGGCTGCCGTTCTCACTCCTGTCTGCCGTCTACTGGATTCTGTCTTCGGGCTCCCGTTGTCGCAGGAGCCGGCCGCGACGACGACCCCGCCTGCAGCGCCAACGCACCGCAGCCCCGCGTGGAGCCAAGAAGAGCCCGGAGTCACCGTCCCGCACAAGGGACAGGGGCCCGGCGCAGCGACGGTCCTTCAGGCGACCTCCCACCGCACGCCGTGCTTGGCTACGGGAGCATGCCCGTGTCGACGTTGCGACGTGGACCCTACCGCCGGCTCTCCAGACGCTTCTGCGCCTCGGCCATCTGCTCGGCCGTCGGAGCCGACCGCGTCTTCATCATCTCCAGAAAGCAATCGAACAGGTAGGTCGCATCGTGGGGCCCCGGACTCGCCTCCGGGTGATACTGCACCGCGAACACCGGCAGATCCCGATGGGCCATCCCCTCCAGCGTACGGTCGTTCAGGTTCACATGCGTCAGCTCCACGCTGTCCCCGTCCAGCGACTCCATATCGACCGCGAACCCGTGGTTCTGACTCGTGATCTCCACCCGACCCGTCGCGATGTTCTGCACCGGCTGGTTCCCGCCACGATGCCCGAACTTCAGTTTGTACGTCCGGCCCCCCAGCGCCAGGCCGAGCAGTTGCATCCCCAGGCAGATGCCGAACGTCGGCAGACGGTCGGCGATCAGCCGCTTGAGCACCTCGACCGTATACCCCACCGGCTCCGGATCCCCCGGCCCGTTGCTGACGAACAGCCCGTCCGGGCTCAGCCCGCGGATCTGCTCGGCCGTCGACGTCGCCGGCACCACCGTCACGCGGCACCCACAATCCACCAGGTGCCGCAGGATGTTCCGTTTCACCCCGCAGTCGATCGCCACCACATGGAAGTTCGGCCCGCCCTGCTGACCCCGCGCCGGACCGGCGAATTCCGACTCGAACCCCGACTGCCACTCGAACGGCTCGGCCGGGCAGACCTCCCGGACCAGAT
Source organism: uncultured Planctomycetales bacterium (assembly GCA_964622545.1). GTDB lineage: Bacteria > Planctomycetota > Phycisphaerae > UBA1845 > JAFGLZ01 > JAFGLZ01. The sequence goes on along the minus strand of CAZUQM010000024.1, from coordinate 6,686 downwards.
CCCGACCGACAAGCCCCGGACTGTCGATCGCCCGCTGCACCAGCTCCCGGTCGTCCAGGATCTCACTACTGAGGACCCCCTTCATCGCCCCTTGCGTCCGCAGCTTCCGCGTGATCGCCCGCGTGTCGATCCCCTCCACCCCGATGATCCCGTGCTCGACCAGGTAATCACCCAGGCTCCGCTCGGCCCGAAAGCTCGAATGCTGACGGGCCAGCTCCTTCACCACGAACCCCTCCACCTGCGGCCCGACCGACTCGATGTCCTCCTCCGTCACGCCGTAGTTGCCGATCAGCGGATACGTCATCGTCACGATCTGACCGCAGTAGGACGGGTCCGTCAGGATCTCCTGATAGCCGGCCATGCTCGTGTTGAAGACCACCTCGCCTTCGCTCGTGCCCGGCGCACCGAAGTGGCGACCCATCAGAACCGTCCCGTCCTCCAGGGCCAACTTGCAGATGGACATACACCCTGTCCCCTGTCGATCGCGGGCGCGCCCGACGACCGATAACTAGCGCATGACGGCGAGCCCTGTTTTGCTCGCGGAATCCTCAAGGAATCACAATCGCGTGACGATACTTAGGGTGAGGCTGTGGGTCTCCGCTCGATTGAGCGGACAGCCTGGCTTGGAGGATCCGAGTAACGGCGAGCTCGGGTCCTCTTTTTTTCTGCGCGCCCCTCGGGCGAATGGCCACACAACCTCACCGACCGGGAGTCTACCACGCCCACGCCGCTTTTTGAACCGCCATCCCGAAAACCCCCGCACCCGTCTGGCCCCCCCTGCCAACCCCCCATTCCCTGCTCGCGTCTCGCAGGCCGTCGTACCACGATAGACGGATTTGTCGTCGCTCCCATCAGCAGGGTGAGCCTCCCGCTGAGCCGTTCCCCTGGCAGGGCGACCCTCCCGCCGAGACGAACCGCCCCTGCCCCCCGTTTGTTTTTTCACGCCCAGGCCCCTAAACTCATCATATTCGGCGTTTCTACATGGGCCGGGGCATCAGGCCGCAACCCCCACCCAACCGGCGCCAGATACCTGTACTCGGAGAGACCGCATCCATGGCCGCAGCCCGCGTCGCCATCCTGAAAACCTCACCCCAGACCGTTCTGGCCGACTACCACCGGCTCATGAACCTCGCCGGCTACCAGGACGTCATCGATGCCCAGATCGAGACCGCCCTCAAGATCAACATCAGTTGGCACTACTTCTTCCCGGCCTGCTCCACCGTGCCCTGGCAGCTCGACGGCGTCATCCGGGCCATGCTCGCCGACGGCTACGACCGAGACCGCATCCACGGCTGCCACAATCGCACCGTCGTCGTCAGCGCCAAAAAGGGCGAACGCCTCAACAAGCACCTGCCCGTGATTCAGCGCCACGGCCTGGAAAACGTCCACCTCTACGAGGACGAAGACTGGATCAACATCCGAGACGCCGTCGGCGACCTGGCCAAGGACTTCCTCGTGCTCAACGACGTCTATCCGATGGGCTTCAGCATCCCCAAGCGCTTCATCGGTGAGAACATCATCCACCTGCCGACCGTCAAGACCCACGTCTTCACCACCATGACCGGCGCGATGAAGAACGCCTTCGGGGGCCTGCTCAACGAACGCCGACACTGGACGCACCCGGTCATCCACGAGACGCTCGTCGACCTCCTCATGATCCAGAAGAAAATCCACCCCGGCGTCTTCGCCGTCATGGACGGCACCTTCGCCGGCGACGGGCCCGGCCCCAGATGTATGATCCCCTATGTCAAGAACGTCCTGCTCGCCTCGGCCGACCAGGTCGCCATCGACGCCGTCTCGGCCAAGCTCATGGGCTTCGATCCGATGGACATCCGCTTCATCAGGCTCGCCCACGAGCGCGGACTCGGCTGCGGCAAGCCCGAGGACATCGAGATCGTCGGCGACGCAGACCTCGCCGCGGAGAATTGGAACTTCGTCGGACCGTTCAAGAAAATGACCTTCGCCAGCCGCATGCAGCACCAGATCTACTGGGGCAAGCTCAAGCGGCCCATCGAATGGTCCCTCAAGACCTGGCTGGCACCCTGGAGCTACGCCGCCAGCGTCGTCTACCACGATTGGTTCTGGTATCCCTTCATCGGCAAGAGCGCCGTCGACGTCGCGCTCGAGTCCCCCTGGGGTCGGCTGTTCGAGAACTACGAAAACCTCGAACCCACCGACGAAGGCTTCCCAACCGTCGAGGCCGCCGAGACCGTCGCCGTCTAGCACCGTCTCGAGCGAACAACCGAGCTCACCGCGACGTACGGCCAGACGTAGGGCCGTGCCTCGCATGCGATCCATCAACCAACCCGCCCCGCACGGAGCGGACGCGGGCTCGACTCCTGGGCGACGGGCCCTGACCCGTCCAACCGAAACGAGGTGTATCGATGACCAAGAAGTGGATAGGGCTGCCGATCCTGGCCGCCATCGGGCTCGTGCCGGCCGCCACAGGCCTGGCCGCCAATGCCCCAGACAAGAAGGACGCCAAGCCGGCCAAGGCCGCACCCAAGGGCGACGTGGCCTGCACCGTCAATGGCCAGGCCATCATGGAAAGCGAGCTCGACCAGGCCCTCAAGCAGCGCCTCGGCGGACGACGCCTGCCGCCGCAGCAGATGGCCATGCTCCGCGACAAGTTCCGCGCCAAGATCCTCGAGTCCCTGATCGACGAGCACCTCGTGCTCGCCAAGGCCCGAGCCGCCAAGATCAAGATCGACGACAAGGAGGTCCGCGAGGCCATGACCGAGCAGCTCGATGCCTTCCTCGATCGCTCCGGCATGACCCGTGACCAGTTCGCTCAGCGCATCAAGGCCGCCACGGGCAAGGACATTAAGACCTTCCTCGACGAGCGCGCCAAGGATCCCGCCCTCAGGGACAGCCTGCTCCAGCAGAAGTTCCTCGAGAAGAAGTTCGCCGACAAGGTCAAGGTGAGCGACAAGGAAATCAAGGACTACTACCAGACCAACCTCGACGAGCGCTACAAGAAGCCCGACATGGTTCAGGCCAGCCACATCCTCATCGCCACCAAAGATCTCGAAACCGATGAGGCCAAGGCCCAGGCCAAGAAGAAGGCCGCCGACATCCTCGCCGAGGCCAAGAAGCCCGACGCCGACTTCGCGGCCCTGGCCAAGAAGCATTCCGATTGCCCCTCGAAGCAACAGGGCGGCGACCTCGGCAAGTTCCCCCGCGAGGGCAAGATGGTCGAGCCCTTCGCCGCCGCCGCCTTCGGCCTCAAGGAGGGACAGATCAGCGACCTCGTCCAGACCCCCTTCGGTTACCACATCATTAAGGTCACCGATCGCCTCGACGCCCGCACCGTCCCCTTCGCCGAGGTGAAAAACTCCATCGAGGACCAGATCAAGGGCCGCAGGCTCGCCGAGGCCCGCCAGGATTACGCCAAGGAGCTCCGCGACAAGGCCAAGATCACCTACCCCGAGGGTAAGGAGCCCAAGCCGGCCGCGTTGCCCAAGCCGGAGGTCAAGCCGGTCAGGTAGCATCCGCCTCGCCGTCAGCTAGCACCTGACCACTCTTGTCTTTGTGCGTTCCGATCAGGAGGGCGAGACGCCACGCAGAGCAGCGACCGTCAGGGAGCTGTGTTGTTGGAGCGCCGGGTGCCACTGGCGGCTCGACCGCCAATGTCCGCACCGGCAGGCAAGTAAGCCCATGGCACCCAGCGGACCGACACATTCAAATGCGTCGGGCCACTAGCTCCGGCCAGCACAACCCAAAACCCACAAGCCATGGCCACGTCACTCCCGGCGCGGCCATGGCCTCATCTGCACCGCCGGCCCCTCACCATGTCCTGAAAGGGCAAGGCTCCCGCCGAGCCTTTGGCCAGGGAGGGCGAACTCGTGCCGAGCCGCACGGGCTCCCACGGCGTAGCCGAAGGCGAAGCCGGCTCCCCTGTACGATCCCTGCCTTCTCTGCAGTCTACCCAGCCATACCGCAAAGAAGATGAGGCCCGTAGGGCCGGCGGATCGTAGCCCGGGTGGAGCACGCCGTCGGCTCCAGCGCACCCCCTCAGGGGTGAACCCCGCCGGGACGCCCCTTGCTGCGTGCCTACACCATCGGATCATCCACCAGGATGCCCTCGCCCTCGAGGAACGCCTCGATCTCCCGCCAGATGCCTGGTAGAAACGACTGGTCCGTCACGATCGGCCCGAACCGGGCCTCCAAGCCGTGCGCCTCTTCGAAACCCGCCTCGACGGCCCATGGATGCGTCCGGACCTCCCCTTGCACCGTGATGATTCCCTTCGCTGCGTCCGTGCATCCCAACTCGATGACGCAGTCTTCGTCCCATCCAGAGAGCATCGCCGTGCCCGTCAGTCTCTCGTGCAACGACCGGAGCTCGCCACAGAACCGCTTGAGGTAGCAACCATGCAACACCGTTGAGGTCCGCAGCACCTCGTTCGGCCCCCGAACCACAACGTGGCACGTGGCCCTGTCCACAGCGCTCCGATGAAGCGCCAGCGTTATCGTGACCGCCCACGGCCTGACTTGGTCCTTAATCACCAGCCTCACCGCCGGCCCTCCATCCCGCCGACATCCCGAGCCCTTCGCCCCGGTCCTCCGCTGCTCGGCCCCGCGCCAGCCCTTAACCAGGGACCCTGCTGCCGAAATCCTGAACCCTGCCGTCGAGACCGGGGACCCTCGGCAGCCCATAAAAAAAGCACCGCCGGTCTGGGCCAGACGGTGCGTTGTGTTCAAAAGCGAGGCCGACGGGACTCGAACCCGCAACCCTCGGATCGACAGTCCGATACTCTAACCAATTGAGCTACGGCCCCGGTACTAGCGGTGCAGCCTCGCTATAGGTGGTACAGCAGATGAAACATTGTAGTCGACGCGACCGCCGTGTCAAGGACCGCCCCCGCCGCTCCCAGGGCGGGGGGGCATCCAACGAATCGTGGCATCACGCGGCCCGCTGGAGGGGTCGGGAGGCCCAGAACCGTCAGCCATAGCAGGAAATACGAAATAGGAAACATGGGACCGCCTTAAACGGCGTCGCCGTCAGCGTCACCACCGTCCCGGCCGGGTACGCCGGCAGCGCCGGCTCGACCGTGGCCGAGCCCTGGCCGTCGCTGGCCACGCCCCATCGCAGCGAGTACGTCTCGACCTGCCCCACGAGCACGGTGAATCCCGGCCCGCTCGTCATCGCGTCCGGGCGGTTGTGCCGCGGCTCGGCGGCCGTCGTGTCGACCACCGTCGCGATCTGCGGCTCGACGTGGATGCGATACGTCCCGTCGAGCGTCTCCAAGGGTACGGTCAGCACGCCGCTGGCGAGCACGGCCGATTGCCGGCTGGCGACGCTCTCGACCACGCCCGTGCGGTGGACGTCCTGGAGCCCGCCGATGTCGGTGATCTTGCCGGGCAGCCGCAGGCCGGTCTGTGAGTACGTGTCGAGCTGCGGCGTGACGCCGTCGGCCAGGTCGGTCGGGGCCGAGCCCGTGCCGAAGTCGCAGTGGAGCGTGACGACGGCCCCGCCCAGCGCGCTCGCGCCCGCTTCGGTGTCGCCGTCGATCACCTTGGCCGTGATGACATAGGCGATGCGGTCGCCTGGTCGGGCGCGGATCATCCGGACCGCGTCGGAGGCGATCTGGGACAGCGCGCCCCCGCCGAGGCCACCGCCGGGTTCGCCGTCGAGCGTGCCGGCCACGTCGCCGATGGTTGCCTGGCCGGGCAGGGCTTCGACCAGCGCGTCGAGGTCGGCGGCGTCGAGGGGTAGGTCGTCGACCAGTGCGGCGATGACGTCGACGCGAACGTTCGTCTCATTTGCCCGTGCGGTGCTGGCCATCACCACGGCCGCGATGCCGACCGTCGCCATGGCCAAAAGCCCCGCGTGAGACCTATTCCGACTCGCCAGTGTCAGTCGCGTCTGCATGGTGCGTCTCCTCGGGTTGAGGGTGTGTGCATGGGTTTCGTCTTGGTGTCGCATTAGTGTCGAATTGGCTCCTTCTTGGTCTCGCATTCGCTTCTATGTGCTGAGCTTCTAGTCCGCATCTGTGGGGCTCAGTGTGGTGATCAGGCCTGAGACCGCATACAGGTCTTTCATCAGGTACACGTAGTGGAGCCCCTGGTTCAGAACGGACCGCGGGCCGTCGCTGGCGCGCATCGCTCCGTCTGTGATGCCAGAGGTCGCTATGTCATGAAGACAGATCATTGCTGTCGCGATTCTTCTTTCGCATCCCGCCTGTGTGGTGCGTTGAGACGCACCCTACGTCACTTCGCCGAGTGACGGAGGATGATGCGCCACCGGAGAATCACTCCACCTATCAACAGCGCACAGAGTCCAAGGATAAGGAAGCCAGCGACCACGAATTGGAAATCCACGTAACCAGCAGGCAATCGAGGCCGGAAGGCGTCAATCAGATTGGCGACGCAAGCGACGGCGACAGAAAGAGATAAGCACGCTGCGATTCTTGTCTGCCTGAGATTTCTGCCCATGTTCACATAGTAGACCAAGTAGAGAATGACGGGTAGGAGCAAGCAAACGATGACGCCAATAGCGGGGGTAAGCCCCCTCAGGCCCAACCTAGCCACATCCACGTCAGGGTCCAGAATGACTCCTACGGCCTTCACGAGAACATTCCCTATTGCGAGGACTAGAAGCAATGCAGCTAGATTCGCTGTAACCAATAGGATGAACTGAATCTCTAGCCAACTCCGGTTACTAGCTCCTTGCGGGTCATGGCTTT
>CAZUQM010000023.1:0-108867 GCA_964622545.1 uncultured Planctomycetales bacterium | reverse complement strand
ACTAGCGTCGGTCCAAAAAAGGACCGCGCGGCATGACGTCCATGCCCGCGCGGTCGTTGGCGGCGCCGTGATGTCCACGTTCTCTGTCCTGGGGTTCGGCTACAACCTCGTCACTTCATGGGCTTGATCCAGATGTTCCGGTAGGCCACCCCGGTATGGTCGCCCTGGAGCATGATCGGGCCGGGCTTGCCGAAGTTCCTGCCGTCGAGCTGGCCGCCCGTCGGAGCCGGGCACCGGAAGCCGTCGATGATCTTCTGTCCGTTGAGCGCGACCGTGACCTTCTTACCCTTCAGCGTGATGTTGTAGCACTGCCACTCGCCCGGGTCCTTCCACGCGGCCTTGTCGGCGATCTTCTTGCTGTAGAGCGAGCCGCAGGTGTGCATCGCCGGTTTCTTGTCCTTCGAGCTGTCGTGCACTTGGACCTCGATGCGGCCACGCAGGTACACACCGCTGTTGCCGTTGGGGGGCACCTTGAACTCGATGTGCAGCATGAAGTCGTCGAACTTCCGCTCGGTGATCAGGTCGATGCCGTGCACGCCGTGCTGGAGGTCGTTGACCAGCACGCCGTCCTCGACCTTCCAGCAGTTCTTGCCCTTGCGATCAGGCCGCGTCGTCCAACCGTCGAGGTTCTTGCCGTTGAACAGGCAGATCCAGCCCTTCTCGGAGAAGACCTCCTTCATCTTGCAGGGCTTGCCCATGGCCTTGCAGGCCTTGACGTCGCACTTAGGGCCCTTGCCGGACGCACAGCAACTGTCCGCCCCCATCACCGTGCCGCTCTGGAATAGCATGATGCTGCACGCCATCGCCGTCATCATCGTTCGCATCGGTCGACCTCCTGTTGCCGTTGTCGGATTCGCACGCCGCGCTCACGTGAGTCGCGGCTCGGTGCTCGCATGCTCGTTGCATGCCTTTGCGTGCGTGTCGGGACAGGCCGCAGCCGGAACCCTTGCCCGCGTGCCTCGACGACCGAGCAGGCGAAGACCTTCAATCGAATAACGATAAGACCGTCCACGACGAACCGCAAGAGGAGCAGACCACAGGCATTCCGTCACGAAGAACGTCATCCCTCCTTGACGTTCGAGGGCATTCCGACTAGGTGTGACGAGAGGATCGCCGATCATGGACATAGGTAGCTGGCCCCCAAGAGCTCGGGGCCGGAGCCCGCAAGAGATGGCGGGGTACGCCTCCTGGTTCAGGGCAATGCCATCGCCGTCGTGGCAATGCCGTAGCTGCCATGACGAGAGGCGGGGGCATAGCGTGGTCCGAGTCGCCGCCAACGGCCAACGATGGGAATCCTCACCCATGCATGAGCTCCGAGCTGACGCTGACGGCACGGTACCCGCCCCTGCCCGCGATCGCACGGACAAGGTGCTGGCGTCTGTTCTGATCGTGGTGCTGTCGGCGGCCTCCCTCCTGGCGGTGAATCAGTACGCCTTCGGCGTCGCTGATCAATGGTCCACACTTCCGCTGCTCAATTACGACGTCGATGCCGAACTCTATCCCCATGACTACCTCCGCAAGGCCTGGGACGGCTACTTCAGCCTGCTGTGGCCCGTCATCGCATACCTGAAACGTATGCTCGATCTTGATGTCCCCGTGCTGTTGCTCTGCTGCCAGGTCCTCTGCGTGGTAGCTGCCTTTTACGCTTTCTACCGCATAGCCACCGTGCTATGCGCCGATCGGAGGGCGGTGTACCTCTCCCTGTTCTTGCTGCTCTTCCTGACGAAGACGCCTCTAACCTATGACGCGTTGCTGGACCGGGTCTTCACCACGCGGATGATGGCGCTGCCGCTGCTTCTGCTATGCATTGATCAGGTGCTGCGCCGGCGCTATCTCCTGGCCGCGGCCTGTCTTGGCGTGGCGTTCCTCATCCACCCGATGACGGCCGTACACCTCCTGGCCATCCTGGTCCTACCCGTCGTATGGACGGCTCGGAGAAAGGATGCGCCGAAGCTGGGCGTCGGCATCCTCCTCTTCGCCGCATTAACGAGCCCCATGCTCGTGTGGAAGCTCGGAGCTTCGTCTTCATGGCAGGCCTGGAGCGCGGTCTCGCAAGAATGGCTGCGGATCCTTCGCTACCGGGAGCCGGGCATGGCGTTCCCGTTCTCTTGGGCCTTGAACGAGTACTTTCGTTTCCTGGCTCTCCTGGTCGCGTTCGGCGTCAGCATGCTCCGACCTCCGACGACACGATACCACCGCATCATCCTGTTGGCCGTCGCTTCCGTGTTCGGTTTGTTGATCTGTGGAACCGTGTTTGTGGAAGTCGTGCCGGTGCGCATCGTCGTTCAGTTGCAGCTTGGGCGGTCGACGCGATTCCTCCTGCTGTTCGCGATCGTGTACTTCGCTAACGCATGGGTGGAGGAGATGAAGGCGGACACGTCCCTGATGCGCAAGCTCCTGATCACAAGCGCCGGGCTGGGGCTCTTCTACGGAGGCGCCCGCACGGGATGGGGGCTGCTTTTCCTCGGTTTCGTCGCGGTGGCCCTGGCAGTGATGGGCGCTGTTGCCTGGACGCAGAGCATGCCGCACCGCAGCCCGTTCGTGGCAATGCTGTTGGTTGTTGCAGCGGCTATGAGCTCTGGGATCTGGGCCATCGCCTACGACGGCTCGTGGCCACGGATGCGCGATGCCACGGTGGACGTCTGGCTGGACCTCCAACAGTGGGCTCGGGAGCATACGAGCGTCCAGGACACCTTCATCGTGCCCCCATTCCTGCCGGGGTTCCGATACCATTCCGAACGAAGCACGTTCGCCGAATGGAAGGATGGCACCATGGCCTTCTGGGATGAGGACGTTGCCAGGGAATGGGACCGGCGCATGGCATACCTCAACCTCGACCCGAACGAGACCGACCGGGCCTCGCGCATCCAAGACTACAAAGACCTGACGGAGTCGGACTTCCGTGATATCGCCGCCTACCTGGCGGAGGTCCCCGGCAATGTGTACGTCATCGTGGTCAACGAACGGCAGCGCATGTACTTCCAGGAGGTCTATCGCAACCGGAAATACCGAGTCTACCGCATTCCGTTCATGCCGCAGCCGCTGAAGAGGGGACTGCTATGAGCCCGGAGTCGTTCGGAACCGCTGGAAGGATCGTGACGGGGCGTAAGGCGCTGGACGATCTTGGCAAGCTGGCTCGGGATCTCGGCGAGCGAGCCCTCATCGTCACCGGCCCGAGAGCGATGCGCGAAGCCGGCGTCACCGATCGTGTGATCGGTATCCTCGAATCCGCTTCATGCCAGGCCGTCGTGTTCGACCAGGCCCCGCCCGAGCCCACCATCGGCAGCGTCGACGACGGCATCGCGATGCTGCACGAGCACGGGGCGGACGTCGTAATCGGCATCGGCGGCGGCAGCGCGATCGACGTGGCCAAGGCGATCGGGGGACTGGCACGCGGCGGTGAGCCGACGTCGGCCTACTTCGACGGTCAGGACGCCCCGTCCGAAGCCGTGCCCATCATCGCCATCCCGACCACGGCCGGCACGGGTGCCGAGGTGACGCGCAACAGCGTGCTGAGCGATCCGGGCGGTCCGACCAAGCAGAGCATCCGCGGCGACCGGCTCATGCCGGCGGTCGCCCTGATGGACCCCGAGCTGATGGTCTCGATGCCGCCCGGCGTGACGGCGCGGAGCGGCATGGACGCCCTGACGCAGGCGATCGAATCGTACTGGTCGATCCACGCCACGCCCATCACCGAAGGGCTGGCCTTGCAGGCCATGGAGCGGATCGCCGACGCCCTGGTCCGAGCCTTCGACCGCGGCGACGATCTCGACGCCCGCGAGGCCATGGGCTACGGGAGCCTGATCGCGGGGATGGCCTTCGCGAACTCGCGGCTGGGCGCGGTGCATGGCCTGGCGCACCCGATCGGCATTCGCTATCACATCCCGCATGGCGAGGTCTGCGCGGTGCTGCTCCCGCATGTGATGCGGTTGAACCGTGACGCGGCGCCCGCGAAGTACGAGCGCATCAATCACATCCTGGGTGGGGATGCGGCCGACAAGGCGGCCGAGCTGCTCCGTCGGCTTGATCTGCCGGAGGGATTCGGCGCGGCGGGGCTCGTCGAGGACGACTTCGACGCGATCGTGGCCGAGTCGATGCCGTCCGGCTCGCTCAAGGCCAACCCGAAGAAGGTCACCGAGGACGACCTGCTGACCATCCTCAAGGGGGTGACCTAAGCCCCACCCCGGTCTAGAGACTGCTCGGCGTGATCCCGCGCGCTACAACGCCCGCCAGGCGTTGAGCGTGGCCAGGTACGACTCGGGATCACCGATGTCGAAGCGTCGCCCGTCGACGAGGTAACCGAGGAACCCCTCGGTCCGGCGGAGCTGGTCGAGCGCGGAGGTGAGCTGGAATTCCCCTCGCTCACGAAGGTTGTGCTCGATGCTCTCCTGGAGGATCTCGAAGAGCGCGGGCCTGAGTATGTAGTGACCGAACAGCGTGAGGAACTCGTCCTCGCCGACGCCACTGACACGGAGGTGTTCCCGGGCGTAGTCGGAATCGGGCTTCTCGACGAACTCGCTGATCTCCAGCAGGCCCGCATCACGCCACGTTCCGCCCACGGCGCCGAAGTGGTGCACCTGGCCGGCGGGCGTTCGACGCAGAGCCACCACGTTCGAGCCGTGCGCCTCATAGGCGTCCATGAGTTGCCGCGCGCACCTTACGTCGGTGTTGGACGCGTACACGTGATCGCCCAGCATGAGCAGGCACGGCTCGGCCCCGACGAACTCCCGCGCGCAGTACACCGCGTGACCGAAGCCCTCCTGCACGTCTTGCGTGACCAGCGTCACGCGCCGGCCCAAATCGAGCAGACGCGACTCATAGTCACGTTGCTCTTGCGGAAGACGGTTGAGCTGCTGCACGCTGGTCGGGCGGGTCAGCAGCTCCTCGAAGAACCGGACGTCGGCGGGTTGGACGATCAGGCAGATCTCCTCGATGCCGGAGGCGACCGCCTCCTCGATGATCGTCAGGATCGCGGGCTTGGCCACGCCGCGCTTGTCGATGACCGGCAGCAGCTCGCGTTTGGTGGCCTTGCTTGCCGGATACAGGGCCGTGCCGAAACCCGCGGCCGGGATGACCGCCTTGCGGACTTTCTGAGCGGCCCGCAGCACCACCTTGAGGCACGGCATGCCCAGCTCCGACTCGAGGATCTCGGTCACCCGCGCCTGGTCGGCCTGGCTCTTGCACAGGAATTGCGCCGTGCCGTCGCCCTGACTGCCCACGCCCTTGCCGCCCCAGACGTGCTTCTGGATCGGCTCGTAGCTGAGGACCTTGTGCAGCACCGGCGCGGTCAGTTGCGACGGGCAGGCCGGGCCCAGGTGCTCGTCGAACTGCCGCTGGGCCTCGACCATCAGCGCACCGATCCTCTCGGCGTCGTCGGCGACGATGGCGTCGCAGGCCTCGTGCACCAGGCGCTTGTTGATCGGTCCGAGGTACTCCTGCACGCGCTGCTGCGTCTCGTCGGCCGCGCTGGGATAGCATCGGTTCAGCGCGGCCAGGATCTCCATCGTGTCCTTGCCCGCGCACAGATCGACCAGGACAAAGTGCAGCTCGCCCCGCAGCGGCAGCTCCTCCACGTCGAGCCGGTCGCCGTCGAAGATCATCATGATCGGCCGGTCGCCGTAGGCGCAGCCCTGGTCCATGCGGCCGCAACGGCTCGGCGTGAGGATCTCGCCCTGGTAGGCGTATTCCATCTCGCCGCGAATGGTCATCTTCAGGTCGTACACGCGGTTGAACGCGCGGGCGACCAGCACGCAGATCGCCGCGCTGCTGCTCAGGCCCTTCTTGATCGGCAGGTCGGTCGCGTAGTTATCGATGCTCAGGCCGCGGACGTGGTAGTGCGTGGCGATGTGATAGGCGACGCCACAGGCGTAACTGAAGAACTCGCCCTTCTCCGCCTCGGCTCGCAGCGCCTCCATATCCATCGGCACCTCGAACGGGCCGAAGGCCGTGCCCTGGGCGTCGGTCGATCGCAGAATCAGCTTGTCCGGATGGGGCTCGACGTCGGCGTGGATGCCCTGGTTCGTGCCCGTGATGATGGTGTAGCCCTTCTCGATGCTGCTGTCGATGCGGCGGTAGCCACCGGCCCAGTCGCTGTGCTCACCGAACAGGCAGACCCGTCCTGGTACGAAGATCTTCATGGGGTGTTCCTCTGAGGGACCTGAGAAGCGAATGCCGCTCGGGCCCATCATATCGACGATGCGAGGCGGTTCAACTCTTGGGCCGCGGCCCGCCCGGCCGGTATCATATCGCCTCAGAGGTCCCGCCCATGTTCGACGTCCTGGACGACACGATCGTCGCGATCTCCTCCGCCATCGGCCACGGCCCGCACGGCATCGTCCGACTGTGCGGTCCCGACGCGATCCGAATGGCGGACGCCGTCTTCGTCGCCGACGATGGCCTCGCCTTGCGCGATCGTCCGGGACACACGTGCTGTCTCGGTCGCTTGCGGCTCGAGCCCGGATTGGACGACCCGACGCTCCCGTGCGAGGCCTACCTCTTCCGCGCCCCGCGCAGCTACACCCAACAGGACATCGTCGAGCTGCACACGCTCGGTTCGCCGCCGGTGCTCTCGATGGTGATGCAGACCTGCTTCGCCGGCGGGGCGAGGCTGGCCGAGCCGGGCGAGTTCACCGCCCGGGCCTTCTTCGCCGGCGGGCTCGATCTGAGCGAGGTGGAGGGTGTGGCCGCCTTGATCCACGCCGAGTCGGACGCCCAGCTCCGTGCCGGCGAACGCCTGCTGCACGGGGCCCTGTCACGACGTGCCCAAGCCCTGCAGCGACGCTTGACCGACCTGCTGGCCCTCGTTGAGGCCGACATCGACTTCGCCGAGGAGCCCATCGACTTCGTGTCTCCGGATCAACTCCGCCGCTTGGCCGTTGAGCTCCGCGACGAGATAACCGAGCTGCGCGATGCGTCACAAGCGACGGAGCGCCTCGACACGCTGCCGCGGGTGATGCTGGTCGGCCCGCCCAACGTGGGCAAGAGCAGCCTGCTGAATCGCCTCAGCGGCCTGGATCGCGCGATCTGCTCGCCCTTGCCCGGCACGACCCGCGACGTGCTGACCGCGCCGCTCGAGCTACCGCACGGCGAGGCATTGCTGGTCGATGCCGCCGGTTTGGGGCGCGACGAGACCGCCATCGACCGGCTCGCCGACGCGGCCGTTCACGCCGCCGTCGACGAGGCCGACCTCGTCGTCTTCATGGTCGACATCACCCTCGATCCCCTCGAGCCGCATGCCGACCTGCTGGCCGATCTCCCGGACCGGCCGCATCTCGTCGTTGCGAACAAGGTGGACCTGCTCGACGCAGGACCAACCGAGGAGCGCATGGCCACGCTGAAGGCCTCCGGGCTCGGGCCCTGTCTGCCCGTCAGCGCCAAGACCGGTCAGGGATGCGGCGAACTCATCGCGGCTATCGAATGCGCGCTGCACGCCGAGTCGAGTCAGGCCACCACCGATGCCGTCGCGCTGAACAGCCGCCACCGTGCCGCGCTGGCGGCCACGGCCGAGGCCTTGGATCGTGCCATCGCCCTGACCGACGGCCTGGCCGAGACGCTCGACGCGGGCGAGCTGATCGCCGTCGAGCTGCGTGAGGCCGCCGGCGAGCTTGGCGCCATCGCCGGTCAGGTCGTGACCGATGACCTGCTCGGGCGCATCTTCGAAGGCTTCTGCATTGGCAAGTGAGCGTCAGCGGCGGGTTGGACCAGCCTTGCCGGAGCGCCGAACAACGCTCCAGTCCCCCATCCTGAGGGCGGGCGGCCCGTTATCGGAAGACCTGTGTCAAGGCGCGAGCCGGCCTGGTGCCCGCCTCGAACGAGACGGGGGCTGAGGACCGATCGCCTGCGAGGCACCGGACGCTTGTAGCGACTTGACCAAAACTGACGAACGTAAGCCCCCGTACTGCTGGTCTCGGGCTTCTGAAGCTGCAACACTGGCCGGTCGATGGGAAAAGCAAAGAAGCCACCGGGACCATCCAAGCAAGTGTAAGGGCGCCGAGAGGCCCATACCGGATGCGTCCCACTATCTCAGACAGGGGTGCTTCATGCGTCGACGGCGGTTCCCTTCGATCGTGGTCGGTTGCCTGGCCGCGACCGTCGTAACCGGATGCTTCCCTTTCGGCGGGCGCTCGTCGCGAACGGCCTCCAACGTGCAGCCACCGCCGGACCTCCGTCTGGCCGGCGACATCATCTACGACGGTCTGACCGAGCCGCTGCCCCGCAAGCGGAACTGCCTCGACGTGTACTACACCGAGTCGGGGCAGGGCCTGCCCGTCGTCGTCTTCTTCCACGGTGGGGCGTGGCGCTTGGGCAGCAAGCGGCAGGGCTGGCGGAAGTCCGAGCTGTTCACCAGTCACAGCGTGGTGTTCGTCGCGGCCAACTATCGGCTGTCACCCACCGTCAAGCATCCCACGCACGTCAGGGACGCCGCTAAGGCCGTTGCCTGGGCCAAGGCGCACGCGGCCGAGTACGGCGGCGATCCGGCCAAGCTCTTCATCTGCGGGCATTCGGCCGGCGGACATATCGCGGCCCTGCTTGCCACCGACGAGCACTATCTTCAGGCCGAGGGGCTCGGCATCAAGGACATCACGGGCGTGATCCTGCTGGACGCCGCCGGCCTCGACCTGCCGACGATCCTCGACCGTCGCAGTGCGGCGATCTCGTGGTGGGTCTACTACGACGCCTTCGGCAACGAGACGGCCGGCTGGGTCGACGCCTCGCCGATCACCCATGTGTCCGCGGACAACACGCTGCCGTCGTTCCTCTTGATCCATTCCGGCGGGCACTACACCGAGCTGGCCGACACGCAGGCGTTCAAGGCGGCCCTTGACGCGGCCGGCGCGACCACCGAGCTCGTTCACAACCCCGACAAAGGGCACTTCTCGATCTATCTCGACCTGGGCATGGCCGGCGACCCGGCGACCGAGGCCATCTTCGCATTCATCGACGCCTGGGCGGGCTGAGGGCGAGCCGACCTCGCGCCCCGAGCTGTTACGGCGCTTGGTCCCTGGCGCGCTGCACCGCCTGGAGATGTCGCATCGCCAACTCATACCCGGGCCTCAGCTCGAGCGCGCGTCGGAGATGAGCCGCGGCCGCCTCCAACTCGCCCAGCTTCGCGAGTTCCACGCCGAGGTTGGTGTGCGTCTCGGGGAGGTCGCTGCGCAAGGCCAGGGCACGACGATAGTGCTCGATGGCCTCGCGCGATTGGCCCTTCCACGCCAGGGCGATACCGAGGTTGTTGTGGGCGTTGAAGCTGTTCGGGTTCAGCGCCAGCACGTCCGACCAGTGACGCACCGCCTCGTCCACACGTCCCCGTTGCGCCATCATGTTGCCGATGTTGTTGTGGGCCGAGCACGTCAGCATGTCGTTGCGACCGAAGGGCGAGTCGGGCCCCGGCCGCAACGACGACTGGTAATACGCCAGCGCCTCGTCGAGCATCTCCCGGCGGACGTTCGGCGGATAATCGGTCCGTGGGTCCATCGCCTGCCGCCGCAGGGCGTCGCCCAGGCCATACCGAAGGATGCGCGACTCCGGCGCCAGGGCGAGCATGTAGCGGAAGTGCGTCTCCGTGTCTTGCCACATCTCGAGCTGTCGGCGCGACGCCAGCGACCAGTCGACGGCCAACAGCGCGACGATCGCCACCACCACGCCCCAGGCCGCACGATCCGACAGCCGTCGACCCAGCCATGGACGCACCCCGACCAGCCCCCAGGCCGCGATCATCAGCAGGCCCACCGCCGGCAAGTACGCGTACTTGTCCGAGGCGATCGAGTGCGTGAAGCCCACCACGCCCATCGTCGGAAAGATGGCCACGAAGAAGATCAGCCAGCCGACGACCACGCCCCGCGTCCATCGCAGCGTGACCAGCAGGACCACCACCAACACGACCGTCCCGATCACACCGGCCGCGACGGCCGGTTGGCCGGGCCCGAACGGCATCGGATACGGGTAATGCGGTGAGAGGTTCGTCGGCCACACGATCTTGGCCAGATAGAACACCACATTGTGACAGAGCGTCAGCGGGATGACGGCCGCAGAGAAGTCCGGATCGGACACCGTCGCCGTCCGTGCCTGGGAGACGTAGGTGACCACGGCCGAGACGCCGCCGATGACGAAGAAGGGCACCTTCTCAATCACGGCTCGTCGTCCGACGCGTCGTAGCGGCCACACGTCCATCAGCAACATGACCACCGGCAGGGGGGTGCTCGTGGGTTTGCTGAGCAAGGCCAGGGCGTAGAGCACCATGGCCCCGACAAAGGCGCCCCGTCCGCCGTCGCGCCGCGACCGGACGTAGCAGACCAGGCTGGCCAACGCGAAGAACGTCGTCAGGAGCGTCTTGCGCTCGCCCACCCAGGGAATCGGCTCAACCGTCATCGGGTGCACGCCATAGAGCAGCCCGACCGCCAAGGCCGCCCACGCGCTGTCGAACAGCAGGTACAAAAGGGCGATGACGAGCGCCGCGTTCGCCACGTGGAGGGCGAGGCTCGTCCGGTGGAACGGCATGAGATCGTCCCGGCTCCCGCCCAGGGCCGAGTCGACCATCAGCGAGATCATGGCCAGCGGTTGGTAGTAGCCCCGGACGGTGGAAGGCTCTAGCACCTCGGTCAGGAACCGCCACGCGGCGTCCCAACTCGGCCTCAAGACCAGCGGATTCTCGGTCAGGTACTGGTTGTCGTCGAACGAGAGGGCCTTGGCGCCCAGGGCGGGCGCGTGCGTGATGAAGACGAGCAAGCAGACGGCCACGACGGCCAGGACGAAAGGAACCGCGGACGATCGCGTTGCGGACCGTGACGTCTCCGCCGCTCGATTTCGACCCTCGCGGGGGCGTTGGGTTCGCTCGTCCTGTCGTGATCGCCTCGACACGGCAGCACTGTACCGACGGCCCGAATCCGATCGCAAGCGCGAGGCCATCCCCCACGTCGCCGAGACAGGGCTCGACCGGATCAAGTCGTCCTCGTCGGACAAAGGCCCTTGATGGCGATCGAAAAGGCTGTAGAATGGTGGATCTGTTTCTCATCGCGGGGTCCGTACAGTCCCCACAAGCAGGACTTCTGTCGGTTGGAGAGCACCATGCCTAAGTATGGCACATCGGACATTCGAAATATCGCCCTCGTAGGTCACAGCGGCGCCGGTAAGACACAATTGGGCGAGGCGATCCTCCACTCCCTGGGCGTGACCACGCGTTTGGGCAATGTCGCCGACGGCACGTCGGTGCTCGACGCGCTCGAGGAGGAGAAGGATCGCGGTTGTAGCATCGAGGCCCACCTGTGCCATGTGCAGCACGGCGGCAAGGAGATCAACATCATCGACACGCCCGGTTCGCCGGCCTTTGTCGGCCCTGCGATCGCCGGGCTCATCGGCGTCGAGACGGCGGTGTGCGTCGTCTCGGCCGTGTCGGGCATCGAGGTCAACACCCGTCGCATGATGGACAAGGCCAAGGAGTTCGGTCTGGCCCGCGCGATCGTGGTCAACAAGATCAACAGCGAGGGCGCCAATCTGACCGAGTTGCTGGGTCAGCTCCAGGAGACCTTCGGCAACGAGTGTCTGCCCATCAACCTGCCCACCGGCGGCGGCAAGGGTGTGATCGATTGCTTCAACAGCGACTCGGGCGAGTCCGACATCGGCGACGTTGCCGAGGCGCATGAGGCCGTGGTCGAGGGCGTGGTCGGCGCCGACGAGGAGCTCATGGAGAAGTACTTCGGCGGCGAGCTCTCCGAGAGCGAGCTGGCCGGGGCGGTCAGCCACGCCTTGGCTACCGGTATGTTCGTTCCCATCATGTTTACCGACGCCCGCGACGAGGTCGGCATCAAGGAGCTCCTCGACGTCGTCGCCGGCGCCATGCCCTCGCCGGAGGAGGGCAAGCAGCGCGTCTTGGTCGAGGGAACCGGCGAGGAGGCCAAGGAGACCGAGCTGAAGGCCGACCCGTCCGGCCCGACGGTCGCCCAGGTCTTCCGGATCGCCAACGACACCAAGAGCAACATCAAGTACTCGTTCCTTCGCGTCTTCTCCGGTACGATCGCCGGCGACACCTCGCTCCAGGTGGGCGACGACCGCCGCGGGCAGCGTGCCGGTCAGTTGCAGAAGTTCCAGGGGCATGAGCACGACGAGATCGACGCCGCCATCGCCGGCGACATCGTCGCCGTGGCCAAGCTCGACCTCCACATCGGCGAGGTCCTCCATACGGGCACGGGCGGCGAGGTGACCATGCCCGGCTTCCCGACGCCGATGTTCGCCCTGGCCATCGAGCCGAAGAGCCGCGGCGACGCGGACAAGGTCAGCGCCGCCCTCACGCGTTTCGGCGACGAGGACCCGTGTTTCGCGGCCGAGCGCGACGCCACCACCGGCGAGCTGGTCATCAAGGGCATGCAGGACCTTCAGCTCCAGTCGATCCTGTCGCGCATGAAGACCTACTTCAAGCTCGAGGTCGATACCAAGCCCCCGAAGATCCCCTATAAGGAGACCATCACGGGCACGGCCAAGGAGGTCGAGTACACCCACAAGAAGCAGACGGGCGGGGCGGGTCAGTTCGCGCGGGTGATCGTCACGATGGAGCCCACCGGCGATCCGAACGTCGAGTACGAGTTCGTCGACGAGATCTTCGGCGGGGCGATCGATCAGCAGTTCCGTCCCAGCGTCGACAAGGGCGTCCAGGGCCAGATGAAGGAGGGCGTCCTGGCGGGCTACCCGGTCACCGGCGTCCGCGTCAAGCTCGTCGACGGCAAGACCCACCCGGTCGACAGCAAGGACATCGCCTTCCAGATCGCCGGCCGCGAGGTCTTCAAGATCGCCTTCATGAAGTGCAACCCCACGCTGCTCGAGCCCATCGTCGATATGGAGATCACCGTGCCGACCGAATACGTCGGCGACGTCCAGGGCGAGCTCGCCAGCCGACGCGGCCGACCCCAGGGACAGGACATGCTGCCCGGGGGCATGGCCGTTATCAAGGGGCAGGCCCCACTCTCGGAGGTGGCCGACTTCAACAGCCGGCTATCCAGCCTGAGCCAGGGCCAGGGCAGCTACAGCATGGAGCTGAGCCACTACGAGCAGGTCCCCGGCAACGTGCTCCAGCAGGTCATCGCCGCGGCCAAGAAGTCGGACGAAGAGGAGAAGTAGCCGGCAGCGCCTTCGACCAAGCTCGGGCTTGGTCCCGCTCAACCCTCCAGGGGGTGGCCCCTAGCTTCAGCAGTGGAAACCCGAAGCTTCGGCCGAGCTCGAGTCTTTCCCTTTTGAAGCGGCGGTTGCCCAAGCCCTGCTGGCCGTCCGGACATTCTCGAGAACGGCCTCGTCGTCCAACACCATTGAATCGGACGGTTGCCCCGCTTCGGGCCGTCGCCGCAGACGCTCCCACGTCGGATCGATGCCGCGCCGGAGACGCGACCGTCAGGGAGCGTTGCTGTTCAAGCGCTCCAACGACACAGCTCCCTGACGGTCGCTGCTCTGAGTGGCGTCTCGCCCTCCCCGATGGGAGCCCACAAAGACAAGTGTGGTCGGGTACTAGAACTTCGGCACCGGCTTGTCGTCCGGACGGCGCGGCGGGGCCGTATCCCCCAAGTGACGGGCGAGCTCGCGCTTCAGTCGATCGCCGTCCAATCCCTGTGCCAGAAGCCGACCCTCGGGACCGACCAGCAGCATCGCCGGCACCGTCCTGACGTGGAACGCCTTGCCGACGTCTTTGGCCCGCCCGGGCTCGCCGACGAGCTGAGCCCAGGGAAGCGTCGTCGCCTCGATGAACGACGCCGCTTTCGCCCGGTCCTGATCGAAGCTCACGCCAATCACCACGAAGTCGTTGCGGTCCCGATAGGGCCCTGTCGCCGCCATCAGCCGGGGCATCTCGGCCTTGCACGCCACACACGACGCCGTCCAGAAGTGCAGCAGCACGAATTTGCCGTCCACGTCTCTTGGGTCGAGCTTCCGGCCTCTCATCGTCGTGGCGCCGACGAGCACCTTCAGCCCGCCGAGGCCTCCCGCGGCGAGACCGTCGTGCACCCCGAGCACGATCTCGTGCACCTCTCGGCCGGGCTCGAGTACGCCGGTCAAGTGCCTCGGATGGCCTTCACCCCGTATCGCGAGCCTCACCCCGTCGGGGGGCATGTGCTCGAGGAGAAACCGGCCCCGCTCGTCGGTCCGCGTGTGGACCATCAGCGTGTTGTAGGCGCCCCAGCCCTCGACCGTGATGACGGCCTGAGGCACGGGTTGGTCCTCGGCATCGCGAACCACGCCGGACAGCGGCGCACCCGGCGGCAGCTTCAGCGCGACCTTGGCCGTCGAGCCCGGCCGGAGCTTGACGTTCTCGATCGCCGGGGCGAACCGCTCATGATCGGCCGTGACCAGAACGCGCCGTGCCGGCAGACCCACCACCTGGAACCGACCGCGCGAATCCGCGTTGACGCTCGTCAGGAACCGGCCCTTGCTCGGGCCGAGGTAGACCATCGCGTGGCCGACCGGCTGGCCGTCCCGAGCGCGGACGACACGGCCCTCCAGCTTGCTCGGCCGCGGCAGCTCAAGCTTGTGGGTGACCTTCTCCTCCCACTCGGGAAGGTCCAGCACGTGGTCAAATCCCTGGGGGATGATGTACTCCTCGCCCAGCAACCTGGCCTGCAACGCCGAGGAGCCGGGGTGCACGCCGCTGAGCCGCGCCCGTCCCCGCTGGTCCGTCACGGCCGCGTAGCTGCGACGAGGCTCGTCGCTGATCGCCTCGACCGTGATGCCCGCCGCGGGCCGCCCCAGGTCGTCCACCACCGTCACGGTGACCTCCACCTCAGGCTTGAGCTTCACGTCCACCGTCGTGGTGTCCGTGAGCTGAAGCGGCTTGCGCTCTTGGGCCATGCCCTCGGCCAGGATGATCAGCTCGCCCGAGCCGCGCTGCAGGCCCGACAGCTTGTAGCGTCCCTGCCGATCGGTCGTGGCCGTCTTCGAACGGGCGGCGGTGCGGTAGATCACCTTCGCGCCGACCACCGACTGGTCGGTCAGGGCGCGGGTCACGCGGCCCGACAGCTCGAGGGCGCCCTCGAGCTGGGCCACCACGAAAGGCTCGGCCTCCTCGGCTAGGTCGACGCGTTGCGTGAAGTCCTTGAAGTCCGGCGCGCGGACGCGGACGACGATCTTGTCTGACGTCCCCTCCGGCAGCGTCAGCTTGAAGTCCCCGGTCTCGTTCGTCGTGCCGGTGACGATGGCCTCGCCGGGCTTACCCGTCTCATCGGATGGGGAGACGGTTACCTTTGCCCCCTCGATCCCGCCGCCCATGGCGTTGAGCGCCTGGCCCTCCACCACGATCGCATCGGCGTGGACCACCCGGGCCAGCCACGCCATCGCCAGCGCGGCGCCCACGACCGTCCAGCACCGCATCCGGACGGGAGGTATGCTTGGCCGGTTCATGACGGCATCCTTTGACGGACCGATCTGCGCAGCGCCGTGCTGCCGCGGTGCGCCCGCCGGTCATGCAGGATCGAAGCTCGGCACCTTCATCTGTTCGCCGCCCTTGAAGGCGGAAGCATGCGCGACGATGCCCGGCGCGGTCATCGCAATGGATTCGTAGACGTCGATGGCGGGCTCGCGCTCCTCGCACAAGGCCGTGACGAACTCGTGCGTGAGGAACGCGTGCGACCCGCCGTGGCCGCTGTCGCGGCGCATCGCCTTCGGGACCCTATGCCAGAAGTCGGGCAGGCGCTTCCAGTCGGGCGCGCCCTGGCCCTGCAGGCGAAACGGCTGGCCGCCGCTGCCGGGCATGTAGTAGGTCAGCTTCGTGCCGAACCACTGGGCCCGCTCGCCGTGGGCCTTGCCCTCCCAGAAGACGTTGCACCGATTCATGTGACCGCGGTTCGTCTTCATCAATGCCGCCTGCGCGTTGAACGGGTTGTCGTAGGCGTTGCCGCCGGCGAAATGCGGATGCGCCTTGTTGCCGAAGCCGAGGCACGATACCTCGGTCAGCCGCTCGCCCGTCACGCCCACCAGGAAGCCCGTCGAGTGCGTCGGGTAGAGCATCGGCGGGTAGCCGTAGCGCCACGTCCGTTTGCCCTTGTGAAACGCCAGACGGTTGCGCGCGGCGCCCTCGGACGGGTGGTAGTACTCGACCTCACTGTAGAACAGCTCGCCGAACGCGCCGTCGCGATACAGCTTACGGGCCGCGATGGTGTGATGCCGGTAATAGCTCGTCTCGGCCATCATGTAGTGCACGCCGTTGCGCAGCTTGGCCTGCCGGACGGTCTCGCAGTCCTCCAGCGTCTGGCCGACCGGCACGGCGCAGATGCAGTGTTTGCCCGAGTCCATGACCAGCTTGCAGTGCCGGGCGTGATCGGTCGCGCCCGTGAAGACCGCGATCGCGTCGATGTCCTTGGCCAGGATCATCTTCTCCAGCGACGGGTAGCTCTTGCCGCAGCGATAGGTCTTCATCAGCCGATCGCGGCGCTCGGGCCTCAGATCGCTGACGGCCTGGACGACGCAGTTGGGGTCCTCATGCCAGTGGAACGAGCAGCCGAAGCCGCCGCCCACCACGCCGATGCGGATCCTCTTGTCGGACCGGACCTCGGGATCGGGCGCCTCGGCCCGCGCGCGAGCGCCTGCCGCCCCGATCGACGCCAGCGCCCCCGACCGAGCGGTCGCGCCCAGGAACGCCCGGCGTGACATCGAAGCGTGATCACCATGCATGCGCGGTCCTCCCCACAGGTGCAGCCTGTCTGCGCCAAGGTTCAGTATGGTCCCGTAGGGGGGTGGTGTCAAAGCCCCGGTGCGTCCGCCACGGCAGCCCAGCCGACCAGCACGGATCGATCCCGTCGTGGACGCTGGTAGTCCGACTCATTTGAATTGGTCGGTTCCCCGGCTTCGGGGTCGCCGTCGGAGACGCTCCCACGTCCGATCGATGCCGCGCCGGAGACGCGACCGTCAGGGAGCGTTGCTGTTCAAACGCTCCAACAACACAGCTCCCTCACGGTCGCTGCTCTGAGTGGCGTCTCGCCCTGCTGATCGGAACCCACAGAAACAAGTGTGGTCGGGTACTAGGCAGCCAGGGCCGTCCGACGGAGCCGTTCACAATGTCAGGGGATTGCAGGTCAGGACGCTTACTGCGGGGCGGTGATGTCCAGCGTGGCTTCGGCCAGGCGGCCTTTGCCGGCGGTGAAGTTGACGAGCTTCGTCCCGGGCGGGATCAGGTAGAGGAACGTCACGGAGCTGCCCTCTTGGAGCTGGTTCTCCTGGATGTGCTCAGCGGGACGGACCGCCCGGCCGGGCACGCCCTCGGCGTCGTACTGCAGCTCGATCATCGTCTTGCCACCGACGGGGGCGATGCGGTACTCCCCGACGGGCAGGAACTTGGTGCCGTTGCTCGCGACCACCGCGTACTGCGACGTCGTCTTGCGGGCGAATGCCATGGCCTTGCCGAGAAAGCTCTTGGCGTGGACGGCGTCGCAGTGAACGTGGAGCAGACGCTTGTCAGGCGGCGTGGCGAAATTGCTGACCGGATCGCCCCGGGCATTCTCCGCGGCCAGGTAGACGTGTCCCGACCTGAACGCGCTGCCGACAAGGGACGCATTCTGATCGGTCAACGCCGCCTTGCTCAGCGCGAACGGCATCGTGTTGGTGAACTCGGTATCCTCGACCAGCCTGCCCCGAACCCGCCCCGCCTGGTTCGACTTGGCCTGCGGCTTGGGAGCCGTCTTCTTGGCCGGCGCCTTCTTCGCCGGAGCCTTCTTCGTGGGGGCCTTCTTGGGTGTCGTCTTCTTCGACGGCGGTCTTCGCTTGCCTTTCGGCGGCGCCTTCTTGCTCGGCCGCGCCTTGCCGCCCTTCATCCTGTCCTTGATGTCCTTCAACAGCGGCGGTCCGCTCCCGGGCGTCCGGGCCAGAGGCGGCACGTACTTCAGCGTGCTGCAGATCGCCTCGGCGGTCTTGACGGGAATCTCGTCGCTCGGCGGCAGCGTGACCTCCGCTCGGGCGAGCCGCTTGTACTCCACGAACAGTGGCTTGAAGCCCTCCGGCACCTCGAAGACCGCGTCGAATTGCAGGTTGCGGCGGGCCTCGAACAAGATCGGTTGCTCGGCCGAGACCACACCGAGCCGTTCCATCTTCGAGGGTTCCCGATAGCCCTCCAGGAAGGCCTGCAACGGCTTGCCGTCGACCGTGCCCACGAGGCGAATCTGCTGCGGTGTGAAGCGGTGCCAATCGTCCGCCGGGTCGGCGGCTGCCTTGGCCAACTCGCAGCGGACCACCATGTAGACATGGCCCTCATCGGGCTCGCGCTTGCTCTTCACGGAGACCTCCGTGACCAGGTCTTGAGCCCCTTCACCAGGGCGGCCTCTCGGACGTCCCTCCTTCTTGGCCTGCTCGATCTCCTTCTGCGTCGGTTTCCGGATCCGTACGGCCCCCAGGGCGGCGTCCTCGACCTGGACCACCGAGTGGGCCTTGACAATCGTCCCCTGGACCTCCGGCAGTGACGGAGGAACGAGACGGCGCGATTCGGCCTGGACCCGCCAGTTCGACCGGGCCAGCGCCTCCAAGAAGTCCGGATGCACCCGGCTAAACTGGACCGGACCGCCGAAGATGTTGTCCGACAGGTAGCCCACCAGGCTCACAGTGAACGCATCCGGGGCGAGCAGGAGGTTACGCGACTCCCACTCGCGCTCGTCCTGATCGTAGTAGAGCCGCTCGAAGCCGAGTACCGACCGGTCCCACGGCAGCATCTGGATCGCGATGGTCAGCACGCCGACGGCGATCATGGCCACGAAGAAGCCCACCACGCCGGCGCCGATCCGATCGGCGATCTCCGGCAGGCGCATCGTGCCCGTCAGGAAACGCTCGCCCAGGGCATCGACGATCAACGCCACCAGCAGGAAGACCAGCAGCAAGGCCGGGCCCTCCCCGAACTGCCTGAGGAACTCGACCTTCAGGAGAACCACGAGGTTCTCGTAGTACGAAAAGGCCACGACGGCCCCGACCACGCACCCCACGAACAGGATCGTCGTGCGATAGAGGCCCTTGCGCATGGCCAGGCTCGCCGTGATCAAGATCACCAGCAGGGCCGAACCCAATGAGAGAATCATCGATCTGCTCCTACGTCAGCCGGGTTCGCGCCCGGTCTCTAAGTCCTTCTACAGCCGAGGCTCCCACCCCGATGCACCGCCTAGCCGCCGTTGTCCGAGGCGACCGCGCGCAGGAACTCCTTCATGCTGGTCGTGCCGGACATCACCTTGCGCAGGCCCTCTTCCTGGAGGTACAGCATCGGAGGCTTCGTCTTGCGGGCCAGCGTCTTGACCTTCGCCAGATCCGCCGCGGCCAGGGCCTTGCGCATCTCCTCGTTGAAGTCCATCAGCTCGAACACGCCCGTGCGACCGACGTAGCCGCTGCCGTAGCAAATCGGGCACGTGATCGGATTGCCGTCCTTGTCGGCGACGGTGCCGACGGCCTTGTAGAAAACGTCGATCCGGTCGGCGGGCAGGTTCGCCTTACGCAGCATGTCGGCGTCGGGCTTGTAGGCCTCGCGGCAGTTCTCGCACAAGATCCGCACCAGCCGCTGGCTCATCACCGCCCGCAACGAGGCCGCCGCCTTCTTCGGATCGCCCACCATCCTCACGTAGCGCTTCAGCGCCTCCAGCGAACTCTTGGCGTTCATGCCCAGATAGATCCGCTGCCGCTCGGCGGCGGCCACCGCCAGCAGGCCGGCGGCCTCCTTCTCCGGACACTCCGCGACCATCAGGATGTCCGGATCGCGACGCAGCACCGATTGCAGCCGACGCGTGAAGGTCGCACCTTCCTGTTGGCCCTCATACTCGTTCTGTGTGATGTTCTCCATGTCCAGCGAGGGTTCCATCTCGAGCGTATGGATGTTCTGCGTAAAGCAGTCCGACCCGCGGAGCCAGGCGTAGAGCGTGCTCGTCAAGCCCGAGGAGCGCGGTCCCGATACGATGATCATGCCCCGGGGCTCCTCGATCAGTGCCTCGAGCTGCTTGAGCTGGAGATCGGTCAGGCCGAGATCGGGCAGCCTGAAGTGCGCCTCCTCGGCCAGGATGCGGAGCTGCATCCGCTCGCCGGCCGTCGACCCGCTCGTCCGGACCTCGACCTCGACCTGCTTGCCTAGATCGGTACCGCTGACGCCCCGGCTGGCCTCGATCGTGCCCATCTGCGGTCGACGGCGCTCTTCGACCTCGAGCCCCGCGATCTTCTTCAGAAAGAGCATGGCCCGCTCGCCGCCCTCACGGTCGAGCGGATCGCGCTCGCCGACGACCCCGTCGATGCGATACGCGATGCGGACCTGTTCGCCCGCCGGAACCATATCCACGTCCGTAGCGCGATGCGTCATCGCGTCGATCAGCAGGTCCTGGGCGGCAGCGAAGGCGAGCTGTTCCTCGTTATCCCGGGGGACCTTGACCTGGTTGTTGCGGTAGTCGGCGATCTTGATCTTCTCAACGACCTCGCTCTTGACCTCCTGACCGGAGATCCACCCGATCACGCGCCGCACGAGTGAGCCGATGCTGATCCGTGCCTCTTCGGCGACCAGCCCGTTGCGATGTCGGATGTACAGGACCGTCGGTAGGAGGATGAACACGCCCAGCAGCAGCCAGCCCACCGCGAACAGCCCGCCCGACCAGGGCATGAGCACGCCGACGAGGAACCCAATCACGCCGCCGCCGTAGACCACCGCCAGCCACTGTGCGTGGTTCGTCCTGACCTTGACGGCGTCCTTGTCGACCCAGCCGCAGATCGCCAACCAGATCCCCAGCAGGACCAGCGTCAACACGATCTTGATCGGGCTGGCGTAGAAGCCCAGCGGTCCTCCGATAGCCAGAACGCCTCCGCCGACCGCCTCACTGATGCTCAATACACTCGTCGTCCACATCCGCTATTCGTTTCCCTAAGTTGCGCCCATCTACAGCCGGACAGGTATCCCTCGCTCTGCCATGGTCCGCTTGGCATCGGCCACGGTGTAGTCCCCGAAATGGAAGATGCTGGCGGCCAGGGCGGCATCCGCACGCCCCGTCGTCACCACATCGGCCATGTGATCTGGATTGCCCGCACCGCCGCTGGCCACCACCGGGATGGAGACCGCATCGCTCACCGCGGCCGTCATCTCCAAGTCGTAGCCGTCCCGCGTGCCGTCGGCGTTCATGACGTTCAGGACGATCTCGCCGGCGCCCTGGCTCTCGCCCCACCGGGACCACTCGATGACGTCCAGACCGGTCGGCACGCGCCCCCCGTTGATGAAGACCTCCCAGGACTCGCGCCCGTCCTTCTCGACGCGGTTGGCGTCGATACCCAGGACGATGCACTGGCTGCCGAACCGCAAGGCGGAACGACGGATCAGGTTGCGGTCCTTTACGGCCGGGGAGTTGAGGCTGACCTTGTCGGCGCCCGCGTTCAGCATGTCGCGGATGTCGTCCAGCGAGGTCAGCCCGCCACCGACGGTCAGAGGCATGAACACGCGCTCGGCCGCATCCCGCAGCACGTCGTGCATGATCTGCCGACCCTGGTGGCTGGCGGTGATATCATAGAAGACGAGCTCGTCGGCGCCCTGTTCGTCGTAGCGCACCGCGCATTCGGCCACGTCGCCCGCGTCGACGTGATCGAAGAACTTCACGCCCTTGACGACGCGCCCTTCATCCACGTCCAGGCACGGAATGATGCGTTTGGCCAGCACGTGAAAACTCCACCCCCATAAGCGTTTCGTTGCCGGGCGCCGAGCGGTGCCCGCGGTATTGTAGGGGCCGATAGTTCGCACTCGCAAGGGCCAAAACAGGCACTTTGCCCCTCGACCTGGTCGCTATCGTACCGCAACCCCGACGTAACGAGGCGAACCGTCCAGACCGACGGTCGTCCGATGACGTAAACCGCTTGCGTTCCGAAAAGCCGCTCAAGCCGTGTCGGCAATCGGTCGATAACTAAGGATATCATCCCAAAGATCGGTGGTGACGTTGTGCGCCCGCAACCCGCGTTGCCTCGCCTCAACAACTGCGCAATCTCTTCGCTGGTATAGACTTACACAATGAGGTTCTCGGACCTTCCCCCGCCTGCGCTCCGAGAGGCCAACCCGTCCGCAAAATCGTTACAGCCGCTGCCACCCACCACGGACGCGGTCTCGATCGTTAGGTGTTCTCAATCAATAGGTTAGGTTTCAGGCCGCCGGTCCGAGTCGCTGGGGTGGATTCGGCATGCCCCTTGCCCCTACACTGTGCAAGGAGCGCGTGGGACGTTGAGTTTCGTTCCCGTCTTCACGCAAGACGAACTACGATGGAGTAGGAGCCTCACGAGAGGCCCGCACAGGGAGAGAGAAGCCAGCCATGGACGAGAGTACCTTCCAGAAGAAGCTGTCCGAGTTGGTCGCCGAGATCGGCACGCTGCCCCCGGAGGAACGGCAGAAACTCCAGGCCCTGGCCGAGGAGACCAAGCAGCGCCACAACGATCTCAAGAAGACCGTCCACAGCCTGCAGGAAAGCCTCGACTTCCTGCGGTTAAGCATCAAGTACCTCCTCTTCGATCTGGAGGCGACCCGTCGCGAGAACGCCTACCTCCGCAAGATGCTCGAAAACGATGCGGAGGACAACTCGTCCTCGTAGACGCATGGGATCTCAAGCCGCGGCCAGGCGAGCGCCCCGCAAGCGTGCTCGCCGGATGGGGGGCGCGGAAGGGTCCAGGGACCTCCGTTGATCACGACCCACAGTCAGACTGGCCTCCAAGCCAGATCAACGATCCGTAGAGGGGAGCCACCTGGCGCGTCCTGTCGAGCAACGCCGTAACGCCTGGACACGCCGAGGCGCGAGGGATTCATTGAAGCTCTCGCGCCGTTTTGTCGCGCACACACCAATCGTCGGAATCCCTTCCGGTCGCCTTTCGCCGTAATCTGCCCTCGCCTACCAGGGCCCGGGGGCCGGCGGTCACCTCCTGTCTTCTGTATCCTGTCTTCTGTATCCTGTCTTCTGTCACCTGCTGTTCTGAAGGAGCCGTCTCTGACGGCGTCTCTGACGGCGTCTCTGACGGCGACTCTGACGGCGACTGAGGCCTGAAAGGCCTCCATACAATAGCCGGGGGTGGAGTTCGCCGAAGGCGGACGAAACCCCCGGGACCAGGCCACCCCAGACTCAGGAGCCCTGTAAGGGCGAAAGACTGCCCCTTCGGGGCAAGCGTCCACCGCGTTGCACTCCTGTCTTCGGAGCCTGACACCTGTCTCCTTCCACTCCCGCCAGGAGGACACCTCCTCTCTCCCCCCGTTTTCATCCACCGAGGTGTTCGATGTACCATGGATTCCTCGTGCCAGAATCCCCATTGCCCTGCGTAGCCCTTGTGGCGAAGCGGGGTCTCGCACCCCGATCAGCAGGATTCCTATCCTGCATGCGTCGGGTGCCACTGGCGGCTTGTCCGCCAGTGCCGAGCCGCCAAGACGCCACAGCCTTGCTCACGCCGCCGACTCCGGCGATCCGATCGGTCGATAGAGGCTATCCCGCTGGACCGGGATGTGGTCGGACTCCCAGATCGTTCGGCGGAGGTCGTCCTCGTCGAGGGCCTGTCGATCGGTCGGCGCCCCGTCGCGGTGCGTCACGTCGTACCGACCGACCGTCCCGTCCAGGTCGTCCACGCCGTAACTCAGCGACACCTGCGCCAGCTTCACCCCCAGCATCGGCCAGAAGGCCTTGAGGTGCGCCACGTTGTCCAGCATCAACCGCGAGATCGCCAGCGTCTTGAGGCTCTCCAGCCCGGTCGGACCCGGCAGGTGCGACAGCTCGCTGCCGGCCGGGATGAACGGCAGCGGCACCAGAGCGGTAAACCACGCCCGTCGACCTGCCATCGACGCGTCCTGATGCCGCCGCAGCTTCACGAGGTGCCCGACGCGCTCGGCCGGTGTCTCGATGTGGCCGAACAGCATCGTCGCCGTCGACGGGATGCCCAGTTCGTGGGCCCGGGCGTGGACGTCGAACCAGCCGCGCTCGCCGATCTTGTTCTTGAAGGCTTCGGCGTGGACGCGCTCGTCGAAAATCTCGGCCCCGCCTCCGGGCAGACTGTCGAGGCCCGCCTCCCGCAGTCGGCTGAGCACGTCGGTCACGCTTACACCCCGCCCGGCCAGCCGTGCCATGTGCAGGATCTCGATCGCCGTGAAGGCCTTGATGTGCAGGGCGGGGCAGGCCTCGCGGATGCGGGCGACCATCGCGATGTAGTAGTCCAGCGGTAGCGTCGGATGGCACCCGCCGACGATGTGCACCTCGGTCGCGCCGCCATGGTAGGCCTCGACGGCCTGGGCGACGACCTCCTCGACCGACAGCTCGTACGCGCCGTCGTCGCCCGAGGCGCCCGGGCGGCGATAGAAGCTGCAGAACGTGCAGCGCAGCACACAGACGTTCGTGTAGTTGATGTGCCGGTTGCGGACCCACCAGGCGACGCGGCCGTTCTTCCGCCGGCGGACAAGGTCGGCCAACTCCCCGACCCTGTGCAGGTCGCTCGAGGCGAACAGTTCGACGCCGTCGTCGACGTCCAGCCGCGTCCCGGCCCGCACCTTCGCTTCGATCTCGTCCAGTCGTGTCGTCACGTCCGTGTCCTGCGTCCTCGCGGAGATGCGAATCTCGGTCGGATGATACCACAGAACCGCCGGCGATGGGGGCGATGGCGGTTCATGGGATGACTGACGCCCGAACCCCTGGGCGTTCCTCCGACGCAGCCCCTGGCCCGCGTAGCCTTGGCGAAGCAGGCTTGACGAAGCCAGGTACCCACGGGGGGCGACCGGGCCCGCCAGACCCGGTCAACGAACGTGCCCCCACAAAGGACTCGAGTCAAGGCGGCTCCCCAGAGACGCGTGAGGGAGCGTTGTTATCCGGGCGACCGTGCAGGAGTATGGCTGTTTCGGCGACCGTCAGCGACCAGTGCTGTTCGTGCAGTTTTAAGGGAGCGATGCCTTTCAACCGTTTTGCCCTTTGCCCCGAACGGTGACAGCCCCACGCCCCTCCTGTCTCTTGTAGTCTGTATTCTGAGTTCTACCCATTCCCTCCTCGCCGATCCCGCCGAATACGTGCTTGACCTCGTCGCCCAGGTTAGTGCATGCTAGAGATAGCTGGCTGTCTAGCGTTCGCGCCGCGCGTCACGCCTATCGGAGGAGGTTGGGATGAATCGGTCACATCGTCTTCTCGTCGCTCTGACGTCCGTTCTCGTTCTCGCTGTGCTGCTGCCACCTCCCGCCTCGGCCCAGGTCAGCTTTGAGCGGCTCCGTGCCATCGGTGACAGTCTGACGATCGGCACGCAAGGGGGCATGATCTCCGACGAGCGGAACCAACCCAGGTCGTGGCCTGCGATACTCGCCCAGCAGATGGGCACGACGCTCTACCTGCCGCTGCTGGAGGAGATGACGCTCATCGGCCAGCAGCGTCGCGTGGATTACCCCGACTACCAGTATTCCCACGTCCTGGCCTACAACGGCGTCAGCGTCGACGACACGTACATGAAGACCAGCGAGCAGATCCCCTTCCTGGCTTTCGGCTGGGACTGGGATCACATCGACCTCGTCCTAGCGCCGCGCTGGGACGTGTCGATGCTGTCCGCTTTGGTCGACGACAACCCGACCTTCGTCGTGGGCTACCTCGGGGCCAACGACTACATGAACAAGGTGATGGCCAAGGGGACGGTGCTTGAAAACATCCCCTTCGTCGAGGAGGTCGAGCCGTTGGACGGCAGCGGCATGCGGCCGCAGGATCTCTTCTGGCGCGACTACAAGGTCGTCATCGAGGCCTTGTACGAGCCCGGGCGTGGTATCTGCTTCGGTACGATGCCGGAGCTGCCCGACATCCCCGGGCTGCTGAACAAAGAGCAGCTCACCGAATTCGTCGGACCGAACCCGATGCCGGACGACTGCGTCACGGACTACATCGTGGCCGCGGCCATCTACACCGGTTTGCTTCCCGAGTGGTCCGTCGACATGGTGGCCGACGACCGAAACTACTACACGCCGACGGAGATTCAGTACATCAACGACCAGATCGCCGGCTACAACAACACGATCCGAACGTTGGCCGCCGATCCGAATCACCCGTTCGCCGTGGCCGAGAGCCCCATCCAGATGCCTGAGATCACCTCCGAGGAGTTCCGGATCAACGGTTGGCGGATCAACGCCGACGTCTTCGTCAACAATCTGGGCAAGCCGCGGGCGAGCATCATGAGCAGCGATAGCGTGCACATGAGCGACATCGGGCACGCCCTGACGGCGATGTCGTTCATTCGGGCCATCAACGACTTCTACGGGACGAGCATTCCCGAGCCGACGGAACCGCAGCTGACGGCGATCCTGAACAACGACCGCTTCGTCGACAACGACGGCGACGGGCGGATCGAAGGCCTCAGCTGCAACGCGTTCTTCCTGTCGATGAACCTCGTCTACGGCGACGCCCTGACGGGCGACTCCGGCGAGGTGCCCCGCAACGCCAAGATCCTCACGCTCGACGTCGTCAACGGCTCGTTCGGCCAGGTGACGCCCGATGTCGAGGGCCCGGAGTACTTCGAGGGCACGACCGTCACCCTCACGGCCAGCCCGAACCTGGAGAAACGCTTCGACCACTGGGAGATCTACGACCCGAACCATCCCGGCGATGCCAACCACGCCGTCGTCGACAGCAACGCCTCGATCGCGATCGTCATGATGGCCGACCGCGAGGTGACGGCCGTCTTCGCCTGCGGCGAGACGGGCGCGGCGATGCCGCTGGCCTGCGGGATGCTGCTGCTCGCTGGGGTGGCCGGCTATCGGTTGCTGCGCCGGCATGGCTAGTCGTCCAACACCATGGAATCGGTCGGTTTGCTGGGAGGGCGAAGCCCCCGCTGAGCCGAATCCTGTGAACTGCTCTGCGGCTCGGCGGGAGCCTCGCCTTCCCGATTCGAACCTACAGAAACCAGCGTGGCGAGGTGAGTCGCCCGCGGCAAAGATCGAACAAGGTGGCGCGGCCGTCCCCGGTCGTGAACCGCAGAGGAGCTCGGCCGAAGGCGGATGGGCTACACAAGGCAACGCGGCCCGCTGTTGAGACGTGGATGCGAACACCTTAATCGTCAACGCAGCGCGACCGGCACGTCGTTCTACCGCCGCACCGTGATGCGGCGTTCAAAGGAGCTAGGACCATGAGACCAATCAGTTGTGTTGTCGTCGTGATCGTCTTCGCGCTGGTCGCCTCTCCTGCCTTGGGTGGCCAGGCCTACCAAGATCCCCTCTATGACTACGCGGTCACGAGCGACGTCGTCTACGGGCAGGCGCCGACGCCGAGCGGGACCATCGACCTGCTGTGCGACATCTACCAGCCCGTGGACATCGGCCTCGGACCCGTGCCCGAGAACCGCCCGGTGGTCGTGATTCAAGACGGCGGGGCGTGGACGTCGGGCAGCAAGACCAACGGCCGCGTGGTCCATCCGGCCCGGTACATCTGCAAGCGCGGCTTCACGGTGATCATCACCGATTATCGCTACTGGGCAGCCGGCTACTACTTCGGCGGCTACACCGGCGATACGGAGTTCGGCAGCCGACCCTACAGCGGCCTGGACTTCCCGTGGTACCTCTCGGTCTTTCCCGGCGAGGAGGTCATCCGGTGCGGCATCGAGGACTTCTCGGTGGCCATGGCCTGGGTGCGAGACAACGCCGCGTCGCTGGGGATCGACCCCGACAGGATCTGCGCCTGCGGCGGCTCATCCGGCGGCATCAACGTGCTCTGCAATCAGTACAACAACAATCCGGTGCCCGCCCGCTACCGCGCGCAGGCCGTCATGTGCGTGGTCGCGACGATGTACAACAACGAAGACCGGATCAACGCGGGCGCGCCCCCGGCGTTCATGCTCAACAACACGCTCGATCCGGTCATCTTCTACGAGCCGGATATCCCCGACTTCATCGACCGACTGGCCGGACTCGGCATCTACTTCGAGATGTGGCACCAGAAGAGCGAGGTCAATCACGGCTTCGACTACAACGAGGTCATCAGCGGCGTGCCCATCATGGAGCGCATGAAGAACTACTGCTGCAATCACCTGGCGGGCGGGCCGCTTCCCGTCGGCTACACGTTGGACCTCGCTGCAAACCCGCCGGGGGCCGGCACGATCGACGCCAACCCGGGCCCGGGCGCCGCGGGCTATTCGGGCGGCACGCCCGTGACGCTCACCGCCGATCCGGCCGAAGGATACCTCTTCACGTCGTGGTCGGGCCACGCCTCGGGGTCGAGCAACCCCGTCGACGTGACCATGAACGCTCACAAGAACGTGACCGCGAACTTCGTCCAGGGTCGAACGCTGGCCTTGACCACGGTCAACGAGTCCTGGGGAACCGTGACGGTGGAGCCGAACCTGCCCTTGTATGAGCCAGGGGCAGCGGTGACGTTGGAGGCCGCGCCGAACGCCGACAAGCGCTTCGACCACTGGGAGATCTACGACCCGAACCACCCCGGCGATGCCAACCACGCCGTCATCGACAGCAACGCCTCGATCGCGATCGTGATGATGGCCGACCGCGAGGTGACGGCCGTCTTCGCCTGCGGCGAGACGGGGGCGGCGATGCCGCTGGCCTGTGGCATGCTCCTGCTGGGCGCGGCGCTGACGTTGCGTCGGCGGTGCGGGTAGGGCGTCCGCTCCAAAGCAAGGGCCTACCCTGGCTTGTCGACAACCACGGATGCGCAAGAAGAAAGCGCCGGTCAGGTGCCTGAGGCCCGGACCGGCGCTTCATTGACAGGGTCATGCTGGACGGCGTGTGCCCGCCGCTACCACCTCAGTTCGGCAGAGCCATAGATCTGACGGACGTCGATGCCCCGCTGGGCGAAGCTGATCGCCAGCATGTAGGCCTTGAGGGCCTCGAGCTCATCGGTGATCCTTGCTCCCCAACCGCTTCCCCGCCAAGGCGACCGGCGCGTGTTGTCACCAAGGTCTTTTGTGGGCCAGGGGTCGCGAAGCAATGAGGCATGTCCATCGTAGTAAAACACTCCTGCGCGTTTCCACAGGTACGGGTCGAAGCCAGCTCGATCGTCCCGTTGATGGAACTGGCTGCGGACCGGCTGCCCGTGGTAGTAGCCCATGTTGTTGTGTTCGGCAAAAACGGGGTCGGTGCCATTGTAGCACTGCCCGTTGTTGCCGTCTGGATGGGGCTGCAGGCCGACGAAGCGGTCCCACTGTTCGTCGATGAGCATGGGCAAGGCCGCCGGGGAGGCGATCTGACTGGGCTTCATGATCGGGCCCTCAACGCTGCCCCAGTCCTCCTCCCAGCCGGTCTCGACAGGCATCTTGTAATACCGAGCCCAGATGACCCGGGTGTAGTTGAACACGTTTTGCGATTTGCCTTGCGTCCGTTCGAACTCAGGGCATTTGTAGAGCCCTTCGAACCTGGTATAGGGGAACAAATGGCCGTTTCGGATGGTGACCTGACTGCCGGTCTCAGGGTCGATGGGCCAGTCTTCCTCTGGGTTATACGCGATGCCTTCGGCCAGCTGGCGGGCTGTTTCCCAAGCCGGATCCTCCCGATCGGCCGGGGCGTGGAGGTCGAACAGCCAAGGCTCCCTTGGATCCCACGTCTGGTTGAGGTAGCCGTAATTGTGTGCCGTCGCGATGAAGGGGAATGTCTCATCGTAGTCGTCGGCGTACATGAGGAAGGCCTTGCCGAACTGGGCGAGACGGCTCATGCAGAGCGTGGTCCGCGCCTGCTCGCGGGCCTTGCTCAGCGACGGTAGCAAGATCGAAATCAGCAGCGCGATGATCGCCACGACCACCAAGAGCTCAATGAGCGTGAAAGCCTGGGCCTTCCGCGAGCAACGACGTGAATGACGCGACATCCTCATCCTCCTCGACAGGCGCGATATGTGCCTATGACATGGCCGGACCACCAGGCCCAGCGGACCTGAGTTCGGCACTCTGTGCGACGCTCCCGAGCGGTGATCCCTCCCTGGGAGGCGACGCAGCCCCAACGAGCCACGGAGCGATATGAAGATTGTGGCTCTGTCTCACCTGCAGTTCAGTGTAACCGAGGTTGCGGCGATCCGGCAAGCCCGACGTCCGAAAATTGCGTCGTCGGTGCTGGGCGTTGTCCTGCCCGCGCCACGCCATGCGGTTACGATGTCGCGGCTGTTCACTGGTCAGGCCGACTTCGCCGGCACCGGTGCCATCTAGAAGCCATGATCGCTGTCGGTCGGGTTTGCCAACCGCTGCGTCTTGCCGGCGAGCCCAACTCCGACGTCCAGGCTGGCGTGGTCAAGCGAGTTACGATCCTTCTCGACTTATCTCTATAGTAAGAAACAGGTTATGTTCAAGTGCTATGTTGTCTCACTTTATCGTTGCATTGCAGGATGGTGGCCCTTAAAATCTGAAGTGATAGAGGAGGGCCAGTTGGCAAGCCATCTCGCTGGATGGGGGTCGCGCCTCTGCCAATCATGTCGAGGACAAGGGCCGGCTATGCGTTCGGCCGGGCCACGGGGCATTTCTTTGGTGTAGGGGGAGATCTGTGAAGGAGTCTGTCATGGGGAAGAATCTTCTATTGCTGGTTGGTTTGGGGTTGGTCCTGTGCCTGGCCGTACCGTCGGCCGTGCAGGCCGACTGGTACGATAGCTTCGCGGACGGGGATCACGAGAACGATCCCAACCTCGAAGACCCCAACATCTGGGACGTGGATGATCCCAACTGGTGGGCCGTCCTGGTCGCCGGTGACAGCTACCTGTTCGGCGTCGACGAGGGACGCTTGCGTATCACCGGCTTCTCGGCGGTGCTGCCGTTCCTCTTCGCCGGTGCCCTGGTCGAGGATGGGCTTGCCGACCCCAACACGCACTTCTTCGACAGTTCCGGTTCGCACTACATGATTGCCAACGTGCGGACGCACGACGACAACTTCGAGCCCAACAAGGGCATGACCGGTCTCTGGATCATGAGCGAGTTCAGCACGCAGTGGCAGGCCTACGCCTTCGAGTGGGAGCCGGGTGACGGCTGGATGTCGATCACGTCCTACAGCGGCTTCACGTGGATGAACCTGGTGGACATCGGCATCGGCGACGCGACGTATCCGCCGAGCATGCTCGATCCGAACGATCCGAACCTGCCGAAGGATCCCATGGACCCGCACTGGTTGCTGGTGCAGTTTGACGTCAACGGCGCGAACCACGACGCCAACCACCCGGACGACCCGAACGATCCCAACTGCCACTGGATCCGCGGGGCGGCCTGGATGGGCGGCAAGTACGACTGGGACGGCATCTGGAACCTCCAGCTCAACATGTGCGGGGTGATGACGCCAGGCCATCACGTCGAGGACCCGCTTGCGGGTGACTTCGACTTCGATCCCAACATCCACTGGGACTACTACTACCACGGCGAGGGCTATCACAATGTCTCCGCCTACAGCG
Organism: uncultured Planctomycetales bacterium; assembly: GCA_964622545.1. Classification (GTDB taxonomy): domain Bacteria; phylum Planctomycetota; class Phycisphaerae; order UBA1845; family JAFGLZ01; genus JAFGLZ01. The sequence continues at coordinate 77,575 of CAZUQM010000023.1, read as the reverse complement.
GCGGTGACGCCGGTGAGCCCGGCGCCTACAACGCCGACGTCTCGTACGACGACTTCGAGGTCCGGTGGGGCGACTTCACCACGACCTATCGCGACCTGACGCTGAAGGTCGTCAACCCGACCAAGGGGTACGTGACCATCGACCCGGACATCCTGGCCGATCTGAACGACGACCCGAACGATCCGAACGAGCTGCGCCGGTACACGGACGGGACGGAGGTGGTCCTGGCGGCCACGCCGACCGAGGGGTCGTGGAACCACTGGAAGATCTTCGACCCGAACTACCCCGGCGACTCGAACTACTACTCGTTCGACACCAACTCGGTGCTCTACCTGACGATGGACACCGATTGGAGCGTCGAGGCGCAGTTCAAGTGCGGCAGCAGCCTGCCTCCGTTCGTGGCGATGTCGCTGCTGGCCCTGGCCGTCGGTGTGGTGGTCCGGCGGTTCAGCTAGTCTCAGCGGTACGAAAGCCTGAGTGATCATCCTGCGGCGGTCGGTGGTCGAACCATCGGCCGCCGCTGCTCTATGGCGACAGGAGACTCACCGCCCGGTGAGGCACGGGGGGCGACCTGACTGGTCGGTCGCTGCGGCGATGTCCATGGCCGGTGCGTGGACCGGAGTGCCGCTGGTGAGCATCGACGAGTCTATGGAGGGGCGAACCTCTCGCCAAGCCGAGTCCTGCACGTTGTTTCACGGCTTATCGCGACCCCCTGTGTTTCGCAGCTTCCGCGAGGGGCCTCGCCCTCCCGATCCAAGCCCATGAGCTCACATGCGTTGAGGTACGGATTCGGCCACGCACCCGTCTTTCTGGGATGCCCAGAAAGGACGCCTGAGGCAATGCGTGGTGCCGACAAAACTCCCAGTGTACGGCAGGATATCATATAGAATAGGGACGCATTGACTTAGGGTCAGGTGCCTGGATGTCCAAGTTTGCCGTTGCAACCACGGTAGCAGGGGCCTACAATCTAACGTAATGGTCCAAAGCGGATCGGTCACACGTCACGTCGACACCAAGCGACGCTTTTGGAAGCCATGTCATAACGGAGTGAATGCTCGCTCGATCCCGTGATCGTGGGAGCTCGGCATTTCTTGTTGGAGAGGTGGGGGAAGAAATCTGGAGGAGTCTGTCATGGGGAAGAATTTCTTTCTGGCCATTTGTTTAGGGTTGGTCGTGTGCCTGGCCGTACCGTCGGCCGTGCAGGCCGACTGGTACGATAGCTTCGCGGACGGGGATCACGAGAACGATCCCAACCTCGAAGACCCCAACATCTGGGACGTGGATGATCCCAACTGGTGGGCCGTCCTGGTCGCCGGTGACAGCTACCTGTTCGGCGTCGACGAGGGACGCTTGCGTATCACCGGCTTCTCGGCGGTGCTGCCGTTCCTCTTCGCCGGTGCCCTGGTCGAGGATGGGCTTGCCGACCCCAACACGCACTTCTTCGACAGTTCCGGTTCGCACTACATGATTGCCAACGTGCGGACGCACGACGACAACTTCGAGCCCAACAAGGGCATGACCGGTCTCTGGATCATGAGCGAGTTCAGCACGCAGTGGCAGGCCTACGCCTTCGAGTGGGAGCCGGGTGACGGCTGGATGTCGATCACGTCCTACAGCGGCTTCACGTGGATGAACCTGGTGGACATCGGCATCGGCGACGCGACGTATCCGCCGAGCATGCTCGATCCGAACGATCCGAACCTGCCGAAGGATCCCATGGACCCGCACTGGTTGCTGGTGCAGTTTGACGTCAACGGCGCGAACCACGACGCCAACCACCCGGACGACCCGAACGATCCCAACTGCCACTGGATCCGCGGGGCGGCCTGGATGGGCGGCAAGTACGACTGGGACGGCATCTGGAACCTCCAGCTCAACATGTGCGGGGTGATGACGCCAGGCCATCACGTCGAGGACCCGCTTGCGGGTGACTTCGACTTCGATCCCAACATCCACTGGGACTACTACTACCACGGCGAGGGCTATCACAATGTCTCCGCCTACAGCGGCGGTGACGCCGGTGAGCCCGGCGCCTACAACGCCGACGTCTCGTACGACGACTTCGAGGTCCGGTGGGGCGACTTCACCACGACCTATCGCGACCTGACGCTGAAGGTCGTCAACCCGACCAAGGGGTACGTGACCATCGACCCGGACATCCTGGCCGATCTGAACGACGACCCGAACGATCCGAACGAGCTGCGCCGGTACACGGACGGGACGGAGGTGGTCCTGGCGGCCACGCCGACCGAGGGGTCGTGGAACCACTGGAAGATCTTCGACCCGAACTACCCCGGCGACTCGAACTACTACTCGTTCGACACCAACTCGGTGCTCTACCTGACGATGGACACCGATTGGAGCGTCGAGGCGCAGTTCAAGTGCGGCAGCAGCCTGCCTCCGTTCGTGGCGATGTCGCTGCTGGCCCTGGCCGTCGGTGTGGTGGTCCGGCGGTTCAGCTAGTCTCAGCGGTACGAAAGCCTGAGTGATCATCCTGCGGCGGTCGGTGGTCGAACCATCGGCCGCCGCTTGTCCGCGCGCCGGTCGCGCTTTCCTTGACTTCGCGCCCTCCACGGTCATACTGCCCGAATCGACCTAAGGGGGCCTCTCACCGTCCGCCGGCCCCACATGCACCCGGCAGCGCGCTGGCAGGCCGTGGCTCCGTCATCGTCGAATCAGCCGACCCTCCAGCGACGCCCGTGCCTCCGTCACAGAGGACTCGACCATGCCCAAGATCGCCTTCATCGGAGCCGGCAGCTTCGGCTTCACCCGCGCCCTGGTTCGCGACGTGCTCACCTTTCCGCTCATGCAGGACGCCACGTTGGCCCTGATGGACGTGAACGAGGAGAGGCTCGACTACTCGACGAGGGCGGTCGAGCGGATCATCCAGGAGGGCGCGTACCCGGCCAGGGTCGTCTCGACGATGGACCGCCGGGAGGCCCTCGACGGGGCCGACGCGGTGCTCTGCACCATCCTTGCCGGCGACGTGAACGTCTGGCAGCACGATATCCTCATCCCCAAGACCTACGGCGTGGATACGAACGTCGGTGACACGCGGGGCCCGTCCGGCATCTTTCGCGCCCTGCGGACCATCCCCGTCATGATCGACATCGGCAAGGACATGGAGCGGGTGTGTCCCGATGCGATCCTGCTCAACTACACCAACCCCATGGCCATGAACTGCCGCGCGATGCAGCGCCTCTCGACGATCAGGGTCACCGGTCTGTGCCACAGCGTTCAGGGCACGGCCATGATGCTGGCGGGGTGGATCGGCGCGCCGTTCGAGGAGATCGACTACGTCTGCGCCGGCATCAACCACCTGTCGTGGTTTACCAAGTTCGCATGGAAGGGCGAGGATGCCTACCCGCTCATCCGAAAGGCCGTCACCACCAACAAGGCGATCTACGACGAAGAGCAGGTCCGCAACGAGATGTTCCTGGCCATGGGCTACTACGTGACCGAGTCGAGCGGGCACAACAGCGAGTACAACTGGTGGTTCCGCAAACGGCCCGAGCTGATCGAGCGCTACTGCACGCACGGCACGGGCTGGAACCCGGGCCATTACGCGTTCATCCTCGAGGAGTACCGACAGCGAAAGGGGTCATGGAAGAAGAGCATCCGCGACTGGCTCAAGGACCCCAAGCCCCTCGAGCTCAAGCGAGGTCACGAGTACGCCGCCTCCATCATCAACGCCTACCTGGGCGGCGAGCTATTCGAGTTCAACGGCAACGTCGCCAACACCGGACTGATCACCAACCTGCCCCCCGATTGCTGCGTCGAGGTGCCCGTGATCGCCAACCGGCAAGGCTTCAACCCCATCCACGTCGGCGCCCTGCCGTCGCAATGCGCGGTGCTGACCGGCATCAACGCCCAGATCGAGGAGATGGCGGTCGAGGCCTCCATCACCGGCAACCCCGAGATGGTCTTCCAGGCGATCTGCTACGACCCGCTCACGGCCGCGGTGTGCTCGTTGGCCGAGATCCGCGACATGGTCAAGGCCCTGTTCGCCAAGAACCGAAAGTGGCTCCCGCAGTTCGAGACGGTGACGTTCTAACACTACAGCGCAACGTAGTGGCTTGGGGGCATGCGCACCTCCTCTGGCGCTGCCGAAAACGCGGATTCGGTTCGCGGTTTCGCCGACCTTGCGCTGTAGTGCTAACCCCGCATGTCCCAGGCTTCGCGACCCAGCGGCCGAGACGCTTGTGGCGGATCGTGTCGCGCCGCTGCCAGGTCGATTGCGGTAGGCAAGCATCGTCATCGGAGACTGGTCTATCACTGCGGCATCAATGACTTAGGACCTTGACACGGCTTACTTCATGGGAGACGCGCCCGTCGGGAAGCGGTGGCGTTTTCGGAGACGCGCCCGTCAGGAAGCGTTGCCGTTCGACCGCCGCCGTCCGCGATAGGTGCCGCGGGACCCTGCCCAACAGCACAGCTCCCTGACGGTCGCTGCTCTGAGTCGCCAGGAGCCGCGAGCCAACCTGGGGCTACCGCTTGCTCAGCCGCTCCAGCAGTTCACGCCGCGTCGCGCGAAACGCCCTCACGTCGGTGTTGTACTCGTTGAAGTCGATGACGTGCTTGGCGGCCAGGCGGTCGGCCGCGGCGGCGTCGCGTTCAGCGAGCTGGCTGAGCAACTCGTGATCGACGATGCCGTCGCGCATCGCCTCGTGGCGGATCGAGTCGATCGGCCCGTCCTTGCCGGGGTAGACGATGCAGATGTCGCCCGCCGGCAGGTAGTCGGGGTACGTATGCTTCCGGGTGGGGTTCTTGAAGGGGTTCGAGCCCCAGCCCTTGTTGTACCCCCAGTGCAGGTAGCCGGTCGCGCCGTAGCGAAAGTTGATCCAGTGCAGCAGCCGCGTCGTGAGCAGCCGCTGCTCGATGAAGCGGTTGGCGTACGGGGCCTGGGGGAAGACGCACGTGTAGAACCACACCTCGTCGCCGGCCCGCTGACGCTCGCGGAAATGGTCATAGGCCACGTGCCATACGTTGAGCTGCGGCACCCAGATGTCGAGCGCCCCGACTAGCCCCGTCATGAGGCATGCGTCGATGGTCTTCAGCTCCGGCGCGTGCTTGCGGACCACCTCGGCCATCTGACGGTACGATTTGCCGTTCAGCGGAATCGGCTCGTCACCGAGGTGCTGCATGTAGCCATCGAGCCAGCCGTTCTCCTTGAGATGCTTGACCAGCGCCGGCAGGAACCGGCCGTAGAAGCGATCCACCTTCGGGCTCGTCGGGTCGGCCCGGCCGGACTTGACCTCGTCGCCTGCCACGTAGCGGTAGCTCATCACGAACGGCCCGTAGAACCCGCCGCGTCGTCCGGCGAAGTGCGCGCCCTCGATCCGGCCGATCACGCCCTCTTCCGTGAAAATCTTGACCCAGTGATCGAACTGCGAGAAGTCCATCTCGAGCTCGCCGTCGTCGCCCACCGTGAACGTCGTCAGCGGGAGCACCGGGATCTTGATGACGTTCTGGCGATGCTCGGCCATGTTGCGGGCGAAGCGGCGCATCAGCGCGTCGTATTCGGGCGTGCCACGCTTGGGGTGGATGTCCATACCGACCGAGGTCATCGCGAACCAGTTGGTCACCCAGAGGCGAGTCCGCTTGACGGTGGCAGGGTATACCTTGACGGCTACTGCCTGTCGGGCCGAAACGGCCTCGCCGCCGATCTCGCACGTCAGCGACAGCGTCCCGCGATACGTTCCGGGCCTCGCGTCGACGGGCACCTTGACGGTCAGCCAGACGGGCTGGGCCTGGCGGGCAGCGACGTCGATCGATTCGCATTCGAGCAGGGGGTCGGGGTAGTCGGCCGGCGGGCGGGGCAGGCCATTGTTGGGCGGAAGCTGCATGGGCCGATCGACGGGCACATAGCCGACGAACCGCGGCGCGCGCCCGACGAACTTCGCGTCGCCGCCCTCGAGCGTTAGAGGGCTGAGCCGCGCGCGAAGGTCCTTCATCTCAACGTCGCTACGAACAACGACCTGCAAGCTGGCGTGCTCGCCCCGTGCGACCTCGGCGACGGCCACGATGGGCTTGGCAGGCGTGGCGTCGCGGAAGACCTTGAGCATCGCATCGACGGGCCAGATCTGGAGGTCGGCCGCTCGCGCGGATGAAGCGAGCGTCGCAAGGCCCATCACGGCCATCATCGCTCTCGCGATGCGCGATCGTTTGTCGTTCATAGGTGGTCCTCGAAGAAGTCTTGTGCCCAAGCATGGCAGACCGGTCTCTGGCCGGCATCGCCTGCGGCTATGGTGCGCGCTTTGCCGGCGAGTTCCAAGCGCGGGCCTGTCTGAGGTTGTCGGATCCTGTGGGAGTGCCGTGCTTACGAGTCACAGGACCAGGATTTCAACACATTTGAACTTGTCGGTTCGCCAGCTTCGGGGTTGCCGACGCGACTGTGAAGGAGCGTTGCTGTTTAAGCCTGGTAGGGTGCATCTTAATGCACCGTCTCACTTCTTGCTCAACCGCTCCAACAACTCCCGGCGCTTGGCGCGGAACGTCTTCACGTCGGTGTTGTATTTGTCGAAGTCGATCACGAACTCGGCCGCGAGCTTCTTGGCTGCTGCGGCGTCACGCTCGCCCAGCATGCTCAACAGCTCGTGGTCGACGATGCCGTCGCGCATCGCCTCGAACCGGATCGAATCGAGCGGCCCCTTTTTGCCCGGATACACGATCCACGCGTCGCCGGCCGGCAGATACGGCGGGCCGCCGTGCGGCCTCGTCAGGTGCGTGAACGGATCGTCCTGGGTCCAGAAGTTGTACCCCCAGTGCAGATAGCCCGTCAGACCGTAGCGGTAGTTGATCCAGTGCAGCAGCCGCGTCTTGATCAGTGGCTGCTCGATGAAGCGGTTGGCGTACTCGCCCTGCGGGAAGACGCACGTGTAGAACCACACACGGTCGCCGACCTGCTGCCGCTGCCGGTAATGCTCGAAGTCCCGGTGCAGGAAGTTGAGCTGCGGCACCCAGATGTCCATCGAGCCGGTCAGGTCCTTCGTGTGGCAGGCCTCGATGATGGGCAGCTCCGGCGCGTACTTTCGCGCCAACGCCGCCATCGCGCGATACGTCTTGATGTTGCTCTTGACCGGCTCGTCGGCCAGGTGCTGCGTGTAGATCTCCAGCCAGCCCTTGGCCTTGAGGTGCTTGACCAGCGCGGGGAAGAACCGGGCGTAGAACGCATCCGCGGCCGGGTCCGACGGATCGACCCGCCGGCTGCGGACCTTGCCGTCGACCACCTCGCGCATCGAGACGACGAACTGCGATTCCCAGCCCTTCTTGCGGCCGCCGATGTGCCCGCCCTCGATCAGGCCCAGCACGCCTTCTTCCTTGAAGATGGTCACCCAACGGTCGAAATGCTCGAAGGCGATCGTCAGCTTGCCGTCGTCGCCCACACCGAACGTGGCCAGGCTCAGCGGCCTGATGAGCGCGACGTTCTGTCGGTGGTCGGCCATGTTGCGGGCATAGCGCCGCAGCAGGTCGTAGTAGGCCTCGTTGTGCGGCTTGGCATCGATGTCCATGTGCGGACTGTGGTTTCGGAACCAGTTCGTCACCCAGAGCCGCGTCTTCGTCACCGTCACATCGTGCACGCGAACCAGCAGCGGGCATGGCGCGTCCACCGGATTGCCTTTGACCGTGGCGGACAGCTCGAGCCGGCCACGGTAATCGCACGCCTTCGCGTCGACGGGCACCTTGACGGTAATCCACACGGCCTGGGCCCGTCCGGCCTTCACGTCCACGCTGTCGCATTCCAGCAAGGGGTCGGGAAAATCGGCCGGCGGCTTGCGGAGCTGATCCTTCGACGGCTTCTGCATCGGCCGGTCGACGGGCACGTACGCGACGAAGCGCGGCTTGCGCGGCTGCAGCTTGGCCCCGCCGTCTTTCGGCGACAGCGGTCCCAGCGAGGCCCGCAGATCGCTGATGGCGGCGTCGGACCGCACCACCACCTGAAGGCTGGCGTGCTCGCCGCGAGCGACGTCCGCAACGGCCTGCGCGGAGCGATCCGGCTCGGCGTCGGGGAAGACCTTGATCAGCGGATCGACGACCCAGACGTCAAGCGAGGCGGATCGTCCGACCGATAGGGAACAAGCGACGATGCCCGCGGCAATAAGGGCACGGTTCTTCGATCGTGTCATGGCATGGCTCCGGCGATGGTCTTGTCACGGCTTCGATGACGCGCGAGCGTCGACGGCACGGTAACGGCGGCGTTGGCGCCCTGCAAGGTCTGGGCTGCACGTTGTTCGCCGACGCCGGCGCGCATAGAATGCCGCTCACGACGTCTCACAAACACAGGTTCACCATAGCGGAAGGTCGCTACGGCCACGGACCAACCTGGCCGAGCGACAACCCTCCGCCGGCGGGCGACGAAACGTGAAACGCATCCTGGTCCTGTTCGGCACGCGTCCCGAGGCGATCAAGCTGTCGCCCGTGGTCCGACTGCTGCGCGATCGCCGCGACGAGGCGGACCTGACGGTCTGCTCCACCGGTCAGCACGGCCAGATGCTCGACGATACGATGCGGTCGCTCCAAGTGACGTTGGATCGCGACCTCAAGCTCATGCGAGCCGACCAGCACCCGACCGATCTCCTCGGCCGGCTGCTGATGGGCCTGCGGGCCGTCATCGAAGAGGCTCGCCCGCACACCGTCGTCGTGCAGGGCGACACCATGACCGCGATGGCCGGCTCGCTGGCGGGCTTCCTCGGTGGCGCCGAGGTGGGGCACGTCGAGGCGGGCCTGCGGACCCGCGATAAGCACGCCCCGTTCCCCGAGGAGATCAACCGCCGCGTCACGGGTGTGGTGGCCGATCACCACTTTCCCCCGACCGAGCGGGCCCGCGACGCGCTCATCGCCGAGGGGGTGCCGGGCGGATCCGTGCATCTCACCGGCAACACGGTCGTGGACGCCTTGAGGTGGGTACGGGCCGAGCTGGCCGATCGACCACCCACGGGCCGGCTTCGGTTCGGCGAGGGCCGCCTGGTGCTGGTCACCGCTCATCGCCGCGAGAGCTTCGGCAAGCCGTTCCGCAGTCTCTGCCAGGCCCTGCGTGACATCGCCGAACGCTTCGACGATGTCCAGGTGGTCTATCCGGTGCACCTGAACCCCAACGTCCAGGGCCCGGTGCACGAGATCCTCGACGGCTGTCCCCGCGTGCACCTGATCGAGCCGCAGCCGTACATGCCGTTCGTCGAGCTGCTCGTCCGGTCGCACCTGGTGCTGACCGACTCCGGCGGCATCCAGGAAGAGGCGCCCTCGCTCGGCAAGCCCGTCTTGGTGTTGCGCGAGAAGACCGAGCGTCCGGAGGCGGTCGAGGCCGGGGTCGTCCGGCTGGTGGGCACCGATCGCGACCGCATCGTCACCGAGGCCGGGAGACTGCTCACCGACCAGGAGGCCTACACGGCGATGGCCCGAGAGGTCGATCTCTATGGAGACGGCCGGGCCGCCGCCCGGGTCGTCGAGGTGTTGCTGGAAGGACGGATGAGTTCGCCGCCGTTCAAGCCGTCCGTCTGACGGCCGGATCGCTTACCCGACGTGATGCCGTGGCGATGCGGCGTGGTAACAGGACCGACATGGAAGACATTCGAGGTCAATGTGAGGTCTGCGGTAAACCCGCACGGGTGCGCGTGCTCGAGCGCTACGCCGGCGGCGGTCCCGTCTTTCGGCACTACTGCCTCGACTGCGCCGACCGTCAACACGAGTCGGGCAGCCATCCGCCGTCGGGCCCGTCCGGACAGCGCCTCAGTATCGGATCGATCCTGATGGTCACGGGCCTGTTCATCGTGCTGATCGCGGTGTTGGGCGACCACCTCGGCATCCGCGGGCTCCCCGGGTTCGGATGGCGTCAGGCGCTCGGTCTCCTGCTGGGCGCGGCGCTCGTGTCGATCGGGGCCGTGTTGAGGACCGACGTCGTGGCCGTCTTCGGGACGTTGGTGTTCGCGCTGGCGGCCCTATCCGACCTGTTCGGATTTCAGAGCGCCGAGGGTCTGGGCTGGAAGCAGCGCCTGGCCATCGTCATAGGCGTTTCGTTGACGGCCTTGGGACTCGTGATGCGGCTTGCCTACGGACGGCGATCGCGTCCGCGGAGAGACTGAGCCTCGTGCAATCGCTGGGATGGTATCTCAATCGTCTGCGGACCATGTCGGCCGGTGAGTTGGCCTGGCGCTTGCGGGCTTCGGCGCGCGATCGGCTCGACCGCCTGAGGGTCCGTCGGCGCCAGCGCCCGCGGCCGCCCTCGGACCTGCTCGAGACCGGATCGAAGATCGGCGAGCTCCTGCGCCTGCCCACACCTGGGTTCCGCGTCACGGACATGGACGTCGGCGAGTGGGCGGGTTCGGACACGCCCGAGCCCTTCGCACGCTGGCGGCAACGGCTGGTCGCACGCGCGAACGAGATCGCGGCCGGCCGATTGAGCTACTTCGATCTCGTGAACCACCCACACGGCGACCCGATCGACTGGCACAAGGACCATGCCTCCGGACGCCAGGCACCGCTGATCTTCTCGGGTTCCATCGACTACCGGGATTTCGACCAGGTCGGCGACTGCAAGTACGTCTGGGAGCCGAACCGCCATCACCACCTGGTGGTCCTGGCCCGGGCCTACCGCGCCACGGGCGACACCAAGTATGCCCGGGCGGTCGTCGCACAGCTCGCATCGTGGCTCGATGCCAACCCCTACGGCATCGGCATGAACTGGCGGAGCCCGCTCGAGTTGGCCGTCCGCCTGATCAACTGGGTCTACGCCGTCGACATGATCCGGGAGTCCGGGCTGCTGGCCGGCGAGGTGTTGGCCCGCTTCCTCGACGCGGTGCACCGCCACGTCTGGGAGATCCAACGCAAGTACTCGCAGGCCTCTTCGGCCAACAACCATCTGATCGGCGAGGCGGCCGGAGTCTTCGTCGCCACCACCTACTTCAAGCCGATGCGGGGCGTATCGCCGTGGCGCGTCCAGAGCCGCGACATCCTCCGCCGCGCGATCGTGGACCAGACGTACCCGGACGGCGGCAACCGTGAGCAGGCCTTCGGCTACCATCTCTTCGTGCTGCAGTTCTTCCTCGTGGCGGGCCTGGCGGCCCGTCGCGCGGGCGAGGACTTCCCGTCCGACTACTGGACCGTGCTTGAATCCATGTTCACCTTCGCGGGCAAGCTGGCCGAGGGCGGACCCGTCCCGATGTACGGCGATTCGGACGACGGCTATGTGCTCGATCTCGACGACGGTCCCGCCGACGTCGAGACGTGGCTGGCGGTGGGGGCGGTCCTTTTCAAGCGGGCCGACCTGCGGGCTCGCGCCGGACGATTCAGTGAACCGGCGCGGTGGCTGCTCGGTCGTGAGGCCCGGGCCGTCTACGCCGATCTGGAAAGCCCAGACCTGGACACCAGAATCACCTCACATGCCTTCGACGAGACGGGACTGTACCTGCTCCAGTCGGGTCACCTGGCTTTGCCCGATCGGATCAGCGTCACGGTCGACGGCGGCGAGCTGGGCTTCCGCTCGATCGCCGCGCACGGCCATGCCGATGCGCTCAGCATCACCCTCCGCGCGTTTGGACGCGAGGTGTTCGTGGATCCCGGCACGTACGACTACTTCACCTACCCCGAGTGGCGGACCTATTTCCGTAGCACCCGCGCCCACAACACGGTCGAGATCGACGGCGAGGATCAGTCGATCATGCTCGGACCCTTCATGTGGGGCCGGCGGGCCGAATGCACCGTGCAGGCCTGGCAGCCCAACGATCACGGCGGGCGCATCGTCCTCGAGCACGATGGCTACGCGCGACTGGCCACGCCTGCCATCCATCGTCGAACGGTTGAGTTGGACGGCCCCACCCGCCGCGTCACCATCGTGGACGAGATCCAGTCGGACGCGCCGCACGACGTGGCCGCCTATTTCCACCTGGCCGAGCCATGGCGCGCCTCCGCGGGCGCCGATAACCGTGTGGTGTGGTCGTGCGATTATGGGACGGTCGAGTTGATCTTCGCCTCCGACGTCGCCGTGGAGATCATCCGCGGCCAAGAGGAACCCGTTGGCGGCTGGATGAGTCGCGCCTATCACCACAAGGCAGATATCGCGACGATTCGGGCTCAGAAATCGGTTGAGCCCGCCGAGGCCTTGCGGACTGAGATCCTCATCTCGCCTGTTGCGAAATAGCCCGACCCATTTGACAACGCCCTGAGAACATAGAACCTTCTAATGGGTCGGGGTGCGGCCAGCCGGCACGGGGCGTTGCGCCATCCAGTGCCACTGCAATTTCTGCAAATGGCATAAATGCACCAGCAGGTTAGTGGTCGCTGACGCATCTATAAGTCGTAAGCGGGCGGCGGAAGGCTCTGAGAACGGTCCCGACGATGGTCAATCCCTTACCCAAACGTCAGGAAGCCGTTCCGCAGAAATCTGGCTGGGTACAGCCCCGTCAGCCGGCCGTCCAGCACCCACAAGACGGAGGGTAAGGCGATGACCAAGACAGATGGACACGCCGTCCAAGGGATCGTCCTTGCCGGGGCGCATGCCTGGGACGACCCGACCAAGCTCAGCGAGTTCCTCCGGCCACTCCTGCCGGTCGTCCACAGCCCCTTGATCTGCCACACGTTGGCATGGCTTCGTGATCATGGCGTGGCCCAGGCCACGATCTGCGCCAACGGCTCCTCGAAGATCCTCCGCCGACGGCTCGGTGATGGGGCCTCGATGGGCGTGACGCTGAGCTACTATGACGACCCAATACCAAGGGGAACAGCAGGTTGTGCAAGAGACGCCTCGGAGGACTGTCAGGCAGACACCTTTGTGGCCGTCGACGGCACGATCATCCCCCAGGTTGACCTCGATAAGGTTTTGGCCCACCACGCCGATCGGAATGCTTCGTTGACCGTGGTGGCCATGCCCACCGGATCGAACGGCTCGACCTCGTTGTCGCCAACCGGGATCTATGTGTTCTCCCGCCGTGCCCTGGAGCGTGTCCGGGCCACCGGCTTTCAAGACACCAAGGAAGTCCTGATCCCCGAGCTGCACAAGGCCGGCGAATGCATCTCGACGTTCGTTTCCGATGGGCCCTGTCCGCGGGTGACCGATCCGGGGACGTATCTGTGGGTCAACGAGTGGATGCTCAAGGGCCTGCTCGGCTGCGAGCAGGCCTTGCCCGGTTACAGACGCATCGGCGAGGCGTTGGTCCATCGGCAGGCAAGGGTCTCAGCCACGGCCAACTTGGTGGGGCCGGTTATGATCGGACCCGTCACGCGTGTCGGGGCCAACGCGACCATCGTCGGTCCGGCGACCCTGGGAGCCGGGTGCGTGATCGAGGAACGAGCCATTGTGTGTCGCTCGGTGGTGTGGGACAGGTGCCTGCTGGGCAAGGGCTCGACGGTCCATAAGTGCATCCTGGCCAATGAAGCGGCCGTTGCGTGCGACAGCTCCATGACGGGCATTGTCCACGTGTGTGACCGTCATCTCAGCGTACCCATGGTCCAGAGACTGCTTCCCTGGAGAAGGCGATCGAGAATGCAGAACCCCAAGCCCGTTCCGGCCGACATCAGAAGTGGCGGTCAGGGTGACGACGAGGGCCCGGGGATCGGTCTGATGAGGCCGTTGGCGACCAGGTAGTTACCCCCGATCGACATCCCGAAGTCGTGGCCGCGAGCGCTTGCGGTCCTGGCCCAGGGGCCAGGGTCTCTGGAGCGGGTGCAGCCCGAGAATCTGTGGTCGGGGACGAGAAGACACGAGGTTGATAGCGTGGCCGTTATACCCGTCATCATCGATGCCAAGCCGGGCTTCCTGTCCGAGGCCGGCGGCGACCTGACGCTGCTGTCGGTGCCGATGGGCAAGGACACGCTTCTCAGCTATGCGCAGTCGTGGTTGCAGGACGTGACGCGTGAGCCGGTGACGGTCTTGACGCCCTTCGAGGCGGGGTCGGGCTACGAGAGACGACTGCGGTCAGGGCATCAGCGGATGGGTTCGGTGATGCACCCAGATGGCCTGCGCGACCTGCTGAGCACGTACGAGCCGTCCGACTGGCTCCTTCTGCTGGACTTGCACGACTTCCCGGTCAACAACCTCGACCTTGCCAAGCTGATGTCGTACTCGACCGACAGCCGTGGGGCCACCCACCTGGTCTCGCTGGACGCCGATGCTCGCGCCACGCAGGAGAGCGTTCGGTTCGATGCCGAAAGCCGCGTCCGGCGGATCGAGCGCTATTACGAGGGCGTCACATGGCTTCAGACCTCCGGGGTCGCGGCCTCGCTCGTTCGTGTGGCGGCGATCCTGGGCTTGCCGGAGACACACTTTGCCACGCTGCCGGAGCTGCGCAAGTCGCTTGCGTCGAACGGAACGCCAAGCCACGACCTCTCCCTGACCGCCGGGGCCATCAACCTGGCTCAGCCCTGTGGGCTGCTCCACCTCATGGAGCACGTCGCGATGGCGGCCCCGCTCCGTGACGAAGCCTCCGGTACCGTCGGGGCGCCCGAGACCGTCCAGATCGGCGAGAGCTGTCGCATCGATCCGTCGGCTCAGCTTCGCGGCCACGTCGTGATTCAGGACGGCGTCGTCATCGAGCCGCACGCGGTGATCATCGGCCCGACCTTGATCGGCGCCCGCTCGAGGATCGGCCGGCATTCGGTCATCGCTCAATGTCTGGTGCTTCAAGGCGCCGAGATCCCCCGCGAGGCGACGGTCCGCCATCGGATCTACGGCGCAACGCCCGAGGGGCAGGGCGACGGGGTCTTCTCGGTGGAGGTCGTTCAGGATTGCCGGTCATGTCGCAAGGCCGCGACGGGCCATCCCTGTTCGTCCCCAACGGTCCGCACGCGTCCGGTGCCCGAGCCCGCCTATCGACGGCTGAAGCGCGTCGTGGATCTGCTACTGGCCACAGCGGGCCTGATGGTGATCTCGCCCCTGATGCTCACTGTGGCGGCGATGGTGAAGCTGACGTCGCGCGGCGCCGTCTTCTATGGCGATGAGCGCGAGGGCAAGGGCGGACGGCTGTTTCGATGCTGGAAGTTCCGCACCATGGTGGAGAACGCCCACGAGATGCAGCGCGATCTCTGGGCCAAGAACACGGTGGACGGGCCGCAGTTCAAGATGCCGGACGATCCTCGTATCACGCGCGTCGGCCGGTGGCTGCGGGCGACGAACATCGACGAGCTGCCGCAGTTGTTCAACGTGGTCCGAGGCGACATGAGCCTGATCGGTCCGCGGCCCTCGCCCTTCCGAGAGAACCAGATTTGCGTGCCGTGGCGGCGGTCGCGCCTCAGCGTTCGACCGGGCATCACGGGCCTGTGGCAGGTCTGCCGCCACGAGCGGGAGGCTGGCGATTTTCACCAGTGGATCTACTATGACATGCTGTACGTGCAGCACCTGTCGCTCTGGCTCGATGTGAAGATCCTGCTGGCGACGTTGCTGACCTTCGGCGGTCGCACGCATGTGCCGCTCTCGTGGATGGTCACCGATGCCGGCCAACACGCCGACGAGGCCTTCGACGCCATCATGACCTGGTCCCCAATGCTCGACAGAGATGGGGAGACCGGGGAGCTGCACATCTCGGCCGGCCGAACTCAGGGAGATAGACCCGTGACGGATGTGCCTCGGCATGAAGGCCGGACGAAGACGGCGCAGGACGTGGTCGACCTGGCCAGGGAGCTTCGGGCCTTATCGCTGCGGTCCTTGCCGAGGATGTACGACGCCGAGGCGGGGCTGTTCGTGCACCATCTGTCTCGCAAGGACGGTCGGGACGTCGTCGAAGGACTGAGCCCCCGATACACGGCTATCACGCTGTTGGGATTGGCCGACGAGCCGGACGACGTCCTCCGCGAGATCCTCTCCGGACAGGAACGGATGGACGTCTGCGGCCGTTTGCTGAGCCGAACAGCCGAGACAACCGAATTGGGCGAGGCGGCCCTGGCCTTGTGGGCGGGTCGAGCGCTGGGGCACCCCGACGCCGTCAAGGCGCTGGAGCGGGTCAGGGCCCTCGATCCGGTTGAAGGGGTCCATCCGACGGTCGAGATCGCGTGGTGTCTGACGGCCTTGCAGATCAGCGGGGGCGAACCGACCGACCCGGGACTCTCCGAACGGATCGCAGCGCGGCTGCTTGCGTCGTACTCGGTGGAGTCCGGCGTGTTCCCGCACTGGCCGAAGGGGGTGAAGGGACCGCTCCTGCGATCGCACGTGAGTTGCTTCGCCGACCAGGTGTACCCGACGCAGGCGCTGGCGCATTACCACCGCCAGACGGGCGATCTGCAAGCGCTGGCGGCCGCCAACCGCTGTGCCTCGCGGATCTGCGAGCTGCAAGGTCCGGCCGGTCAGTGGTGGTGGCATGTCGATGCCCGGACGGGGAACGTGGTCGAGGGCTATCCGGTCTACTCGGTGCATCAGGACGCCATGGCGCCGATGGCCCTGTTCGCGCTCGAAGACGCATGCCAGGCCGACTACCGTATGGAGATCGAGCGGGGTATGGCGTGGATGGTCCACGCCCCGGAGATCGGTGGCAGCCTTGTCGATCGAGCGGCCGACGTGATCTGGCGTAAGGTCGCCCGCGACGAACCGGGCAAGTGGGCCCGTGGCTTGCAGGCCCTGGCCAGCCGCGTCCATCCCAGCTTGCGAACGCCGGGACTAAACCTGCTCGCCCCGGCCCGCGCCGTGGACTACGAGTGCCGCCCTTATCATCTCGGCTGGATTCTCTACGCCTGGTCGCCGGGGCGCTTGGAGACCTGGTCGGCGCAACCGAAGACCGCCGAGCGGAGCTGTATCGACTGAGCGAAGCGACGAAGCGGCGGAGGCCCGCGAGGTCGCCGGGAGAGTGCGCCCGGGTTCGGTCGCGCGACCGGGACCGGCTTGACAGCGCGGCAACCTCCTTTACGATAACAGGATAGCAGTCAGGCCCGCCTGAGACCCACGTTCGCATAGACCATGTCCATACGCGTTCTCATCCTGATGTTGATCGTCGTAGCCTTCTGTATCTATGCCTGGCGCGACTGGTACGTCTCGCTCTGCGGGCTCATCCTGCTGATGGCCGGCGTCGAGCACCCCGACATGCCCAAGAGCGTGGCCGGCATCCCGGGCCTGAACCCGTGGAACGTCCTGTTGGTGGTGGTGGGCGTCGCGTGGCTCGTCCAGCGGCAGCGGGAAGGGTTGGCCTGGGACTTGCCTCGCGGGCTGAACGTGCTCTTGGGGATCTACCTGTTCATTGTCGTGGCGGCGTTCGCGCGCGCGCTGACCGATATGCGCGGCCTGCACGGCTACACCGTCTCAGACCTGGTCAGCGAAGAGCTCTTCAACTCGATCAAGTGGGCCGTGCCGGGCATCCTGCTCTATGACGGCTGCCGGCGGCTGCGACGGCTCCAGATGGCGGTGGCGGCGATCCTGCTGCTCTACCTCGGCTTGGGTCTTCAGGTCGCGCGCTGGATGCCGCCGCGCTACGCCGTCAGCGGTTCGCAACTGACACGCCGCAGCGGCAAGATCATCGACAACGAGATCGGCTATCACCGCATCGACATGTCGACCATGCTGGCCGGGGCGTCCTGGGCGGCGCTATCCACGATGCTGGTGGTTCGGCAGCGCAAGTACCAGATCGTCGTGGTGATGGCCTTCCTGGGCCTGACCTACGCCCAGGCCTTGACCGCGGGGCGGGCGGGCTACGTCACCTGGGGTTTCGTGGGGTTCGTCTTATGCGTCTTGAGGTGGCGAAAGTTGTTACTGCTGGCCCCCGCCATCCCGGTCGTGATCGTCATGCTCCTGCCGGGCGTGATGGACCGCATGTTCGAGGGCTTCGGCGAGAGGAACGTCGCCGGGCAGGCGGAGGTGGACGACTATGAGGTCACCGCCGGTCGGACGCTGATCTGGCCCTATGTGATCGACAAGATCGCCCAGTCGCCGGTCGTGGGCTACGGTCGTCTGGCGATGCAACGGGAAGGCATCGCCGCTCGGCTCTATCGTGACCTGGGAGAGAGCTTCCCGCACCCGCACAACGCCTACCTGGAGATGCTGCTCGACAACGGGGCGCTCGGCTTCGTGCCGGTCATGCTGTTCTACGCCATCATTCTGTACCAGGCGACGTGTCTCTTCCGCGACACCGCGCATCCGTGGTGCGGTCTGGTGGGAGGGATGGCGTTGTCCCTGGTGTTGGCCCAGCTCATCGGGTCCATCGGCGCGCAGACGTTCTACCCTCGCGAGGGCACCGTGGGCATGTGGTGCGCGATCGGTCTGACCATGCGCGTCTACGTGCTGTCGGTCAGGGCGCGATCGGCCGAGGCCCAGATGGAGTCCGGCGGCGCGCGGCATCTTGAGCTGGCCCCGGCGACATAGCATCGCCATGAAGCCCGGTGCCGGGACAGTTGGAAAGGATGGTCCGTGACGTGACCGACTTCGTGTACATCATGTCGCCCAGCTACTCCGGGTCGACGCTGCTGACCTTCCTGCTTGCCTCGCACCCCGAGATCGCCACGATCGGCGAGCTGAAGGCCACGCACATGGGCGACATCGATGCGTACGATTGCTCCTGCGGGACGCGAATCGGCGATTGTTCCTTCTGGCAGAAGCTCTCGGCCGACCTGAACGAGCAGGGCCTCGCCTTCGACCTGACCGACTTCGGAACGCACTTCCACGGTGAGCCCGGCACATTGACCGATCGTGCCCTGCGGGCGGGCGTTCGAGGACCCGTCCTGGAGGCGGCGCGCTCGATGGTGCTTTCGACCTGGCCTGCGGCTCGGCGCGCCTGCCGCCGGACGCTGGCCAGGAACGTCGCCCTCATCCACGAGATCAAGCGGCTCCAAGGCGGCGAGGTCTTCCTGGACGGCTCGAAGGATCCCAACCGGCTGCGGTACTTCCTGTCGGCGGGCCTCGGGGCCATCAAGGTCATCTACATGATCCGAGACGGGCGCGGCAAGGCGTGCTCCTACATGCGGCACTACAACACGGACATGGCCGACGCCGCGGCCGAGTGGCGCGACGCGCACGAGGAGTGCGAGCGGATGCTCGCTCGGTTGCCCGCCGGGTCGACGTTCACGTTGCACTACGAGGATCTCTGCGGCGACCCGGACCAGTGGCTCGCCAGGGTGTTCGAGTTCCTCGGCCTGGACGCGGACCAGGCGACGCGCGACTTCAACGCCTTCGAGCACCACATCATCGGCAACGCCATGCGACTGTCGTCGAGCAGCGAGATCGTGCTGGACGAACGATGGAAAAGGGACCTGACCGAGGCCGACCTGGCTGCATTTGAGCAGGTGGCCGGCGACCTGAATCGTCGATACGGCTATGAGTAGGCGGGACCGACAGGCCGTGTCGGCCGCGGGCGGAGGAACCAACTTGGCGGACGATCGCGACGATAAGCTGAGCATCTGCGTGCTCGCCCTCAATGCCTACAACGTGTTGTCGGCCAACGGCGACTTGCGCCACATCGGCGGGGCGGAGGTCCAGATCGTGACCCTGGCCCGCGGTCTGGCCGAGCAGGGCCATCGCGTGACCTTCGTCACGTTGGACCACGGCCAGCCTGACGGCCAGGACTGCGACGGCATTCGCGTCTACAAGGCCTACGCCTCGAACGCGGGCATCCGCGTGCTGCGGTTCGTGCATCCCAGGTGCTCGGGATTGTGGCGGGCGCTGTCCCTGGCCGATCCGGACGTCGTGCTCCAGCCGAGCGCCGAGTACGTCACGGGCGTGGCGGCCGCGTGGTGCCGACGGCACCAACGACGGCTCGCCTTCGTGGTCATGAGCGACGCCGACTGCGACACACGGTTGCCGTTCCTCGAGCGCCGGCAGGAGCGCGTGCTCTATCGCTACGGTCTGCGCCGGACGGACTGCGTCGCGGCCCAGACCGATGCCCAGCGCCGCAGGCTCTCGGAGAACTTCGGCATCGACAGCGAGGTGATCCGTCCGTGCTGCCTGGTGCCCGACGACCAGGCCGGACCGCGCGACGCGCCGCCGGGCCCACCGTATCATCTGGTTTGGATCGGGCGATTCGTGCCCGACAAGCGACTCGAGTGGTTCCTGGATGTGGGCGACGCCCTGAGCGATGTCCACTGCGATGTGGTCGGCGACGCCAACGAGCCGACCGACTACTCGCGCGCGGCGACCGTCCGCGCCGAAGGCATGCCGAACGTGACGCTTCACGGCTTCCTGCCGTACGACCGCATGCCCGAGGTGTACGGTCGGGCGGCGCTGCTGGTGTGTACCTCGCGGCTGGAGGGCTACCCGACGATCTTCATGGAGGCCTGGGGTCGCGGCATCCCCATCGTGACGACGTTCGATCCCGACGGCGTGGTGGCGGCCAGCGGCGCGGGCCGCGCCGTGTCCGACGTCGACGGCGCGATCGCGGCCGTCAACGAGCTGTTGCACGAGCCGGGCCGATGGGCCGAGGCGTCGCGCCGTTCCTACGGGTTCTTCGCCGAGAACCACGCCCTGGATGCCGTCGTGCCGAGATACGAGTCGTTGCTGCTGCGAGCGACGGAGCGAGAAGGTCGGTCAAGCTAGAGGCGCGCGTATGAGAGTTGCCGTCGTTACCCGATTCCCACCGGACCCCAAGGCCCCGCGCGGCGGCGTGGAGGCCGTCAGCGTGCACCTGGTCCGCGCCCTGGCCGGGCTGGAGGGCCTCTCGGTCGACGTGGTCACCACAAGTCCGACGCTGACCGAACCGACCGTCGACGATTGGGACGGCGTGCCGATCCATCGCCTGCCCCGGCGCAGCGGCAGGATCCTCTCCGACGCCATCGGCCCGGGTCGCCGGCAGATGCGGGCCTATCTGACGACGCTCGCGCCCGAGGTCATCCACGCCCACGACGTCTACGGGTTGATGGTCAAGGGCATGGATGTGCCCAGGGTATTTACGATTCACGGCTTCATTCACGGCGACACGCTGCTCGAGGGCACCTGGTCGGCGTGGATCCGTTCGCAGATCTGGCGGTGGGTGGAGACCGGCGGCTGGGCCGATCAGCCCCACATCATCTCGATCAGCCCGTACGTGCGGGAGCGGTTGGCGGGCGTCTCGACCGGCGTGATCCACGACATCGACAACCCGATCGCCTCCGACTTCTTCGACGTGCAGCGCCGGGCCGTGCCCGGCCGTATCTTCTCGGCCGCGTGGATCTCGCGGCGCAAGAACACGCTGGGACTGCTGCGCGGCTTCGCCCAGCTCGTCAAATCGGGCGTGGACGCCGAGCTGCGCCTGGCGGGCACGGCCAGCGACAAGACCTATATGCAGAAGATCCGGCGGTACATCGAGCAGGAGAGCATCGGCGGCCACGTGCGGTTTCTCGGCCAGATCAACCGCTTCGCCGTTCGACAGGAGCTGGCCCAGGCCGCGGCATTCGTGTTGGCCAGCCTCGAAGAGAACTCGCCCATGGGCATCGAGGAGGCGATGGCCGCCGGCGTACCGGTGGTGACGTCGAACCGGTGCGGGATGCCTTACATGGTCCGCGACGGCGAGACGGGCTTCTTGATCGACCCGAACGACCCGGGCGATATCGCGTGGCGGTTGGCCCAGGTGCTCGGCGAGGATCAGCTCAGCCAAGCCATGAGCGCCAGGGCGCGACAGATCGCCCTCGACCGCTTCCACCCCGATGCGATCGCCCGTCGCACCCGAGCCGTCTACGAGCGGGCCCTGCGAGATCGGGAGCGTTCGTGATGGCGGACCACGGTATCGAGCTGCGGCACGCCCCGTATCCTTTCCAGGCGATGCTGGCCGTGTGCAGCGACCTGGACGAGACGCCCGACGCGCGGGTCTACGCCGAGATCGCCAGGTTCCTCAACACCACCGACTCCACCGCCATGGGCCCGGGCGTCGGACTCGAGGTCGGCAACACGATCTACTTCGACATGCCGCCCGACCAGTTCGCCTATTGGACCACCGACGACGCCGGCCGGGAGATGATCCACACCCTGATCCGAAGCGGCCATATCGACTGCCTCCACTCCTACGGCGACCTGGCCGGGCGTCGCGAGGATGCCGCCCGCTCGCTGGACGAGCTGAATCGACACGGTTGCCGCTTGGAGGTATGGGTCGATCACAGCAAGGCCCCGACCAACTTCGGCGCGGACATCATGATGGGCCACGGCGACGAGCCCGGCCACGAGGCCTACCATGCCGACCTGACGCTGTCCCACGGCGTCCGCTATGTCTGGCGCGGCCGCATTACGAGCATGATCGGGCAAGACGCCCGCCCCAGCATGGGGGGCTTGCTGACGCTGCGGCATCCGCTGGCCTCGGGCAAGACGGTCGTGAAGGAGGCGGGCAAGCGCACACTCGCCGGGCGGGGCCACGCCAAGTACGCCATGCACGGTCCGAACCGACTGCTCGAATCGACCCGGCTCCGCGACGGAGCGGCCGTGATCGAGTTCCTGCGATGCAACCCCCATTGGGGCGGCGTGAGTGCGGGCGATACGGCCCTCGGCATCGGGGACGTGCTGACCCCGGCCATGCTCGACCGGCTGACCGCCCGACGCGCGACGTGCATCCTGTACACGCACCTCGGCAAGATCAGCGATCATGACGTGCCGCTGCCGCACTCGGCCGTCGGTGGGTTCCGCCGCCTGGCCGCCGCGCATCGTACCGGTCGCATCCTTGTCACGACGACGCGACGGCTGCTCGGCTTCCAGCATGCCCGTCGTCAGATCGACGTCACGGTGACCGACGGGACGGACCGGCGCGTGATCGACGTTCGTCTCGCGGACCAGGGCGGCGATGCGCGGATGCATCTCCGCGAGGACGACCTGCCCGGGCTAACGTTCCTGCTGCCGGATGAGCGGGAGACGGTCGTGAGCGTCGACGGCAGGCCGCGGGAGGACGTGGTCCGCAACCCGCCGGACGAGACCGGCTCCCCGAGCGTATCGATCCCCTGGCAGCCGCTCGAGTTTCCGTCATGGTGATGGGCGAGACGACGATGACGACCGGCAGCACCGAAGGCGATCGCGGCCCGACCACGCAGGCAGCCGATACGGCCATCGGTCGCGACATCATCGGCCGAGGCGGTGGTGACGCACCGACGCAGAACGTATCCTTACGGCGGCGGATCAAGCGATGGCTCGCGCATCGGCTCGTCCGCGCCCTGCTGCGGCTGCATCGCGTGGCGATCGGGCTTGCGGGCCTCATCGGTCGGCGGCGACGGCCGATGCCGGACACGTGCGACGTACTCCTGACGGGCACGTTTCATTCGGCCAACTGGATCGCGGCGCATCTCGAGCCCCTCGCCGAGGCGAGCCGCTGCCGGCGGGTCTGGATCGTCACGACGTTCCCCGTCGAGCCGGACGAGAAGATCGTGGTGGTGCATCCGCCGGGATGGCTGCGTCGGCTCATCGGCGAGGTGCCGTCGCGGTTGCTGATGGGCGTGTGGATGGGCATACGCCGGCGCTTTGACGTGGTCGGCGGGTTTCACCTGCTGATGAACGGTCTGACCGCAGGCGTGGTGGCCCGGCTTGCCGGAGCACGCTCCCTCTACATCGCGACCGGCGGACCGGCCGAGATCCTCGACGGCGGCATCTGGGCCGAGAACCGCATCTTCAGCAAGATGGAGACGCCCGACCCCGTCGTGGAGGCCCAGCTCGTCCGTGCGGTCCACGGGTTCGATCTGATCGTCACCCGCGGGCCGAGGGCCCGACAGTTCCTCCGCGACCGAGGGGTCGCATCGGCCTGCCGAGTCATGACCGGCGGTATCGACGGCCGGCGGTTCCACCCGGGCCAGGGCGCGCGCGACATTGATGTGCTCCTGGTCGGCCGGTTGGCGGCGATCAAGCGCGTGGATGTCCTCCTTTGCGCGTTGGCCGAGGTGGCCCGGTCGCGGCCGACTCTGACGGCCGTCGTCGTCGGCGACGGTGAGCAGCGCGCCGAGCTGGAGCGATTGGCGGACAAGCTGGGCCTCTCCGGGAACGTCCAATTCGTAGGCCGGCAGGACAACGTGGCCGACTGGTACCGCCGGTCGCGCGTGTTCGCGCTCACGTCGGATTCCGAGGGCATGGCCCTGTCGCTGCTCGAGGCGATGCTCTGCGGCGTCCCGGCCGTGGTCAGCGATGTGGGTGAGCTGGCCGACGTCGTGGACAATGGCGTCAACGGCTGGCTCGTGCCGCGGCGCGACGTGGCGGGCTTCGCCGAACGCATCGAGATGCTGCTGAGCGACGAAGCCACATGGAGCCGCTTCAGCGAGCAGGCCCGCCGGGCCGGCCTGGCCCACGAGACCGGCGCGATCAGCGCCAAGTGGGACGCGATCCTGGCCGACGTGGCGACCGGCGAGAACCGTGGGGACGAGCGGACATGACACGCTACGAGGATAGGACGCGATGACGATCGGAGGCGAGACAGAGCTGTTGCTATCCGAGGCCGCCTGCGACGTCGGCGTGGCTTGGGGCACGCCCGTCTACGACGTCGCGCCGCCGTTCTCCCCGTCGGTCGCGCCGCCGGAGTACCCGTTTGACGACGGCCAACGCGGCGACGTGCCCCAGGGGCCGGGGCGGACCGAGCCGTATCTGACCGTGCGCGAGTCGCTCAACCTGCTCGGTCTGGACGCCGAGCACTACGGTACGCCTGAGTGGAACCCGCTGGGCTCGATCGTCAGGCCGGGCGACACGGTGGTGCTCAAGCCCAACTTCGTCCGCGACTATCGCGAGACCCTTCCCGGCCACGACGATTGCCTCGTCACGCACGGCAGCGTGATCCGCGCGGTGATGGACTACGTGCTGATCGCGCTAAAGGACCAGGGGCGGATCATCGTGGCCGACGCGCCGCAGAACGACGCCGACTTCGCGGGCGTGCGCCGCATATCCCAGATCGATCCGGTCATGGATTTCTACCGGCGAGCAGGTCGCGTCGAGGTCGCGCTGCGCGATCTTCGCCCCGAATGCGCCCAGAAGATCGACGGCGTCATCGTCGGTCATACCGAGCTGCCGGGCGATCCGCAGGGCTACGCCAAGGTGAACGTCGGCAAGCGCTCGGCGTTCGTCGAGGTCAACCACCTCTGCCACCTGCTGTACGGCTCGGAGTACGATCAGGGCGAGCTGCACCGCCATCAGCACGACGACGTGCACGAGTACATGATCTGCAAGACGGTGCTCGAGGCCGACTGCGTCATCAGCCTGCCCAAGCTCAAGACGCACAAGAAGGCCGGCCTCACCGTCAACATGAAGAACCTCGTCGGCATTAACGGCAACAAGAACTGGCTGCCGCACCACCGCGAGGGTACACCGTCCCAGGGAGGCGATCAGTTCGCCGAGGATAGCTTCAAGCGCCGCTTCGAGCAGAAGACCGTGCAGCGCTTCAAGCAGGTTTTCCCCTGGCTCGGACCGCTGCGGACCATGGTGGCCGGGCCCGTCAAGGCCTTCGGCAAGCGGGTCTTCGGCGATACGCACACGGACACGATTCGATCCGGAAACTGGTACGGCAACGACACCACCTGGCGGATGGTGATCGACCTGAACCGCATCCTGTACTACGCCGATGCGGCCGGCGGCATGCACGATCGACCGATGCGCCGGCTGTTCAGCTTCGTCGACGGCATCATCGCCGGTGAGGGCAACGGGCCCATGGACGCTACGCCGCGTCCGACCGGGCTCATCCTGGCCGGCTGCAATCCGATCGCGGTCGACCTGGTCTGCGCCCGCCTGATGGGCTTCGATTACCGCAAGCTGCCCGTGCTGGCCCGGGCGATGGAGGACCATCCGCTGCCTCTGATGGGATTCGACTACAAGGACGTCACCGCGCGATCGAACGACCCGGCCTGTGCCGGATGCATCGCCGCGTGGGACGGGCCGATGCTGGGCTTCCGTCCGCACTTCGGGTGGACGGGCCATGTCGAGATCGATCAGCCGAGCGAGCCGGTGAGCGCATGAAGGTCGCCCTGTCGAAGAAGAACCTCTGGGAAAAGCTGCCGCCGTCGTTGAAGTCGGTGGTCGGCGGGGCCCTGTCGGCCGTGCCGCTGAGCTGGCTGCTCGGCCGCCGGTTTCGCCGGACGCTCCGCTTCGCCGAGGAGGCCCAGTGGTGGCCCGCCGAGCGGACGCGCGACTACCAACTGGTCCAGCTCCGTCGCGTCCTCGGCATCGCCTACGAGAACACGCCGTTCTACCGACGGGCGTTCGAGTCGGTCGGATTCGAGCCCGGCGACCTGCAGTCGATGGACGACCTGGCCGGGTTGCCGACGATCGATCGGCACGATCTGGTCGGGCATCTCGCCGAGATGTGCGCGATCCCTCCCGACGCGCCCGGTGTGGACGAGGTCAGCACCGGCGGCACGAGCGGGGTCCCGCTCAAGTTCTACATCGGTTCGGGCCGATCGGCCGTCGAGTACGCCTACCTCGTCAGCGGGTGGCAGCGCTGCGGCTTTCGGCTGGGTATGCCCATGGCGGTCTTCCGCGGCCGCGTCGTGGGCGAGGACACCACCGGCCTGCGCCACGAGTATGACCCGCTGCTGCGGCACCATTACTACAGCAACTTCCACATGACCGAAGAGATGATGGGCCGCTATATCGAGCACGTTCGCGGCCTCGGCCCGTGCTTTCTCCATGTGTACCCCTCATCGGTGACCGCCCTGGCGAGGTTCCTCCTACGCTCCGGCCGGGATGCCCCCACCAACGTGCACGGCATCATCGCCGAGTCGGAGATCGTCTACCCCGAGCAGCGTCAGATCGTGGAGACCGTGTTCGGATGCCGGATATTCTCGGGCTACGGCCACACCGAGAAGCTCGTTGCCGCCGCCGAGTGCGAGCACACCAGCGACGACCACGTCTGGGGGACGTACGGATTCTGCGAGCTGCTCGACGAGCAGGGCAAGCCCGTGACCACCCCGGGCGAGCGAGGGGAAATCGTGGGCACGGGATTCATCAACGCCGTCGTGCCATTCGTCCGATACCGGACAGGGGACATGGCCACCTACGTGGGCACGCGGTGCGACGTCTGCGGCAGGGAGGCCTTGATCCTCCGCGAGATTCGGGGCCATCGTACGCAGGAGGTGCTGATCGCCTCCGACGGGGCCGAGATCTCATGGACGGCGATGAACATGCACGACGACACCTTCGATCGCGTGAGGGAGTTCCAGTTCCGCCAGGATCAGCCGGGCCTGGCCACGCTCCGGATCGTACCCGCTGAAGGCTTCGGCCAGGGCGATCGCGAACGCATCGATCGGAACCTCGGCGCGAAGTTCGACGGCCGGCTGGACGTGTCGTATGAGATCGTGGACGAGATCGCGAGATCGGCCCAGGGCAAGGCCGTCTACGTCGATCAGCGGATACGCCGAGACGCGCCGTCCGACGCGGCCTCGCTTGATGGGTAGGGTCTTCCATGCATCCGATCATCCCTTCCGTATGCGAGGCCATCACCGCCCCCACGGGTGCGGAGTTGCTGGTCTACCTCCGGTCGGTCTACCAGGGCCGGGCCGACAAGGCCGTCATCGGCGCGACCCATCCCGACGTGGTCCGCCAGGCCGATGACCTGGGCCTGACCGAGCCGGGCGGTCCGGGACGGGTCCTGACCACGCCGGGCTATCTGGTCGGCAACGTGGCCAAGGAATACTGCAACTGGGTCGACGACGGCCGCGAGCTGCCGCCTCCCAGGCCGTCCCTGAACATGCTTCGCAACAAGGACGTGGTCGATCTCGGGTGCAGCTTCGGACGGTGGGTGTGGGGCTTCCAGAAGGCCGCCAGGTCGGCCGTCGGCATCGAGATGCAGCAGGAGTACATCGAGCTGGGCCGGGCCCTGGCACAACTGGAGGGCGAGCCCGTGCCTGATCTGCGGCACGGCTCGGCCGAGGACCTCGACCAGTTCCTTCCGGACGGGTCGGTGGACTTCATCTTCTCGCGGCTGGCGTTCAACCATGTTCGGATCCGCCCGACGCTGGCCAAGGCCGCCCGAGCGTTGCGATCCAAGGGGGTGATCTGGCTCGAGGTAGAGACCTTCTCGGTGGGATGGCGCAAGATCTTCCAGGGCGAACGCCGCTTGCGGAGCATGGTGTTCTCGACCTTCGGCGCGGCGAACTCGCTGGCCCTCATCGCTACGGGGCGGCAGCTCACGCTTCGGGTTCCCGGCCGCATGCACAGCGAGCACAAGCCCGCCTACCCGACCGTGGCCTGGTGGCGGGCCGCCCTCGCCGGGATCGGATTGACCGACTTCCATGCGGTCTTCAAGTCGCCCGATCTGCTTGCGTTCTGGGCCCAGAAGCCCTGACGGATCGAGGCGACAGGTGGGTGGGCGGCCGGCGCGAGATGATCAGTCTATCGCCGCCCGCCCTTGACGGACGACACCGGACCATGAGCTCTTCGACAGCCGAGACAGGTGCCAACGCAGACGCCACCACGGCGTCCGACGCCGCGTCCGCGCGCCGAAGACCCTCGCTCGTCCTCAACGCTTTCACGAACTGGTCGGCCCTGGGCGTGAACATGCTGGCCGGGCTCGTCCTGACCCCCTTCATCATCGCCTACATCGGCAAGGGCGGCTACGGCGTCTGGACCCTCGTGGGCAGCATCATCGGCTATTACGGCGTGCTCGACCTGGGCATCTCCTCGGCCATCGGTCGCTACGTGGCCTTCCACGCGGGCCAGGGCGACCGTCGGGCCCTCAACGAGACCGTCAGCACCGCCTTCGCCCTCTTCACGGTCATCGGCCTGCTGATCCTGATCCTGGCCGTCGCCTCGGCCGGTTTCCTGGCGCGGTTCTTCGAGGTGTCTGAGGGCAACGTCCAGACCTTCAAGGTCCTCATCTGGATCATGGGCGTCGGCCTGGCCGTCGAGTTCCCGGGTAGGGTCTTCCGTGCGACCGTCCGGGCGCACGAGCACTTCCTGCATAGCAACATCGCGGTGATCGTGGCCACCCTCGCGCGGGTCGGGCTGACGGTGTATCTGCTCCTGTCCGGGTGGGGCCTGCTGGGCGTGGCCGTGGCCTATCTCGCCACGGACATCGTCGGCATTCTGGGCCACGTGGTCCTCTGCCGACGCCTGATCCCGGACGTCCGCATCCGCCCCTCCTTCGTGCAGAAGGCCACCGTCCGGACGCTCATGACCTTCGGCGGTGCGACGATGGTCATCACCATCGCCGACACGGTACGCTTCAACCTCGATTCGGTGGTGATTGGACGCTACCTCGACATGGAGGCCGTCGGGGTCTACGGGATCGCTGCCGTGCTCATCCGCTACCTGCTTCGGGGCGTCGTGGCCGGGATGGTGGTGATGGCGCCGCGCTTCTCGCGCCTCGTGGGCGAGAGCGACCACGCCGCGCTGCGGGACCTGCTCCTGCGGAGCATGTGGATCTCGGCGGTCGTCTCCTCGTTGGCCTGCCTGGGGCTGATCGTCTTCGGCCGGGCTCTCATCACCGCGTGGGTCGGCTCGGGGTTCTCCGGGGCCGTGCCCGTGCTGATTCTCCTGGCAACGTCCTTCGCCTTCGCGATGTCCCAGGCGCCGACGGTTCCGGCCCTGTATGCCCTGTACAAACACCGCTTCTATGCCTTCATTACGGTGGCCGAGGCCGTGTTGAATCTCGGTCTCAGCCTCGTGCTGGTTCACGACTACGGCATCGTCGGCGTGGCCTTGGGCACGTGCATCCCGATGCTCATCGTCAAGGTGATCGTCCAGCCGGTCTACTTGACGCGATGCCTGCCGATCTCGTTGGGTGCCTATTACCTGCGGCTCGTGCCGGCCACCGTGGTTTTCGTCGTGACGGCATGGCTGCTCCGGCTGGGATGGGCATAGCGACGGGATCGAAGAGGTCCGCGCTCGATGGGCCGACCCCACCGGGCCGCTCCGAGCGCGGCATGGATAGACGAGGAGTCGTATTGCCGATGGGCGACAAGACGCGCTTCCTGCTGGCTGGCCACGCGGGCTTCTACAACCGAGGCTGCGAGGCCATCATTCGCTGCACGGCCGAGATCATCCGGCAGCACGTACCCGACAGCTTCGTCACGCTCCGCTCGCATACGGCGACCGAGGATGCGGCCATCATCCGCCGCGATAACGTGCCCGTCGACGAGGTCATCGAGGCCGAGTACACCGGCGCGCCGAAGCCCTCGCTGGCCTGGTTGTGGCAGACGATCGACCGCCGGCTCCTGTGGGGCAACATCCACTTCAACGAGTACCTCTCCCGGCGGCTCTACGATCGGTTCGACGTGCTCATGCACGTGGGCGGCGACAACCTGACCGAGGAGATCAGCGACCCGCGAGGCTGGTTCGACGGCATGCGTTTGGCCAAGCGGGGGGGCGGCAAGGTGGTCGTGTGGGCCGCGTCCATGGGCCCCTTCAGGAGACGGCGCGAGCGATGGTTCGCCGAGACCCTCGCTCAGGCCGATCTGATCACCGTCCGCGAGACGGCCACGCAGGAGTATCTCGACAATCTGGGCGTGCGCGACAACGTCAAACTGGTAGCGGACCCCGCGTTACTGCTGGAGCCGAGCCCTCCCGACGACGACCCGTTGCCGGAGGGCGAATGCGACGTGACCCTGGGCATCGGTATGAGCAACTTGGTCCACGTGGGAACCCCCATGACGCCGGAGAGCTACGTGCGGGCCTTCGCCGAGTTCATCCGGCGGTTGGCGGGCAGGCTTCGGCTAAGCGTCGTGCTCGTCCCCCACGTCAGCGCGCCGATGCCCCGACAGGACGACACGTCCGTGTGTCGGGCCCTGGCCGACCAGGTCGGCGACGCCTGTCCGGTGTCGGTGTTGCCGGACACACTGCGTGCCGGCGAGATGAAGCATTGCATCGGCCGTTGCGACGTCTTCATGGGCGCCCGGACGCACAGCACGATCGCGAGCCTCTCGTCGTGTGTCCCGACCGTCGCCATCGGTTACAGTCGCAAGGCCTACGGCATCCTGGGCGATTTGCTCGGCGGGACCGATCTCGTCGTTCCCATTCAAGAGGTCGGCCCTGAGCGGCTCGAGACGACGTTCGATCTGGCCTGGTCACGAGCCGACGAAATCCGTGACGCGCTTGATCGCCGCATCCCGCGGATGCGGGAGCTCGCCGGCGCCGGGGGCGAGTACCTCGCCCAGGCGCTACGATTATGACATCGGTCTGAGACTCCGGATGGAGGGTCTCCTTGGACGTCTCCGTCGTCATTCCGACCTACAACCGATCGCGGCTCCTCCGTCGCGCCGTGGAAAGCGTCCTGGCGCAGACCTTGCCGGTCGACGAGATCATTGTGGTGGATGACGGATCGACCGACGACACCGAGGAGGTGATCAGCGGGTTGGACGCTCGTGTGCGGTACGTCCGTCAGGCCAACGCCGGGCCCTCAGCGGCCAGGAACCTCGGCATCCGCGAAGCGCGCGGCCGTTGGATCGCGCTGCTCGACTCCGATGATGAGTGGCTGCCGAACAAGTCGGCGTCTCAGATGGAGACCCTGACCCGGCACCCGGATTTGCGCTGGTGCGGCTGTGGGGTGCGCTTTCACACGCCGCAGGGCGACTACGATTCCAAGCTGCCGCGGTCGTTGACGCGTCACCTCCGGCAGGTCGGCTACTTCCGTTCGTTCCTGAAGGCCTTCCAGGCCGGGGCGCGGTTCATCACCAGCGGCATGATGATCAGGCGAGACGTCTTCGACGAGGTCGGCTACTTCGATACCGGGCTGCACCCCGGCGAGGATGACGAGCAGTGGTGGGTCATTGCGACCCTCCACCCGTACGTCGGCTACAGCGCGTCGCCGGGGTTTCGCTACCATATCGGCCTGGAGGGTCAGGGGCACACCTTGGTGCCGTTCGCCAGGCAGGCGCTCAGGATCATCCCGCGGGCCATCGAGCGTTCCGTTCAGATCCCCGGCGCGGACCAGCGTGAGCTCCGCGAGTACGCCTGCGGCGTGTTGTTTCGTTGCCGCGCGAAGCTCGCCTGCCGCGACATCGGGGTGCCGGACGGCGAGATCGATGTGTGCAACAGCCTGTGTCCGCCGTCATCGCCGGAGAGGGCGCTGCAACGGTTGATCCGGTGGTTGCCGGAGGGGCTGAGCAAGCGCACGGCTCGATATGCCTGCGACCTCAGCCGCCAGTGGAACCGCTGGAGGGCCGGCCGGCAGATCGGCGCTGCGGACGAGTGAGACGGGGTCCGGACGGCTCGTCCGCCCAATACGAGGCCATCGTTCTGGGAAGACACGTTGAACATCTCCGTCATCATCCCGACCTACAACCGAGCGCAGTGGGTGCGTCGCGCCATCGATACCGCGCTGTCCCAGACGTTCCAAGCTGCCGAGATCGTTGTGGTCGACGACGGCTCGACCGACGACACGGCCGAGGTGGTCCGCGGCCTCGGCGGGGCGGGTCGGCCGGAGATCCGCTACATCCATCAGACCAACGCCGGTCCGTCGGCCGCCAGAAACCGAGGCATCCGCGAGGCGCGCGGGCAGTGGATCGCGTTTCTCGATGCCGACGACGAATGGCTGGAGCACAAGCTGGAGCGCCAGGCGGCGGGTCTACGACGCGATCCTGAGCTGGCTTGGTCGGTCGCCAACTGCGCCCGCCTGGAGGGCAATCGGGAGATACCGCCGCGGTTCCGCGGTGACCTCGTCGAGCGGGCCGAGCGCGACGGACACGTCCCGTTCTTCCAGGCGTGCATTGAGTGGGGTGCGTGGTTCATCACGAGCGGCTTCGTGATTCGCACCTCGGTCCTTCGCGAGATGGAGGGCTTCGACGAAAGCCTGATCGTCGGAGAGGATACCGACCTCTGGTGGCGGATCGCGCTGCGGCATCCCAAGATCCATCTCGTCCCGGAGGTCTGCTGGCGGTACCGCATCGACACGCCTCAGAGTCTGACCAAGGGCACGGAAAACCGCGAGGCAAAGCTGCAAAGCATCTGCCGGACGCTGCAGCGCGCCCGCGAGGTGGGTCCCGACGCCGAGAGGACCTTCTACCCGTTGGGGCATAGGCTCGCGCAAGACTTCATCCTGCGCGCCGCGGGCGGTGAATTGACCATCCGTTCGGAAGTACTGAAAGAAGCACGACGCCTGTACCCCCCGGGCATCAGGCGTCGCGCCTTGTTGGCCTTGTTGGCGTGTCTGCCCGCCCCTGTCGGGCGGCGCGTGGTTCGACGGTTCAGCCTTTAACGGCCCGCCCCTCTCAGTCGTGCTCGTAGGCGCCGATGTCGAACTCGGCCTGACCCGACCCGTCACCGTCCAACGGCCTGACCCGGCCGTCGATGTCCTTCAAGAGGCTCAGGTTGTCCTGGCTTCCGAGCGACGTGAACAGGTCGCCGTAGGCGGTCTCGAAGGTCTGGTAGGCCGCGTAGGTCGTGCCCGCGTCGATGGCCGCGCACGAACCGAGCAGCCGCAGATTGCCCGTCGCGGGGCTGACGAAGAGAGAACTCGCTTCGGCCGTGAGGTTGTCATAGGCGCAGGTGGGTCGGCCTGCCTCGAAGGCTGCGATGCTGGCGTAGTTGTGGCCGAGCCACAAGACCTCGGCCTGCGAATCGAACACGTTGTGATGCACGCGCGAGTTCGTCGCCGTCGCCTCATGGCTCATGGTGATGGCGTGCTCCTGGATGCCGCTGATAATGTTGTTGACCATGATGACCGGCGCGGTGGCGTCGCAGTATTGTACCTGGACGCCGCCGTCGGCGTTGTACACCGTGTTGCCGATGATGTGCTTCGTGTTGTGGCCGCAGTTCCAGAAGGCCAGGCCGAAGGACCCCGTGGCCGTCGGATACTGTCCGGTGACGTCGAGCTCACGCCGATTGATGTCGTGGATGACGTTGCCGATCATGTACAGGTTCAGGCCACCGCCGGGCCCGTCGCGACCCGTATCCGTCGACACCCGGATGCCGTAGCGGCAATCGTAGATGTGATTGAACAGGAACCAGACCCGCTCCGGATCGTACTGGCAGCCCATGCCGTCGCCCGGCGACGAAGGCACCTCGCCGACGGGACGGGCCGCATAGGAGGTGTTCTGGCTGAACACCACGTCCATCGCGTACTTGGTCCACAGCCCCGCCTGCTTGTTGTGGTGGCTGACGTTGCGGCAGACGAAAATCCGCTGGTTGTTCTCGATGGGCGGGCCGTTGATCTGCAGTCCGTTGCCGCTGTTATGGTACATCTCGCTGTCGAGGACCCACACGTCCTTGCCGCCGCTGATCAGGACGCCGTGGTAGTCCTGGTCGTAGTCCGCCAGCCAATCGCCGTTGTCGTGGAAGATGCAGTGCGAGATCAGGATGTGATGGGCATCCGCCGTGATGCTGATGCCGTTCGTGTTGACCTCGCAGACGCGGCAGTTGCGGACCGCGATGTGATGTGCCCCTTCCGTGGCCAGCAGACCCGACAGCCCGGACGACGTGCTGTGGCCCAGCTCGAGGTTCTCGTAGATGATGTAGCTGGGCGCGTCGTACTTCATCTCGATCGCGTTGAGAACCGGCGGGTTGGCCGGGTCCGTCCCACGGATGAAGATGGGCTGATCGACCGTGCCGCTGCTGCGGACGCGATGGACCTTGGGCCCGCCCGTGACCATGTACTCGCCGGCGGCGATCTCGATGACATCGCCCGGCTGGAGGGTCGTCAGGTCGGGCAGCCAAGCCCTCGGCTTGCCCGGATACCCGTAGGGATTGTTCGTGTCCGTGGCGTTGGGGTGCGTCTTGTCGACGTAGTAGTAGCCCGGCACACCCGACGTCCACGGGTCGGGACGAGCCGGGGCCACCTCGGTCAGGCCGAACGGTGGCGTCGGGCAGGCAAACGGCGGTTCCCACGCGGCCACATTCAGCTGAATCGTCGCCTGCGGTCCTTCCAGGCCCGCCGCCGAGGCACGGAACGTGAAGCTGTCCGGACCCTGGTAATCCTGGTTCGGCGTGTAAACCAACGTCGGGGCCGTGCCCGTCAGCGTGCCATGCTGGGGTGCGGTGACGACCTCGAACGTCAGGATCTCGCCGAGCGGTTCCATCGAGCTACGCCCCGAGCTGTCTTTGCCAGTCAGCTCGATGAACTTGGGCGTGTTCACGTGGACCAGCATCGTGGTCGTGTCGCCGATCGGGCCCGTCAGAGGTTCCCTCAGGAAGTCCTGACCCGCTTGGGCCGACTGGACGTCGACGAAGGCCTTGGCGTGGGGGGCGAAGCTGAATCCGCTCTGGCTGGGCGTGACCGCCCCCGACCAGCCTTCCGGAACGAGGACCGAGTATTGACCTTGGCTGTTCGTCACCCCCGAGATACCGCCGTTGTTGGCCGTCACCGTGACATGCGCGACGGGCGATCCGTCGCCGTCCCGGATCACGCCCGAGATCGGATAGCGAACGATGTGCTCGGCGTAATTCTGATCGGCTTGAGCCTCCTGGACATTGATGTAGGGCCGGTTGACGGGTAGGAACGTCCGGCCGGTCTTGCTCGGCGTGACCGTTCCGGACCATCCCTTGGTGATGATCAGCTCATAATGGCCCTGGGCGTCGGTGGTCGTGGTCCCGCCGTTGTTCGAGGCGGTGATCGTCACGTCCGCGATGCCCTGACCCTGAGCATCCGTCACCCTACCGCTGATGAGCGCGGTGGCTCCGTCGTTGGGCGTTGCCGTGAAGTCCTTGTCCGACAGGTCGGACTGGAGCGCGGAGATCGGCACGAGGAGCGGCGACATTCTGTAGCCGTCCTTCAACGCCCAGAGCGTGCCCGTCCAGCCCACCGGCAAGGCCATCTGATAGGACCCGTCCTGTGCCGTGCTCGTGAAGCTGTTGTGGTTCTCAAAGTCTCCGGTGCCCTGCGCTGCGACCGTCGCCCCGACGAGGGCCTGACCTGAAGCGAGCTGGACGTGACCGGAGATGGTGACGTTCAGCGTGGCCCCGCCCGGCTGGGCGTGGAAGTCCTGACCCTGCGCGTCCTCCGTCAAGCTGGTGTAGAGCCTGGTGTTCTCGGGGAAGGTGTACTGGTTGTGTTGGACCATCAGCGCGCCGCTGAACTCATAGGGAACCAGGAGGGCATAGTAGCCGCTCTGATCGGTCACGGCCGTCGCCCCGCTGCTCGTCGACAGCGTCGCCCCCGCGATGCCGATGCCGTCGGCATCGTAGACATGCCCGGTGACGCGCGGTCGCACCGTGATGTAGATCTCACCGGTGTTCGTATTCGAGTTGACGCAACTGACGGGCACCATGCCCGGAATAGCCAAAGACAGAGTGATGATGTGTATTCCGGCGGTTTTCAACACGAACGTACGCTCCGCGTGCGTGGCGGTCGGACCGCTGTGCTCGATCCCATCCACCGTCCAGGTATAGGTTCCTTCCAACGATCCGTCGAACGGCATGCTAGGAGCTGAACAGGTGACCGTCAACGGCCGCTCCCCGGGGTTGTACTCGACCGAATAAGTGATTTCCACAGGTACAACGAAGACCGTAACGACAGCGAGGGCCGATATGTTGTCACTCTGGGTTGCAATATAGGTGAATTGGTCCATGCCGGAGAAGCCGGGATCAGACTGGTACGTGACGGTCGCGGAACTCTCATCCACTTGCTGCACAAGTCCGAGCGCGCCGTTATCGGGCTCTTCGGCGATGTCGAAAGAAAGCGGCTTACCGGAGGGGCTGTGGCCGCTTAAAGAAACCTCAGAAATTTTTCCGGACAGGCAGACGATGCCGTGTGACACGGCCGACGGGGAGTTCGGATCGTTCGGGTCGCCCACGAACTCCCCGAGGATGTCCGTACCACCGCTACCCGGATCAACACCATCCGGCAGAGTGGCCCCACATCCAAGGCAGATCACGATCAGGTACGAGACGAGGAAGAAGGAAACGCCGACGCCAAACCTCTGTGCCCTCATGGTATCCCCTCAGCAATGAAACAGACCCCTCGGCTACACCCAGAAACGCGCTGTAGTTAGGGCTAGCGAAAGGTACGATATCGGTAACATAGGAAGGATGAGTAAGATAGGACGTTCACTTGGCTATCGGACCTTTTGCCCATCCGGACGTGATCTAGCCAGTTGGCTCAACCACGTTTAGTGGCGAAAGCTGGGCCAACACTGCCCTCAAAAAAACTTGGCGGGCGCTCTGAAAATATTCCAGGCTGGGCGTCCACCCCATGATTCGCGTCGGGGTAGCCTGGCGTTTGATGCTTTATCGGACCGGTCCTCAACGCGGCCGACAGACGCACGAGCTCATGCAGGCCTCGGACCTGGCAGGCCTTTCGGCCGTGGTGGCCGCAGGCGGGTCATGAGGAAAACCCGTGTGGACTGAGTGACATTTGGGAGCGATGGTATTGGCTGGGGGCGACTGTTGGCGTAGCATCTATGCGATCCGGCTAGGATAGGCGTGGGCGGGCCAGGCACCGCGGGGAAGCTGTCATGGATGAAGACCGCAACAAGTCTGGCTGTTCTCGGGCCGCAGTCGTGGCCGCCGTGCTGTTCGTCGCCTCGGGCATCGGCTACCGCGTGCTTGCCGAACGGCTGGCCAGGCCCGTCGAAAGCGTGCCCCTGCCCGGTGAGGGCCTGTCGGAGTTCCCCATGGAGGTCGGCGATTGGCAGGGCCAGGACCTGCCGCTGAGCGAAGCGATCATCCGAGCGACCGATACCGACGACCATCTCAGCCGCAGGTACACCCGCCACGGAGGGACCGATGCGGTCACGCTCTTCGTGGCTTACGGCGTGCGAACCAGGGACCTGCTGCCGCATCGTCCGGAGGTTTGCTACCCTGGCGCCGGTTGGGTCATCCACGAGCGCGACGCGCACGAGCTGGAGGTGCCCGGCCTGGGGACGTTGCCCTGCCAGATCTACCGCTTCAGCCTTGGTGGCCTGGATACCAAGGCGGTCCGTGTCCTCAACTACTACATCGTAGACGGCGAGTACTGCGAGGACGTTTCGCTGCTGCGATCGAAGGTCTGGCGTGCCGCCGGCGATCAGCACTACATGGCTCAGGTCCAGATAGCCGCTCCCGAAGGGATGCTTGGGGACGACCGGTCCGCGGTTCGGGCCATAACCGATTTCGCCCGCGCGTCTGCGGTGCCGCTGCGTCGCATGATGCCGGATCGGGCCGGTCTGGGCGGACCGTCGCCGTCGACGACGCCCGACCCACGCGGCTCCTCACCCGGTGAAGGCTAGCATGGCACGATCGCGAACACAGCGAAGATCATCAGCATCCGGCGCCCCGGCCAAGGCCCGACATGTGGACCTCGTCTGGCCCGGCATCGCGTTGGGGCTGCTGACGACCTTCGTCTGGTCCTACTGGTCGACGCTGGTTGAGCTCATCAACGAGTGGAGCCACAATCAGGACTACTCGGTCGGCGGCCTCGTGCCCATCGTGGCGGTCTATCTGGCCTGGTCGCGCCGTAAGGACCTTCGGGATCTCAAGCTGCAGCCGTGCTGGTGGGGCGTGCTGGTGATCCTGTTGGGGCAGGCCGCACGCCTGTTCGGGCTGTTGTTCGTCTATGAGTCGGCCGAGCGCTACAGCATGGTCATCACGGCCGTGGGCGCGATCCTGCTGGTGGCGGGCTGGCCCGTCTTCGTGGAGTTGAAGTGGCTATGGCCCTTCCTGTTGCTGATGGTTCCGTTGCCGGGCCGGGTCCACAACCTGATCAGCGGTCCCCTACAGAGGATGGCGACCGTGGGCGCGGTGTTCTCCTTGGAGCTCTTCGGTGTGATGGTCGCTCGGGAGGGCAACGTTATCATCCTCAACGAGACCGAGCGTCTGGCGGTGGCCGAGGCGTGCAGCGGCTTGCGCATGCTGACGGCGTTCGTCATCGTTGCGGGTACCCTGGCGTTTGTGGTGAACCGTCCGCGCTGGCAGAAGCTGGCGCTGGTGGCCTCGAGCGTCCCTATTGCGATACTCTGCAACCTGTTGCGCATCGTGGCCACGGCCTTGCTTTGCGTCTATGCCAGCAGCGAGTTGGCCGAACGGTTCTTCCACGACTTCGCGGGCATCACGATGATGCCGCTGGCCATCCTCATGCTCGCCGGCGAACTCGCCCTCTTCAACCTGTTGGTGGTGCCGGACGAACCGTCCGAACCGCCACGGTCCGATCGGAGTAAGACGTGAGCGGTCGTTCCGGACGGGACCACCTGACGCATCCGCGCTCCGGCGATCGGCTGACGGAAAGACCCCCTAGACCTCACGGAGACCTACCGATGCCCTCCGGATCACGCCGACATGGCAGAATCAACGTCAAGGCCGTCCTTGTGCTGCTGGCCGTGCTGGTCGTCCTCGGCGCCGCGGCCGTGGTCGGCCACTACGTGCGCAAGCGCATGATCGCCGCCGAGGCCCTGGCCGCGGGCCAAGCCGCCTTCGACAAGGGCAACTGGACCACGGCGCACAAGCAGTTCAAGCGCTACCTCTCAAAATACCCGAACGATACGGAGGTGCTGGCCCAATACGCCGAGGCGCATTCATCCGTTCAGCCCCTCAGCAGCGGGAACGTGGCCGCTGCCCTATCCGCGTATAGGCGGTTGATCCGTTTCGAACCGGCTCACGACGGGGCCTATGAGGCCCTGGCGACGCTGTACACCGGCATCCGCGATTGGGGCGAACTGGCCTACATCGCCAAGAAGCGAATGGAGGTCGCGCCCGACGACCCGAAGGCCCCCATCTGGCTCGCCAAGGCCCAGGCCGGGCTGCGCAGACCCGACGAGGCCAAGCAGACGCTGCTCGATCTGGTCGAGCGCTTGCAGGACCGTGAAGCCAACCGGCGGGAGCTCGTCGAGGCCTGTCTCTTGCTCAGTCGGGTCACCGACGAACAGGAAGGGGACGAGTCAGCCGTCGAGGCCAAGTCGTGGTTGGACCGCGCCGTCGCGGCGGATCCGAAGTCGGCCATGGCCCTGGCCTACCGGGCGCGCTTCTCCAGGACGCACGCGCCGAGCGAACCCGGACCGCGTCAGCAGGCCCTGGCTGCGGCCGAGGCAGACCTCATCGCGGCCGAGAAGCTCGACTCCCCCGATCCACGCGTCGACCTGATGATCTGTGAGGAGTGGCTTCTCCACGGCCGGATCGAGCGATCCGAGCAAGCCTTGAACCGCATCAAGGACGTTGGCGAGGACGTTGCCAAGGAGTACTTCTTCGACCCGGCCGACTGGACCGCCGCCAAGTACGTCGCGCGCGCGGAGCTGCGGCTGGCGCGGCGCAAGGCGGACGCGTGCGCGGCCCTGGCCGACGAGATGACCCAAGAGGTGACCTATCCGCGCCAGCGCATGGCGATCCTTCCCTACGCGGTCCGGCTCCTGGTGGTAGGGGGGCGACCCTCGGTCGCGGCCGAGCGGCTGGAGGAGTACGTCGACATGGTCCGCGTGGGCGAGACCGACGTGGAATTGGATCGTCGCGTGACGTTCCTGCGCGCGCTGATCGCTCAAGAGCAGAACAAGCCGCAGCAGGTTATCGAGCTTCTCGAACCGGAGGTCACGCAGTCGGGCGCCGATCCGACCATGTGGCGGATGCTCGCGCGGGCCTACGAGAAGACGGGGCAGCCTCGTCGCTCCGAGCAGGCCTATCAGGAGTTCGTCCGCCTTCAGCCTGACAACGCGGCCGCGCTCCTGGACCTGGCACGCGATGCCCTCCGTCAGCGCAACTGGTTGGCGGCCGAACAGGCCGCGCGACGTGCCGAGGCGATCGCGACCGATTCCGTGACGGCCAAGGTGCTCCGTCTGGAGGCGCAGATCCAAGAAGCGACCGATGATCCGGAGCCGCAGCGGCAGACGAAGCTCGAAGCGATAACCGACGAGTTGGCCGCGCTGCACGACAAGCATCCCAAGCAGGTGGATATCCGTCTGCTCCAAGCGGCCGCGGCTCAGGTCCAGGGCCAACCCGATAAGGCCATCGCCGAGCTGCGCAGCGCCATCGACGAGTGCGACCAGACCTTGAAGGCTTCCCTGCAACTGGCCCGGTACCTGCTGAGCCTGGGTAGGCCGGATGAGGCGATCGGCGCGGCCGAGGCGGCCTGCAAACGGCATGCGGACCAGGTCGCGCCCTGGCGGCTGCTGGCACGGCTCCAGCAGTCAAGTGGAAAGACGGACCAAGCCGGCGCGACGCTCGAACGGGGCATCGCGTCGGTCACATCCGACCAGGGCCAGCGTGTGCTCCGCCGAAGGCTCGCCGTCCTGCGGGTGCTGGGTGAGGATCGTCCCGAGGGCATCACGATGCTCAAGCAGATGGCCCAGGAAGGCCCCACCGACGTGCAGACGCGGTCGTTGCTCCTGGCCCTGCCCGAGATCCAGAAGGACGCCCAGGCCGCTCAGAAGTTGGTGGACGAGATACGGACCGCCCAGGGAGAGGGCGGTCTTCTGTGGCGCGAGCAGCAAGCGGCCCTGTGGCTGACGCAACCGGATTGGAGAACGAAACGCGAGGAGATCGTCAAGCTGCTCGAGCAGTGCGTGGACGCCGCCCCGGGACGGTCCAGACCCGTCCTCATGCTGGGGCAGCTCTACGAGCGGCTGGGCGAGCGGGCCCAGGCCGAATCGGTGTACCGTCGGGCCCTGGCCCAGGGATCGGCCGCGGCCGAGATCGCCGACCGGCTGATCGCCTTGCTCCAGCGCGACGACCGCCTGAGCGAGGCCCGAGAGGTGATGGCCCGCATCGACACGCGGAGCGGCGTGCTCGGCCTGCGGCGCGTGAGCCTCGCCCTGGATGCCGGCGACCTCGAGAAGGCGATCGACGAGCTCAAGCTGCAACTCGCCGGCGAGAACCAGGACGTGGCCCGCCGGGTGCTCTTGGCCCGGCTGCTGTATCGACAGACCGGCAACGCGGATGTGGCCCTTCAGGAGCTGGCCAAGGCCGAGCGCCTCGCCCCGGACGAGATCGGGATCAAGGCCGTGCGCGTGGCGATCCTCCGTGCCGCCGATCGGCTCGACGAGGCGCGAAAGCTGGTCGACGACCTGGCCAAGTCGTCCAAGACCTTCGAGGCCTACATCCTCAAGGCGAGCCTGCTGGCCAGCCT
Source organism: uncultured Planctomycetales bacterium (assembly GCA_964622545.1). Lineage (GTDB taxonomy): Bacteria > Planctomycetota > Phycisphaerae > UBA1845 > JAFGLZ01 > JAFGLZ01. Next base: position 35,867 of record CAZUQM010000023.1, on the reverse strand, counting down.
CGGTGAGAAAGGCGCCGAGGACGCCTACAAACAGGCCGCCGAGACCGCGACCGACGACCAGGGCTATCTGGCCTGGGGGCTCTATCACCACAACGAGGGGCGCCTCGATGAGGCCATCGCGGTCTGGGACCAGGGGCTCGAGGCTTACCCGAAAAGCCAGCGGCTCAAGCGCCGCATCATGCGGACGCTCTTCCAAAGGGACGGCGAGGGCGACCGGCAGCGCGGACTCGCCATGCTCGACGAGCTGGAGAAGGCCTCGCCGGAGGATCCCGACCTGATGTGGTATCGGGCGCTCGTGATGCTGCGCGCCGGCGGCGCTGAGGCCAGGGACGACGCCGCCAAGCTGCTGCGGCGGGTCATCGAGCTCGCCCCCAGCGCCGTGGACGCCTACCTCGCCTTGATCGGGATGGCCGGCGAGCGGGGCGACTACGCCGAGGCCCGCGACCTGGCCAACCGCGGCCTCGCCGCCAATCCAAGGAGCCGCCGGCTCCTGCTGGCCCGCGCCAAGGCCGAGCACCAGCTCGGAAACACGTCGCTGGCGGTTCGGCTCGCCACGACGATCGTGACCGAGGATCCCTCCAACGCCGATGCGGGCCGTTTCCTGGCCGACGCCGCGGCCGGCCTGACCGACCCTGCCGCCCAGGACAGCGCCATTGACGTCCTGGGTCGCCTGGCCGAGGACAACCCGAAACAGGCTTGGATCGTGCCGTCGCTGGGCAAGCTCCTTCAGGCTACCGGCAAGACCGACGAGGGAATCCGCAGGCTGGAGACCTACCTCGCCGGCCCCGAAGGCGCCAAGGACGGTGGGGCGATGCTGACGCTCGCGGACCTGTACCGCACGCAGGAGGCGTACGACAAGGCTGCGAAGATGATTGATCGTGCCGAGGCCCTTTCGCCGGGGAGCTCAGCGGTGGTGCTGGCCCGGTCGGTGTTGCTCGGCGCCCAGGGCGAGTTCGACGACGTGGTCCGACGCGCCAAGGCCTATGCCGACTCTAAGGAGGAGCCCGACCCGTCGGTGCTGATCAGCGCCGCCTCGATCCTGGCCGACAGTCCCTCGCACCGGAAGGCGGCGATCGAGCTGCTCGAGAAGGCGGTCAAGATCGATCCGACCAATCGCCAGGCGATGCACGGCATGGCGGTGTTGCTCTACCAGACGGGGCAGGTCGAACGTGCCAAGTCGATATGCCGGACGATGCTCGAGCGGAACCCGAACGACACCGACGCACTCAACGACCTGGCGTGGATGTTGGCTCAGGTGGACAAGGATTACGAGGCGGCCCTACCCCTCGCCGACAAGGGGGTCGCGCTGGCTCCCGCCAACCCGCACCTGCTTGACACGCGCGGTGAGATCCTGCTGCACCTGCCCAATCGCGGGCAGGACGCTCGGGCCGACTTCGAGCGAGCCGTGCAACTCACCCGAAAAGGCTCGCCCGCCCGCGCTCGGGCATGGTACCGGCTGGGACAGGCCTGCCAGCGGCTGGAGGACGCCGAGGCCGCGCGGCGGAGCTTCGCAAAGGCCCTTGAGGTGGATAAGCAGGTGGGCGGGCTTTCGGACCAACAGCGAAAGGACGCCGCCGCCGCGGCTCGGGGCGCCTAGTACCCGACCACACTTGTTTCTGTGGGTTCCGATCAGGAGGGCGAGACGCTTATCAGAGCAGCGACCGTCAGGGAGCTGTGTTGTTGGAGCGTTTGAACAACAACGCTCCTTCACAGTCGCGTCTCCGACGGCCGCTCCGAAGTTGGGAAACCAACAGATTCATTTGTGTCGGACTACTAGTGCCGCGTTTCACACATCGTGCGGCGATGGACAGGAGGGCGAACCGCTCGTGCCGAGCCCCGCTGTCCTCAGCGGGGTCGCTTGCCTGAGAGGGCAAGCACAAGCATGTGGCGTGCGTCTTGACCCGCCTTCCGCTGCCTAGAAGACGTGTCATAGCAACCGTCCCCGACGGCGATCCTTTAGCGTGCGGCGGCTTGCCCGGTCCGGCGTAGCCGCAGGCGAAGCCTGGACGCCGCATCAGTCCCCGTCAGGGGGAGGGACTGTAGCCACGGGTTAAGCGAGCCGTCAGGCGAGCGGAACCCGTGGTGGATGGTTGCCCAACGAGTTGAGCCCCAGCGGGACGACAGGCGACACCCCCATGTCCAAAGGGGTTGGGCGACTTAACGGGAAACGTGCAAGCGACCCCGACCCAGTAGCCTTGTAACTATCCCGCCGGCGTGACGTTACGCTGTGTCTCCGCGGGTCGGAGGTTGCGCAACGAGCGGCGCCTTCCCGAAAACTCTGGCTTTTCAAACCAAACCAATACGATTAGACTACGAAAGCGAACGACCTCGACCTGCCGATAGCTTGTAATCAGGGGCGTGTCTTATCGGACCGTCTCTTAACTGGTTAGGTGACTTGGTTCGCGGAGCCACCGCGATGACGCGACAGCTTTGCCGGGGTATGTGTCGGGTCGCCTCCCGACGCGTCAGCACCATGGCCTGGGTCGGGGGGCTGTGCGCCTTGGCGTCCGCCGGGTGCGCCGACCATCGGATCAGCCTTGACGAATTCCTCCAGATGCAGCACGAGGCCGAACAGGTCGTCAGCGAGTCGGCCAGCAGTCAACCTGCCGCGACGCAGCCGGCGACCACACGACCGGCCATCAACAAAGCGATCGACGAGGCCCTGGGGCCCTACACCGTCGGAGCGGACGACGTCCTGGGCGTCGTGGTGACCTCGCCCGATGATCAGATGCTGGGCCAGCCGGTGCAGGTACGCATCGACCGCAAGGGCAGGATCGACCTGCCCCTGGTGGGCCCCGTCGAGGTCAAGGGGATGGAGCTCCAGGACGTCGAGCAGGCCATCAAGCTCGCCTACGTGCCCAAGTACTACAAGGACGCTGTGGTCCACGTGGAGTTGATCACACCGAAGACGACCGACGTGCTGGTCATCGGCGCGGTGACCCTGCCGGGCCTGGTGCAGCTCAACAGGACGAACCGCGACCTGCTTCACGGCATCGTGGCCGCCGGCGGCGTCTCGCAGCTCGCCTCGGGGAAGGTCACGCTCAAGCGGCTTCGCAACCCGGACGAAGAGGTCACGCTCGACCTGACCGACCCGACCACGCTCCAGGCGGCCCTGGCGCTGGAGCCCTTGCACAGCGGCGATATCATTCACGTGCATGCGGCCACGCCCAATACGGTCTTCGTCGGCGGCCTGGTCAACGCCCCGAGGCCTCAGACCTATCCGAGCGGGGTCGACATCACCATCCTTCAGGCCCTGGCGGCCTCCGGAGGCCTGCGGACGGACGTGCTCCCGCGGGAAGCCACGCTCACCCGCCGGATGCCGGACGGCGAGGAAGTGCACGTCAAGCTCAACCTTGACCGCATCACCACCGGCAAGGACCCGAACATCAAGCTGGCCGCCGGCGACATCCTGTGGGTGCCGCACACCGCCGAGACCCGGTTCCAGGAATGGGTCAACCGCAACATCTTCTTCCGTGCCGGCGTGAGCGCGAACGTGACCTACAGCGTCAGCGGCGTGGAGTACATGAACCGGCAGGATCAGCAGTCGAGCGGGTTGGGCGGCGGCAGCGGCCTGGAGCAGAGCTTCGATCCGTTCGGCTTCCTCAACCGCAGCTCGGGCATCCAGTCTCTGCGCTCGACGGTCGCGCCTCCCTAAGCGACGTCCACGAGCCGGCCGGGCCCTCGATCCCCAGCGCGAGCCTATCCCCTTTCGAGCCGCGGGCGCGACGGTTGGAACGTGCTCATGTTGCACGTGGGACAGCGTCGGAGCTGACCCAGCCTGGCGAGGTACTTCATGACGCATTCCACGAACGTCGCATGCGACCACGTCAACGGCGAGACGCTGAGGGGTTCGCCGGTCTCCGGATGGATCTGCTCGGCCAGCACGCCGCTCGGCAGGGCGTGAGAGGCCACCCATGTCAACGTCGGCATGACCTGCTCGGCGAGCTCGGCCTCGGTCTTGCATTGGGCGATCTTGTGCAGGACGTCCCACATCGTGCAGATGAACCACGGGTTGCCCGGGATGCGGTCGTAGTCGTCCGAGACCTGGAAGTAGTAGTCGCGCTCGTACCGCGCCACGCCGCCCACGCTGGTCTTGATGGACAGACCGTCGCGCAAGGCTTGCTGCGTGTTCAGCACCCGCGCGTCCTCGGCCGAGTAGGCGCCGAACTCCCACAAGCCCATGATGGACGCGTCGAGTGTCTCGTCCACCTTGTAGTTCGGCCCGCTGGTGGAAAGCGTGCGGACGAACCGGCCGAGATCGTCCCGGTAGAGATGCTCGTCCATGGCGGCCCGCAGCTCGTTGAGCGTCGCCCGGTAGAAATCGACCTTCTCCTGCTGGCCGAACAGGTCGGCGAAGTTCATCGCCGCGGTGATGCCCGCGTAGACCGCGCCGCACGTGAAGGCGTGTACGCCGCAGCGTTCTTCCCACAGGTCCCAACTGGGTCTGGGCAGACCGGTGCTGGCGTCACGGTAGTCGCTCAGGAAGTTGCCCACACGGATGATGAGCGGGCGGTAGAGCTCGCGGATGAACTCGAAGTCGCGGAACTGATCGTAGTGATGCCAGAGCGCCCACAGGACCAGGGCCGACTCGTCCTCCTGGATAGGCAGGGCCCCCTCGGGGTTGATCCAGGGGTGCCACGAGCTGGCCACCGTGCCGTCGGGGTTGTATTTGTGCAGCAGATAGCCGTCGGGGCGAACGGCCTCGGTGCAGAACTCGAAGAACTTGCGGCTCAGCTCGGCGTAGCCGGCCAGGTCGAGCGCCCGAACGACGAGCGCGCCGTCCCGTGGCCAGCAGTAGCTGTAGGTGTCGCGCGAAAAGTGCAGGTAGTCGGTGTCGTTGGCGGCCAGGATCGGGCCGTGGTTGTCGACCTGGGTCCGCACGACCAGCAGGCTCGTCTTGAACAGCCGGACGATGTCGGGCGGAAGCTCGCGCAGGGCCCAGCCTTCCTTGTTGACCCAGCCGCGCCAGTAGGTCCGCGTGCGATCGATGAACTTGCCGGGTGAACGGTCGAGCACGAAACGGTCGAGCTCGAGCACTTCGTCGTAGTTGTGACCGGCCAGGATCCAGTAGTGCACCTTCCGCTGTTGGACCGGGTCGAGCCGGACCTCGATCTCGATCGTGGAATCGACGCTGCCCTGCGCGATCGGATTGCGTCCGAGCTGGCCGTCCTCGGCGTCGCGGAACGTCCCTTCCAGCCCGGCCTTGTTCTTCAGCCCGATCGCGAAGGAGTTGATCCCGCACGCGTCCGGACCGCAGCAGTTGGTCAGGAAGTACCGGGCGGCCTTGTAGTGGATCAGCGACCGCGTCGCCGGGTCGAAATAGGCGGTGTCGCCGACATCGTTGCCCAGGACGTTGAAATCGTGGTGGAAGTACATGCGCACCGTCCGCGGCACGTGCAGCAGGTTCCGCAGCTTGATCTCGCGCACGTAGACGTTGACGTGGAAATCGACGGCGTCCGAACAGATCATATCCAGGCCCAGCCGCTCGTTGCGGAGCGTGACCTGCGTCACCAGCGTGTCCTGTTCGTAGGCGAGCGTGCGGACCCAATCGTCCTCGTGCGCCCAACTGAACGCCCCGTCGACCCACACCCCGAAGTGGAACGGCCGATGCCCGGCGTGGTTCTCCTGCCCGACGTGGGGAAAGTAGAGGTCCCGGATGCGATAGCGGCTGTCGAACGCCACCAGCATGTGGCCGTTGCCGACCGGAATATCTCGGGGCATGGTGTCAGGTCCTTTCGGCCATATACGAGGCCACGTCTTGGGGCGACGGATCGCCGTCCACCAGCTTGCTCAGGTCGGCGCCCTCCTCGATGGCGGACTTGACCGAAGCGGTCAGTGAGGTGTCGCCGATCAGAATCGCGCCGATGAGTTGATGATCGCGGAAGACGAAACGCCGATACCGGCCGTCGGCGTCGTCCTCCAGACAGAGGTAGCTCGCGTCGACCGGTTCGAACTGCCCGATGCTGACCATGTCCATGCCGAGGACCTTCAGCGTGGTCGATCGTGGGATGCCGCCGAACTCGCTCTCCGAACCGGCCGCGTTGAGCCCGGCGATGCTGCCCTGATACTGCGCGGGCGTCCACAACCCATAGAGCACGCCCTGATGCTCGGCCAGATCGCCTGCGGCGAAGATGTCCGGTTGCGACGTCCGAAGGAAGTTGTCGACCAGGATGCCCTTCTGCACGTCCAGCCCGGCCGATCGCGCGAGATGGCTGTTGGGTCGCACGCCGGTCGAGATGACCACGAAGTCGGCGGGCAGGACGTCGCCGTTCTTCAGCCGCACCTCGCGAACGCACTCGTCGCCGAGGATCTCGTCCACGCGGACCTGCTTGTGCAGCTTCACGCCGAGAGACGCGATGTGCTGCTCCAGCAGCGGACTGGCCGACTGACAGAGCTGCCGGGGCAGCAGCCAGCCGTGGCCCTCGAGCAGGGACACGTCCGCGCCGCGCCGCGCCAGCCCGCCGGCCGTCTCCAGCCCGAGGATGCCGCCGCCGACGCACACGATCTTGGCCCCGGACCGGGCCGCCTCGATGATCCGACGCGCGTCGTCGACCGTTCGAAAGCGGAGGACGCCGTCGCGCGTCGAGCCGGGGAAGGGGGGCACGAACGGATGCGCCCCGGCCGTCAGGATGAGCTTGTCGTACTCGAGCCGCTCGCCGCCGCGGATCTCGACGCTGTAATCGTCGGGGTAGACGGCCGCGGCCTCCTGGCCGCGTCGGAGATCGACCTGGTTCTCGCCGTACCAGCTCTCGGGATGGATCCACAGATCGTCCTCGCCGATCTCATCGGCCACGTAGCGCGTGAGGTTCAAGCGGTAGTAGGGCAGCTCGGCGTCCTTGCTGATGAGGGTGACCTGCGCGTTGGGGGCTGTCGACCGGATGGACTCGACGGCGGAGATGCCCGCGATGCCCGCGCCGACGATGACGATCCGCGGGCCGGCGCCCTCCTGCGGCGCCTGCGGGGCGGTTTCCTCGACGGGCTCGAAGCGATCGGCCGGCGCGCCGCACACCGGACACGGACCCGTCGGAGCGCTGCCGGTGTGGATGTAGCCGCAGTTGATGCACCGCCACGTGTCGGCCGTGGCGGCGGGCTTGGCCGGCGGCTGCTCGACGTGCGGCTCGAACGCCTCTCGTGAAGCCCCGCAGACGGGACAGGTATCGGGAGCGGCCTCGCCGCGATGGACATAGCCGCACACGGTGCAGCGCCAAGCCTGGCCGGGCGTATCGGGCATGGATGTCTCCTCAGAAGTGGCTCATGGGCGCCCATGTGCTACCAGGGGATGCGGCCAGGATCAAGCGTTGGCGCTGATCCGCATGGGCCGGGTGGGTGACGAACCTGGCGGGATGGGTCGCCGAAGCACGAGGCGGTCCAGGATGGACGCGTCCGTGGCAATCACCCCGGGCGATGACCCCCAAGGGGTGCAGGTAGGTAGCCCCTGGCTACAGTGCCCAATCGGCGGAAGAGTCATAACCGGCGGCCGCAGGGCGAGCCGCTTACCGTGCCGCCGGCGCCGTGGTCGACTGCGTCGTGCCAGGCTGTTTCGCCAGCAGCTTGCGGACGGCGTCCAAGCCGGCGCGGAGCTTCGGTTGCCCCGGGTTCAGCTCCACGGCCTTGACGAAGTGCCTTTCAGATCGGCGCAGGGCCTCGCGGTCTTCGAACCGCTGGCCGAAACGCAGCCACAGCTCCGCCCGCACGGGGTCCGGCACGTAACGCGGCAGGGCGTCGAGCACCCGCCGCGCCCGCGTCTTGTTGCCCTCGGCCAGAAAGAGATGAAACGCGCGAATCCACGTCTTCGGGTCGAACGGCTCGTTGTCGATCATCCGCCGCGCGTACAGATAGGCCTTGGTGCAGTTGTCGCGGCGGTCGTAGTAGTCGAACAGCCACGTGTACGGCCGCGAATGGCGCAGGACCTCGGCGATGTTGCTGGGGCGAAGGTCTTTCAGGTTCTGCTCGAGTTCGGCCTCGAATTCCGCAACGGCCTCGGGCAGCAGGTCGTCGCGCCCGGCCTTGTCGCACGCGACCACCATCGCCCATCGCAGATGCCCCTTCGGGCTCGACCAGTAATCGAACACGTTGAGATTGCAGAAGAGGGCAAGCCCCACCAGCGGCACGCCGATCGCGAGCCGTCTGCGCGTCGGTACGCCCGAACCCAGCAACCCGACGATCTCCACGATGCCGTAGGCCGCGAAGGGCATCAGCAGGTGCACCATCGGCAGCCGGAACCGCGCGTTGATGATGAACAGCACGGCCGGCAGCGTCAGCGCCGCGAGCATGCCGACGTAGTAGGCCATCGACGCGGTGCGCAGGTCGCGGCGGCGCAGCGCCAAGATGAGCCCGATCAGCGCGGGCGGACACAGCATGCCGAACTGAAGTCCGCTGGCGATGAGCAGGATCCACGAGTTCCAGCGGAAGTGGTAGAAGTCGCGGTTGCTGTGGAACTCGTGCGTGTTGAAGAGCCAGCAGAGACGCCTCAGTGCATGGCGAGCGAACCAGTCCGGGTTCTCGCGGATGAAGTCCCACGCCATGCGGCCCATGACGCCCGAGAACTCGCCCGGGCTGGGCTTCCGCCCCAATTCGGTCTCGGCCACGCGATAGGCCAGGTAGTAGTTCAGGCAGCACCGCGCCCAGGGCTCGTTCGGGTCGTAGGTCGTGGGCGTGGCGAAGCGGTCCTCATCGACCAGCAGCGGTCCGTCCTTGCTGTCGGAATGGGGTGAGTTGGCCACGTACAGGTTCATGCCGCCGTAGGCGCCGATCAGCACCCAGTCGCCGCCGACGAGGATGTTGCGGAGCGTCACCGGCGCGATCGCAAGGCAACACGCCACCGTCAGCACCACCACGTGGCCGAGCGGACGCGCGATCGGTCGCGGTCGCGGTCCGGCATCTTTGGTACCCGGTGCCGTCACGTCTGTTCCCCCGGCGCAGCCGGACGCATCAAGGGATGCGGCCCGCCGGCGCTCCCGCCGCCACCCGACGAGGAATACCGTCACGGCCAGCACGGGCGCGAAGGCCAGGATGTTCGGTCGCGTGATCGCCCCGAGCCCGAGCAGCAACCCGCACACCAGCCACGTCGTCAAGCGACGCCCGTCGAGGATGAGCAGCAGGTACGCCAGCAGCATGTAGATCAGGCAGGCCAGCTCCGTGTCCAGCAGCTCGACGGAGAAGTAGAGGAACGTCCAGAACACCGCGGCCAGAAGCCCGGCGATCGCCCCCACGAGGTCGCCGAAGAAGAACCGGCCGATCAGGAACGTCAGAACCGGCACGAAGCTGACGAGCACGATCTGCACCAGGCGCACGTAGAGCGGCTCGGTGTCGGTGAGCGCGTAGATGCCGGCCATGACGTAGGTGTAGGCCGGCGCCTTGTAGAACGTGGTCGGCCGCAGGCCCTCCAGGATCGACAGGGCGAACTCGTGGTTTCCGCGCATGTCCAGCGCGTGGAGCTCGTCGAACGTGGGATGATCGTGGACCTCATAGAGCACGCCGAGCCGCAGAACCACCGCCAGCAGGTACAGCCCGATAGCGATGGCGACGGCCCGTCGTGTGGAGCTGCTTGTCTCGGCGTGGCCGATCATGCTGCCTCGTGGCCCTTTCGATCGAACAGGCCCTTGGTGGCGCGCATCAGGAAGCTCGGCAAATAGGTCGGTAAGTAGCGTCGCTGCGGGAAGTCTCGCAGGATGCGCATCATCCGCGACGGCTTGAGGAAGAACCGCAGGTTCGCGTTGCGCTGATGGGCGAACAGGACCTCGTCCGGCATCTCGGAGCAGTTCACGCGGATGTTGGCGTAGTCCGAGCCGGCGTAGGTCAGACCTTCCACCTTGCTCGGTGTGTTCTCCTTGACGAGGTCGTACAAGCGCGTCTTCGGGAAGGGCGTGACCGTGAAGAACGAGCCGATGTGTAGCTTGCTGTCGACCATCGTATCGATCGTCAGCTTCAGCTCCTCCTCGGTCTCGGTCGGGAAGCCGAGCATCGCCAGCCCGTTCGAGAAGATGCCGCGGTCGACCGACATCTCCACGCCCTCGACGAACTTGTCGATGTTCAGCCGTTTGCCCGTGAACTCCTGAAGCCGGGGCGAGGCCGTCTCCAGCGCGAACGCCGAGTAGTACCAACCCGTGTCCACCAGGGCCTCGACGACCTCCTGCGTGAGGAGGTCGGTCCGCACCGCGTTGGGAAAGGCGATCTTGAACGTCAATCCGCGGCGCTGCGCCAGCTCGCAGAACTCGATCACGCGCTTCCGGCTCAGGTTGAACACGTCGTCCAGGAACTCGACCTCGTTCACCCCGTACTGCTTCTGATAGAACGCGATCTCGTCGACGATGCGCTCGGGCGAGTGCGCGCGATGCTCCTTGCCGAACACGTCGTGGCACCACATGCACTGATACGGACAGCCCCGACTGCTGACGAGCGAGATGTATCTGCGCCGGCCGATCGGCGCCAGAGACTGGAGCCGCCAGTAGGGCGGAACGTCGATCAGGTCGTAGGCCGGGAACGGCAGCGTGTCGAGGTCCTCGATCATCGGCGTCCGGCCCGGGTTGGTCACAATCTCGCCGTCGGGGCTTCGCCAGATCAGCCCCGGCACGTCGGCCAGGTCGCCGCCGTCGAACCACGCGCGGAGGAGCTGCTCGAAGCCGAGCTCGCCCTCACCAGGCACGGCCGCGTCGGCCGCGGTGTCGTGCATCGCCTCGTCGCGGAAGGCCGACGGGTGCGGCCCACCCAGCACGATCAACGCATCCGGCAGCCCCTCGCGCACCTTCCGAGTCAAATCGCCCAGCATGAACGCCCCGGTCGTGATCGATCCGAAACCGACCACATCGGGCCCGGCGGCGATGATCCGCGCGGCGAGCTCGTCGATCGTGTCGTTGTCAACCCGCTGATTGACGAGCTGCACGTCGACATCGAGCTTCGTCCGCAGATAGCCCGCCAGGTAGAGAATCCCCATCGGCGGCGTGGTCAGGAAGTAGTTGGCCGTCCGTCGCCCCATGTTGACCAGGAAGAGCCGAAGTTTCCTCATGTAGGTCCGCTTTCCTTGCCCGCCTTCGCTCAGGTCCTGCTCCAGTGTGGTGCGACGGTGTTGGGCCGATGGACCGGCCCGAGGTGGTTGGCATCCCCAAACACTCAACGATATCCCCCTGGCGCCCGCGGTGTCAAGGGCGATAACACGCCCAGGCCGCCCCGCCGACCCGCGGGGCGCCCGCCGCCATCCCAGCCCGGCCCCGCGCTCGCCGCAGCCGCCGGTCGGCTTTCGATTGACGCGCACCGCGGTGCATTGCTAAGGTGCCGATCCCTGGATGGGGCCCTTGGGGGATGTGTCGCGCCTTATCCCCACCTGAACGGATCACGGCGGATTGGGCCTCGAACGACGCCGCCACCGCCGGCGCGAATGGGAGCACGGCAGAGGCCGCGGGAGAATCCCCGCTGCCGCCGCGACCAGTTCGAGGCGTGTTGGGGAGGACACCATGACGACAAAGCGGGGCGTCCTGACGGGCTGGCTCGAGTCCTCGCCCGCCTACGTTCTCACGCTCTATGCGATCGCGGCCTCGTTCGCGACCTACTTCTGCATGTACGCGTTCCGCAAGCCCTTCGCGGCCGCCTCCTACGACGGCGCCTTCGGGCCGCTCGATCTAAAGACCGCCTTCGTCATCAGCCAGATTATCGGCTACACGCTCAGCAAGTACCTCGGCATCAAGGTCTGTTCCGAGATGACCCGGCCACGCCGTGCCGCGGCGCTGATCGCCATGATCCTCGTGGCCGAGGCGGCCCTGCTCCTGTTCGCCGTCCTGCCGGGCAAGCTCAAGATCATCGCCATCTTCGTCAACGGGATCCCGCTGGGCATGGTCTGGGGGCTCGTGGTCAGTTACCTCGAGGGCCGACAGACCTCCGAGATGCTCCTGGCCGGCCTGAGCTGCTCGTTCATCATCGCCAGCGGCATGGTCAAGGACGTGGGCCGCTACCTGATGAACACGCACGGCCTGGAGAGCTACTGGATGCCCTTCGCCACGGGGGCCATCTTTTTCATCCCGTTCCTCATGGCCGTCTGGATGCTGAACCAGATACCCCAGCCCACGCGAGAAGACGAAATCGCGCGCGTCGAACGCGAGCCCATGGACGGACGCGAGCGAAAGGCCTTCATGCGGCAGTTCCTCTTCGGGCTCGTGCTGCTGTTCATCGCCTATTTCTTCCTGACGGCCTACCGCGACTACCGGGACAACTACGGCATCGAGATCATCCGGCAGCTCGGCTACGCGGGCGACCCCGCCATCTTCACCAAGACGGAGATGCCCGTCGCCTTCGGGGTCCTGGCGGCCCTGGCCGCGCTCAACCTCATCAAGAGCAACAAGTGGGGGCTCGTCGGCGCTTACGGCATCATGGTCAGCGGCGTCCTCTTGATGGGCGTCAGCACGCTGCTCTTGGACGCCGGCCGCATCAACGGCCTGTGGTGGATGATCCTCGTCGGGCTGGGGTCGTACCTGGCCTACGTGCCTTACGGGACGGTGTTGTTCGACCGGCTCATCGCCCACACCGGTGTGATCGGCACGGCCGTGTTCGCCATCTATGTCGCCGACGCCATCGGCTACACCGGCTCGGTCGGGATGCAGCTCTACAAGGACCTGGTCGCCTCCGACGTCTCGCGCCAGGAGTTCTTCCGCCTGTTCACCTACTTCTTGTCGATTTTGGGCACCGTGATGCTCGCCGCGAGCTGCGTCCACTTCATGCGCCAGAGGCCTCGCGAGCGAGCGCCCGTCGAGCCGACCGAGCTCGAGGCCGCGACCGCCTGAGGCCACGCGCCAGAAGCGGCTGCGCAGCTCCTGTTATCAGGGAGAGGGCCTTCAGCTAGGTCGGTATGGTGCGATCCGACCGGGTCGGCACAAGGATAGAGGAAGAGCTGCAGCCCTCTTGCGGGGCCCCTTAGGAGGAGCCGGGCCCAGCCATACCAGGCCGGGCGCTGTCGACGTTTCGACGTTTTCGGGCGACGGGCTGGCGACGTCTCCGCGCTATCTCTTCTTCCGCGTATCGGGCGGCAGCTTCATAGCGCCCTTGCTGATCGTGCACGGCGCCCCGCCGTCTGGGATCTCCTTCCCGAGCGTCCACAGAATGCCGTTGACCAGCGACCGCCGGAACGGCTCCATCGCGAACTGCTTGTGGAAATGGCCCAGCACGCAGCCGAAGCTCCGGCCGCCGTCGGCCCGCTCGAAGAGCCAGCCCACCACGTAGTTCGTATCGTCGGTGTGCACGGTCATGATCGGCTTGGCCCCGGGCGCGAATCGCAGCTTGAGGTAGTACTCGTCGTGCAGATCGTAGGGTTTCCAGCCGCGGCAGACCGGATGGTCCTCCGCCGGCTGCTGGATCTTCAGCGTCTCAAACTTCAGCTTGCTGAAGCTGTTGTGGAACCACCCGCCGAGGGCCTTCAGCCAGAGCCGACCCTTCTCCTCGCCGGTAGCGCCCGTGCCCCAATGGATGGCCGTCAGGCCCACGCCACGCTTCAGCAACGCCTGGGCCTGCTTGCGGTGTTCCGGCGCGAACATCACGTCGCCCGCCTGCTTGGTGTAGAAGACGATCCCGTCGGCCCGGTCCAGCAGCGAGGCGTCCTTCGGCCATCCATTCGAGACCACCGCTTTGATGCCCGGCGTCTGCTCGAGACATTGGGCCAGCAGCTTGCACCAGGCCATGTACTCATGCGTCCGGTAGGGATGGTCGCGATCCTTGCCGATCAGGACGACCGTCTTGGCCTTTGCGCCTGCCATCAAGGGTGAAGCGAGCAGCGTGATAAGGCAGACGACGAGGATGGCGCGTTGCATCATGAATCGATCTCCGTGGGTCTGAGCGGCCGACGGGAAGACGTCGACCCTTGGGCATGGATCGAGGAGGGGCCGGCGCTCGCCGCGTCAGCCCCTCCGAGGGTCGCGCTCCTACACGTGCTCGGTCGCGATGCCGTACATCTGACCGTAGGCCTCGAAGTCACGCACATGGTCGCCGTAGATGAAGAGCTGATGGAAGCCCTTCGTGTCGCGGACGTCCGACGGCCAATCGATCGCCAGCTCCACCGAGGTCCGGCAACCACCGGCCGGCGGCGTGTCGAAGTTGTCCAGCACCTTGCCCTTGCCGAGGATCATCGCGCCCGCGCCGGTGAACTGCATGATCGTGACCTCTTGACCGGGCTTCCAGATGACCTGGAGCGAGACGCCCAGGTCCGACTCGGAGTGGCTTCGCAGGACGAACGGCTCGCCCGGCTTGTCGAAGCCGTTGAGCTTCGTGCCGCAGACGCAGTGCGCCCCGATGAACGTGTTCTTCACCGTGTCCGGCACGGGATCCTGCTGGAAGCCGGGCTTGTCGAGCAGCTTCAGGCAGAGCATGTGCGACATGACCGCGTTGATGTCCGCCTCGCAGACGCCGGCGATGCCGTGGTCGAGCAACCGAGCATAGGCCATGCACGGCGGGCACGGGATCTTGCGCTCCTTGACCAGACCGAGGCAGTCCATCGTGAAGCCGTTGCAGTCCTCCTTTTCGCAGATCTTCATGCACGCCAGATAGTTCCTCGAGGCGTTGATCAGGTCCTTCTTCGTGGGCTCGACGGTCTTGCGAGCGTTCTTCCGGTACTCCTCGGCCATGGCGAGCACCTCGGGCGTCTCGCCGATCGTCTTGAGCGTGTCGGGGAACATCTGGCGGGGAAGGCGCCGCAGCTTCAGGCCGAACGGCTCGAGGGTCTCGTCCTTGCGCTTATCGCCGCGCAGCACGGCGATGCGCGACCGCCGCACGTCGTGGTTCGTCCGAATCATCTTCATCCCGAAGCGCACGGGCTTCAGCTCGAAGTCGGTGCTGCTGGCCAGGTAGACCTTCGGCTTCTTGGCCAGCTCCTGGATGTGCCCCGTGAAGCACGTGCCCAGCGGGGCGAAGATGATCGTCGGCAGCCCCGCCTCGACGATCTTGCGGACCATCGCCCACTGCTGCATGTGCAGGATCATCACGATCACGCCCTTGGGCTTGGACGACTTGATCTTGGCGATGTACTTGTCCACGGCGGCCTCGTCGTACAGCGGCGCGGGCTCAAAGCTCGTGCGGATGTTCAGCTCCTTGCCGAACCCCTTGATCAGCTTCGTGCTCTTGGTGATGTACTGCGAGCACATCTGCTTGTCCCAGGCCGTCCCGGGCCATCCGAGCCAGTACTTCTCCTTCGGACGAAGGAAGCAGACCGACACGTCGGGCCACTGGGATTCCGGCTCGAGCTTCGTCGCCGGCATGGCCGTCTCGGCCGCGCTCGTCTCGCGCAGGACGAAGCCGCTGACCAGTCCCGTCGCCGCGGCCGAGGCCAGGAGCTCTCGACGCGACAACCCGCTACTCCCGCATGAACAGCTTTGGTGGTGGCACATGGTCGCCCTCTCTGATTGGAATCGGCTCGCTGGTGCTGACATCGAAGACCCGGGCGGTCGCCGCGGGATTCGTTCGTGATCGCCTGAAAGGTGCTCTCTCCATGAGTATCGCAGATCGCCCCGACGGATCAAGACCGAACGGAGCGGGTCCCCGTGCCTGTCGCACCAGGGTGAGCCCTCTCCCACGTCGCCCCCCTTGGATGTCGTCCCCGCTCCCACGTCGCCCCAGCTCCGGACAGACCGTGATGCTGTCCAACCGAGCCCCGCTGTCCTCAGCGGGGTCGCTCGCCCCGCAGGGGCGAGCAAACGCACAGCCCTTGAGATACGCTCACTCAGCCCCATGACCGCGAAGAACCCAACAACGGCAATCATCTAAGCCGTAGTTCATGTGGAGATCCGATTATGTTCAAGAAGCTGCGAGTCACCGCCTTGGTCCTCGGTATCGCCCTGGCCGTCCTGCTCGGATGTGCTTCCTACAGCTCCGTCGGCGCCAGTCAGATACGGCCGGCGGACCTGAACCCGCAAGCCGAGGCCGAGACCATGCCCAAGCCCTTCGTCATTCGCGAGGCCTCCCTGCCCGAGGGCTTCCCGCCGCCCGGGCCGGTGGGCAAACTGGTGATCAAGGAGTATCCGTCTTATCGGCTCGCCCGCATTGAGGCCGACGAAGCCGGCGGCGGTCAGAACGCCATGTTCCAGCCCCTGTTCAACCACATCAAGCGTAACAAGATCGCCATGACCGCGCCGGTCGAGATGGCATACCCGCGCAAGCAAGACGGCGACGGCGGCAATGGGCAGGGCGAGTCAGCCCCCGACGCCCAAGCGATGGCCTTCCTCTATCGCGACACATCGCTGGGCAGCGTCGGTACCGATCCGAAGGACGAGCGCGTGAAGGTCGCCGACGTGCCGGCCATGACGGTGGTGTCCATCGGCGTCCGCGGCAGCTACACCGACGCCCATTTCGCCGATGCCGTCGAGAAGCTCTACGACTGGGCCGCGGCCAACCGCGATCGGGTCCGTGTGGTCGGCCGGCCCCGCTACCTCGGCTACAACAGTCCGTTCGTCCCGTGGTTCCTTCGCTATGCCGAGGTGCAGATCCCCATCGAGCTGACCGGCGAGCGCGACGAACCGGCCCGGCGTCGCTGACGTCGGCTTCGAGCCCATCTCCGTCTCACCTGCCGCACCGCCTGATCACAGCTTTCCCTTGGCCTCCCAGGCGATTTCGGCCTAGGATGCGTGGTGTTCGAGATCGATACCACCATGGAGGCCGGATCATGCGTTCGTCGTTGCTTGCCCTCGTACTTCTGGCGATAGCCGGTGCGGACCTTGCCCGCGCCGACGATCGCGTCCTCGTCCGCGTCGCGCTGCTCCAGATGGCCGCCGACGGCAACAACCAGGCCGCCAACAAGACCAAGGCCATGGCCTGTTGCCGCAAGGCGGCCGCCCTCGGGGCCGACGTCGCCCTCATGCCCGAGATGTGGAACATCGGCTACACGCGGTTCGACCCGGACAAGCCGAACGCCCGCCCCGAGTTCTACGCCCAGGCCAAGGCGACCGACAGCGACTACATCCAGGACTTCGCCCGCCTCGCACGCGAGCTCGACATGGCCATCGCGGTGGCGTACCTCCAGGCCTACAAGCCGCTGCCGCGTAACGCCGTGACCCTCTTCGACCGGCACGGCAAGGAGGTCTACACCTACGCCAAGGTCCACACCAGCGACTTCAAGTCGATGGAGGCCAGCATGACGCCCGGCACCGACTTCTACGTCGGCGTGCTGGATACCAAGGCCGGGCCCGTCAAGGTGGGCTCGATGATCTGCTTCGATCGCGAGCAGCCCGAGAGCGCCCGCATCCTCATGCTCAAGGGCGCCGAGATCATCCTCACGCCGAACGCCTGCCGACTCGACGACTTCCGCATCGACCAGTTCAAGGTCCGCGCCGGCGAGAACATCCTCTGCACGGCCATGGCCAACTACGCGGGTGAGGGTTTCGAGGGACGCTCGGTCGCGTTCACGTCCGAGGCGAAGCTGGCCGTCGAGGCCGGCGCCGAGGAGGGCATCTACATAGCCGTGCTCGACATCAGCAAGGTCCGCGAGCGGCGGGGTCGCAGCATCTGGGGTGCGGCGTACCGCAAGCCGCACCGATACCAGATCCTTGTCTCGCCCGAGAAAGACCCCATCTGGAAGCGGATCGACGGCAACCGCCGATTGTGGAAGGCCGAGGAGCGGTAGTGCTCAATTCGGACGGTCACCCATTTCCGCACCATCGACACGTCCAGGAGTGTTTTCAGAACAGGCGACTGTATCCTATATGACATATCGGCTTCAGATCTCAACCGTTTTGCCCAGCAGCGAGTAGGCCACCTGCTCCATCATGCGGATAAGGTCCATCCCCCCGAATAGGGCGATCTCGAGCACATTACGCATGGTGTTGGAATCGAGCATCGGGCAGGGGTCCCTATCGAGATCGACGTGCCCGTCGTAGTACGACACGCTGCCGCGTTTGATCCGCACGTCGTTCAGGACCTTCGGGAATCGGTTCTTGAAGCAGACATCCCCCGGCATGGGCGCGCCATGATAGACGCCCTGGCTGCTGCCGATATCCCAGACAGGATCCGCCCCCACGTAAAACCCCGGATTGGCCGGACGACCTCGGCCCACGTGGCAGTACCACGATTCGTCAAGAAGCAGATAAGCCGTCGCGGGGGCGTGGACCATGCTGGCGGTCATGATCGGTCCGTCGAACTCGAGCTTGAAGTCGGGCGCGAGTTGGAAGTTCGGTTTGCGGCACCAGGCGCCACGTGTGTAATTGAAGACGCGCTGGTCGCCGTAAGCCCTCCAATAGTCGATGGCGTCCGTTATGCCGTTGCCGGGACGCCGGATGAACTCCGGACAGGCGTAAAGCTTCTCGAACCGCGTGTACGGAAACAGCGAGCCGCTCTGGGGGCATTTCACGCCGAGGTCGGGCCAGTCCTGTTCCTCGGTGAAGTAGATGTTGGGCATGTCCTCCTGGCTGGCGATCCAGTCTTCAGTCTCGTCAAGCTCTTCGGCGCCTCCGTATCCGCCACCGCCCCACTCCGGCAGAGCGCCGTACTTGATGTGAAACGGGAACCGTTCGTTGTAGTCCTCGGCGTAGATGAACAGGCTCCGCGTCATCGCGCCGATCTGCGTTGCACAGAGCGTCGTCCGCGCTTGCGCCCGGGCCTTGCCCAGCGACGGCATGAGAATCGCCAGCAACAACGCAATGATGCCGACAACCACCAACAGCTCGATCAGCGTGAACCCGCGAGAGAAGACGCGACGTGTGCCCATGGGTGCCCTCCTGGCGATAGGCCATGCACGTATCTACTACATTCTACGGGCGAACCAGCGGACATGACACCTGGTTCGACCATTTAGTATACAAGATTCTGAGGCCTCGTCACATGGTATTTTCGCGCGGTACAATCCCGACCGACCGGCGGTACAGCCGGACCGAGTCACCCGACACCCCTTGCCCTTGTAGCGAGGGGCCGAAAGGATAGGACGATGCTAGCGTTGGATATACGTGGTTGGCCAGGTCTTGCCGC
Organism: uncultured Planctomycetales bacterium; assembly: GCA_964622545.1. Lineage (GTDB taxonomy): Bacteria > Planctomycetota > Phycisphaerae > UBA1845 > JAFGLZ01 > JAFGLZ01. The sequence continues at coordinate 16,943 of CAZUQM010000023.1, read as the reverse complement.
GCTGGGGCTTCTGATGCTGCTGGTCGTCGCAGCACAGACGACCGACGTGCGGGCCGAGAGTGCCGAGCGCGCGCCCACGAAGCAGGCGGCGGACAACACGCCGTCGCTGAAACTGCCCGGCATCCACCTCCGCGATCCGTTCATCCTGCCCGTGCCCGAACGCGGGCGATATTACCTCTTCGGCACGGGATGGAGCCTCGGCAAAGGCCCCGGCTTCGTCGTCTACGACAGCCCCGACCTGAAGACCTGGCAGGGTCCGAAGGAGGCGTTTCGCCGGCCCAAGGGCTTCTGGGCCGACCGCAACTACTGGGCCCCGGAGGTGCATCGCTACAAGGGCACGTTCTACATGTTCGCTTCGTTCAAGGCCGAGGGCGTCTGTCGCGGCACGCAGATCCTCATCGCCGACGAACCGGCCGGTCCGTATCGGCTGCACAGCGACGGACCCGTCACACCGCGCGACTGGGAGTGCCTCGACGGCACGCTCTATGTCGACAAGCGGGGCGCACCGTGGATGGTCTTCTGTCACGAATGGGTGCAGGTCGGCGACGGCGAGATCTGCGCCGTGCGGCTATCGGGTGATCTCAAGAAGGCCATCGGTGAGCCGGTGTTGCTCTTTCGCGCATCGGCCGCCCCCTGGGTGCTCGAGTGGGGCAAGAAACCGCGCGGACGCGTCACCGACGGGCCGTTCCTGCATCGTACCGCCGACGGGACGCTGATCATGCTCTGGTCGAGCTTCGGCCGGCGCGGCTACGCCCTGGCGGTCGCCACGTCCGAGTCCGGCGAGCTGAAGGGGCCCTGGCGGCACCCGGCCGAGCCCCTGATCGCCGCCGACGGCGGCCACGGCATGATCTTCCGGACCTTCGGGTGCAAGCTGATGCTCAGCTTGCACCAACCCAATCGCCCGCCGCGCGAACGCCCGCGCCTGTTCGAGCTGACCGAGCAGGGCGGGCGGCTGGTCTTGGCGAAGTGAGCGCTTCGCCGCCTGCAAGATGGTGTCTTCGGGCGCGGACTGAAGTCTGATGCGCGCGTATGCCCCTGACGGCTTTGGCCGACGTAACCTTGGCGAAGTAGACTTGTCCGCCAGTTCGGGAAGGCGGGGGGCGATGTTGCCGCCGGTCGTGGCTCCGTTACAGGAGGGAATCAGAGCCGAGCCGTCTCGGCCCGGTTGCTCTTCCGTGACGAAGCGTTTTGACCGGCTGAGGACTCACCTTCAGTGGCACCCGAACCACGCGGAACTCGCCGAGTGAAAACGACCACTAGTAGTCCGACACAATTGAATCTGTTGGTTTCCCAACTTCGGAGCGACCGTCGGAGACGCGACTGTGAAGGAGCGTTGTTGTTCAAACGCTCCAACAAACACAGCTCCCTGACGGTCGCTGCTCTGATAAGCGTCTCGCCCTCCTGATCGGAACCCACAGAAACAAGTGTGGTCGGGTACTAGCCCCTGCTGTCCTCATACAGAGACTCCGGATACCGCCACCGAAACGACGGATCCTTGCGGTAGTTCGGATTCAGCGTGCGGTGCTCCTCGGTCAGCATGCGGAGCTTGTCCGGGTCGGCCAGCGGATCGCCCGTTCGTTTCTGCCACGCGGCCAGTTCCTCGCGCAGCCGCTTGACCGTCCCTGCGTGCTCGGGCTCGTCGGCCAGGTTGGCCATCTCGTACGGATCCTTCTTGAGGTCATACAGCTCAACAGCCGGTGGGTCCGCGAAACGTCGCCACACGGGGCCGAAGTCGTCGTCGAGTTTCGGCAGGTCCTTGGCCGTCAGGTCGTATTGTCGCTTGATGTAGTTTTTCGCGACCGGGCTCGGCTCATCCGGCAGCAGGTTGACGATCAGCTTGTAGCGATCGTCGCGGACGCTCCGCTGCGGGAAGTAGACGTTGGGTGAGTGCACGTTGTATTCGGCGAAGAGCAGCGTCCGCCACGCCACGGATTCACCCCTGCACAGGGGCAACAGCGACGACCCCGGCAAGCCCTCCGGTCCGCTCGCGCCGGCCGCGGCGAGCACAGTCGGCATGAGGTCGACCGTCGAGACGAGCTCCTCGCGCACCAGGCCCGTCTTGATCCGCCCGGGCCAACGGATGATCAGGGGCACGCGCAGGCCCGGCTCATAGCACGTCATCTTGCCGCGCGAGAACTGCGAGCCGTGATCGCTCAGGTAGATCACCAGCGTGTTCTCGGCCTTGCCGGAACGGTCGAGCTCGGCCAGCAGCAGCCCGATCGACGCGTCCAGCCGTGCGATGCAGTTGTAGTAGCCCGCCAGGTTCTTGCGGAAGTGCGGCGTGTCGACGGGCAGCCACGGCGGGGGCGTGACATCCTTCGGGCCGATTGGCTTGGTCGGTAGGCCCTTCTCTTGCCGCTTCCAAGGGACGTGTGCGTCGGGGTAGTTCACCGAGAGAAAGAACGGCCTATCCGAGGCGTTGATGAACTTCGCGGCTACGTCGGCGATCTTGCGCGCGTCGCGGTGACCGAAGCTGATGAACTTGTGATCGTTCCAGTTGAGGTCGAACGGGAACGCCGACGGCGGGTTGATGTGCAGCTTGCCGATGATGCCCGTGCGGTAGCCGGCCCGCTTGAGCAAGGCGGGGATGTTCGGCGTGTCCTTGCGGATCATGTGGTACTTGTGCGTGGCCAGGCCGATCTGACCGCTCTGATGCGGATACAGGCCGGTCAGGATGCTGCTGCGAGATTGGCTGCATCCGGCCAGCGTGACGAACGCACGGCTGAACCGGACGCCCCGCGCGGCCAACTTGTCCAGATGCGGCGTCGGCACGGTCTTGTCGCCGTAGCAGCCTAGCGTCGGGCAGTGATCCTCCGAGACGATCATGAGGATGTTGGGTCGGGGTGAAGTGGCTGCCCGGGTCTGGCCGCAAGCCAGCGCCGCGATGGCTGCGATGATCCATAGACGATGCAAGAGAGGGCTCCTTGACTCATGTCTGACATACGTCTTCACGGCTGCCCGGACGACACAATCCGTGAAGAGTAGATAGCGGGGCAGAGGAAGGGTCAAGTTCGGCAGAACGGTTCCACTGCAAGAATCTAGGGCTTGTGCTTGGCGATGAGTTCTCGCACTTTGGGCACAAGCTCAATGGGAACGGCGACAAGGGAGGAGGTTCGATCTTCGTAGCCGGCCTCGTCCTCGGCGACGGCTTCGTCTTCGGCCTGATCCTCGTAGTGCGCCAAGACCTGACGAACCCGCTCTGCGTCCCAGCCTTCGGGATATCTGTTCTGCGACATCATCGTCTCCGCCGCATGCGACCGTACCCGTTTCGCCGTTTCGACTTTTTGGCGTTTTGACTTTTCGCCGCGCAGCCGCGCTACACCTCCGGCACGACCCACGGTTCGCGGTAGAAGCCCTTGACGATCTTGTTGGCCTCGGCGTTGTCCTTGAAGCACTCGTTCTTCGGATCAAGCTCGAGCCACGGACCGAGCGTCGACGTTGCCGGCTCGACCTCGTGCGCCTTGAGGTGGGTCAGGTATCGGTCGAACATCTCCGCGAAGAGCGGGGCCTTGCTGACGGCCGAGCGCATCTCGCTCACCGACGCCTTCTTGCCGAGCCGGTACGAGACGTTGCCCGCGTGGCAGATGGCCGTCGAGAGGTGGTTCGTCTCGGCGTCCGACCGCAGCATCTCCTTCTTGCCGGCACGGACCGCGCGGATGAAGTTCTCGTAGTGATCCTCACCGCCTTTGAACGTCTTGACCTTCTTGCCGTCGTTGTCGAAGACCAGTCCGCTGCGGAGCATGGCATAGCCGCCCTCGCAGTGGATGCACGTGTCGGTGGCCACGCCGCGGAAGGTCGGCCTCTCCTTCGACCCCTTGGCGGCCGTCATATTGTGCACCTCATAGAGGATGGGCGTCTCGGGGTAGTCGTAGTAGATGATCTGCGTGTTGGGCACGTCGCCGACGTCGTTGAAGACGAACCGCCCGCCGATGCTCATCACGCGAGGGGGCAGCTCGTTGATGCCCAGCAGCCAGCGGGCCTCGTCGATCTCGTGCACGCCCTGGTTGCACGACTCGCCGTCGCCCTTGTCCCATGTGAAGCTGCAATCGTACTGGATGCGGTCGCGGTAGATGGGCCCCTTGCTCGCCGGCCCGCACCACAGCTCGTAGTCGAGCGTCTTAGGGATCGGCAGCGGCTCGGACCGATTCCCGATCGCGTGCCGCGGCTTGTTGGCGAAGGCCGTGGCGTACTTGATCTTGCCGAGCTGGCCGCTCTTGACGTAGGCCATCGTCTGCCGGGTCGTGCCGCGCGAGCGGTTTTGCGTGCCCGCCTCGACGAGCCTGCCGAACTTCTTGGCCGCGTTGGCGATCTGGCGACCTTCCCAAATGTAGTGAGCCAGCGGCTTTTCTACGTAAACGTCTTTTCCCGCCATACACGCCCAGATCGTCTGCAGGGCATGCCAGTACTGCATCGTGCCGATGGCGATGACGTCGACGTCCTTCATGTCGAGCATCTTGCGCATGTCGACGAAGGCCTGCGGCTTGTTGCCGTACTTGGCCTCGACCATCTTGCCGGCCTTGTCGAGCCGGACGCGGTCGGGGTCGGCGATGGCCACGACCCGCACGCCTTTCTGCCGGGCGAAGCGGGGGATGTGGGAACCGGCGCCGCGATTGCCCATCCCGACGACGCCCACGCGGACCTCGTCGTTGGCGCCGAGCACGCGGGTGCTCGTGGCGAAAGGAAACACGACGGCCGCCCCGGCCGTTGCGGAACGCTTGACGAACTGACGACGTGTGATCGGCATGACAGACCTCCTGTGTGTGCGATGCGCTTGCCTTGATCGTAGCGGGCGGGCGCCGGGATGCAATGGGGCGGCCAGGAGCAGGCGCTGACAGCTTGCCGAACGGGATGCAGCCAGGGGGACGGTCAGTGTGCGACGCGGAACGATCCCGGCCTTGGGGTTGCTGACCCTTCTTCCACGCGGAGCTTCGTGACGCGGTTGTCAAGATGCGGGCAACGACTCTGCGGATCCCGGCATCCTACCTCCCATTGTGGCCGAGCCGTTGAGCCGTCTCGAATCGGAGCAGCCCGAGACCTGTGCGAACTGGCCCGAAGCTCGGCTGACCAAGACGAACGATGTCATGAGGACTCGTTCATCCAGACGGCCGCCACGTTGCCGGTGCTGGTGGCCGTTCTCGCCGCCTTCGGTTGCTCGATTCCTTCCCTGCCGCGCGTCGGGGCGCCGACGTTCACGCCAAACGGCGGAACCTTTTCGGCCGCTATGGAGGTAGCCCTCGGATCGGCCACCAACGGTGCGACCATCCGCGACACCACCGACGGAACTGATCCGGACGAATCGAGTCCCATCGACGGCGCCGCGGTCCACCTGACCGTGACCACGACGTTGAAGGTTCAGGCCTCGAAGGACGGGCTGGCGCCCAGCGACATCGCCTCAGCTCTGTCCATCGTCGATCCGACGAAGCGCGTCAGTGTCAAATCGAATTCGGCGGAGTTCCGCGGAACCAGCAGTGACCCCAGCATCTCGGCGGACGGTCGTTTCGCGGCCTTCTACAGCCAAGGGACGAATCGCGTGCCCGGCGACACCAACGGCGAGAGTGACATCTTCGACCGAGATCGTGGTGGCTGATCCTGCGGCCCGTCGCCAGACTGCCAGCAAAGAAGCACTGCTGATGAAAGCGTGCAAGGTGGCTTCCTCCTTGTCTTCACACCGTCTTGAACCCCTAGTGGCCGAGAAACCACGGAAGTTACCCGTTGGTGGTGGGATCTAAGCCGACTGTGGGGCCAAGAAGCCCGCACTCACTTCAACGGAGAAAGACTAATGGCCCGGCATCCTCCTAGACCGCATTCACACGTTGATCGTCAGGACCACGCCGCCCTGCTGAAAGGTGGAGGCCTTCTTCACACGGTGATTGTCTTTCTGGCCGCCTTCGGATGTACCTTCCCACCTGACGTTCCCGGCCCAAGTGACCTCCCCACGACCACCCGGGTCAGTCTCAGCTCAGATGGGGTTGAAGGGAACCACACCAGTGGCCAACCGAGCATTAAGGCCGAGGGTCGGTTCGTGGCCTTGGAGAGTTCCGCCAGGAACCTCGTGCGAGGCGATCCCAACGCGGCCACTGACATCTTCGTCCGCGATCGCGGGCCGTGATCTTCCTGCTCTGCGTAGCCAAGGAGTCCCAGGCATGTTGCGACCTCATCATGAGCTTACCCCGCGGAGGGGCCGACCATGTGGCGACGGTTTACCCCAGACCGCTCAGCCTCTGATCGGGCTCGTCGCCTTTCTCGTCGCGTTCGGCTGCGCGGTCCCCCCGCCGGCCTTCCTGCCCCAGACCGAGCGCGTCAGCGTCAGCTCGGAGGGAGAGGAGGGAAACGACGTGAGCACCGACTCCAGCATCTCGGCAGACGGTCGCGTCGTGGCGTTCTACAGCAGAGCGACCAATCTCGTTGCTGGCGACAGGAACGGAGAGCGGGACATCTTCGTGCGGGACGTCCAGACCGGCGAGACCACACGCGTCAGCCTAAGCTCTGCCGGAGAGGAGGCAAACGGGAACAGCCTCGACCCCAGCATCTCGGCTGACGGTCAGTTCGTGGCCTTCCGCAGCTTCGCGACCGACCTCGTCGCGGACGACACCAATGAAGCCAGGGACATCTTCGTCCACGACCTTCAAGCAGGCCAGACCACACGGGTCAGCGTCAACTCGGACGGAGAAGAGGCGAACGACGCGAGCTTCGGCCCCAGCATCTCGGCCGACGGTCAAGTGGTGGCATTCAGAAGCTTCGCGAGCAACCTCGTCGCTGACGATACGAACGGCAAGACGGACATCTTCGTGCGGGACGTCCAGACCGGCGAGACCACACGCGTCAGCGTCAGTTCGGCGGGCGTCGAGGGGGACGACGACAGCCGCGAGCCTGCCATCTCAGACGACGGTCGGTTCGTGGCTTTCTTCAGCAGGGCCACGAATCTCGTAGAGGATGACACCAACTTCTCCCAAGACGTCTTCGTCCATGACCTTCAGGCCGGTGAGACCACCCGCGTCAGTCTCAACTCGAACGATGAGGAGGCGAATAACCCGAGCGCCAATGGTCTCAGCATCTCTGCGGACGGTCGATTCGTGTCCTTTGCCAGCCTTTCCGACAACCTCGTTCCAGGCGATAGCAACGACGCGATAGACGTCTTCGTACGCGATCGCCAGACGGGCGAAACCACGCGCGTCAGCATCAACTCGGCCGCCGCCGAAGGCAACGACGGCAGCGAACGTCCGAGCATGTCGGCCGACGGCAGGTTCGTGGCGTTTGACAGCGAGGCGACGAACCTGGTGGATGACGATACGAACGAAGCGCACGACATCTTCCTTCACGATCGCCAAACGGGCCAGACCGAGCGCGTCAGCGTCAGTTCAGCCGGCGCGGAGGGAAACGACAGGAGCGTCTCCCCCAGCTTGTCGGACGACGGTTCGTTCGTGGCCTTCCGCAGCCAGGCAAGCAACCTCGTGGACGACGATACCAACGGAGTGTCTGACGTCTTCGTCCGCGATCGTGGCGGATGACCTGATGATGGCACGGCAGCCGCTGGCGACGCGTTTTATAGGAGCCATACATCGCTCTGCTGCAAAACGACGTGGCCCAGCTGCATCCCATAGGGAAGCGCTGTCGCCGCAACGACAACTTGATCCGGCGGGCTGAAGCACAGGGAGCCAGGATATGTCAGCCATGTTTCGCTTCATCGTGTGTGGCTTGGTCGTTCTCGCATGGGTATCGAGTTCGGCCCTAGGCCAACCCGTGGTGTTCGTTGACGTGAGCGCCAACGGCAACAACGACGGCTCGAGTTGGGACGACGCGTACAACGACCTCCAGGACGCCTTGACCGAGGCGGAGAACTCCGGGGGCGCCGTCACCGAGATCTGGGTGGCCGACGGCATCCACCGGGCCGACGATCCCTTCGAGTTGATCAACGGTGTGGCCCTGCTCGGCGGCTTTGCCGGCGACGAGATCGCCAGTGATCAGCGCGACCCCGCCGCCAACGAGACGATCCTGAGCGGCGACACCGGCGTCCCTCTGGATCCGAGCGACAACAGCGCACCGATCATCCGAAGCACCTTCAATGACGAGACGGCCGTCCTGGACGGCTTCACGCTCAGCGACGCAAACGACGGCGGCTTCCGCGGCGCGATGGTTATTCGAAACGGTAACCCGACGGTCTCGGCCTGCATCTTTCTGAACAACAGGGCCGGCGGCGGCGGCGGCGGGATCCTCAAGGACTCTGCGGGTGTGCTGAGGTTGTTGAACGTCGTCTTCGAGGCGAATAGCTGCGGAGGGATTGGCGGTGGTGGGCTCTACCTCCTCCGAGGTGAGACCGTCCTTATTGACTGCGCGTTCATAGGGAACTTCACGGACACGGCGTTGGCCGACGGAGGGGCCGTCTACAGCAGTAGCGATACGGTCAACACGTACATCCGCTGCCTATTCGTGCAGAATTCGGCCGAGGACCTCGGGGGAGCGCTCCTGAACGGTATCGGAAGCGTGAATCGATTCGTCAATTGTGCGTTCTTGGGCAACCAGACGCTTCAGAGCGTCTCGAATGGCGGGGCGGTCCTGGACCACTATGAGAGCACGTACATCAACTGCCTCTTCAGCGGCAACAGCACGTCGGGCGACGGCGGGGCCGTCTTCGCCACCACCTCCGGCACGATTGCGTTTCTCAATTGCTCGATGACGGCCAACGAGGCCGACGGTGAGGGCGGCGCGATAGGCACGTTCAGTGGAAGCGCGCAGGTCACACTGGCGAACTCCATCCTCTGGGGCAACACAGACTCGACCGGTTCCGGCGAGACCGCACAGCTCACGCTCAACGGGGCTACCGCCAGTGTCAACTTCTCGATCATCCAGGGGCTCACGGGCGGCCTCGGTGGGCAGGGCAACCTGGATCTCGACCCGCTCTTCGTCGATGCCGACGGCGCCGACGACGTGCCCGGCACCGAGGACGACGACCTGCGACTGGCCGATGGCTCGCCCGCGATCGATGCGGGGTCGAACCCCGGCGTGCCGGCCGACGTGGGCGACCTCGACGAGGACGGCAACACGGCCGAGCCCACGCCCCTCGACTTCGCCGGCCTGTCGCGGTTCGCGGATATCCCGACCGTCGCCGACACGGGCCAGGGCCCGCCCCCGATCGTGGACATCGGCGCGTTTGAAGCCTTCATCGATTGCAACGGCAACGGCGTGCCCGACGCTGATGACATCGCTTCGGGGACCAGCGAGGACTGCAACGGCAATGGTGTGCCCGACGAATGTGACACCGCGTCCGGCGCCAGCCAGGACTGCAACGGCAACGGCGTGCCCGATGAATGCGAACCCGACTCGGACGGCGACGGGACCATCGATGCCTGCGAGCCGCCACCGCCACCCGCCGCGGCACCACCCTGCGGGGCTGCCGCCCCGTTGCCTCTGCTCCTGTTGGGTCTGTGGCTCACGGCGTCTGGCCGCGACCGACGGTCGAAGACGACGTGATGAAAACCCGACCGGGCCGCCTGGCGTAGCGGTTGACGGACAGCTAGGTTAAACCGCGTGTGAGCTTCAGGTCGGCCGGCGCATCGGCAAACGGAAGATGTCGGAAGGATTGTCCTTCCCGAGCGTCCAAGTCTGGTGTGGCACCCGAGGGGAACGGCTTCAGCGAGCCCAGGAGTGCACACCATGACCCGTCATACCAGCCTTGCATCCACAGCGTGCTTCCGTTTGCTCACCAGCCAACTCAGCTTCGTGGCCGTGTGTTCCATGGCTACCGTTGCGGCCTTCGGACAGCCGAACTTCACGGCGCCAGCACTGCTGAACGCTCCGCAAGACACGGCCATGGACACCGCCCCCGCAATTGCCGGCGATGGCCAGGGCGTGTGGATCGTCGCATGGCACGCTGATGTGGACACGTCATCGGACGAAGAGGCTTTCGACATTCTAATCTCGCGCAGCACCGACAACGGGCAGACGTGGTCCGATCCGCCGACGGCCCCGCCGCTGTCGAATGGCACCACGAACGACCTGCACCCCTCGCTGGCCACGGACGGCGAAGGGAATTGGGTTCTCGTCTGGCAGTCGGGAAACGCCGAGGACGACGTTGATTTCGACATCAAGGTCTCTCAGAGCACCGACAACGGCCAGACCTGGAGCAACGCGACCGTGCTGAACACCAACGGCAACATCGATGAAGGGAACGACTACTTCCCGGCCGTCGCCACCGACGCACAGGGCGCGTGGCTGGCCGCGTGGTCATCGGGCGAGAACCTGAGCACGACGCTTGGCACGGACTTCGACATCCTCTTCGCGATGAGCACCAACAACGGGGCTTCGTGGACGGATCCCCAATCACTGAACACTGACGCGGATACGGACGACGAGTCTGACATTCTCCCTAGGGTCGCTGCGGACGGGCTCGGGACATGGGTGGCGACCTGGGCGCAGTCCGCCGACGTGATCTTTGTCGCTCGCAGCACCGACAACGGCTCGACGTGGTCCGATCCCGAGCCCCTGGCTGATGAAGACTTCTACATCGGCTCGGATGTCGCCACCGATGGAGCCGGCACATGGTTGGTCATGTGGGCGACGTACGATGTGGGCACGACGGCGGTGGATGTGGCTCGCAGCGTCGACAACGGTGCGACGTGGAACCCCGCCGCCAGCCCTCAGCCCAGCGATGGCAACAACCCAATGGGCAGCTACTTCCCTTCTTTGGCGACCGACGGTGCCGGGACATGGATCGGCGTCTGGTCCACTGAGCCGAGCAGCGGTGTAGGCTTCAGCTACGATGCAGATGGGCTCCTGTATGGCAACGATCTCAGTGTGCTGATCTCTCAGAGCACGGACGATGGCCCATCGTGGACGCAGCCCGTACCGATCATCAACGACTTCGAATCGAGTTTCCCCTTCATCGCGTCGGATCGGTCGGGCGGCTGGTTGGTCGCGTGGGCCTCGACGAGCAACCTGGGTGACGCCGTCGCGATCGGATCGGACCGAGACATCCTCTTCTCGCGGTTCGACATTCCGCTGCCAGCACCTCCCGCCCCAGCGGTGGCCGGTGTCTGCCCGCTGGGGCTCATGACCATGCTGGTGCTCTTCACGTTCGGGTTGGTGAAGGCATCACGGAGGTGGTACACCGTCTCTGGGTTGACCTAGGGCGCGGGGTGGTGCGGTAGGATCGTTTCGACCCACCGGCGGATTCAGAGGACCCGCTTTGCGTCACTCTATCGATCGTGCTTCCACGGCCAGAACAGACCGATGCCAGATGCGAGTACCCTGAGCAAGACCACCACGGCGCCAACCGACAAGCCGAACGGGCTCGTCACGTAGGCCCACCCGCTTCGAAGCTCTCCGTTCGGGCCCACGGTCGCACACCGAGGCGAAGTGTACCAAGCCGGCAAGGCCCGTGCCGCGATCGGCATCCTATGCGCTCTGTTTACACGACCGCATCTGCTCGGGATACTACCGCCCATGCCAGCGTCGCTGCGACGAGCCCGAGCCCACATACACTACATGCGCAAGCCGATCCGGCACTTCCTGCCGATGCTCGGCATCTTCGCGGCCGTCCTGGTCGTGGGGACGATCTCGTTCCATGCCCTCTACCGACAAGAGCGGCTCGGCTACATGGAGGCGCTCTACATCACGTACTGTCTGGTCTTCATGGAGCACCTGCTCGACTACCCCGAGCACTGGCTGCTCCAGGTGTTCTACATCGCGCTGCCGCCGTTGGGGCTGGTCGTCATCCTCGACGGCATCGTTCGGTTCAGCTACCACATCATCCGTCGTGATGAGACGAGTGCGGAATGGGTGCAGGCCATGTGCAAGACGCTCAAGAACCATGTCGTGCTGTGCGGGCTGGGCAAGGTCGGGCTCCGCACGCTGGAGCAGCTCCTCTACCTCGGCGAGGACGTGGCCGTGCTGGAGAAAGACCCCAACTGCCCGAACCTCGCCTACGCGCGGCGGCACGGCATCCCCGTGCGGATCGGCCACAGCCGCGAGGAAGGCGTTTTCGACGACCTGAACGTGCCCGAGGCCAAGTCGATCATCCTGGCCACCGACGACGACCTGGCCAACCTCGAGATGGCCCTCGACGCCCGCAAGCTCAACGAGAACATTCGCGTGGTCCTGCGGATGTTCGACCAGGAACTGGCCGCCAAGCTCCGCGACAGCTTGGACATGGAGCTGACGTTCAGCACATCGGAGCTGGCCGCGCCGCTTTTTGCCACCAGCTCGAGCGACAAATCGATCGTGAACGCGTTCTATGTGGAAGACAGGCTCCTTGCCGTGGCCAAGATCACGGTGACGCCGGGATCGGTCCTGGACGGGCGATCGATTCGCGACCTGGGCCGAGGCCAGCACGCGTTCGTGTTGGGCCATACTCGAGGCAAGGAACAGACGCTGTTCCCCTCGGCCGAGACGGTGCTCCAGCCGGGCGACGAGCTGACCGTCCAGGCCGAGCCCGAAACGCTCAAGATCATGCACCATTGGAACCAGGAGCCGGCCTCGGCGTGAGCGGCTGCCGGCTGGGGTCCAAAGACGTCATCACCCGCAGGGTCGGTCTGCGCCATCCGACGCACCGCCGGGATCATGAGACCACGCCCCATGCCCGCAACCCCCGCGATCCATCCGGCAGGCGAAGCAACGACACGCGGCGATAGGGCGGTTGTGCTTCGCGTGGCGGCCCTGGCGGCCGTCCTTCTCCTCGCAGCCGCGCTGCGGCTCTGGAACCTCGACCAGGTCGGCTTCGGCAACATCTACTACGCCGCGACCGTCCGCAGCATGGCCGGCAACTGGCACAACTTCCTGTACGCCGCGTTCGACCCGGCCGGCTTCGTGTCCGTCGACAAGCCGCCCGTGGCGTTCTGGATTCAGGCCCTGCTCGTCAGGTTGCTCGGTTACGACGGCCTCAGCCTGCATGTGCCGCAGGCGACCGAGGGCATTCTTGCCGTCGTGCTGGTCTACGTGCTGACACGGAGCGCGGTCGGTCCTTGGGGTGGTTTGTTGGCCGGGGTCGTGATGGCGGTGAGCCCCGCCAACGTCGCGGCCGATCGCAGCAACCTTGCCGATAGCTGCCTGGTGCTGATCCTGCTCGCCGCGGCGTGGGCGATGCTGCGAGCGACGGAGACGGGACGCCCGCGGTGGCTGCTGGCGTCGATGATTCTCGCGGGCGTGGGGTTCAACACGAAGCTGACGGCGGCCTATCTCGTGCTGCCGGCGTTCTACGTGCTGTACCTGGTGGCGGCACCGGTTGGACGAATGAAGCGCGTCGCGCATTGGTGCTTGGCCACGGTAGTGCTGGCAGCGGTTTCGCTCTCTTGGCCCATCGTCGTCGACCTGACGCCGGCCGCGTCGCGGCCTTATGTGGGCGATTCGCCCGACAACTCGGCCGTGAGCCTCGCCTTAGGTCGACGGAGCTTCTCTGCGGGCCGTCCGCCCGGTCCGCCAGCGGGTCGAGGGCCTGTCGGTCTACGGGGAACGGGTCCTCGCCGCGCCCGCCCCAAGGGGCTTCATGCCGGCCCGTCTGGGTTCGGCCCGCCCCCGGCCGGAGGGGATGGACCTCCCCGGCCTGGTAGGCCACCGGGTGGGGGATTTCCCGGTATCGGCGACGACGTGGTAACCGGTCACGGCGGGGCACCGGGGCCGCTGCGCTTGCTCCATCGCGACCTGGCCGGCCACATCGCGTGGTGGATCCCTTTTGCCGTCGTGGGGCTGATCGCCATGGCGGCGGGTCGAACGCTCCTGCGGCGGCGGAGTACGGATCGGGCCGTGGGGCTCTTTGGCGTCTGGTTCCTCATGGTCGGGGTCGCCTTCAGCCTTCTGCCGGGTCCGGTGCACCCGTACTATCTCAGCTTGGCGGCACCGGCGCTGGCGGTTCTAGTGGGCATCGCTGCGGTCTACCTTTGGCGAGCGGTCGAGCGGGGCGTGGCGTGGACGGGTTTCCCGATCGCGGCGGTGGGACTGACCGCCCTGTGCCAGGGACTGATCGCCGGTCGCTCGGTGACGTGGGCCGCATGGCTGCTGCCGGTGCTGACCGTGGGCGCGGCGGTTTCGGTAGGAGGGATGCTTTTCGGCAGGGCGATGGCGGGCAGAGCGAGGTTCGCTCGTCGGGCGGCGCTGGGCGGTCTGATCCTGGGGCTCGCGACTCTCATCGTCTGCCCGGCCGCGTGGTCGGCGACACCAGGGCTTGCACCGGGAGGACGCATGGTGCCTCTTGCCGATCCGTGCTTGCTCGAGGTCGAGCGGGTGCCTGAGACCGAGCTCTGGCGCGGCGTGGGGCACGTGGTCGACTTCCTCCGAGCCAACCGGCCCGGTGAGCCCTTCCTTCTGGCCGTCCCGGACATCCACCTGGCCGCGCCGATCATCATCCGTACCGGCGAGAGCGTGATGGCCTACGGCGGCTTCACGGGGATGGACCCGATCCTGACGGCCGAGGAGTTTGCGGCCCGCGTCGAGGCGGGTCAGGTCCGGTACGTGATGCTCGCGGGCCGTGGTCCGATGAGCGGGATGGGGCAGGGGAGGTCGGACGCGATCGACAGGTGGGTTCGCGCGCACGGTGTGCGTGTGCCGCCCGATCGATGGCGCCCACCCGTTCAGAGGTCGGGCTCTCGGCTCGGCCGACCTCCGGCTCCGTGGGGACCGACGGGTCCGATCGTTCATCGGGTCTATAGCGATCCCGGCGTGCGGCTGTACGACTGCCGGCCGGCGTTGACGCCTCGGGGGGCGAGGGTCGCCGCGCCGCTGAACGAGTCGGCTGATACGCAGGAGGTCTGGTGAGTGTCGTTCTGGTGCCTCCCGGCCCGGAGCGTCCTAGTACCCGACCACACTTGTTTCTGTGGGTTCCGATCAGGAGGGCGAGACGCTTATCAGAGCAGCGACCGTCAGGGAGCTGTGTTGTTGGAGCGTTTGAACAACAACGCTCCTTCACAGTCGCGTCTCCGACGGCCGCTCCGAAGTTGGGAAACCAACAGATTCATTTGTGTCGGACTACTAGCCTGGTGGATCCCGCCCCGGTTCGTTCCGCCCTGCCCAGTTGGTCAGGCGGGTGGCGTGCCGCTTCACGTGTAGTGAGCATGTCGAGGTAGCGGTTGAAAATGTGGATGTCCTTGCCAGACCCGGAGCCGCCTGCCGGTTTTCGTCACACCGTGGTGTTCGACATGCCGTGGATGGGTGGTGCGTAAGGCATGGTCGATGGCATGGTCTCGGGCCGGCGATGCGAACCAGCGGTCCCGGCGGTTGGTACGAACCGTGTTGGGATTGTTGTCGGTTAGGTTGACATGACGCGATCTTAGCGTTAGGTTAAGGAGTTAGACATTGCGGGGTAGAGCAGTTGGCAGCTCGTCGGGCTCATAACCCGGAGGTCGCAGGTTCGAGTCCTGCCCCCGCTAAGTGCGGTAACCCCCTTAGGGACAAGCGACAACGCTTGTCCTTCTTTTTTGGTCCACACTGGCGCGAAAGCGATTTGCAACTAAAATGCAACTACGCTGGAACGCGCGACGCGGACCTGCCGCTCCTGAAGTAGGACAAGCTTCCACGTCCGGGAGCGGTCAAGGGGTGTGCCGTGGCGTTCCTCTTCCAACGCGGAAAGAAGAAGGTCTGGTGGATCAAGTACTACGTCGACGGACGTCAGGTCTATCACTCGCTCAAGACGACCAACGCGCGGATCGCCCACCAGATCAAGCGCCAGATCGAGGGTGATGAGGCCAAGGGCGAACTCGTTGCCCCGTCGAAGACGCCGCTCGCGGCGTTCCTCGAAGACTTCTGTGCGTACCTCTCGACGACGCGGACGAAGAAGTCCTACGCGTGCGACGTGTCCGCCCTGCGGGTCGTGTTCGGTCCGATCTGTCCGGCCCTCGAACCCCTCGACCAACGAAAGAAATCGGTGAAGGGCAAGCGCCGCCGGAAGGGCCGCGAGGCCCGCAAGCCGCCGCGCGTCGAGGGCAAGACGCTTGAGGACATCACCGGGGCCAAGATCGAGGCCTTCATCACCCGCCGGATCCGCGAGGAGGGTATCGCGCCGAAGACGGCCAACCGCCATCGCGAGATCCTGCAGGTCATGTTCAACTACGCCGCCAAGAACTGGGACTTCATCTCGCCCGATCGACGGCACCCGAACCCGGCCGCGATCGTCCAGAAGCGGCGCGAGCCCCCGCCGGTGATCCGCTTCCTGACGCTCGATCAGATCGCCGTCCAGCTGAAGGTCCTCGAAGATCACCCAGGGATCCGCGTGCTGGTCGCCACGTACATCTACGCCGGGCTGCGGCGCGAGGAGGGGCTGTGGCTGACGAGCAAGGACGTCGATCTCGACAAGCGGCTGATCCGCGTCCAGGCCAAGACGATCGACGGGGAGTTCTGGCAACCCAAGACCAAGCGGAACCGCGTCGTGCCGATCGGCGAGGCCCTCCTCAAGATCCTCAAGGACTACGTGCCCCCGGCCGGGTCCCCCTGGTTCTTTCCCTCGCCGCAGGGCCGACGGTGGGACCCCGACAACTTCTCCGAGAAACTCCGCCGGCTCAATCGGTCGGTCGGTCTGGAGTGGTCGTGCCTGGACTTCCGCCACACGTTCGGCAGCCAGCTGGCCCAGAAGGGCGAGTCGCTCTACAAGATCGCCGAGCTGATGGGCCACTCGCCCGAGATCTGCCGCCGGCACTACGCCGCCCTGATCCCCGAGCAGATGCACGACGTGGTGGACTTCACGCGGCCGGCCCCAACCAACGGTGATCCGACGAAACCCACCGATGCGCTGATCCGCGAGCTGATCGACAAGCTGAACCAAGCCCAGGAGGGACCCGACGCGGTGCCGCTTCGGATTGCTCAGTAGGATTGGGGAGGGGCAGTGTGAAGCGGAAGACAACCCGTCAATCGACCTCGTCCAGCGAGGCCAGCCAGGCCTCGACGTCCCGCCAGCGATAGCGGATGGCCCCGTTGCGGCCCTCGCCGATGACGACCGGGCGGACGCCCGCCTCCCGCAGCCAACG
>CAZUQM010000022.1:0-108993 GCA_964622545.1 uncultured Planctomycetales bacterium | reverse complement strand
ACCCCGGGAGGACATTCTACGCGCCCTGACAGGTGACAGAACCCGCCTGCACCCACGATCGACCGCGAAACGTCCCTCGGCTGGCATTCCGGGACCGGGGTATGCTAGACTGCCAGGCCTTTGCTGACCGCGCTTGGTGTTGCCGGCGGTGTGGCCCGTCGGGCGAGCGACCGTCAGCGCAGCCGGTCCGCGAGCCTCCTGCCGCCGACCCGTGACCAGTCGTGGGGAGCACCTTGGATGAACACCTGTCGAGCCGCCGTCGTCGTTGTCGTCGTCGCGATCATCACCCTCGGATCGACCCGGCCGTCTCCAGCCGCGTCGAAGGATTCGGACGCCAAGAAGGTCCGCACGCTGCTGCTGGCCGATGGCAGCCATGAATGGGATCAGAAACGGCCCTTCTTCGAGAGCCTCGTGGGCAAGGCCGGGGCTTTCCGGATCACCGAGACGCCCGACCTGAACGCCCTGCTGGCCGACCGATTGAAGGGCTACGACCTCGTCGTCGTGCACACCACGGGACATGAGCTCACCGAGGCCCAGGCCCACGGCCTGCGCGACTTTGTCGCCGCCGGCAAGGGGCTGGTCGGCATCCACTCGGCCAGCGACTCGTTCAAGAACAGCGACACCTATTGGCGGCTCATCGGCGGCCGGTTCACCGGACACGGTCACGGCACGTTTCCGGTCGAGGTGGTCGATCGGTGGCATCCGATCACGACCGGCCTGCCGGAGCGGTTCGAGATCACGGACGAAGACTACCAGCACGCGTATCACCCCGAAGCCGAGATCCACGTGCTGGCCAGAAAGGCCGGCGACAATCGCAACATGGCCTGGGTGCGGCACGTCGGCATGGGCCGCGTGGCCTATCTCGCCAACGGTCACGGCAAGCGGGCGATGGCCAACGCGACGTTCCAGAAGCTGCTGCTCAACGCGATGTATTGGGCGGCCAAGCGGGTGGTGCCCGGTTCGGGCTACATCCCGCTCTTCGACGGCAGGCACCTGGATCACTGGCGGATCTCGCCGGACAACACGAGCTGGGTGATCGAGGACGGCGTGCTGGTGAACAAGCCGCGCAAGGCGTACCAGCTCGTCTCGAAGGAGGTCTTCGACGACTTCGTGATCCGGCTGCAATGGAAGGTGCAGCCCGGCGGCAACAGCGGGCTGAAGCTTCGCGACCACACGGAGATCCAAATCCTCGACGACTACGCCAAGAAGTACGACGGCAGGATCAAGGCCTGTCAGCACGCCGGCAGTGTGTACTGCAACATCCCCGCCAAGCCTCGCGCGACCAAGAAGGCGGGGCAGTGGAACCGCATGCAGGTCCTCATGCGCGGCAAGGAGGTCAAGGTCTGGATGAACGGCGTGAAGGTTGTCGACGGCAGCTTCGACGACACGGCCGAATTAAAGAAGCGGCCCCTCAAAGGTCACGTCACGCTCATGTACCACGGCGGCGGCCTGTGGTTCCGGGACGTGGAGATCAAGCCCCTGCCGCCGACCACGAAGGAGGCGTCGAAATGACTCGCGTCATCGCAAAAAGCATGGCCCTGGTGCTCATGCTGTCCGGCCCGGCTTGGGCCAACTGCGGTTCGTGCGGTTCGGACAAGGCCGGCAAAGTGAAGGTCACGTGCACCGGCAAGGGCTGCGGCTGCCTCAAGTGCAAGGGCTTCGAGCGGCTTTTCGACGGCAAGACGCTCAAGGGCTGGGAGGGCGACGAGAAGCTCTGGAAGGTCAAGGACGGCCTCATCGTCGGCCGGTCGAACGGCGACATCAAGCACAACCACTTCCTGTGCACGACGAAGAAGTACGGCGACTTCATCCTGTACATCAAGTTCCGCCTGGTCGACGGCAAGGGCAACAGCGGGTTTCAGATCCGCAGCACGCGACACCCGGACTACGTCCTGAAGGGCTACCAGGCCGACGTCGGGGCCAGGTACTGGGGCTGGCTCTACGACGAGAAGCGCCGGGGCAAGCTGGCGACCTCGCCGCCGGAGACGAAGAAGCACTACGACCCCAAGGGCTGGAACGAGTACCTCATCAAGGCCGTCGGCCCGAACATCGAGCTGGAGCTCAACGGCTTCGTCACGGTCAAGTACACCGAGAAGGACGCGACGATCCCGCGCGAAGGCCTCATCGGCCCGCAGCTCCACAAAGGCCCGCCGATGGAGATCCAGATCAAGGAGGCGTGGATCAAGAAGGTGACGAAGTAGGCCGCGGCGTGCGCCAGCGGGCTCGGCTCACGCGCGCCTGAGGCCCGGAGTCTGTAGACTGAGGCCGATTCCTACTCCTTGCGGAAGACGGCCACCAGGTCCTCGATGGGCACGACGAAGAGCTGATTGTCCGACTCGAAGTCGACGGGGATGGCGTTCTTGGGGTTGAACAACACCTTGTCGTACTGCTTGATGGGGAAGTCGTCGTCGTTCTCGACCTGGGCCGAGATGGTGACGATGCGCCCGGTGATGGTCGGGATCTCGATCTTGTCGGGCAGAGCGATCCCGCCCTTGGTCTCCTTCTTGTCCTCGTCCTTGCGGATCAAGACCCGCTTGCCGAGCGGCTCGACGGTCTCGATCTTCGCCGAACGCTCCTTGGCGTCCTTGGCCATAACAGCTACCTCGCACTCGCGACTCGTTCGGGTGGAATCTACCAACACCCTCATTCTAGCGCGTCGCCGACGCCCGAGCAAGGAAGGCCGCCTCCGCCTGCTTCTGGGGGTTCGTTGACTCCGCCCAGGCCGATCGTTAGCGTGAGTGCATGCGCGTCCTGTTCATCTACCCGAACCTCAACGCCGAAGAGGGCTTCAACCACGGGATCGCCGTGCTGAGCGGAACGCTCCGCGCCCGGGGCCACGAGACGAGCCTGCTCAACATCAACGAGGCCCTCTACGACGTGCCCACCGACGACGAGGTGGTCGAGCACGTCCGGCGGACCAGGCCCGACCTCGTCGCCTTCAGCGCGATGAGCCAGCAGTACGCCTACGCGCTGCGGCTCGCGCGGGCGATCCGAGCCGCGCTGCCCGAGGCAGCCCTGGCCGTCGGCGGCGTGCACACGCTGCTCTGCACCGACCGGGTGATCGCCGACGGGGTGTGGGATTTCATCGGCGTGGGCGAGTGCGACAACGCCCTGCCCGAGCTGATCGACCGACTCGAGGCCGGTGACGAAACCTATCGCGACGTGCCGAACTTCTGCATCCGGCTGCCCGACGGCACCTACCGGCGCAACCCGCTCGGTCGCTACCCGCAGCTCGCCGAGCTGCCCCCGGAAGACTACGAGATCTACGAGCTCGACCACATGCTGCCGCGGAAGAACGGCTGGCAGAGCGTGCTGACCAGCCGCGGCTGCCCGTTCCAGTGCAGCTACTGCTTCAACCGCGAGATGCGCGAGCGCTACACCGCCGAGGCGGGCGAGACGCCCAAGGCCTACCTGCGACACTATCCGCCTGACCGGGTCATCGACGAGGTCCTCGAACTCCGCGACCGCCACCCGGCCATCCAGACGATTATCTTCGACGACGACCTGCTGACGATGAACCGCGCCTACTGCATCGAGCTGTTCGAGCGGTACGCGGCCGCCAAGGTCGGGTTGCCGTTCGTCTTGAACGCCCACGTGCAGGCGTTTAACGACGACGTGGCCGCGGCGCTGGCCGCGGCGGGCTGCATGATCGTCAAGTTCGGCGTCGAGTCCGGCAGCGACGATCTCCGCCGACGCGTCCTCCGCCGCAACATGAGCAACGACCAGATCGCCGAGGCCTTCGAGATCTGCCGGCGGCACGACCTGCACAGTAGCGCGTTCCTGATGATCGGCCTGCCGTTCGAGACGGTCGAGACGCTCAACGAGACGATCGACCTGATGGTTCGTGTCCGGCCCGGCCGCATGCGGTGGGCGGTGTTCTTCCCGTTCGAGGGCACCGAGAGCCACGCCATCGCCCGCGACGCGGGCCTGATCGACGAGGCCAAGATGCGGGACATGGAGAACTACTTCTGCGCGAGCTGTCTTCGGTTCGATGAGGCGACCGACCTGCTCGTGGCCAAGCTGCAACGAACGCTGCACTGGTTCATCAACGCCCGAATGGACATCCCGGCCGCCGAGACCTATGGCAAGCTCGTCGACGAGGTCGAGGCCCTGACGCCCGATCCGTGGTGGCACGAGGCCGAGCCCACCATCCTCAAGCGCGACCGCAAGTTGTCCGATGAGCTGCTGACCCGGGGCGTGTGGCACTACTCGATCCGCTACACCGAGGTGATGGCCGTGGCGAGCGACTACATCCTGGCCGAACGGGGTGAGGACAAGGCCAAGGCCGTGCGGACGTGGAAGGCGGATCGGGTCGGCTGAGTTGCCTGCGCCAAGCCGCACCAGCTCGCTCGAATCACATCCCTGCGTAGTCTCTGAACCGAGCAAGAAGCTGATCGACGAGTTGGCCGCATCGCCGAACGAACTCGCTGGGAGGCAACTCGATGATCCGTTCGTCGAGGATGCAGCAGGATCGCTTCAGACCTGTAGCAGCGACGTCATCATCGTCTTCATCGCGTAGGACACGGGGATCGCCATCGTGCTGGCCGGAGATAGGGAAGCATCCGTACAATCCCTTTGTCCGGACTTCGATGATGAGCCATGGTCGTCGGTCGGTGCAGTCCTTCCCGTTCAGGCGGCACTCACTGGACTCGATCATGTCAGTGGCTAGCGCTTGGCCGATCTAGGCACGTCCGGCATGGCCTCTTTCGGCGCATCCGCGTCGGGCGGGGGAACCTCGACGTTCAGCACGGGTTTTGCGTCCTGCCCCGAGGCGATCCGCTCGGCGAGGCGCCGATCGCGGAAGACCACGCCGGCTCGGAGGTGGCGGTAGCCGTCGTTGACCCAACGCGTGCCGATCACGCCGGAATACGTTCCCACCGCGGCCAGCAGGATGTGGGTGATGTCGGGCCAGCGGGTCGGGATGAAGAGCTGCGCGCACTCGATCACGAACGACAGCAAGACCGCCGCCATCGTGATGCGGATCGCGCGGAGCTGGAAGCTGCCGCGGGGCCTGAGCCCCACGGCCAGGACGGCCACCACCCCGAAGACGCCGTATCGCAGCGTCTTGTAGACGATGTCCTCGGCCGAGACCGGGAAGCGAGCCAGGAAGTAGCGGGCCAGCGGAAACAGACCGAACTCGCGCGTCGCCTGCTGGTACACGGGATCGTCGGGAAAGATGATCAACGGCGAGACCCCACGGGCGATGATGTAGCACACCACCCCGAAGGTCAGCCAGCCGGCGGTCCGCCGACTGAAGCCTTGCGGGCCGAACGTCTCCGGCGTGGGCAGGCGCTTGCGTCGTCTGGGCGTCAGAACGACCGCCGGGGCCGCGCACAGGGCCCCTGCCATCGACCGCACCACGATCGCGCCGGCGTCGAACCCGCGCGAGATGATGAAGAACTGGCAGAGCGACAGGCCCGCGGCCAGGAACGCGCAAGACACGCTCGCATACAGCCAGCCGCCCAGTCGGCCGGCCTTCATCTCACGACGACACATCATCCCGAACAACACACCCAACAGGCCGAAGGCCGCGGCCTCGGCGGCCATGTCCAGCCAGAAGTCCGTCACCATCCGCCGGTGCACCAGGGCCCCGCTCGTGCCTTCGCCGAGGACGACGTGGGCGTTGTGGATCTGCTGATCGGTGAACGTTCCGAACGGCACGAGCTGCGCCTGCCGCAGCGCCAAGGCCACGCGCGATGCGTCGTACGTGAAATCGAGGGGCACGACGCCCGCGACGATCAGGACCAACACGTACGCGCGCAACGCCGTCGAAAGCGGCATGTACTTCAGTTCATAACGCGCCCGGTCCAACATGCCCACCACGATGCCGTGCGCGAACCGCCCCATGACCACGCCGATGAACCCGCCGGTCGTGTTCGAGACGACGTCGACCCACGACGAGACACGCTCCGGAACGAGCTGTTGCAGCAGCTCCAAAACCACGCTCGCCCCGGCCGAGAGGCTGACGCCGCTGACGAAGGCCGCGATCGTGCCCCAGCCCGCCCGTCGGGCGACGAGGTAGCTGCCGACGCCGAGCGGCACGTAGAGCATGATGTTCGGCAGGATGTCCTTCAACCCGCCCGACCAGGTCGCCAACCCGGTCCAGGCCAGCGTGTCCACCACACGCTGCACCTGTGCCTCGAACGTCCCGAACGGCAGCAGCGAGCAGTAGGCGATAAGCAGCAGGTAGGCGATGAGGGCGCACTCGGGGAGGCTGCGCTGGAGGAAGTTGATCAGCCCGACGTCGGAGATGTCCCGCTCAGGCCGCGCGCGGAGGACGCGACGGGTCTCCTTGCGGGCGCGACGGCGATGATGACGACGATGGTCAACCACGTTGTCCTGCCAAGACGGCGATCAGTAGCGATAGAACTCTTCGTAGTGATGCCGCGTCCATGGGCTGTACATCGGCTTGACGTCGGGTCGGTCCCAGGGGTTCGGCTGGGTCGTCGTCGACGGGACATCGAGCTGGGCAAGCTCATACAGGCATTGCAGGGTGAGCTGCTGGAATCGCTGGATGGTCAGACACACGGCGTCTTCGTGGCGCTGGTCCTCCTCAAGCCGATCCGGCGGCGTGGGCAGGCCGGGAACCGGCTCGACCTGCGCCTGGATCGTGGCCACCAGCCCACCCGACATCGTGTCGTACAGGGCCCCGAACAGCCGGATCTGGTTTGGGCCGAAGTCGTCCTGGCCGTAGATGAGGATCAGCGAGGTGTGCTGAAGCAGCCCGGCCTTGAGCAGGTCGGTGATGGTGACCTCCTTGAAAGGCACGGCCGGTCGACCAAGCACCTTCACGCACGTGATCGACGGAAAGTGGTCGCACAACTCGGTCCACGGCACGGCCCGCACCTCGTTCGGCAGATCGAGCAGGAGTTGCTGCGGACCGGAAACCTTCTGGGGCTTACCGTCGACGGCATCCTCGACGTACTCGCTCTCGAGGCTGGTCACGCGCACCACGGCCAGACTGCACGGGAACCGCCCCGAGGTCTTGCCCTTCTGGAGGATCATGTAGGTGTTCGTCTCGGGTCGAGGCGCGCTGGCGGCGAGCTGGGCGAACTCGACATGCCGGACCGTCGTCGGAGTGGGCTGGCTCGAGGCGCATCCCGGCCAGGCCAGGGCCGCCAGACCCGCGGCCAGCAGCGTCGTCGTCACGCAAGCCCGTGTGATCGCATTCATGGCTTTGCTCGTCATCGTGCGTCGATTGTCCTCGGCGAAGTCATGCCTTCCCCTTATCGGTCTGTGGCCTCGACGCGTTCCCATAAATCCACGCGCCGGGCGTTATGGGCCCGGTGAGCATCCGAAAACCATTCGTGCCATGGCGCCAGCGGCCGCGGCCGTCCGATAACGCCCCGTCGAGCCCGGCGCCGGGACAAGGGGGGCGGCAGGCAGGTCTAGCGTTCCGAGGCACCTCGCACCCCTTTTTTGGCCCGGGTTGCTTAATCGGTCCGGTCATCGTGCCGATGCTCACACCACCGCCGATAAACGAGGTCCCGACGTGAGCGCGGAAGGCTGGGTCATACCAAACGCATCTGCACCGGCACCGGTCGGCTCGCTCACCGAGGCCGCAGCCCACGGCCTCGAAACCGTCCAGTCCGGGCGCCGCAATCTCTGGATCCTGATCGGTCGTCTTCTCTGGTCGATGCCCCGTCTCGCGTGGATCCTGGTGGATCTCCTTTGCCTGTGGGGCGGTATCTGGATCGGAAGCCAGGTCCTCGTCTGGTGGCCCGCCGCGACGGTGCCCTATCCCTACATGATCGAGCTGATCTTCGGCAGCGCCCTGGTGATGGGCGGCATGGTCTTCGGCTGGTACGAGCGCGACACCATGCTGCATCGCACGCGCGTGGCGGCGCGGGCGCTGATGACCATCGCCATGGCCGCGGGGCTGACCTACGTCGTTATCCACGTGTTCCTCTACGCCGGCCTGAGCAGGCGCGTGGCGGCAGGGGGGGTCGCCACGTTCCTGATTCTCGGGCCGGCGCTGCGTTTGCTCGCCTACTGGTCGTTGCGGAACTACCCGCTGGGCCTGCTCGTGATCGGGACCGGACCGAGCGAACAGCTCGCCGTCCAGGCGATCAAGAGGCGGCTGCTTCGCGGCTACCGCATCGTCGGCTTCGTCGATCCCGACCCCGACCTGGTCGGGCGGCTGCGGCAGGGCTGTCGCGTGCTCAGCACGACCGATCACATCGAGCGCATCATCACCGAACATGAGGTCCACGAGGTCGTCGTCGGCAGCAAGCTCGCCCAACGACCGGACGTGGCCGAGGCCGCTCTGGCGTGCATGCGCCTCGGCTGCCGCGTGACCAACGAGGTGACCTTCTGCGAGAAGGCCTTCGGCGAGATCCCCGTGCACCACATCGGCCCGGATTGGTTCCTCTTCGCCGACCTGCAGAGCCACCGCGAGGAGGCCATGGCCATCAAGCGGATCGTCGACGTAGCGACGGCCGTCATCGGGCTGACGCTCAGTCTACCGCTGTGGCCGCTGATCGCCCTGCTGGTCAAGATCGACAGCCGCGGTCCGATCTTCTATTCGCAGCGGCGGATGGGCCACAAGGGCAAGATCTTCACGCTCTACAAGTTCCGGACCATGCCCGTGGACGCCGAACCGGAAGGCGTCGCGGCCTGGGCCGTCGAGAACGACCCGCGTGTCCGGCCCATCGGGGGTTTCCTCCGCAGGAGCCGGCTCGATGAGGTGCCCCAGCTCTGGAACATCCTGTTGGGTCACATGTCGCTGGTGGGCCCCAGACCCGAGCGACCGGAGTTCGTTGAGCGGCTTCGCCGCGAGATCCCCTTCTACAGCGAGCGGCTGCTCGTCAAGCCGGGTCTGACGGGCTGGGCGCAGATCAACTTCCGATACGGGGCGAGCGTCGACGACGCAAGGAAGAAGCTGCAACTGGACCTGTACTACATCAAGCACATGGGACTCGAGCTCGACCTGGCCATCATGCTCCGCACGATGGGCAAGTTCTTCCAGGGCGCCTGCTGACGGTCTGAGCGATCGAGCGGCTCGGCCTCGCATCCGACCCTTCTCAAGCGTCCGATCCGTTATCAGACCTGGTAAGGCCGCAGGACCGACGTCCGCATCTTGCTGCCTGCCGGGAAAGAGCTCTACCGGATCCTCGAGCATGAAGCCGACTCGCATACGCTCAATACCGCAAGGGTTTTCACCGATCTGTGTGATGACGGCGATCCATCGGCGGTTGGCCGGGGGGGGCGCCCAGGCCGTGAGCCGGGCTCCGGTTCCGGTGGGACCCTCTGGGACCGGTTCGGGCCTTCGACCAGGTGGCCCGGTGTTTCCAGCGAGGCTAGACGGATGCGACTAACGTGGCTGTGGGGACGGCGTTTCAGCAGGCGGCTTACGCTGCTCGCGCTGCTCTCGGCGCTCGCCCCGATGGTCGCCGTGGGTCTGGCCGTCCAGGCCCTGACCCATCGCCTGCCCTCCGAAACGCGGCGCGTCCTGGCGGAAGGGCGCCAGGTGGAATGGCAGCGCGGCGAGGCCGTCATACGCGGTATGATCGAGTCGGCGATCCAGGAGAAGGCCCAAGACGTCGCCCTTCAGCTCTCGCTCTACCTCCAGGCACACCCGGATCGAACGCTTGAGGATCTCAAACGCGACGCCGATTTCCGTGACATCGCCCTCCAGCCGGTCGGCCAGACCGGGTACACCGCGTTGCACGACTGCCGCACGACGATCGTACACTTTCACCCGAGCCCCAGCGTGGTCGGGGTCCGGATGATGGACACGGAAAAGCAGTTCCCCAAACTGTGCGGGCTCTTCCGGGCGGTGATGAACGGCGGCGATGCAGCCGGCTACTACACCTGGCGGACCGACGACGGCACGATGCAAGACAAGTACCTCCACCTGGCGTCCCTCGAGGCCACCACGGCCGACGGCATCCGGCTTTGCGTGGCCGCCACGACCACTGTCGATGAGTTCACCCAGCCGCTCAAGGCGGCGCAGAAGGTGTCGGCCCAAACGACGCGCCATGTGACGACCGTCGTCGGAAGTCTCCTTCGCGGCAGCCGTGATGCCGTCCTGATGGTCATGGGCATCGGGCTGATCGGCGTTCTGGTTCTATCCTGGCTGGGCGGACGGCATCTCTCGAAGATCGTCACGCAGCTCCGGGAGGCGACCCACCGGGTCAACCAGGGCGACTACGACGTCCGCGTGACCAGCCCGATGATGGGCGAGGTCGACGACCTGGTGCACGACTTCAACCGCATGGTCGACCACCTCTCGGCAACGACGGTCCGCAAGGAGCATCTGGAACAGAGCCAGCGCGACCTCAGCCGCGCCAATAGGAACCTGCGCGCCCAGATCGAAGAGCGGAATCGCATCGAAGCCGAACTGCGAGACACCAACGAGCGGATGATCGACGCCCTCAACCGGGAACGCCGCACGTCGCTCCAACTGCAAGCCGCCATGGAGCAACTCGAGGCCGCCTCGCGCGAAGCACTCGCCGCGAACTCGGCCAAGAGTGAATTCCTCGCCAACATGAGCCATGAGATCCGCACGCCGCTCACGGCGATCCTCGGCTTCGCCGACCTGCTCTGCGAAAACATCGAGGGCGAGGACCAGAGGGCGGCCGCCCAAACCATCCAACGTAGCGGTCGGCATCTGCTCGCTCTGATCAATGACATCCTGGATCTGTCCAAGATTGAATCGGGCCACATGGAACTCGACGACGCCGAGTGCTCCATCGTCCAGGTCATCGAGGAAACGGTCGATATGGTGCGGCAACGGGCCGACCACAAGGGGCTGACGCTCACGCTGGCCCACGAGTCGCCGTTGCCCGAAACGGTGCGCAGTGACCGAACGCGACTCCGCCAGGCACTGGTCAATCTGCTCGGCAACGCCGTCAAGTTCACCGACCAGGGGAGCGTCGACGTTCGCTCTCGCCTGATCGAGGACCGCTCCGAGCCCCTGATCGAGATCGAAGTCCGCGACACCGGCATTGGCATACCGCAGGACAAGCTGACGACCATCTTCGAGCCCTTCAGCCAGGCCGACGCCTCCACGACGCGCAAGTACGGCGGAACGGGGCTGGGCCTGGCCGTAACCTGCCGCATCGCCCAACTACTCGGGGGCCGGGTGACGGTCGACAGCGAGCCTGGCACGGGAAGCACCTTCACGCTCGAGATCCCGACGGGCCCGCTCGAAGGCGTGAAGCGGTACCTGCCCGACAGTACCGAGGCGCGGACCCTGTCGACCGACGCTGTGGAACCGAAGCACCGACAGCTCGACTGCAAGGTCCTGCTCGTCGAGGACGGACCCGACAACCGGCGTCTGATCACGATGATGCTCACCAAGGCCGGAGTCGAGCTGGACGTGGCCGAGAACGGCCGGGTCGGCATGGACAAGGCCCTGTCCTCACACTACGACGTCGTCTTGATGGACATGCAGATGCCCGTCATGGACGGGTACGAGGCGACGCGGTCGCTGCGTGCTGCGGGATACGATCGCCCCATACTGGCCCTGACCGCGCATGCGATGCGGGGCGACGAGGACCAATGCCTCGAGGCGGGATGCGACGCCTACATCAGCAAGCCCGTGGACCGAGGTGTCCTGGTCGAGTCCGTCTCGGCCTGGCTCGGCAAGACGAGTGATCGGTCCAGGCCATCGAACGCACCCGACGCCGGGGAACCCAGATTGCCCCCAACGGCAAGCATCCTGTCGCCAACCGACCAACCAGGCACCCCCGCCGCCCAAGGTCAGACGACCAGCGATCTGGAGGCGTTCGTCAGGACGCTGCCCCAGCGGCTGGAGGAGCTTTGGCAGGCCTGGCATGCCCAGGATGGCCAGCTCCTCTCGGAGCTGGCCCAGCGGCTGGACCATGAGAGTAAAGCTAGTGGCCTGAGTGAGTTAGATGTGGCTCTCGCTCACATCGATCAGGCCAGCCGTCAGGACCTCCTGGACGAGGCGGCCCGTGACCTGGCCAGCCTCAACGCCCTGATCGCAGAGGTCATGCATCGGGTCGACACCGAGGCCGGCTTCTGATCGTTGGTTCCCATCCGCCGCCCTACTTCACACGGCGACTTACACAAAGCGAAGCTCGATACGGATTCCAACAGGTGCGAATAGCCACGTTTGGTCCGGGACAACCGCGTGCATCACGACTCTCGGGGACGACTTCGTTAAGAAGCACCGCAAATTGTCAAGCTCTGCTGTAACCATGCCGACATAGTAATAGCAGTCCATCGACTCGTGCCCCACACCGGTGGCGTGGGCGCGGACCTTCCGCAAATGGCGGAGGCTGGTGATACCCTCGGGGCGGCCCGCAGCGAGACCGCACGGCGGGCAGGAGCGTATCGAAGCAGGGGCTGGCAGACTACGTAGAGGAAAGAGCACACCATGTCGGAGGAGCAGGCACCCCTATCGTCCGGTGAGGCGAGCAAGACCGTCACCCACGGTAGCGGCTTCGAACCGGAGTTCGGCGAGCTGGTCGAGGCCTTCGTGGAGGCCTTGCCGAACCGGTTGTCCCAGATGTTGCGGGCCTATGAGAAATGGGACCTCGACGCCCTGCGGACGCTGGCCCACCAACTGAAGGGCAGCGGCGTCGGCTACGGGTTGTACGACCTGTCGTCCAAGTGCGCCGAACTCGAGACCCACTGCCGATCGAGCTCCATCGCGAAGATCCGTAGCTCGCTCTGCGACCTGAGTCACCTCATCGCACGCCTTCAAGCACGCTGAGCACAGGCCGCAGCGACGCCCGGCCGGCATCGCTCGCGCGCCGTCGCCGCCAACCCGGCATCTTGCCCGGTGTCACCTCGGCCCACAACCCGATTTCTTGCCGACGCGCCTTCCGCTCGGCCTCGAGGAACCGCTCCTTGTAGGGGTGGTCGAAACGCCAGTCGGCGTAGCCATGGCCGGTCACGATCAGCCGCTCATTGAAGGTCGTCTCCTCGCCTGGCAGGCGCAGATAGGCCAAGAGCCGACCGTACTTGCCGCGGGTCTCGCCCTCGACCAGGAGCGTCTCGACCTCCCTGCCGGCCAGGTGCCGCTTGGCAAAGTCACTCGCCTCCGGGCCGTAGTGCATGGGCGGCTCGCCCGGCGTGTGGACCTCGGGGGTATCGACGCCCCAGAGCCTGACGCGCGTCGTGCGCTTCTCGCCGTCGGGCGCGTCGAGATCCACCGTGTCGCCGTCGACGACCTTGGCCACCCGAAAGGTCCTGCCGTGGTAGCGCTCGTAGTCGCCCAGCGGTGCCCCGTCGGGCTCGGGAGACCGCCGCGCCAAGACGCCGACGATGACGATCAGGGCGAAAACCGCGTAGATGACCGGATGGCGTCGCCACGCAGGAGGAAGGATCTGCCGTCGCCGGCGGCGCGAGCTCAGGATGTGACGCCATCGCGAGGGCATGATTCACGCGCGTGTCACGGCACGGTCTGTGAAGGAATCGGCAGTCTAACCGCCGGCGCAAAGCCCGGCATCGGGCCCGACGCGCCGGCGGGAGGATCCGTCCCAAGCATGTTGAGCCACGGCCGCCACGATGTCGCTGGCCAGCTTGAGCGCGGCCACCCCGTCGTCGAGGGTCACTTCGGGCGGCTCGCCCAGCCGGACGCTCCGCAGGAAGCTCGCCAGCTCGGACTTGAGCGGCTCGACGTCGTCGCTCGGCATGAGGGGCTCGACGTGCACGAGCTCGGTGTAATCCGCGCCGGTCAGATCGGTCAAGTCGTCCGCGTCGAGCTTCTTGGCGAACTCGAGGATGTCGAGGTTTTCCTTCTTGCGGACCGCCAGGCCGACACGTTTCTGGTAGTCGAGCGAGAGGTAGGCCTCTTCGCTGAACACGCGGATCTTGCGCTCGGTCTTGAGGGCCAGGCGGGAGGCGGTCAGGTTAACCACGCAACCGCGCTTGAAGGTGACCCGCGCGTTGCAGATGTCCTCGCTCCGGCCGAGCACGCGGACGCCGATGGCGTCGATCCTCTCCGGCTCGTCCCGGACAAGGCTCAACACGATATCGATATCGTGGATCATCATGTCGAACACGACGCCCACGTCGGCGGACCGGAACGTGAACGGGCTGATGCGGTGGGTCTCGATGAACTTCGGCTCGACGTCGAACCGACGCATCGCCTGCACGACGGGGTTGAAGCGTTCGATGTGGCCGACGGCGACGGGGCAGTCGTGCGTGCGGGCCAGGTCGACCAGTTCGGCGGCCTGTGAGACATCCGCCGCGATGGGCTTCTCGATCAGCACGGGAATGCCGCGCTCGATGAACGGACGGGAGGTCTCCACATGGTGGATCGTGGGCACGACGACGCTGACCGCTTCGACCTCGTCGAGGATATCCTCCACCGAGCCGACGGCGCGGCAGCCGTACTGATCGGCCAGCTCGGCCGCGCGCGACGCGTCGCGGTCGACGACGGCCACCAGCTCCGCCTCGGGGAGCTCGGCATAGACGCGCGCGTGATGACGGCCGTGGTGTCCGACGCCCACGACGGCGACCCTCGTCGGCGTCGACGTGCCGGCAGCGCTCACACCTCGGCTCCTTTCTCGGTGACCTCTTCGTAGAACGCGGCGCGCTTTCGGGTCGACTCGTCGCGGGCGCTCTCGAGGAAGCGGCCCCGGTGCCCGGACTGCAGGGTGTCGCGCACGAACCGGATGAGGTACTTCACGTCGTCGGTCAGCTCTCCGTTACTCTCGACGCCTTCGAGCCGCCGCAGAATCGGACCGCTGAAGCGGCTTCGCTCGGAGTAGATGTCCTTGAAGGCCTGCCGGATGGCCGCGAGTCGTTCCTGGCTGAAGCCCCATCGCGCCATGCCGTTGACGTTCACGCCGCGGACGCGGCATTCGGCCCCATGCGCAATCATGTAGGGAGGCACGTCGACGTTGGCGCGGGTCATGCCGGCGACCATGGCGTGTCGGCCCACGCGTACGAAATGGTGGAAACCGGTCATGCCGCCTACGTTCACGTAGCTTTCGAGCAGGACATGTCCGCCGACCTGGACGCTGTTGGCCAGCACGACGTGGTCCTGGATCGTGACATCGTGGGCGATGTGCACCCCGATCAGGAACCGGTTGTGATGGCCGATCCGGGTCACGCCGCCGCCGCCGGCGGTGCCGGTATGGGCGGTGACCAGCTCGCGAAAGACGTTGTCGTCGCCGACGACGAGCTCGGTGGGCTCACCCTCGTACTTGAGGTCCTGCGGATCGGCGCCGATGACGGCCTGGGGATAGAACTGGTTGCCGGCACCGACCCTCGTCCGGCCGGTGATGGTCACGTTGTTGTGCAGCCGGCATCCGTCGCCGAGAACGACGTGGGGGCCGACGAAGCAGTTGGGACCGATCTCAACATCCTGGCCCACTCGGGCCTTCGGATCGACGCACGCGCTGGGATGGATTGTCGTCATGGTGCAGCGTCCTCTGGCTCCCCCGGCAACGGCCCGATGGTGTGGCGGGGGATCTACGTCAATTGGGTTCGGCGTCGACCATCATGCACTTGAGCTTGGCCTCCGCGGCGAGCGCGGTGCCCACCCGTGCCGTGCATTTCACGCTGGCCGTGCGCGCCTTGACACGAATCGACTCGGCCTCCAGGACGAGCTGATCACCCGGCATGACCGCGCGGCGGAACTTGGCGTTGTCGACACTCAGCAAGACCGCCACCTTGCCCGTCATCTCGAGCCGTTGACCGATCAGCAGCCCGGCGGCCTGGGCCATCGCCTCGATCACCATCACGCCGGGCATGATCGGCTGGCCCGGGTAATGGCCTTGGAAGTACTCCTCGTTGATCGTCACGTTCTTGACGGCCGTGATACGCTTCTCCGGCACGAGCTCGATCACACGATCGACCATGAGGAACGGATAGCGGTGCGGCAGCAGGCGGTGGATCCGCCGTATGTCGAGGATCGGATCGGCCTCCAACCGATCGCCCATGTGTTCCGACTGGAGCACGTCGAGCAGTTGCCGGACCAGCTCGTGGTTGAGGCTGTGTCCGGACTTCCTGGCGATGAGCCGTCCGCGCAAGTAGCGGCCGAGCAGCATGGAATCGCCGATCAGGTCCTGCACCTTGTGCCGGACGCATTCGTTGGGATAGCGGGTCTCGTTCTCGATCGGCCCGTCCGGTCCGAAGACCAGGACGTCCTGATAGGTCAGGTGCGCGCCGAGTCCGCGCGCCCGAAAGGCCGTGGCCTCCTCCTCGAGCAAGAACGTCCGGGCCGGGGCGACCTCGTTCATGAACGTCTGGGGCGTCACACGGACGGCGAAGAGCTGTCGGCCGATCGGGCCGGCGTCGCCGTAGTCGAGATCGTAGAGGATGTCGAGCCCGTCCGGATCGCCCGGCACGGCGTCGATGCTGGCGTCGCCCTGGCTCACGCGGATGTGGCGCGTGATGCGAAGCACGCGCCGCTCGGCGTCCTGATCGACGGCGCCGGCCTCGGTGAGCGCTGTGAGGAACATGCCGCAACTGCCGTCGCCGCCCGGCAATTCGGAGCCGGGCCCGGACAGCTCGACCTCAATGTTGTCGAGGTCGGCCCCGGCCACGGCGGCCATGAAGTGCTCCACGGTCTCGATGGAGACCGTGCCGTTGCGGAGCGAGGAGCGTCGCGCGCGTTTGGTGACATGGTCGATCTGGGCGGGGATGCGAACCGGCTCGGGTTGATCGTTCCGAACGAAGACCACGCCCGAGTCGGGCGGCGCGGGCCTGAGGCGCATGGTGACCTCTTCGCCCGTGAACAGGCCACGCCCCGTCAGCTCAGTCGGCTTGGCGATCGTCCGTTGAGGCTTCAAGGCTGGCGATCCGTCTTTCGATATCTCGGAGTCGGGCCTGGAGGACCGGCAGCTTCCGCAAGGCAGCCTGCTGGCGCAACCACTCGTGCGCGTCGCGGGCCGGTATGCCGCCGACGGCTTGACCGGCCTGCACGTCCTGTGCGATGCAGCAACAGGCCGCTGCCTGTACCCCGTCACCCAAAGAGACGTGGTCCCGAACGCCCACCTGACCGCCCAACACCACGTAACCGCCCAACCGCGACGACCCGGCGATACCCGCCTGGGCCACAATCACGCAGTGGGGACCGATCTGCACATTATGGGCAATCTGACAGAGGTTATCAATCTTCGTGCCCGCTCCGACCACGGTTCGTCCGACCTTGGCCCGATCGATACACGAGCCCGCCCCGATCTCCACGTCGTCGCCCACCGCTACGATGCCCGTCTGCGGGATCTTGTTGTGTCGACCGTCGGCGAAGCGATAGCCGAAGCCGTCGGCGCCGACGGTCCCATGCGGATGCACCACGACACGGGCCCCCAGCTCACACCGTTCGCGGATCACCACGTGCGGCCAGAGGACACAGCCCGGTCCGATCGCCACGTCCGGTCCGATCACGACGTGACCGTGGACGCAGGTGTCCTCACCGATCCGCGCCCGATCGCCCACGATCGCGTAGGGCCCGATCGACACGCCCTCCCCCAGCGTCGCGGTTGCCGAGACCACCGCGGTCGGGTGCACGCCCGGCTCGGGCCGCCAGACCGGCGGGGCGAGGTGCTCCATGATCAGGGCGATGCCGGCGGCGGGATCGTCGCACACGATGGCCGGCATGGGCGCTTCGCCCATCCCTTTGCCGATCAGGACGGCGCCCGCGCTGCTCGAAGACAGCTTCTCGACGTACTTGCTCTCGGTGACCCAGGTGATGTGGTCGGCGGAGGCCTCGTCGATGCCGGCCACGCCGGTGACGAGGCGATCAGCGTCGCCGACGAGCTGACCCCCGACGAGTCGGGCCAGGTCGCCCAAGGTGGCTCCTTCGACCGGCATGGGGACTAACTGCCCTTCTCATTAGCGGCTTTGGCCTTGCGGTAGCTCATGTTGAACCGCTCGAGCACGAGCTCGGTCATGTCGACCCTGGGCGCCCGATGCAGGATCTTGCGTTGGCGTATCTGGGACATCAGCCGCTGGGTGTCCTGAAGGTCGGGCTCGAAGTCGTCGAGATACACGACCAGGTCGACGCCGCGCTCCTTGGCGACCTCGGCGACCACCTCGAGAATCGACTGATACACCTGCCATGTGCCCTTGTTGAGCAGTAGGATCTGCTCGGCCTGGCTGAGCTTGACGTAGGCGTTGTAGTCGACGGCCGCATCGACGAAGGCCTTGAACTTCTCGCGGAACTGCGGGGCGCGACGGTTGAAGGCGTCGAGGGTCTTCTCGGCCATCTCGGCCTCTTGCTTGCGGCGCTGGGCCTCCTCGCGTTTGCTCTGGGCGCCTTCGCGGAGGTCTTCCTTGAGATCCTTGTACATCCTGGACTCGTTCAGGACCTTGTACATGTCGACGACGCCGACCACGGTCGGGCCGGGAGCGGCGGCACCTTCGGCGGCCTGGCTCTGGCCGCGATCGACGAGCAAGCCTCCGACCACGATCCCGCCCAGCATGACGGCCAACAACCATCCCGACGAGATCCCATTCGATAGTACGCAACGCATCGCAGACTCCCTAATCGCAAGCGGCCTGCACGCGGCGAGGCGTGTCGAGGCCGCGATCCCACCTCGTGCCCGCTATTTCGACGCCTGGTTCAGCATGGCGATCACGTCCTTGGTCAGGTCCACCGCCGGCGAGGCGTACAGCACGGCCCGCACGGACATCCGCTGCGGGGTGACCACGTCCTTCGGATCGTTCAAGTCGATCTCGTCCAACTGGAAGACGCTGGCGAGCCCGCGCTGCTTAGCGACGGTCTCGACGGCCTGCAGGGCCCGCTTGTAGAGGCGGCTCTGCTGCTCGCGGCTCTCGGCCTCGATGTCCTGCTTCTCGAACTTGGCCCAGAGTTCGAGCTCGACGGACATGCGGTTGAGCTCCTTCTGGAGTCGGAGCCACTCCGGCTCGTCCGGGTGGAGCCGATCGCGCTCGAAACGGAGCGTGTCGAGCTTGTCCCGCCTGGCCTCGCCCTCCTTCTTGAACTCGGCGGCGCGCTGTCGGAGCTTGTCCTCCATCTCCTGGACTTCCTGGTACTCGCGGAGCACCTCGCCCAGATCGACCACGCCGAACTTCGCCGGCGCGCCGGGGCCCTGTGCCTGGGTCGGGCGACCGGCCAGTACCAGGCAGAGACCCACCATCAGCCCTGCCGTCGTTACGATGATCCAAGCGGTCCTCATGGTTGTCCTCGCTTCGGTCTCAAAGTGCGTGACGGGCCCGTCGCTCTCCGATGTGCCCGACGTCGAGCAGCGAGCGGAGCCCACAGGCCTGATACGTCATCCGCCGGGCAAGCCCTCATTGTGACGATTTGGGCGGACAACTCAACCCCGATCATAGGGTCTGGGGTTTGAGGTCTAGGGTCTGCGGTGCGAACACGGACCGCACGTTCGTCGGCCAACTCCCCGTGGCGAACTCATCCTCGATTCGTCGGAATCCCACGTCGTCACTCAGGCAGGACGGGCGGGGCCGGCGTGGCGGGGGGCAGCGAGCCGCTGGTCTTCTGGGCGCGGAGGCCCGTGGTGCGGGCCAGGCCCGTGAAGCGTCGGGAGCCGAGGGCGGCCTCGGGCAGGCCTTCAGGCCAGGCCGCCACCGACAGGCTCCAGTCCTCCTTCACGCCGTCGTAGCCGACGCTGAGCGCGAGATACCAGCGGGGCATGCGTCGCAGGATGGTCACGTTCCAGTCGGCCACGCGTCCCACGTCGATGTCGTAGAAGGCGCGGGCGGCGAGCGTGTGTTTCTCGTTGAGCTTGTAGTTCGTGCCGAGCCCGAGCAGGTTGTTCTCGGTCTCGCGGATGTAGCGCCAACCGAGGAAGTAGCTCATCCGCGGCGACCGCTCGACGGCGATGGAGACGTTCGTCACGTCCATCTCGGCGTCGTCGAGGTCCCAGTTGAAGTCCCACAAGAAGGCCGTGCTGTCGCTCAGGCGGTAGTTCAGCAGCCCGTTGAGGTAGTTCGCCGTCAGCGAGTTCTCGGGCCGGCTCATGAACGTATCGCCGTGGGTGAAGGCGTTCTTGGGTCCGCCGCCGAAGGCGCCCAGCTCGAGATCCAAGGTGAGCAGGTCGACCGTCCGCCACCGGCCGGGCCCGCCGCGCTTCGTCTGCCAGCGCTGACGCACGCCGACCGTCACGCCGTCGAAGTCGTCGATGGTCTCGATGCCCTCGTCGAAGGGCGTGAGGTTGTCGCTGCCCATGTTCGAGTGGGCGAACCAGACCGCCGCGTCGGGCTTGATGATGTGCTTGATGCCGTTGACGTCGAAGAGCCGGCTCGTCACGTCGGGATAGACGCGTGACAGGTACGTGCCCGCGCGGGTCCCGTAGTTCATGTAGCCCCGCCAGACGGCCCCCTCCAGGGTGGGGCTCGAATCCCAGTAGCTGCCTCGAGCCGTCGCGAAGGGCACGGCCTTGATCGGGCCGAGCGGGATCGGCACGTCGACCTCGGCGCGCTCGTCGAGGCGCGGGGTCATGTCGGTCTTGGCCGTGTTGTCGTTGAGCCGGAACGTGTCGAAGATGCGGCGGTTGTCGGGCCGGTAGCGGACGACGCCGGCGTGGCTCTCGCTGAAGACCGTGGCGATCTCGGCCACGTCCTGGCCGATGAGATGGAACCCGAAGTCGGGCAGGTGCTCGGTCTGGGTCAGGAAATCGAGGGCCCGCCACTGGGCCAGCGCGGTGAACGCCCAGTGGTCCCGCTGCTTCTTGGCGTAGATGAGCGTCTCTTGTTCCTTGCTCTCGAAGAACTCCTCGCGCTCCCACTCCTCGAGGAAGCCGGGATCGCTGATGTAGCTGGCCTCGAGCGTGAGCTCCCAGTCCTTGGGCAGGTACTGGCGGTGTCGCCAGGTCAGGCGGCCGCGGTGCTTCGTGTCGGGCTCGCCGTCACGGAACGGTCCGAGGTCGTCCTCGCCGGAATCGTAGACGTAGTAGCTGCGGAACAGGCCGTAGTAGTCTTCGCGCTCGTAATCGAGGTTGATGCCCACGCCGGGGCCGCGCTCGGTGTAGTAGTCGAGGTTGAGCCAGGCGTCGTAGCCCTGGGGCTGCTCCATCCCGAGCAGGTTGAACATGTACCACTTGGTCTCGAAGGCCGCGCCGAAATCGTCGCTGTAGCCCATCCGCACGTTGCGGATCGCCGACTCGCTCAGCTTGAAGTCGCCCTTGCTGTAGGGCCAGTAGGCCACGGGCACGCCGCCGACGTTGAACGTCGTGTTGCGGGCCTCGTAGGTGCCCGCCATGAGGCCGACGATCTCGCCCGTCGAGTCGCGGGTGGTGCGGTCGCGGAGGTACACCTGCTCGGCGCCGATGTGGTAGTGCGGGGTGTGGAACTCACTGCTCGTGATCTTGGCGTTGCTGGCGGCGTACTCGGTGCTCGAAAGCTGACGGATCTGCGAGGCCCGCACATAGATCGGCACGTCGCGCTGGGGCACCTCGGCTCGCATCACCGCGTCGAGGATCAGGGCCCGGCTGTTCTCGAAGTCGTAGTACAGCATCGCGGACCGGATCATCCGCTGGCCGCGCGACAGGACCACGTCGCCCTCGAGGTAGGCGCCGGTCACGGTGTTGGCGATGAGCTGCGTCTCATCCGTCGGCTGTTGGGGCAGCGCGCCGTCCTCCTGGTCGGCCTCCTCGAGCGTGATCTGCCCGGCGCTCGGCCCGAGCGCCGAGGGCTTCGGCTCGCGCCGACCGAGCGTGCCCATCATGTCGGTCGCGGCGCCCGTGGCCTGCTCGGCCAGGAAGATCACCGCCGAGTCGGCGCGGATCTCGAGCAGCCCCGCCCCCTCCTCACGGTGCGTCAGGTAGACGTCGCCGATGGCCGTGACGAGGCCCTTCTGGAGGTTGATCTGGAGGTCGTCGCCGCGATAGCTGATCTGCTTGGGGCCCTTGCGGAGCGACGGCAGGGCGATCTCGCCGTCGGCCACCTTCACCTGAACGGGTGTCTCTTCTTGTCCCGTCTTGGGCCGTGGCGGCAAAGCGTCGGGGGCCACCTGCTGCAGGGCCGCCTCCCGCGCTTCGATGAGCTGCCGCGTCTCGACGGCCTGGATGTACAGCGGCGAGCCGGCCTGCGATTCCTTGCTCGTGGCGTCGGCGCTCAGCTTGACGGCGCCGAACGTCTGGACCGTCACGAGGAAGACCGGCCCGGACGTCACGGTTCCGCCCGGCTCTTGGATCTCGGCGTTCTGCCAGAGGAAGACGTCCATGGCCGTGAACTTCCGGCCGTTGTAGACCTTCTCCTTCATCCAAACGACGGCCTCGTCGGCGCGGAGCTCGCGGCGGTCGACCAGCAGACGGAAGTCGCCCCGCATCGCCACGACCGGCACGCCGTCTTGCTTCCAGGTGTAGGCCAGCTTGGCGTTGAGATAGACGGCATTCTCGCTGATGCCGGTGGGGAAGAGCTCGGCCAGAGGGTCGTCGGGCTCGTACGGCGCGGTCGTGGGGCCCTGGGGAGCGGCGCACACCACGGCTCCCACCGTCAGCGTACAGAGCACAGCAAGCCGGCGCTGAAGGAATCGCATCAAGTCGGGCAAACTCACAGGTTCCCAGTTACGACACAGCCGGCCTCCGCAGCAGGTCGGACGCCGGCGTCTAAGCAGACCATTTTAGTGTCACGCCCTGCCGTGTCAACGACAATCCACCCCGCCGGGACTAAGCAACCTCTTTTCGGACAGGCGGTTGCCTTGCCTGGCAGCCGGTTACCCACAGGGCCCCGATCGCCACTCACGCCCCCTCGCCGTTCGCCTCTGAGGTCGATGCCGTCAGGTCCCGCTCGTCGCGGATCCTCGTCCAGAGATACTGCTCGGGACGGCTGAGAATCTCACGTTCGAGGGCGGCCATCGTGGCTCGGACGATCTGGTCGGTCGCATCGGGGGCATCGCCGAGGTCGCGCGGCTCGGCCACGCGCTCGGTCGCGATGTGGAACCGGAACCGTCCCGGCTGGCGTCGGCCCATGGCGACGACCACCGGCACGTCGCACCATCGGGCCAGGAGTCCCACCGTCGGGTAGCACCGCCACGGGGCACCGAGGAACCGGGTCTCGACCGCCCTACCGCCGCTGCGGACATGCTCGCCGACGATGAAGACCTTCGCGCCGCTGGCGAGCAGGTCGGCGACCCGGCCGCGGGTCCGCTGTTTGGCCAGCGGCACGATGTTCGGCTGGCTGTACAGCTCGGCCTGCCAGGAACGGAGCACCGGATGCCGGGCCTCATCGATCAGGACGTAGAGGGGGCGACACACCTGCGCGAGGGCGTAGGCCGTCACGGCCATGTTGCCGAAGTAGGCGCTGACCCAGAGCGCGCCGCGGTCGCTTCGGGCCACGGACTCGACCATGCTCGGATCGTCGAAGCGCACGGCCCGCCTCCAGGAACTCGGTCGCAGGCATCGCGGCACCCAACACGTCTCGACCCAGAAGGCGGCGATGTTCTCAAAGACGTCGCGGACGAGGCGATCGCGCTGCCGGTCGGTGAGGGTATCGCCGAAGGCCTGGATCAGGTGATCGGTGGCGCGCCGCCGGGCGGGCGTGTTGAGTTCGAACACGCCTCGGGCCAGCCACCGGGCCGTCGCCAGACAGGGGCGGAACCCCAGCGTGCGCGCCAAGGTAACCACGACGTGACGCACCCAGAGCAATCTCAGCGACTGATAGTCCATGGGCATGCATGGGATGCGGCGGGGGCCGTCGGCCGGACGGACCGATCAGGCGGCATGCACGCGAGAGACCGCCTCGGCGTCCTCCACGACGTCGTCGGCCGGGGTGTTGGTGACGAAGACCGTCTCCCACAGGTCGAACTTGTCGAGCTTGTAGCGGAAGTCGACCTCCAGGCCGGTCTGGTCCATGAGGTCCTCCAAGGCCAGATCGCTCCGCCAGCCGATCTTCTGGCACAACGGGCAGAGCCATTTCTCGATCAGGGCCATGATCGCGTTGCCCGACTGGAAGTGGTTGATGAT
Source organism: uncultured Planctomycetales bacterium (assembly GCA_964622545.1). Classification (GTDB taxonomy): domain Bacteria; phylum Planctomycetota; class Phycisphaerae; order UBA1845; family JAFGLZ01; genus JAFGLZ01. The sequence continues at coordinate 85,180 of CAZUQM010000022.1, read as the reverse complement.
CACGATGCGGCAGTCGGGCTTGCCGACCCGGCGGATCTCCTCGATCAAGCGGATAGGATCGCTCACGACGGTGATCACGTGGCTGACGAGGATGTGGTCGAAGCTGTCGTCGTGGAAGGGCAGCCACAGCGCGTCGCCCAGCGTGAGCCGGGCCTTGGCCATGTCCATCGCTCGGATCCGCTGGTTGGCCTTGCCGAGCATCCCCTCGCTGAGGTCGAGGCCCACGACGTTCAACCCGCGGGGGTAGAAGTCGAGGCTGAGCCCCGTCCCGATGCCGATATCAAGCAACCATTCACCGTCCTCGAGGTCCATGCGTGGAATGGCCTGGGCCTGTCGGCGCTGGACGAGGTTGGAGCAAATCCGGTCGTAGAAGTGTGCCCAGACATTATAGATGATGCGTGTGGAGTTCTCCTGCATGGCTTGGAGTCCTCTTAGGGCGCAACCGGCGCGTCGCCGCCCCTGAGACCGCGTCCGGGCGTGACCGCGCCGAGGGTGTCTGACCCGCAAGGTGCCGCTTCGTCGGGACCGGGGCAAGCTCGAGCCGGCCTTCAGCGGACGACCGCGTGAAGCCGGGCGCCGCTCCGGAATCGACCCTGCGGCCTAGTTGTCCGGCGGCGGCGTGTTACCGTCGTTGTTGCCCCCGCCGCTTCCGAGATCACCCGCCGGATCACCGAGCAACGGACCGACGAACTGGTCGAGGGCGACGGCGCCCAACAGAGACAACGCGGTGGCGCCCAGTTCAGCGGCGATGATGCCCCCGAGTCCGCCTCCGGTACAACCTGTAAGGGCCGTGCTGCTTAGCATGGCCACAATGACCAAAGCCACAACGGCATGACGATGCATATGGCTTTCTCCCACAATGAGAGCCCGTCTTTATGATGCCACGACATGCACGGGCGCGAACGCGCCGTGCGCCTCTTTCTCCAAATCTTCCGGGAAACCGACTAGTGGTCCAACACGGTTGAATCTGTCGGTTGCCCAGCTTCGGGGCCGCCGTCGGAGACGCGACTGTCAAGGAGCGTTGCTGTTCAAGCGCTCCAACAACACAGCTCCCTCACGGTCGCTGCTCTGAGTGGCGTCTCGCCCTCCTGATCGGAACCCACAAAGACAAGTGTGGTCAGGCACTAGCCGATGCCCAGCAACAGGGCCATCGGTGCAAGCGCCGAGTCGAGCAACAGCCCGAGGATGAACTGACCCAGCGTCAAGGCAAGTTCGATGCCAAGCCCACCGCCGGAGCATCCCACCAGCGTGGTCGTACTGACGGCGACCAAGGCCACCATGACGACAAGCATGTATCGCCGCATGAAGTCGGTCTCCCTCTCGGTCATCGCGATGGCCACCGGCCCGCCGCACCAGTCGGTCGGTCAGCGATCGCATTCGTGGTGTCTGTCTGCCCGCTGGGCCTGGGGCCTTAGGACGGGCTCCCGACCAGCGCGTCGAGGACCAGCTCGTACGCCAGCGAGGTCACGAAGTTGTAAAGCGTGAGCAGCCCACGCATTTGGGCCGTCTCACCGCAGCCGACCATCGTCAGGCTGCCGGCCAACCCCGAAGCCAGCAAGGCGATCCATCGTCGCGTGTACATGGTCGTGACTCCTGTTCACGAGCCCGAACGCGGGCGCCCTCGGCACTCCGGCACAGAGCGTCCAAGACGTCACAACCTAGCATAATCCCACGCACGGGTGAAGCCAAATCCTAAGCCCAGCGTCGAGGACTCGGCAATCGTCTCGTCCCGGCGTCGTTGTGCAGGATGACCCAGCGGGACCATGATGCCCCGCTAGCGACACGATCCGGGCCCCATCAACGGAAGGAGTGACTGCCATGACCGCTGTTCTCTTGCTCGCGCCGGCCATACTGATCGGCCTGACGCTCTCGGCCTCGGAGCCCGAACGCCCCGAGACGAAGGTGCCGCCTCGCGGCGAGGCGATCCTCGATCGCGTCTACAAGCATCTCGACGCCGACGGCGACGGCGTCGTCTCGCGCGACGAGTTCGACCGGAAGATGCCTGAGGTCGTCCGACACGCGCGTCAGCGGATGCGCGGTTGGGGTCGGGGGATGCCCGACAAGGGTCGGCAGGGCTACGGTACTCGGCGCCCATGGGGCCGGCGTCCTGGACAGGGAGGCTTCCGCGCCGGTGGGCCTCTGATCGCGGAACAGCGGGCGGAGGTCTTCAAGGATTGGCTCGGTCTGGGTTTGGCGCTGGACCGTCTGATCGAGGACAAGGTCGACCGCGCCGTGCGCAAGGCCATGATCCGCATGCGTGCTGAGATGATCCGCCGCCATGGGGGCCACCTGAAGGGACGAGCCGGGATGGGGACACCGACGGGCTGGTCGCGCGGCCAGGAGGACTCGCCGTCGGCAAGCGAGGGCCTGCGCGAAGCGGCTCGCGAAGGACGACGTCGCGGCGGGCCCGGGGCGTTCGGACGTGGTCGACCGGGGATGGCAGGCCGCAAGGGTCTTGGCCCCATGGGCGAGGGTGATCCCCCACCGGGGGCGGCGTTTCTGCTGATGCGCCTGGCCGACCGCAACGACGACCGTCGCGTCGACGGCAAGGAGATCGACCAGCTTCTGAACTGGTTCCGCAGTCTGGACCGCAACGACGACAAGGTGCTGGACGCGAAAGACCTGAAGGCGGCGTTGGAGGCCGGCAAGCCCTCCAAGCCCGAGCGCCCCGAGCGTCGCGGCCGGGAACGTCGCTCGCAGAAGGCCCCGCGGGCACCGTCCGATAAGGACGGCTAGCCAAAAAACTCAAATCCGCAAGCGGTTTTCGCATAGGGCCCTTACCGTAATTCGCGCCATGGTTGTGGCTTCCGACGCGTCATGTGCCGATCTTATCGGTGCCTACAATACGACGGTCCGCCTCGCGGTTGAGGCGGGCCGTTTGATTTGTACAATACCCTCCGGGTTAGTGGCAGCGAGCCAGAATCGCCGTACAGAGTGAGTCCTTTATGCGAAGCCTGGTCCACGTTACACACGAAGCTGTGCAGAAGGTCGGCGGTATCGGCGCCGTCCTGCAAGGCCTTATCACAAGCAAGTCGTACAACAAGCAGATCGATCGGACGATCTTGATCGGTCCGCTGTTCACGCGCGACGGGAACGTGCAGGGTCGGCTCGGGCCCGACGGCGAGGTCTTCTATTCGTCGGTGGACGGCATCCTGAACCACCCAACGGCGTCGCTCTGGCAGGACATCCAGCGGAACCACAAGGTCGACATCGTCTACGGGCGACGAAGCTTCTATGAGGACGCGACCAACTTCAAGGCCGACGCCGAGGTCGTCCTCATCGACGTGCATCGGGCCGATTTCCGCCGGCTCAACGACTTCAAGGGCCAGCTCTTCAACCAGTTCGGTATCGAGTCGAACCGGTACGAGAACGCCTGGGACTACGACCAGTACGTCAAGCTGGCCATGCCCGCCATCGACGCGATCTATGGGCTGGGCCTGACCACCGGAGGCGAGTGTGTGGTCGTGGCCCACGAGTTCATGGGCATGCCGACGGCCCTGGCCGCGATCCTGCGAAACCACGACAACCTCCGGACCGTCTTCTACGCCCACGAGGTGGCCACGGTTCGCAAGCTGGTCGAGGACCACCCTGGCCACGACACGATGTTCTACAACGTCCTGGCCGAGGCGATGAGCGAAGGGCTCTACGTCGAGGACATGTTCGGCAACCAGCATGACTTCTTCAAACACGCCCTGGTCGAGGGCAGCCGCTTCTGCGACAACATCCTGGCCGTGGGCGACTACGTGATCAAGGAGCTGCGGTTCCTTGACCCCGACTTCGACCACGTGGACATCGACCTGTCGTACAACGGCATCCCGGCGTTCCAGATCGACGTCGACGAGGCCGAGGTCAGCCGCGACCGTCTCCGCCGCTACTGCGACAACCTGTTGGGCTTCAAGCCCGACCATGTGTTCACGCACGTCTCGCGCCTGGCGCCGAGCAAGGGTCTGTGGCGGGACATCCGGGTGCTCGAGCACGTCGAGCAGGCCTTCCGGCAGTCGGGCGAGACGGGGGTGTGCTACTTCTTGAACACCGAGCTGCCGAGCCGGCCGCCCGAGGACATCTACGACATGGAGCAGTGGTGGGACTGGCCCGTCGCCCACCGCGAAGGTACGCCGGACATGTCGACGGGCGAGGCGATCTTCTACACGTCGATCCAACGGTTCAACGCCCGGGCGCGCAACCTCAAGTGTGTGTTCATCAACCAGTTCGGTTTTCATCAGGCCGTATGCGGTGCCCGCATGCCCGAGGACATGGAGTTCTGGGACATCCGCAAGGGCGCCGACGTGGAGTTCGGCCAAAGCATCTACGAGCCGTTCGGCATCGCGCAGCTCGAGGCCCTATCGGTGGGTGGGCTCTGCGTGATCACCAACGTGTGCGGGTGCGCGGGTTTCGTCGATGACGCCGCCGGCGGCGAGTCGAGCCCGAACGTGATCGTGGCCGACTACACCGACATCCCGAAACCGCGTCCGCCGGCCAAGCACCTGCTCGGGCTGGACATGCATTATCGCGACGAGCTCGAGGTAGCCGTGGCCAAGCAGGTCGCCGGCGACCTGCTCGAGCGGCTGCCCCGCTCGCCGGACGAGAAGGCCAAGCTGATCGCCAGCGGCTACGAGCTGGCCCAGAAGATGACGTGGGAGGTGGTGGCCAAGCACTACTTCCTGCCGGCCATCGATCGCGCCTGCCGCAAGCAGCGGGTGTTCGAGTTCGCGGGGTAAGAGGCCTTCGGTTGTGCCCCTGCCGCCTCAGCGTGCGATCGCGTGAAGCGTTGCCTTGTGGCGGGCTCACACTGTTCACAGAGCAATGGCACGGTGGACGGTTGAACGGCAACGCTCCTTCACAGTCGCGCCTCTGAAGACGGCAACGCTCCTTCACAGTCGCGCCTCTGAAGACGGCAACGCTCCTTCACAGTCGCGCCTCTGATAACGGCGACGTCACCCCCTGACCAACGTGGCCAGGATGGCGAAGATCGTCAGGTCGGCGAAGACGTGGGTGATGGTCGGCAGGCCCAGGCCGCGCGAGCGGTGGCGGATCAGGCCGAGCATCGTCCCGTAGACGGCGGCCATCGCCACGCCGAACCACCCCCTCGGAAAGCCGTGCAGGTGCGCGAGGCCGAAGGATGCCGCCTGCAAGGCGATGACCAGCCATGCCCGCCCCACCGCTCTGTCCAGAATCTGCCAGAAGACCCCGCGCCAGATGAGCTCTTCGATCACGGCGTTGACGACCGCGAACCCCAGTGCGGCCACAACGAGGAGCCCGGGTGACCAGTCCGGCATCTGGGCCTTGAGATCGGACAGATCGGGCTGAGCGAGTTGATGCCACACGACCAGCGCGGCACTGCTGCCGATGATCGTCAGGACGGCCAGCCCGAGCGCGACGGCGTCCGCGGAGCCCCATAGCGGCAGATCCGGCCTCGACCGGCTTCGGCGGAGGGTGCCGACGACGATCGCCCAGCCAGCCAGGGGCACCAGCAGGTGCATCGGCCAGAACGACCAGGGGTTGATCAGCGGCGCCGTGACCAGGATCGGGCAGAGGACCAGCGCCGTGGACAGCCTGGCCGGGACCGGCCGCGCCACGGCCTCAAAGAACACCGCCCACGCGAGCAGGGCCACGGCCCAGAGCCAACCGATCGGTGTGACCGGCAAGAGGCTCGCCAGGGCGACCAGGATCAATAGGCGAACGGCATCGGGTCGCGAGCACGATCCCTCGGGCGGCATCATCGTCGCAGATTGGTCGCGGTTCCCAGCCATCGCTCGGATCCCCGTTCGGCGCGGCAGCCGCACCAGCGTTCCCGCCGAGGACCGCCGGCGGGAGCCTTGGGCACAGGTTACCACCGATCCGCGTTTCGCGGCAGTGGTGACGGCATGGACCCCGGCCGGCAGGAGTCAGCTCTGGGGGCGGGATGGGGCGGTATCGTCGCGCGGAGGCGTGGATGCTGCATGGCGGCCGTTGTCCTCGTGGGCGATCCCGAGAATGATGGCCACGCCGCAGGAGAGCATCGTGATCAGCACCTCCTCGCTGACCATCAAGCCTGCCTGGGCGGCGTAGGCGCAGACGACGGTGGCGATCGCAACGCGGACCTTGCGCGACGCGAGCGGCCTGCCAAGGTAGTTAACGACCTGCTTGAAACGATGCATGACTAGGACTCCTGCCGGTGCGGGGACACGCTTGTGCCCCTAGAACCGAGGTCGCGATGGGACGGCGGCTCGAACCGTCGACCGTCGCGATGCCAGAGGTAATACACGGGTTGGCTGCACGCGAGCTGCCGGAAGGTCTGGGCCAACAGCCGGGGTGATTGCGAGGCGACACGGTCGCGCCGGGCTCCTGTGGTGGCGCGGTACCACCCGCGAACGACGTCGGCCACGACGCCTTGGACGGCCGGACACGCGGCGAGTTGCGTCTCGAAATCGGCGGCGAAGGGGTCGGCCCCCTGCCGACGCAGCCAGCTCAAGAGCCGCTGGTGTCCTCGGGGCGGCGGGCAGGTGCCGACCCGCGACATGCCGGCCTTCTCGAAGACGGGGTTGATCTGGCCGAGCGTGGCCAGGCATTCCACGAAGTCCACGCCGACCATGGGCAGGGTTTCGCGAACCAGCCAGTGGCCCACGCCGCACCCGCGCAGGTCGGGGTGGATCACGAGGCGCCGCAAGATGCGGAGCTCGCGGTTGAGCCGCTTCGGCGCCCCGCGGAATCGCCCCCCCGTGGCTCGATTCCGCAGAGCAAGCTCGAGCGGCCCGTAAGCGTAGACCACGATGCCGACCGGCTCGCCGCCGACCCCCTCGCGCGCGACGAAGACCTTGTCGACGAAGCCCAATTCGTCGCGGCGGCGGTAGTGCATCGGGGCGAAGCGGTCGTAATCGGCCTTGCGGCCCGGCTCGATATGGAGCCGGGCGATGCCAGAGAACAAGCCGTGGTCCGGCCGCGGCCAGATGGCCTCGGCGTTGGCTTCGGCACCGAGACGGATGATGAGTGAGGGACCCAGGTCGCCGAGGAGGTCCTCATGGGCGACGGCCGCGGCGACGTAGAGACCCCGCCGGCGTGCGAGCTTGGCCAGATTGAAGGCGATGGAACGAGCAGCGCGACGGTGCAGTCCCGCGGCGAACTCGTCGCAGAGCAACGGCGCGGTCGGATCGGGGCCCCGCAGGTGCAGCCCCAGCGACCTGGCCAGCTTGGCGCGGAAGCGCTCCCCGTCCGAGAGCTCCTCGTAACGACGAATCCAGAGACGGGGCTCGCCCAGCCCACAGGCGGTGAGGATGGAGGCGGCTTCGGGGAGCGTGCGCCCGCGGGCGACCGCGTCGATGATGGCGGGCTTGCGCGGAAATCGCGTGCGGCCCATGTGGCGGGCATGGTCGAACCGGCGACCGATGGCGTGCAACAGCGAGGTTTTGCCCGCCCCAGACGGACCGACCACGGCGATGACCTGCGGCGCCTCGCGCGGCAAGGGGATGTCTCGGCCCAGCGTGAGCGTGTGGGACTCCGGCCGGATGCCGTATCGGAAGCAGACTTCCACCGACCTGGGCGAGCACGGAGCGGCGCTGCGTCGGTGCTCGATGTCGAGGCGGACACAGCGTTCGGCCGGTGGGATACGACGGTGTTCGATGCGGTCGGTATGGGCGCGCTCGGCGGGCGCAGTAAGACCTGGCACGGCTCACCTCAATGCGAAGTCCATCGCCTCAGGAGATGTTTGATACGAACGGATGCCCCACGTGGTCACCGGCTCGGGGGCCGGCGGGGCTGTCCTGCAACCAGAAGGGGTTCGCCGTTCGCTGCAGGCTACGGGCGATACCGTCCTGACCGATACCCTAATATACACCAAACATTGCAGTGCGCCAAGAGAAATGGTCGGAATTATTGCGCTTGACAATGAGATTTGAAGGAAGCGATGGAGCTGAACGAGCTGGTTGCCGTCGGCCAGGCCCCGCTTGTAGGCTTGCAACGGGAGGACGAGGCTCACGCCGAGCCGCCCGCACCGCCCCGTGGGTTCCCATGACGTAGCCCTTGGCCTGTGTAGCCTTGGCGGAGACAGGTCCTCAGCAGGATCGCTTGCCCGAGAGGGCAAGCTCTGCCACCCCTGATGTCATGACAAGGCAGTCCTCGGGGCTACGTGCTTCCCAGGGTCGCACGAATCCCACGGCTCACGCCGTGGGGTACAGACCGTCGGGCCTCCGGCCCTTGGGCAGCTGACGACACCGGTTGACTCTTCTTCGCGCGCGACACTATGGCTCACCCGTCAGGGCGCTACTCTGTCGCTGAAGCTACGAAGCACCGGGGCTCGCCAGGGCGAGACGCCCATCAGAGCAGCGACCGTCAGCGAGCTGTGTGGTGGGGCACGTGAACAGCAACGCTCCTTCACCGTCGCGTCTACGATGGCGGCAACGAAGCTGGGAAGTCGACCGATTTCGCTGGGTTGGACGATGAGCGGCAAAGGCACCCGCCTGACGCGTCATGCGTCGCAGGCAGGTTGGCCGACAGGGCGGCATTGACAATGCGGGCGTGCGTGACGCATCCTGATAACCGAAGACTGGAGGCCCCATGACGCCCATCCTGTTCGAGAGCCCGCTGAAGCTGCTCATCGCCCTGGCGCTGATGCTGGCCGTGTTGGCGACGATCTGGTGGTTCCGTCCGACGAAGACCACCGGCTGGGTCGCCGTCGGCGGCATGCTGTTATCGGCGGTTCTGCTGATCGTTCAGCAGGTGGTCGTGACCGATCGTGAGCAGATCGCCCTGCTCCTGGACGAGATCGCCCTGGCCGTCGACGCCGAGCGACTTCAGGCCGTTGGGTCCGCGCTGGCCGACGACTGCGACATCGACGGCATGGACAAACCGACGGTGCTTGCCGAGCTTGCGTCGGCTTTCGAGCGTTCTGAGTTCGACGAGATCAAGGTGGTGCGTGCGACCATCACGGTTGACGGTGATGCGGCCGCGGCGCGGGTGCGGGTTCACGGGCGCGTCCGCGCGCCCGATTGGCCTTACGACTACAACATGACCACCTGGGAAGTGCAGTTCGTCCGTTCCGACCGAGGGTGGCTGGTCCATCGAGCCCGGCACGCCGATCAGCAATCCATCGACGCGCAAGACCTGTTGAACATCGCTACCCAATAGCCCCGACCCTGGGTACGGTTCGCGCGGGCAGGCCTGCGGCTTGGCCCGTGACGCGCGACGTCCTGCGCCGAGCCCACCCGGCTTGCCTGGGCCTAGGGCGAGGCTAAGATGGTCTGCGTCGCCGCCGGCGCGTTCGACCGGTAGCCATCCGCTTCGGGCCTGCTTGAGGAGCCAACATGGATTTCACCGACGATCAAGCCCGCTTCGACTTCATGCGGAGCACGTTCTACACGGGCGTGCTCTGCGACAGCATGGACGCGATCGGCCTGGTCGATCAGGCGATGGCGGCACGTATTCGCCCGGTGTCGGAGGCCATGGTGGTCGTGGGGCGCGTGCGTACCGCGCGGTGGGCGGAGGTCCACCACCGGCGCGACAACCCCTACGCCAAGGAGATCGAGCTGCTCGACGCGCTCAAGCCGAACGAGGTGACGGTGCACGACGTCCCTCCCGGCGCTCGCGGCGGGCCGTGGGGCGAGCTTCTAAGCACGGCCGCTCGGATGCGTGGCTCGACGGGCGTGGTCCTTGACGGGCTGATCCGAGACACGCGGCAGATCGTGGAGATGGGTTTCCCCGTGTTCTGCACCGGCTTTCGGCCCACCGACTCGGCCGGGCGGACCGAGCTGGTCAGCTACGACGAGCCGGTGTGCTGTGGAGGCGTGACCGTGCGCAACGGCGACGTCGTCTTCGGCGACATCGACGGGGTGGTGGTCCTTCCGGCCGATGCGTTGGACGAGGTCATCGCTATCGCCCATCAGAAGGTCACCAGCGAGAACGACACCCGCCGGGAGCTGCTCGAGGGCAAGCTTCTCAAGGACGTGTACGACAAGTACGGCGTGCTCTGACAGCGAAGGCGGACCGCCGAGGCGGTCGGGACGGGCGACTGACCGATCAGTACCTGCGGAAGACCCCCACCACGACACCTTGGATCCGGACGTCGTCGACGTAGATCGGCTCGAGGGCCGCGTTGGCCGGCTGGAGGCGGATGCGTCCCTTCTCGCGGAAGAACTTCTTCAGGGTTGTCTCACCGCTGTCGAGCAAGGCCACAACCGTCTCGCCGTTACGCGCGGTGTTGCGCCGTTCGACGATGACATAATCCCCGTCTCGAATCTGCTCGTCGATCATGCTCTCGCCGGTGACTTGAAGGGCGAAGGTCTCTGCGCGGACGGACAGCATCTCCTCGAGGTCCAGGGCCTGCTCGTCTTGCAGGGCTTCGACCGGGGCCCCGGCGGCGATGCGACCCATCAAGGGCACGCGGGTGGGCCGCTCGTCGGGGAACTCGGCCTGGTTGGTGAGCTTGAGCGACCGCGCCTTGTGCGGGGAACGGTCGATGTAGCCTTTGCGCTCGAGGACGCTGACATGCTCGAAGATGGTCACCTTGGTGACCTCGAAGTGGTCGGCGACCTCTTGAAGGGTCGGCGCGTAGCCGTGCTGGCGTTCGTAGTCGCGCAAGTAGGTCAGAATGGCCAACTGCTTGGGTGTGAGCTGGGTGTGGGCAACGCCTCGTTGAGCTGGAGACATGGTCCGCGACCTCCGTTTTGGTCCTCGATGAGACCGACAAGACCCGAACGCCGAGTCCTGCCGGCGTGTGCGCCGCGCCAGGCGGCCCACAAGCCAACCCCCGCTCAGGTGCCTACGCGCCGATCGGGCCGCCACTGCCCGACGCAGGACGCCCGGTTCGCGCCGCTTGCGGGGTGTCATCGGCTTGACACCGCAGCCACAAGGCCGTCCTCATCCGAGGCCCCGCCCGGGGCAAGGACGGACCGACCCGGATCCGACCGCGTAGCGAACCCGCCTTCACCCTCCGATCGATGCTTCCATCCACTCCGGGCCAAGTGGCAACACGCCCAGGCAAAGAGCCTGGCCACCTCACGTGCCGGGTCAGCCCGACCCTCCCCGTATCGGCGGCAGGTGCCCTTGGTCCCAAGACACCGGCCACCCCATCTGCCGCTTGCGGGCGGCATGGTGCGATTGACAACCCACAACGTGTCGCGTTGCCGACGAAGCGTGACGAGCAAACGGCAGATGACCTCAGGCCACGATGCCGAGGACCGTCGCAGTGCTACATGGCAACCACGGGCACGGCTAGAAGAACAGCCCATTTCCGGCAAGCCGGAACAACCAAGAGCCCCCCGCCTCGACCTGGCGGGATCACGCCCACTTCGGACGCCGCGATCTCCACCTGCCCGACCGTCCGCGCCAACGGACCCGGGCGCTGTTCTTCGAATGTTAGGTATCAAACAATACCCTAACTTCGGGACGCTGTCAAGCGAACTATCGTGGATTTTCTGAGACGACTTGAACGCACGCGGCGGGAGGAGGTCGCCACGCCGTTGTGAGGCCCGTGCGACGGGTCATGGGGACCCGGCCTTGGCGCGCAATTCCGAGAGCTCCTGCTCGTACCGCGCGAGCGAGCGATGGTTCAGATCGCTAAGGATCTCGACGGCCTCGGTCATGGTGCGCATCGCGGTCTTGTGGTCGTTTCGCTTGGCCTGGATCCGGGCGATCTTGGCCAGGCAGTCGGCTTGTTGGACGTAGGCCTTTCGCTCGGAGAGGACGGCCTCGGCCTTGCGAAGCATCCTCAGGGCCTCATCGAGCTTGCCCTGCTGCTCGAGGATCTCGGCGATCTCGCGGTAGGCCGATCCGGCTTCGGCCTCCTTGCTGTACTTGATCGACTCGCGATAGACGGCGAGCGCCTCGTCGAGCTTGCCCGATTCCTTGTGGAGTTGGGCCATCTGGTAGAGGGCGGCGGCCTTGTCGCCCGGGATGCCGACCTCATCGGCGAGCTTGGCGGCGGTCTCCAGATACTGCAGGGCGTAGTCTCGCTGCTTCCGGGCGTCCAGGACGAGCGCGATAGTCAGGCAGGCGGGTCCCATGGCCAGGCGATCCCCCTGCTTCTCGAGCAGCTTGACCCGCTCCAGGAGGAGGCGGAGGGCATCGTCCTTGCTCTTCTGGTCGATGCGGAGGGTGGCCATGGCCCCCAGCAGCATGGCCTCGATGTCTTCGAGGTTGGCCTTGCGGGCCTGGTCGAGCGCGGCCTCGTAGTACTTGTTGGCGACGTCCAGATCCCCGATCCGCTGATGGCTGATGGCGATCTGTGTCAGGGCAAAGGCCTCATCCACCGGGTCTTCGGCCCGCTTGGCCTCGCGGAGGAGCCGTTCAAAGATCATCAGCACCTCGCGATGGTTGCCGGCGGCGAGGTTGACCTGTCCGAGCAAGCGGGTGCCCGGCCTGAAATCGTCCTGATACCGACGCGACTGGGCGAGGTAGTAGAGCGCGTCGTGCGGCTTGCTGCGGCGGACGGCCCGGACGGCCTTGGCGTAGTATTCGAGCGCGCTGTCGGAGCCTTCGGTCATTTCGTCCACGCGCTTCAGGTCGTCCGGCGCCAGTCCGACCCCGGCCAGGGCGACGACCGCTTGCGTGGCCCGATCGACGAGCGGACCGAGACTCCCCGCGGCGACAACCTGCTTCTTGGGCTGTTGCCGGTCCCCCACCGACGTCAGGGTCAAGCCGATCTCGTAGCGGCCTTGATCGTCCAGCCGGGCCCGTCCTGAGACGACCCAATCGCAGCCGAGCATGCCTGCGATCTTGGACACTCGGTCTTGGGGGGGTGGGTTCTGCTCGGTCATGCGGGCCAGGACGGCGGTGGTCCTCATGCCCGACACGGCCGTGGTCTTGCCGGCGCGTCGAAGCCGCTCGCGGAGCATTTCGCTGACGGCCAGGCAGACCCAGGAGGATTCATCGCTTTTGTCGGCAGGTGTGAAGTCGACGACGAGGAAGCGCGGCATGGACGCCGGCTGGGTCTGTGTCTGGGCGCAGAGCAGGTGGACGGCCGGACTCAACACGACAAGACCGGCCAGCAGGATCGTCACCGCATGACGTGCTGGTTTCGCGACCTCTTGCATCATCGCCGCCTGTGCGTGGTCTCCTCCGCCCGCGCCAGAGCATACACCATTCTCGCGGCTCGGGCGAGTACTAGCTCGCGATCTCTATTCTGGTCAGAACGGCCCGGTTGTCAAAGCGCTCCGAATCCGTCCAGCGGGTGAGGTTGGGAGCTGTTGGCGTTCGGCGGGATGGCCGGCGTGCGGTCTGCGCGCGGAATCACCGCATCGCGCTCCTGCGTCGGCGCGGCTGTTAGGAACTCTTGACGTCGGTAAGCTTCCTGAGGATCGGCTTGTTGCGGCGTGCCGGGGCGACCGGCTCGGAGACGATCATCTCGTCGGCATCGACCAGGCGCACGCCCTTGGCATCCAATTGCCGCAGGGCCAGGTCGGCCGCGACGGGGTCCCAGTAGCCGCAGGCGTCTCGGACGACGGTCACACGCTTCTGCCGGACGAGCAGCCCCAGGGCGAGGATGCGAAGCCAGGATTCGAGCCCCACGCCGAACAGCACGAAACGCTCGGGGTCGAGCTCGTTCAGCAGGCGGTCGGCCTTGGGGTTGCCGAGCAGGTCCTCCGTTCGCTTGCGGAAAATGACCTGATGCGTCCGCTTGAGCAGGTCGATCGGCATGGCGAAGCTGTTGTCCGCCTCGACGACGATGCGATCGCTGAGCAGCGTAAAGGGCAGCTTCTTCTGTCCGGCGGTCCCGTCGATGCAGTGGCGCGGTCGGCCACGCCAATCATCGCCGGCCCGCTTGGCCTCGATGCAGGAGACGACGGGGATACGCTGGGACTTGGCCCAGTCCATCATGGTGCGGATCTTGGGCATGACCTCCGCACGGTTCTCAACGGGCAGAGCCGCGTTGCTGACCAGGAAGTCCCGCTGCGTAGCGACATCAATGAGGACACGATCCATCATGGCACTTCGCTTCTTCCGAAGCATGGCACACCCTCTGACCGAACGATCCCGCCTGGCGGCGAGATGAGATATCCCTAAGGCGGCCTTGCACTAACTAACCTACAGGTGACACCGGTTCAGCCGTTTACGGCCCCACCTCACACCACATCCTGTTGGATGCACTGCATCTTAGGCCCCGTATCGGCAAAAGGCGAGCCAACACGCCTCTATTTTTTCAACTACCTTTCGAATAACAACTTACACTCGGAATCCGGCACCGACGAGGCCCTGGACACCCGGTCGAGGCCTTGACAGGTCCTCGAGCAGTTGATCTACCCATCCGCGCGGGCCCTGCCTCGACGTCATCCCCAGAGACCTGAACACCGTCCTATGGCTGCTGAAGTTCCATGCAGCGAGCGTGCAGGTCCGGCCGCTTGGCTCTCAGATCATCCATGTCCTTGAACTCCATCGTCACAGCGCCTTGCGGCTTGGTGATGTGCACCGTCACCTTGCCGTCGGCGGCAATGTCGAACCGCAGGGCAGGCACGTGCTGCTGAGCCGCCCCAGGCGGATCGGCCGTCTCGGAGCCCTCGCCGCCCATGTCCTTCAGCCGCTTGTCGAACTCGGCCTCGAGGTCTTTCAAGAGATCGCGCTTGGCCTGCTCGAGCTCTTCGTGGAGCTGCTTGCTCCAGGCATCCAGGTGCTTGCTCCAGGCGTCGCGCTTCTGGCGATACAGCTCGGTCAGGTCCCGGTCGTCGAAGCTCGGCAGGTTCTCGTAAAGCCGCTCGAGCCAATCGCGGTATCGCTCCACGTAGCCCTTGTCCTGAGGGCGCGCCATCGGCGGCTTGGGCAGCCGAACCGTCCGCCGTTGTCCGTCCGTGGCTTCGCGGAAGATGCCGTAGGCCTCCGGGTCTTCGGCCTTGAGCTTCAAGGGGCTCTCGTAGGATTTCACCGACACGTCGGAGCCGTCCCGCCCCGGGCTTCGCGTAACGGTGATCTTGCCGTCACCGTCCCCGACGACCTCGATGGTCTTGCCATCGCGGGTCACCCGGGCATGGAACTTGGTGACCTTGCCTCGGTCTCGATCGAGCCACAGCCTACCGTGACGTCTACCGGGCACGAGGAACTCGTCCAGGTCCAGCCTGCCGGTGACGTCGCCGAGGTCCTCGATCTCCCAGCCCTTGGGCCCCTTCTTGAGGATCCGCCCGCGGACGCCGACGCGGTCGTCGACGTAGGCGTCGGGCAACTCGTCATACTTGTACGTCTCGCTCCCCGATGGCGTCGGCGCCGCAAGCGTGACCTTGACCTTGGTCAGCTCGCCTTTGCGCATCAGGCTGAGGTCGACCACGGCGCCGGGGGCGCGCTTGCCGATCGAGCGAATCAGAGCATCGGGCGAGGCCACCGTCTGGTCCCCGATGGCGACGACGACGTCGTAGCGTTCGAGTCCGGCCTTGTCGGCCGGGCTGTCGACGGCGACGTTGAGGATGATGGCGCCCTTGCCGCCGAGGCCGAGCTGCTTGTCCACCGGCGTGGGCACTGGACCGATGCGGCATCCGAGCCAGGCCTTGCCGGCGTGTGCTTCGGAGGTCGCAGCGTGTGCAGGGTCCTTCTGGGCGTGCGCGGCCAGCGCCACCGACGCCATCAGCACGGCCAGGGTCCCGGCCGTGGCTACCGTGAGTTGTCGTAAGTCTCGCGTCATGGTCAGATCCTCCGTGCGGTGGCGGTCGCGGCTTGGATCACAGGTCCCCCGTCACAGGAATCCGAAGCGTTCGCATCCGGTTCACTTCGAAGAGGAGTATGGAATCGCCGGCCTCGTTCATGACGCCGAACACCTCGCGATCCAGGTGACGCTCTCCCAGGTGCGGTAGATCATGGATGGCGGGTGTCGGCTGTGGCGTCGGGCGGATCGGGCTCGCGGGGGTGTCGCTCGAGGCGGCCTGTCCTGCAGGGGGCACGCTGGGCTGAGGAGACAGGTCCTGGTTCCACCGGTCGGGCCCGAGGAGCACCAGCACGATCACGGCGGCGGCGGCGAGACCGCCGGTCACCGGTAGCCAGAACGAGGGGGTCCGCCACGATGGGACGCTCGGAGCCGACTCGTCGGCGGGCCATCCGCCGTCGATGCCGTCGGCCACGACGTTCTGGGCCAGGTCATCGTCCTGCTGATACTCGATCATCAGGCGTCTGGCGTCGGCGGAGGTGAGCAGCACCTGGTTGAGCTCCCGCTCCTGGTCGGGGGTGAGCTCGCCGTCGAGCCGCCGCATGATCAACCGTTCTGTCCGTTCGTCCACACGCATCACGTCACGTTCTGTAGGGTCTCTCGAAGCATCCGTCTTGCACGGACCAGTCGTGTCTCGACCGTCGGCTCCGGCAGCCCGAGGACCTGGCCGATCTGGGCATAGCTCCAGCCCTCCACATGCTTGAGCACGAAAGGCTCGCGGTAGTGTGGAGGCAGGCTTCGAATGGCCTCGGTCATCCGCGCTCGCTGCTCGTCGTCGACGAGCTGCTGGTCGGGCGTGGGCTCAGCCGCGGGGGTACGATCGAGGGTCTCGTCGGCCGCTGCCTCGCGGTCGGCCGTCGCCCGCCTGCGTTTGCCGGCGTCGATGGCGGCCCTCCTCGCGAGCTTGTAGAGCCACGGCCGCCATTTCTGCGTATCCCGTAACGTCCCGGCGTGCCGCCACGCGCGCTCCCAGACGTCCTGGGCCACGTCGTGGACCAGGTCGCTACGGCCGGTGACACCCAGGATGACGCCACGGACCCACCTCTCGTTTCGACGTACGAACTCCCCGAACGCGTCTGGATCCCCGCGTCGCACGGCCTCGACCAGAGGCAGGTCCGTGGGTTGTTCGGCGGTCTGCGTCATCATGGTGTCTACCGTGTTGGACACGTCGGGTGGGCGTGTCCTGTCAGAAAATTCGGTATCGCTTGGACCTGTCACGGGCGCGGCATCCGGTTAAACTACGCTCGCGGTCGGAGTTGGGTTCGACGGGCTCTGCGACAAGCCGCCGCCCCGGTCCGATCTTCCACAAGGCTATGTCGCTCAGGAGGCAACCATGGACCTGCTCAAACAGCTAACCGAGCTGCCCGGCGTCCCGGGCCGCGAAGAACGCGTCCGCGACTTCATCAAGGACTACGGCAAGGACCTGTTCGACGACCAACAGGTCGACGCCATGGGCAACCTGATCTGTCGCAAAAAGCCGGGCAAGAAGCCCGGCCGGGGCCACCAGTCGAACAAGATCATGCTCGCCTGCCACATCGACGAAATCGGGTTCTACGTCCGCAGCATTGACGAGGGCGGCCGGCTGCGACTCGCGGCCGTGGGCGGCTTCGACACGCGGACGCTGTTCGCTCGGCGCGTGCTGGTTCAGGGCAAACGCGACCTGGTGGGCGTCCTGTCGCCGACGGCCAAGCCCGCCCACATGCTTACCGAGGAAGACCGCAAGAAGGTGCCGCAGGTTAGTGATTTCTTCGTGGACCTGATGGTGGACGCCAAGAAGGTCAAGCAGTGGGTCTCGGTGGGTGACCCGGTCACGCTGGTTCAGGAGACGGTCGAGATCGGGGATTGCCTGTGCGGCAAGGCCATGGACAACCGGGTGGCGACCTGGGTGGCCCTGAGGGCCCTCGAGAAGGTGGGTAAGAAGAGCCCGCATGAGATTCTGTATGTGGGCACGGTGCAGGAGGAGGTGGGCCTGCGGGGCGCGACGACCAGCGCGTTCGGTGTCGAGCCCGACATCGGGGTTGCTCTGGACGTGACGCTGGCCTGCGATCTGCCGGGCATGTCGACGGAGGACCAGGTCACGAAGCTGGGCGAAGGGGCGGCGATCAAGCTCATGGACAGCTCGATCATCTGCGACCGCAAGCTCGTGGACGAGCTAATCGGGGTGGCCAAGAAGAAGAAGATCAAGCACCAGATCGAGCTGCTTCCGCGTGGTGGCACGGACACGGCGGCGATCCAGCGCTCCCGCGGCGGCGTGCGTTGCGTGGCGATCAGCGTGCCTTGTCGATACGTCCATACCGTGGTGGAGTCGGTGCACAAGGACGACCTCCAGGCGGCGGCGGACTTGCTTGCGGCCTGGCTGACAAAGTGAGCGGGCTCGATCCCTCCCGTCTCGCAGCGAAGGAGTTGCATGGCTAAGAGGAAGGCAACCCAACGAGGCACCAAGCCGATCACGGTGGCGATCGCCGGTCTAGGCCGGGCCGGTTGGGACATCCACGCTAAGGCCCTGCGGGATCGCAAGGATTTCCGCATCACGGCCTGTTGCGACCCGGAGCCCGACCGACGCGCCGAGGCGGAGAGCGACCTCGGCTGCGTCACGTTCGACGATTACCGCGAGATGCTTCGACGCGCCGACGCCGAGTTGGTCTGCGTGGCGACGCCGAGCCGCGATCACGGTCCGCACACGACGGCCGCGCTGCGGGCCGGTCGACACGTCCTGATCGAGAAGCCCATGGCCATGAACGTCCGGCAGGCGGATCGGATGATCGCCGCGGCCAAGCGGGCCCGCAAGAAGCTGTTCGTGCATCAGAACTACCGCTTCAACGACGAGTTCAAGCACCTGTCGGAGGTGCTCGGCAGCGGCATCCTGGGTCGGGTCTTTCACATCCGGGGCAACTGGCTCGGCTTCGCGCGGCGCAACGACTGGCAGACGCTTCGGAAGTACGGCGGCGGCGTGCTGAACAACACCTGCCCGCACATCATCGACATGACGCTTCAGCTCATCGGCTGGCCGGTTCGGAGCATCTGGGGCGACCTCCAGCACATCAACGACGCGGGCGACGTGGAGGATCACGTGAAGATCATCCTGCGGGGGCGGTCAGGCATCACGGCCGATCTGGAGGTCTCGACCGCGTGCGCGGCGTCGCTGCCGAAGTGGATGGTCTTGGGCGATTGCGGCACGCTGAGCAGCGACGGCAAGACCAGCACGATCAACTATGTCGACCCGAAGAAAGTCGGGCCCCTGAAGGTCATCGAGACGCCTCCGGTCGGCCGCGTCTACGGCAACGACGAAAAGCTCCCGTGGCGGACCAAGACGATGGCGGTGGGGAGCAAGGACAAGACCACCTACCACGACACGGTCGCCGACACGCTCCGGCGCGGCAAACCGATGGTGGTGACGCCCGAGAGCGCCCGCGAGGTGATCCGGGTGACGGCCGCCGTCCGCAAGGGCACGCCCTTCCCCGGCTGACGAACCCCGCGACATTCCGTTGAACCGACGGTCCTGGCCTGAGTAGAATAGGACGTACATGTCTGGCAACCATCTCTAGCGGTTCATTGGGCGCAACAGCGCCGGGAGTGACACGCATGGCCGGTTTCATCTCTCTCGAGGAGGCGACGGAGCGGCTCGGGAAGTCGGAGAAGGAGGTGCGCAGCCTCGCCAAAGACGGCAGGATCAACCTGGTGGAGGACAACGGCGACGTTTTCGTCAGCGCCGCCGACGTGGACGAGCTGTCCGCGGCGGATTCCGAGCTGATCGATCTGGACGCGATGGAGGAGGTGTCGACCACGCCGGAGGTCGACCTGGATGCCATCGAGAGCGCCTCGGGCATCCGCATGCCGCGCGAGCGGACGGACGAGGACCTGTCGCCCATCGCCCTGGAGCCCGAAGAGGAGGAAGAGGTCCCGCAAGAGAGCGGGATGAGCAAGATCAAGGCCTTCGGAGGCACCGGCATCCAGGCCGCCCAAACGGCGCTGGATGAGAGCAGCCTGAAGCGAGACCTCCAACAGACCGGGCGAGGCGCGACGCGCTGCCGCACGTTTCACGCCAAGCTGAACGACGGCTCGATCGCCTACATGAACAACCTGATCAACGAGTGGGTCGACAACAATCCCAACATCGAGATCAAGTTCGCGACGAGCTCCGTGGGCGTGGTCGAGGGCAAGCACGCCGAGCCGCACCTGATCTTGACGATGTTCTATTGATCCCGCTGTAGCCGGCGAAGCCCGGCCGGGTCGACGGCTGCCTGGCGGCGCGCGGGACCTGCACACCCCGCCCTGCCCTGCTATGATGCGTCCTCGACGTTCATCCAACCGATGAACGAGGGGACGCTGCCATGACAGCCGACACCGACCAGACCGATCTGCTGCGGACGACCATTGAGCTGGCCCGACACGGAGGTCGCATCGCCGCCGATCGCGTCGGGCAGGCACGGACCGCGCGGAAGGCCGACAGCACGTTCATCACCCAGGTCGACTTCGAGATCCAGGACGCCCTGCTCGCGGCCATCGCCGACCGGTATCCCGGCCACGCCGTGCTGGCCGAGGAGGAGTTGGCCCATCCCGAGCGGCACGCCCCGGTGGACCGGGCCACGATCTGTTGGGTGATCGATCCGCTGGACGGGACGCGGAACTTCAGCCGGGCCGTTCCGGTGTTCAGCACGTCGGTGGCGGTGCTGCGCGACGGCGAACCGATCGCCGCGGCGGTCTGCGATGCGATGACGGGACAGACGTTCGCGGCCTCGTTGGGCGGCGGCGCGACGCTCGACGGGGAGACCATGGCGGTGCGTGACATCCCGGCCAATCCGGACACGATGATCACGGTCCGCGGTAGGAGCGGTCACCCTGCCCCGGCGGTCATGCATCATTGGGTGGATTCGTTCAGCCTGAGGAACTTCGGCTCGGCGGCGCTGCACATGGCGTTCGTGGCGGCCGGCATGATCGACGCGGCCTACCATCAGCAATGCAAGCTGTGGGACCTGGCGGCGGGGTTTCTGCTGGTGACCGAGGCCGGCGGCGTGACGACCTCGACGAGCGGGCGTCCTCTGTTTCCGCGCCGGCTGACGGAATACGACGAAGACGACCTGGGCTTCCTCGCGGCCGGACCCGGACTGCACGCCCGGCTTCTGGGCGACATTCAGAAACACAGCTAGTCGACCTGCGTCTCAGGGATCCCGCGATTGTTTGGGCGAGCCGTCTGTGACGAGCATCGACGAGCCCCTGGGCGATGCCACCGCCGATCAGCACATCGCGCCGACGGCCTCGTCCCAGGTCTTGACGTGGGCAGGTCGCGGCGCGCCGATCCAGTGCGGGTAGCGCTCCGAGCCGAAGTAGGCCTCGCCATATAGCGGGCGGACCAAGGCGTCGGGCAGCAGGCTGGTCAGCAGCGTCGTGTTCCGGCGCGCGTCGATCTCGGCCTCGAGCTCACGACGGTCGAGGTCCAGGCTCTTGACGCGGAGGTTGCCGGCGGCACGCTGAATGGCCGCCTCGTCGTAGGTCTCGTAGGCCGAGACGAGTTCGCGGACGTCGACGATGCGGAGCCGCTCGGCCGCGTCGTTGCTCCGGCTGGAGGTGTAGAGCAGGTAGCGCCCGTCCGGCGACCAGGTCACGCACCGGTCGGAACCCTGGTTCTCGGTGATGCGGGCCTTGAACCGGCCGTCGGCTGTCATGAGCCAGACGTCCTGGTCACGGTCGCTCCACTCGGTCCGGCAGGCGTCGGGATCGAACTGCCGGTTGGACACGAACGCGATGAGTTTGCCGTCGGGGCTCGGAGCGGGGTAGATGTCCATACCCGGATCGGTGGTGAGCTGGATCTTCTCGCCGCTGGCGAGCTCGAGCCGCCAGATGTCGGCGTTGCCGGAGCGGTCGGTGCTGAAGAGGATCGCCTTGCCGTCGGGCATCCAGGCGAACGACGAGTCGCTGCCCTCGTAGGTCGTGAGCTGCTTGGGATCGTTGCCGGCGGCGTCGGAGATGAAGATGTCGTTGTTGCCGCTGGTGTTTGAGACGAAGCCGAGCCACTTGCCGTCGGGGCTGAAGGCCGGGAAGTCGTTCCACCGGTCGTTCTGCACGAGGGGCACCATCTCGCCGCCGTCGGCGGGGACCTTGTAGATGTCGGGGGTACCCGCGGCGTTGCTGACGAAGACGACGGACCGCCCGTCGGGCGACCAGCGGGGTTTGTCGTTCCAGAAGTTGCCGAAGGTCAGTTGCCAGAGGCGCTTGCTGTCCAGGTCCATCGCCCAGACGTCGTAGTCGCCCTGCTTGCCGCTGGCGAAAACGATCTTGCCGCTGAGATTCATGGCCATGTCGGTGTCTCCAATCACCGTGAGGTGTCGTGATACTGATCCGTCCGGCAAAGGACCCGTCCGCTCGACGATCGGGCGGTCACGCGCTCAGGCCCGACGGCCGGCGTCGCCCGACCGTCGGTCGGCGCGCCAGGCGTGTCGTCGAGCGCTCGGCCGGCTCAGAGCCGGTCCTGACGCGCTTAGCGTGTCGTCGCAAAGGGCGGGATGCTTTAGATACGCCGAGGCGTTCGCGCGGCGACGGGGCGGTGCATAGGGGCTGAACCCTATGAAAGTGGGGTTTGTTCCGGCGGAGGGTTTCTGAAAGAGGCGCCGGGATGGCGGCTCGCGGCCCATAATGAAACGGGCCACCGGACGTCTCAGTCCAGTGGCCCGTCGTGTTATCGGAGCCCGCCGACTCGGCTACCAGTTGTTCGGGTTGTTGCCCGAGAAGTTGTTGCCGTAGATCACGTAGGCCTCGCCGGCATCCACACGTCGCTGGGAGGGATTGGCCGGGTTGACGTAGTCGGCGGTCGTGTTGCCGATGATGATCTCGTCGTAGCCGTCGCCGTTGATGTCACCGATCTTGAAGCAGGTATCGACGCCGGCCTGGTCGGCCGTACCCTTCTCGTAGGGGCTGACGAAGACGATGCCCGGCAGTTCGGCCGTGCCGACCTCATCCAGCGTGAACGTCTTGTTGAGCAGGTTGTTGTTGCCGAAGATCAGGTAACACACGCCGACGCGGGTCTGGGTCGAGCCGCCGGCCTGGAAGCGGTATTCCTCGCCGGGGGCCGAAATGATGATGTCGTTTCGGCCGTCGCCGTTGAAGTCGCCCGCGGAGTTCACCATGGCCCCGGCCATCGCGTTGGCGTTGGAGCCGATGAACTTCACGCCCGGCAGGGCCGGCGTGGCGATGTCGTGGACGTCGTAGGTCCTCTCACCCGTGTATCGCCGGCCACCGAAGAGGACGGCCGCGAAGCCGGCGTCGGTCGTCCCGTTCGGATCGAAGTGGGCGCTACCGAGTCCGACGTCGTCGATGCTGTCGCCGTTGAAGTCGCCGACGCCGCACTGGGTCTCGCCGAGCTGATCGCCGTCGGACGAGCCGAGGATCTCGATGCGGGGATGCTCGTCGATCTTCAGCTCGCCGATGACCAACTGGCCGAACGCGATGTAGGCGATACCGTTGTCGGTCAGGCCGTTTCGGTCGGCGCCGATCGCCCCACAGGCGATGTCGGGCGAGCCGTCCTGGTTGAAGTCACCGGCGTGGAGGGCGCGTCCGAGGTGGTCATCGGGGGACTCGCCCAGGATGCTGTAGAAGACGGGCCAGGTGAAGAACCGATCGCCATACTCCTCGTCGCCGATCTTGACCGTCACGGCGTTGATCTCGGGGATCGACTTGACGGGCAGGTCGTGCCATGCCTCGAAGTTGCGGCCGAGGTAGACGTCGATGCGGCCGCGCTTATCGCTCTCCTCTTCCTCGAGTAGCAAGTCGAGGAAGTTGTCGCCCTCGGGTACGGAGAAGAGCAGCTCGGGGACGCCGTCGGCGTCGGTGTCGGGAATCGCCGCCACCGTTTCACCGAACCTCGTGGCGCCGAGCAGCTGGGGATGCTCGCCGCGGAAGCGCACGCCTCTCGGCTGGATGGACCCGACCATGCCCACGAGCTCGTCGTTGCTGACGCCTTCCGGGTCGCGTTGACCGACCATTTGCAGGTCGATGGCGTTGCCCTCGAGGCGGTTGACGTCGAACTCCTGGTTGCTGGAGACCATGACGACCATGCTGAACCAGTCATAGCCCCAGTCGTCGTGGGGATGGTTGTCCGAGAAGGGAAGCCGGAAGTCGTCGATGTAGAGGAGATCGTCCTTGTCGAGGGGATCGTAGTCCATCTCCTCGTCGGTGTAGACGTCGGGGAAGCCGAAGATCATCTCGGGCTTGTCGTCGCCGTCGAGGTCGTCGATGAACGTCACGGAGGCCAGGCCCCCATTGCCCCCCTGACCGCCGTTGCCGAAGATTGGATGGTCGGACCAGTTCTTGGCCCCGTGGAACTGACAGCCCCGCATGTTCAGGCCGACGCTGTTCAGGCTGTTGACGCTGCTGAAGCGCGTGGAGCGGCCGTAGAGCATATAGGCCTGCCCGATGAAACCGCGGCCTCGTGGGTTGCTGTAGCGCGCGGCGACGATGAAGTCGTCGTAGCCGTCGCCGTCGAGGTCGCCGATCGTCGTGGCCCAGGAGCCGGCCAGCCCACCGACCTGGTTGGCGTCGAGCGGATCGACCTTGCCGTGGAATCCCTGGAAGATGGCCCCGGCCAGGCCGAGCCCCGCATCACCCAGATCGACCACACCCTCGGCCCAGGCCTGGACGGTGATCCAGCCGATGGCGTAGGCGATGACCGGGGGATTCACACCGTCGTCCACATCGGCCCGGATGAAGTACGGCAGGCCGCCCTCGCGTGGCGGAATGCCCGGAGGCGTGACCTCGATCGACCGCGTGGTATCCACGTCGATGAGGAAGCTGCAGTTCGGATCGGCCGCATTCGGGTCGACCGTGTTCGGATCCACGGTGTTCGGGTCGACGGTGTTGGGGTCGACCGTCGTGCCGCTCAGGGGCAGGCCCGTGCCAAGGATCAGGATCGTGTTCGGGTCGTTGGGGTCGTCGTTAGTCGGATCGAGGTCGTAGTCGAGCGACAACGTGACCGTGGCGGTCGGCGTGTCGGCGTCGCTGCCGGTCCACTGGACGCAGACCTGGTCGCCCTGGACGACGCCCAAGTTCTCGGTGGGCTGAAGGAACTTGATCTTCGGCGGATCGTTGCCGGGGCTGATGCCCTCGGGCAGGATCTGGATCGTGAAGTCGGGCACCTCGGTGACCGAGTTGCCGGCCGCGTCCTGAATGAGGGCAACGATGCGGTAGGTGCCGACCGGAATGCCCAGCAGCTCGGTGTCGACGACAACGCTGTCGTTGGCGCCGCCATCGGGGTCTTCCGGGATGCCGGCCTGGATCAGGATCTCATTGCCGCTTCCGGGCGTGGCGTCCGGATCGAGGAAGATGGTGATGACCGCGTTGTCGCCGGCGTCCGGATCGGAGTCTTCCCATTCAATGGTGAACGTGTCGCCGACGCTGAAGATGCTGTTGCCCGTCGGCTTGGTGATGGTTATGACCGGCGCGTTGTTGACCTGTTTGGTGTCGCCGGCAACCGTGCCATCGCCGGTGCCGTCGCCCGATCCCGGGGATGGGGCCGTTGCCGGCAGACAGCCGACCCACAAGGCCACGAAACAGCACCACACGCCGGTGAGCAGGACCCACCACAGCCCGCCGAGACGTCGTCCACCCCTCTGGGGATCCGTCATCATCGAGTCTCCCTCGCCCAGGATCGTGCCGGGGTTGGCGCGCCCGGCTTCGGCCGAAGAGGTTCGGCCTAGGTCGATCCATCTTTATACACAACAAAGAGTTAAGCCGAACCATCCCGACGGGAGGTCGGCCGGTATTCCCTGCGACGGCGCGGTCGGGGTGTCGTGCGGCGGGGGCATCTCATGCCCTGCTCGGTCGTGGCCATCCCAAACCATTCCTGCACCGTCACTTAGGTTCGCTAGCCCCTGAATCCGGATGAGTCCCACCCTTCAGTCGTCGCCTCTTGGCCTCACCCGCCGCCCAGTGTCAGGGGAGTCTGGATTGGAGGATTGCTTAACGCCTGCCTCCCGCCAATTAAAGGCATGCGACGCCCGATAGTCAAGCAGGACCACCGCGCCGGAATCCTGCAAAATAAGACGCTTAGGCGAAATACGTCCGTTCCGGGGCTATGATTCACACAGGAGGTAGCCCTCACACGCGCTCCAGCTACCTCGGCCGATCGGCCGACAAGAAAATCCGAACTAGCTTTCTTGCCATTCGGATTGGTTGGCCGATACAGTTCTTGAAGAACTTATCGGTCGGTGCCAGTCGTTCCGTTTAAGGCCAGCCGAAAAACCCACCGGGCTCGAGAGGGAGGGTCCTGAACATGCCGTTGTTGATCCGTGGTATCCTTGCTTTGTGCAGCATGGGCTTGGTCCTGCAATTGGACTGTGGCACGTTCCTCACGTTGACCGGTTGTCTGCCCGAGCTGGAGCCCCTCCTTGAGGCCCTCCCCTTCATTACCGGTGACGGTACGACAACGGACGGTCCGACCACGCTCGAACCGACGACTCAGACGACGACGTCGGGGATCTTCCTGGTTGTCGAAAACAACACGGCATTCGACATCGAGGTCACGTTCGAAGCCGATGGGAAGATTTTACTGGCGAATGTCGGCGCCGGGCAGAGCCAGAAGTTCGAGGTGGCCCCGACCGACGCCAACAACATCAACGTCGGGGACATCAACCTGGACGGGCTGTGGCAGGACTCGATCACGACGCAGAAGCTGACCTTCGAAGGCAACGCCTTGAAGGAGTTCGTGGACGAGAACGGGAAGATTTTCGTCTTCGAAGCCGCCGACGTAACGGTGGGCAACGAGCTGGCGACGGTCCAAGGCCCGCAGTTCAACTCCACGGCCGGCACGCTCGAGATGATCATCACGTCGACCGATTCGGCGGCGGGCACCCAGACGATTCGCCAGTATTCGCTGGCTCCGAATACGACGCTGACGAGCATGACGGGCACGAGCCAACAGGCCCAGGTGGACGCCTCGGGCGAGCCGGTTGAAGGCTCGGGCCAAACGCTCAACCATGCGTTCGCGCGGACGTTCCCCAAGTCGCTCATGGCGGTCAGCGAGCGCGACTTCAACCCGACCACGGGCGCGTTGGTTCAGGATTTCACGTACGATCCGCCGCCGGCGGAGGTCACGCTCGGCACCGGCCCGAACCAGTACCAGCTTGGCGACACGGTGCGGTTTCGCGTGAACGCCTCGACGGTGACGTTCCTGGTCGACTAGCGGATCATCCGGCGGCGGCTCCGGCCCGGTCGCTCCCGGCCCGGCTCGCTGGACGCAACGATAACGACGGCCTGTTTAGAACTCCCACGGCATCGCGAGGCCTATCGAGCCTCTCGATGCCGTTTCACTTGGCGAGGCCTTCCTTGACGTGATGGGCGCATCTGGTATCCAGGTGGCACCGTGGACGACCGGTCCGGGCCCGTTAGCGGTCGGTCGGTCCGCATCGCGTAGCGAGGGAACCGATGAGCAGACACTTGGACGTGGAAGCGCTCTTCTTCGATTGGGGCGGGACGCTGGCGGATGTCCGGCATGAGAAGGCGATCTGGCCCGATTGCGTCCGCCGGGCCTGCGAGGTGGTGCGCGTGCGGCTCGGTGACCGCTTCGACCATGCCGTCGAACGCCTGTACGACGGTTACGCCCGAGCGATGGCCGAGGCCAAGGACGACCCCAAGCACTGCGAGATCGACTTCCCTCTGCTGTTGGCCCTCTGGGGGGAGGATATCGGCCTGGGCGACCGGGAGTCCTGGCCGATGAACCTGGCCATCGACGCGTTCTGGCAGGGCTGGGTGGGCAGCCTGAACCCGATCGCAGGCACCGCCGAGACGCTCGATGCACTCAAGGAGCGCGGCTATCGGATCGCGGTGGTGAGCAATCTGACCGCCCCGTGGCCTTACGCCTTGGCCGAGTTGAAGCGGCTGGGGCTGCGTCGATCGGTGGAGGCCGTGGCGTTCAGCAGCGCGGTGGGCTTCCGCAAGCCGCATCCGGCGATCCTGGATACGGCTATCGAGGGGCTCTACGGCAAGGCGTCTCAGCCGCCGCCCCGGCGCATGCTGTTCGTCGGCGACGGACCGGTGGTCGATCTGGCCGACCCGCAGCGACGTGGGATGAACACGGCGTTGGTGACGTACGACGGCATTCCGTGGCCCGAGAAGGACCTTCGGGCGGCGCGGCCGGACTTGCGGATCGACCACGTGCGTGAGCTGCTGGACGTGTTGCCGCCGCGGGAGTGAGGCGTCGACACGTCCACACGTCGACATGACCGCGACCGTCATCTGGGGTCGTCACCTCGTCGGCGCGCGGCGGCGTCGCTATAATGCCGCCCGGGCGGGCGATCGAGCCCGGCTTGCAGCGCGGCGAGCCCGGCCTGCGGCCCCTTCCGGCTCCCGTTGATGATCCGGTCCGCGGAGAAGGCACCCCATGAAGCAGATCGTCCAGAACTGGCGCACCGGCAAGATGACCGTCGAGGAGGTCCCCGCACCGGCGATCCGCGGTCCCGGCGCGATCGTGCACACCGAGTTCTCGCTCATCTCGGCCGGCACCGAGAAGGACGTCATCGAGCTGGCCAAGAAGTCGCTCATCGGCAAGGCGCGACAGCGACCGGATCTGGTCAAGCAGTTCCTAAACAAGGTGCGGCGCGACGGTCTGCGGGCGGCGCTCGGTGCGGCCTTCAGCCGGCTCGACCAGCCGCTGCTGCTCGGGTACAGCAGCGCGGGTCGGGTTGTGGCCGTTACCGACGACCTTCGCGACGTGCAAGCCGGCGATCGCGTGGCCTGCGGCGGCGGCGGGTTCGCCACGCATGCGGGCATGGTGTTCGTATCCAGGAACCTGTTGGTCAGACTGCCCGACAACGTCAGCAACGAGGAGGCCTGCTTCGCGTGCGTCGGCTCGGTCGCGATGCAGGGCCTTCGGATCGGCAAACCCGAGTTGGGCGAGCGTGTGATCGTGATCGGGCTTGGCCTGGTCGGGCAGATGCTGCACCAGATGCTCACCGCGGCCGGGTGTCATGTGCTGGGCAGCGACCCCGATCCGTCGCGGCGGCGGCTCGCGTTCGAGCTCGGCATTGAGAGGGCCGTCGAGCCGGACGAGTTGGACGCCGCCTGCGCCGAGTTCACCCATGAGCAGGGCGCCGACGCGGTCTACGTGACGGCGGCCACGAAGAGCAGCGAGCCGGTGAACCAGGCGGCCGCCCTATCGCGACGCAAAGGGCGCCTCATCGGCGTGGGCGACTTCGGCATGGCGCTCGACCGCCGGCCGTTCTACGATCGCGAGCTCGAGCTGCGGATGTCGATGGCCTACGGACCCGGGCGGCACGACGCGAACTACGAAGAGAAGGGCATCGACTACCCGCAGGCGTACGTGCCGTGGACGATTCATCGCAACATGGCTTGCGTGATCGACCTGATGTCGCAGGGCAAGCTGAGCGTCAGGCCGCTGATCTCGCACCGCTTCGACGCCGAGCAGGCCGAGCAGGCGTACGCGATTCTCGGCGACGACGTAGCGGCCGAGCAGCGCGGGATGGGCGTGCTCTTGCGCTATCCGCAGGAGGTGACGGTCCGCGATCGGCTCGACCTGACACCGACGAAGGCCGCCACCGGCCGGGGAAGCGATCGCGTGCGGATCGGCCTGATCGGGGCGGGGCTGTATGCCACGTCGGTTTTGCTGCCGCTGCTGGCGAAGATGGACGACGTCGAGCTGGTGGGCCTGGCCACCGCGACCGGACCGTCGGGTCAGCACAAGGGCAACAAGTTCGGCTTCGGGTACTGCACGACCGAGGCCGAGCAGGTGCTGGCCGACGAGGCGATCGACCTGGTCATCGTCGCGACGCGTCACGACACGCATCCGGTGCTGACGGCGCAGGCGCTTCGCGCCGGCAAGCATGTCTTCGTCGAGAAGCCCCTGGCGATCACGGAGGACGGCCTGGCCGCGGTGCTCGAGGCACAGCGTGAGACCGGCCGCATCGCGATGGTCGGGTTCAACCGACGGTTCGCGCCGATGACGCGCGAGATGCTGGCGCACATCGGCCCGTCGCACGGAGCGCTGGCGATCAGCTACCGCTGCAACGCCGGGCCCCTACCGATCGACCACTGGACGTACGACCCGCAAGAAGGCGGCGGGCGGATCATCGGCGAGGCCTGCCACTTCATCGACCTGGCCTGCTTCCTGGACGGCAGCTTGCCGCAGACGATCTACGCCCAGTGCGTGGCCAGCGGTGCGGCCGAGGTGCCCGAGGACCACGCGATGATCACGATGGGGCTGGCCAGCGGATCGGTCGCGAGCGTGGCGTATCTGTCCGGCGGTGACAAGTCATACCCTAAGGAACGCGTCGAGGTCATCGGCGACGGACGGATCTTCATCAACGAGGACTTCCGCACCGCCACGGCCGTCAGCGGCGGCTCGCAGCGCGAGATCAAGCTGCCGGGCGACAAGGGACAAACCGGCGAACTGCGCTCGTTGATCGACGCGATCAGAACTGGCGGCGAAAACCCGATCCCGCTCGAGCAATCGGTCGCGAGCTGCCTGGCGACGATCCGGGCGGTGGAGAGCCTGCGGAGCGGCGTTCCGATCGGGTTGGCCGGTGCGGGGCCTCAGTCGACAGATCAAGGACCCGAAGAATCAACCGACACTTGTTGACCCTCAACATCTTCACGGATATGCTCGAATTGGGACAGATCCGGGGCGCGTCCACGCGCGTACCGCTGTGACCCACCGGGCGAGAGCGGTGGCGCATGCCTGCATTCGGGAGGACGTCTTGCCGTCCTTCCCGCACGTGATGTGGAGGAAGGACCATGGATCGTAAACCGGGCACATCACGAACGGTCGGACGTGCGGTTGTCTTCGTGTCGATCGTCGGATGCATCCTGGCCGTTGTGCTGCTCAGGCCGGATGCCGATCAAGCCAAGGCGTCTTCGGAGCTGCCGCCGCTCAACGTCGAGCTGTCCAAGGTGCGCGGCGTGAGCCTGGTCCGCGTGGATCCAAGCAAGCAGAGCGGGAGCTCGTCGATGCAGCGGTCCGGCCCCACGAAGGCATCGATTCGCGAAACGCGGGGAACGCTGATTGGTTTCCTTCTGGAAGCCAGTAACGGTCGGGACCCAATCATCCAACGGGCTCAGCTACCCGGAGGTGACTACGCGATCAAGGCCCACGCGGATATCGGGGGCGATCGCCGACTGGTCCAGATGATCTGCGAGGCGTACAGCAAGGCCTTTGACATCTGGGTGAGCCGGAGGGCGATTGAAACGGAGGTCACGGTTTTGACCTGTCCCGACCCGAGCAAGCTCAAGCTGAAACGGGCGGACGGAAGTCGGTCGACCAGGGGGTTCCACAACGTGGTCGAGCTTGGAGATCACCGTCTTGGCTACGAGTTCTCGGCGGAGATCGGTCATCTCGCGACCCATGCCAGCACCGTGTTCCGACAGGCAAGCAGCGCGGGAAGGAAAGGCGCTACGGCCACGTGGCCTGCGAAAGTGTTCGTCGACGAGACAAACCTCGAGGGCACCTTCAAGGGAACCATAGAGCATTCCTCGGTTGATCCGCGCGTCGTCGAGCAGTCCTTATGCAAGATGGGCTTCACGCTCACCCCCGCCAAGCGGAAGGTAATCGCGATCGTGATCGAGCCGAAGGTGCCCGGCAAGAAACGGGAGTACCTGCTGGATCTGAGCAGGCCGATGAGCGCGCCGCCCCTGGAGCTGCCGCTGCGCGTCCGGATCTACAAGAACCCGGAAGAAGCCCCAGACGACTTCGTTACGATTATGGGAACGGCGAAGGTCGAGCGCGAGGTCCGGGAGAAGGATACCGACGGCAAACCCGTCATGCGCAACACGACTATCGTCATGCCGACGATCCATCCGAGCATGCCTTCCACGGCCATGGCTGTTGTGGTCCCGATGGACCAGGACGATCAAGAAGCCGTCGAACTGATCGATCAGAGGCTCTACGTATGGCCGGCGACGCACAGGCGCCCAACGAAGTTCCCGATGCATTCGCACACGGCGCCGATCGTGTTCAAGGACGCGGTCGGACGTCCGATCGCCGGAGCGTCGATCACTGCGACGGCTAAGCATGACCCCTATGGATCTGAGGTCCAGCTCACGGATCTCCGTACAGGTAGAGACGGCCGGATCGGTTTGAGGCGTCACTGTGTCTACGCTCTTGACATTCGGCACCCGGACTACGGACACATTCAGTTCGAGCGATTGGGCCTGGACAAGGGAGAGGGCTTTCTGCTCCCGGTCGTCAGCACACAGTCGGACGAGTACACCAGAGCGCTGCGGGGCGTCGTGATCGATCCCGACGGCAAGCCGGTCGCCGGAGCCCGCGTCCGTATCCGGGTCATCTACTTGCGTAGCGGAGCGTGGCAGGGGTTCGCCTCCACGATGGGTAGGGTCGTGACCGATGCGGAGGGGCGCTTCGCCACGTACCCGGTTGGTAGCCGACTCGGAGGAGGGACGCGTCATCGTGTCCCGCCCGATGCCGTCTACGAAGTCAGTATCCAGGCCCCTGAGTCACTGCGTTTGTTCGTGCATCAGGGCAAGCATCCGGTGGACCGAGACCTGCGCATCACGATGGAGCGCGGGACGCACTTTCACCGGTTGGCGTTCGAGACGCTGGATGGGGCCCTCACCGATCCGAGTGTCCTCAGGAAGGTCAGCCTATGGGTGAACCGCCCGGATCGACCGCGCCTCCATCTCGCATCCGACTTCTGGATGGGAGGCGCGAAGCTGCCGCTGGGGACGTACGAAGCCAGCATCTACACAGACAAGCGGATTTGCTTCGGGCCGGTCGAGATCACCGAAGACACGCCCGAGCACGTTGTCTTCAGGGAACCGGCTGGGCTCCGGTATCGAGGGCGAGTCAATGATGCAACCACGCGGCGACCGCTCGTCGGGGCCTTTATTACGGCTGGGGACAGGCGCCAGGGAGCTGCCCGGATCACCGACGAGCAGTGGCAGGCGCTGCACGACCTGCCCATGTGTCCTGGAAGTCAAGTTGTCGCACGCGTCATCAGGTGGGTCGTCGGCGGCCCGGTCGTTCGAACGGACCGGGATGGCCGGTTCGCGTTGGCGCTTCGCTGGAATGGGCACTGCTCGCCAAGCATCACGGTCTTCGAGGAGGGCTACCTGCCTCTGGTGCAGCGATTACCGGAGAAGCGACCCGGGGCCGAGGATCCCGTGGTGATCCCCTCCATCCGGCTCTGTCCGGCCGCCAAGGTGAAGATCCATGCCCAGACGGACGCCGAGGATGCTCGAGAGATGCTGTGGGCGGACTTCGCCGTCGAGTCCAAAGCATGCCCGGGATGGGCGCGCGTCTTCATATCTCCCGGAGGTTACTTTCGGCCGGGCTACGCCGGCGATGCCAATGGCTCGAAGCTTAGACGGGGAACCTGGCTGCTGGCACCGGCCGGCGTGCCATTCCGACTGCGGCTCAGGTCGCTACATTGGTCTGAAATCCTCCTGCCGGAGACCCTCAAGCTGAAGCGGGGCGAACGACGGGACCTGGGCACGCTACGTCTCGAGAAGAAGGTCACGGTGATTGCCCGCGTCGTGAACGACCTTGGTAAGCCGGTGCACGGGTTGCACGTCAGCTATGTGCACATGCGTGACGGGGCCAAGCTCCGATCGAGCTCGGGCCACACCAACCAGAAGGGGCGGTGCGAGTTCACGGTGGATACCTATTCGCAGGGCATGATCGTCGTGGCCGGGCGGCATTATCAGCACGCCTCTGAGGTCCCCCTGGAGGTCGGCGGACCTGAGGATGGCGGCCGCGAGTTCAAGGTGGTCGCCTCGTACGAGCTGCTGAAGGCACTGGGGAAGTAGGTTCTGGCCGACGATAGACCCTCAGAGCCCATCAGTCTGTGGGAGGCCCTGGCGTGTCAGAGGAAGGCGAGTCTCCGACGAAGCTTCGGAATCGCATCTGGCTTGCGCTGGCGGTGGTCGTGGTCGTGCTGGTGGGTGCGCGGGTGACCTTGGAATACCGCTATGCGAAGCAGTGGGCGCACTATTTGGCCAGCGTCTGGACGCCCGGGCAGGCCGTAGACAACCTGCTGGCCACGTTGACCAATCAATCTCAGTCGCTCGTACGCCAGCGCGTGAAGAACATGTTCCCTCGGCTTGAATTCGTGGCTTCGGCCGAACCGGACCACGACCATAAGGCTGATTCGGTCATCGGGCTGTGGGATCCGCAAACACAGAACCGATGGGATCTCGGCTTCAAGGATGGTAAGCTGCGTTCTGACGCATGGAGAAGCCCGCCCTTCATCGGTCGCTGGTGGGTCCCATTGTATCGAGTGAGGCAGGCCTGTGAGCTCATCGGGCTGTCTGCCCTCCTGCTATGGGTGATCAGCGTCGTCGTCCTGCGGTGGGTCTTCCGTGACCGCACGATTCGCTGTGCCCTTCTGTTCACCCTGTCGCTGCTGGCCGTGACGGCGATGCTGCTGGGGGGGACCTACGTATCCGTTCCGAAGCTGCCCTTGGCCGGGTCGGGCTGGACGATCCAGGGACACTGGCCGCTTCTCGGCAAGCACGGCTTCGCGCCGGCCCTGCTCGGCCTGAGTGCGGTCCTATGGACGTTCGGCATATGGATTGGGTCGCTTCCGACAAAGACCGATGATGAGCCCCACTGCCAGCGGTGCGGCTACAGTCTGACCGGAAACGTGAGCGGGACGTGTCCCGAGTGCGGGACGACGATACCGGAACCCGGAGAGGCGAGCATGAACTAAGCCTCGGGTGCGCGCGCCACGTTAGCAAGACGCAATAGGAGCAACGGGTATGACGGTGGATCGACGCCGATGGCTCGCCACGCTCGTGGCAGCGGGCCTGCTCATCGCGATCGGAGCGGGAGAGGTTGCGGGCGCCGAGCAGACGGCCCGCACGCGGCCCAACATCCTGTTCATCATGACCGACCAGCACAAGCTGGACATCACGGGCGCCTACGGAAACCGTCATGTCAAGACGCCGCACCTGGATCGGCTCGCGGCCGAGGGCATGCGGTTCACGCGGTACACCATCGCGGCGTTTCCGTGCTCCCCGTCGCGGGCGAGCATCATGACGGGCCTGCACCCGCAGAGTCACGGTGTGATCGTCAACGGCGTGCAGCTCGACCCGACGCTGCCCACGTTCGCGAGCGAGCTGAGCGAGGTCGGCTATCACACGACGTGGATGGGCAAGTGGCACCTCCGAGGCAACCGGTGGTTCGTGCCGGCGTCGGGCGAGGAGTTGCCGAGATTGCGCCCCTACAAGCCGCCGCCGCTCGATCCCAAACGGGCGCGGAACGGCTTTCAAGACGGCATCCACGAGGGCGTCGATTACGTCGCCTACCTGAAGAAGGTCGGCTGGGCAGAGCCCATCCAGGGCAAGCGGGTCCGCGGCGGACACCACACGGTGATCCGGAACGGCCATTCCGTCGTGCCCGAGGAGCATTTCATCGAGACGTACCTGACCGACCAGGCGATCGCGTACCTGAAGCGCGAGCGGTCGGCAGGCCGGCCGTTCTGTCTGGGCGTGAGCTACGAGGGGCCGCACCGACCGATCACGCCGCCGAAGCCGTGGGACGCGATGTACGATCCGGCGAAGGTGCCCCTGCCGGCGACGATCAATGATCCGATGACGCGAGCGCCCAGGTCGAACCGCAACGGCAACTGGCGGATGCACGGAATCGACCTGGCCAAGGAGCGCAAGCGGCTCAAGAGGCAGCTCGTGTTCGAGGGCGAGATGTGGGACCTGCTCGACCGGCCCGCCTGGACCGAGCGCGAATACCGCGAGCTGATCGCCCACTACTACGGCTACGTGAGCTACATCGACGCCCAGATCGGCCGGCTGCTGGCGGCGCTCGACGAGCTGGACTTGGCCGAGGACACGCTGGTGATCTACACGACCGACCACGGGGACTTCAGCGGCGGCCACGGGTGCATCTTCAAGGCGTATATGATGTACGACGATCTGATGCGTGTGCCGCTGATCGTCCGCATGCCGGGGGCGATCCCGGCCGGGCGGACGGCCGAGGCGCTGGCCAGTTCGGTCGACCTGATGCCGACGCTGCTGGACTTCGGCGGGGCGCCGGTGCCCGAGGGCGTTGAGGGCCAGAGCCTGCGGCGGGTGCTCGAGGGCAAGACCGACCGGCATCACGACGCGGTGTTCACGACGTTCGCCACACCGGGCTTCCAGGTTCGAATGGTCCGGACGGATCGGTACAAGTACTGCCTGCACTTCTGGCCGCCGCAGCGGGACGAGCTGTACGACATGCAGGCCGATCCGCATGAGATGACCAACCTGGCGGGTCAGGCGGAGATGAAGGAGGTCGAGCGGCGGCTGCGCGAGCGGGTGTACGCCTACATGGCCGAGATCGACGATCCGTGGCTCGCGATGGCGCGACAGGTCGAGGAGCTGACGCCGCTGACGGAGCTGTCGTTCGAGTTCGACAAGCGCAGCGCGAAGCTGCAATGGACGTTCTTCCGCGGGCTGTCGGAGGTTCGGGCCGGCCACGGGCGGCTTACGGGTCGGATCGATTGTCCGGGCTACATGGTGGCGACCCTAGCCGAGCCGGTCGCGGGGGCTGACGTACCGGTGCTCGAGATCACGATGACGACCTCGGCCGGTCGGATGGCGCAGGCGTATTGGGCGACGACCGACGCCCCGACGATGCGCGAGGCGATGAGCCTGCGGTTCCCGATACGGGGCGACGGCAAGCCGCACACGTACCGGTTGGAGCTCGGCAAGCACCCGCTGTGGCAGGGCAAGCAGATCACCGCGTTTCGGCTCAATCCGGTCCGGCGGGAGGACACGAGCAAGCCGCTGCGGGCAGCGTGGACGATCGATCGGATCGGTCCACCCAAGTGAGGTGCGGCCGGGTGATACGGCCGGGCGCCGCGGGCAGCGCGGGCGTTGAGGTCCCCCACCTGAAGCGATCGGCCACCCGTTCGCACTCCATCTCCAACGTTGCGGCTCGGCGGAAGCCTCGCCCTCCCGTGGCTTCGCCATCGGTTCGCAGGTCAGGGGCTACGACGCGGGAGCCGGCACAGCTCGGTTGCTTTCCGCTGGCATGAGCCCACGCCCACGCTGTCATGTTCCGCTCTCGCGTGCCTGAACCGCGGTCGTACTTGACATCGGTGATGCTGATTGGTAGCGTTATTCAGGTGTGTCGATCCTTTCTGATCGCTCCTTCTTGAGCAACTTTCCGCGTTGACCGCGTGGGAACTTCCTCCCGATCTGGACTGATCACTGAGACTCGATTCGAGATGTGAAGCAGCAGGGACCGCGTGGCGGGTTTGTCTCCTTGTCGGTTGGTGTCGATGAATGAGGAGGTCTCACGGCCCTCCCCGCGAAGTCCCCAGACGTTCGAGAGCATCCGCCCTGTCTTGACCCGGCCACGGCACGCGCCGCGCGTTGCCACACTCCGAGGCGAGAAGGTCTCCTCGGGGATGACGTGTTGTCGGTCCCGAGGCGTGGGCGTGGGCCACTGCGATCAGTGGGGCCTCGGTCGTTCCCGATCGAGGCGTACGTGGACACTCGCATCCCGGGTTCACCGGGCGACCAGGAGAGTCAACATGGGTAGGAAACTGTACGTTGGTAACCTCGGTTACGACATCAGCAGCGCGGACCTCGAAGAGTTGTTCGCGGCTCATGGGACGGTGGACAGCGCGGACGTCATCGCGGACCGGCACACAGGCCAGAGCAAGGGGTTCGGGTTCGTCGAGATGAGCTCGAACGCGGAGGCGGAGGCGGCCATCGCGGCCCTTGACGGCAAGGAGATCGGCGGCCGATCGATCAAGGTGAACGAGGCCAAGCCGCGGCCGAAGAGCGGCGGTGGAGGTGGGCGTCGCGGAGGCGGAGGGGGTCGCGACCGCTGGTAGTCGCCATGGTAGGACGTGATGCACAGCCGTCCCAGGCTAAACCGGAGCACCCTTAGAAGGAGATCGATCATGTTTACCGTAACCGAAGCAGCCAGCGCCCGTCTGGCCGAGATCTTGGTTCAGAAGGAGTTCCCCGACGATGTGGCCGTTCGACTGGTCCACGACGGGGGTGAGATACGGCTGGAGTCGGACAACGAGCAGCCGGGTGACACGACGTTTCAGCATGGCGGCCGGACCGTGTTGGTTCTCGACGCCCAAGTCTCCGAGCTGCTGGAGGGCGAGACTCTCGACGTGGAGGGGCCCGGTCTGACGCTACGCGGCAGCGACCAGGAAGACGCCAGCGACTGAGGCTGCCTGGACGTGGGGCCAGATCAAGAGAGACAGGATGTTCACGTTGGTCGCCTGCGAGAGGCGTTCGCTGAAGAGAACGTCTGCGGGGTCTCGTCTCTGGGTTGGAACACCACACGAGATGGGGCGCCCTCTCGCCGAAACCACGTGTGATCGAGGAGACTCTATGAGCGCAAAAAAGAGGCAGACCAGCCAAAAACGGGAGCGGGAATTCAAAAAGCGCGAGCGTCAGCGCAAGAAGGCGCAACAGGCCGCCGAGAAACGGGAACGTCGTTTCGAGCGCGGGCATGACGACGCCTCGACACTGCACGAGGCACCATCGGATCCGACGAGCCCCGACACGCAGCAGGACGATTGACCTGGCTGAGTGCTGCGTTTCACAAATCGTGCGACGATGGACAGGGGGCACACGCCAGGGCTGCTGCTCGAGCCGCGGCATTCATGCCGCGCGGCCGCGCCGGATGAATCCGGCGGCTCGGACAGGTCGTCGCGATCCTTACTGAAAGGCAGCACTGAGCCTCGCTTTCGAGCCAGGAGACCGCGATCGTGGAACTCCCCTGCCGCCCGTCCGACACGGTCTTCTTGCCCGACCACTCCATGCGTCGGGCCATCTCGCGACTTCGCGGGCGATCGGACGCTCACGATCTGCGCATCGCGATTGTTTACCCGTTCGACTTCCGAACGCGCATGCTGCCCTATTGGTATGCGGACAAGAGGATGGCGCCGGCATCGGTTCGGACGCTCGGGGATGTCCTCGATGCGGCCGGCTTCAAGCACCTGCGAATCGTCCTGCAGCAGTGGACGCCGAACTTCCGGCCGAGCGACGCCCGGCTGAACGGTCGTCCTCTCGACATGCTTCTCATGTCCGGGATGCAGGTGCACGCCGAGCCCGGCTTCGATCTGATTCGGGACGCCCATCGACTTGGGTCCACCAGGCCCTGGATCGTCGCGGGCGGTCCCAAGGCCACGTACGAACCGACGGACTACTTCGAGCTTGGACCTGGCCCGACCATCGGCGCCGACTGCGTCGTGACGGGCGAGGTCTACGTGCTCCTGGAACTGCTCGAGAAGGTGCTGGACCACGACGCGCGCGGATCGTCGGTGCTCTCGGCCTTCGAGTCCGCCAGGCGCTGCGGAGATCTGGCGTCGATTCCAGGGCTCGTTTACCTCTCACAGGAGGCCACGCCCGATCGTCCGGTGGCGGTCAACACCGGTGTGCAACGGCTCGTGCGCGACCTCGATGAGATGCCCTTGCCCGACGCCGGCTACAGGATACTCGAACCACCGCATCGGGGCCGCGGGCTGCGACCCGATCCCCTGCCCGCTCATCAGGTGGCCAGGCGCTCTCCCATCGGGTCCGTCGTCGCCACGCAGGGCTGCAAGTTCCGTTGTGCCTTCTGTCCGATATCGGCGGTGAACCAACGCACGTGGCGTCACAAGAGCCCTGAACGGTTTGTGGCCGAGATCAAGCACCTGTACGAGCGCTTCGGCATTCGGGAGTTCTTCGGTACCGACGACAACTTCTTCAACGAACGCGAGACGGTCGTCGCCCTGATGACCCAGCTCGCGAAAACGACGACCGGAGGAGCCGCGTTAGGCGACCGAATCCACTTCTACACCGAGGCGACCCAGAGCGACGTCTACAAGAACCGGGATCTGCTTGCTTTGTGCAAGAGGGGCGGCTTGAGCGCCATCTGGTTCGGCATCGAGGACCTGACGGCGGACCTCGTCAACAAGGGCCAGAGCGTCGGCAAGACCACCGAGCTGTTCGCCACCATGCACCAGATCGGCATCCAACCGATGGCGATGGTTATCCACAGCGACGACCAGCCCTTGCGCTCGAAGCCTGGGAGTCTGGCGGGGTTGTTGAACCAGGCGCGTTGTCTCTTCGATCGGGGTGCCGTTTCGTACCAGTGCACGTACCTCGGACCGGCCGTCGGGACGCGCGACTTCGAGGCGGCCGCGATCGGTCGCACGCTCTACCGGACGGTGCGCGGTCAACCCGTGCCTCAGGCTTACCAGGACGGCAACCACATCGTGGCCAGCCGACATCCCAGGCCCTGGCAACGGCAGACGAATCTCCTCCGGGCGTACGCCGGCTTCTACAATCCCCTCAACACGCTGCGGGTGCTCGTGTCCCGCGACAGACCTCTGCTCAAGTCGAAGCATCTGCTGTTCCAGCTCATCGGTCAGGTGGGGCTGCTGATGACGCT
Organism: uncultured Planctomycetales bacterium; assembly: GCA_964622545.1. Taxonomy (GTDB): domain Bacteria; phylum Planctomycetota; class Phycisphaerae; order UBA1845; family JAFGLZ01; genus JAFGLZ01. The sequence goes on along the minus strand of CAZUQM010000022.1, from coordinate 45,236 downwards.
GCCGAAGCTATGGGAATGGGCCCGGAAGCTGAGGCGGGGTCCGGTCGTGGTGTGGGACGGGCTGCAGCGGGCTCGTGTGCCGATGGTCGACGTCGCAACCGGACACGAGATCAACTGGTCGATCCGGCATCTGCCGACTCAGGACTTGCCCGCCCCATCCGCATGTGGCGCGGGGCATGGGCAAGGACGAAGCACCTCGCCGTCGGATCCGGCTATCCCCGACGAGCCGCTCCCCGAATCGAACGGTTCCTTGCCGAAACCGCTGCTCAGCCGCTGAGAGCGAGCCCGCCGTCCTGGCGAGGGGTCGCTGAATCGTGGTCGGCCCGTGGTCGCGGCGGCGGATCGATTCTTCGGTCTTGGAGCCCATTGACCGCCGGCCATTGACACTGGAGCCGGGAGCTGCTAGCGTACATGACTTAGAAGGGTCGGCGGTGGATCGCGGATAGGTTTCCCGTGCCGCCGATACGCCCGGGAGGCAGCCGGGCATGTTTGCAGAGCCCATCAGGTAGACTCACATCGTTGCGAGAATTCCAGCCTCCGAGGCTTGTCCCGCAGAGAACATGTTGAACCTGCCTACGTGCCTTTCGCGAACCCTCTATGCCAGTGTTGAAGGGGCCAGCCTATGGCTACCGGTAAGGTGAAGTGGTTTAACGACAGCAAGGGTTTCGGATTTGTGGAGTGTGACGACGGCACCGACGCCTTCGTACACCACAGCGACATCCAAGGCGACGGGTACAAGTCGCTGACGGAGGGCGAGTCCGTGGAGTTCGACGTCATCCAGGGCGAGAAGGGCCCGAAGGCGACGAACGTGCGGAGGTCCTAGCCGCGAGCGCAGGCGTTCGACGCCCTGTGCGATGAGCTAGCGTGAGAACCACAGGCCCGTGGGAACCCTCCCGCGGGCCTTTCTCTTTGCACCCACCAGGCACGCCGGAGCGGCCGCACGTCTTCGCACCGCCCCGTCTCACAGGAGCCTCGCGTCGTGCACGTGGGGCCACGGGAGCGACCGGGCTTGGCCAGGGCTACGCCGCGACGGACGACAGGCATTCCGCACCGCAACGCCTTGTCGGTTTGGACACCTCGGTATTCCGCAAACCGGGACGCGGCCCCAAGTCTGGGGACGGAATTCGCGTCTCCCACCGCTGGCTCAACAGAGTTCGGGACAGGTGAACCGATGGGCAACCCCTCGCCTCTTTTGGGCGGCAAGTCCATCTGGGACTCACCTGCGGACGCGCAGCGCGCACGTCGTTCGCGGCCGCAGCTCGAGCTCGACCCGCGTGCGCGCGCCGGTCACCTTGACGGCCTTCGAGATCGCCGGCTTCTTCTGGCCCTGGCTTCGCAGTGTGAGCGTGTAGTCGCCCTTGTCCAGCAGGTACAGCTCGGCGGCCATCCTTCGGGGCTCGGTGCCGAAGTGGAACAGTTCGGCGGCGAAGCCGTGCTTGCCCGAGTCGGTCACGAGCGCGGCGATGTCCCGCGGCGGCGTCAGCCAGCGGACCGCGTTGACGGGGAAGAAGCCCGGCCGGCCTGGCGCGCCCGTCACCGTCGACCACAGCAGGCCGGTGTCGGGGCGGAAGATCGTCTCGACGTCGCGCGGGAACATGTGGTCCCTTGCGAACAAGGCGGGGAACCGCAGCACGCGGTCGGTCCAGCGGACCTCGCTCGTGTAGCCGGGCCAGTTGACCCGCAGGGCCTCGGCCGTGTTGCGGAAGGCGAGCTTGAGCCCGCTCTTGCTGCCCTGCATCCGCAACGTCATGTAGGGCGAGCGCTCGGCATTGAGCAGTTCGTCGAACTCCTTGCTGCCGGTGACCAGGCGGTACTTGGCCAACACGCCGACGAGCCCGCCGAGCTTCGCGCCGCACCACATCGCGCTGCCGGGCTCGGGCGACTTGGGCCGCGTCTCGAGGTACGTCATGCGGATGCGGGCCATCGACCGGATCGGCTCGAGGTACTTCTCGTCCCCCGTCATGTGGAAGGTCAGCAGGAGCATGTTGGTCATCATGCTGAGCGCGCTGGGCCACTCGTAGAGCGTCGGCTCGCCGGTGTTGTGCGGGTCCCACCAGTCTTCGTGCAAACCGCCGACGCGCCCGTCGGGCCAGTGAATCGCGCTGGGGATGATGCCGGCCGGCTTGCCGCGTTCGCTCCGCTTGGCCGCGTCGACCCACGTGTCCATCCAGGCGGTGAAGAGCTTGGTGAGCCGCTTGTCGCCGGTGCGCTGCCAGTAGAGGAGCGTCGGCTGGAGGGCCTTGCCGTGATAGCACGAGTCGCAGGCCTTCTTGGGGGTGGTGTCGACCTTGTTGACGTTGAAGAAGGTGCTCTTGAACATGAACCGGCCGCGCTCGTTCGTGCCCATCCATAGCGTTTCGGCCAGCTCGGCTAGTCGCAGGGCCCGCTTGGCCCAGTCGGGGTTGTCGGGGTCGAGCTGCATCATGGGCGTCATCGCGTCGGACGAGTCCTCGCCCGAGTGTTCGACGTCGGTCATGTGGGACGTGTAGCCGCCCTTCATGTGGGGCTGGCTGAGCAAGGCCTCGCTGAACCTGGCCTGGGCACGAACGATCTTCGGGCTGTCGAACCCGATGAGCACGGGTGACCACCACCGCCACATCTCGCAGTCGTCGCCCCATCCGCCGCCGAACTCGCCGCCGGCTTGCATGCGGTTGTCGATCCACCACTCGATGATGTCGGTGAGCCGTTCGAGGGCCTCGCGCTGATAGACGGCCCAGGCCGGGGCGCCGGGCACGGGCGGGTAGAGCTTGTGCGGCGGGATCGGCTCGCCGAGGTACATCCGCGGGATGCGGTTTTCGGGAAAGCGCTCGGCATAGCGTTGGAAGAAGCTTCGGGCCCGGCCGAGGAACTCCCGCCGCACGGGCGGCTGGCACCAGATGTTGCCCATCTCCATGGTGAGCCACGAGAGCATCCTGCCGCGATAGAGCCAGGTGAGCGGCTCGAGCGGCGCGTCGGCGGCCATGCCGAAGGGGTAGTCTTTGTTCTTCCAGGTCTTGCGCGAGAAGTAGGGCAGGTTCTTGTCGTGCGTGTAGCGGTGGATCTCCGTGATGACCTTGTCGAGGTCGGCCTCGAGGCTGTCGGGCAGGTCGTCGCGTTTGCGGAGCTCGCGCAGCAGCTCGAGCCGGGCCAGGTCGCACTCGAGGTTGCCGGCGCGCTGGATGACCTGCTCGACGGACGAGCGGTCGGCTGAAGGCTCGGCGGCCGGGGCGGTCGCGGCCAGAAGGGCCACGAGGAGGCCGCAGCCGATTCGGTCCAAACATGTCGCGCACATAAGTATGTCTCCTCAGATCGCGGAAAGTGGCCTGAGTCTGTGTAGTCCGGGTCTCACTCCCACGCGTATAATGAGCCAGGAGGAGGCCCATGACCAGCCCCGCGACACAACCCGGCAACTGGTTGGACCGTGATCGGGTGGTTCCGGCCCCGCGGAGATCCGCTTCGCGCTGGAGCCAGGCCGTGCTGTATCCGAACTGCTACGTATGGTATGTCCTGCTGGCCTCACTGGACATCATGCTGACGGGCGTTATCCTCGCATCGGGCGGGTTCGAGCTGAACACCATCGCCGAGGCCGTCATCGATCGATGGAGCGTGCCGGGCATGGTGGTCTACAAGTTCACGCTGGTCATGCTGGTGGTGCTGATCTGTGAGGTCATCGGCCGGCAGGACGACCGCCTGGGCCGCAAGGTGGCCGAGTGGTCGGTGGCGATCACGGCGATCCCGGTCGTGCTGGCACTCATGCAGCTCCTCTTCAAGGTCTACGTGGTGGGCGAGCAGGCGATCGAGACGTCGGTGCTGGCATAGGACGAGCGTCTCGACCGGCTGACGGCTGCCCGGCGGCTGAGACCGGGCCTGGTTGCCGTCGGCGACGGCCCCTATCCCGGTCCGGGCGACTTCGTGTCCCCCACCGCTGAAGCGATGGGCCACCCGGTCGTGTCACATGGTTTGCCTGGTCCACACCCAAGCTAGGCGCGGAGATTCCAGACATGCTTCACGGTTGTCTCATGGGCGGGTTGGTCGTGCTGTCGACGCTGGGCGCCGAGCCCGTTTCGAGCGCTGCGAAAGCCGGCTCGTGGCGGGGCGTTCACGTCATGGCCTGGGGGCCGGCTGGCGGACCGACAGCCATCCCGCCGCTCAAGCGAGCCATCACCGAGGTGCTCGTCCCGCTGGGCGTGAACGTGATCGTCTACGAGGTCGACTACAACTTCGCGTTCGCCTCGCACCCGGAATTGCGCTACGAGCCGATGATCACGAAGGCGCAGGCCCGCGACCTGGCCGCCTTCTGTCGAAAGCATCGCATCCGGCTCATCCCGCAGTTCAACTGCCTGGGCCATCAGTCGTGGGTGAGGCAGAACGTGGTCTTTCCGCTGATGGTCAAGTATCCCGAGCTCGAGGAGAAACCCGACCTGCCCCCAGCCAAGGCCGCCAAGACCCTCAAGAGCTGGTGCCCGCTGCATCCGAAGGTCAACCCGATCGTCTTTGCGCTCCTCGATGAGCTGATCGACGCGTTCGAGGCCGACGCGTTTCACGTCGGCATGGACGAGGTGTTGGTCATCGGCAGCGACCGATGCCCGCGGTGTCGGGGCAAGGACCCGGCCGAGCTGTTCGCCCGGTGCGTCAACGACCTGCACGGCCATATCGTCGGCAAGCGGGGACTGGAGATGCTGATGTGGGGCGATCGGCTGCTCGACTCGAAGGCGGCCGACATGGGTCGAGGCTGGGAGGCCAGCCATCTCGGCACGGCCGGGGCGATCGACCGCGTGCCCAAGGATATCATCCTCTGCGATTGGCATTACAGCCGGCAGAAGGCCTACCGCTCGGTCACGCACTTTCAGGACAAGGGCTTTCGGGTGCTGACGGCGAGTTGGAAGAACACCGACGCGGCGCTGTCGCTGATCGACTACGCCCACAGGCACGCGACCGACCGCTGGCTCGGTCATCTCTGCACGTCGTGGGTCCTGACGCCGGGCACGTTCGCGCAGGCCTTGCTGGGCGAGGGCGATCCGGCCAAGACGAAGGCCCGCGCCGTCCCGGCCGCGGCCGCGACCAGGTCCTGCATGAAGCGGATGACTGAGCTGCACGGTGAGGCGCCCAGGCCGTTGAAGGGGCGGTGAGACGGCCTCGGGACGCTCTTGGACTCGACGCGTTGGGCTGGGGTCATCATGACGATCCGTCACGGGTTGCAGCGAGGATGCCTGGCCGTCCTGGTCCTTGGGCTGGTCGGGATCTTGGGCGGCAGTGACGCGCTGGCCGAGGCCGTCGAGGATGCTCCGATGGCAGGCGGGTTTCGGGGGCCCGTCGCGCGGCACCGTGACGACCTGGCCAGGTACACGGGTCGGGCCGCGGCGGACGTCGTCGTCGGGCAGCGCCGCCGGGAGGCATACCTGCTGAACTACAAGCAGCTTCGACTCAATTACGGCAACAACGTCGAGTTCCAGCTCCGGCAGCGGCAGATCCTCCTGTGTCCGCAGACGGTGGACCTGCTGTACGGGCCGGTCGCGCCGAAGGTCGCGCGCTACGTTCCTGGCTCGCGTCCGACGCTCGAACGGGTGGTGGCCAAGTCCACGGCGGGCTGCGAGACGACGCGCGACAAGGTTTTGGCGATCATGCGGACGTGTCGCGACCTGTACGATGCGCGATGGTACACCGACGCCTTCGAGACGCGGTACGTCTATGGCGGGACCGAAGAGCAACTCGTCGCCAAGGGGGAGATCCTGTGCGAGTGTCTGGGCCGGTTGATGGTCGCGCTGTGCGAGGTGGCGGGGATCCCGGGACGGATCGTGATGCACGACATCGGCGGGCACATCTGCAGCGAGATCTTCGTCGACGATCATTGGGCCTACGTTGACCCGCGGTGCGGCGTGTACTTCGTCAAGCCGAACGGCTCGTTTGCATCGGTATGGGAGCTATGGAACGACCCGAGCCTGATCCGCAGCCAGCCGGAGGCGGTGAAGAAGGACGTCGCCAGGTGGTGGACGTGGGAGCAGCGCGCCCGTGCCTGCGAGCGGAAGTACTTCCATCCGGCCGAGGTCAACGGCTTCGAGCACTACAGCCTCGCCGATTCGGAGCAATACAGCTACGGCCAGATCACGATCCAGCAGGTGCGTCAGCGCGGCATGTTCGAGGTGAACCAGCGGTATCGCGCTGCGATCGCGGACGTGTTCGGCCTGCCGCGATCGGAAACGGCGCGGCGTCGGAGCACGGAGGCACGGTAGCGCTGCATGCCTCCACGCGTCGTCGTCCGACGAGGCCGAAGCAGCTCCCGGCAGCTATCTCTTCGGAATCGGCTACTCGGTCGTGGTCGGCAGGCCGGCCGAAGTCCAGCCGCTGTAGCCGTCGACCATATCGTAGAGGTTGTCAAAACCCTGGGCGGACATGATGTCCGTGGCCTCGCCGCTCCGCACACCGCCGAGGCAGTAGACCAGATAGGCCTTGCTCTTGTTGAGCGCACCGATGTCGGTGGCGAAGGTTCCGCTGCGAACGTCGAGGTTGACCGCATCGGCGATGTGGCCCGCGGCGAACTCGGCCGCGGTCCGCACGTCGAGGATCACGAAGTTCGCATCGCCTTCGAACTGCTGGATGAGGTTGTTGGCCTCGGTGACCGTGACGTCGACGACACCATTGGACGTCGGCGTGGTCGGACAGCACCCGACCAAACCGGCCGCCAGGGCCATCAGGGTCATCGAAGACAACGAAAGCTGTCCGGCTCGCTGCATGTGGGTTGACACACTAGGCTCCTGTATTGCCCCCGCGTTTCCCGTGCACCTGTCCGCGCCGTCATTCTAGGGTAAACCCGATGACATGCCAACGGCCCATCCAGACGCACCGCCCTGCGCGGTGAGCGTTGCGCGTTCGAGGATGCGTGCCTCAATCCAGCGACCCTTGGTGTAGTCGAAGCCCTTGACGGAGGCGAGCTCGGCCATCTTCGGACCCGGCCCGGTGAGCGGCCGGTCCGCGATGAGCAGCCCTGTCGGATGCTGCTGGATCCAGGACTGCCACGCCAGCGGATGAATCCGCTCGACGCGGCCGTGCGTGAGGAAGACGAGGCTGTCGGCGTGGAAACCGCTGTCGGCCAGGGCTCGTCGGCCGTCGGGGTCGATCGCATTGAGCTCGGCGACCAGGCGGTTGCTGACCCACAACGGTGTGGCGTGCGGCAGGGCAAACTGGAAGAGCGACCACGAGGTCACGACCGCGACCGCCCCCGACAGGGCGAGCGCGCGGGCCGGGCGTCGCCGTCGCAGCAGATCCGCTGCCGCGATCAGCAAGGCCGAGCTTGCAAGGATCAGGACGACCGCGGCGGCAAAGACCTCGGTTCTGGTCCACGTCTGACCGAGCACGAGCAAACCGATCGGCGCGGCGGCGCCGATGACGGGCCCGATAATCCACCATCCGACGACGGCGCCGCGACCGACCCGCGAGGCGAAGACCCGACGCCAGCCGCCGCGGAAGGCGAACAGGCCGCGAGCGCACAGCAGCGCCACCGCCGGATAGGCCGGCAACGTGTAGTGCGGCAGCTTCGTCGCGAGCAGCTCGAAGACCAGCCAGGTGGGCACGAGCCAGGCGATGCAGAACGTCTCGGCCCGTCGGCCGGCGCGGAGCTTCATCAAGCGGCGATGCCACGGAAGCCTCCGGTCGTCCGGGCCCGGTCGCCGGAGCCCCCGTCGCCACGCCGACAACGCCGCCGGGACGAGGGCGAGCGAGCCGGGCCAGAACAGGATCGGCAGGAAGGCGAGGTGATAGCCGGGCGGGCCCCAATGGCCTTCGAACGTGACGACGCTTCGGCCGACCGTTTCCTTCATGATGTAGGCGGTGAACTCGGCCCAACCGATCTGCGTGCAGATGGTGACGTACCACGGCAGGACGAGGACGCAGACCCAGACGGCACCCGCCACGGGCCTCAACCGCCACAGCCACCCCCAGCGGCGCGCGAGGGCCGATAGCGCGAGGGCCGTCATGGCGCAGACGGCCGGGGTGATGGGGCCCTTGGTCATCACGCCGAGGCCGACGGCCGTCCAGAACAGTGCAAGCCAACCGAAGCCGGGGCGACCCTGGTCGGACTCGCAGCGCGTCCACACCTTCCACAGGCAGAGCTGTGCAAGGACCGTCATCGCCAGGAGCGTCTGGTCGGTCCGCGCCTGATGAGCGTCGAAGACCACGACCGGGCAGCAGCCGAGCAGGATGCCCGCCAGCCATCCGACCGGTGCGGGAAACATGGCCACGCCGAGGCGCCACGTCATGAGCGCTGCGGCCGTCGCGGCGATCACCGAGGGCAGGCGGTAGGCCCCGATCCGACCGTCCGGCAGGTCGGGCCCGCAGACGAGCTCAGACGAGCACGCGGGTCGCGACGTCGGACCGGGTTGCGTGGGGTCGTCCACCAGCCAGGCCGCGAAGGGCATCTGGAGCCAGTAGATCAGCGGCGGTTTGTTGAGTCGGGGCTTTCCGTCGAACATGGGCAGGACCCGGCCCCGCCAGGTATCAGCGGCGAGCATGCCGCGGGTGGCCTCGGCGAAGCGGACCTCGTCGCGGTCGACCGGCGGCAGCGCGAGCAGTCCGGGCAGGTAGCAGGCCAGGCAGATGCCGACGATCGACAGCCCGCCGAGCCAACCAGACGTCCAGGCGCTAGTTCTATCGGAGATCTTCTTCATGAGGGCTCAGTCTAGCCGCTACCGAGGTTCTCCAACAGGTAACCAGACTACATCGAACGCATTGAACGCCCCGACGACCGGCTATACGATACGTTTATGAAAACGCTCCGATACGTCTACTGGCAGGATGGAGAAGTGTGGCTGGGGCACCTGGAGGAATTCCCTGACTACATGCCGTTGAGGAGCTTCAGGAGAACCTGAGAGACCTCTACGAAGCCTTGACGAGCGGCCAGATCCCCGGTGTCCGTCGCGTGGCCGAGCTGGAAATCTGATGAAGCGCGTTGATCGCATTCGCCAGCTAGAGCACAGCGGATGCGTCGTCCTTCGGCACGGTGGCCGGCACTATTGGTATCACAATCCTCGAACGGGTGCATCCCAGCCGGTACCGCGACATCGGGAGCTCAACGAGCACCGGCCCGACATATCCTGCGGAAGCTGAAAGACTAGCCCTGCAAACGATCGCCTCGGCCCCCGAAGCTCGTAGCCGGTCCGGTCGATCCGTGCACGTCTGTATCCCTTACCATGGAACCTAGGGATTCGTCCCCACCGGAATTCACGAACCTCATTCATACACCTTCTCGTCGTCGGCGTCGGCCTCGGGGGCGTCGGCCTCGACGTCGCGGGTCGCGTCGTCGCCACCGAGCACGCGCTTGTAGTATTCGTGCTGGATGATCAGGTTCATGATCTCGTTGGTGCCGGTCCAGATCATCGCCAGCCGGGTGTCGCGGAGCATCCTTTCGATGGGGTAGACGTTCGTGTAGCCGATGCCGCCGAGGATCTGCATCGCGTCGTTGACCACCTCCCACGCCGTCTGCGTCGAGAGCTTCTTGCACTCGCTGACCAGCCGCCGCGCGGTGGCCGCGTCGTCGCCGCGATCGATCGTCACGGCCGTCGTGTGCAGCAGCGAGCTGACCGCGTCGAGCTTGGTCACACAGTCGGCGACCTTGAAGCTGACGCCCTGGAACTCGCGGATCACCTGGCCGAAAGCCTTGCGTTTGTTGCTGTAGCGGGCGGCAATATCGAGCGCGTACCGGGCCGTGCCCAGGATGCCGGCGGCGCTGGTCATGCGCTCGGGGATCATCATCTGATAGAAGATCTGCCCGCCCTGGCCCTCAGCGCCGACGAGGTTGTCGGCGGGCACCTCGACGTCGCGGAACAGGATGCGTCCGGCGCCGCCGCCGCGCGTGCCGAGCAGGCCATAGAGGTGCCGCACCTCGACGCCCCTATCGCGCTCGACGATGAACATGCTGAGCGACTTGTGGCTGGGCGCGTCCGGGTCGGTCTTGGCGTAGACGAGGAAGTAATCGGCCCCCTCGGCCCCGACGACGAAGCGTTTCTGACCGTTGAGGACGTACCGGTCACCGCGGCGCTCGGCCACGGTGGTGGCCCCGAAGAAGTCGCTGCCGCCGCGGGGCTCGGTGAGGGCCTCGGCGCAACCCAACTCACCTCGGAGCATCGGCGCGAGGTATTTGTCCTTTTGGGCCTGCGTGCCGAAGACGTGGAGGGCCTCGCCGCAGATGCTGGCCAGCGAGTAGAGGCACCCCAAGGCGAGCGGCAGCGCGCCGACTTCTTCCAGCGCGATGATCTCGTCCTGCCAGGTCAGGCCGCTACCGCCGTCGCCCTCGTCGAACCGCAGCCCGAGCAGGCGATGCCTGGCGGCGGCTTCGAGGAACTCGCGCGGATAGGTCACCTTGTCGGCGTCCATATCGAGCAGGAGCTGCTTGGGGATCTCGCGGACAAAGGTGCGGACCTCTTCGCGAAGGGCGACTTGGGCATCGGTCAACATGGCCTCGATCATGGTGGGTCCTCCTGATGGACCGGCGCCGCAGCGTAGACGGCTTGCCTGCCTCATCCGCGTGGCGCCGGACGTGAATCCGATGGCATCGTCGAGGGTCGTACTATACCGCGAGCCGGACGTGAAGTCGCTCTCGTTGATCTTCGGCGCCGACGACGAACCGAACGGCTCCTCCCTGCCGGACGGGCGAAGCGCGGCGTGCGGCGTGTCGCACCCCATTACGGCGAAAGATGGGCAAGGTTCATATTCGTTGAGGTCGGAGCTTGGGCAGTGCGGATCGGTCCGGTGGAGATCGACGATGCCCACGGATGGCTGAACATGAGCGCCGATTCACCGTCGCCACGTGCTCGCGATGGGTGCGCAGAAAAGGAGCCCACGTGGAAACCGGAATGGAGGTCCAGGCCCCTGGCCTCCGGCGCCTCCTTCCCCCGGGAGTACTTTCCCTCTCCAACGAGTCCTGCGGGTCCCACGTGGGCCCAAATGGTCAAGTTGTGCACGTCAAATTCCAGCTGAGTTGGACGTCTCCAGTATAACCTAGTGTCCGATAGCTGGCAAACCCAGAAACGGAATTTGGGTAAAGCTAACGATGGATTCATGCCTTGCTAATATCGACAACAGCACTCCCCCAAGGCACCTGAACGGAAAACACTGTCCCCCATTACTCTTACGAATCCCATCGCCTGTTAAATTCGGACCTTGAATGGGCCTAAGTCTCGATAAGAAAGTACATTGTGCTCGATTCCGGTTGCAGCCTAATGGTGACAGCGTCCCGCTGTCGCACGGCCGGGGCGAGGCGGACGCGCTCGCCCCTGGGTCCGAGCGCCCAGACCCGCAGATTGGGACGGCCGGTCTTGACGGTCACCCGGCCGCGAACCGGCTCGACGAGGATCGGCCCGTGGCCTTCGGCGATCCGCCGGGTGTGGAAGAGGTCATACACCATGCCCGTGTTTTCGGCACGGGCGACCGCCGTCAGGAGCAGGCGCCGACTCGTCCGGATCGGCTCGTCGGTCAGCGAACTCAGCGCGACCACGGCGAAGGGCGTGTCGATCTCGAGGGCGAGGTCGGAGAGTTGGAGCTGCTCTCCGGCCCGGCCGAGGAAGCCCCATGCCGCCTGGGTGCGTGGCGAGTCGATCCTGGCGATGCCGCGCCGCCAGTCGCGGCGATACTGGCCCGTGTCGCTGACGATCCGATCGGCGTTTGGCGGTGCGACGGACCGATCACGCGGCAGCGCTTGCCAGCCGTGGGGGGCATTTTTGCCGAGAACGCCGGCGAGCACGCTACGTTCGGCGGCCAAGTCGTAGGCCCGGCACCGGTATGGATCGGCCGGCTTCTTGGCGTAGACGGCCTCGTCCGGTAGAGGCACCGCAAGGTGCGTCGTCGCCCGGGCCAGGTCGCCGCGGCGCACGATCAGCGCGGCGTGGTAGAACAGGCCGAACAGACAGGGATCGTTCAGCGTGTTGAACGGTCCGGACAGGCGATCCACGTGCGGGTCCGACCGATGGGCGTAGGTATAGATCAGCCCGCCGCCCCATCCCTGGAGCGCTGTGATGGCGGCCACGGAGAGCGGCATCTCGGCGCGGAACTCGTTGGGCCAGGGCTGGCCCCACTCGCTACAGAAGAACGGTTTGCCCGTGAGGCGCTGGAAGGCGAGCCTGGCGAAGATGGTCCGTCGGCTCAGGGACATGACCTTGTTACGGACGCGCGTGTAGCCGTCCCAGCAGTGGTCCCAATAGGCGTGACTGTCGGTGAAGTCGACCGCCCCGAGCGAAGCCAGCAGGCCTGCGTTGGAGGTCCAGTTCGAGCCCGTGATGGGGACTCGCACGCCGAGGCCGCGCAGGTGCTTGACCATGCGTTCGGTGTACGCGCGCTGCACGTGGACCAGGTAGCGCATGAGCTCCGGCGTGGTGTGTCGCAGGTCGATGCTCCCTTTCGGCAGCTCGATATCGTTGTCGGCGGCCCAGGCGCGGTAGGCCTCGATGCATCGCGTGCGGTAGGGCTCGACCTCGATGTCGCGGCTGAACACGTCGTTCTCGTTGACCAGGGCGATCATGGCCAGGGCCGGCTCGTCGACGTAGGCTCGCTGCGTGTACGGATTGACGTGGGTGAGGAGTTGGGCGGCGAACTCCTCCTGTAGGTGGATGAGGTGCTCGTCGAAGTTGGTATAGGGCTTGCCGCCCAGGGGCAGCTTCTCGGCCGCGGCCACGCCGTCGGAGGCGTCGAACGACCGCGTGCTGAGTAGATCGACGTAGACGTAGATGCCGCTGGCCTTGAGCTGCGCGACGAGGTAGTCGAGGCGGTCGAGCATGTCGGGGTCGAGCCGGCGGGTGCCGTCGCCGCGCCGCTCGGAGCGAAACAGATTGTTGGCTGCGTAGCCCGCGTCGGCCTGGTGGATGCGGACCATGTTCACACCGTATCGCGCGAGCCGCCGGGCGGTGACCTCGGCGTCACGATGCGGGGGCAGGTTCTGCTCGGCGGTGAAGTTCGTGCCCCAAAACCGGGCGGGCGTACCGTCCTCGAAGACGAACCGATCGCCGCGAGCCTGTAGAAAGCCGTGGGCGCCGGCCGGGCGCTTGTTGAGAAACGAGAGGTCGACGGCCGTCGTGTCCCACGGCAAGGTGAACGGTATCCACGCGGACGTGTCGGTGCGGTGCGCGAAGGCCCCGTCGTTGAGCACGATCTGATGCGGCGCGTTGGGCGTGAGCGTCATGCGGAGCGCCGATCGATGTCCGGCGGGGACCTGCACGCCCTCCTTGTCGCGGACCAGGAGCATCTGAAGACGGAAGAGCTCGCCGCCGTCGACGCGACCGTCCTCGATGCGGACCCGGATCGGCCGATCGAACGCCAGCACGAACCCGAGCGGATGCCCCGGCGCCACGGCGACCCTGTTGGCCGAGTGCGTGGCCACATGAGGCTTCTCCAAGGGCTCGCGTGGGAGCTGGAGCGTCCGCTGGGAGGTCGGACGCGTGGTGGCGTGCGTGGCCGAGGTGGTGGCGACGACGGGATCGGTCAGGACGATCTGCTCGCCCAGGTAGTGCTCGGCGCCCAGACGCCAGTTCACGTGGTAGCTGTTCAGGCGGCAATCGCGTGGGCATGTGAACTCGTAGGCGATCCTCAACCCGGCGGATGTCTCACGGATGACCTGCTTGAAGCACAGCGACGTGCCGCCCGGACCTCGAACGGGGATCGTGCCGTGGATGCCGCGCCGGGCGAGCGTCGGATCGTCGGGCCTCGACAACCCGCCCTCGCTCCAACCGACCATCTCGTCTTGCGTGGTGGTCGCCCAGTGGGTGCCCTTGACCTCGATGGCGGCGGATGCGACGTCGCGCTGTCGGTCTCGGAGCCAGAGCCGCCCTGGGGCGTCGAAGACGAGACTGCGTTTCGTCCGGTCGAAGCCGGGGCACCAGCGCGATGCAAGCCGATCGGCCTGCTCGGGCGATGTGACACGAAGGACCATTCGCCGGCGGGCCGTCGCGCCGGCCGGGACCTTCGTTGCGCCGATCGTGCGGAACAGCACGCCGAAGCCCCGGCCGCCCCATTGCCGGAAATCGATCAGCGTCATGAGCGTGGGCTGGGGCGTGCTGACCAGGAGGACGCGGTCACGGTCCAACGCCACCGCGACGGCCCAGCCGAAGGCCTCGGTGCGGAGACGGCTTCCGTCGCGCGGCAGGCCGACGACGGTGCCGGAGGGGTAGAGGATGAGATCCCGCCCGGCGAACACGTCGTCGGACAGGACCACCATCGCCGCCTGTTGCTTGATCTCGTTGTCCTTCTCGAAGGCGATCTCGTAGTCGATGACGGCCCGTCCGTCCGGCGGTCGACCGGAGGCAGGAGTCAGGGTCTGCTCGAAGCGTATCGAGCCGTCGTTGCCCTCGGCGAGCGGGAAGGCGCCGGTGACGCGACCGGGACCGGGACGCCGGACGTCCACGGCCTGCTTCTGGTCGGTGTGCTTCCACTGGATGCCGTTGCAGGTGAGGCCTCCGCGGGCGACGACGCGGCCGTCGACGTGGACCTTCAGCCAGCCCTTGTCGTCGGCCGTGACCTCGAGGCCTTGCTCGAGGGGCGCGGCTAGCGCGACGCATAATGCTGCGACGACGGGCTTCATGAAGGGCCTCCCCGAGACATGGCGGTGGGCAGCATAGCCTGCGTCGGGACGTGGCACAACGCGGGGGCACGTTGCCAAGCTCTCGAGATCGGGCTAGGCTAGCTTCGCCATGCCGTACAATGCCAGCTTCTGGGAAGATCCCGAGACGGTTCGCTTCTTCGCCGGCGTTGAGGCCGACGACCACCTGCTCGACCTGGTCGAGACGGCCGCGACCGCCGAGCGTCCTCATGTTCTGGATCTGGGCTGTGCCGGTGGGCGCAACGCCGACGCCCTGGTCCGTGCCGGCTGCTCGGTCCGCGCGATGGACCTCTCGCCGGCCATGTGCGGGCACACCCGCGAGCGGCTTCTCGGGGCCTCGCCCGACGGCGACTGGAGCGTGGTCCGCGGCCGCTTCGACCGCCTCCCGTTCGCCGACGGCTGCTTCGATCTGGTCGCGGCGATCGGCATCTTCATCCAGTCCGACACCGATGCCGAGCTTCATCGGGGCCTGCGAGAGACCGCGCGGGTGCTGCGCCCCGGCGGGCGCCTCTTCCTGACGCAGTGGACGACGCAGACCTTGCCGGAAGGGACGCGGCGCGTACCGGGCCAGCGGTTCATCTACGCCCCGGAGCCGGGCCAGACGAAGAGCCGCATCCGTCCCGACGAGGTGCCCCCGCTGTTGGCCGAGCACGGTCTGCTTCTGCAAGGCGACGTGAAGACGCGGATGTCGATGAGGCACGATGAGCCTCGCGAGGCGCTGATCGGTGTGTTTCGGAGGGGTCCGGCGGGCTGAGTGGCTACCAGCCCAGGGCACGAAGGACGATCACGTCGATCAACATGGCGATGATCAGCCCGACCGTCAGCTTGAACCAGATGGGCCAGCGCTCGGGATGCACCAGGGCGTCGAAGTCGTCGGGCTCGACCTTCTCGATCGGGGTGGCCAGGCCGGCCTCACGTTCGGCCTCGGCGATGAGCAGGCTGGCCCGGAAGGGCTTGATGTCGATCTGTGCGGCGTAGCGCATCAGCTTGCGGCGGCGGCGGTATGGCAGCGCACCGCGGGCGAGTTCCATAGCGACCATCTGCTTGAAGATCTGCTCGAACTCGAGCGAGGTGGCCGTGATCGGCGGGACGTCGGTGGTCGGCTCTGTCGAGGCGGTCGGCTCGGTGTCTGCGTGCTGCTCCGGCATCTCTCCCTCTCCCTATAGCAAGGATAGCGCGGGTCGGGCGAATGTCCAGTCCCCGACCGCCGCGGGGTGGGGAGCTGGGTCATTATCGGTCTATCCCTGGTATGCGTCGAGCGACCGCGGCGGTCATGGCATGGTTTTGAAGGAGGGAGTTGGGGGCAGGCGGGTCGGCCTGGGGGTCGTTCTTCGCGGCCGCGCGGGCCTACTTGCCGCGCTCGATGATGACCAGGTTGTCGCGGTGGATGACCTCGTCGTAGGCCGACTCGCCCAGGACCGAGGCGATCTGGTTGCTGCGCAGGCCCTTGATCTGGCTGAGCTCCCGCGCGGTGTAGTTGGTCAGGCCGCGGGCGAACTCCG
Source organism: uncultured Planctomycetales bacterium (assembly GCA_964622545.1). Taxonomy (GTDB): domain Bacteria; phylum Planctomycetota; class Phycisphaerae; order UBA1845; family JAFGLZ01; genus JAFGLZ01. The sequence goes on along the minus strand of CAZUQM010000022.1, from coordinate 29,180 downwards.
AGCCGCCGGGGTCGCGAACGCGGACGATGTCACCCCGCTCGAACGCCCCGCGGACCTGCGTGATGCCGATGGCCAGCAGGCTCTTGCCGCCGCGCCGCAGGGCCTCGGCCGCACCGCCGTCGACGACGATCGTACCGCGGGGACGGACCGACCAGCCGATCCAGCGCTTGCGCGAGCTGACCTTGGTCGGGGCCGTCATGAAGAGGGTGCCGACGCGCTGGCCGGACATGAGCCGAGTCAGCACGCCTCGAGACCGGCCGTTGGCGATCACGGCGAAGTCGCCGCTCTCGGTGACGCGACGAATCGCCTGGAGCTTGGTGGCCATGCCGCCGCTGCCGAGGCTGGACTTGGTGCTGGTGGCCAACGCGGCGATCTCGTCGTCGATGCGATTGACGAGATCGATGCGGTTGCCGGCCCGGTCCATCAGCCCGTTGACGACGGTCAGGATGACGAGCAGATCGGCCCGGAGCAGGTTGGCCGTCAGCGCCGCGATGATGTCGTTGTCGCCGTAGCGGATCTCGTCGACGGAGACGGTGTCGTTCTCGTTGATGACGGGCACGGCAGCCATCTCGTGCAGGGCGGCGACGGTGTTTCGGATGTTGAGGTAGCGGACGCGATCCTCGAAGTCGCTCCGGGTCACGAGGATCTGGGCGGGCAGCAGACGGTGCCGTCGCAGGCCCTCCTGAAAGAGCCGCATGAGTGCGGGCTGGCCCACCGAGGCGGCCGCCTGCAATCGCGGCAGGTCGGTCGGTCGTCGGCGGAGGCCCATCACGCCCATCCCCGCCCCGATCGAGCCGGAGCTGACGACCGTGACGCGGAGGCCACGCTGGTGCAGGCGGGCAATCTGTCCGGCGAGGTTGTGGACGAGGCGGCGGTCGAGCTGGCCGTCGTCGTCGGTCAGGACGTTCGTGCCGATCTTGACGACGAGGCTCTTGGCCTGCTGGACGAGTTGCCTGCGGGTTTCGGTGCTGGGCATGGTGGTGTCGATCTTGGCAGCGGTCCGTGCGTCGTGTCGGCTCGGCGGAAGTCCGGAGGCGCTCAACACGCAGCCTGCGTCACTCCTGCAACCTGCCCCATGGCCCGGCAAACAGCGGCGTGGCCATGCCACCCGCCGAGAGGCCGGGGAGGCATTATGGGTTGCGCCCGCGGGTGGGTCAAGGCAGGGCCGCGATGCATTCCTCGAGCAGCGGCTTGATGGCCCGCAGGGCGTTGCCTCGATGGCTGATGCTGTTCTTGTGCTCGGGGTCGAGCTCGGCCGTCGTCTTGCCGAGCGAGGGGACGAGGAAGTGCGGGTCGTAGCCGAACCCGTTGCTGCCGCGCGGCTCGTCGATGATGAGGCCTTCAATCTTGCCCTCGGCCTCGGCAAGGACGCGCTGGGGATCAGCCAGGGCGATGGCGCATCGGAAGCGCGCGGTGCGCTCTTCGAGCGGAACGCCCTGGAGCTCGCGGACCATCTTGGCGTTGTTGGCCAGGTCGTCGCACGGCTCGCCGGCGTAACGGGCCGAGTAGACGCCGGGCCCGCCGCCAAGCGGGTCGACCACGAGGCCGCTGTCGTCGGCCAGGGCCCACAGGCCGGTCTTCTCGGCGTAGTAGCGGGCCTTGAGGCGGGCGTTGGCGTCGAAGGTCTCGCCGTCCTCGACGGGCTCGTCGATCTCGGGCAGGTCCGAGAGCGTGACCCAGTCGATGGGCAGGTCGGCCATGACGGCCGCGATCTCACGGACCTTGCCCGGATTCTTCGTGGCGATGACGATGCGGCAGCGCGGCGTGTTCATGCGGCTCACTTCTTGCTCGAGGACGTCGACATCGAATCGGTCGGCTCATCGGTCCGACCCGGGGAGGTCGGGCTCTTCGGCACGTGCAGCAGGAACGACTCCAGGTACACCTCGCGTAAGCCCGTCGGCGTCCGCCGGATCTTCTTGATCTTGTGGCCGTTCTCGAGGTTGTAGGCGAAGCGCTCCTGCTTGCGGAGGGCCTCGACGCGATCGCTGTACCGGACCCAGGTGTTGATCGTGCGGTTCTTCGGGCCGACCTGCTTGCGGATCACGTCGTCGGCGGTGAAGTGCCCGACGCAGACGCTGCTGCGGACCTCGCCGTGGTGGTAGTAGGCCTCGATGCCTTCGGCGCGGAGCTTCTCGACCCAATCGACGGCCGCCTGCTTCCGTGAGCCGAACGTCGGTGTGTTGTAGAACACGCCGATCTGGAGCGTGTAGTCGGTCGGGCAGCGCGACAGGTGCCACTCGGGTCGGCCGGGATCGGGCGTCGGCTTGGGCACGACCCGCGCCCCACTGAACGGATAGGCGTTGCCCGAGGCCAGGTTCCGGATGACCTCCAGGTCGTGTCGGACCTCGCCGGCGAAGCCCTCGCGTCCGGTCGCCGGATCGACCTTCCGGTAATAGGTGCCGTAGTAGAGCTGGCTGGCCCGGTCGCCGTGCTCGACGCGGACCTGCTTGCCGTCGAGCTGCTGGACCTGGCGAAGGCCCCGGGCCAAGTTGTCACAATTGGTCTTGCGCTGCCGATCCACGGCCTCGACACAGAGGATCGTCCAGGCCTCGCCATGGTCTTGGCCGGCCTCGGACGCGTCGTGGCTGGCGAACATGGCCGGCATGTCCCACTTGCCCGCCGTGGAACCGTCCTGCATGCAACCGACCGCGACGACGAGGAACAGGATCGTACCGGCTCCGACGAGTCGCGCACCTGTCCGGGCGAACACCGACCGGGAATGCTGTTGACAAGACGTGAAGACGTGCATCGATGGACTCCCTTCCATACCCGACCGTCCTGGTTCGTTCCGTCCTTGCTACGTCAGGGCCTTGCGCTGAGAGGTCATCAGCTTGCGGATGCCGCTGCCGGCAAATCGGAGCATCTTATCCAGCTCGTCTCGGGTGAAGGTGGCCTCCTCGCCGGTGCTCTGGACCTCGACGAACTCGCCGGAGCTGGTCATGACGACGTTGCAGTCGACCTCGGCCGCGGCATCTTCCACATAGTCTAGATCGAGCAGCACCTGTCCGTCCACCTTGCCGACCGACACGGCGGCCAGACCCTTGCGGACGACCTTCTTGGTGATCTTGCCGGCCTGGCGGACGCGATCGAGGGCCAGGCACAGCGCGACGTACGCGCCGGTGATGCTGGCGGTCCGCGTCCCGCCGTCGGCCTGGAGGACGTCGCAGTCGAGGTAGATGCTGTTCTCGCCGAGGTCGGCGAGGTTGCAGACCGCGCGGAGCGACCGCCCGATGAGCCGCTGGATCTCCTGCGCGCGGCCGTCGATGCCGTTGCGCTTGCGCCTGCGCCGCTGACCGGTGGAGGCGGGCAGCATGTCGTACTCGGCGGTGACCCAGCCGAGGCCCGAGCCCTCGCGCCAGCGGGGCACCTCCTCGGCGAAGCTGGCGTTGCAGAGCACGTGCGTATCGCCCGTCTTGATCAGGACGCTGCCGTGGGCGAACTTCGTGAAGCCGGTGACAATCTCCACCGGGCGGAGCTGGTTGGGTCGACGTCCGTCGTGACGTGGCAAGGCGGTCCTCCTGCTGGGGTGTGCACCACTTCGTACCGGAGCTTTACGTCATCATCGGCGATTCGGTCATCGTCGCACTATATGGATGCCGTCGCAGAAGCGGATCCCCTTAACAGCACAGCTCCCTTACGGTCGCTGCTCCGTGCAGCCTAACACTACAGCGCAAAGTAATCTGGAAGGCTGTGCAGCTATTCGGGTTACGTACTCCGCCATGCAAAGCGGGATGCAAGGCACCAACCATGCCGACGCCAAGAACTTATCGATGGCTTCCTCCGGCAAGCGAGGGCGATCTTGCGCTGTAGTGCTAATCGCTGCTCCGTGCAGCCTAATCGCTGCTCCGTGCAGCCTAATCGCTGCTCCGTGTGGCACGGTCGCTGCCTTGCGGCTCTTTATGGTCTGATCGCTGCTCTGTATGGCACGGTCGCCCTCGGCCGTGAGTCGGTGAATCGCCCAGCAGAAGGCGGCTAGGTCGCAGGGCGGCCAGCCGAGGGCGGCTGGGCCACAGGGCGACGGTTGCGCCCATCGACTACGACTCGGCCTCGGCGTCGACGTCCACCTCGGCCAGCACGTCGGCGAGGATCTCGAACGCGGCGTCGATCTGCTCGTCGGTGATCGTCAGGGCCGGTAGCATCCGCAGCACCGTCTGCTGCGTGCAGTTGACCCGCAAGCCCTTGGTCATCGCGGCCGAGGCGATCTTCATCCCGTCGATCGAGAGCTGGATGCCGATCATGGCCCCGCGGCCGCGGACCGAGTCGATGAAGCTGAAGCGCGGCCGGAGCTCCTCGACCTTGGCAAAGAGCTTGTTCTGAATCTCCGTGGCCCGGGCGAGCAGGCCGTCGCGCTCGATGACCTCGAACATGGCCACGCCGGCCGCCGTGACGAGCGGATTGCCGCCGTAGGTGCTGGCGTGCGTACCGGGGGTGAGTTGGTCGGCGATCTCGGGTCGGGCGGAGATCGCGCCCAGGCTCGTGCCTCCGCCGACGGCCTTGGCCAGGGCCATGATGTCGGGCACGACGTCCCATTGTTGATGACCGAACCAGGTGCCGGTGCGACCGCAGCCGGTCTGCACCTCATCGAAAATCAGCAGCGCGCCGCGCTCGTCGCAGAGCTCCCTCAGCGAAGCCAGGTAGCCGTCGGGCGGGACGTTCACGCCGCCCTCGCCCTGGATCGGCTCGAGGAGCACGGCGGCCGTCTCGTCGTCCATCACCTCGCGGACCGCATCGACGTCGCCGAACGGGACGTGCTCGAAGCCCGGCAGCAGCGGGGTGAAGCCCTGTCGCGTCTTGGCCTGCGCCGTGGCCGACATGGCGCCGAAGGTCCGACCGTGGAAGCTCTTCTCCATGGTGACGACCTTGTAGCGTCCTTCGGGCGTGGCCTTGCGGGCGAGCTTGATGGCCGCCTCGATCGACTCGGCGCCGGAGTTGCAGAAGAAGCTCTTGCCGCCGAAGCCCCTGGTGGCGATCCATTCGGCGAGTCGGCCTTGAGGCTCGATATAGAAGGTGTTGTCCATATGGATGAGCTTGCCGGCCTGCTCGTGGATGGCGGCCACGACGTCCGGATGGCAGTGCCCCAACAGGCTGCAACCCCAACCGGGGAACAGATCGAGGTAGCGCTTACCGTCGGCGTCCCAGATCGTGCTGCCCTCGCCTCGGACGATCGCCAGGGGCGTGCGTCCGTAGTTGCCGATCACGTACTGGTTGAACTGCTCGATGATCTCTTGCGTGTTCACGGGTCGGGGGTTCCTTACGATGCGTGATGCGGGCGGCGCTAGCGGAGGATCTCCGTGCCGACGCCCTTCTGGGTAAAGATCTCCAACAGGATGCCGTGGGGGATGCGGCCGTCGATAATGTGGGCCTTGCTGACGCCGGCGTCGAGGGCCCGCAGGCACGACTGGACCTTGGGGATCATGCCACGGCTGATCGTGCCGTCGTCCATCAGCTTGTGGATCTCGTCGCGGTTCAGCGTGGAGCACAGGCTCGCCGGGTCGTGCTGGTCGAGCAGGATGCCCTCAGTGTCGCTGAGCATGACGACCTTCTCGGCCCGCAGGGCGGCGGCCACCTCACCGGCGACGACGTCGGCGTTCATGTTCAGCTTGCTACCCGAGCGGTCGCGGGCGACGGGTGCGATGACGGGCACGGTCTCGGCCTGGCAGAGCAGGCGGACGACCTTGGCGTTGATGTCGTGGGGCTTGCCGACCAACCCGACGTCGATGCGGCGACCGCCCTCGCCGTCGAGGTAGCTCCGCTCACCGAAGACGACGCAGGTGCTCAGCGAGTGCAGGCCGATGGCGTCGGTGTTGTGGTCGCGCATGGTCTGCACGATCCAGGAGTTGATGTCGCCGCAAAGGACCTTCTCGACGATGGCCAGCGTGCGGTCGTCAGTGTAGCGCAGGCCTTGGACGAAGTGGGCCTCGAGGCCGGCCTTCTCCATCTCGGCCGTGATCGCCTTGCCGCCGCCGTGGATGACGACCGGCTGCATGCCGACACTTCGCATGAAGACGACGTCGCGGAGGAGCTCGCGCATGGCCTCGGGCTGGTCCATGACGGACCCGCCGATCTTGACCACGATGATCTTAGACCGGTACTGCTGGATGTAGTCCAACGCCTCGATGAGGGTGGATGCCTTTGCGATGGCCTCGTCCACGTCGATCTCCCTGAGAGAAACAGGGCATGATCGCGCAGATTGGGGTGGGGTGTCAAGTGCAGCGAGGAGGCAGGAGGCAGTATGCAGAAGTCAGAATACAGGAGACAGACTGACTTCTGCAATGCAGCCCTAGCGCTTGCGTCGCAGCCACTGGCCGAAGGCGCGGCTGGTCCGCTGCATCAACCGCTTTTGGGCGCTCGTGGCGAAGGGCGAGCCGGTGCCGAAGTCGCCATCGTTGGACGGTCGTCGGTCGGTCGTCGGGGCGCCCGAATCCAACTGCTGGATCAGGTTGAGGGCCTGCAACTGGCTCTGACGCAGGGCCTGATTCCGCTGGAAGGCGTTCCTCTGAGCGGCCAGGGCCGACTGGGTGTTGGTGGTGACCTTGCCACCCTGTCCGCCGCCGGTGACGGTGCCGGAGGGTGACAGACCGGTCAGGCCTGTGTTGCTCCGCGTGAAGGCCTCGAACTCGTCGGCGGTCTGGCTGAAGGCGTCGGCCACGACGATCTGGCGGCTGAACTTGGCCTGGTTGGCCCAGTTGAGCATCGCCTGCGTGACCCATTGCTTCGGACGGATTCGCTGACGTCGACCGGTGGTCTTGTGAAGGACCTCCACCAGACCGCTGTCGGCGAGCCGGGCCTGGAAACGCCCCGTCCCGCGCTCGACGTAGAGACTGAAGCCCTCCGTGCCGCGCTTGCTGAGCGTCGCTAGCGGCGAGTCGATCTCGAAATCGCTGCGGAGCCCCTCCTCGGTCTCGGCCACGCCGCCGCGGACCTCGCCGTAGTCCAGCCCGATACGGGTGACCTTCTTGTCGCCCGATCGGTGCAGCGTCGTCAAGGCCGCCAGCGTGGACCGTCCGACCTCCACATAGGTATCGTCGCCGAACTTGAACGAGACGCTCGAGCGGAACATCGTGCGGATCTGGATGCCGTCACCGTAGGTCTGGCCGACCTGGATGGGCTTCCACGCCTCGGTCTCGGTGGCCTTGGTGCCTATGGGAGCGTACTGGGCCTTGCCCTTGACGCGGATGCACGTGGCCTGGAGCTTCTGCACGTCGGCGGGCGCCGTCGCGGCAGGACCGGTTGTGGGCTGCTCGGCCGCGGCCGGATAAGCTAGAAATAGAATCGTAATTGGTAGATAAAAAGAAAGAACTCGCATCACGCACCTGCCTCTGTTTAGGGAGTCAGGGCTGTTGCGAGCTATTAGAGTATACCCTACGTTTGGCCGGCCTGCCAATCGAATCCCAGGTTTCCTGCGCATTTCTGGCTCACAACTTAGTGTTTCATAACATCTTACGGAGACCGTAGCCCCCGGCCACCGATCACCGTCAGGGATCGCTTTTACGGCGACGGTTCGGCGACCTCCGCGTCGGCCCGGGTGGTCTCGACTTCGTACAACCCCTTCTTCTCCATCAGCTTATCCGCTCGAGTCAGCAAGGCTATCAACTCACCACCGGTGAAGAAGCTCCACTCCGAGCCGGCCGGAAGCATGTCACGATAGACGAGCTCGCGGTAGGCGTACCGCCGGTCGCCGATGCCCAGGTTGCCCAGGAGCATCATGTTGACCCCGCCGTGGATCCGGCAGACCTTGCACACCATGAACGACACGGTACCCCGGTTGATGAGGTGCTCGGGGTCCAGGTCCCAGGCCGACCGTATGATGCCGCGGCTGAGCAATTCGTCGCGGCGCTGCTCCCACGATTCGGACGTGTCCTCGCCGTCGGCCAGGATCAGCATCGCGCGGCACGCCTCGTCCACCGTCACGAGCGGGACGTTCGCGAGGTAGGCATGGAAGCTCATGTCGTCGAGCTGGGCGGGGTCGACGTCCATCTCCGTGCGGCGCTCGTGCGTGCAGGCCGGAGCCAAGAAGGCCAGGGTGAAACAGCCCACCAGGCAGCCGATGCTGCGGGGGCCTGTCATCGAACCGCGTTGTCTGTGCTGCTGCGTCACGGCTCAGAAGCTCCACGTCAAGCCCGTCAGGAAGAAGTACCGACAGGTCTGATCACTGAACGCGCTGCCCGGGAAGAAGGCCCCGTAGCGCGTGGTCCAACTCAGGTCCGAGGTGATCCGCCAGTTCAGGAAGTAGTCCATCTCCCAGCCGAGGTAGCCGTCGGGCATGTCGGCCAGGGGATCGGAGACGGCGGCCACCTTGTGATGCTTCCAGAAGAGGAACCAGTCGGTTCCGACCTCGAGTTCGTCGAAGAGTTCGTACTTGTGAAACGGGAAGAACGAGGCCCCGGTTCGCCAAATGTGGATATTGCTGAGCGACGGGGCGAAGGCCAGGCTCGTATCGCGGAAGCCGAACGCGACGAAGCTGGTGTCGTGGTGGTCGTTTCGGTTGCCGCCGATGGCGTCGGTCGGGCTGCCGAGGCGGTCGCCGTCTCCACTGGCGAACATGTACTCGGCCATGAAGCGAGGCTTGCTGGGCACGGGCATGAGGTACTCGACCATGAGGTCAAAGGCCCAGGCGTCGATCTCGTCGGTGTGCATGAAGCGTTCGTTGCCGTAGCTCTGGCCGCCCTCGAAGACGAACTCGGCGCTGTAGCCGACGTCGTTGCTGATGATCGCGCCGGTCGAGCCGAAGCCGAGGTAGTACGAGTCGTAGTCGTAGTTCTGGAGCAGATCGATGGGCTCCTCGCCCATCTGGTCCTCATTCCAGAAGGCGTAGAAGAACGGCTTGTGCTGCATCAGGCCGAGGTATTTGACCTGCACGCCGAAGAAGCTGCGGTAGCTCTCGTCGGCGCCCGGGCGGGTCAGGTCGATGTCGTTGGTGCTGCGGATGGTCTGGCTGATCAGGCCGGTGACCTCGAAGTTGGCGGCCTCGCCAGTGATCAGGATCGCGTCGAGCGGCATGGACATGGCGTAGCCGGTGCCGAGCTCGACGTACTGCCGGCCTGCCTTGACGCGGAAGTCATACGGCACGTTCTGCTTGCCGTAGGCCTTCATGGCCTTCCGGAGGCTGAACTGGTAGAAGCCGCGTTCGAGGTTCGGGCCCTCCCAGTCGTCGTCGTTGAACTTGAAGCCGTCGCCCAGGCTGAACTCCTCGCCGATGCCGTCGCCGGTGTTGAAGTCGACGAAGCTCAGCCTGGCCCGTGCGTAAGCCTCGTGCGTGCCCTGGTCGAGCGATCCGCGAACCCACAGCCGACCGTCATGCCGCCTGAGCGTCCGCGAGCTGTTCGCGCCGTCGTCGTAGAGGAAGAGGTAGAAGCTGTACGAGCCGCCGAAATCGAAAGCGGTCCGCATGTCGGTGGTCAGCTCCTCGTCGAGCTTCTGGCGGATCTCTTCTTGGATATTGCGCTGCTGGTTGAGAAAGGTGTCGGTCACTTGGGCGCGTGCGATGCCCGTCAGCGCGAACGCCACCACGCACGCAAGCCGGACTGCGACCGTCCGTGTCTTGCAGACCTTCGACTCGCTGCTTGGAGAAAACGTATCCACGTCCCTCGCCAGTAGGGCGTTCCGCGCCGTCACGCCCGTGTGTCCGCCCAGGGAGTCTCCCTGCTTCGGGGAATACTCCCATGTTAGATCGGTTCTTTCAAGCGGTTTTCGCCAACCCACTGCAATAGGGCCGCATCGACCTGTGTCGACGCAGGGGCATGCACGGGGACACGGCCGTCCGGTCACCGGCCGCATAACGCGGTCGTGCTTGGCGGGTGCTTTGGAATTTCGGACATGATCGCACTATGATGAACGTGGCCGGCGGGGGCCCGCGACGCGTGGGACCCGCATCACGGCCAGGCACGACAACTTCGGAGGAACCGTCCCGTGAGAGACCACCCGGCAACCCGCGCAGCTCTAGTCCTTGTCCTCACCGCCGGCGCCGCCGCCCAGGCGGCCGAGAAGAAGAAGCCGCCCAAGCCCGAGGCGAGGGTCGCCATGATCCGGCTCGGCGGCATGCTGTCCGAGCGCGAGAGCATGATGAGCCTGTTCCTGACCGACGCCGATCACGGCACGCTCCGCGGCTTCATCAAGCGGATCGACCAGGCCGCGGGCGACACGTCGGTCACGGCGATGGCCCTGATCCTCGACGAGCCGATGCTGGCCTGGGGGCAGGTGCAGGAGATCCGGGCCGCGCTCGCGCGGCTCCGCAAGGCCGGCAAGAAGGTGCACTGCCATCTCGCCTACGCGGGGCGCGGTAGCTACCTGGTCGCGGCGGCCTGCGATCGTGTCGGCATGGTGCCCAGCGGCGGCTTGATGCTCATGGGTCTGGGTGCCGAGGCGCTCTACTTCAAGGGACTGCTCGACAAGATCGGCGTCACGGCCGACATCATGCACTGCGGCGCGTACAAGGGCGCGGGCGAGCCGTTTACCCGCACCGGTCCGAGCGCCGAGAGCCAGCAGCAGATGAACCGCATCTTCGGCGATCTCTACGACCAGATGCTCGAGATGATCGCCGAGTCGCGCGGGCTGCGCAAGGAGGTCGTCAAGCGCATCATCGATAGGGGGCTGCTCAACGCCCGTGAGGCGGCGGCCGAGAAGCTCATCGATGAGCTCAGCTACCGTCACGAGTTCATGGACAACCTCCGCAAGACGTACAAGGACGCCGAGCTGGTCAAGCACTACGGACGCAAGAAGGGACCGGAGATCGATTTCTCGTCGCCGTTCGCGTTCTTCAAGCTGCTGGGCCAGATGATGAAGACGGGCGACGGCAAGGCCAAGCCCACGATCGCGGTGGTGTACGTCGACGGCATCATCACGACGGGTAAGAGCACCGAATCGCTCTTCGGCGAGACGATCGTCGGCAGCCGGACGCTGCGGAGCGTGCTGCTCAAGGCCGCCGCCGACAAGAACGTCAAGGCCGTCGTGCTGCGGGTGAACTCGCCGGGCGGCTCGGCCCTGGCCAGCGACATCATCCATCAGGCCACCCAGATGGTTCGCAAGACGGGCAAGCCGCTGATCGCCTCGATGGGCGACCTGGCCGCCAGCGGCGGGTACTACGTCTCGGCCGGTGCGGACACGATCTTCGCCGACCCCTCCACGCTGACGGGCTCGATCGGTGTCGTCGGCGGCAAGGTGGTCTTCGGGGGGTTGTTCGACTGGGCCGGCATCTCGACGCACCGGTACACGTTCGGCAAGAACGCCCAGATGTTCAACATGACCCGGCCCTTCAACGAGCACGAGCGCAAGGTCGTCCGAGGGATGATGACCGACACCTACGATCAGTTCAAACGCGTCGTCGTGGCGGGCCGGCGTGATCGGCTCAAGGGCGAGATCGAGGACATCGCCGGCGGCCGTATCTACACCGGTCGGCAGGCGATGAAGAAGGGCCTGGTCGACCAGCTCGGCGGCCTGAACGAGGCGGTCGCCTTCGCCGCCGACAGGGCCGAGATCAAGGACTACACCATCCGCGTCCTGCCCAAGCCCAAGACGCTGTTCGACTACATCAACGAGGCGCTCGGCATCGACGACGACAACGACGCCTCCGCCTCGGTGGGGATGGGTGGCGTGCCACGGACGGCTTGTCCGCCGGCCCCATCTGACGCACCCCTCGCATGGGTCCAGCGCAACGGTCATGCCATGGCCGCTCTATCCCTGGCCGAGGGTGCCTCGCCGGACGTGGCCCGGGCGATCGTCCGCCTGTTGCTTCGGCTCGAGCTGCTGCGTCGCGAGTCGACCTTGACGGTCCTGCCGCAGGAGTGGATCATCCGCTGAGCGATGTGTGGAAAGGTCGACCTCGACTGTGACGACGTGCGGCACAGACCGTGACCGTTTCCCAGCCGAGGGCGGCTGCCCTTTCCGATCCGCGACATGCAGGTCGCACGGCGTAGACGAACCGCCCGGCTTGAAAGCCGCGGCTCCGGCACGGCGTCTGTACGATCGACAGCAGGAGGACCCTGGTGGCTAAGGACAACGTGTTGGTGGTCGGCGGTGGATCGATCGGTGAGCGGCACCTGCGGTGCTTCCTCCAGACCGGGCGGGCCAAGGTGAGCCTCTGCGACGTCAGCGACGCGATCCGCACCCGCCTGGCCGAGACCTACGACGTCGCACGCGTCTTCGACGACTACGACGCCGTCGAGCTGTCCGACTTCGACGCCGTCGTCATGTGCACGCCCGCGCACCTGCACATCCCGATGGCCCTCCGCGCCGTCGAGGCCGGCTGCGACGTCCTCTGCGAGAAGCCCCTCAGCACGAGTCTCGAGGGTGTCGATGAGTTGATCGCGGCCGTCGAGGCCCAGGGCGTGACGTTCTCGGTGGCCTACGTCCTGCGTGCGATGCCGCCGATGGTCGAGCTGAAACGGCGGATCGACGCCGGCGAGATCGGCCAGGTCCAGACCGTCGTCTGCCATACCGGCCAGCACTTTCCCACCTATCGCCCGGCCTACCGCGAGATCTACTACAACAGCCACGCCACCGGCGGCGGCGCGCTGCAAGACGCCGTCACGCACATGCTGAACTTCGTGCAGTGGTGCCTGGGGCCGGCGAAATCCGTCTGTTGCGAGGCCGACCACCTCGTGTTGCCGGATGTGAAGGTCGAGGACTCGGCCGGGCTGCTGCTGCGATTCCGCGACAACCCGGCGATTGGGACGATCGCGCTGAACCAGTTCCAGACGAACAACGACGCGCGGTACGAGTTCGCCGGCACGGAAGGCACGCTACGGCTCGAGCTGCCGTCGTGGCAGATGGGCGTGTGCAAGGACGAGCAGTGGACGTGGACCGAGCCGCGGACGTTCGAGCGTGACGACTTCTTCATGGCCCAGGCCGAGGCCTTCCTCGACGCGATGGCCGGCAAGCACCCCGTGGCGTGCACGATCGGCGAGGCGGCCGACACGCTCCGGACGATCCTGGCGGCGCTGAAGTCGGCGGAAGAGGGGGGACGGGTGGGGGTGTAGCGTAGCGCGACGAAACGTCGAAAAGTCGGCGGAGGTCTGGGGCACGCTGTACCCGGCTTGGTGAGACAAGAGCATGGATTCTCCTGACAGGCTCGACTACAAACGGATCACGTCCCAGGAAGCTGTAGAAAGAATAAAGAATGGGAACCTTCTTGAATGGGCTTGGATAGAGGATCTGCGCGCACTTCTCGACACGCTAGGGTCAGAGGCACCTGGCAAACCGATCAGGCTCCGGATGTGCAGGATAGACGCCTGCGATTGTACCGATTTGACGATCACCAACCCCATAATCTTGGAGCCAGAGCAAGGTAGCTTCATCCATTCGTTCGGAGCATATTTCAGCCAGAAGACCAGTTTCCGCGGAGCCAACTTCCTTGAACGAGCAGCGTTCAGCGGGGCTCATTTCTACGAAGGTGTTGATTTCAGCAATGCCGCTTTCCACGGGGATGCACTCTTTCAGCACTCCTCCATTGCTGGACAAGCGCACTTCGCCGCTACAATCTTCGGGCAGGTGGCAGATTTCAGTGCAGCCCGATTCACTGGTAAGGTTGCTTTTGGCAAGACCAAGTTCTGTGGCAACGTCAGCTTCATCGATGCTCGGTTCTCATCCGAAGCGGACTTCTGTGGAGTGACCTTCCCTCATGAAGTGCATTTCCGCTCGGCGAAATTCTTGCGGGCGGCGGCCTTTGAGAGGACCGCCTTTTGCGCTCAAGCAGACTTCTCCGAAGCTGAGTTCAAGGAGAAGGTGGACTTCAGTGAGTGCAGATTCGACAGCAAGGCTGTCTACAGCGAAACGAGATTCTTGGGGCACGCAGACTTCTGTTCGACGGAATTCCAGAAAGAGGCAGTCTTTCTCAAGGCTGCGTTTACACAGGCTACCGACTTCAGCAAGGCCAGATTCACCGGACCTGCTCAGTTCTGTGAGACCCCTTTCGGTCCGAACACCACTTTCCTCGAAGCACAATTCTCTGAGCGGGCTTCGTTCGTAAGTGCGACCTTCGGAGGAAAAGCAGATTTTCGGCAAGCCACATTTTCAGGCTCGGCGGACTTCGTGGCTTCACGATTTAGCGAGATGGCCGATCTTAGCAACGCGACCTTCTCCGGGACGGCAAATTGGCGGCACGCCAAGTTCACCGGACCAGCAGTGTTCTTTGGAGGCGAGTTCCAGCGTGATGCAGAGTTCGGCAACGTTGAGTTCTCGAGTGGAGCCTGCTTCGAAAAATCCTGTTTCCGGGCAAGGCTCTTGTTCCTGCACGCGAAGTTCTTCGGGGACTTGCTCTTCGGGAAGGCTAGCGTGTCACAGGATGCCGTGTTCAGCGGAGCCGAGTTGCGGAAGCTCGCCAACTTCACGGCCGCCCAATTCAAGGGCAGGCTGTGCTTCGACCATGCGGACTTCACCATGAGGCCATGCTTCATGCAAGTCGCCTTCTTAGGACCGGCGAATCTGGACGGTAAACTTCTGGACGGTATTGATTTTCGAAATGCAGATCTCTCTGGCGCCTCCTTCCGGCAGGCAGATTTATCCAACGCGAACCTACGTGGAGTGAAGGGTCTCGTCCTCGACGACACAAAGGTCCGCGACACCAGTTTCTCCCCAAGAGCACCCGATGATTGGTCCGTGTTGCGCCGGACTTACACGGGAACCAAGCAGATGTTCAATCTTCTTCTGCTGGCGGCGTTCTTGGTCCCCCTTGCGGTTCAGGCCGTATTCTGGTCGCGCGTACACGATCTGCAGGTCGCCTTGAGAGACAACGCCGGATACATCGCGGAACACGTCCCTACAACGCTCGCGACCCGAAATCACGAAGGGCACACCGAAGCACTACAATTCAAGGACACCTCGGTGTGGCTGCTACTGATCGGCGCGGAGAGACACTGGTACGGGGCACTGCTCCCAGTGACCCTGGTAATCTATAACCTGGTGCGCGCTTACTTGACTTACGCCATCGGGCCCATGTGCGAAGAAGAAGAACGTTCGGGATATTCGCCGCGACGACGTTACGATTCATGGCAAGAGGCCTTTCGTTCTCTTCATGCCCCCTCGGCCTATGGATGGCTCATGTGGCCACATCGAGTCATGAAACTGCTGATGTTGGCTGCCGTCCTATCGGCAGCGTGGCAACTGTATCTCTGGCTTCCTCTGCAAGTGAAGCTTCCCGTGTGGGTGCCTGTCCATTGACGAACGCGAAGCTCGGTTGGGCTCTCTCTCCCCCGCCGCCCTCGTAACAACGTCCGATCTGCTCTCGGACTCGTTCACGTTCGATATGAGCACGAACGAGTACAAGGACGCGGGCGACGACCTGCGGGCTCCGACGTACAGCCCTGGCGTAGTGCTGACCGGCGAGAACGAAGGGTTTGTATTCGGCGGCATGAACACATCGGGCCAACCGCACACGGGCACGGATGCGCTCTACCCGTTCCGCATTACGACAACGTTCGATAACTGGCCGAAGTTCACGACGTCCGAGGACTGAGCAAAGCATCGCGGCCCGGTCGGCGTGCCGCGGGGAAACGTCGAAACGTCGAACGTGGTGCATCAAGATGCACCCTACATCTCGTACCCGGCCAAGTTGATCTGGTAGTGACGGCAGTAGACGACCGCGACGCGTCCGCCGATCGTCCACCCTGCCCTGGGTTGCTTGGTCTGCTTGATGGGCCTCACCGGAATCCAGCAACTGCCGACGGCAACGGCAGCGGCCAGGGCACACAGCCACAAGACGGGACGCCGGCGCCTTGGTCTCGGTCTCATGGGTATCCCTCGCTGCAGGCTGTACGACGGCATTGTAACCCATGAGGCCGGTGAAGGGAGACGCAGCCCCTCTTCTATCGGGCTCGTCTTCCGTCTCCCGCCGGCGCGGTCGGGTCGGACCAGGCAAAACAAGCTGCGTCCACCTCTGCCCACTCCTGCCCCCCCCCTGCCGGCATCACGTCCTATACGACATCCGGCGTCTCAAGTCGGTTGATGCCCTTGCCGATGTCGCTGGCGGAGAGATTGCGCCATCCCTGTGCGCCGGGTGAGCGGCGCGACCACTTTGGGACCATGAACGGGGACACGACATGACGAGCCACCGATGGGCCACAATGCTGTCGCTGCTGGCGTGTGTGACGTTATGGGGGACGGTAGCCGGCTGCATGCCCGGGCCGAGCGATACGGGCGATCCGAACGATCCCAACGGCGCTGATCCGAACGATCCGAATCAGGCCGATGAGACGTGGGACATCGACCCGAACGACGCCCCGCCGCCTCGGTACGGCCACACCATGACGAGCCTCGGCGGGCTCGTCTACATCTTCGGTGGGCTTGGGGAGACGGTGCCTCCGTCGTCGCCTCTGTTGCCGGCGTCGGCACCGCCGCCTCCCGAAGCGCCGATCCTGGACGATCTCTGGGCGTTCAACAGCAACAACCTGAACTTTGATGAGATCCCCGTCAACCCGGCCGACACCACGCCCGGCCGACGGCACGACCACTCGGCAGACGCCTACGACGGCAAGCTCATCATCCACGGCGGCAAGGATCCGAACCACATCCCCTACCGCGACACGTGGTCGTACGATCCCAACGCCAACGACTGGGCGAGGCTGAGCACGGCCGGTCCGGGCGTGGCCTACCACGCCAGCGCCGTGATCGGCGACGTCCTGATCGTCGTCGGCGGCTACGACGGCAGCGAGTACGTCACGAAGACCTGGGTGCTCGACCTGACCACCAACACGTGGTCACCCGCGGCGGACTATCCCGGCAGTCCGCTGGATGCGCCCGTTCACGGGAGCTACGACGGAAAGATGCACGTGATCGATCCCGACCCGAACACGGTCTGCACGTATGATCCGGCTTCGAATACGTGGGAGGCCCGGACGGCCGGGGGCACCGTGCCGGAGGCCCGGTCGAACGCGGGATCGTTCCAGGTCGACGAGTACCTCATCGCCGTCGGTGGCGCGGGCACGTCGGATCTCCTCAGCGACTCGTTCACGTACGACATGGCGCAGGGCGTGTACCGGGGGGCGGGCGACGACGCCCCCGTCCCGACGTACAAACTCCGGTTCGCGTTAACGGGCAAGGACAAGGGACTGGCCTTCGGCGGCAAGGATGGCTCCGGCAAGCCGGTCAGCTTCGACAATGGGGTCTACCCGTTCCGGGTCACGACGACGTTCACGAACTGGTCGCGGTTCACAAGGACGCAGGACTGATCGGAACGGTGATCGGAAGGTCGCGCGAGGGCCCGCGCATCGAGCATGGGCCCCTCGACCTCTCCACCTGTCGCTTCGGACTCAGCTTTCAGGCCACGGCGGCGTTTGGGCCGAAGCGCTGTCCGTCGACACCGGTCGAACGGCAAGGGTCCATGCCTATCGCGTCCGCGGGACTAGGGTTTGAACTCATACGCCCCGATGTCGGGCCGGGAGCCCTGAGGAACGGGCGTCCCGACAATGTCGCACGGAAAGCCGACGTCGCAGCCGGCGTCGATGCAGGGCGAACCGGGGGCCAGGCGGAGGTCGAGCTTGGCCGCGTCGTGGGGTTCGGTCACGTCAGGTCCCTTGGCGGGCTCGCGTGACGAGGTTGCCTTGTCGGGCGCACCGGGCTTCGACGCCTCGCCGCAGATCGCCTCCACGTCGCGCAACGTCGGCACGGCCAGGATCGAGCCTTCTTCCAACCCGGTGGCCCTTTGGAACTCGGCGAACTCGGCCATCGTGTAGTCCCTTCCGGCGAAGCGGACCATCTTGCCCTCCGGCTGATACCAGCAGTTGTGTCCCGTCACCAGGCCCCGTGCGGTTTCGGCGGGCCAGGTCGGCGCGTAGAAAGCGTTGCCCTTGGCCTGGTAGAAGATGTTGTTGCGGATGTGCAGCCCATCGAGCCCGGCCGGGCTGGTGTAGAAGCACAGGTGTCGCCCGGACGGATCGGGGCGCTGGGTGTGGCCCCAACCGTGGCCGGCGTTGACGCACGTGTTGTTCTCGAACCGCACGTTGCGCGTCTGCGAGCGCTCGGGCCGGTTCCAGTACTCGTACGAATACTCGCAGTTCCAAATCAGGTTGTGGCGGTAGACGATGTTGACGTGGTCGGCCTTGGGACCGCTGCTCTGATTGGTCAGGGCCGCGTCATAGATCTCCCACAGCCGGCACCGCTCGACGAGGCAATCGCGGGCACGGGCCCAGAACTCGATGCCGTTGCCGTAACGGACGGTGTGCTTGCCGCCTCGCTGATCGCCCCCGCCGATGTACGAGACGTCACAGTCTCGGACGGTGATGTGATGGGCGTTCGCCCCTCCGATGCCGTGAGCGGCTCCATACTTCAGCGCGAGGTGCTCGTAGATCACGTGGTGGCGGTTCGTCTGGTCGATGATGTGTCGCCGGATCGCACATTCGATGTCGCGGTAGCGCTCGGCCGGATTCCGCTGGCAGACCAGCTTGACGATGTGTCGATCCTCGTCGTACCAGTACTGGCCCGGGCGTTTCAGGTCGCCAGGCTCCCACACCTTCACGCCGCATAACGTCTCGCCGTCGAAGATGATGTTACCGACGTCGGCGGGCAACACCTTGCCGCCCTCGCACTCGGCCATCTCGACATCGTCGATCCAGAGGCTGACGCCGGCCGGCAGTTCCGTGCCGAGAAAGAGCGTCAGGCGCGCATCGTCGGCCGTGACGGCGGCGTGGTAGAGCTGCTCGCAGCGGGTCCAGTCGGTGCCGATGGCCCGGTTGGTGTACGTGGTCGCAGACGAGTAGCGATCCCACGGCTTGCCGCTCTTCATGAGGTGCGGCATGTGGATCGTGACGGGCTTGGTGGCTTTGGCCCAGAACGTCAGCCGGTAGAACGTGCTCTGCTTGATCGTGAACGGTGAGACGTAGACCTGAATGTGCGAGGGCGAGTTGCCGGCCGTCTGGCACCTGATGCGGCAGGACGCGGGAGCGGAGTGATGCATGTTCGTGTCACGGGCGACCTTGGCCTTGGCGCCTTGTTCATAATGCAGCGACCAGCCGGCGGTATCCGCGTCAAAGCTGGGATTGCTCAGGACGCGACGAAGGCCGGGCTGGGGCGGCACGGTCGACCAGATCGCTCCGTCGTCGTGGTGCCAATGCTTGGGATCGTTCATCTCGACCGAACCGATGAGCGTCGGCTTGGGGCCCTGGCCGTAGGCGGTATACGTGATGGAGCCCGACTCGTCGCCGCTGCGCGGGATGAGCTGTTCGCGCCAGGTATTGCCGCGCTTGAGGTGGACCACGTCGCCGGGTTTGAGGTCTTGCGTGCCAAGCCGGGCGAGCGTCCGCCAGGCGGTGGCCGGTGTTCGGCCGTCGGCGTCGTCACGACCGTCGTTGGCGACGTAGTAGTCGGCGGCAGAAGCGGCGGTGTTGATACAAGCGAGAACGGCAAAGGCAAAGAGGATTCGTCGCATGGTGGTGGTTCCTGAAATTGCCGGCATGTTGGTCGGTGTCGGGCTCTTCGGAAGCGCTCAACGCGCAGCGCCTTGCGAAAGAGGCAGAACTCGGTTTGCCGAAATGCTACCCGTAGCGAAGCGTTGCGCCCAACCAGAAGACGCAGAGAAGGCACGCGCATCCGTTACGATCACAGCAGAGCTCGGAACTCCTGAGGTGACAGACCGGCATCGCGAGCGATCGCGCCCATGGTGAACGCATTGATCGGGTTGTTGCGTGGGATCGTCAGACGAACCAATCCATCTGACATGACAACGTGCTTGCCTTGGCGAATGATGCGGAATCCGGCCTTTCAAGAGCACGAACGGCTTGTGGCGAACTCACTCCCGGGATCTTGGGCATGGTGGCTAGACGGTCACGATTTCTTCGGAGACGCTGAAGGTGGTTTGCTCCTGTCCCGCAGCCTCAAGCCATTCCTGGATGGCGATCTTGATGTTCTCAAGGGCTTCCGCTTTGGTCGCGCCCTGAGAATGGCATCCGCGAAGACTTGGGCAGCTTAAGGAGAAGCCCTCCTCGCTCTCAATGACGATGACGCGGTAGTCCATGAAAAGACCTCCTGAGACGATCGCACGTAGCTACTCGAATTGTACACCCGCGGTCTGGTCGACCTCAACCTGCCGACTGTGCCCATCACCCGACAACCTCCGACAGAAGCGGACACGAACCGGTTTGCTGCGCGGTCAATCCGGGTGCATGCTTCCGTAGCGGTCGTGATGGGGCTAGGCTTGCAGTCGCTTAGCCCCACTAGGAACAATCCTCTAACCAAGCGAAGGTACGACAACGATAGGAGCCGCGCCATGAACCCGATCCGAGTTGGTCGTCGTGGTTGGACGTTGTCCGTTATCGTGGGCGGCGTGTGGATGGCCTGCACGGCCGCGTCCCCCGTGGTCTGCCTGGCGGTCGAGGGGTCCGCGTCGAAGGAGACCGGCCGCGTCGAGGGCGTGCTCATGATCGGGGGCAAGCCGACGCCGACGACCTTCGTCTGGCTGCATCCGAACGACCCCATGCCCGATCGCACCAAGAAGAGGGACACCGGCATCATCAAAGTGCAGACCGACGTCGACGGCCGGTTCGTGTTCAAGGACGTCGAGCCGGGCGAGTGGAAGGTCGGCCTGTATTTCACAGGCAGGATGAAGAACAAGAGAGCCTACTCACCGTTCACGACGCTGAGCCATGCCATACCGATCGGCGTCGAGCCCGGTCAGACCGTCAAGGTGCAGATCGGTGGGGGCGGTCGACCGGTCATCGGCCAACTCGTCCCGCCGAAAGATGCCGACTTCAAGCTGGCCTACCAGGCTGGATCATTCCGGCGGATCTGGCTCGATACACCGCGAAGGAAGGGGCCGCCCGAGGATCTGAGTGCCGAAGAGCGGCGCGCCTGGTACAAGACGTGGTACGCCAGCGAGGAAGGCATCAAGTCGTGGCGATCGAGTCGCAGCTACATGGCCGACGTTGAACCCGACGGCAGCTTCCGCATCGAAGACGTCCCGCCCGGGAATTACGAGGGGCACATTGAGGTGGGCAAGTGGGACGCGGAGTTCGGCCGGGCCGAAGGCCGCGCGTCGCTGAAGTTCACCATGCCGCCCATCCAGGACGACCAGTGCGATAAACCGCTCGACCTCGGCGAGATCACGGTCAAGTTCCGCGAACCCGAGAAGCTCAAGGTCGGTGAGCCCGCGCCCGATTTCGAGGTGACCTCACTCGACGGCAAGACCATCAAGCTGGCGGACCTCAAGGGCAAAGTCGTGCTCATCGACTTCTGGGCCACGTGGTGCGGACCCTGCAAGGGGGAGACGCCGAATCTCAAGGCCGTCTGGGACAAGCACGGCAAGGACCCGCGGTTCGTCATGATCGGCGCGTCGTTCGACAAGAGCGCCAAACAACCCCGCAACTACGCCAAGAAGCACGACCTGGGTTGGATACACGTCCTCGCCGAGGGCGGCTTCAAGAGCAAGATCGGCCAGGCGTATGACGTTCGCGGCATTCCGAAGATCGTGCTGATCGGCCCGGACGGCAAGATTGTCGCACCGAAGCTCCGGGGTAAGCGGATTGCTGAGGCGGTGGAATGGACGCTGAGCAAGCGGGCGGAGTGAGTACGTGCCGTGGTTCGCAGTCAGGCTGGACTTGACCGTTGGCCCTGTCGCTCGCCCAGGCTACAATCGTGATTGATGCAAGAGATCTCGTTTGGGGCTCACGTGATGGCTGTCGATCGTGTGGAGAGGCGGCTTCGCCGTGTCACGGCCGCCCTCGACGCCGCAGGGATTTCTTACGCTGTCGTGGGTGGTAATGCGGTGGCGGCCTGGGTGGGACGCGTAGATCCAGGCGCCACGCGTGCGACCAAAGACGTCTATCTCCTGCTGCGGCGTACCGACCTCGAGGCAACCACACGTATCATGCTCAGTCTCGGCTTTGAGAGGCAAGACCTGCGAGATCTCGTTCTCTTCATCGACCCCGACGAGCCCAGCCGACGGTCGGGCGTGCCTCTTGTCTGGGCCGGAGAACTTGTGCGGCCGTCGTATCCGTGTCCTACGCCATCCGTGACCGAGGCCGTTCGGGACCCCGAGGGTTTTTGGGGACTCGATCTGCCGGCGTTGGTTCGCATGAAGCTCACGAGCAACCGTGACATCGATCGCGTTCATGTGCGAGACATGATCGCCGTCGGGCTACTCAACCCGTCGATTGACGAGGCCCTGCCATCCGTGCTCCGCGAGCGGCTCGCCCGGATCCGCGAGTCTGTGGAAGAAGACGATTACTGAACGGCTGAATCTGCGCCGCGAGTCTTGCCCCCACCGCCGGCGGGCTACATCGCCCCTTCTAGGCACAACATCCGTCGCTTGACGTCGACGCCGCCGTCGGCGCTGAAGCCGCCGAGCTTACCGCCGGCGGGCAAGACACGATGGCAAGGGATGATCAGCGGGATCGGGTTGGCGGCCATCGCTCCACCGACGGCGCGCGACGCGTTCGGCTTGCCGACGCACTCGGCCAAGTGGCCGTAGGTCACCGTCCGTCCGTACGGCACGGTCGCGCAGCGGTTGAGGACGGACCGGCGAAACGGCGTGAGGGCGCTCAGGTCGAGCGCGACGTCGAAATCGGTCGGCCGGCCTTCGTAGTATCTCCTGATGCGGTGTTGGAGGTCGGGCATGAGGCGTGCCTGCGGGTCGGCGTCGTGCCAGCGCTTGCGGGCGAGCCGCTCGGCCCTGCGACGGCTCGCCGCCGGCAGGATCGCACCGCAGACGCCGTCGTCGGAGGCGGCCAGCACGAAGACCCCCCAGGCCGTGTCGAAGCAGGCGTACCGGATCATGGTGCTATGGTAGAGCGGACGGGGGAGGGGTCAAGGATCGCACGGTGGGCGGTGTCGGTCGGTGGGGCGTCTCGCCCCGTGGTGCGTCCGTCAGGGCTAGTTTGAGCGCTTCTCGTGACGTTGCAGGTGGCTGACGGCCGATGCGAGGCCCGCGAGCAAGGCGTTGCTGTCGGGGGCGACCTCGAGCCCGATGAACTGGAAGCCTAAGGACAGCTTCCCGCCCTCGGCGGGCTCGACGTGGCGGTAGCAGGCCTCCATGATGAGCGGCGGCTCGTTGGCCAGCGGCTGGAGCCTGACGGCGACGAGCTGGTTCTCTTCGAGCTTAGGGTCGGCGGCGCGCTGGATGGCCACGCGCATGCCGCCGACGGAGAGGTCTTGCAGTCGGCCGGTCAGGCCATTGGCGGCGTTGCCGATCCTATCGGGCTCGACGCCTGGCCAGAGCATGACCTCGATAGGCTGATCCTCCGGGATGGGCACGCGATAGTACACACGTCGCTGGAGCTGCTCGATCTCCTCGGGCCAGGCCACCAACAGGGCCCGGCTGCTGGTGTGTCGATGGCTGTGGCGGCGCGGCTGACGCTTGCCGATGACGGTCGATCCGAAGAGGCACTTGCGATTGTGGTGCCGGAAGGACACCCCCACCTGCTCGCCGCGGCTCAGGTCGAACGCGTCCTCGTCCACGTCGATGGGAAAGGCCAGCACGAGCGCTCGTCGGGCCGGAGCCATGTCGAGCAGGCGCGACTTGTGCATCTCCCACCGCTCGGTGCCGCGACAGGTCAGGACCAGGCGGGCCTTCTCATGGACGGCGTCGGCGATGATCTGATCCCGTTCTCGTCCGACCAGGGTGTTGGGTTGTCTCATCAGTATCCCCCGTCGACCATCGAGGCGGCCACGAGTCGCGCGTACAGCATATCGCAGAGCCGCTTGCGGCTCTCCTGCGACGCGGCGTCGTCGGGACTGAACTTGAACTGGAGTCCGAGTAAGGCATACCCCTCGCTGCCGGCCTCCGAGAGGTTGGTCACGATGCCCTGGAACTCGAAGGGCATCTCCGCCTCGGAGGGATGGAACATGACGTTCAGCGCGCCGCCCGCCTCGAGCTGTTCGGCGGTCTCGGCATCGAGGCGACAGGCCATGCCGTCGCCGCTGAGGTTTAAGAGACGACCGGTCGCCTCGCGGGGCTGCCGGTCTTGCTCCCAGGTCAGCCGCACGTTGCATTTGGTCATGAGCGTGCGCCGCTGGAAGCGCCGACGCTGGCCCACCTGCAAGACGGGCGGTCTGGCGATCAGGAGCAGCGCGTCGGGCTTGCTGAAGTCGGTATCGACCAGATGGCTGTCGAAGAGATAGAGAGTCCCGCCCAAGACCAGTTGGGCGTCGATGTGCACGCCGACGATCGACTCGACCTGCGATTGTGAACCGGCCTGGCCTTCGACCAGGAGCAGCTCGCCCTCGCTACCGTGGAGGCGCGTCGTCAGGCCGCCTTCATCGGTCCAGGCGCGCGGGGCCAGGACCACCTCGGCCCGATGGCGGACGGCCTGGTCGATGATTCGGTCGCTCTGGCTCGGACTCAGGTCATAGGTGAATCGCATGGTCGTGGCTCCGTCGCACTAACCTCATGTGACGACCAATCTCCGTATCCGTCGCTCCGAGGCCCGTTCAGCCCTTGAGTCGACGGTGGACGTCCACGTAGGAACGAATCTGATGGATCGCGCGGCGGGTCGCTTCGCTGTCGTCGCCGGGCAGGAACCGTAGCCCGATCAGACGCGCATCGCTGTGCGACAGCCGCCGGATGTGTTGCACGCACACGGCAAAGGCGAACGGGTCATCGCAGCCGGGCAGGAAGAAGTCCATCAAGTAATGCTGGCCGGCGGCCAGACACGCCCGCACCGACGGACTGATCAAAGCCGCCACCCCCCCGGCCGAGATGTTCTGTAGCTCGGCGTGGAACGCTTCCGCCGGCGGCAGGTCGTGCGAGCTCCCAACCGGCAAGGGCTCGAAGTGGGCCGTGACCGTCTTCGTGCTCCAAAGCGGCACGCGGTAGTCGGCGCGGCGCTGGATCTGATAGACCCGCTCCGGCTCGGCCAACTCGATGACATCGACCTCGGTCTTCGCGTCGACGGCCACCGTGCCCGAACCGCGAACGCTCGCCTCCACCCCGTATTGGTCCTCGCCCTCGGAGAAGACAAGCCGGACCGTCTCGCCGGGGGCGATCTCGACCGGACCGTCCGGTCCGGTGGGCCTCTCGACGAACAGCCCCTTGGTCTGAACGGACGCGATCGCCGTCTCGTAGGTGCTCACGTCTCCGTGGGAGCGCTGCACCCGCATCGACGTCGCGCAACGCGTTTGCGCCGCTCGATCCAACACGGCGGAGGCCTTGTCCCGTTCCAGGGTAATCGTGATCGGCATAGGGCGTCTCGTGAGGGCGCAAGCGCCTTTCCGCTGAGGAATTGCGGTCCGCGAGTCCGCGCCTTTCATCGACGCTTTGAAACGGCGACTTAAACGAGTGGATGCAGAAATGCCGCTACTGGCGAGGCTGTTCCAAGACCTTGGTTTCAACGGGTTTGACGTCGTGGGCCTCCTCGGCGAACTCCTTGGGGGGTAGCTCGCGGCCGGTCAGGATGACCAGCCCACCGGGAAGGGCCCAGAGCAGGTCGAAGATCCGCACGGACAGGGCTAGGATCTGCACCTGCACGTCGTTGCCGAAGCCCGTGTCCACGAAGAACAGCTTGTAGCTGCCGTCCATCGGCCCGATGCCCTGAATGCTGATCGGCACGGCCCGAATCACCATGCCCAACGGGAGGTAGATGAAATAGGCCACGAGGTTATCGGTCTTCATGTCCAGGGCGACGGCCACGAAGACCATCGCCACGATCGCAATCACCTGCAGGGTGAACGTCATGAGCAGCGCCAGGGCCACCTTGCGCTTCTGTTTCCGCAGGATGAACACGGCCTGGTCGATCCGTCGGATCTGATCGCTGAGCGGCAACCGCGCCAGGATCCGATCATATCGGACCCATCGCCGCACGGTATGCGAGAAGAACAGGGCCGAGCCGATGATGATGGCCACGAGCAGTCCGCCGATGACCTGGGCGGCCCAGCCGACGTCCAACCGCAGGACCCATCCGAGCAAGGACATCACGCCGCCGATGAGCACGAGCGAGGTCAGGCCGACCACACGATCGAGGAAGACCGCCATGACCGCCTCGGTCTTGCGATCCGTGCCGCGCGCCACGAAGTAGGCCTTGTACACGTCCCCCCCCGTAGCGCCCGGCATGGCGAAATTCAGAAAGCCCCCGGCATAGGTGAGCTTGACGGCCTCCCAGAACCCGATCTTGATGTCCTGCGTGGCCATCATCACGACCAGTCTGGCCGAGCAGATGAGGTAAATGGGCGCCCAGATCACCGTGGCGACCGCCACCCATCGGAGGTCCATCTGGCCGAGGGCCTGGGTCAGGTCCGCACCCGTAAGCTGCCTGTAGATGAACCAGACGCCCAGCGCGCAGACGCTGATCCGCAGTCCATTGAAAAGCAGGCTCTTCGTTCGAGAGGTCATCCGTGTCTAGCATACTCCCGCGCAGAAACTTGTGGGTTTATCGGTCAGAAGGAGGCCGTGCATCAGCGCCAACATGGAAGAACGCCTTCGCCCTCGGATCGCGGCGGAACGCCCCGCATCTCCCCCTCCGGGATGCTCCCGGTCGGCCTAGCCCAACTGCCAGTGCCGCCGCAGCAGCCACTCGCACGTGATCAAGATCACGAACAGGCCGAACGCGGCGGCCATCTTGGCATGGCGAGCGAACTCCGTCGCCGCCGTGAAGACCGCGACCTCCTTGAGCCGACCGTCCCGGCCGCCGCGCAGTTCGTAGCCACGGAGCAGCTTGGCCACCAGGTCGCTCAGACCGGGCAACCTAAGATACTCGCCTTGGCCCGCCGACGCCATCTTCGTGAGCCGGTCGCTGTCGAGGCTGAGCTTCTCGAACTCGGCGCTCGGCCTGCCGAGGACGAAGTCGATCGCGTCCTTGCCGAGCTGCTTGTCTTGCTTTTGAGCAACAACCTCGACCACATACGCCCCCGGCACCGAGGGTTCGTAGCTCACCTCGTAGACACCCACCCGCTCCGGACGGCGCGCCAGCGGAAGCTCCTTCACCGACTCGCCCGGCTCGGTCACGCGGGCAACCACGCCGGCGTAGTTGGTCGCCTGGCCTTCCTCGTCGCGGACCTTGGCCACGATCTCGACCTGCTCGCCGGGATGGTAGAAGCTGCGCGCGACCTGGACCTGCACGCCCGATTCGGTGCTCTTTTCACGGAGTTCGCTGCTGGCGAGCCATCGCACGAGCTGGCCCCAGAAGCGATGGTACGGCGACTCGGCACCGAGCGCCCGACGGAACATGTACCACCGCCAGGTCGTGTCGGCCGTGAAGACGGCCGTCCTGCCCGAGCCGAACGTCTGCACCGCCAGCACGCAGATCGGCCGACCTTGATGCTGCCGCGAGGGATGCTCGGCCAGCACGGAGGCGGCCGGCTTGGGTCCCTCGACGATGACGCATCCCTGGAGCGGCGGAAGCTGCTCGGCCGACGGGGTCGCCGCGGCCTGGCTGTGGTCGAAGAACGGCACGAGTCCGGCGAAGACCGGGTGCACCCGTCCCTCGGCCGTCAGGCGCGGCACGAACGGCGTGGTTTCCTGGGCGGTCTTGCTCCGCGGGCCGACCGTTACCGGCAGCATCGACTCGATCGGCGAACCCGCGTAGCCGCCCGGCCCGAGCGTCGACGTGCCGCCGATCATCAGCAGCCCCTTGCCGGCGCGGACAGCCTCGACGAGCAGGTCCATCTGCTGCTTGGTCAGGTAGGTGCGGTCGAGGTCGCCGATGAGGAAGACGTCGAAGGCCTTGAAGTCGTCGGCCGTCTGGGGAAAGCCCTTCAGCGGCTTGCCGCCGACCGTCCCCCCGGCCGCAAAGAGCGGCGGACGGACCTGGATCAACGTGGCCAGCTCGAGGTTGGGATCGGTGCCGAGGAAGCGTCGCAGGAACTTGAACTCCGGCCGGACCGCCCCCTCGATATAGAGCACCTTGATCTGTGGATCGGTGACCAGCAGATGCACGTCGTGGGCGTTGTTCTCGCCGATCAGCTCGGCCGGGTCGACCGGCACGGACACGGTGAGCCGCTTGCGGCCGGTCGTGGTCGGCTTGTAGCGAAGCTCGACGATGTGGATCTTCTGCTTGTCGCTGAGCACGAGGGTCTGCTTGTCGAGCTGTTGGGGCCCGTCGGCCAGGCGGACCTCGATCGTGCGGTTGGCCAGGCCCTCGTGGGCGATGTGGGCCTTGATCGTCGAGACGTTGTGGGCGGCGGCCTCGTCGGGCGCGTCCACGGCGGCAATGCTGATGTCCTGCAGCTTATCGGACCGCATCTCCTCGGTGCCCACGCCGACGGTGTGCAGCGGCACGCCGAGCGATCGGGCGGCCTTGACCGGATCGCCCGGCGCGTTGTGGTTGCCGTCGGTCAGCAGGCAGACGGCGAGGATCTCCTGGTTGGGATGGCGGCCGAC
This sequence comes from uncultured Planctomycetales bacterium, assembly GCA_964622545.1. GTDB lineage: Bacteria > Planctomycetota > Phycisphaerae > UBA1845 > JAFGLZ01 > JAFGLZ01. Next base: position 949 of record CAZUQM010000022.1, on the reverse strand, counting down.
GACCTCCTGGGCGGCCAGCACGAGGTTGGTCGCATCGCCGGCGGGCTCGATCCGGAACAGGTCCTCGGCCGATTCGACCGCGCGGGGCCTGGCGTCGAAGACGTAGTACCGCACATCGAATCGCTCGCCGGCCTCGGGCAGGACGGCCTGACACGTCTCGACGACCTGCTCGTAACGGGTCGGGGCGTTCTTGGCGTCCTGGACGCTCATCGACTTCGACACGTCGAGTAACACGAGAAGTAGCGGCTTGGTGCGACTGAGCGGCAACACCGACAACACAGGCCTGAACAGCAGCGCGAGCAGCACGAAGATCGCCAGGCATCGCAGGGCCAGCAGCGTCCCGATCCGCCACGCGCCGAGAAATCGGTAGACGACCTGGTAGAAGACCAGCACCGTGAGGACGCATAGGATGATCGCGATCGGGGCCAGGGCCGCCGGCTCACGGAGCGACGGGACGAAGGCGGCCGCATCCATCCAGGCCGTCGCCGCGGCCGCCAGGACCATCGAGAGCAGCGAGGGCAGATCGCCACGTCGCCAGATGAGGACCACCAGCCACGCCCACAAGACCAGCGCCGTGATGCCGACGCCGAAGCCGATGAGGATCCCGAACGAGGCGCCGCGTTCCAGTCCGGCAAGTAGTCCAATAAGGGCGGACAGGCCGGCCAGCGCCCCGGCCGTCATGGCCACGGCCGACCGTCCGATCTGTCGGTCGCGGAGGGCCAGCGCGATGACGCGGCAAGCCAGGGCCACGACGATCACGCCGACGGCGACCATCATCAGGTCGCCACGGAAGCCCTGCTGGAATGTCAGACGGATGCGTTCCATGTCGACGGGCTCGAGGCCAGCAGCGCCGGCGGTCTGACTCCTCCCGGAGGTGTCTCGCCCCTGTCGGCTCTAGTAGTCCGACTCATTTGAATGTGTCGGTTCCCCGGCTTCGGGGTCGCCGTCG
>CAZUQM010000021.1:0-111327 GCA_964622545.1 uncultured Planctomycetales bacterium | reverse complement strand
ACCTAACATATACCGACCTTATCAACCGGAGTCAAGCAGAGACTCGGTTCGGCGGAAAGACCGTACGCGTTTATAGCCGTGGTTGTCACGTCGGCAACCGTCCGCACATCGACGAATCCGCCAACAGCGGCTTGCGTGGCCGTACCGAGAACCCCCATCGCGTCTTTGGCCTTGATGCTTGCGGATAGCACGTCGTAGAGCCCATCGGATAGTTGGTCAGTAGATACGCCACTGTTCGCCGCGAGCTGCTGAAGCCCGTCGCGCATCGAACTCAATCCCTTGGCGGTGTCGCCTCGCAACATCGTTGAGACGCGGGACATCTGGCCCTCGAATCGTTCCGCTGCTTTTGAAGCCTCTGACAGTGTTCGCACGATGAAGCCGCCAGAGGCCATGGTCCCGGCGGCGCGCATCATATCGCCGAAGCCGATCGTGTAGGCCTTGCCCGCCTTGAGTCCCTCTCGCCGTGATACCCCCCTAGCCTTGCCGAAGGCTCGGGACAGAGGCGTCATGTCGCCCTCGATGGACACCTGGACGCCTCCGAGTGTTCGCATACTACTGCTCATTGGAATACCCCCGCTGCCGCGGCATGACCCCCAAGTCCGCCAGCCGCCGATCCGCCTCGGTGACCCGCTGCATCACGTCGGCCGCATAATGATCGTCGATGGCCTCATCACGTTCAAAGTCGGGCATCTCTTTCGGCTTGCCTAGCGAATACTCAAGCACCAGCTTGGCAGCCTGTATGTTCCCCGCGATGGCCTCTTCGATGAGCGCATGGACCACCTTGGTGAACCGCTCCACATCAATCGCGTCGATCGCCACACGTCGGTACTCGGCCGGCTTCCTCGGTGGCACGTGCCCGACGGACGCCTTGTTGCCCTTCACGAAACGGCCGTCCGCGCCCCGATCCGACCGTTTCTCACCGTTTCCAAACGGTCTGACCATGACCTTGCCCCCCTTGGTTCGTGGTCCTACTCCGCATCCGCTTGGGGTCCGTCCGTCCGCCGGAGATGTTCGGCCAAGTCCTGCAACGCTTCGGTCGAAAGCTCCGGTAGCAGTCCCATGACGTTTATCATCGCCGATGCGTGGTCGTTGTCCAGTGCGTCAAGGTCCGCCTGGGCCAGCCACCCACGGGCAAGCGATTCCGCGTCCGTCCCGTCGCAAAGCACCAGGTCAACGATAATGCGGACCGTGGGGTTGTCGCCCATCCGCCGCCGAGCCCGCAACCGATCGACAATATCGAATGCGGCATGTCTGAATTCAGCGCCAGGGCGTTCCGTCGTGCCATCCGCCAGGTTGCCGCTTTGGATTCCTGCCATGCACAAGGCCTCCCGGCCATCCCTGGCCCGCTATGCCGTCCCTGAATGAAGCCCGCAACGATCACGGCCACGCGCCGCGCTGTCGCGGGCGTGGTCTACTTGCCCTTGCCCTCGGTGGCTGCTTTCACCAGGTGAGTGATGGCGCCCTTGACCGCCTCGGGCAGGTCCGGCCAGGCCGTCACGAGGGCCGCCAGATCACCGTCCTTCCGTATGGTGGCCAGTATGGTTTGGGATTCTGAATCCGTAAGGGCGTTGGGGTCTAAGCCCTTAGCATTGGAAGGCGCAGGATTTAGGTTCCTGTGGGGTAACCCGTCCCGGTTCGACTCCGGGCTCGCGCAGTTCGTCCCGGCAGCGACGTCACCCTCGCCGGCCCCGGCCCGACGACCCCGGCACCAGACGCCGAACCGCTTCCACGCCGCACAAGAGCACCAGCAGCGGTAACGCCGCCTCCGAGCTCCCGCAGGTCACCTGCAGCAGATACTCGTCGGCACCGATGTCCACCCGGCCGCTGTTGACGCGATTCTGCCCGTCCAGGTCGACCTGGCCGGTGTAGTCGCCGTTCGGATCCCCCGCGTTCCCGCACGGCGAAGCCCCGGTGAGATGGTAATCGTTGTCCTCCCACGTCGCCGGATCGTCGTCGGCCCCGTCGCCGTCGACGAACAGCGGATTGTCGCTGCTGACCCCAGCTCCAACCTCGACCACCGCGTTCGGACCGACGTCCATCTGCTCGACACCGCCCTCGATCGTGCAGTAGGCGATGCCCAACGAGGTGGGCGACTCCGAGGCATGCGCAGAGACCTGCGCCCCCTGCGGGGCCTCGTTTGACCACAAAATCGAGTTCACCGCCTCGACCGCGCCGCCGAGGACGGCCAACCCGCCCCCCTGCGACGCCGACCGGTTGTCCACGACCGTGCAGTTCGAGACGATCAGCTCGGCATCAGACGCACACAGCACCCCGGCCCCGGTCCCATCCGACGTGTTCCCGCTGATCAGCGAGTTCCTGACAGTCGTCGTCCCGGCGCCGTAACAGAGGACGCCTCCGCCCAGAGCGTTTGCATGATTCGCCGCGATGATGCAGTTCGAGACCGTCGGGTTGCTGGACTCGACGAAGAGGCCGCCCCCGCTGTTGTCCGAGGTGTTGCCCACGATCCTGCACCGCCGGATCTCAGCCCGGTTGCCCTCCCGGATCGTGATCGCCGCGCCCGTACCAATCAGCGTCTCATTCGATTCGAAGGTGCAGTCCTCGAACACGGACGCCGCCGTCTGACCGCCGCAGCACACCGCCCCGCCCTGTGGCCCCACGCAACGATTCAAACGAAACGTGCATCGCACCACGGTGGAGCTCGCCCCGCCGAAGTCCACCATCGCCCCGCCCCACGAGGCCTCGTTGCCCTCGAAAAGGCAGTCGATGATCGTCGCGCGACTGTGGTCGTAGTTGTCCACGCCGGCGCCCCAGAACGCGGTGTTGTTTGTGAAGCGACACCCCTGAAGCGTCGGGTCGCATTGGAGGTTGTAAACGCCCCCGCCATGGCCGCCGACGTTCTCGGAGAACTCGCAATCCGTCAGCGCCACAGGACTGAGATGATTGAACATCGCACCGCCGAACGTCGAGACGTTTCCGCTGAAACGAGAATCGAGTATCTCGACCCCAGCGGCGTCGACGTTCACCATCGCCCCGCCACCACCGAGCGCCGCGACATTGCCCTCGAACGTGCACGCCTCGACACGCACGGCGCCACTGCTGTTCCAAACCGCCCCACCGGACGTGGAGGCATTGTCGCTGAAGCGGCACCCGATGAGCCTCAGACTTCCCCCGTCGTTGTAGATCGCCCCGCCGAACAGGGCCCCGTTGCCCTGGAAGACACACGCACGCACGGTCGGCCCGGCCCCTGTGCAGATCATCGCGCCGCCGTCGATCGCGTAGGCGGAGCGGATCGTCACCCCGGCCACCACGGAATCCGGCCCTTCGTCCCCATGAAACACAAAGGCCCTGTGCGGCAGGATCTCGGCCCCCTGACAGTCGATCACCGTCGCCGCAACGACATTCGGGTCGTTCGGATCCGCGCTGCGGACCAGGATCGCTCGCCCGCCGAACGCCAGATCCCGATTGCCGTCGCCCGAGTACGTCCCCGCCGACAGCACGACCTCGTCGCCGTCCTCGGACGCCTCGATCGCCTCCTGAATCGTGGCGTAATCCCCAGGGACATGGCGCTCCAACGCCAAGCCCTGGCCGGGACGCACCGCCAAGGCCCAACAGGCAAAACCCATGCACGCGCACGTGGACCAAGCTCGAATGGGATTACCCTCCCTTACCCTGGCAAGCCCAAAACGGACGGGCGTCATCGGAAGGGACGGCCGCGCGAGGATATGAAACGCCGCTTCCCCATCCCCAATCCACCATGGACCCTCGCCAATGAACGAGCTTACGGAACCCCGATCGCAAGTCAAGCGAAAACGGCCTCTCACCCGCCCCGACAACCCCTCTATCCCCCACCTGGCCGCGCGATAGGCCCAAAATCCCTTCATAGGCGATTGGGCCGTCTGCCGCGGGCCTACTGGCCGAGGGCAAGCGCCCATCGGAGTTCTACCTACTTGCTTGACTTACAGTTACTTTTCTGAGATAGATGGAGCTATCGGTTTGCTCCCGGGGAGGGGGGCAAACTCCTCTTGTACATCAACAAGCTAGTATCTTAGCAATTCCTCACACCGGACGGAGCCGCTTTGGGGGTCAGGAGGTACCCACGGGGAGGCTTCTGAATGTCCCAATCCGCAAGGCGAGCGCGTCGACGGCGTCTGTCTATCGAACCCCTTGAGCCGAGACGTCTGCTCGACGTCTCCGGCGTCTGGGAGGAGCTCGGGTTCCGATCGGCCAGCGGCGGCGGCATCACCCACGACGGACAGAACCTGTTCGAGGCCGATCCGGCCGCCACGGTGACACCGGAAGGCAACGCCGTTGTCGCTTTTGAAGGCGCCGGCGGCATTCAGGTCCGCTACTTTGACGGCTTCACCTGGCTCAGCCTCGACGATTCGGGCAGCCAGAGGCTCCCCTCCTCCGGCGGAGGCCGATCGCCCGACATCGCCGCCGACCACCTCGGGAACCTCTACGTCTCCTGGCTGGCCGGCTACGGCACCGGCGCCGACGCCTTTCTCGTCAAGGGATCGCTCGACCGGCAATCCGGCCAATGGACCTGGTCCGGACTCGGCGGCTCGACCGACGCCGGCGGCCTGAGCGACGACAGCGTCGAGAACGGCCAGCCCGCCCTGGCCGTCGGCGTCGACGGCCTGCCCGTCGTGGCCTACTCCGCCTACGACGCGATCGAAGGCGACATGGACGTCGTGGCCAAAAAGTACATCCCCGAGCTGGACGCATGGATCGAGTTGGCGGCCGGCGCCGAATTCACCGACGGCGGCGGAGGCGTCAGCAACGATGCGATGAACTCCGGCGGCACCCGAACGGAGCCCGAGACCGTCGACATCGCCATCGGCGGCGACAACGCGCCTATCGTCGTATGGACCAGCTCCTGGGGGTCGTTGTCGACCTCGCAGATCTACGCGCGACGGTGGAATGCCGTCACCAGCACCTGGGAAAAGATCGGCGGCGAGTCCGCGGCCGATCCCGCTCAGGCCCCCGTCGGCGGACTGAGCGACTCCCCGAATCAATCCACCGATCCTCAGATCGCCATCCGGCCCGATCCCGATCAGCCCGACAAAGACATCGTCTACGTGGCCTGGCGCGACTACGAAGACCTCGACCATCCCGACGTCGCGGCCGTCTACGTCAAGGAGCTCGCCGATCCCCGACCCGTCCTCGGCGCATGGGACGAGGTCAGCCCGGGCTCGGCCGGCGGCGACGGCATCCTCGGACGGCACGGCCACCAAGACCTGTCTCTGGACATCGGCGACGACGGCCTGCCACTCATCGGTCTGACGCGCCTCCAGGTGGCCACCGACGAGCTCGCGGCCGACACCACGCCGCCCTGGTCGGGTAGCAACGTCTATAACGACCATGGACCGCAAGCGGCCAACTGGTACGCCTGGGGCTACGAGGCCTATGAGCAAGGCGGCTCGGTTGCCTGGCGATGGCTCGGCGGCGGCCCGGACGGAGCGACCGCCAAGGAAGCCGTCACCCAGGCCAGGGATATCACCATCCTGGCCCTGCCCGACGGCTCACCCCTCCTGCTGTTCGGCGAAAACCTCTTGGCCTCGGCGAACCAGGGAATCAGCGGCGGGCCGTGGGATCCGGGTTCGTTCCCCTACGGCGTGGCCGATTCGGAGATCTATGCCCTCCGCTGGGACGAGGCCTCAGGCCAGTGGACCGACTACGGCGACGGCTCGGGCAGCGCCGGCGGCGTCGACGCCGGCGGGATCACCTGGAACTCCGATCCACAGCTCGCCACCGCCGGCGACGGCCGAAGCCTGATGGCCTATACAGAACGCCTCGGCAACGAGATGTTCGTCCGGGTCAACTACTACGACGACGATACCGGCGACTGGCTGCCGTTCGGCACCGGGCTCGAGACCGGCTTCCTCATCGACGAGGCCGAACTCGAGAACCACACCTACCGCTGGGACGAGGTCGTCATTGGCTCCGATCCCTTCGTGCCCGTGGGCATCGACGGACGGCCGGTCGTGGCCTACCTCGACATCGTCAACACCGACGACGCCACCGTCGAAGGCCGCAGCACCATCAAGGCCTGGGCTTACGACGAAGCCACCGACAGTTGGATCAGCCTCGAAGACTACGCCTACGTCACCGACGGCACCGTCTGGGACGGCTACCTCGTCGACCAGTTGGAGCTGATCGCGGGTCCCGGCGATACGTCCTATCTGGCCTGGCGCAACGTCGACCCCACCAGGGAGTCGGGCGGGCTCATCCCCATGGTGCACCCCGAGGACGTCATGGGCGGCAGCCGGATGCCCTACGACCCGGTCCACGGCGCCAGCGAGATCTTCCTCCAAGAATGGGACGCCGACAGCGACGCATGGGTGCCGATGGGCGGCGATATCAACCCCTTCGACGCCCTACCCCAGTCGTACGACATGAACTTCGACCCGTCGCTCGTCATGACGGGCGACCAGCACATCTGGGTCGCCTTCACGATCGGCTGGCCCGCCGAAGACCCCGAAGGAACCATGGCCAAACGGGGAGCGCTGCTGAGCGATATCTTCGTCTACGAGTTCGATCCTTCCGACGGCAATTGGGCCCAGCATGATGCCGGGTTGCCCCTGGCAAGCGAAGTGGGCCAGTCCTACGCCCATCCGCAGTTGGCGGTCAACCAGAGCCTCCGACCCGTCCTCGCCTTCGAGGAGCAGACCTGGAGCCTGAACAGCCTGTTCGACATGGGCCTGCTCGCCGACGGTGCCGCGACTGGCGCGACCATGGACAGCCGGCCGTTGTGGAACGACGACGAAGAGCTCATGCAATGGCGGATCCAGATCCCCGAAGCCGTGGAGCTCGAGGGCCTCTACAACTCTAGCTTGTACGACCGCCCGAAGTTCACGAACCAGTTCATGGTGGGCTTCCAGGTCGACAAGTACTCCGTCTTCTTGCCGCACTTCTCGTCGCTCTACAGTTCCGTGGCGGACCCGACCGTCGAGATCGTCATAACCGACGTGCCCGAGGGCTTCAACCCGATCATTGGAATCCACGACGGATCCTCCTGGTCGGATCCCCTGTTCGAGGTGGAAGCGACGCGTGTGGAAGCGCCCGCGGCATACAAAAACACGAGGATAGGCGTCTTCTTCACCATCAGCGACCCCGAGTTCGACGAGCCCGAGCCCGTCACGTACTCCGTCGAGGTCCGATGGGTCTTCGACGGCTTCATCGTCCAGGATCGCTTCCAGGAGCTAACAAGCTCGGTCGTCCGCACCGCCAGCTACGACAGCGGCTCGTGGACCATGACCGACGACGATCGCTTCGTCGCGCCCGAGGGACGCGCCTACGTCCTGCCCGAGATCGTCGGCGGAGGCAGCCTCGAACCCGTCCTCACCTACACCAGCCTCGAGCTGGCCACGGCAGGATTCCCCTCCACGGAGATCAGCCAGTACCGCTACGACTACGACAACGGCTGGGGCATCTGGGAGGCCTACTACAACTACGACCTCGGGATGCGAAGCTACTTCAACGGCGACCACGGCGGCCAGGGCGACGGCTTCACCCAGCACGGATGGTACAGCGACCTGGCGGCCAGCTACTTCAACCCCAGGATCATGTACGGCGCCCGCCACATGGACTTCGAGTACGCCTGGTGGCGGACGATGTGCGGTTACGGCACTCCCCAGTCGTGGTGGACCATCATCAACGGAAACGGGGCCGAATACAGCTCACCAGGACCGCGAGGCTGGGGCGAAGCCCGAAGCCCCGATGACTATCGAGCCCCCATTCCCGGCGATACCTCGCCTGTGGGCTCGTCCTACAACGGCTTCCGCGCCGACGGACACGTCCCCGCCACCAGCTACGTCCATGCCTGGCAGGACAACGGGCTCGATTGGGAGCAACTCAACGGGCAGGGCGTCGAATCCGGCACCGACGACGGACTGAACGCCCGGACCGACGGCCAGTCCTGGTCGCCCGGCTTCATCTCGACCGCCGGCATCCGCGGTGCCGCCGACGGCCTCATCGACGATCGCGTCGTCGTCGCCTGGAACTACATCGAGAAGAACCTCGTCCACGTCCGGCAGTTCCGCCCCGAATCCGCGCTACCCAGCCTCGCCGTCAGCGAGACCAGCGGAACCCTCGACGACGACAAGCTCGTCTTCGGAAGGCTCCAAACCGGCCAGGACGCCACCGAGACGATCGTCGTCCAGAACACCGGCAGCGAAGACCTCTTCGTCCAAGAGATTCGCCTGGCCGGCTCCGACGCCTTCTCCGTCACCGACCTCCAGGGCAACACCGTCACCGGGCCCTTCACCGTCGCGCCCGGAAGCGGAAAGATCCTCCAGGTCCACGTTCAGGCCGTCGAGCCCGGCCCGCTCTACGGCACCATGTACGTCATCACCAACGACCCACTGGCCGCGCCCCTCAAGGACAATCGCTACGGCCTCGCCCTGGTCGGAGACGCCTACAGCGGCGCGAACGTCGGCATCAGCGAGGACGTCGGCATCACCGGCGACCTGGCCGTGCCCTTCGACCTGGTCACCCCCGGTCAGAACAGCTACCGGACGTTCACCATCGACAACACCGGCTCCGCCCCGCTGAACGTCGATCTCGGTCTCGTCGGCCTCGGCGAGGGCTTCAGCATCGTCGGCGATGCGATGCGGACCATCGCCGCCGGCGAATCCGAGGAGGTCCAGGTCCTCTTCCAGGGCAACCCCGCCAACCAGGACGGCGCCCTCGGCTACGTCGTCGTCCGACACGACGACTACGGCAACGCCGACGGCTGGAACCAGTACCTCGACCGCACGTACGTCGTCACCCTCGTCGGCAACATGCCCAGCCTCATCAACCCCGTCCAGGTCGGCTCCGGCAACAGCCCGTCCCTGACGCTCGAGTCCATCGCCTACAACAACGGATCGGGGCAGGTCAACGTCGACGGCATCGGCGGGCTGACCACGACCGCCTCCCTCGACGCCAGCGGCGACGATCGTCCGCGATCCGACGGCGACTTCACCGTCTACGTCCAGGGCGGCGCCCTCGTCGTCTACGACCGCGTCGCGCAACAGAACTACGATCTGTCAACGCCCCTGGGGCTGTTCGAGGTCGCGCACCCGAACATCGAAGACGGCCGCATCGTCTTCTCCGCCGTGGCCTCCGGCTCGCGAGACATCCACCTGGTCGACCTGAACCTCAACGGCCAGGGCCGCATCGTCGCCACGAACCCCGTCGCCGACCATACGCACATCGCCGACATCAACCCGGCCGGCCGCGAGGTCGACGACTACCCCGACGTCAGCGGCGACTGGGTCGTCTGGCGACGCGGCGACTCCGACGGCGAGTACTCCATCTACAGCAAGGACCTGGCCACCGGCATCGTCCTGCAGGTCAGCGTCGGACAGGTCTCCGGGCCCCGCATCCCCACCGTCAGCGGCGATCGGGTCGTCTGGGTCGAGAGCGTCGACGGCAGCCGCGTCGTCCTCTACGACCGCGACCAGGGCAGCAGCGTCCTCTTCGGCCAGCAGGGCGAGCTCGGCGACGAGATCGCCATGTCCGGCGACCTGCTCGTCTGGTCGGCCAAGCAGGGCGGCAACGACGACCTCTTCGGCTACTTCCTGCCGACCGGCACGGCCGGGCCGGGGGTGGATACGCGTGGACGGAAATTCCAGTTGACCTTCTCCTCGGCCAACGAGCTCGCACCCGACGTCTGGGGGAGCTGGATCGCCTGGCAGGCCGGTTCGGGAAGCACCGTCCACTACGCCTCCCTGTCCGCCGCGGCCGACATCATGATCACCCACGAGGGCGCCGAGCTCGTCGGCGGCGACACCATCGATTTCGATGCCCTCCACGGCGACATGACCGTCGACATCGATGGGCGCTACGTCTATCGCACGTCGCTCCAGATCGCCAACGTCGGCACGGGCATCCTGGACGTGGCCAACATCGTCCCGCAGATCAGCTCCGGCAACGCCGTGGTCGAGATCGAGCTCCCGCCCAGCACCGTGATCCATCAAGGCGGCGAGCCCATCGAGATCGGCCTGGTCATCCGCGCCACCGACGACGGCCCCGTCACCGGGACGCTCGATATCTACAGCAGCGACCCGCTCGATACCCTGCTCACACTCAACCTCACCGGCACGGCCGTCGAGCCCACGCTCACGATCTCCGACCAGCAGGACGGGTCCACCGCTTTGACCACCATCGACTTCGGCACGCTCCTCGCGGGCGAGTCCGCCTCGACCGAGTTCTACCTCGTCAACACCACCGGCGACTCGCTGCCCCTGGTCGTGGGCGACCTGCTTCCGAACGGACCCGACCTGACCGTCAACGTGCTCGAGGTCGGCAGCGGCGCCTTCGTCAACGGCAAGTACGTCCTCGATCCGACCGGCTACCTCCGCTGCCGGGTCACGTGGTCTCCGGCCTTCAGCGTCGACACCCTCGGCCCGCTCGACACCACCCTCGACATCGAGAGCAACGACGTCGAGAACCCGGGCCACGCCATCCAGCTCGTCGGCACGGCCATCGGACGCCCCGACCTCGCCGTCCTGCCCGCCGACGGCCAAGGCGCCGAGATCACCACGCTCGACTTCGGTGAGGTCCTCAGCGGCGAGTTCGGCTACCTCAGCTTCATGGTCCGCAACGACGGCCTGCTCGACCTGAACGTCAATACCATGAGCATCGCCGGCACGACCGTGTTCGCCTTCGATCCGGCCTGGGGCGGGGCCTACGACCTAACCCCGGGCGAGTCGCAGCTCTTCACCGTCCGCTTCAGCCCGAGCAGTGTCGGCTCTGTCTTCGCCAGCCTCGCCATCGAGAGCAACGACCCCGACAGCCCGACCTACCTCATCGGACTGACGGGCGAGGGTATCTTTCTGCCCGACATCACGCTCCTTGACGGGGCCGACGTCCTGACCTCCGGATCGACCTATCCCCTGACCACGACCACGGTCGGCCAGGACACCTCCATCGACCTGACTATCCGCAACGACGGCGGCGAGGACCTCAACCTCACCGGCTGGAGCCTCACGCCGCAGACGGGCACACCGGCCGGCGTCTTCGGCGTCCCGGCCTTCCCGGGCTCGCTCGTGCTGCTGCCCGGGCAGGAGACCGACATCACCGTCACCTTCACGCCACAGGCCAACCAGAACTACGCCGCCACCCTCTCGCTCGAGAGCGACGACCCCGACGAGATGCCCTACGTGCTCAACCTGATCGCCCAGGGCACCGCCCCCGTGGCCGCCCTCTCCGATCAGACCGTCGCCTTCGACAAGGTCCAGCTCGACGAGACGGCCTCTTTGACGATGAGCCTGACCAACGACGGCGAGGAGGACTTGCACATCGGCTCCCTCGCCAGCAGCGACCCGAGCTTCAGTGTCGCCCTGGCCAACCCCTCGATCACCACGCTCGCCCCGGGCGAGTCGACGGCGCTGATCGTGACCTTCTCCCCGACCGCGCTCGGGACACTGAACGCCACGCTCACGATCGAGAGCAACGATCCGGTCACCCCGGCCGCCGAGGTCGACGTCACCGGCATCGGCATCGCCGGCGAGCTGACCGTCTGGGAGGCCTCCGGGGTCCGCAACGACGCCCAGCTCGACTTCGGCAACCTCTTCGTCGGCGACACCGGACAGGTCCTCGTCACCTTCCAGAACACCGGCGAGGGCACGCTCAACATCGCCTCCGTCGTGTCGGACAACCCGGCCTTCACGCTCGTCCCGGTCTCGCCCGCCGCGGTCCTCCAGCCCACCGAGACCCTGGAGGTCACCGTGGTCTTCACCCCGGGCAACGTGCAGAACTTCAACGGCGTCATCACGGTCACCAGCAACGACCCGGATGAGTCGACCTTCCTGATCACCACCGAGGGCAAGGGCGTCGCCGGCGACATCGCCGTGACCGAGTCCTCCGGCGACATGAACGACGACCTCATCGTCTTCCCCGACCGCCGGCCCGGCCAGACCGCCTCGCAGGTGTTCACCATCACCAACCAGGGTACCGGCGACCTGGTCATCACCGACTACGAGATCGACTACGCCGGCACCAGCGACGACCTCGGCGCTTACGCGGTCAACCTCGACCTCGATCTGGGGCCCGTCGTCATCAAGCCGAACCACAACCTCCTCGTCGAGGTCGCCTTCTCGCCCGTACGGGGCGGCGCGCACGACGCCACACTGCGCCTGCTCAGCGACGATCCCGACGAGTCGCCCTACCCGATCCAGCTCAGCGGCGTGGGCATCGAGCCCGACATCATCGTCCTCAACGCCACCGCCACCGCGCCGGTCCATGGCCTGGCCTTCGCCCCGACCAAGGTCGGCACCACCAGCGAGCGAAGCGTCATCGTCCGCAACGACGGAACCGGCGATCTGAACCTCGATACCTGGTACTGCACCCACGCGGCCTATTCCATCGAACCCGCCAACGGCAGCACCATGTTGCTCCAACCGGGCGAATCGCGAACCTTCAAGGTCCTCTTCAGCCCCACGGCCGACGGCGACTGCCAGGGCTTCATGCGCATCCGAAGCGATGACCCCGACGACGGCCTGCTCTCCCTCGCCCTCGACGGCCAGGCCACGACCCCGCAGTTGCGCCTCACCGACGAGCAGGGCAACGTCAACCCAGCCGGGCTCGACTTCGGCGAGGTCGTCGTCGACCAGACGGCCAGCACCGCTCTCGTCCTCCACAACGACGGCCCGTGCCCGCTGGTCATCTCGAGCGTGACGACCACCAACGGCCTCTTCGCCGTCGTCGATGCCGACAAGCTCGCCGGCGCCGAGGTCGCCCCCGGTGGCAGCCGCCGCCTCACCGTGACCTTCACGCCGGGCGGCCTCAGCGGAGCGCTCGGCCACGTCGTCCTCAACACCGACGACGCCAACAAACCGAGGGTCGAGATCCAGGTCACCGGCCACGGCGTGCCCGAACCGTTCCCGGGCGACTTCACCGACGACGGGCAGACCGACTGGGCCGACTTCGACCTGTTCGAGACCGCCTTCGGCAAACGCTCCGGCATCGCGGGCTACAACCCCGATTTCGACCTCGCCGGCCCCGACGGCGTCATCGACTTCGCCGACCTCGGCGTCTTCGCCGACCTCTACGGCAAGGGCGCCAAGAACACCACCAAGGGCATCGGCCTGGCCGGGCTCGCCGAATCGGACGCGACGCTCGCCGTCGCGCCCGAGCTGGAACCCGTCCAGCCGGCCCTGTTCAGCTATGACGCGTCGCTCGACGGCGCTGCGGGCGCTGACGACGCCTCGACCTTCAACGACGCGCTCAGCGGCGCGTTGTTCGTCAGGAGCCTCTCACACGCGGCCATCATGGGCATGTTGCCCACGAGCCTCGGCGAGGAGGCGGCCCTGGCCCCGCAAGCCGGCGAGACGCCCAACCTGTCGCCGCCCGTCGCGGCTACGCTGACCGGATCGGCGACGGACGCGACAGCCGATACGACAGCCGCCTCCGAACAGGCGCCCAGCGAGCAAGCCGACGCGTCGGTCGAAACGAGCCTGCCGCCGGCCGGCTCCATCGCCGCGCAGGACGACGAACCGGCCGTCGAGCCGGGCCTCCAAGGCATCGCCGCAACGCTGCACGCCTACGCCGAGGCCTTGTTGCCGGAGGGGATGCGACTCTAACACCTCGCCGGATCGGGCGCGGCCAACCGTCCGATCGGGCATCACTTGTCCGGGGAGGATTCGTGACGATGAGAAACACCATCATGATCGGCCTGGTCCTGACGGCCGCGCTGGCCGCTCCGGCGACCGCCGACACCGGCGTCCAGCTCGACGGCGTGTTCGTGCAAGCGGGCACCCAGACACAGGTCACCCAGGTCGAGGTCGGCCAGACCGTCGATCTGGTCGTCCGCGTCCGCGACATCAGCGACAGCCCGACCGGCCCGATCGGTGGCAGCGTCGACGTCGCCTGGGACAGCACCGCGCTCGAGCTCGTTGACGAGGTGGACGCCAAGGACACCACCGAGCAGGACAAGGTCGACGTGGCCGCCCTCTTCGTCGCGCCGTGGAGCGGCTTCTACGCCGGCATCCTCGCGGCGCCCGGCCGCCTCGAAGACATCACCGCCGGCCAGACGCCGCCCTTCGTCCAGCTCGGAGGCGCCACGACCGACTTCTTCGAGCTCACGTTCCGGGCCCTCAAGGCCGGCGCGACCACCGTCACCGTCACGCCGTCCGGCTTCGGGCTCTTCGGTGTGCCCGAGCTGGCTCAGACGCAACAAGGCGGCCAGGCCGGGATCACCGTCGTCGAGGCCGCGGGCCCCGCCACGCCGCAGCCGACGCCGCCGGCGGACCCCTTCACGCCCTCGCAGGGATGTGCCACCACGGGTGTGATGGTCGTCAGCCTGATGATGCTCGGCCTGGGCGGCCTGGTCGGCGGACGCCGACGGGCAGGACATCGGTAGCAGTCCGGCCGCCCCGGGCCGTGCCGAGACGCACGCGCCCCGAGCCGGTTGGTAAGCGGGAGGAAACCGCGGCGCCCATCAGCGCCGCAGACGTCATGCAGGGGTGTCA
Source organism: uncultured Planctomycetales bacterium (assembly GCA_964622545.1). Classification (GTDB taxonomy): domain Bacteria; phylum Planctomycetota; class Phycisphaerae; order UBA1845; family JAFGLZ01; genus JAFGLZ01. The sequence continues at coordinate 96,910 of CAZUQM010000021.1, read as the reverse complement.
CCCATGAGGACAAGGACACACGCTATCAGGACGTTCGGACTGATCGGTCTGGTCGCCGGCTGGGCGCTCATCGCGAGCGATTGGGCCCACGCCGCGCCCGTCGACCAGAATGCGTGCGAGCAGGTCGCCGCACGCGTCGTCGCCGAGCGCTACAGCCATCTCACCGCCGCCGCGGCCGCCGAGCAGCAGAAGCCCGGCGCCAAGCCGCGCGAGGTGCCCGCACAGATACCCGCGCCCAAGGGCTCCGACGCCCTGGTCGACGCCGACGGCAAGACGCTCGGCTACGTCGTCCACCTCCAGCCGCGGGGCTTCGTCATCACCTCGGCCGACACCGACCTGACGCCGATCCTCGCCTTTTCGCTGACCAACGACTTCTCGCTCGACGACGTGCCCCAGAACATCGGCCTCAAGCTCGTCCGCTACGATCTCCAGAAGCGGGTCGCGTTCCGCGCCAAGGCCCAGGCCAAGGACCTCTCCGAGACCACCGACCGCTGGAACACCCTGCTCGGCGGCGAGGCCGAGGGCGACGAGGGTCAGCCCAAGGCCGGCTCCCAGATCTGGGGACCGCTCGTCGACACCCGCTGGGGCCAGAGCCAGAGCATCTACGGCTGGTACTACAACCAGCGCTGCCCGGTCGATCCCGTCACGGGCATGCGCTGCGTGACCGGCTGCGCGGCCACCGCCTCGGCCCAGATCATGAACTACTGGATGTGGCCGCACTCGGTCGACTTCACCGGCTGTGACCCGTGCGATCCGAATTACTGGAGACCTGATCCTGGTAGCCCCGACGGATACGAGCACGTCAACGACAACCCCAATCTGCCGATCCTTCTGGATTCGCCAGGAGAGACCTACCTCTCGGTCATGTCCCGCCCCGACGAACCGACGAGGTACATCCAGGTCTACGCCGAATTAGCCGACATCCCGAGCATCATCTACGAAGGTGGCGCAGACGTGCCCACCGACCCACCGGCCGACATGGTCGCCCGGATCATGTTCGCCTGCGGCGTGGCAACACATATGGGCTACTCCAGCAGCGGCTCGGGGGGTGGGTGCGGACTCGGACGATTCGGCTATTCCAGCGGCGGCAGCTTGAATCCAAGCCTGAAGCTCGGCCAGCCCGCGTTCTGCGTGATCAGCAATGTCCTCGATCCCAACGGCGATGCACACGCGATCGTCTGCGACGGCCTCTGGGAGACGACCAACCCAACACTCCAACCGACGATGTACCATCTCAACTTCGGCTGGAACGGTAGCACCGACGGATGGTACGCCAACACCGTCGACGGCATGCCTGTTCCGTGGAGTGCCTTCGGCGCGTCGGTCTATCGTCCCGTCTCACCTGTGATCTCACTCACGCAAGCGGCCGACACCGCCATGGACGGCGTGCCGTATACGCTGGCCTCGCCGCCGGAGATCACACTCGGCACGCGGAGCAGGCCCGTCACCTGGGCCTTCACCGGCTCGACCACGCCGCCGACGGGCTTGACCATCGACCCCGTCACCGGCGTGATCTCCTGGCCCAGCCCCGACCTGAGCGGCTCGCCCTACGCGCTCGAGATCGAGGCCTCCAACGAGGCCGGCACCGCCGCGCCCGTCACGTTCACGCTGACCGTCGAGCCCGCGCCGCCCGTCATCGCCGAGATCGCCGACGAGACCGCGGCCGACGACGAGACCTACACCGGCCCGACCCCGACGCTCGAGCAGGGCAGTGTGCCCATCGAATGGTCGCTCCAGACCGGACCGGCGGGTATGACCGTCGACGCCAACACCGGCGTGGTCACCTGGCCGGCGCCCACGCCGGCCGGAAGCCCCCACACGGTCACGATCCGCGCGACGTACACGGCCGACCCCAACCTCCACGACGACGAGACCTGGCAGCTCGCCGTCGTCGCCAAGCCGATCATCGATCCCGTCGACGACGCGACGATCTCCGTCGGCCAGCCGTACACCTTCACGCCGACCGTCCCGGCCGGCAGCCTGCCCGTCACGTGGGCCCTGCAGGAAGGCCCGCAGGGCATGAGCATCAACCCGAACACCGGTCAGGTCATCTGGGCCTCGCCGGTCACCACGGGCGAGCCGGTCACCGTCACCGTCCACGCCCAGAACGCCGCCGGCGAGGACACCGAGTCGTGGGAGCTTACCGTCACCATCCCGCCGGGTCCGCCGGCCATCGCCGACATCGACGACGACACGATCCCCGAGGGCGATCCCTACACCGGTCCGACACCGACGCTCACCGCCGGCACCCTGCCGGTGACCTGGTCGCTGGTCAACCCGCCCGTCGGCATGACCATCGACCCCGGCACGGGCGTCATCGCGTGGCCCGACCCCGGCGCCGCCGGGAGCCCCTACATGGTCACCCTCCAGGCCAGCAACTCCGAGGGCGACGGCCAGACCTCCTTCACGCTCGAGGTCCAACCCGCCGGCCTCATCGGCGAGCGCTACGCCGTCATCGCCGGCGTGTCGATCTACTCCGACCCCTACAACAACCTCTCGTACTGCGACGATGACGCCATCGAGCTCCGCGACGCCCTCCTGGAAGACCCCGAGTGGAAGAGCGAGAACATCGAGCTGCTCACCGACAACCAGGCCACCAAGGGCAACATCCAGAGCGCCATCCAGGCCATGGCCGATAAGGCCGGGCCCGACGACCTCTGCCTGTTCTTCTTCAGCGGTCACGGCGGTCAGGTTCCCGACGCCGCCCCGCTCGACGAGCAGGACGGCTGGGACGAGACGCTCTGCCCCCACGACATCGCCAACGACATACGCGACGACGAGCTGTCCGATTGGATCGGCATGCTGCCCACCCAGCGCGTCGTCGTCATGATCGACACCTGCCACAGCGGCGGGAACATCAAGGGTTCGCTGCCGCCGGGTGTCCGCGTCAAGGGTATCCCCTCCGCCGGCGGCGGGCCCGCGCCGGGTGACGGCTTCGCGGCCGACCTGCGACCGGTCGCGGCCCAGAAGGACCTCGACGACCTGGCCGGCATCGTCGTCCTCACCGCCTGCGACGATACGGAGTTCTCCTACGAGATACCCAGCCTGCAAAACGGGCTCTTCACGTATTACCTGCTCGAGGCCATGGCCACCGCCGACGCCGACACCTCCACCAACGGCATGATCTGCGGCGAGGAGGCCCACACCTACCTGCTGCCCCGCGTGATCGACTACCTGGGCGGCTTCCAGACCCCGCAGCTCCATGACGGCAACGGCGACGATCAGGCCGACTACGTCGCCTCGAAGCTCACCAAGCCCGCCATCGCCGAGATCCCCGACGCCGAGATCCCCGAGGCTCAGCCGTACACAGGCCCCACGCCCGTGATCACCCAGGGCGAAGGCCCGACCTTCTCGCTCCTACAGGGCCCGACCGGGATGCAGATCGACGAGAACACCGGTGTGGTGACCTGGCCCCTACCGACGCTCGCCGGGAGCCCCCACACCGTCACCATCGCCGCCACCAACGGCGTCGGCACCGACACCGAGTCGTGGACCCTGACCGTCGTGCCCTCGCCGCCGGACATCGCGGCCATCGACGACGATCAGGTCGCCGTCGGTGAGCCCTACACCGGTCCCACGCCGTCGGCCACGGGCTCGACGCCCATCAACTGGACGCTCCGCCGCGGCCCGACGGGCATGACCATCGACCCGGCCACCGGCGTGGTCTCGTGGGATCCCGCCTCCGCCGCCGCGAGCCCCTATACGATTACCGTCCGCGCGACCTACACGCCCGATCCCTCGTTCTTCGACGAGGCCTCATGGACGCTGACGGTCGTGCTGCCGCCCGAGATCGCCGCCCTCAGCGACGACGAGGCCGTCGCCGACACACCGTACACCTCGGCCGAGCCCGTCGTCACCAGCGGCACACTGCCGGTCGACTGGTCCTTGCCCGACGCCAACAACGTCGACCTCGGCATGACCATCGACCCGAGCACGGGCGCCGTCTCGTGGCCGAACCCGACCCTGGTCGGCAGCCCGTTTACCGTCACCGTCCAGGCCGAGAACCTTGCCGGCTCGGACCAGCAGACCTTCACCCTCTCCGTGGTGCCCGCGCCGGAGGCCCCGGTCATCACCAGCCTCGAGGACCCGTCGGACGCCACCGAGGGCGTGGCCTACACCGGACCGACCCCGACCGTCACGGGGACCGCGCCCATCACCTGGACCCTCAGCCTCGCGCCCAGCGGCATGACCGTCGATAGCACCACGGGCGTCGTCGCGTGGCCGAACCCCGTCGACAACGGCATGCCCCGCCGCGTGATCCTGTGCGCGACCAACGAGGCCGGCTCCGACGAACGCGAGTTCTTCGTCGAGGTCGTCCCGCCGCCCACGCCGCCGACCATCGGCGACATCGAGGACGCCGAGGTCACCAAGGGCCAGGCCTATACCTCCCCGACCCCGACCGTCACGGGCTCGGCGCCCATCACCTGGTCGCTTCCCGATCCGAACAACACCGCCAACGGGATGACCGTCGATCCCGACACCGGCGTCGTGAGCTGGCCGCATCCGACCACCGACGGCAGCCCCTATACCCTGACGCTGCGCGCGACCAACGACACCGGCCAGGACGAGCAGACATGGATCCTCACCGTCCTTGAGGTCCCCGTCGCACCCGAGCTGGCCACCCTCGACGACGACCAGGCCGTCCACGGCCAGCCTTACACGGGTCCGATCCCGGCCTTGATCAAGGGCGGCGTGGTCTCCTGGACCCTCGTCGATGCCCCGCAGGGCATGACCATCGACCCCAACACCGGCGTGGTCGCCTGGCCTAAGCCGAAGGCCTCGACCACACCCTACACCATCACGATCCGGGCCCAGAACCAGGTGGGCTCGGCCGACGTCAGCTTCCAGCTCACCGTCGGCCTGCCCGATGTGGCGCCCGTCATCGATCCGATCGCCGATCAAGAGGTCCTGCTCGGCCAGCCCTTCTCCGGTCCCGCGCCGACGCTCAGCCAGGGCACCGCGCCGGTCGCGTGGTCCATCGTCGCCGGGGCCCCCGCCGGCATGCGGATCGATCCCGACACCGGTGTGGTCACCTGGCCCGCCGCCACCGGCGCCGGCGAGGTCTACGCCATCACCGTTCGCGCCACCAACATCGTCGGCAGCGACGACGAGACCTGGACGCTGACCGTCAACACGCCCATGGCCGACGTAGCCGTCGGCGTCTCCCCCGCCGACGCCGGTCTGACGGTCTCCGTCGACGGCGTGCCGTACACCGGCTTCAAGACCTTCACCTGGCAGGCCGGCTCGACGCACCAGATCACGGCCAGCGCCGGCCAGCTCGGCACCGACGGCGCCGAGTACCTCTTCGTGCAGTGGTCCGACGGCGACAAGACCCTCTCGCGGACCATCACCGCCGCGACCGACGCCTCCTACAAGGTCGAGATGAAGAAGGTCGTGCCCATGGGCATGGCCATCGCGGGCCCCGACGAGGTCAACGAGGATACGGCCAACCAGTTCACCGCCACCGTCACGTTCTCCAACGGCGCGACCAGCGAGGTGACCTCCGAGGTCGCCTGGGCCGTCTCGGTGCCCGGTTGCGCCGCCGTGACCGCCGGCAACCTGACCACGTTGGACGTCCCCACCGACACCTACTGCGAGGTCTACGCCACCCACTCGCACGCCGGCAAGACCGTCACGGCGCGCAAGTCGATCATGATCCGTGACGTGGCCAAGACCTTCAACGTGGTGGTCCGAAGCCAGCCGGGCGGCACGACCTCACCGGCGCGGCTCTCGGGCGCCGACGGCACGGTGCTGTCCATCCCCGTGCCCGCACCGCCGGCGGACGATATGGTCTTCGTTGGATGGGGCGGCGATGCCTCGGGCTTCGACGATCCCCTCATCATCACCGTCGATCGCAACAAGCAGGTCATCGCCAATTTCGAGAAGGCCGACGACCTCGTCCCCACCGCGGGCATGTGCGCCACGCCGGCCTCGTTGGTGGGCCTGCTGCTGATGGTCGGCTTCTCGCTGCTGCGGGGCTCACTGCGACCCGTGCGGCGCGGCGACCAGACGCCGGTCCGGTAGCAACGTCGGCTCGGTCCAGCCGTCCGACCACGCCGACAGCGAGCCCCTCGGCTCGACCGACTCGCCCCACGCGGCGAGCTGCGCCCGAACCCGCTCGGCCATCCCCTCGTCCTCGGCCTGGCGAAGCGCCTCGCGCAGGTGATACCGCCCCCAGTCCCGCTCCGACGTGCCCGAGTAGGCCATGCCGAGGTGATAGTGCAGTTCGACCGGGGCACCGGCCTGGCCGGCCGCGAGGGTCAACAGCCGCACCGCCTGGTCGCTACGGCCGCGGAGATGCTCGATCCACCCGAACGTATCCAGCACCGCCGGGTCTCGCGGCAGGGCCCGCAGCGCCACCCCCGCGTGACGGTACGCCCGAGGCAGCTTCCTCGGCTGGTGCTCGGCCAGCAGATACGCCAGCGCGTTGTGGGCGATCGGCAGCCCGCCGCCGTCCTCGTCGGCCAAGCCGCTCAGCACCGTGATCGCCTCGTCGGGCCGGTGCGACGCCGTCAGCGCCTCGGCCAGCACCCACGCCACGTGAGCGTGTCCCGGCTCACGCGCCAGCACCCGCCGGAGCGGCTCGATCGCCGCGGCGTGCTCGCCTCGCGACAGCGCCTCCCGCGCCCGAAGGTAGTCCGTTAACGCCGCTGCCGGGACGGCCTCGCGCAACCGAGCCAGCACGGGCGCGATCGGCCGACCGAGATCGAGCGTCGCCATCGCCAGCACCGCATGCCCCGGCAGCAGTGACGCATCCTTCGCGATGAGAGAGCGACAGACCGCCTCGCTCAGCCCGTGCAGTCCCGTCTCGCGCGCCAGCACCGCCAGCGCCAAACGCCGCAACCCGGGCGCCCCACCCTTCCCGCTCGTCGACGCCTCCGACAGCCAAGCCCACATGTCCGAGCCGTACAGCACCGGATGGTCCCGCAGCGCCTCGGCGAAACGCCTCGCCGCCTCATCGTCCGATCGCGCTAACGCCGCGAGCATCGCCAGGTCGACGCGCGGCTCGATCGGCTGTGTCGCCGCCACCGCCTCGACGATCCGCTCGCCCAACGCCCCCGCGACCAACCGCCTTAACGAGCGGCACGCCCCTCCGTCGATGGCCTTGAAGACCTCCCCGGCCCGGTCCTTGCGCCCAAGGTGCACCAGCAACGCCGCCTCGGCCGCCTTGGTGTTCGTGATGTCCCGGCCCAAGACGCCCAGCATGTCGAGCGCCTGGACCGCCCGCTCCCAGTCGCCCGCCAGATCGGCCAGCCGCACGCGAACCGACAGCCACCGCGCCCAGACCTGCGGCGCCAGCGACGGCACCTTGATCGACTCGTCCACGATCCGCAAGATCGCCCGATCGGACGCGTTCAGCGGGTTCAGTCCCGACATCGCCCGCACGATCGCCGAATGCTGAGCCCCGTCGGCCAGCAACGCCCGCAACCGCCGCGCCGAGTCGTCATGTCGCCCCTGCCTCTGGTCGATCCTCGCCAGCATCACCTCGGCCGTCGCGCGGCTCGACGCCTGCTCCGCGGCGCGCCGCAAGAAGGCACGCGCCTCGTCAAGGCGTTCACAACGGTAGAGCGTCCGCCCGATCTCCGCCGACCACGGCAAGGCCCCGGCCGGGTCCTCTTCGATCAACGCGAGGTACGTCGCGGCCGCCTCGGCGTGCAGGCCCTGACCGGCCAACAGCCGCGCCCGCTCAACCAGCGCCACGGGCCTGACGACCGGGTGAACGGCCTCCGCCCGCCGATACGCGGCCTCGGCCTCCGGAAACCGCCGCAGCCGTCCCGCTGCCCGCGCGACGCCCAGCCATGACCGCCACGACTTCGGCGATCGTTCCACGATCCGACGGTAGAGCGTCAGCGCTTCCCCCTCCCGGCCCGTCCGAGCCAGCAGCTCGGCCTTGTGTCCCCACAGCTCGACGTCGTCCGGACGCCCGGAGATGGCCCGATCCAGGTGACCCTCCAGCTCGGCAAGCCCGGCCCGAATCCGCTCGTCAAACCCGGCCGCCTCCGCGCCGCTCGAGGCGGCACGCAGCAGCTCGAGCCGCCGCACCTGACACGCCTTTAGCCGAGCCCGGATCAGCGCCTCCGGCCACGCGTCGTCCGGATGCCCCGCGAACCAGTCCGCCTGCAGCTCGGCGACCCGCTCGGCCTCGTCGAAAGCGGTCTGGCGCTCCGGGTCCGACGCGAACCCCGGCCTCCGCAGCGAGCGGTCCAGCGACGCCAGCGACCATTGCAGCAGGAGTCGCCGCGTGACCCGCCAATCCGGTTGGATCGACTCCAGGCGCCTCAGACTCTCCCACGCTCCGACCAGATCGCCCCGGGCGAGTCGCGCCTCGCTCAGGAGGGCCAACGCCCCGGTGTGGTCCGCTCGGCGATCCAACACCTGCCGGGCCAGGGCGATCGCCTGATCCGTCAAGCCCTGGGCCAGCGCGATCCTCGCCCGCTGAAGCGACGCGTCCGGCCGATCGCCCCGATGGCAGAACAGGACGCCGAGCGCCGCGATCGGCACGCCCACGCACACCATCATCAGCGCGATGCGACGCCGCAGATCGCGCCGTCTTGAGCGTCTCCGTCGCGAGCGCTTGCCGTCTGCTCGCAGTCCCTTGCGATTCATGGAAGCCTCCGGTGAATCCTCGGCAGCACCTCGCTCAGCACCGCCATGGCGGTCTCGCGCGCCGCGGGAACGTCCCCGCCGCGAACGACCGCGCTGATCTGAATCAGCCCGCCCGACGTCGGACGACCGAGCAGGCTCGCCACCAGCAGATCGACCTGCTGCCTCGTGAAGCTCGCCTCCAGCCGCCCGCCACAACGGTACACGTACAGGTGCAGCGTGCGGACCGCCCCGCGCTCGACGAGCAGCTCACAGACCTCGCCCGATACGTCGTGACCCGCGGAAAACGGTACGTGTCGTTTGCTCAAGATGTGTCGGCCGCGCCCGCGCAGACAGACCTCCGGCGGATGCGTCGCCCGGCGTCCCGCCTCGGCGAAGGTCACCAGCAGGTTCACGCGCCGGCCCGAGGCCAAGTCTACGTACACCCGTCGCAGACACGACCCGCCCGCCAGCGACCGGGCCGTCCCCGCATCCGTCGGCAAATCCAGCCCAGAGAAGGCCGTCCCCTGCGATGCGAACGACGACGGCGCGAGGGATGACAGATCGACCCCCGAGACGCCAGCGTCACGCCCCGCCACCGCGCCCCAGCTCAGGACGCCCGCCATCGCGAGCAACGCCAGGACGCTCGGACGCAACGTGGCCGGCATCCCCGTCGACGCCTCGATCCCGGCGCGTCGGCGCGTGGGACCTCCGCCCTCGCCCGCGCGGCGGTCTTGACACCGCAGCGCCACACGCTCGATGCCCGTCAGCCCGATCATCGCCAGCACGAACACGAGGACGCCGCCCGAGTCGTGCATCCAGCGCTCCAAGAACGGACTCGACCACGACGTCCACGTCGCGCAAGCCAACAATAACAAACGCACGACGTTGCTCATCAGCGCCAGCGGCAGGGCCGAGCCCAGCAACACGAACCGCCACCGTCGACCGCAGCGGCTGACCGCCGTGAACGCGCCGGCGAACCAGAGCAAGGCGATCAGATTCCGCAGACCGCTGCACGCCTCCTCGATCGGCAACGAGCGCACGCCCCCGTCGGCGCAGAAACCGTGCAACGTGCTGCCGTCCAGCACGACGGCCAGACCCAGCCCATGGACAAGCACCCATGCCGCCGCCCGTGAGGCCAGCAGCCGCAGATCAAGGTTCGCCTCCGCGATCCACGCCATCGGCAGCGGGACCATGAACAGAAGCAGCGCGAGCGGCGCCGCCATCGTCCGCAACAGCCCCCAGCCGCCCCACAACAGACACAGACCGCCCAGCAGACCGATCAAGGCGAGCCCGCTCGTCACCCCGAGATCGGCATGAACGCTGACCACCTGGAGCAACCCCGAGCCGACCGCCAGCAACCACCCCGTCGCCGTGGCGCCTCGGCTGGGTCCATACCCGGCCGTCGACTTCCTCAGCAGGCGAACCGCGATGACGAGGCTCACGCACGGCACCAGCGGCGCATGGTTGTAGTAGGAGGGGATCTCGGTCAGTCGTTGCCACAGATTGAGATGGACGAAGCCCCAGGCCGGGTACCACCGCAGCCACATCGACGGAAAGCTCGGCCACCACGCCAACGTCACCAGCACCGCCGACGCCGCCAGGCCGATCGCCGGTGTTGCGGCCCGCACCGCCCGAGCCGCCCGGACCCGATCCCACCAGCCGAGCAGGCCCTCCAGCGAGACAGACGTTGCCGGCTGGTAGAGCTCCGGGCTCTGAACCGATGACATGACCCACGGTCTGCTCACGGGCGTCCCTTCCACGGTCGGGGCCTCTTGCCCCGCCCAATCCCTTGGCTAGCGGCTCCGTCTTCCGGTCAGATGCCAGGTCAGCGCCGGCACCACGCATAGCGCCAACAGACCCGGCTCAGGGGCCCCGCTGCCGCTCTCGCCGTATTGCGCCTGCGCGCCGGCGATGTCGTCCGCCTGGGGCCCGGTGATGGCGGGGTTATAGATCGCGTTCATCAGCGAGTTCGGAACCGCCGTGTGCATCAGCCCCAGCGAGTGGCCGAACTCGTGGGCCGCAACGGCCCGGAGGTTGATCGCCCCGCCGGGATTCGCCGGCGTCTGCCAGCTCTCACCCGTGTCGAAGTGAACGTCGCCAGCCGCCGTCGAGCCGTTCGGCGGCGGGTAGTAGCCATGAGCCAGCACGCCGAACGCCCCGTCAAAGGCATGCCCGCCGATGCGGATGTGGCCGTTGGTGGCCCCAGGGTCGTTGAAATCAAGTCCGGCATCGGCGACTTCTTGGAAGGTCACCCCGCACACGTCCGACCACGACTGCAGCGCCGCCTCGATCTCACTCTCCCAATCCGCCGGCATGAAGTCGGACAGCGCGGTGATCGTGCCGCTGTACGACGGCGACTCGTCGAAGCTCACCCCCGTCGGCATCCAGCTATACGTGATCACCGTCCCCGGCCCGCCCCAGCCGCCGATGTTCGGATGGTGAACGTAGGCCTCTGCCGGCGTGGCCAGCGCGCCCAAGACCAAGACGACCCAGGTGATGGGATACGACCAGCGCGACATGAGCCCTCACGGCAACCTTGGGGATGTCCAGCGAATGGCGGTCTCGGCTCTCAGGCCTCCCACGGCCCGACCCCCTGGCGGCCTCGGAGGTCCCTGCCTCACATGTCCGAGGCGCCCAACGCTAATATCGCCCCGCACCGTATCGGACTTCAGGCCGGGTGCCCGCGGGGGCGGGACCACGGGTCGGATGCGATTCGGTCTCTCGGTCTAGGGCGCGGCCGAGGGCTAATCCCTGGGAACGGCTGGGACCATTATCGGACTGAGAGGCTAGAAGCACCGGCGTTCTTTGGCGCACAGACGCCATTCTTTACAAAGGCTAGACTACTTTGCCGCAAAACGCTCAAGTCGCTTGTGCGGTCCGCGCTTGCGGGAATTGGCTCAATGAATCATGTTTTTCGTTTTCAGAGATCCTTATACGACTCACCATAAGGAGCGATAAGTAAACGCTCGAGGGGCGGCCACCGGCGAATCCTCTGCCGGTCTCGCATCCGGACCTCGAAAGGGCATTGCGCAGCAACAGCACGAGGCCATCTGCCAGACTCGAATGCCTCGGTGGTGCGTAAGCTACGTAAGGACAAAAAGAAAACACCGGTAGCTGAGGGGCTAACCGGTGCTTTCCGGAGGGGAAAAGCTCTATGGATACGCGCGGCTGCGCGGTGATCCTCTATGTACTATTCCCAGCCAGGCGGCTCATCCTGACACGATTTTGAAAGATTTCTGACTAATGCACGAATGGCGGGGCCCTTGCCGTCATAACTTCTTAGGTAGATAATAGCTAAGAGAGTTAGTGAAAACCCTAGGGCATCCGACCAACGGGCCCTCTGGCTCACACCACGGAAGACAAGGTCGATAATATGATGGCTGTCAAAAGTTAAGGTCGCACCGCCGCCCGGTTCCGAACAACCCGGCGACCTGCATCCGCATCCGCCGACCGGTCCGCAGCGGGGAAGGCAGGACGGCTACACCTGCTCGGGCAGGACAAACGGCTCTCGGTACTCTCGCTTGAGGTAGCCGTTGGCCTGGTCGGCGCAAGCCCCCACGAACGTCTCCGTCGTCGGATCGAACGTCAGCGTGCGGTCCAGACGGTACGAGATGTTCGCCATGTGCGCCAGCACCGTCGAGCGATGCCCCTGCTCGATGTCGCAGTTGAGCTCCTCGACCCTCCGGCTCCGCATCGCCTCGATGAAGTTCAGGAAGTGGTTCTCGTCGCCGTCGCCGGGCATATCCACCTCGTCGGTCTGCGGAGATCCGCCCTCGTACGGCTGGCCCCCGAAGCCGAAGGTCCCCTCAGGACCGGCCAGGTAGCCCTCCGAGCCGAAGAAGATGTTTGCGTGCAGCCCCGGCTCGCTGTTCGTGTACCGCCCCCGGATCTCCGAGACGATCATCGTCCCGTCGTCGAACGTCCACGTCGTCACCTGCGTGTTCGGCGTCTGCCCCTGATCCGGCGGATCGTACCCGAACCGACCGCCCTGGCTCGACACCTTCGTCGGCAAGCCCTTGTTGAGCGTCAACAACACCAGGTCCAGCCGGTGCACGCCGCTGTTGCCGATCTCGCCGTTGCCGAAGTCCCAGAACCAGTGCCAGTTGTAGTGAACCAGGTTCTCGTGGAACGGCACCTTCGGACCCGGCCCGACCCACAGATCGTAGTGCACGTGCTTCGGCGGACGCGTCGGACGCTTCACCCCGATCGACTCCCGACGCTTGAACACCCTCGACCGCGCCATAGACACCTCGCCGAGCAGGCCCGCCTGGATGTCCCCGGCCGCCTTCCGGGCCGCCGGGTCGCTCCGCCGCTGCAGGCCCACCTGCACGATGCGATCGTACTTCCGCGCCGCGCGCACCATCTGACGCCCCTCGTGGATGCACCAGCTCACCGGCTTCTCCACGTAGACGTCCTTGCCCGCCTGGCACGCCCACACCGTACCCAGCGCATGCCAGTGATTGGGCGTGGCCAGCGCAACGGCGTCGATCGTCTTGTCCTCGAGCACCTTGCGATAGTCGACGTGCGTGACCGGCTTGCGGCCACGCAGCTTCTCCAGCCGCCGCGTGCGGTCGGCCAGGATGTGCTCGTCGATGTCGCACAGCATCGGCACGTCCACGCCCCGGTCCTTCAACCGCATGAAGTACGTCATGTGGTCCGTGCCGCGCCACCGCAGACCCACGCACGCCACGCGAATGCGCTCGTTCGCGCCCACCACCCCGTGAGCCGGACCGGCCACCGTGCTCGCAACGGCCGCCGCCGCGGCGCCCGCGCCGCGATGCATGAATTGCCGCCGATTCAGTTCGGTCATCGCCTGCCCTCAAGTGCTACCCGACGCTCGCCAAGAGGCGGACGCGGCGAACCTTGTGGCCCGGTCGCCCCCGGCTGGATGGTCTATTCAGACCCGCCCCAGGACGGCCGTGCCACACGGTATGCCCCTATCTCGGAAGGAACGGCTCGCCGCCCCGCCGCTACACCTCGTCCGGAACGACGAACGGCTTGCGGTACTCGCGCGTGAGGAACTGGTTCGCCTCCTTCGCACCGTCTCCGACGAACGTCTCGGTCTTCGGATCGAGCGTCAGCGTCCGACCCCCCAACCGGTACGAGATGTTCGCCATGTGGAACATCACCGCCGAGAGGTGCCCCTCCTCGATGTCGCAGTTCAGGTCCTCGTGCCGGCGGCTCCGCATCGCATTCAGGAAGTTCGCGTACTGGTCCGGCTCGCGCGTCCCGCCGACGGCCGGCATCTCGATCGTCGACTCGTCGCGTCCACCGTACGGCTTGCCGCCGAAACCGAACTCGGCCTTGCCGTCGGCCATGTACCCCTGCGAACCGTAGAACAGGTTCGCGCAGCCCCCGACGCCGCCCTCCTTGTTCGTAAAGCGGTTGCGGACGTCGCACACCAGCATCGTGCCGTCCTCGAACGTCAGCGTGGAAACCTGCGTGTTGGGCGTCTGGGCCTGGTCGGGCGGCTCGTAGCCGTAGCGCCCACCCATGCTGACGGCCTTGACGGGCAGGCGCTTGCCCATCGCCCACCGCGCCAGGTCCATGATATGGATGCCGTTGTTGCCGATCTCGCCGTTGCCGAAGTCCCAGAACCAGTGCCAGTTGTAGTGCACCAGGTTCCGGTGGAAGGGCACCTTCGGGCCCGGCCCGAGCCACAGATCGAAATGAATGTGCTTCGGCGGATCCGTCGGTGGCTGGACCCCGATCGAATCACGGCGGCGGAAGATCAACGACCGGCCCATGTACACGTCGCCCAGCAGCCCCGCGCGGAGCTGCGCCGTGATCTTGCCGTTCTTCGCTTGCGAGCGCAGATGCTGGCCGACCTTGACGATCCGCTTGTACTTGCGAGCCGCCTTGACCATCTGGCGCCCCTCCTGGATGCACCACGAGCACGGCTTCTCGACGTAGACATCCTTGCCCGCCTGGCAGGCCCAGATCGTCGCCAGGGCGTGCCAGTGGTTGGGCGTGGCGATCGTCACCGCGTCGATCGACTTGTCGTCGAGGACGCGGCGCAGGTCGATGTGCGTGTCGGGCTTGAAAGCGGCGGTGCTCTTCGGCTTCGTCTTGGGCTTGGTCGTCGCGTCCTTGCCGGTCTCACCGGCACGGAGCTTCTCAAGCTCGCCCGCGCGTTTGCCCAGGACCTCTTCGTCGATGTCGCACAACGCGACCACGTCGACGTTCAGCTTGTCCTTGATCGCCATCAGCCGCTTGACGTGGTAGAAGCCCTGACCGTGCACGCCGATCGTCGCGACGCGGATCGTCTCGTTGGCGCCCGTCACCCCGTAGGCCGGACCCGCCACCGCACTCACCGAGGCCGCCGCGGCCGCCGACGAGGCCAGGAACTCCCGTCGATTCACAGACGTCATACGCTCACCTCACTTGCTCGATCGCTGCGCCGTCCGCCGGCGCCGTCAAAAGGACCATTCCGACCAACCTACCCGCGGCCATCGGCCTTTGCAACCGCAGCCGTTCACAAGCCGCCGCCGATCTGCCATAGTGTGGGCGCCGGCGAGCCGCCACCACGAACCGAACCGAAGGTGAGGAACCCCCCATGCGTGTCGACGACGCGATGCAGCGAACGACGGTCAGCAAGAGCCCCCGGACCGCGACGACCTGGCCGGTCGTAGCGATGGTACTGGCATGCGTCGCGGCGCAGCACGCCCGCGCCGAAGGCCGGCGCAACGACACGCTCCGCGTCGTCGCCTACAACGTGCAGTTCCTGCCCGGCGTGGCCGCGCTGTTCAACTCGCGATCCGACGCCGACTACCGCGCGCGAACCATCGGACGCAAGCTCATCGACTTCGACGTCGTCGTGCTCAACGAGGTCTTCGACACCAAGCCGCGCGAGATCCTGCTCGGCGAGCTCAAGAAGGCCTGGGGCGACGCCTTCAACGTGGTCATCAGCCCCAAGCCCGATCACCGCATCCACGGCGGCTGCGCGATCGCCACGCACCTGCCGATCCTCGCCCACCACGCCACCGTCTACACCGCCTCGAGCACCGTCAAGGAGTACGGCCTGCTGGCCGACGGTCATGCGGCCAAGGGCGCGATCCACGCCCGCATCGCGAGGTCGAGCGACGCCGAGGGCGCCGCCTTCGTCGACGTCTTCGCCACCCACCTGGAGAGCAAGAGCGGTGCAGCGCGAGCGGTCCAATACAAAGAGCTGGCCGCCTTCGTCAAGGACCAGAGCGATCCCAGCCACCCGACGCTCATCATGGGCGACCTCAACACACCCGGCAACTTGGCTCAGGTCCGGAATTCAAGGTCAACCTACAACGCGATGATGGACGTCTTTCGATCGGCTCGGCCGCAAGGCACGATGCACGACCTCTGGCCGACGCTCAAGAAGACCGAAGGCGGTACCCAGCGTCAGACCAAGCCCGACGCCGGCAAACGGATCGACTACATCATCCTGAGCAACCCGATCCGCGGCGGCGTCCGGCTCAAGCCCGTCGACGTTCGCGTCAACCACCATCGCGACCCGAACGTCGTCGCCCTATCCGACCACTCCGCCGTCGAGGCCGAGTTCACATGGGTGGGAAACTAGCGCGCCGCTGACCCCGGCCTAGAACGCTTCACGCTCCGACACGGGTGGACCCAACACCTCGGCCAGGACGATCGCGCGCCTCAGATCGTCCAGGTCCAGCGGCAAATCCAGCACGCCGCCCGTGACCGGCTCCGGAGCCCGCTGGACCAGGATCTCCGCCTGGGCCTTGTCCTTCGCGTGGGCCTGCGCCTCCGTCTGCCGGCGAATCTCGCGAAGCGCCTCCTGCTTCTTGGCTTCGATCTCCGCCTGGGCGCGGCTTCGAGGGGGCCTCCGCGCGCTGCGACGCGACTCGGCCGGGACCTTGCGGTGGGGCGGCCGCGGCGGCTCGTCGCGATCGTATCTCTCCGGGCCCGGGAAGTCCGGCACTCCCGACGACGTCTCGCTCCTCGGACGAGCCACCGGCTCGGGCGGACGACGCTGAGGGCTCGGAGGACGGGCTCGCGGCGGACCCGCCCGCGGCGGAGTGCGACGGCGCGGGGCCTCGTCGCCCCCGCCGGCGCGCGGGACCTTGTGCTTCGGGCGCTTGGGCATGTCCTTGTCCTGCTGGGTCTCTTTGATCTTCCCGGCGATCCACCCGCCGAAGGCGATGACCAGCATCAGGATCACGCCGCCCAGCTCGCCCCATCCCTCGGCCAACAAGGCCGGCGCGAGCGCCACCATCTCGATGTTCGGAGGAAACGCCATGATCGTCCTCCAACCTCTGCCTTATTCAGCGCCGCCCGGCGATCACACCGACGGGACGCTAGGTCGACGGGCTCGATCCGCCGGACGAGGAGCCCGAGTCGCCGCCGCCCGCGATCGAATCCCGCATCGACGTATCGGCCACGATGTTCTTCATCCGATAGTAATCCATCACGCCAAGGTGGCCGCTCCGGAACGACTCGGCGATCGCCTTGGGAACCTCCGCCTCGGCCAGGACCACGAGCGCGCGGTTCTTCTGAACCTCGGCCTTGAACTCCTGCTCCTGGGCCACGGCCAGGGCGCGCCGCTTCTCGGCCTCGGCCTGGAACCGCCTCAGGTCCGCCTCGGCCTGCTTGGCCTGGAGGTTCGCGCCCACGTTCTCGCCCACGTCCACGTCGGCGATGTCGATGGACAGAATCTCGAACGCCGTCCCCGCGTCCAGACCCCGCTCGAGCACCTTCTTGCTGATCGTGTCCGGGTTCTCGAGCACCTCGCCGTACGTCAAGGCCGAGCCGATCGACGTGACGATGCCCTCACCCACGCGAGCGACGACCGTCTCCTCCGTCGCGCCACCGATGAGCTGCGAGATGTTCGTCCGCACGGTCACCCGCGCCTTGGCCTTGAGCTGAACGCCGTCCTTGGCCACCGCGTCGATCGTCCCCTTCACGCTCTGCTCGCTCGGCACGTCGATGACCTTCGGGTTGACCGACGTGTGGATCGCGTCCAGCACGTCACGACCCGCCAGGTCGATCGCGCACGCCTTCTTCCAGTTCAGATCGATGTTCGCACGGTTGGCCGCGATGATCGCGTTCACGACGTTCGGCACGCGGCCCCGAGCCAGGTAGTGGCTCTCCAGCTCGTTGATCCCGATGTCGTGAATGCCCGCCTTGACGAGCTGAATCCGCCCCATCACGATCGAGCGCGAGTCGACCTTCCGCAGACGCATACCGATCAGGTCGATGAAGCTCACACCCGCGCGGCTCGCGAAGGCCTGAATCCACAGGCTGAAGAACTGGGCGATCACGAGCACGATGACGATGAAGATGACGATCAGCACGATCGCCCCCACCATCCACAGGCTCGAGGCATCGCCCCCTTGGGCCAACAGCGATAGGTCCGGGATTCTCATCGGTTGAGCTCCTTATTGGTGACCCACATGATCCGCCGAACGTGGACGCCGGCGGAGTGCTTGCCTCGACACGCCCGCCCTAGGACGGCCGCTGGCGGACGACCAGATCCCGTCCGCGAATGCGCACGGCCTCCACCTTCGTGCCCTTCTCGATGCTACCCATCTCGGCGATGCACTGCACCCGACGCCGACCGAACTCACAATCGCCCACCGGACGCAACGGCGTGATCGCACGGCCCTGCTCGCCGATCAGCGCTTCCAGCTCGGCCGTGTGGAAACCGAACGACGCTTCGTTCGCCTCCGGGTTCGGCGGCGCCATACGCTTGCCCACGGGCAGTTGATACCAGTACTTGATCGCGAAGTAGATGCCCGTGGGCACCAGGATCAGCGCCAAGATCATCGATACGTAGCCCACGCCCGACCCGATCCGGAACGCGGCCCAGATCCCGGCGATCAGAAAGCCCAAGCCGGCGATCGACAGCACCCCGTGGCTCGGAATGAAGATCTCCAGCACCAGGATCACGATCCCGACCGCGTACAGCACCAGCATGAGCGTGATATCTTCCATGGATAGGTTCGCTGTGGCCTCCCGGCTCGCCGCTCGCTCACGCGTCCTGAACGCGCCGAACGACCACGCGGTTGCCGTAACGCTCCACCACCTCGAGAGGCTCGCCCGACTCAATGTAGTCCGACTCGCTGACCACGTCCACCAATGTCTCGCCGAACCACGCCTTGCCCGACGGACGCAGCGGACCGGCCGCCTTGCCGATCTCCCCCACGAACGCCGAACGGGGGTACGTCTCACCGGCCGCGATGTCCTCCACCGTCGGATTC
Organism: uncultured Planctomycetales bacterium; assembly: GCA_964622545.1. GTDB lineage: Bacteria > Planctomycetota > Phycisphaerae > UBA1845 > JAFGLZ01 > JAFGLZ01. Next base: position 78,128 of record CAZUQM010000021.1, on the reverse strand, counting down.
GGCGAGACGATCTTGCCCACGTAGGGCACGTGCGAGAAGTAACGGCTCAGCGCCGCGGCCCCGACCAGCGAGGCCACCATCGACGAGGCCATCACCTGCAGGCCCGTGATCGCGCCCTCCCAGGTCACGGCGAATCGAGGTAGGGTAAACGGCAGGCGTCCCGGTTCCTCGGGCACGAACGTCGCAATCAGACCGACCAGCATCAGGATGATGCCCGCCAGGCCCGCGATGCCGAAGCCGGGGATGACGAACACCTCCACGCCGATCAGCACCACACCCAACGCCACCAGCACGATCTCCCACATGTTGGCCAGACCCGTCACGTACGGCGCGCCCAGGAAGATCGCCAGACAGATCACCGCCACCAGCCCCGGCACGCCCACGCCGGGCGTGTTGAACTCCACGTAGGCCCCCAACATCACCAGCACCATCAGGATCCCGCGAACGATCGGACTCGTCAGCCAGTTCACCATCTTCTCCGACCAACTGAACTCGATCTTCTCGATCGGACCGCCGATGTCGTACAGCTCCGCCAGCTCGTCCTGGTTGTCGACCTTCGCCTCGGCGAAGCCGTACGCGATCGCCTCGTCCTGCGTCATCGTCAACAGCTCGTCCGACGCCACGATCGGGTTCTTCGTCACCTTGAAGTCGCCCACGCTGGTCACGTAGTCCCAGTCGCTCTTGCTCTGCACCACGTCCGTCCGAGGCTTGGCCTCCGCGATCACCTCGCGCTCCACGCGCTCCACCGGCCCCGCCTGGCCCTGCTCCTTCGTCACGACCGTCTTCGTCTTGGTCTTCGGGGCCTGCGTCGGCTGGTCGATAGCGAACAGGCGGTCCCGCTCGGCCCGGTCCACGAACCGCCGCTCGACCACCTCCCCGTCCGGGCCCCGCTTCTCGACCCAGAACACCTCGATCTGAGGCTGGATCATCGCCACGCACATCAGGTCGTCGTAACCCCGCTTCTTCGCCGAGTCGCGAAACTCCGTCAGAACCGGCGCGGTGAACTTCGCCTTGACGTCGTCGGGAATCGCCTGCACGCCCTGCGGACCCACCATGATCGGCTGGCAATCGCCGATCTGCGAGTAGCTGTTGACCACGATCTCCTTGCAGGCCAGCGCGATCATCGAACCCGCGCTGAACGCGTGAGGGTTCACCCACGCCACCGTGTGGATCTCATCCGGGATCGTCTTGATCAGCGCGCAGATGTCCAACGCGCTGCTGACCGCACCGCCGGGCGTGTCCAGCTCGAACACGATCAGACGCGTATCGTCCGCCCGCGCCTGGTCGACCCGACGCTTGATGCTCTGATACATCACGTCGTTGATCTCACCCTTGACCAAGACGATCACCGCCTGATTGAAGCCGCGCAGCGCCACGGACTGCTTGGCCTCGTCCGGGACCTGCGGCTTCGGATCCTCCGACTGCTCGGCCACGACACCCACGAGCAGCCCCAGTCCAGCCACCACGGACATCGTCGCAGCGGCGGTCTTCCAAGCGCCAGCCTCACGTGTCTTCATCGGCGTACCCTCGCGCGACAGGAACTCTCCCGGAACCGGCCGGGCCCATCGATCGTCCCTGTCATCATGGATAGTAAATCCACCCCTGGTGCCTGGCAAGTTGAAACAACACATAAGATTGTAAGCGCCATTGGCATGCCTAATCCTTCTCGTAAGCCCCACTTAGACGTCGACGCGTCCCTCGCCTTCCTCGTCGCCCCGGCCTGCGTTACACTGTGACGGTCCGCGGGAGGACCGGTCACGCCGACGCAGAAACGGTCACGACCTCAATCACTTAGACGCCCAGGAGCCCGCAACATGACGTCGCATCGGACCCTTGTTTCGTTCGCTCGCCCGCCGCGCACCTGCCCCACGCCGGCGCGAACCGCCCCCTCACGAGGGTTGTCACGGGTCGCTGCGCTGGTATTACTCATCGCCGCCCGTCCATCGTCCGCCGACCACCTGATGCTCCAGGTCGAGGACTTCGAGGGCGACTGGCGCCGGCAGACCAACATCAGCGGCTACCTCGGCAAGGGCTTCTGCACCTCCAACGCCAACCCCAAGGTCGCCAGCTCGAAGATGACCAAGTCCGTGACGATCCACGAAGGCGGCAAGCACGCCGTCTGGGCCCGCGGCTACACCTCCTCCAACAGCCGACGCGCGTTCTGCGTCCAGGTCGGCTCGACGATCTTCGACCGCACCCACACCCGCACGCGACGAGGCTGGATCTGGGAAAAGGCCGGCGAGATCGACCTCGAACCCGGCAAGGTGACCCTCGCCGTTCGCGATGCCGACAAGGGCTATGAGTCCGTCGATGCCGTCCTGCTCACCGATCGCCTCGAGATCGACCCCGGCGCCGAGGCGCGCCGTTGGGAAGTCTATGGCGGCAAGGTGCCCGACGAGGCCAATGCCATCCGATTCAACATCGACGCCCTCTGCCGCATCCTGGCCCAGCGCGCCGACCCCGACGACCGCGCGGCATGGGAAGCTCGACGCGGCAAGACCCGCAAGCGCCTCATCGCCGCGCTCGGCCTCGAACCCATGCCCCGGCGCACGCCCCTCAACGCCCGAGTCACCGGACGCGCCGAGCGCGACGACTACCGCATCGAGAACGTCGTCTTCGAGTCAGAGCCGAACTTCTACGTCACCGCCAACGTCTACATCCCCAAGAAGGTCAAGCTGCCCGCCCCGGCCGTCGTCGTCGTCCCGGGCCACGCCATGAAGGACGGCAAGAACTACGGCCTCTACCTGACCGCCCAGATCGGCCTGGTCCGCCAGGGCATCATCGTCCTCGGCTACGATCCCATCGGCCAGGGCGAGCGGCGCGTGCCCGGCTTCGATCACATACTCGGCTACGGCTCGCTGCTGGTCGGCCGCACGAACGAGGGGATGATCACCTGGGACACCAGCCGGGCGGTCGATTACCTCCTCTCCCGCGACGACGTCGACCCGAAGCGCCTCGGCCTGGCCGGCAACTCCGGCGGCGGCGAAAACACCTTCTACGCCATGCCGGTCGAGACCCGCTTCGCCGTCGGCACCAGCTTCTGCTTCGTCTGCAGCTACGAGCAGTTCTTCCGCTACGGCGGCAACCACTGCATCTGCAATCACCTGCCCGGCATCGTCCATCACATGGAGGAGTTCGAGATCCTCGGCCTGAACGTGCCCAAGCCGTTCCTCTTCGGCAACGGCATCAAGGACCGCATCTTCCCCATCAAGGGCGTCCGCGAGACGTACCGGCGAGCCAACCGCATCTACGCGATGTACGACGCCGCCCACAAGCTCCGCAGCGTCGAGGTCGACCTCGGTCACGGCTGGTCCCAACCCCTCCGCGAGGCCTGCTACGGCTGGATGGCCAAGTGGCTCTGCGGCCGGGGCAACGGCGACCCCATCGCCGAGACCTTCGACCCGCCCGACGCCAACTCGCCCGACCTGCTCTGCCTCAAGGACGGCAAGATGCCCGACGGCTACGAGACCGTCGTGACGCTCAATCGCAAGCTCGCCGACCGGCTCCGCAGCGCCTACGCCGAACCGCCGACGGCGCCACAGGCATGGAAACAACGCGCGGCCGAATGGCGCAACGACGTGTGGGCATGCTTTGGTGGCCGACCCGATGCGTTCGCGCCGACAGCGAAACGCGTTCGGACGTTCGACTGGGACGGCCATTCGGTCGAGGTCCTCCGCCTCGTTACCGAGCCGGGCATCGAGATCCCCACCGTGTTCGTACGACCCAAGGGCGCGGCCAAGCCCGGAACCGCTTGTCTTGTCCTCGGTCTCGACGACAAGGCGCGCGTGCAGTCGGACGAGCGTGTGCGATCGATGCTCGCCAAGGGATCGGCCGTCCTCGCCGTCGACCTCCGCGGCCTGGGCGAGGCCCACTGTCATGAGAACCACCTGACGAGCGATTCGGTCTGCCTCGGCCGACACATCTTTGCCCAGCGCGTCTGGGACGTGATGCAGGCGGCGCGTTACCTGGCGTCCCGGCAGGATGTCGATGCAGCTCATATCCGATGCGACGGCCGAGGCGCGTGCGGGCTCCATGGCCTGTTCGCGGTGGCGTTGGGCTCGTCGATCGAATCGATCGAACTGACCGAACCGCTGGCCAGCTTCCGCTACTTCCTCGAAAACAAGCAATCCCAGCCGATCTGGCTGGCCGTGCCCAACCTGCTCAAGGTGATCGACGTCGGCCAGGTCGTCGCCCTGGCCGCACCGAAACCCGTCACACTCATCAGCCCCGTGGGCTATGCCAAGAAGCCTTTGACAACCAAACAGGCCCGCGATGAGTTCGCCTTCGCGACGAAGGTCTACGACCTCTGCGGCACGGAGGGGCCCTTGATGATCCGATAAACGCGGGGGCGGAAGGACATCATGCGACAAAGAAAAAAGACCCGCCTTGGTCAGGGGCGGGTCCGCTTTGAAGGAAAGGTCTATTGACTTCTAGGCGCGCTGATCGGCCGGGTCAACCGTCCCTAGCTTTTCCGCTCGAGCAGCGGCCAGAAGCTCTGAGTCAGAAGACCACAGCGTGACGGTGTCGCCGGCTTTTTCTGCGGACTCGGCAAGGTCGGCAGCGCACGCCAACTGGATCGCATCGTAGCCCCGCAGTCCATGCCGCATGGCGAGATCCATCGCTCGACCGATAATAGCCTCATCCACGGCCACGACCATCAACACTGCATGCCACATCTCCGTGAAGTGTCGCACCGCCACATCAGTATCCTCTGACGCCAACGCGCCCATTCGTTCGGCTCGTTAAAGCGCGGCAACGACCTCCGCTCCCGTAACCATCGCCACGTACACTCTGTCGGACGGCGTAGTCAAGAGGAGTCGCTCCACCGCATCACTGCCCGGTTCTTGGACGAAGTACTTGACGAGAGCACTGCTGCCCAGGAATAGCCGGTCCATCAGATGCGGTCCTGAACGATCATTTCGGAAACCAACGAACCATCTTGGGTTTGTCGACGAGCGAAGGGCTCAGATTGACATGGCCCCGGACGGGGTCGACTTGCGGTTCGGCCGGTGGCACGCAAGGCATCGTTCAGTTCCGGCCGCTTCAACCGAGACAACGATTCACGAACCAGTTCTGCAGGTTCCATTTGGCGAGCGTGGGCCTCGCGCTGAATCTCCTCCCACACATCATCCGGCAGTTCCAGCGTCTTGCCCATAAAGCACCTCTCACGAAGATTATACGTAGAGCGATGCCCTCATGCCAACGGAATGGCCAGCCGACGACCGAGGCAGGCGCATGACACTTCACATCGAGCCTGAGGACAGGGGGAGAATGCTGCGAAGTGCCACTGCTCTGTCAGCAGCGACATGGGCGTTACGTTCCCCTCAAGATGCACTGCTGACACAGCAGTGGCACGCGTGAAGAGCAGTGCGCCCGCGCGACGAAGGGGCCGAGGCAAACGTCGCGCAGCCGAGGACCAGACGCGTTCTGGCGTCCGACTTGCCCCAAGCCATGCTGCACGTACTCCAGCGCGTGAAAGCAAGCCTTCGCGACACTACGACGCATCGTTCGGGTCGATCGCGTCCGGATCGAGCGCATAGAAGCGATTATCGGGCGAGAGGAAACCGGTGCCGTCGGCCACGTTGTCTTGCTCGACCGGGTCGGTCTCCGCATAGGCGTCCTTCAGCGAGTCGGCATGCCCGTCGCACCAGGCCACGTTCGTCCTGCCGAGATGCCGGAAGCCCTGCGTGCCCGCCGACCGGCCGAAGAAGCCCGGGTCGCGCAGCCCCGGCCAGGGCGACCGCATGAACTTGTTCGCGCCCGAGGCGTACTCGCCGTCGCCGAACAGTGCACATTGATCGGGCCGACGCACGTCGGTCACTCTCGCCGGCGGGACGACCCCCTCCCACCCCATCTCCGGCACGAACCCGACCTGCCCGCCGATGTAGCTCGTGTTGTAGTTGTACCCCGTGTATCGGTCGCCGGGGGAGTTCGCGCTGCCCTCGAACGACGGACACTGCTGGACCTTGGCGATCGTCTTGCCCTGCCACAGGAACCCGGGCTTGACCGACACGTCGCCGCTCGACCAATCCTTTGTGACGAAGAAGTCCCAGTAGCGGTGGGTCACCTTGCCGGGCGTACTGACGTCCATGTTCATAAAGGCGACCGGGTAGTGATCGCGCTGATCGTTCGCGTAGTTCATCGCAGCCAGAGCCATCTGACGAAGATTGTTGAGGCAATACACGCGCCGGGACTCGCCCCGCGCGCGCCCCATCACCGGCAGCAGCACCGAGATGAGCACCACGATGATCGCCACCACGACCAGCAGCTCGACGAGTGTGAAGCCGTGCCGTCTCAACATGTCGGGGACACCGTCCTCGCCTGTTCCCGTCTTCGCCCGTCGTCTGCGCCCAGGACGTCGTGCCAGAGGCTGCCGCCATCTGGTCGCCGGCCCCCGAGATCCCACGCGCCGCTACCTCCGTCGTCGCGCGGCGGCCAGGCCGTATAGGCCCAGACCCACGATGCCCAGCGGCAGCATCCCCCCGGTGCCGCTGCCGCACTTGAACTGGGCCTCCACCTGACGATCACCCATCATGATGATCGTCGTGACGGTGTTGGCGTCTTCAATCGCATAGTTCACATCGCCCGGGTAGTTCGGGTCGAAGATCAGCCAGCGGTTGAACGCCTTGCCCTCGATGGGCTTCGCCGTCAGCGTCACCGCCTCGTTCGGGAAGAACGTCGTCGGCGGATCCGCCACCGGAAGCGGCGACAGCGTCACCTCGCCGTAGGTCTCGTTCAGCGTGGTCAGATCGAGCACCACGCCGGGAGCGACATCGGCCACCGCGTCGATCTCGGTCGTAGCCGAACTGCCCGGATGATCCTGCACCCGCACGTACCGGATCCAGTCAAGGCCGAACGCCGCAATGTCGAAACCGGTCCCACCGGCCGAACCGTTGTAAGCGTCGCACATCTGGCGGACCGTCTTGCCGACGAAGCCAGACGGCGAGACATTGGGATCGTTCGGGTCGATCGGTCGGGTCGGGTCGGTCGGGCCGCCCCAGAACAGGTTCCACACGCCGAGGTTGGGGTCAGCGTCGTTCGGGTCGTCCACGGGCACGCGGCCCTGCGTGGGTCCGAAGTCGTCGGCGAAGGGGCCGTCCGTGAACGTGTACCAGGGTCCGTTCGGGTCCTGCGCGACGCTGACGACACCCGGCTCGGAAAACAGGCCCCCGAGGCACGTCACATCGTTCGGGTCGCCATTGGTCCATCCGTTGATGCCGTCGATGATCTGAAACGCGTTGCCGAAGACGACGAAGTCCACGCCGTAGGGGTTGCGCGGGTCGTTTTGAACCGGTTGGTTGAACTTGACGATCAGCTCACCACCGTCGTTGCCCACGGTGACCACCTCGTGGGCGCGGATCGTCGGATAGACGTGCACGACCGGCACGGGATCCCCCAAGGGGATGTACCAGGCATCACCCGTGGTGTCGACGGTCGGTCGACCGAGGGCGCTGTTCGGATCGTTGAAGGGCTTGCCGCTGATCCAGTCCGCTCCGATGCCGGTGCCCGGTGTGTAGGAGACGACCTGCGCAGCGTAGGCGTTGGGATCATTGGGGTCTGCGTGCACGCCAGCCGAAACAGTCGCCACGCAAACGAGGGCCAGTGCAACTCGATCGATCATCGCATCCACTCCTTGCCTTCCTCAATTCCCTGAGAACACGGTCGCCTCTTATCCGCCATGCACCGTCAAGATCCGCAAGTCCGTCTGCGGACCGGACGGCAGATTCCGGGTAGGGGGCGGACGGATCCGCAACCCGTCCGCCCCGTGACAGCTTCGCTCCCCCCCCCTAAACGAGTGACCTTTTGCGACAGCGCGTCAGGCCCATCGCACCGATCCCCAACAACGCCAGCGTCACCGGCTCGGGGATGATGATGGGGATGTTCAGCTGATCGTCCGCGTAGGCTGGCGGCGTGCCGAACCACATGATCGCGTTGATGCCCTCGAACTGGCCGTCAACGAGCAGTTCTTGAGTCATGCCCGCTCCATTCCAGTCCCACTCCGAGTCACCCCACGTGCCCCAGCGGGCGTTCGGGTCGGTGGTGCTGGCCAGATTCCAGCTCCCTTCTTCGATGTGCATGTGTGCGCCGTAAGGTTCAGCCTCATCGATGAAGCCGATGTTGTTCAGGAAGGCTCCGCCATACCCTGTGGTAACGACCAGAATGCCTGCGTCGTTGAACGCGTCGAGCATGTCCGATACATAGGCCGTGCCGTCCCAGCGGAACCCGAACGCGTGCGATTCGCTGACCGTATCGGCCCCGTTGTCCAGCTTGTTCCAGTCAACGACCAGGATCGACTCATTCGAACCCGAACCGGCCCAAGCTTCCACATCCACGGTGACGCCTTGAAACGCGTACGGAGCGGCGGTGGCAGCGCCACAGAATGCAAGAACTGCAAGAATCGTGATCGATGCTTTCATCGTTTCATGTCCCTTCCCAAAGGCGAGAATGCTTCTCGCCGTGATGTTCATGACTGTCCTATCCCCTACGCCTCAACAGCGCCCTGACCGCCGGCATGCCCAACAGCAGCAGCGTTGCCGGTTCGGGCACCGCATTGATCACGGCGACCCCTTCGCTAAGGCGGAAGTCATATCCGCCCGAACCGGTCGTCGGGTGGGCGTCCAGAATCGGATTGCCCAGCGAGTCGGTGTAGAAGCCCGTGCCCGGAATGTCGACCAGACGGACGTATTGGATGTCCGACAGATCCACCAGGCCTTGCTGCACCAGGCTGTGACCGGTGAGCTGATCCAGATCGAAGGGCGTGCCCCAACCGCTCTGATGCTTGCCGGCCAGGTTATAGACGTTGGACGTGTCCCAACCCGAGAAACCGCCACTGCCGGCCACGGGCGCCGTGTTCGTCGAGATACCATCGAACCGGGCGAAGTCGGCCCCGTTGCTAGAGACCTCGACGAAGGCCAACTCCATGAACAACCCGTTCGGGCTGCCGTAGGCAAAGCCGTTTTCGTACACGGCGAAGTCGGCTCCGGCGCCGTCGGCGATGCCCGTCGGGAAGCCGACCGTAATGCTGCCCGGCAGCACGCCATCATCGATTTGCGTCTGGGTGAGATCCCCGAGCGAGCCGTAGCCCGTCTCCGGGTTCTGGAACGTGGGCGACACGCCCGGTGCGGGCGAGTACTCGATCACCTCGTCGGCCCACTCGACGATCGATGCGTCGCTCTTGGAGATCGGCGCATCGTGCGGATTCGTCGGATCATTCGACGGGGCCGAGTAGACCCCTGCCTGGGCTGCCGCCCCCATGACCAGTGTCATGATGGCTGCACCCCACCCTGGTTGACGTACAACAAACGCTTGCCTCACCTCACTACTCCTTACTAAACTACAACTGTCAAGGTTGAACCGGCCCGGCGCGGTGTGTCCGCACCCGTCGGGCCCCTTTACTTCCATAGCGGCTCAGTCCTTCTAGGCTCGACGGCGACGTGCGATGAGCAGGCCGCCCAAGCCGAGCAGGGCAACCGTCATCGGCTCGGGAATCGGCGTGTAGCCGTAGCCGTACCGCCAACCGTCGATGCTGCCGTCGACCACCACGCGATCCGAGATGCCGAACCAGGGGGACGTCCAGGTCTCGGCGTCGTCACTGATCCAGTAGTGCCACCAGTTCTCGCCGCCGCCGTAGCCGATGTCGCTGTGACCGTCGTAGCTGAGCCCGTTGACGAACTCACCGAAGCCGAAGTCCTGGAAGTCCACGTCCAGGCCCGTTTCGTCGTCGAGCAGGTGGTGGATGACGTCGCTCGTGGTCGAGCCGTCGAAGTTGACCGCGAACAGGTAGTCCGCGCCGTCGCTGAAGCTCACGCCGACGTACGCCGTGTTCGCACCCGTTCCTGCCGTCTCGGAAACCGTGTACCCGTCCAAGATGCCCGCCTGTGCTCCGGCGGCCATCGACAGCACCGCCATCATCCCCAGCAGCCTCCAACTCCCTCGCTGTGACATGATCTCTCCCTTCACCCAAACACGCACTGATGGCCGCGCACACGGACCGGACCGTCCGGCCGGCGGCGGACCATTGCCTCCAATCGATAGTTTGCTTGACTCGTGATTCGAGGACCTCCGCCTTGTCCCAGACCCATGTGACGGGTCTGAGCCCCAGAGCCCGACTCGTCGGCTCGCTTCCGGCAACCTCCAGGCGACGTCCTCAGCGCAGGCATGGCAATGCACAAAAAAACCCACGCTCCGTCTCAGGAACGTGGGTCATGCCATCGATCACAACCGGCCGATCCCGGCTGGGGGACCTGCCCGCTGAGCGACGTCGACCCACTCCGCGAAGTCGAAACCGCTAACCCAATCCTGGCAGGTCTTCTGGCTCTCGGATCGTCCTACTAGCCGGGCCTTCCCACCCATGAACAGGCAGTGGCACTGTCCGGCGTTCGTCCCCGATCACAGCGGCGGGGCCGCGACGGATTCTCACCGTCTTCCCTCTTGCAGGTCACCTGTGGCCGGGCACACAACCCGACCGGCGGCAACCACCAGCATCGGCGATTATTCACTTGTGTACGACGTGAGGCACTGTACCGCGCCGCCGCCCACCCGTCAAGGAACGACCCGACCATCGTTCTCCCGAAGACCTGAACGCGCTATCGCCAGAAGCATTCAATGCCCGGGTCCTGCCAGCCGATAAACACCCGGTAACAGACGCGACAACCTTTTGTCGCACGAAGGCTTAAGCCAGGTAGAAATTCAAGCCACGCTGTGCGCCGACGACTGAGGGCCCCTGCGTCAGCGCTGTTCCAGTCCGGTTCCGGACCCGCAGCGGTCCAAGCTCGTTGACAGAGGAGTCTGAAAGATGAGGAAGTCTGCTGGCCTGCTGTTGTTGCTCGTGACGTCCCTGGCCGGTTGCGGTGCGTGGTTCCTGCCCCTGGCCGGAGACCTCACTCAGGCGGGCATCGCGGTCGATCCCAACGACAAGCCCGCCGCCTATCTCATCGGTGAGCTCGAGGGTGTCATCGCCGACGAGATCCACGACATGGTCGACCTCATCGCCCACACCGGCAGCGAATCGGACGAGGCGATCCTCATCGCCGGCGGCGCCGTGGGTGACCTCGACGAGACGCAGAAGACCGCGATCAAGGCCGCCTTCGAGGCCCACCAGCCTGTCGCCGTCGTCCACGTCACCGAGCCGCAGATCGAGGCCCTGCTGGCGAGTCTCGGCGATGCCGATGCCGACGTCGAGCTGCCCGACGGCGTGCTCTACGCCGAGGTCTACGCCATCGACAAGGAGGCCAATGGCGACACGTGGACGAGCACGTGGCATCCCCCGAGCACGACGTACACCCGCACCGTCGAGAGCATCGAGACGAACCTCGACGGCTCGACCACCACCACCGAAACCGAGCCCGAGCGCATCGAAGACACCTACGACAGCAACTACAACCAAGACACGCGTATGCTCACCTTCATGCAATGGCTCGCCGGCAACGGCACACGGGCCGACGCCGAGCCGGCTCAGGCCTCGAAGCGCCGAGCCCTCGAAGAGGCGGCGAACTCGAACAACCTGACCGAGTTGGCCTCGGCCTGGATCGACGAGAAACGCTTCCAGCAGGAGGGCAACAACTACACGCTGTCGTACTTCGTCTACGGTTGCCACTCGCGCAAGAACGACCAGGATTTCTACTTCGTTGAGCAGTACGGCGTCTTCAACGGCAGCAACGCCTTCACGCACAACGAGAGCAAGAGGCAGGGACGCTACCTGGGAGCTATCGACATCAACGCCTGGGTGCACGGCTATCAGAACCGCAGCGAGGTGGGCCTGATTCAGTCCAGCCCCCAGACCGTGAACAACACCACGAGCGTGACCAGCAGCGTCGACTTCTCGATCGGCGGCGAGGTAGGCTACGATGCCGGCCCGGTCGCCACCGCAAGCGCAGGCATGACCATCGGCAGCTCCAAGACCATCGAAGTCAGGGACTGCAACACGCTCAACAAGAGCGGCGACGAGGGCAACAACCCCCACTGGCGGTTCGAGTTCAAGCGGGTTGAGAAGGATACGGACGGTTTCGGCGGCACCGTCCTGCGAAACCGCCTGGGCAGTGTGCCCGACCTGGCCAGGAACACCTTCCAGCCCGTCAACCAGTGGATCTGGCGGATAGCGGGGAACACGCGGTCGTATTCAAGGCGGATGGGGGTCTGTCTGAAGGTGGAGCTCGTCGAGACCTCCATGACGTGGGGCATCATGTTCACCGAGGTGAATCACTCCGTCCGCAAGGAGGAGTGGACGCACCACGTCAGGCTGCCGTTGCCGCCGCGGTAAACGCGATCGATCGTCGCGGTCTGCGTGCCAGAGCCTCGACGTTGCGGCAAGAACCACGGACCGACCAGCCCGTTCCGATTCCTACTCGGACGCGGGTCGGTCCTGTGGCTCGCTGGCCTCAGCCGGTGGCCCTTCCTGCTTCGGCTCCTCCTGCTGGCGCTCTTCTTGCTTACGGGCCTCGGCCAGCTCGACCTGCCGCTGCTCGGCGATCGCCTCGCCGTGCGCCAGCTCGCCGCCCACGCCCGCCCGACGCGTGTCGAGCTTCTCGAGCGAGCGAGCCCGCCCGTACAGCAGCAAGGTCTGCCCCGGCTCGATCGGCGTGGTCGGGATCGGCGTGCCTGAGTACTCGCCGCTGGGTTCCTCGATGCCGAGGACGATCACACCCTCTTCCGGCAAGCGGAGCTCCTCCAAGGTCCGTCCCGCGAGCCAGTCGCCCTCCTGCACCTGGAGCTCCGTGATCTGGTACTCGCCGCCCAGATGCATCAGACTCGCGTAGTCGCGAAGCTCGATGTCCGTCCACCGTCTCAGCAACAGGCGAATGAACCCCGAGAGGTGCCGGTCGACCCACTGGCTTTGGGCCACCGTCAGCAACCCCGCCACCGCCGCCACCAGAACCGTCCCCCGCAGCAACCAGTTCTGCGCCTGGGAGGCGTTGACGAACGTCAGGATCGCCGATGCGATCACCGTCACAATCCCAGCGTTGCCCAGCAGCATCAGGAGCATCAGGATCCGCCGCCGCACCGGATGGTTGACGATCTTCTCCGACTCGGCCGTCGTGAAGCCCACGCCCGTCAGCGCCGATCGGGCCTGGAACCGCGCGGTCTGCCGCGACAGACCCGTCAGCGACAGCGCGATCGTCGCCACCCGCGTCACGAGCAGCGAGACCGCCAGAACCATGATAAGGGTGATCACCGCGGCCATGGGGTCGCTCCCTTCGATTGGATGATCTGAGTGGCCTCTCAGCCTATCCCTCGGGCCCACGCACGCCAAGCAGAACTCTGCCTCGACCCGGCAGGCGTCGGCTCGAAGACGCGTTCCATAGCCTCCGCTGGCGCTTTCGGGAGCCGCGCGATCCGCCCGCGCGGCAGGGCCGATCATCGCGTAACGGACCAGGGTTGCCAGCCCGCGTGCGGCGTGGCAACGACAACACCACGGTCAGCACCTCAAGTGCGCCAGTCAGCAGACCACCACACCGGCCGCGACCCACTGACCCCGCCGAAGGACAAGCCCACGGGCCCGGCGGACACGTGCCTGTCGGTTCCATCTTGACCTCTTCAGGCAAAGCTGATAGCGTCACCGGTGTTGACCGGAGGGTGCTCATACATCTGTCGGGCGGGCCCTTATGGGGCCTCGAGCCGACCGGTGTGATGGGCCCTGGCCGGGTCGCCCGGGTCGAAGATGAACCCCGGCGACCGACCGGCCGATACGTATGGGTGTGCATCGTCCCACCCGGCCGGAGAGGTGGCAGAGTGGCTTAATGCGGCGGTTTGCTAAACCGTTGAGCGTGGTATTCCGCGCTCCGGGGGTTCGAATCCCCCCCTCTCCGTTTTCGAGCTTCGCTCGAAAACAGAGCAGGCGAGCAGGAGAGACGGGATGCTCTCCCGGGCGAGGCGTGCCCGCCTGCCGTCTCCTGATCACCTGCTCTACGGGTCAAGCCCAACAGCAGATTCATGCAGCAACCCATTCCGAGGCCAACGCCAACGACCCTGCTTGAGCAGGCGGCCAGCGACGTTGAGCCAACGACGCCGCCCACGCCGAGAGCGGCCGGCAACTCTCCCAGGACCGACGCATGCCGGAGGGCGTTTTCGGTAGGCACAGCGGTTATAATGCCCCACGTGCACGTGAGGTCGCCCCGTTAAACAACGACGCCCGTACGATGAGGAGCAAACACCATGCCGCCGATCAATCGTCGAACGTTCTTGAGTTCCACCGTTGCGCTGGCCGGTACCGCCGGTCTGGCACGAGGTCAAACGAGCAGCGGAGAGGACATCAGCAAGCTCGGCAAGACCCCACACACCAAGTTCGCGGTCAACATCGAGATGTGGTGGCGCAAGCTCCCGTTCCCCGAGCGGGTCAAGATGGCCGCTAAGCTGGGTTATCCGGCCGTGGAGTTCTGGCCCTACCAGAACAAGAAGATCGACCAGGTGGCCCAACTGACCAAGGAACTGGGCATCGCCGTGGCGCAGTTCACCGCATGGGGGTTCGTTCCCGGGCTGAACAACCCCAAGAACCACGACCGATTCGTCAAGGTCATCGAAGAGGCCTGCCAGGTGGCCCACAAGCTCAACTGCAAGAAGATGACCGTCGTCGGCGGCAACGATCAGCCGGGGATGACGCAGGCCCAGATGCACGAGCACATCATCACCGGGCTGAAGCGCGCCGCGCCGATTGCCGAAAGACACGACGTGATGCTCATTCTCGAGCCGATGAACATTCGCGTCGATCACAAGGGGCACTGCCTGTACGGCAGCGAACCGGCCGTGCGCATCTGCCGTGCCGTCAAGTCCAGCCACGTGAAGATCAACTGGGATCTCTATCACATGCAGATCAGCGAGGGCGATCTCTGCGGGCATCTCCGCGAGGGGTTCGACCAGGTGGGTTACCTGCAACTGGCAGACCATCCAGGTCGCTGCGAGCCCGGAACAGGCGAGATCCGTTACAACCGCGTGCTGAAGGAGGCTTACGACCTTGGCTACCGCGGCTACGTCGGGCTCGAATGTCGGCCCAAGACGACCGAGATCGAGGCCGCACGCGGCGTGGCTCGCGCCGACGTCTGGTGAATGCGGGGTGTAGAAGCGAATCGACGACGCACGGCGGAACCGTATCGACGAGTCCTCTCGACGCCCCTCCGGAACGACGTCCCCCTGCTCCCGACAGCGGCCGCCCTCACCCCGAGCCCGACGCGTCACGCCGAGCAGGCCTGCGTCTCCGCCGCTGAAATCGTCCGGGACGGCGTCTTCGGTCGGCACGGGTCCACTGACCATTGCGAAGCGTGGCCGAGGAGGCGGCCCGACACCGAGCGGCGCTGGATCCGTATGGAACGCAGCCTGCGCGAGTTGGACAAGAGCGTAGTCCCCTTCGGCTGACAGCGTGCAGCGCGTTGAGCCCCATCCTGCTCAGGGAACAGGGCGCGCGGCATCCCCAAACCGCGATGGCCTACCACTCACAACGCCCGACATGAAACGCGACACGATGGGGGGTAGCCGTTACGATAGATGCTAGGCGTGCACCCATGGCCCAATCATGGACGCACTATACATGGCCGAACATCCATCGGAGATCTTCGCTCTGAGCGGATCCGTACCCGTCAAGGATGGAGTCGACCCATGGACAGAGCACTTACTGTCGGACTCGTCTTCCTCGTGTCGGTCCTCGGCATCCTGGGATGCACCGAGCAGTCCCCCGATGAGATCTACGGAGAGGGGCGTCTTTGGACGGTCCCCCTAGACCCGGGCCCCGGCGCGATTCCGATCGGAACGGGCGCGCTGTCCTCGGAGCTGGGGAACGTCGAGACGATGCTGGGCCAGGCCCTCGTACAGGACTGGTCCACGAAGGGGATCGGGTCATGGGGCTTGGCCAACAAGGGCGGGCCCCCGCTCGTGATGGCGGCCAAGCTGGCCGAGAACCGGGACGTCGAAGAGGTCAACCAGTATCTCATGTCGGTCACGCCTTGGGGCATCAGCGGCTCCACATGGGAGGCGAATCCCCTTGGCGACTACGATTTCACCGAGGTGGGGCTGGTCATGTTGCTCTACCTGTTCGGCGACGAGCCCACGCGGCTCTACCCCGCGACCGTCGACCATATCGTCAACGTCCTGCTCATCGACGAGGGGGGTACGCCGCGTACGCAAGTCCCCAACTCCTACGGACTCGTCACCGATACCGAGAACCACCACCTCATGACCGAGGGCAGCCGCTACCTCAAGAACCAATGGCTCTGCCAGCATGGCCAGACCGATCCGAACTACGACAACGCGACGAACGGCCTGGAGACCTGGCTGCTCGACTATCTGGACGTGATGCTGGTGGAGGGGGTCTACGAGTTCAACTCGATTCCCTACCTGGGCTACACCACCCAGGCGTTGCTTAACCTCGACGCCTTCGCGGAATCCACCACGCTGGCGACGAAGGCGCGCTATGTGCTCGACACGATCAACTGGCAATACGCCCTGGGCAGTCTGGATCTGCGGCGCTGCGCGCCGTTTCGTCGTCAACTGGATTACGCGGACCAGACCGAACTGTATGCGGATCCTCATACCACGATGATGCGGGTCTGGACCGGCGAGCCGTACGATCCCAACCTGCCGTTGCCGCCGGCGAACATCCACCGCAGCAGCAGAGGACTCATCGCCGAGATGCTGCCGTACCGGTTGCCGGACGACGTCAAGCAGTGGGTGGTGGACAAACCCGGCGAGTACTTCGTCCGTTTCGGACGCGGCCCGTTGGCCTCGCCGGAGATCTACAGCGGCGGTTCAGGGTGGCTGTTGAGCGCGGGAGGCGTCTACAGAGGTCCGCGCTCGATCATTGCGGCCCGGCCCATCACACTGATGCTCAGTGACGCAAGCACGGACCTGCTGAATTGCTTCCACATGCCGGACCGGACCGGCATGGGTGCGGCGGCCGTGAACGAGACCTCCGAAAGCTGGATGGTCTGGAACAACACGGGCATCCACCGCCGATTCGCCTGCTGCAACGGACCGGTAGGTGTTCCGTCGCAGTATGCGCCGGCCGCACAATCGGGCCATTGGCAGGTCTTCGCTCCCGACCCGAATACGCTGGTGGCCGTGTTCAGCCAGGCCGACCTGGGGTTGATCGTCGTGTTCCCCGAATGGTCGGGGACGGCCGCCGACCTCGCCACGGCGATCGCCGCGGCCAACCCGTCGGAAGCCCTGCTCATCCGGGTATTCGCCTGGCCGAGCGGCGATACGATCACCTACGATCTCGCCGCCGCCAAGGGCACGTGGGTGATCGAGACGGTCAACGGCCAAGCGGTGGATCGCGACTATGACACGTGGCCCCATGCCGAAGGCGGGCCGGCGGGTGTCACGTTCGACAGACCCGGAACCGCGCCGACCGAGGCTCCTGTCCTTGCCCCACCCGGTAGCGCGGATGCCAGGGACCAACCCCCTCCCTTGCCTTCGGGGGCCGGCACGGGCACGCCCATCGAATTCACCATTGACCAGTCGGCGTCGTCGCTGACGTTTTCGGCCACGGTCCCGGAGGGCCCAACGGATTCGGATACCTCGGCCGTCGTCGGCGCGGTCGTCGCACGTCTCAGTCCACTCGGAGAGCCGAACTCGATCCGAATCACCGACATGGACCTCGAGCTCTGCGACGGGATAGACCTGTTCTACCTGTTCGACCCCATCGCCGCCGTGGCCGTCACCGGGGATCCCCAGGACCCCTTCGGGCTTATGCTGGGTGTCGGGGACGGTTTGTATGGTCCGTATGGGACTCCCGGCCCGGCCGTCGCCGTCGACCCGGCGGGGGGCTTCAACCAGGTCCAGAACATGGTCGAGCTCAGGGGAACCGCCGTCAACGATCCGGCCGGGATGCTCGTGCCCCTCATGAACCCGACGGAGAACCTACGGGGCACGGGACCCTATGCCCTCGATCTGATCGGCTCGGTCGCGTTCACCTCGCCCAACGAGATTCGGCTGACCCTGGTCCTCGATGCCGTCGGACCGATCGTCGAAGACCCGATAGCCATCGAGGGCCATGTCGTCGCCACCATCGTCGCCGACGCCGTCATCCCCGACTGGACGACGCTGAGCCTGGACATCGTCAACGAACAGTGGGGAACCGTCGAAATCGTCCCCGACCAGACGGAGTTCATCGATCCGAACGCGACCGTTACGCTAACGGCACACCCCATCGAGGGCGAGATCTTCAAGCACTGGCGCGTCTATGACCCCAACCATCCTGGCAGCGTCAACCATGCCATCATCGATTCGAACAACCCACTGGTCCTCCAGATGCATGCGAATTGGGAGGTGGAGGCCGTCTTCGGATGCGGCAGCAGCGCTGCCCCGTTGCTTCCCACACTGCTCGGCGTCTTGGGGTCCTTCGTCTGGGTGAGGTCGCGACACCGAGTCAAGCATTAGCGAGCACGCAGGGCGAGTGTGAACGCCACCGCACGATTTCGACGTTACGGGCGACCGACCCGGTGGTATACTTGGCCCACGGCCATCCGCGGCCTGCCCCCGTCGTCCGTGACGAACCCGCGAGTTCCGCAACCGGCTTGCAGAAAGGTCACGCCACCCACGACGGGCATCCACCCGAGGAGAGGCCGGTCACCAGACCGTTGCACACGGTCGCCAACCCGTCACGCACAGGAGATCCAACCATGACGCGAAGTACCCTCATCGCGGCGGCCTTGCTCGCCGTCGTCATCCTGGCCCCGGCCACCCCGGCCCACGCCGACTTCGACAAGCCCGTCATCAAGGAGTGGACCAAAGTCGAGAAAAACGAGAAAGACCGGCGGGTCCGTAGGCACTACATGACCATCGACGGCGTGATGGTCCACGAGACGGATCCCACCAAACAACCGCCCCCCAAGGTCATCACCCCGGGAAGGTGCAGCACCCAAGACCAACCCGGCGCCGCACCGTCCGACGCCGTGGTCCTCTTCGACGGCAAGGACCTCAAGAACTGGACCAGCACCCGCAAGGGCCAGCCCACCAAGTGGGTCGTCAAGGACGGCGCCATGATGCCCACCAAGGGATCCGGCTACATCAAGACCAAGCAGGAGTTCGGCTCCTGCCAGCTCCACGTCGAGTGGGTCACGCCCACGAAGGTCGAGGGCGAGGGACAGGGTCGCGGCAACAGCGGCGTGTTCCTCCACGGTGAATACGAAATCCAGATCCTCGATTCGTACAACAACAGCACCTATCCCGACGGCCAGGCCGGCGCGCTCTACGGCCGAAACGTCCCGCTCGTCAACGCCTGCCGAAAGCCGGGTGCGTGGCAGACCTACGATATCATCTACCACCGTCCCATCTTCGACGGCGACAAGGTGGTCAAGCGCGCGACGTTCACCGTCTTCCACAACGGCGTGCTGATCCACGATCACGTCGAGCTCTCCGGCGGCACCGGTTGGAAGGGGCCCCACGCCGTCACCGCCTACAAGCCTCATGGCGACAAGGGACCGATCATGCTTCAAGACCACGGCAACCCCGTCCGCTTTCGCAACATCTGGATTCGAGAGCTGAAGGACTAGAGCATCCAGGCCGGCCAGAAGCCGGCGCGCCCAAGAGCTGCGTCCGCGTCTGGTCCGACTCACTCGCGACATCACAGGAGGACCATCCAATGCCTCGAAAGCTATCACGCAGGAGATTCCTGGGCCGAACCGCCGCAGCGGTCGCCGCGCCCTACATCGTTCCGTCGTCCGCACTGGGTCTGTGCGGGGCGACGCCCCCCTCCGAGCGCATCACCATGGCCGGAATCGGCATCCGCGGCCGCGGCCTCTACGACCTCCGCTGGGCCATGCGCAACAAGGACGTGCAGGTCCTGGCCGACTGCGACGTCCGCAAGGCCCAGTGCCGGGCCGTCAAGAACGTCGTCGACAAGCACTACGGCAACAAGGACTGCGCGATGTACTCCGACATGCGCGAGCTCCTGGCCACGCGACCCGACATCGACACCGTCCTCATCGCCACCGGCGACCGATGGCACGCCCAGGCCTCCATCCGAGCCATGCGGGCCGGCAAGGACGTCTTCACCGAGAAGCCCTCGAGCATGACCGTTGCCGAGGGGCGCGCCGTCGTCGATACGGCCAAACGCTACGGACGGGTCTACCAGACCGGCACCCAGCGTGTCAGCGAGCCAAACCACGTCTTCGCCATCGAGATGGCCCGCACCGGGCGACTCGGTAAGGTCCACACGGCTTACGCGCACATCGCACCGTGGGACGCCGCGAAGATGCGCCACGACTGGCTCCCGGCCCAGCCGCAGCCGCCCAAGGACGAGGTCGACTGGGACGCCTGGCTCGGCCCCTGCCCCTGGCGGCCCTACAACGAGAAGTACGTCAAGGGCGGATGGCGAGGCTTCTACGACTTCCACACGAGCTGCATCGGCGAATGGGGCGCCCACTGCTTCGCCCAGGCCCTGGCCGGACTCGAAGGCGACAGCATCCCCGTCAAGTACAACTACGTCGACAACGAGAGCGGCGACGGCATGGTCTGCGAGATGAAGACCGGCCAGAAGATGGTGCTGTCGCGCGGCGACACCTACTGGCACGGCTCCTGCGGCGAACGCTTCGACGGCGATCGAGGCTGGGCCGCCGCCGCCGACGGCTACAAGCAGCCCGACGTGTCCAGCCCCGAGCTGCTTCAGGACTTCGACGAGGTCATCGGCGAGTACGTCGCCCGCACCGGCCGCGCGCTCGACCACATGCGGAACTTCCTCGACTGCGTGAAGAGCCGGGAGGAGACCGTCGCCAACCCGACCGTCATGCACCAGTCGATGAGCACCGTGCACGCGGCCAACATCTGCATGTGGCTCGGACGCGACCTGCGGTTCGATCCCGACACCGAGACCTTCGTGAACGACGACGAGGCCAACCGCCTGCTCGCCCGCGCCCAGCGCGAGCCCTGGGTTGTCTAGGCCCCTTGCAGGAGTAGCTGACGAGCGCGAGGCGCCTATCAGAGCAGCGACCGTCAGGGAGCTGTGTTGTTCGATCGCTTCAACAGTAACGCTCCTTTACAGTCGCGTCTCCGACGCGCGACGGCGTTTTGCGGTAGAAGCCGTCTCTGACGGCGATTCACGAGGATAGGAACGATAGATGCACTTGTGTTGAACACTTGGCACTGCTTCTGAAAGCCTAATCCTGCTAACAAGGAGGCTAACACCGTGAGAACGATTCTATCGATGTTGACCATAACCGTCTTGCTCGCCCAGACTGCCGCCGCCGAGAAGTCCGACCCCCTGGCCGTGCTGAAATCAGCGGATGCAACTTACAAAGACAAGGCCGACGCCTGCCGACAGCTCGCACGCACGGGCGGGGCCGACGCCGTCTCCGTCCTGGCCCCGATGCTGCTCGTCGAGAAGACCTCCCACATCGCCCGCAACGCACTCGAGCCGATGCCCTTCCCCGAGGCCGGCGCCGCCCTCCGCGACGCCCTGGCCAAGACCCAAGGCCGTCTCAAAATCGGCATGATCAGCTCCCTGGGCATCCGCAAGGACACCCAGGCCGTCCCTGCCTTGTGCAAACTCCTCAGCACGAGCGACTCCATGGTGGCCCGGGCCGCCGCCGGCGCGCTAGGCACCATCGCCACGGACGAGGCCGTCGACGCCCTCAAGTCGGCGATGGCCAACGCCGACCTCCCGGCCGAAACGATGCGCGCCCTCGGTGACGCCCTCCTCGACGTGGCCGAGGACTACGCCAAGGCCGGCAAACGCGATGCGGCCGCCGCGCTCTACGACCGGCTCATGACCGCCGACAAGGCCCCCATCGAGATCCGTATCGCCGCGATGCGCGGTGCGGTCCTGACACAGAAAGACGCCAAGAAGGCGGCCGCGCTGCTCAAGCGCATGCTCGATGGCGATTGTGCGGACACCTTCGACGGCGGCCTCCGCACGGCCCGCGACTGGCCAAACACGGACAAAATGACCGACGTGCTCGTCGGTTCGTTGGAGGATCTCGAAGGCTGCCGCAAGATCCAAGTCATGGCCGTGCTCGGAAAGCGAGGCGGTCCCGCCGCCGGTCCCGCCCTCCTACGCCAGGCCGCTCGGGGAAAGGAGCACGAACGCGCCGCCGCGATCGCCGCCCTGACCAGCCTCGCCCACGAACCCGCGATACCCCTGCTCGCCCGACTGGCCTGGACCGGCGAAGGGGAGGTCGCCGAGGCCGCACGACACGGGCTCAGCTACTTCCCCGCCGAGGCCGCCGATAAGGCCCTCCGCGACCTCCTCGACCATCAGGACGCCAAGGCCCGCGTGGCCGCCGTCGAGATGATCGGTCAGGGCGGTCTCGACAAGCCAGGCCCGCTGCTGCTGGCAACCGCCACGAAGGACGCCGACGAGACGGTCCGCCTGGCCGCGTTGAAGGCCCTGGCCAACTACGCGGGTCAGGCCGAGCTTGACGGGCTGCTGGGGGCCATGTCGGCCGCTCGCACCGAGGGCGAGGTTCGCGCCGCCGAGGCGATCATCCATAACCTGTGCCGATCCCTGAAGGGCGGCATCGACGGCGTGGTCGTGACCAAGGCGGTCTACGGCGACCTCGCCGGCGGCAAGACCAAGGACGTGACCAAGAAGGTGCAGCAGCTCGTCGCTGACGGCGCTGCATCCGTGGAGGCGTCCAACAGCAACTTCGGCGACCCCGCTTCGGGTGTTCGCAAGCAACTCCGTATCGACTACCAGGTGCACGGCGTCGCCAGGAGCGACACCGTGGCCGAGGGCAAGACGCTCACGCTGAGTGCGGCGTGCGTCCCGGCCGAGATCACGGCCAAGCTCATCGCGGCGCTACCGATCGCCAAGGGCGAGGCGCGACACGCGCTGTTGCGGCTCCTCTCGACGGCCGGAGGCCCCAAGGCGCTCGACGCCGTCATGCGTGTCGCTCTCAAGGGCGAGACGGACGCCAAGCGAGTCGCCGTTCGCGTCATGGCCGATTGGCCGCTGGCGAACGTGCTGGCTGCGCTCACCAAGCTGCCGGCCGCTGACCAGAAGCCCATGCTGAGCGCGCTGGCCGCCACGCCGAGCCGCGGGGGGCTGCGGATGGCCCTGGCGCTGTTCGGTGATGCCCACGTTCGGGCGGAGGCGAGGCAGGCCGTCCTCACCATCGCCGAGGCCCTCGAGAACCAGGCCAAGGTCGACGCGACGTTCTTCAACGGCAAAGACCTCTCCGGCTGGAGCGGCACGAAGAAGTACTGGAGCGTCAAGGACGGCGCGATCGTCGGCAGCAGCGGCGCCAAGATTCCACGCAACGAGTTCATCTGGTCCAACGTGCTGGTCGCCGACTTCTACCTCGTCCTGGACGTCAAGCTCACCCCGCCGAGCGCCAACGCCGGCATCCAGTTCCGCTCCAAGAAGGTCGACAAGCACGGCCAGGCCGAGGGCTACCAGGCCGACGTCGGACAGGGCTGGTGGGGCAAGCTCTACCACGAGCACGGCCGCAAGCTGCTGGACGATAACAAACGCGGCGAGCAGGCCGTCAAGCCCGGCCAGTGGAACCGCTACGAGATCCTCGCCGTGGGCCCGGCCATCTGGACCGCCATCAACGGCACGCTCTGCACGACGCTGCTCGACGTCAAGGGCGAGGCCTCCGGACACATCGCCCTGCAGATCCACTCCGGCCCGCCCATGACGGCGTGCTACCGCATTCACAAGCTGGTGCACAACCCGAAGCTGGAGATCGCAGGCAAGGAGACAAAACTGCTACTCGAGGCGTTGAGCAAGTAGCCTCAACCAGCACGCGGCGACGAAACGCCCTTCTCGAACCTGCCGCGGGCCCGAGGCCACCCACAGCGTCGGGCCCGCGCTCAGCTGCCGGACCCGCCGGTTCAGCAAGCGCGCCCGGCGCCCACACGTCGCCCGAGGCCCGACCGTCGACGCCCCCGCGTGGCGACGACCGACCGCCGCGCGGCCATTCGGATTTCCCCCGAACCCCCCTCCTCTCATATCATCCAAGCAGAGAAGGGTCTTACCATGGCACGACACATCTCCACCACCGTCCTCGTCCTGATCGGCATCGCCGTCTTCCTCACGGTCGTCCTCTGGCCGTCCAAGGGCCCGAGACCTCCCGCACCGACGCCGTCGCGCGAGCCCGACCTCGCCCAGCTCGGGAGCGCGACCGAGCCGCACCCGACCACCAGACCCGTCCGCACGCAACCCCCACGCACCCGACCGGCAACCCGTCCTGCCCGAGATTGGCATCGACCGCGCACGTCCGAGCGTCGGGAAGATCGACACCGCATGGTCCGCCGCCAGATCGCCGAGCCGCTGGACGGCCGCAGTCCGGTGAGGGACCCGCGCGCCCTCGCGGCCATGCGACACGTGCCCCGCCATGAGTTCGTCCGACCCGGCGACGCCCGCTCCGCCTACGTCGACCACCCCCTGCCCATCGGCTTCGGCCAGACGATCAGCCAGCCCTACATCGTGGCCATGATGACCGAGGCCTTGCAGCTCAAGTCCGGCGAGAAGGTCCTCGAGATCGGCACCGGCAGCGGCTATCAGGCCGCCGTCCTCAGCGAGCTCACCCCGCACGTCTTCACCATCGAGATCATCGAGCCCCTGGCCGAACAAGCCGCCGCCCGCTACCAGAAATTGGGATACAAGACCATCGACGCCAAGCAGGGCGACGGCTACTTCGGCTGGCCCGAACACGCGCCCTTCGACGCGATCATCGTCACGTGCGCCGCCGGACACGTCCCGCCGCCGCTCTTCAAGCAGCTCGCCGACGGCGGGCGGATGGTCGTGCCCCTCGGCCAGCCGGGCCTGTACCAGCAGCTCAAGGTCATCACCAAGGACCCGAAGACCGGACGGCCGCGCTACAAGACGCTCTGCGGCGTCCGGTTCGTCCCCATGACGGGCCGGATCCAGCAATGACGGCTCCACCCGCCGCACGCGCCGATACGCGGACCTATCTCGCCGTGGCCCTCGTCTCGGCCGCCGTGATCGCCCTCCAGCTCGTCCTCATGAGATGCCTCGCCGTCGCCCGATGGCACCACTTCGCCTACTTCGTCATCAGCACCGCGCTGCTCGGCTTCGGCGCCAGCGGGACCTTCCTCACCTTCTTCGCCCGACCCCTCGTCCGACGATTCGCCCCCGCGCTGCTGGCCAGCATCACCGCCTTCGCCCTCGCCACGCCCGTCTGCCTCTGGCTCGCCGAACGCCTGCCCATCGATACCTATCAGATCCTCCTCCAGCCCCGCCAGGCAGCGCTCCTGATCGTCTACCACCTGCTGATGGTCGTGCCCTTCTTCGTCGGCGCCGTGGCGATCGGCCTGTCGCTGACCGCCTGCCGCGCCGACGCTACACGCATGTACGCCGCCAACCTGGTCGGCAGCGGGCTGGGCTCGGCCTGGGCGATCGGGCTCATGATCCTGCTCCGCCCCGAAACGCTCATCGGGGCCGTCGCCGCCACCGGCATGCTCGCCGGCGCCTTCGTCGCGAGCCGCTCGTACCGCATGATCGTCGCCTGGCTCGTCAGCCTGGGGACGCTTGCGGCGCTGATGCCCCTGATCCACGGCCCGATGCCCATCGATCCCTACAAACCCCTGGCCTCCTTCGAACAGCTCATCGCTCAGGGCCAGGCCCGACGCATCGCCCGCCTCGACTCGCCCCGAGGACGGCTCGACCTGATCGAATCGCCCCTGGCCCACCAGACGCTCTTCGCCTCGCCCCATGCCGAGCCGCCCCCCAAGCAGCGCGTCCTCTTCCTCGACGGCGGGAGCCCCGCCCCCGTCTTCCGCATCGACACCGCCGACGGGGCCGCCGTCCTCGACGAGACGCCCATGGCGGCGGTCTATCGACTGCTCCGCCCCAAGCGGGTCCTGCTCATCAGCGAGACCGGCGGCGTGAACGTCTGGCTGGCACGGCGATTCGACGCCGAAGCCATCACCGTCGTCCAGCCCAACCCCCAGGTCGACCGGATCCTCCGCGAGAACCGCGAAGGCCCGCGCCACGTCTTCGCCGGACCCGACGTTCACCTCGTTCACGACGAGCCCCGCGGCTTCCTCGAACACACCGACCAGGCCTTCGACCTCATCCAGCTCACCGGACTGGAATCGCTCTCGGCCGGCGCGCCCGGCATGACGGCCATGAGCCAATCCTACATAGCCACCGTCGAGGGCGTCGCCCGATGCCTCGATCGCCTCAGCCCCCGAGGCGTCGTCGCCGTCGTCCGCGGCATCGCCGAGCCGCCCCGTGACAACGTCCGCCTCTTCGCCACCTTCGCGACCGCCCTCGAGGCACGCGGACGCGCGCCCGCCGACGACCGCATCGTCCAATTCAGGAACTACCTCGCCGCCTGCACGATGGCCTCTCGAGACGCCCTCGCCCCCAAGGCACGACGACGCCTGCAAGCCATCCTGACCGACATGGCCATGGACCCCGTCTGGTACCCCGGCATGCCCCTCGAGACCGCCAACCGCATCGACCCGCGCCCGGGACCCGAGGGCTCGCCGCTGTCCCACCTGGGATGGTGCGCCCGCGAGATCCTCTCCCCGCACCGCGAGGGGCTCTATGAGCAGTGGGCCTTCCAGGTCCGCCCGGCAACCGACGACCGTCCCTTCTTCCACCACGTCTTCCGCTGGGATGCGCTCGACAACTACCGACAAGCCTTCGGTCGGCAATGGCTCGTCCATATCGAGTGGGGATACGTCATGCTCGTGGCCGCCCTGATTTGGCTCACGCTCGCCGCGGCCGTGCTGATCCCCCTACCCCTGGCGATCCGACGACGCCGGACCGAGTCGACAGGTCACCGCCTGGCCACGGGCGCCTACTTCTTCTCTCTCGGCCTGGCCTACATGCTCCTCGAGATCACGCTCATGCAGGACTTCACCCACGTCCTGGCCGAACCGGTCTTCGCCGTGGCCGTCGTCCTGGCCGCCTTCCTCGCCTGCAGCGGCGCCGGCAGCCTCCTGGCCGGACGAATCCCCACCGACGCGGCGTATGACATCTCCCGGCCGCTGGTCTTCATCGTCTTGCTCGGAGTCGCCTACGCCCTGTTCCTCAGACCGGCCCTGGATGCGGTCCTGGCCTGGCCCCTCGCGGCCCGAGCCGCGGTCTGCCTGGCCGTCGCCGGCGTCCTGGCCCTGCCGATGGGCATGCCGTTTCCGCGCGGGCTGCTCCGCCTGCACGTCGGAGCGCCGCACCTGATCCCTTGGGCATGGGGCGCCAACGGATTCGCCTCCGTCATCGCGGCGGTCCTGGCGGTGGTGCTGGCGATGTCGTTGGGGTTCACCACGGTGGTGTGGATTGCCCTGGTGGTCTACGCCCTGGCCGGCCTGATCAGCCGACGCCTGCCAAGAAGGCCGCACAGCTCGTCCCGGCCGGTTTCGACTTCAGCATGACCTCGCCCGATGGTACACTGCTGACAAGGTGCCCGGGGCGATCCCCGCGGCCCCGTCTTCCGTTGATGATGATCCCGTCGCGAGCCCGAGAGGACCTTGCTATGTCAGACATCTCACGTCGTCGATTTCTCGCCGGAACCGCCGCCGCGGGAGCGGCCGCCCTCACCGGACGCTTCACCCTCGCCGCGGAGGCAACCCAATCCAAGATCACCTGCGGCACCGACCTGGTCAGCCTCGGTCGAAGCGGCGTCAAGACCTCCGTCCTCGGACTCGGCACCGGCACGCGCGGCGGCAGCGAACAACGGGCCATGGGCGAGGCCGCGTTCACCAAGATGGTCCGCTACGCGCTGGACTGCGGCGTCCGCTACATCGACACGGCCGATGCGTACCGCGCGCACTACCTGGTCAGCAAGGCCCTGAAGGGCGTCGCCCGGGACAAGGTCTTCCTCCTGACCAAGACCCGCGCCAAGAGCGCCGAGGTCGCCCGGGTAGACATCGATCGATTCCGCCGCGAGCTCGAGACGCCGCAACTCGACACGGTGTTGATGCACTGCATGAGCAAGGGCGGCTGGGACACCGACATGCGCCCGGTCATGGACGTCCTGTACGACGCCAAGGAAAAGGGCCGCGTCCGATCCGTCGGCGTCTCGTGCCACGGATTCCCTCCGCTGGTGACCTCGTCCGACTGCGACTGGATCGACGTCCATCTCGTCCGCATCAACCCGTTCGGGGCCAGGATGGACGACAAGCCGGACAAGGTGGCCCCCGAGATCGCCAAGATGCACAAGCAGGGCCACGGCGTGCTGGGCATGAAGGTCTACGGCGAGAACGGCTACGACAGCGCCGAGAAACGCCTCAAGGCCCTGAAGTACGTGCTCGACCTGGGAACGGTCGATGCGTTCACGATCGGCTTTTCCAGCACGAAGCAGATCGACGAGACGCTCGAGCTGATTCGCAAGGCGCGGGCCTAACGGCCAAACGTCGACATGCGAAACGGACGACTAGAGGGGCACCGCTCGGTTCCCCCGCGGATAGGAGTGGCTACTCCCTGTACGCGTACATCCGAAACGAAAGCGAGCCTGCTATGCAGCATCGAATGATCCGGGGCCTGGTGATTGCGGCGACTGTCCTGTTGGGCTGGGCGATGTCGTCCCGAGCCGCCGAGGATCCGACGTCGAAGCCCAAAGACACGGGCTACCGGGGCATCTGGTTTACGCTCGGCCAGTACTCCGACGCCCCGGACGCTAAGCGGTTCTGGGCTTATGGCGACAAGTACTCGGGCGGGCTGGGCACCTACACGGCCAAGCACGTCCCCATCGCCGTCTACGCTCCCGAGGCCAAGAAGACCTTCTTCTGCTACGGCGGCTCGAAGGGCGGCAAGCGATACCTCCTCAACATGGTCTCCTACTACGACCACGTCAAAGACCGCGTCCCGCGACCCACGATTGTCCACGACAAGGGAGGCGTCGACGATCCGCACGACGACGCGTCGCTGACGATCGACGAGCAAGGCCACCTCTGGGTCTACGTGGCCGGCCGCGGACGGAAACGGCCCGGCTTCGTCTATCGAAGCGTCAAGCCCTACGCCATCGACCGTTTCGAGCGCGTGTCCTCCGACGAGATCTGCTACCCGCAGCCCTACGCCGTCCGCGGCGCGGGCATCGTCGAGCTCTTCACGAAGTACACCGGCGTGCGAGAGCTGTACTGGAACGTCCGCCGGCCCGACGGCTCGCGCGCCGAGGACCAGAAGCTGGCCGGCATGGAAGGGCAGTATCAGACCAGCTGCCAGCGCGACGGGCGGATCGTCACCGCCTTCAACCGCCATCCCAAGGGCCACCCCGACCGTCGAACCGATCTCTACTTCCTAGAGACACGCGACTGCGGCAAGTCCTGGCAGAACGTCGACGGCGAGACCGTCAAGACGCCCCTGGTCGACGCGAAAAACCCCGCGCTGGTCAAAGCCTATTCAGACGACGACCGCTTGGTCTATCTCAACAGCGTCACGCTCGACAACCAGGGCAACCCGGTCATCCTGGTCGTCACGTCGTCGGACCACAGGCCAGGCCCCCAGGGCGACCCGCGGACCTGGGAGGTGCTGCACCACAAGAACGGCAAGTGGAACGTCCATGCGGTGACCAACTCGACGCACAACTACGACACGGGCCCCATCTGGGTCGAGGCCGACGGGACCTGGCGGATCGTCGGTCCGACCGAGCGAGGCCCGCAGCGTTGGGGCGGCGGCGGCGAAGTGGCCGTCTGGACCAGCCGGAACGAGGGCCGCACCTGGACCAAGGTCCGCGACCTCACCCGCAAGAGCCCCCGCAACCACTCTTACGTGCGCAAGGTCTTCGGCGCCCCGGCGGATTCCCCGTTCGCCGTGCTCTGGGCCGACGGCCACCCCGACAAGCTCTCGATCTCTCGCCTCTACTTCGCCAACCGCGATGGCACCGAAGTACGCGGCCTGCCGTACGACATGCAGGACGACTACGCCACGCCGGTGGCGGTCACGCTGCCCTGAGAAAGAGACCCCTGTTCCGGTGCCTCAAACCTAGGAGTCCGACTCATTTGAATCTGTCGGTTCCCCAGCCCCGGGGTCGCCGTCGGAGACGCTTCCACTTCGGATCGATGCGGCGCCGGAGACGCGACCGTGAGGGAGCGTTGCTGTTCTAGCGCTCCAACAACACAGCTCCCTGACGGTCGCTGCTCTGACTGGCGCCTCGTCCTCCTGATCGCAACCCACGACAACAAGTGTGGCGAAGTACTGGGCCCAGAAACACGGTCTGCTGGTGAACGACGGAGCATGGGTCACCGACATGGCGCCGGACGATGCCGATAGCCTTATGCCCTTCATGACGGCCGCCCCCGACCCTGCTACCATACCCTTGTGTTGCCTGGTGGAACTCGGTATCGAACACGCTATCGGTCGAGCTCGCCAAGCCGGCGGCAGCGCCACGAACGAAAGGAGACCTAGACCATGCGACGACGCGATTTCCTGAAGACGGCAACCACCGGTGCCGGACTGATCCTCCTTCCCAGCGGAACGCTCAAGGGAGCCAATGCCCCGAGCAACAAGCTGAACGTCGCCCTCATCGGCGCGGGTGGCCGGGGACGGTGGCACTATGATGCCGTCTCGAGCGAGAACGTCGTGGCCCTCTGTGACGTGGACGAGACCCACCTGGACTTCGCCTCGAAGCGATTCCCCAAGGCCAAGCGCTACGTCGACTGGCGGAAGTGTCTCGAGCAGAAAGACCTCGACGCCGTGATCTGCAGCACAACGGATCACACCCACGCCTTCGTGGCCACCTGGGCCATGAACCGCGGCCTGCACGTCTACTGCGAAAAGCCGCTGGCCAACAGCGTGGCCGAAGCGCGGATGGTCCGCGCCACCTATCTCAAGAACAAGGGCAAGCTGGCCACGCAGGTCGGCACCCAGCGCCACGAGGATCCGAACTTCAACCGCCTGCGAGAGCTCGTGAGGGACGGCGCGATCGGCGAGCTCAAGAGCGCCTGTGCCTGGGGCAATCGCCAGATCCGACGAGAGGGTTACCCGGCCGGAAAGGGCACGCCGCCGGACACGCTGCACTACGACCTGTGGATCGGACCGTCGCCCTACCACCACTACAGCCCGAAGTACTTCGAGGGCAAGCCAGGCCTCAACTGCCTGAGCTGGAACATGTACTGGGACTTCGGCAGCGGCCAGATGGGCGATATGGGCAGCCACACGATGGACCTCGTCTGGAACGCGATCGACGCCGGCCTTCCGACCTCGGCCGAGGCCAAGGGCGACCCATTCAACCCCGAGGTCACGCCGGTCGAGCTTGAGGCCACGTTCGGTATCCCCGCCAACGATTGGCGGCCCGCTCTCCGTGTGAGCTGGTATCAAGGCGGCGCCATGCCCAAGTCGCCCAGGCCCTACATCGACCTCAACAAGATCGGTCACGGCGCCATGGTCGAGGGCAGCCGGGGCTTCCTCATCGCCGACTTCCGCTCCCGCATGATCGTTCCCCACGGCAAGGACGCCGACATGACCTACTACAAGCCGCGCGGCAAGGACAAGGTGATCCCGCCGATGGGCAACTTCCAGAAAGAATGGATCAGCGCCTGTAAGGGCGACCGGAAGACCTCCTGCGATTTCGACTACGCCGGCACGATGATCGAGATGATGCTTCTCGGCCTGGTCGCCTATCGCACGGGCGGCAAGCTCGCCTACGACGGGGCCGAAGGCCGCGTCACCAACAGCGCCAAAGCCAACGACCTGCTCAGCCGCACGTACCGCCAGGGATGGGTGCTCAACGGATAGGCATGAGTTCTGGTGTCGGCATCCGATCGCTTGGACGAAAACGAGGGAGAACACATCATGCGCCAGTCGATGGATCGTCGTGAGTTCTTGAGAAGCAGCGGTGGACTGATCCTCGGCGCCGCCGCGGGGGGGATCGGGACCGGCCGGATCGCCTCGGCCGCGCGGGTCCGCCCCGGCACGCCCAACCTGGACAAGCTCGGCTGGAAGCTGAGCGTCGCACTCTACTCCTACCGGCGCTATCCCTTCCTCGAGGCCATCGACAAGATCGAGGCCCTCGGCGTCCGCCACCTCGAGCTGTGCTTCTTCCTCCGCTACGACAAGGCGCGGCCGAAGCTCAAGACCAACGAGGATCTCCCCGCGGACGTCCGCAAGGAACTCAAGGCGAAGGTCGCCGAGCGCGGCATGGCGCTCTCGTCCTTCTACGCCAGGCTGACCGCCGACGAAAAGGCGGCCCGAAGGACCTTCGCGTTCTGCAAGGAGATGGGCATCGGCGTGATCGTGTCCGAGCCGCCCGTCGCGGCCGTTGAGATGATCGACGGTCTCTGCAACGAGTACGGCATTCGCCTGGCGATCCACAACCATCCGGCCAAAGACAAGAACTACACCTATTGGCGACCCGAGGGCATCCTGGCCGCGTGCCAGGGCCGCAGCAAGATGGTCGGCGCATGCCCCGACACGGGCCACTGGGTGCGCTCCGGGCTCGACCCGGTGGCGTGCCTCAAGAAGCTCAAAGGCCGCATCACCAGCCTGCACCTCAAGGACGCCGCCGAGATGGGCAACCCCAAGGCCAAGGACACCATCCTCGGCCGGGGCAAGGCAGACTACCGCGCCGTCCTCGAGCAGCTCAAGTGCCAGGGCTTCAAGGGCATCATGGCCATCGAGTACGAGGAGAACACGCCCCACGTCCATGACGACATGGTCAAGAACGTCGCCTTCGTCAAGAGCGTGGCGAAGGAGCTGGTGGGGTAGTGGCAGAGAAGGGAACGCAGCTATTCTTCACCCGCTGAATGAGCCTCGCGCCCCGTTCTCCCTGTAGCTTCTTGTCGCACCTACCTGATACCGTTGCAGCACGTTGGGCAACGGCCTTACAATTCATGGGTTCGACGCGCTGACGCCGCAAACCGCCACATGAATCCGACGACAACCGGCGCTGCGCATCGCACGCACAAGGAACCGACCATGCATACGAACGACCGTCCCACGATCTCACGACGCAGCTTCCTCCGAGCCGGGGCCGCCGGCCTGGCCGCCACGGGCCTGAACCCCACGGCCCTCAACGCGGCGGCTAAGAGCGGGTCGAACAAGATCCCCATCGGCCTGCAGCTCTACTCCGTCCGTCATCAGGCCGCCAGGGATCTCAAGGGCGTCCTCCAGGCCGTCGCCAAGATGGGCTACCAGGGCGTCGAGTTCGCCGGCTACTACGGCAAGAAGGACACCGACCTCCGCAAGATGCTCGACGCGAACGAGCTCGTCTGCTGCGGCACCCATACCGGCCTGGGCACCCTCATGGGAGACGAGCTCAAGAAGACCATCGCGTGGAACAAGACGCTCGGCAACACGTTCCTCATCGTCCCGGGCCTGCCGCATACGCGAACCCGAAGCCGCAAGGCTTGGCTCGACACCGCCAAGCTCTTCAACGAGATCGAGGCCAAGGCCGCCGTGCACGGCATGCGCGTCGGCTACCACGCCCACGGTGGCGACTTCAAGAAGTTCGGGGGCCAAACCGGCTGGGACCTCTTCTTCTCCAACGTCAAACCCTCGGTGGTCATGCAGCTCGATACCGGCAACTGCATGGGCGGCGGCGGCGACCCCGTCGCGGTCCTCAAGAAGTTCCCCCGCCGGGCCACGACGATCCACCTCAAGGAGCACGGCGGCGCCCAAGACGCCGTCATCGGCGAGGGCGACTGCCCGTGGAAGGAGATCTTCGAGCTTTGTGAGGCCGGCGGAACGAAATGGTACATCGTCGAGCACGAACGCGGCGGCGCCGATCCCCTCGACGACGTCCGACGCTGTCTGAAAAACCTGCGGAAGATGGGCAAGTAGGCGCTTCGGCCGATG
The DNA here is from genome assembly GCA_964622545.1 of uncultured Planctomycetales bacterium. GTDB lineage: Bacteria > Planctomycetota > Phycisphaerae > UBA1845 > JAFGLZ01 > JAFGLZ01. The sequence goes on along the minus strand of CAZUQM010000021.1, from coordinate 44,500 downwards.
CCAGGCAAGAAGCGCCACCCCGCCCCTCGGGGCCAAACGAAATCGGATGTCCTGTCAGGGGCCCGCCCGTCGGAAGGAAGCCCTGACAGAACGCACCTAGCGCAACAAGGAGCCAAGTCATGAGTCGAGTCACCCGAAGAAACTTCCTGAAGCGTACGGCCGCGGGCGCTGCCGGCGCGAGCGTAGCACTGCCCGGCATGACGGCCTTGTCGGCCAGCAACGTGGCCGGGGCCAACGAGCGCTTCCGCATCGCGGTCTGCGGCCTGCACGGCCGGGGCAACTCTCACATGAAGGGCTACATGGGCATCCCGGGCGTCGAGATCGCCTACACGGTCGACCCGGACAAGAACGTGGCCGGGCGCGCCGCGCGTGGCTACAGCAAGAGGGCCAAGACCTACAAGATCGAGCCGCTTGCCGACGTCCGCAAGGCGCTCGACGACAAGAACGTCGACGCCATCTCGGTCGCCACCCCCAACCATTGGCACTCGCTCATGGTGATCTGGGCCGCCCAGGCCGGCAAGCACTGCTACGTCGAGAAGCCCGCCAGCCACGACATCTACGAGGGACGCGTCGCGGCCGAGGCCTACAAGAAGTACAAGGTCATCGTCCAGCACGGCACCCAGCAGCGAAGCAGCCAGGGCCGGGCCAACCTGATGAAGGCCATTCACGACGGCAAGTTCGGCAAGCTGAAGATCGCCTACGGCTATGCCTGCAAGCGGCGAAAGGGCATCGGCTTCCAGAAGCCCGCCGAGCCGCCGGACTGGCTCGACTGGAACCTGTGGCGCGGCCCCGCGGTCATCGACAAGTATCACGCCAACTACGTCCACTATGACTGGCACTGGTTCTGGGAGACCGGCAACGGCGACCTCAACAACCAGGGCACGCACCAGCTCGACGTCGCCCGCTGGGCGATCGACCCCGATCAGACCCATCCCGTCCGGGCCACGGCCATCGGCGGACGTTTCAAGTGGGACGACCAGGGCGAGACGCCGAACACCATGTTCGCCATCGCCGAGTATCCCAACGGCCAGAGCGTCTTCTTCAACGTCCGCAACGTGGACTACCCGGGCTACCAGCACCAGGTCATGAACGAGTTCTACTTCGAGGACGGCGGCTGGATCGACAAAGACCAGAAGTACTACCCGCCCGGCAGCAAGACGCCGGAGAAGATCGATCTGCCCCACGCCAAGATCACGCCCGGCGGGACCTTCGGCAGCTTCGTGATCGCCTGCCGCGCCAACGACCAGAGCATGATCAACGGCAACATGGTCGAGGCCCACTACTCCAGCGTGACGGGCCACGTGATGAACAACTCGTACCGTATCGGCAAGAAGGTCCCCTTCAGCGCCAAGGCGGGTGAGTTCGGCGACAACAAGGAGGCCCGCGAGCACTTCTTGAAGCTGCACAAGATGATGGTCGACGCCGGAGTGACGGCCGACAAGGCCGAGTACACCGTCGGACCGTGGTTGACGTTCGACCCGAAGACCGAACGCTTCACCGGCGACCACGCCGACGAAGCCAACAAGCTCGTGTGCGACCCACAGCGCAAGGGCTTCGAGATCCCCGACATCAAGAACGTCTAACTCGACGGAGAGCAAGGGGACGCAGCGCCTTCCTGCTGCGTCCCCTTACACCTTTCAGGACATCAAAGGCCCCATCGCCAGATCCAACGGCACCGGGCCAAAGGCCTGAGGACGAATCCACCCCCGCCCGGCATCTCATGGAGGTCTCGCCCGCCGGTCACGGTGACGCAGCGCCTCGTCCTCGTCGGCCGGTGCCGAGATCGTCGGCACACCATCACGGAGGTCTCTTCGATGCGGAAGATGTCCAGCGCGTGGTTGCTCATAGCCCTGTCCATCTCGTTTGCCGGCTGTTGCATCATTGAAAACCAACTGTTCCCGATCTGGGAGCGAAATGACTTCAAAGAGCCTCCGACCGAGCCGGGCCCTTACGACGTGCTCGAAAGACGCGTCGACGTCGAGGACGGCGCCGATGGCAGCCCCTTCGGAATTACCGTGTTCGAACCCAACGGCGCCGAAGGACCCCTCCCCGCGTTCATCTGGGTGATGGGCTCGAACGTGCAGGCCTACTACCACCAGAGCCTCCACGAGATCCTGGCCAGTTGGGGATACGCCGTCCTGGTCCCAGACACACGCCCGCTGCGATTCACGGACGCCCAATATCACCATCGGCTCGTCCTGCTGGCCCAGCAGACGTTGGACCTCGCGTTGGCCGGCGACCTCGGTCTCGACATCGCTGCCGACCAGGTCGCCGCAGGAGGCTACAGCATCGGCGGTCCCCTGGCGGCCTTCCTGGCCGCCCGCCGGTCGACCGTCACGGCCCTCGTCTACTGGGCGCCCTCAGGCTCGCCGGTCTGGCAAGGCCTCAACCCGGCCGACCTCTACCCGAAGGTCACAGCGCCGTCGCTCTACGTCCTGGGAGAACTCGACCAAGACGCACCGCCCGACGGGGGCTTCCCGGACCAGCTCCAGGCCGACACGCCCCAAGCGCCGACCGAGGAATTCGTCATCCCCGGGGCCGTCCATCACCAGTTCCAGCAACCGACCGGCGCCGATGACTTCAGTGCCAACCCCGAAATCACCCGTTTCGAGCAGCAAGGCATCGCCATCAAGAAAACGCTCGACTGGCTCGACGGGCAATTCGGCATCACCCGCGATGCAACCGAATGAGCCGTCCGCCGCGCCCCCTGGTCCTGCGTCGCGTGTTCGTGTAGACAGGAGCCTCGGCAACGATTCGCACGCTTCGACCGAGTGGATCCGATAATCCCTATCACGCTCACGCCGACACGGAGGCCATCACCATGAGCCGTTACCTCGCGCCGACCCTGGCAGCCATCCTCGTCGCAACCGCCGCCGTCCACGCGGCCGACGACGCCACCGCCATCGCCGCCCCGCCCAGAGTCTCCAAGGTCGACAAGGGCAAACGCATCGAACAAGACCTCGTGCTCGCCACGTCGCTCAACAGCTACACCCTCCGCTACGACCAGATCGAGCTGCCCGACGACCCGGCCAAGATCGACCACCAGAAGTGGGCGCCGACCAAAGGCTATACGCCCCTGGGAATCGTCTCGCCCTCCATGGCCTGCTGGTACAACCAGGGCTTCTTCATCTGGACCTTCGACGGGTTCAACATCAAGGACCACAAGGCCACCATCCGCGTCGTCCGCGAGTGCGGCCCGGACGCCATGGTCGAGATCGCCTGGGACACACCCAAGGTCAAGGCCGTCGCTCGATTCGCCGTCACCTCCCAGAGCGATAAGCTCCTCTTCTTCGGACGCTGGGAACCGAAAGCCGACATCAAGAACGTCAAGCTCCGCCTGATGGCGTTTCCGGTGACCTTCAAGAAGCCGTGGGTCCGGGCCCTGACCACGGCCCAGCGAACGCTCGCCAACGGTTCGGCCGAGATCGACCTCGCGGCCGAACGATGGCTCCTGCTCGAGGACACCCTCCCCGACCGCACCGGCGCCGGATCGGCCGGCCTGCTCCTCGGCGACGCCTCCGCCTTCTCCAAGGTGACCGTCAACGGCATCGGCGGCTACGCCGAATACGTCGACATCACCCTCGATCCCGACCGGCGCGAGTTCGCCCTCGGTCTGTACGAATACCCGGCCATGCCCGACTACAAACAGACCCGAGCCTACTTCCGCCGAGCCGCCGACACCGAATCGAACGCCCTGGCACGGCTGCTCAAGGCCGATCTCGACAAACCGCTGACACCCCTGCCCGTCGACCAGCAGCGCCTCGCCAGGGCCGAGAAGGCCGACGCCGACGCATTGAAGCGACCCGCCGAGATCTGGCGCCCCAATCCAAAACCGCTGGCCTTCCCCTGGGCGGCCAAGATCCCCGGCCCGCCCGTCAAGGTCGCCGTCCTCGCCGCGCGATGGGCCGCCTACGACACCATGGAGCTCGCCCGGCGTCTCGAAATGGACGTCCGCCACCAGTACTTCGACCGAAAGACCACGATCACCAGCCCCCGAAGCTGGCCCTACCGAGGCCAGACCGGCATCGGACCGCTCAACACCAGCCTCGCCCAGCGCAACGCGGTCCGAACCTGCTCCGACGCCAGCCGCGAAGTCATCCTCATCGGCGACCTCGAGGCCCGAGCCATCGGCCCCCGCCTCCGTTCCACGATCCTGACGCGCGTCAAGAAGGGGACGGGGCTCGTCCTTTCCGGCAACAAGCCGCTCGCCGGGTGGCCCAAGCAACTCACGGCCGCGCCCGATCCGACCCTCGCCGAACCCGCCCTGTCCGCGATACCGTGGCGACACCTCCCCGGCGTGAAGGACGCCAAGACGCCGCCTCTGAGGGGCTACCGCTTCGGCGAGGGCCGAGTTATCGTCTTCCGCGCCGACATCGGTCGGTACCTCTCCCTCCTGCCCCTCAACCACCGCACCGAGGGCGTCGACGGCATCGACGACCGTCTGCTCGCCTTGCACGCGCAGGCCTTCCTCGCCGCCGCCGGACGCAAGCTCCCAGCCCGCGTCACCATCGCCGAACCCGACGCACCCACGCAGGCCGGCGAGCCCACAAGACTCCCCGTCAAGATCACCGGGAAGTGGTCCTCCGTCCTGGTCCGCGTCCAGGACGACCTCGATACCGTGCTGGCCTGCGGCGATGACCTGCTCGATGCCCAGACGAAGACGCTTCGCGTCCCGCCGCTGCCCGCCATGCGCCGACACGTCGTCGATGTCGTCGCCCGAAACGACCGGGGCGAATGCGTCGGCTTCGCCACGACCGTGATCGACCCCAAACCGGCCCACACGATCGGCGACGTCGCGCTCTCGCCCTCGAAACGAACCCACCCCAAGGCCGCCCCCAGCGTCGAGCTGATCGACGGCGGCAAGCTCGTCTGCCAAACGACCGTCACGCCCTCCGCCGACGGACTGACCCTCCACTGGGAGGTCCACGATTGTCACGGCCGGCTTCTCGCCCGGGCCCGATCACCCGTGGCCACCGACGGAACGAGCCGCGCCGAGCTCGCCCTCAGCAGGCCCGTCACCGTCGCCCACACGCTTGACGTCACGCTGCGATCCGGCGACGCGCCGCTGGCCGTCAAGCGCGTCCCCTTCGCCGTGCCCTTGCCCTTTGCCTATGACGACTTCACGATCCTCATGTGGTCGTACGCCGGCGGCGACCTCACCATCCGCCGCGAGAACCGACGCTGCTACGAGCTCGGCTCCGACATGATGGACCTCTGTCACATGGGCGGCTACTCCGACCAGGGCGCGGCCCGCGAGTATGCCCTGGCCGCCCGCTCCGGCCAGCGGATCGTCCCGTACGTCACCCGCATCGCCGGCTCCGAGCGCGAGGACCACACGCTCGTGCCCGGCCTGTTCAACCAGGCGTGGATCAAGAACCAGCAACGCTCCATCACCACCTCATGCCGCCAGGCCGCGCCGTACGCCCCACCCGCCTACACGCTCGGCGACGAGAACTACCTCTCGCGAGGCCGCCACGAGGTCGAGGTCTCGCCCGAGAGCATCGCCGCCTTCCGAGGCTGGCTGACCCGCCGCTACGGAACCATCGACGCCCTCAACGCCGCCTGGCACACGAACCACACCGCCTTCGACGCCATCCAGCGACCCATGTTGCTCGACCAGGCCGTCAAACAGACCGAGACCTTCGCGCCCTGGTTCGACTTCCGACGGTTCATGGACGCCGCGTTCGCCGACCTCCACGAGCGGCTCGCCGGCGTCATCCGACAGGTCCACCCCGCCGCCAAGGTCGGCTGGGACGGACTGCTCCGCTATCACTGGCAGGCCGGCTACGACTTCTCGCTGCTCACGCGCAACCTCGAGCTCAACCAGGTCTACACCACCCACCCGCTCCAGGGTGAGCTCGTCCGATCCTTCGCGCGGCCCGACGCCCTCACCGGCGAATGGGGCAACAACGTCGCCGACAAGGAGGACGGCTTCTCGGCCATCATCTGGCACAACCTCTTCCGCGGCCACAACTCCTGTTGGTGGTGGACCTCCTGGGGCTGCGACTACATCCCCTTCAACCCCGACATGAGCGTCTCGCACATGGGCCGATGGTTCTTCGACAGCGCCCGCGAGGTCAAGGCCGGGCCCGGCAACCTCCTCGTCCGAGCCCGCCGAGACGATGCCGGCGTCGCCGTGCTCTACAGCCAAAACGACCTCTTCGCCCACAAGCTCGCCACCGAGATCGTCGGCGCCGAAGGCTGGCCGTCCAACCTGAGCTGGCAGCGGGACCTCGTCGGCGTCATGAACGCACTCGAGGACTTCGGATGCCAGTACCGCTTCCTCGCCGCCGCAGAGATGGAACGGGATCCCGCCGCGCTCGACGACGTCCGCGCGCTCGTGCTGCCCTATGCGACGTGTCTGTCGGACAAACACCTGCGGGCGATCCGCGCCTTCGTCGAAAAGGGCGGGCTCCTCGTCGCCGACGGCCGCGCCGCCATCCTCACCGGCAACGGCGGCCTGCGAGACACCCGGCCCCTCGACGACCTCTTCGGCGTCAAGACCGCGCCCGGCCTGGCCGCGTTCCAACAAACCCCCGCGACGCCGATGGTCCAGGTCGACGGGGCCGGGCTGAAGATACCCGTGCTCGAGCCGAACCTGTCCGTCACCACCGGCCGGGCCGCGCGGACCGCCGGAGACGCCCCACTCTTCGTATCGAACACATCCGGCAAGGGCCACGCTTTCCTGCTCAACGTGCCCTTTGCCACCTTCCACACGCTACGCAGGGACGACCACCAGGCCATGTTCCTACGGCCCCTGTCGCAGGCCCTCGCCAAAGTCGGCGTCCAACCCTACGCCAGACTGGTCACCCACAACGGCCCGGCCAGGAGCATCGAGCAGACCCTCTTCCTCGACGGCCCCGTTAAGTACCTCGCCCTGCAACAGGACATCCTCCGTCGCGACCTGCCCGAACAGGCGATCTCCGTCACCATCGATCAGCCCGCGCACGTCTACGACGTCCGAGCCGGCACGTCCCTGAGCGACCGACCGACCACGACCTGGAAGACCACGATCGCGCGGGGCACGCCACGGCTCTACGCCCTCATGCCCTACCGCGTGACGGGCCTCGACGTCGCCGCCCCCAAGGCCGCCCGACCCGGCGACACGGTGAACGTCGGCGTCACGGTCCGAACCGGGGCCACCACGCCTCGCTATCACGCCGTCCGCCTCGACGTCTTCACGCCCGGCAGCGACGCCCCGCATCGGCAATACAGCCTGACTAGCCCCTGCCCCGACGGCCAGGGCGCCGCAACCGTCCCGCTGGCCCTCAACGACCCCTCGGGCACATGGCGTCTCCGGCTGACCGACGCCGCGACCGGCACCACAACCGATAGAACCGTCGAGGTCCGAGCGCCCTAATCCCACCCAAGCCCGTCTGCGGCTCCGCCGACGCCCAACGCTTCTCGCTCAGCCTGCCCAGAGAATGGCACCGACCGCCGTGTGGCACAAACGCCACCGGCTGTGGGTCTCCCCTCGTCCGCCACATCGCGGCCCTGCTCTGACAACAGCGCGGCTTGGCCGCCCCCGAAAACGCAATCCCCAACCGACGTTGACAACCAACCGACTCCGCCCCACCATGCCAGACCGGCAGAAGACAACCGCGAACCACGGAGTCAGACCATGCCCAACAGCACCGCCCGTCCTTGCCGATCGCGAACCCCCATGATCGCCGTCGTCGTCCTGGCCCACGGCCTCGTCCATGCACCGTTGACGGCCCGGGCCGCCGAGCCCGCCTCCGACGAGGGCCGCTCCAGGCCCTACGTCACCCCGAACGACTTCGACGGCACCGACGTCGAGCGCATCAACAAGGCCATCCGGGCCGCCGCGGCCGCCGGCCGACGCGTCGTCATCCCCAGCATCAACCGCCGCGACGGACAGAGCACCGACCTCTGGCTACTCGACGCGGCCATCCTCCTCTGCGACGACACCACCCTCGAGCTCGAAAACTGCCACATCAAGCTCAGCGACCGATGCCGAGACAATGTCATCCGCAGCGCCAACTGCGGCCTCGGCATCACCGACATACGGCCCATCCGCAACGTCCACATCCGAGGCATCGGCCACGTGCTCCTCGAAGGCGCCGACCACCCCCGCGCCACCGGCGATGCCGGCAAGAAGCTCGGCAAGCGAACCTACGGCACCGACGCCGGCGTCAACGGCAAAAGCCAGACCGGCGACTGGCGCAACATCGGCATCCTCCTGGCCTTCGTCGACGGCTTCAGCATCGAGAACCTCACCATCAAGGACAGCCACGCTTGGGCCATCTCACTCGAACGCTGCGCCCACGGACGCCTCCGCAACCTGAACTTCTCTTCGAGCCAGTCGAAAAGGATCGACGGCAAGCAGCGTACCATCCTGAACCAGGACGGCATCGACCTCCGACTCGGCTGCCACGACATCCTCATCGAAAACATCACCGGCCATACCGGCGATGACCTCGTCGCCATGACGGCCATCCCACGCGCCGACAGCCCCGCCGGAAGCACCACCTCCACCATGGTCACCGCCGGCGCCGCCCGCGGTCAGGGCCAGGACGACATCCGTCACGTCATCCTCCGAAACGTTCAGGGATACTGCCGCGGCGGGCATCACATCGTGCGGCTGCTCAACACCCCCGGCGCCCGCCTGCACGACATCCTCATCGACGGCTTGGTCGACACCTCCCCCGAGGACAGGCGGTGCAAGGCCGCGATCAAGATCGGCGACGACGCCTACGGCGGTGGCGCCGCCCCCCTCGGCGACACGTGCCGGATCATCATCAACAACGTCGTCAGCAGGGCCAAGCACACCATCCTCATCGGCGGCTCCCTCTGCGACTCGGTCGTCGGCAACATCATCCGCTACGGTGCGAAGGGCGAGATCATCACCATCGCCTCGGACCCGAAGATCGTCCGAAACCTCAAAACCAGCAACCTCCACGTCGTAGGCCCGTAGACACCGCCCCCGCGACCGACCGCCGCGCTCATCGCCTCGCGACCCGGCCGGCGCCCCTCACTCCGACCGCAACAGCCTCACCGGGCCGAGCAGCCCCGACGGAAGCAACGCGTCCGTCTTGGTATACGGATTCCACGGCGCGAAGGTGACACGACCGGTCGGGCTGGGCTTGCCCTCCAACAGCCACGCCGGCCACGCCTTGAGCCGCCCGTTCACACGGCCAGGGCTGTCCGGCCGCAGGTGTGCATCGCCGATCATCCGATTGGGCCACAGGTTGACCACCCTCACCTCGAGCGCGTTCGCCCCGTCCCGCACCGCCCCCGTGACCTCGACCCGATACGGCCGCTTCCACGCAACGCCCAGGTCCTGCCCGTTCAGCCGCACGCTGGCCATCACCTCGACCCGACCCAGATCCAGGAACAAACGCCCCGCCCCGCTCGCCAACCCCGCTGGCACGTCGAACGTCGTCGCATACGTGGCAAAGCCCGAGTAGTACCGAACCGAGGCCTCAGAGTGCTTCGACCAATCGACCAGCTCCTCCCAACTCAGCGTCTCGCCCGGGCCGCCGCGATCCGGGTCGAACCGAACCCGCCAAGGACCCCGAACCTCGCCGGACACCTCAAGCCGCGGGAAATTCATCCCGCCTTTGACGCGAGCCTCCGCCCCGCCCGCACGGGCATCCGCCGGCTCGAAGACCACGAAGTAGCTCTCGGCCGGCTCGAACCGTAGCGGCACCGACGTACGGCCGTCCGACGTGGACGTGTAGCGCGGCAGCACCCGCTTTCGGCCGCTCTCAGGGTGCCACAGCACCGGACGACGACCCTGCACGCGGAACGTGCACACCGCCGAGACCGGCTCATCCTGCCCGTTGCTCACCAAGTACGCCTCGCTGGACGCGATCCGCCGGTGAACGTAGCGCAGCGGCGCATCCGCCTCGAAGTCCGGCGCCACCTGCATGCCTTCCAGGATCGCGCCCACAACCTTGGCGCTCGGATAGACATCCCGCCGAGGCGGCGCCGCGCGAACCTTGCCCCACGGAGCCATCCCCATCGGACCAAGCTCCGCCGCCGACCGCCACGTCTCGGGCACCGGCCCCGTCTGCCAACCCTCAACACGCCGATCGCCCGTCATCCACGCCACGTCCGTGTGAACGACGGTCGAGTCCCCGTCGTCGTACTCCACCACCAGCGTCCCGATCAGACCGGCCGGGTTCGGCTCCGCCGAGCTGTTCTCCGCCACCACGGCGAGCGTGTTCTCCCCCGATCGCAACAGCGCCGACACATCCCTCGTGTAGAGCCGCCGAAAGTCCGCCCCGCGCAGGGCCCGGCGACCGTTGACGCTGAGCGTGAAGGCGTTGTCCGCCGTCATCGCCACCCGCGCCCTGCTGATCGAGCCCCCCTGCTTCAACCTCACCGTGCGTCGGAAGTACCGCTTGCCGACCGCCGCCGACCGCGCCGGCTCCCCGCCGGCTTGCCAGATCCAGCGAGCCCGCCCCGCCAGCTCGTTCAGCCGGTCACGCGATGAACCCCGCGCCGCGCCCGCCGCCCGGATCATCCGTCCCTTCCCGACCCGACGTTCCCCAAGCCCCTCGCTCGACGCCTCCGCCGGCCACAACGCCTCGGCAAGCCCCGCAACCTCCTCATCGCACGCCGGGTAATCCGACAGGCTCGGCGACGCACGCGGAGGCGCCCCGACCACCGTCGCACCGGCCTCGACCAGAGCCCGGATCTGCCTCAACACCTCGGGCGTCATCCTGGCCGACTCGGGCAGCACCAGCAGCCGATAGCTCATGCCGTCTGGCAGAACCAACCGACCGTCGCGGACGCCCACCCGCGTCAGCAGGGCCTCGATCGTACACGCGTCGTACTTCCTCCCTCTCGGTTCCGGCCTCGGACGCTGGAACACATTGGGCGCACCCTCCGGACTGAGATACAGGATGTCGGCCACGAACCGTCCCTGCCGCAGCACGTGCTGACACCGCGCGAGATACCGATGCCACGGCCCGACCAGAGGCCACCACGTCTGCGTCCGCTCGTAATGCACCCCGTGCGGGCCCAGACTCAATCCCGGCCGGGCCTGCAAGAACGGCTGATGGATATACCGGTGGACCACGAAACGATTCACGCCCTCGCAGAACGCCCAATCGCCCAGCGCCTTCAACGATCCCGGGTGCAGCCGCCAGGCATCCGCCGGGCCCGACGTGAACGACTCGGCCGCGACCACCGCCTTGCCGTACACGTGACCGATCGAGGTCGCCTCCTTCACGCTGTAACGCGTGTCGAACAGGTTGCTCCAGAACTCGCACATCGGCACGTCCGCCGAGGCCCCCAGCGTCATGTCGTCGCACGGCGTCATGTCGTACGGCTCGATCGACAGCCACAGACCGTGATCGTGCGCCAGCCTCCGCAGGTGCCGCCCGTGGTTCTCCACGATCATCTCCGACACCGTCTGTCGAAGGTCCCACAAGAACCGCTCGGAGATCTCCAGACTGCCCACCACCCGACCCGTCATCGCCGGCAGATAACGCAGCAGGTCGTAGCCGCGCCGACTCCGGAACGCCTCGCGAAAACCCTCCGTCCAGTTCTGGCCGCCGACCTCCCAACTGTCCAGGTGCGTCGCCACCAGCGTCTTGCCCGCCAGCGGACCGACGTCCTCCAGCAGCGCGGCCGTGAAGTTGCGGAAGTGCGCGTCGAGCGCCTCGGTGTCCAGCTTGTCGCACTCGAGCCCCGGCAGCGCGGCCGGCCGGTTCGTCTGACCCGTGCTCGTATGCCCGATCCGCAGCACCGTCCAACGACCCGCCGGCGCGTCCCACGTCAGCCGTCCGCCGGAGTCCATCCGTCCCGTCAGCTCGACGATCTTATCGACCGCGATCACCTGATCCGCCGGAACCTCCGCGTACTCGACCGGTGGATAGAACGCCGGACGAACCCCCGGCATCGACGAGAACGGCCCGCGCACATAGAGCGCCTTCTCGCGGAGATCGGCGATGCGATAGTCCCCCGCGGGCGTCGGAAAGGCCAGCACCGCGATGTCCCGATAGAACCCGTGCAGCGTCTCAGGCTGCGGCAACGCCACCGTGACACGGCGCGGCCCCGAAACCTGCGTTGCGCTGGCCACGACCTTCTGCATCGACTGCTCGGGCCTCACCCACGGCCCGCCGCTGCCCGTCCAGCCCGGCGCGCTGTTCATGCTGATCACCAACCCCAGCCGGTTCGCCTCCGACACCGCGAACTGGAACAGCTCACGCCATGCGGGGCTGAAGAACTCCACGCCGCCCGGCGGCACGGTCAGGGCCACCTCCATGATGATCATCCCGCCGATCCCCGCCCGCTGCATGGCCTCGAGATCCGCCGTGATGCCCGCCCGGCTGATGTTGCCGTTCTTCCAGAACCAGTACACCCACGGCCGGTCCGACCCCGGCGGCTCCGCGAATGAACCCGCCTCCGCGGTCTGGACCGCTCCGAAAACCGCCGCGGCAAGCAGAACGATGAGAACGCGTCTCGATGTGCCCATAATGGCTTGCTCCAGGACTTCAGGTGCCGCTCGGCCGGGCGCGCCGTCCAGTTCGCCACGGCCGACCATCCGACGACGCCCGCGACCGCATATCCTCACCGCTGGCCGGCGCCTCGTCCAGCGACGCATGAGCCCCCGACGTGGATTGCACCGTGAAAGAAGGCCAACGTATCCCTACGCCCCCGCCGCGCGGCGTGCGTATCGCTCCGCTGCGACCAAGCCTTCCGCGACCGCCTCCACCGGCCGCTCAAGCCACCCCACGCCCCCAACCGTTGACAAGCCTCCCGCGAGTCACCACGATGAGGGTGTACACCTTGTCCATGAGAACCGGAGTCAAACGATGTCCCCTAGCAGCACGCGCCCTGACCGTCTTCGCTTGCTCGTCTGGTCCCTCTGTGCCGCGCTCCTCGCAACCGTCGGCGCACCGGCCTCGGCGCAAGCAGCTGAGGCCTCCAAGACCAAGCAGCTCCGCGCCGGCGTCGCCGCCGCCAACATCACCCCGTGGCTCGGCCAGGGGCTCGTCGGCAACTTCGGCACGCCCCCGCCGGCTGAGTACGTCCACGACCAGCTCTGGGCACGCTGCTTCGTCCTCGACGACGGCGACACCCGCATCGCCGTCGTCATCGCCGACAGCATCTACATGAGCCGCGAGGTCCTCGACGAGGCCAAGCGACAGATCAACGAGGCGACCGACCTGCCCACCCACCGCATCCTCATCGCCTGCACCCACACCCACTCCTCCGTCAGCGCCCGCTGGCCCAACCCGATGAAGCCCGGTAAGGAGCTCACCGACTACATGACGTTCGCCGCCCACCGCATTGCCGACGGCGTCCGCTGCGCGATCCACAACCTCCAGCCCGCGCGCATCGCCTGGGGCACCGTCGACGAGCCCGAGCACGTCTTCTGCCGTCGCTGGCTCATGAAGCCCGGCACCAAGCTGTTCAACCCCTTCGGCGAGCCCGACAAGGTCAAGATGAACCCCGGCCATCGACCCACGCTCCTCAAGCCCGCCGGACCGATCGACCCGCAGATCGCCTTCCTCGCCCTCCAACGCGAGGACGGCCGTCCCCTCGGCCTGCTGGCCAACTACTCGCTCCACTACGTCGGCGGCACCGGGCGCAAGGACATCTCGGCCGACTACTTCGGCATGTTCTCCGACCGCATCCAGGAGCTGCTCGACGCCGATCGCCTCGACCCGCCCTTCATCGCCGCCATGAGCAACGGCACCAGCGCCAATATCAACAACATCAATTTCGCCAAGCCCCGCGTCCGCAAGAAGCGCTACGAGCAGATGCGCTACGTCGCGCACGAATGCGCCGACGCCGTCTACCGCGCCTACAAAAACCTCACCTGGCACGACTGGGTCCCCCTCGACATGCGCCAACGCGAGCTCGAGCTCGGCGTCCGCAAGCCCACGCCCGAACAGCTCGCTCGCTGCAAGAAGCTGCTCGCCGAGCCCAAACGCCGCGACAAGTACCCCCACGAGCGAACCTACGCCAGGCGGGCCATCCAACAGCATGAATCGCCCGACACGGTCCGTATCCTCCTCCAGGCCGTGCGCATCGGCGACCTCGGCATCGCGGCCATCCCGTTCGAGGTCTTCACGCAAATAGGCCTCGAGCTCAAAGAGCGCAGCCCCCTCAAGCCCACCTTCACCATCGAGCTCGCCAACGGCGGCTACGGCTATTTGCCCACCCCCGAACAGCACGAGCTCGGCGGCTACGAGACCTGGCTCGGCACCAACAAGGTCGAGAAGCAGGCCTCCGTGAAGATCACCAACGCCCTGCTCGCGATGTTCGCCGAACTGAAGTGACCGGGCCCGGCGCGAGCACGGCCCGGACGGCATCGTCGGGGTGGTAAAACCTGGCCGCCCCGATCGCCTTCTGTTCATCTGAACCGCGCCGGATCGCCGGGAACCGCGCCTATGTCAACGCCAGAGCACCCACCGCGCTTCGTCACGGCGGCGTCCTTGTTCGACGGCCATGACGCCTCCATCAACATCATCCGCCGCCTCCTCCAATTCGCCGGCGCCGAGGTCATCCATCTCGGCCACAACCGGAGCGTCAAGGAGGTCGTCGACGCCGCCATCCAGGAAAACGTCCAGGCCGTCGCCGTCAGCTCCTATCAGGGCGGTCACAACGAGTCCTTTCGCTACATGATCGATATGCTCCGCCGGCGCGGCGCCGAGCACATCAAGATCTTCGGCGGCGGCGGGGGCGTCATCACGCCGTCCGAGACCGCCGCGCTCGAGACGTACGGGGTCACACGCATCTACTCGCCCCAAGACGGGCAACGCCTCGGGCTCAAGGGCATCATCCAAGACGTCATCGAGCGGACCGGCACCGAGACGAAGACCTATCCCCACACCGACCTCCAACCCGGCGATTGCCGAAACCATCTGCGAATCGCCCAGGCCCTCAGCGACATCGAGCTGCAAGCCGTCACCCTGACCGAACCGCTGCGCACCGACGCCCCCATCATCGCCGTGACCGGCACGGGCGGCGCCGGAAAAAGCTCGCTCACCGACGAGCTGATCCTCAGGTTCTCAGACGACTTCCCCGACCACCAGATGGCCGTCATCAGCGTCGACCCCACCAAACGCAAGTCGGGCGGGGCCCTGCTCGGCGATCGCATTCGCATCAACAGCGCGACCCGGGATACGCTCTACATGAGAAGCTTCGCCTCCCGCGGTCACGGCGGCGGCCTCACGCCGTTCGTCCCCGCCTGTGTCCAGGCCCTGGACCGGGCCGGGTTCGACCTGATCTTCGTCGAGAGCACCGGCATCGGACAGGGGGATGCCAGCGTCCTCGACCTCGGCGGCATCTCGCTCTACGTCATGACGGCGGATTTCGGCGCCCCCTCTCAGCTCGAGAAGATCGACATGATCGACTACGCCGACGTCATCGCCGTTAACAAGTACGAACGCCCGGGAAGCGAGGACGCTTACCGCGACGTGCTCAAGCAGTACCAGCGGACGCACTGCGACGACGCGGTCGCCGAGCCGCCCCTCTTCGGAACCATCGCCAGCCAGTTCAACGATCCCGGCGTCAATGCCCTCTACCGCCACCTCTGCGCTGTGATCCAACAGCGCTATGGCACCGACACCGATCCCGCCCGATTGACCGAGCGCCCCAGCCGAAAGGCCAGCACCAAGCGCGACGTCATCATCCCGAGCCACCGGAGCCAGTATCTGGCCGAGATCGCGTCCACCGTCCGAGACTACCACCAGCGCGTCGACGCGAATGTCGAGCTCGCGCGACGCCACGCGGCGCTGAGCCAGACGTGCGAGATCCTGTCCAAGACAGGCGGCTCCGACGGCGCCGCCGAACGGGTCGATCGCGAAAGGCAGCGGATCGAAGACGACATGGATCCCGCCCTGCGGGATCTGCTCGCCTCCTGGCCCGACCTCAAATCCAAGTACCAGGGGCAGACGTACTGCTACGAGGTCCGCGGACAGACCAAGACCGTCACGCAGACGACGACAACCCTGTCCGGAAGCAGCATCCCCAAGGTCGTCCCCCCGCGACACACCTCGGCCCCGGAGCTGCTTCGATTCCTGGCCAAGGAGAACCTGCCCGGCTTCTTCCCCTACACCGCCGGGATCTACCCCTTCAAGCGCGTGGACGAGGACCCGAAGCGGCAGTTCGCCGGCGAAGGGACCCCGGCCAGAACCAACACACGCTTCCACTACCTCTCCGAAAGCGACAACGCCAAGAGGCTCAGCACCGCCTTCGATGCCGTCACGCTGTACGGACACGACCCCGACCGTCGGCCCGACATCTACGGTAAGGTCGGCGAGAGCGGCGTCAGCGTGTGTACCCTGGACGACATGAAGGCCCTCTACGCCGGCTTCGACCTCTGTCATCCGTCGACCAGCGTCAGCATGACGATCAACGGCCCGGCTCCGATCATCCTGGCGATGTTCCTCAACACCGCCATCGCACAACAGATCGACAGGTTCCGCGACGAGAACCACCGGCCACCCACCCGCCAGGAGGCCGAAACGATCGAGGCCGAGACGCTACGAGCGGTGCGGGGCACGGTCCAGGCCGACATCCTTAAGGAGGATCAGGCCCAGAACACCTGCATCTTCTCACTCGATTTCGCCCTCAAGATGATGGGCGACATTCAAGAGACCTTCATCAAGCGGAACATTCGGAACTTCTACTCCGTCAGCATCTCCGGCTACCACATGGCCGAGGCCGGAGCCAATCCGATCACCCAATTGGCCTTGACGCTCGCCAACGGCTTCACGTATGTCGAGTACTATCTGGCCCGCGGCATGGACATCGACGACTTCGCACCGAACCTCTCCTTCTTCTTCAGCAACGGCCTCGATCCGGAATACACCGTCCTCGGCCGCGTGGCCCGGCGCATCTGGTCGATCGCCATGCGAGACCGCTACGGGGCCGACGGCCGAAGCCAGAAGCTCAAGTATCACATCCAGACCAGCGGTCGAAGCCTCCACTCCCAGGAGATCCACTTCAACGACATCCGGACGACGCTGCAGGGCTTGACCGCCATGATGGACAACTGCAATTCGCTGCACACCAACTCCTACGACGAGGCGATCACGACCCCGACCGCCGAAAGCGTACGACGCGCCATGGCCATCCAGCAGATCGTCCAACGGGAGTTCGGCATCACGAAGAACGAGAACCCCCTCCAAGGAAGCTTCATGATCGAGGAGCTGACCGACCTCGTCGAGAAGGCCGTCCTCGACGAGTTCGATCGGATCTCACGACGCGGCGGCGTCTTGGGCGCCATCGAAACCCAGTACCAGCGTTCCAGAATCCAAGCCGAGTCGCTTCACTACGAACAGAAGAAGGACAGCGGCGAGCTGCCCATCATAGGCGTCAACACCTTTCTCGATCCCGACCAGACCGATACGATCGCGGAAACGGACCTCGTCCGCGCCACCGTCGAGGACAAGGAATGCCAGTTGAGCGCCCTGGAGCAGTTCCATGAAAAACACCGATCACAGGCCGGCGAAGCGCTCTCCAACCTCAAGAGGGTCATCCTCTCCGGCGAAAACATCTTCGAGGAGCTCATGAAAACCGTTCAGGTCTGCTCGCTCGGCCAGATCGCCACGCTCCTCCACGAGATTGGCGGACAGTACCGGCGCAACACCTGAGAGCCGGATTTGCTCACCCGAAACCTGGCCCGCGCGGCCCGAACCTATTGCATCGACCGAATCCCTTGACACCACCACGGAGACGACCATGACGACGCCTTCCATGCGAACCGTACTCCTCACCGCAACCGTCGCCGTGACGGCCTGGCCCAACGCGGCTCGCGCCCAGCAGGCCACCGACACCGACCTGGGGCTGCTGCCCTACGACACGCGATGGGAATACCCGCACGTCCTCACCTTCCGACCGGCCGGCGGCCACCCATGCCGGGTCAACCCGCCGCGCTTCTCCTGGGCGTACCTCCCGCACGTGCTCATGGACAAGGACGGCGTGCCGCGCCACGAGTTCCGCTTCCAGCTCTCGCGGTCCGGTGACTTCGCCAAGCCCGACTACAACATCCGAACCCCCTACAACTTCTACAACGCCCTGCCCGTCCTCGCCGAAGGCACGTGGCACTGGCGCATCGGCTACTGGGTCGGCACGAAGCAAGAGCAGTACAGCGCGGTCCGTACCTTCACCATCGGCGACGACGCACGCCCCTGGCCACGCACCTTCATCAACGAGGCCGCCCGACACCTCGCCGCCATGCCGCACCCCCGTCTGGCCCCGCCCGATCGTGACTGGTCGGCCTGGCGAGATCGGCTCTCGAACGACCCCGCCGCCGCGCCCTGGCTGAAGTCCCTGCTCGCCGCCGCCGACAAGACCCTCAAGCAGACGTGGTGGAAGCAGTTCCCCCAAACCGACCGACGCGGTAAGACCGACCTGAACGAGCGCCGCTTCGCCGAGATCGGACGGAGCCTCGTCTTCGTCGCCCTGGCCTACAAGCTCACCGGCGACGACCGCTTCGCCGCCGTCACCGACCGCGCCCTGGCCCTGGCCCGACTGCCCCGCGGCGGCCTGGCCTCCCCCGAGTTCCACGGCGCCAAGCGGAAATGGTCCACACAGATCACCGAGTTCCTCGCCCTCATCTACGACTGGCTCCACGACGATCTCAACGACGACCAGCGCAAGACCCTCCTCGGCTCCATCGAATGGCGCCTCCGAGCGACCTACCTCCATCGGGCCTCCTGGGCCGAGAGGCAGAAGATCCACACCCGCGGCGCCGCCGTCTTCGCCGCCAGCCACCCCTACGAGAACTTCGTCTGGTCGCTGCCGGCCGTGCTCCTCACCGCCGGCGACCTCGACCTCGCCGACGACCTCACGCCGCTCTGCCTCAACTACCTCACCGGCGTCACCGCCGCCCACGGCCCCGACGAGGCCTGGAACGAGGGCATGAGCTACGGCCTGGCCAAGGGAAAGTCCATGCTCGGTGCCGCCCTCACCACGCACCTGCTCCTGCCCGAGCTCAACCTGGGCCGCAACCCAGCCCTTCGCAGGCTCGGCGAGTGGTACGCCCACCTCCTGCCGATCGGCATCGACCGACTCCCTTTCGGAGACTACGGGGCCGGTGCCGCCGGCAAGAGGCGCGCCCAACAGGTCGCCTTCCGATGGCTCGCCTGGCTCACTCAGGACGGCCGCTTCGCCCATCGACACGCCGCCCTGAAGGACGACCGCCAGCCCTGGCCCTCGGGCCGACCCTGGCTCGACCTGCTTGCCGCGACCAAGCTCAACCTGCCTCAGCCCGAGCAGGAAGCCACCCACGCCGTCTTCCCCGAGGCCGGGTGGGTCATGGCCAGCACCCAGCCGCCCTCGAACGCCAAGGCCTGGTCCGACGCCGTCGGCATGATCTTCAAGTGCCGGCCCCGCGGCGGCTATAGCCACTCGTTCCGATCCGAAAACGACTACGCCTGGCACGCCCTCGGTGAGACCCTCTCGGCCGGCGGCGGAGGCATGGCCTATCCCGATCCGCACTCACGCCACAGCATCAGCCACAACGTCGTGCTCATCGACGGCCAGGGACAGGAGTGGAACACCTGGCGTCCCGACGCGCCCTACGTCGGCCGATTGCTCGCGTACCGCCAGGCCGAGGGATGGACCTACTGGGTCGGCGACGCCACACACGCCTACCAGACCGTCAAGGGCCTGCTCCGCTGCCATCGGCACGTCGTCTTCCTCGATGGCAAGAGGTTCGTCGTCTTCGACGACCTGGCCATGAGGCCCGAGGCCGAGCCCGCTCGCTTCTCCTGGCTCTTCCACGTCGCGCCCGAGTGCGACATGACTCTCGACAAGACCGGCCCGTCGCTGGCCTATCGCCTGGGCGATGTCCACGCCCGCGTGGCCGTGCGATGCCCCTCCAGCGACCTCGACCTCCTCAACCTCCAAGGACGCGACGGCTTCAAGAACCCCGTCACCGGGCAGGACATGTACGACCAGACCACCAAGGCCCTCGCCCGAAAGGACCGCCGGCTCAAACCCAAGCAGATCATGGCCCACAACCTCTGGCTGACCAACCGCAAGCCTGCGCGGTCGTGGTCGGTCTTGGCGGTGCTGACGGCCTGGCGCGACGGCGACACCGCGCCCAAACCGACCTTCCCCAGCCCGCGAGCGGTCACCATCGAATCCACCGGCGGCACCAAACGAACCGTCTCCTTCGACCCGAACGTCCGCGGCGACGTCCACATCGATCTGGCCAAGGTGCGAGCGCACGCCCTCGCAACCGATCCGACCATGCTGCCGCCCACCGGTCCACGCGAGTCCGTTACCATCGGCCCGGACACCTACCCAATCGAGTGGCTCGCCCGTGAGACCTTCGACCGCGACGACTGGGTCTCGCGCTGGATCGTCGAGGGCGATAGCGTCGTCCGGGTCGTCAACGGCAAGCTCCACGTCGGCCGCACCGACCCGATGACCAAGAACGTCGCGACGATCTGGTACCGGCCCGAGCTGCCCGCCGACGTCATCGTCCGTGTCCGAGCCAAGCCGATCCCGCCCGCCAAAAACAACGCCGCCAACCTCAATCTCTTCCTGCACGCCCGCGAGAACGACGGCTCGCCCGTCCGCTTCGGCCGCACCGGCAACTACAAGGAGTACCACCAAATCCCCAACTACATCGTGACCTTCGTCGGCGGCTACCGACCCGGCTGGAGCCGGGCCCGCCGCGACCCTGGCTTCAACCTCCTCCACGAGGCCCAGGTCCGATCCGAGATCGGCACCGAGTACCGCATCGCCGTGACCTTCGTCGATGGGCGACTCCGCTACTACCTCAACGGCAAACGCATCCATGACGTGACCGATCCGAAGCCCCTGCCCCCGGGACGCTTCGCCATCCGCTCGTGGAGCACCACCGCATGGTGGGACGACGTCGAATTCGGCCGCATCCTCCGCGATCGTCCTGCCGCCAGGTAGCCGGTCCAGCGGGCTCCGCGATGGATCGACCGGCGCGGGGATCGAAACCGATCCACCCTCTACGGCAAGGGCAGCTTGATGGGTAGTCATCGTAGAGGCAGACCCGGTAATCCAGTAGGCAATGGTACTTATCCACAACCGTAGCGACCCTATACGCGTATTGACAAACGCAAGTGAATGTCTCGTCGCCGCACTGCCGATAAAGCCATACAGGAACTTTTATTGTGTTGCGGCCTAATGTTTTGGATCGCGAGCCTCGCCTGGCTGGGCAGCGTCGGTTGTCTCGATGGCCGCACGGAAGAGGGCAGGGGCATGCTGCATCAAAGACGACGAGGCTCTGACCCTCTAGCGATGATTCTCCGTCGGACATCGCCAACTGGGGCGAGATCGACTATGCAAAACCGTGACGCAAGACTCGTTTACGTCGTGGACGATGACACCGAGGTCCGTTCATCCGTTTCGCGGCTCCTCAAGGAAGTCTCCATCCCCGTCGAGACCTACCCCTCCGCTCACGAGTTCCTCGAGGCCTATGATCCGGATCGATCCGCCCTGCTCATCCTCGACGTCCGAATGCCACACATGAGCGGCCTCCAGCTCCTCAGAGTCCTGCACGACCGGGGCGAGACCCTCCCGGTCATCATGATCACCGGACACGGCGACATCCCGATGGCCGTCGAGGCCATGCAACATGGTGCCATCGACTTCATCGAGAAACCCTTCCGAACCCAACACCTCTTTGACAGGGTGCTCCAGGGGCTCTCCCGCGCCGCCGCCATGCGACGCGAACGGCGGCGACTCAATGACGCCGCCGAACGATGGGCCCGGCTCTCCATCGAAGAGAGAGACATCGCTTACCTGTTCACCGATGGACTCACCAACAAGGAGATCGCCGGTCGCCTCGGTGTCTCCCCTCAGGCCGTCGACGCGCGCCGTCACCGCATTCTGGACAAACTCGGCGTCCCGACGGTTGCCGATCTGATCAAGCTGATCTTGCTCGCAGAGACCGCCTCGTCGCCCGTCGACTTGCAGCCGGGCCTTGATACGTCCAACGCGGCCGTTGGTTAATCCAACTCCGACCCCACCGCCCATCAACCGATTCCTCTTCTGAATCTGATATGGAGTTCGCGTCGGTAGCCGAACTCCGTCGAAATCCGCCAGCTCCTGCCGGGTGTCCCGAACCGCGACGCGACGCGACACGATGCCCGACAGGCACCACGGCGGTCACCTTGACGTCACGGCGAGCCTTCATGGAGGAACACCCAATGGATACCTACGCGATACCACACGTCCAGGATGTGACGGTGGCCGTGGTGGACGACGACCCCCTCGTCCGCCAGGCGATCGAGGAGCTCCTCGAATCGGTCGACCTGCGGACCCAGACCTACGCCTCTCCGGACGAGTTCTTGGAGGCCTTCAGCCCCGACCGGGTCTCATGCCTGGTCACCGACGTCCGCCTGCCGCGCATCAGCGGACCCGACCTCTATCGCAGACTCAAGCAGCAGGCCCCCGACCTGCCCGTCATCTTCTTGTCCGGCTATGCCGACGTCGAGACCGCCACGGCGTGCATGCAAATGGGGGCCCTCGATTTCATCGAAAAGCCCTTCCGCGCCCAGCGGCTCCTCGACCAGGTCCAGAAGGGCATCGAAAGGCACGCCGTAAGCCGCAAACGGGCCAGGTTCCGCGCCGACTTCGACGCAAAGGCCGCCAGACTCACCCACCGTGAGCGCACCGTCGCCGAGCTCGTCGTCGAAGGCCTCCGCAACCGCGACATCGCCGGACGCCTGGGCATCTCGCTCAAGACCGCCGAGGGGCACCGCGCCAACATGATGGCCAAGATGGAGGCCACCTCGACCGCGCAGCTCGTCAGATACCTCTTGGAGGCGGCCTGCGCCTTCCCCGACCGGACCAGCCGGTCCGTGCCCTGGGAAGGACCCGACAACGGAAGCCCCATCACCCAGACGACACGTCACAACGACTTCACGGGCCGCTGCACGGAGGCGCCGACGGAAACGGTCGGAGCGGCATGACAAGCTCGCAGGCCGAGACCGACCCGGTCGCCGACGGCTCGTTCAACACGGGATCGAGTCCGCGACCCACACGAGGATTCGTGCCAGTTTGGACATACACCTTGAAGCACCGCGTCCACCAGACACAGGAGAACGAGCATGTTGGCTAGAATGAGCATTGGCAAACGCATCTACACCGGCTTCGGCGTCGTCCTCGGCCTGCTCACCCTCGTGGGCGGCTACGCCATCTACGGCATCGGCGGCATGACCTCCAACGTCGACACCATGGTCGAGGGCGAGGGGCTCCGTTCCGAGGTCAAACAGAAGGAAGTCGACCACCTGAACTGGGCCGGTGAGGTCACGTCGCTCCTCACCGACGACAACGTCACCAAGCTCAACGTCCAGACCGACCCCCACAAGTGCGGCTTCGGTAAGTGGTACTACGGCGAGGGCCGGCGCCGCGCCGAGGCCTTCATCCCCGCCCTCAAGGGGCCCCTGGCCGACATCGAGCAGCCCCATGCCAAGCTGCACGCCTCCGCCATCAAGATCGACAAGGTCTTCCGCAAGGCCGACGCAACCCTGCCGGGCGTCCTCGCCGCGCGGGAGATCGACCACCTCAACTGGGCCGACCAGATCCAAGAGGCCTTCCTCGAAAACCTGCCCGCCGTCGAGGCCGAGTCCGATCCCCACAAGTGCGGCCTCGGTAAATGGCTCCAGAGCGAGCAGGCCCGCAAGGCCGCCGCGGCCGATCCCGAGTTCGCCCGCCTGCTCAATCAGTTGCAGGAGCCCCACGACAAGCTCCATCACTCGGTCATCGCCATCCAGAAGAAGTGGAAGCAGCGCCACAAGGGACTCCGCACGACCCTCAAGGACCGACTCGACGACCATCGACAGTGGATGGCCCAGGTCTGCCGGGCCCTCGTCACCGGTGCCAAGACGCTCGACGTCGAGACCGACCCCACCCGGTGCGCCTTCGGCAAGTTCCTCCTCAGCGACGAATGCAAGGCCTGGTGCAAGGACTTCCCCGAACTCGCGCAGGCCCTCGACTCCTGCAAGAAACCCCACCAGAAACTCCACGCCTCCGCGGCCAAGATCGCCAAGGCCCTGGCCGCCGGGAAGCCCGACGAGGCCAAGAAGACCTACACCGACGAGACCATCCCCGCCCTCGACGCCGTGGCCAAGAACTTCGCCACCGCCATCGCCGCCGAGGACAAGGTCATCGACGCCCAGGAGCAGTGCCGGCACCTCTTCGAATCCGAGACCCTCCCGGCCCTGGCCGCCACCCGTCAGGCCATCCACAAGTGCCGACAGTCCGCCGAGGCGTCCCTCGAAGGCATGAAACAGGCCAACACCATCTACGCCACCGAGACCCTCGGTCACCTCAGGCAGGTCCAGACCCTGCTCTCCAAGATCAACAAGATCGCCGAGGAGAAAACCACCGAGGCCGTCCAGGAAGCGCGATCCGGGGCCGCCAGCACCCGCATGGTCGTCATCATCGTCAGCAGCATCGCCGGCATCTTCGGACTGGCCCTGGCCTTCATCATCGGACGCGCCATCGTCCGGGCCCTCACCAGCATCATCGAGGGGCTCAACGACGGTGCCGAACAGGTCAACGACGCCGCCGGACAGGTCTCCACCGCAAGCCAGCAGCTCGCCGAAGGCGCCTCCGAACAGGCCAGCAGCCTCGAAGAAACCAGCAGCGCCCTCGAGGAAATGGCCGCCATGGCCCGGCAGAACGCCGAGAACGCCAATCAGGCCAACACCTTCATGAGCGAGGCCAGCTCCATCATCGGTGAGGCCGACTCGGCCATGAAGGAGACCTCCGAGGCCATGGGGCAGATCGCCGACGCCAGCGAACGCGTCAGCAAGATCATCAAGGTCATCGAAGAGATCGCCTTCCAGACCAACCTGCTGGCCCTCAACGCCGCCGTCGAGGCCGCCCGGGCCGGGGAGCACGGCAAGGGCTTCGCCGTCGTCGCCGACGAGGTCCGAAACCTCGCCCAGCGGGCCGCCGACGCCGCGCGAGAGACCAACACCCTCATCGAGGAGACCGTCTCACGCGTCGGACGAGGCGTCGAGCTGAACCAGAACACCATGGAGGCCTTCACCAAGGTCGGTGAGTCGGCCGGAAAGGTCGGCGAGCTCGTCGCCCAGATCTCCCAGGCCTCGCAGGAGCAGGCCCAGGGCGTCGACCAGGTCAACACCGCCGTCGCCCAGATGGACAAGGTCACCCAGTCCAACGCCGCCGGCGCCGAGGAATCCGCCAGCGCCAGCGAGGAGCTCAGCGCCCAGGCCGAGAACGTCCGCGGCATGGTCGACGACCTGCTCGTCCTCGTCGGCGGCAAGGCGACCTCGACCAAGACCTCCTCACAGTCCGCGACCAGCCAGCCGGCAAAAAGGCAGATGGCCTTCCACCACGCCGGCGCCGCGACGTCCGACTCGGCCCAGGCCGACGACGATCAGCCCTCGTGGACCGAAGCCCAGAACGGCTCCTGGCAGAAAGGCGCCCCCGCGGACGACAGCCTGAACGACTTCTAGCCCCTCAGGCCGGCCCAAACCGACGACGGACGAAAGGGGATCCGATGCCCGACACGATCCAGAGACCACCTATCTCGACACGTGTCGGAATCGGATCCCCTTGTCCCTACCTCGAGACCCACCCACGATCAGCCGACCCTCAAGACCACAACGCCCCGAAGTCTGCATCGAATCCTCAACCAGACGCCAGATCCCGCCTCTGCGTGAGGCCACCCTCGCCCGCGCTTCGGCCACGCAAAAGGTGTCCGCCAT
Organism: uncultured Planctomycetales bacterium; assembly: GCA_964622545.1. Lineage (GTDB taxonomy): Bacteria > Planctomycetota > Phycisphaerae > UBA1845 > JAFGLZ01 > JAFGLZ01. Next base: position 18,839 of record CAZUQM010000021.1, on the reverse strand, counting down.
CGCAGATAGAGCCGTACCGATTCCCTTCTGCCGCTAGGACAAACACCGTGACCTTTCTGAGGAAAACTCGCGCTTCCATGAACATCTTAAGCTAAGATGAAGGCCCTACCTAACATGTCGAACGTGATCAGCTCTTCGGATCACCGCGCTCCAGCCGGCGGCACCTGCGGCGTGCGCTCGGAGACACCGGTTTGATCCCGAAGCAAATCACAACGCAGCCTCTCGAGGTACAGACAGACGGGCGAAGCCAGGCCTTGGACGACTTCGCCGACCTGCTGCGTAACCACCTTCCCATCCCGGCTGCCGTCCTCGACCGTGACATGCGAATCACCGAATCGAGCCGGAAATGGCTCGAGCAGGTCATGGGCCCAAACGCGATCCCAATAGGCCGACGTTTGTGCGATCTCTTCGACGCATCACGCGCGGAGATCGAGGCGGCCTTCCACCGCTGCCTCAGCGGACAGGAGGGTGTCGTCATGGACGTCGAGAAACACGACCCAGAAGGTCAAGCCGATCGCTTCCGACTCTCCATGCATCCCTGGAAAACGCCCGATGGGAGCATCGGCGGAGCAATGGCCTTCATAAACCCCGCCGATCGGACTGGCCTGAAACCCCCCGACGACGCCCCAGACTCCGACTACAGGGCCCTCTTCAACGCCGTCCAAGACGGCATCAGCGTCCACGACCCTGAGACCGGCGCCATCCTCGACGTCAACCCCGCCACCTGCGCCATGCTCGGCCGCTCCAGGGAAGAGCTCCTCCGCATCGACGTTAGCGACGCCAGCGCCGCCAAAGTCGGCCAGACCCAAAAGGACGTCGAACGCCTCGTGCGCCGGGCCGCCGAGGGCCGGCCCCAGATCTTCGAATGGGTCCTCCTCGACAAGGACGGCCGCGAGGTCCCCATCGAGGCGAACCTCAAGACCGTCACGCTCAGCGGCCGACGCGTCGTCGTCGCCGTTACACGGGACTGCTCCGAGCGAAAACAAGCCGAGCAGGCCCTCGTCGCCTCCGAGAAACGCTACAGGGAGCTCTACGAATCCAGCCTCGACGGCTACGCCATGACCACCATGGACGGAACGGTCCTCGAGGCCAATGCGGCCATGCTCGACCTCCTCGGCTACACCAGGGAGGAACTGCTCGGTCGGAACTTCCGTGACATCACGCCCGCGCGGTGGCACGCCATGGAGGAGCGCCTCCTGCAAGAGCAGCTCCTCGACCGCGGACACACCGACGGCTACGAGAAAGAGTACATCCGGCGCGACGGCTCCATCGTCCCCATCGAAATACGGACCTACCTCGCCCACGACGAGCACGGCAACCCCGGCGGCATGTGGGCCTTCGTCAGGGACATCTCCGAGCGCAAACGCATCCAGGCCGAACAGACCCAGCAGCTCGAACGGGCCCGACGCCAACAGACCGCCATCATCAACCTCTCAACCGACGCCGCCATGGTCGACGGCGACTGGCACGCCTTCCGACCCCTCATCACGCGAATCGCGGCCGAGGCCCTCGCCGTCGACCGCGTCAGCCTCTGGCTGCTCGATGAGGAGGGCTTCCAGTTCCGATGCGTGAACGTCTTCGACCGCCACGCATCCGACGGCGACGACAGGCCCGTCTTCTCGCTGGCCGATGCGCCCGCCTACCTCGAGGCGATCATGACCCAGCGCACCCTCGGCGCCCGGGACGTCGCCGACAGCATCCTCATGGACGAGATCCTGACCGGCTATTTCCAGCCCCGCGGCATCACCTCGGCCGTCCAGGCCCCCATCCGAACCGGCGGTTGGCCCGCCGGCGTCCTGTCCTGCGAGCACCGCGGCCGGCCGCGCGAGTGGACCCACGACGAGATCAGCTTCGTCGCCGCCCTGGCCGATCAGGCCTCCCTCGCCCTGCTCAGCGCCGAACGCACCGTCTCCGCCGAGGCCCTCTTCGAGAATGAGCAGCGCTTCCGGACCGTCGCCGACTTCACCTACGATTGGGAGTACTGGATCTCGCCCGAGGGACGCATGCTCTATGTCTCGCCCTCGTGCCGGCGCATCTCCGGCTACGAACGCGAGGCCTTCATCCAAGATCCCGGCCTGCTCGTCAGAATCGCCCACGAGGACGACCGCGCCGCTGTCGAGCTCCACCTGCGAAACGAACCGCGTGAGGCAACCGAGGACTCCCTCTCCTTCCGAATCCGCACCCGAAGCGGCCAGGAGAAATGGGTCGAGCATTCCTGCCTGCCCGTCCACGACGCCTCCGGCCGGTTCCTCGGACGGCGAGCCAGCAACCGGGACGTCACAGAACGCAAGCACGCCGAGCACGCCCTCCGTGAAAGCGAAGAGAGGTACCGTACCCTCGTCGAGACCATGAGCGACGGCCTGGCCGTCATCGACCACACCGGATGCATCACCTTCGCCAGCCAACGACTCGCCGACATCCTCGATCGCCCCCTAGGCCGGATCGTCGGTGGCACCGCGACCGACCTCTTCGGACAGCAGGGCGCCGACATGCTCGCCGCCGACACGTGGGATCCCGCCCCTTGCGCCGAGCGGCGCTTCGAGATCGCCCTGCCGAGATCCGGCACCGATCCCCTGCACGTGGCCGTCGACACGCGCCCCTACAAGGAGGGCCCCGACGGCCGAAGTCGCCTCCTCCTCATGGTGACCGACATCACCGAACAGAAGGAGCTCCAGGACCGAATCGCTCGCGCCGAAAAGATGGAGATGGTCGGACGCCTCGCCGGCGGCGTCGCTCACGACCTCAACAACGTCCTCTGCGGCGTCGTCACCTACCCCGACCTCATGCTGATGCAGTTGCCCGACGACGACCCCCACCGCGAGATGGTCCAGACCGTCAAGAGGTCCGGCGAACGTGCGGCCGCCGTCGTCGCCGACCTCCTCACCCTCGCCCGACGCGGCGGACGCACCGAAGAGGTCTTCGACCTCAACGCCGTCATCAAGGACTACCTCCGGAGCCCTGAGCTCGAATCCCTCAGGGCCGAGCACCCGACCGTCGGCATCCGCCACAACCTCGACCCCGACCTGCCCGGCATCAGAGGCTCGACCGTTCACTTCGCCAAGACCGTCATGAACCTCGTCAACAATGCCGTCGAGGCCGTCGGAAACGACGGCCAGGTCACCGTCACCACCTCCGCCGTGCAACTCGACGCCGACGCCGCCGGGCGACTCGGCCTCGAAGAAGGCCGGCACGTCCGCATGGACGTCGCCGACACCGGCGAAGGCATCCCCCGAGAGCTGCGGCAGAAGATCTTCGAGCCCTTCTTCTCCACCAAACAGACCGGACGCAGCGGCACCGGCCTGGGCCTGTCCGTCGTCTGGGGAACCGTCACCGACCACCACGGCGCCGTCGACGTCGACAGCACCGAAGGGCAGGGAACCACCTTCACGCTACTCTTCCCCGCCGTGGCCGAGAAACCCACCGACCTCGCCGCGACGCCGCCCGGCCAAACGCCCTGGGGACAGGGTCAGACCGTCCTCGTCGTTGACGACCAGCCCGCCCAACGCCAGATCGCCTGCGAAACCCTGCGCGCCCTCGGCTACAGACCCAGCGCCGTCTCCAGCGGCGACGAGGCCGTCGAGATCGTCCGGGACGTCAGCGTCGACCTCGTCCTCTTGGATATGATCATGCCCCCGGGGCCGGACGGCCTGGACACCTACCGCAACATCCGCAGCGCACGACCCGATCAGAAAGTCGTCCTGATGGGAGGCTACGCCGAGACCCAGCGCGTCACCGAGGCCCAACGCCTCGGCGCCGGCGCCTTCATCAGAAAGCCCTACACCGTCGACCAGCTCGCCGAGTGCCTCCACGCTACGCTGCACGAACGCGGCGTCCCCTGACCCGGACCCGCCCCGGGGCTAGCCCTACTCGCCGCCTAGGCCCCGGACCCGGATCTCGGCGATCCACACCTGGGAGTCGCCACCGCCGAACCCGATCGTCTGGATCCGCCGGTCCTTGGCCAGCAGCTTCGGCGAAATCGTGTACACCAGGGTCTCCCATCCCTCCTTGCCGCTCAGCTTCGACTGAGGCATGACCGCGTTCCACTCGCCCTCCCTCGTGTTGATCACGATCCCACGAAGCCGCGACGTGCCCCAGACGTCCATCTCGACCACCACCGGCCGGTCCGTCGACGCCGTCGGCACGTAGAACGTCGCCCAGCCGGACCGCCCGTCGCCCGGGCCCGTCTCGTCCGAGTTCCAGCACCGACGACCCCCGAGCTCCTGCGGCTTGCCGAAGCCCTTGCCGATCACCCCAAGGTCGGGTAGCGACTTGATCGACTCGACGAACCTCTGCGCCTTGCCGCTCCCTCTGCTGTACCGCAGCGCCTTCTTGCTCAGCTCCGAGGCCCGCGTGAGCGACGCCGGATCCGCCGTCGCCTTGAAGTCCTCCATCGCCTCGATCGCCCGGACCATGTGAAAGCCGTAAAGGAACGTGTCCGCCACCTTCGAGACGCGCTCCGCATAGGGCGCCTTCGGGACCTCCTGCGCCGCGTCGGCCAGGGCGTCGCGCGCCCGCTCCAGCTCCGCCATCGCGTACAAGCCCGGCACGTCCCGCGGCGGGTTGTCCGAATACGGCTCGCCCGTCTTGCGAACCGACGCCTCCACGCGCTTGTAGAATGCGCTCATGTGCAAGCCGGCCGGACCGAACATGTGGTCGATCCAATCCTTCGCGAGCGCCTCCGGATCCCCCGAAGGGTCCCAAAGCAGCTTGGCGATCACGTAGTACAGCGGCCCGTCCAGCTCCCAGTCGCTCAGCGAGCTCTGGCAGTAGTAGCGGTGGACGCCCAGCGAGTGCAGGTACTTCACGTCGGCCGCGAACGTCCGCGTCACCGGACGGGGAAGCCGCCACCACATGCTCTTGCTGACATAGCCGTAAAACAACAAGTGCGGCGCGATCTTCGCCCAGGGCCTGAGCAGCCTGTTGAACTGCTTGTTCGGCTCCGAGGTCGGATCCGCAATCGGCTTGGCGTAGTCGGCCGGCGCGTAATGGCACAACCACGGCACCACGTTCTCCCGTGGACGGATCGTGTCGGGCGGCTCGGCGTAGTTCACGTACGCCAGCACCAGCAGCAGCTTATCCGGGTGCTTCTCGGCCACGCGCTCCGCGACCTCGTTGGCGAACCAGAACACGCGATCGCCACGGAAGGGTCTGGCCTTGCCCAACCCCTGCTTGGTCGTCCGACCGCCGCAGAGCTTCTCGTCCAGCGCCAGGCACGCCTCGCACTGGCACCAGCCGTACCCGTCGTTCGGCGAGATCGACGTGACCTTCAACGACGGGTCCCTGTCGAACAGCGCGACGATGTTCTTGGCGAACTCGTCGGCCAGCCCCCTGGCCGTCACACAAAGCTGCCCGCCGTGACCCTTGATCGGCATCCGTCGACCGTTCAGCAACGGGAACCACTCCGGGTGCTCGTCGTAGTACCGCTTGGACGGGATCACACGCGACCACGTATGGCAACCGGGCAGCTTCTCCGGCAGGTAGTAGCAGCCGCCGTTGCTCTTGGCCGCCTTGTCGGTGTAGAACCCGTTCAGACCCATCTTCAGGCCCCAGGCCATCGCGTCGCTGTCGCCCCGCGACGTGAACGTCCGCAGGTCGAACGCCGGCGCCGTCCGGATCGCCACCTCGCCCACCGCCACCCTCGGCCGCTTCGGGACGACCTCGTGCCCGTCCGACGTCAGCCACCGGCAGCCGAGCACCTCCTCAAGAAAGCGATACACCCCGAACAGAACAGCCCGCTCCGACGCACCGGCGATGACCACGCCCTCGGCATCCGTCACAACCGACAGCGCCTCCCGCGGCGAGCCCGACCCCTTGCCGATCGAATCCGCGAGCGATGCGTCCACGCGGAGCTCGATCCGCGCGCCGCCCTTGAAGGCGTCGGCCTTGACGATCGGCACGCCGGCGCCGGAGATCGTCTTCAAGTAGCCCGCCAGCTCCGAGGCCGCACGGCGCACCGTCGGCCCGCACGCGCCCGGAACGACGATGGAGCACTTGGCCTGGCCATGATCGATTAGAACCGTCCCAGCCGCGTGTGCCGACTCGCCGGCTATCGCGACCAGCCAAACCCAGACGATGATCTTTCGCATGACTCGCACCTCCTTGTTGTCGCGATGGATCGTACCCCTCGCCGTCGTGTCTTCCTACACACCGAACACCCGACGCGCGTTGCCGCTCAGGAAATCCTCGATCATCCCCCGCGACCAGCCCAACCGCTCGACGATGCCCCTCTGCTCGGCCAACACGGCCTCCAACTCGTCGCAGTGCACGTCGCTGCCGAACAGGATCTTCCGATGCGCCTCCGGCCAGTACAGCATCTCCTGATACCACGCGTCGCTCTTGCTGCCACGCCATCCGCCCATCGCCCCCGACAGGTCCGCATGGACGTTCGGGTGGATGCGGCACAGCGTCGCCGCCTCCTCGCCCCAGCAGATGCCAAGGTGCGCGATGACGATCGGCAGATCCGGAAAGGCGTTCGCCACCGCATCCAACATGATCGGCCGGCACCGCGCCGAGCTCACCCGCTCGCCCGGCAACGGCTCGGGCAGCGTGAAGACACCGGTATGAAACAGACACGGCAGCCCGTGATCGGCCGCGCGTTGGTACACATCGAAACACCGCTCGTCGTCGTAATCCCACGCCGGCACGTGGAACTTCACACCCGCCAGGCCCTGCTCGACGAATCGGTCGACCGCCTCCGGGCCGTCCGCGCCCAGCCGGCAGAACCCGTAGCCGAAGAAACGATCCGGGTGCCGGCCGACCGCCTCGGCCAGCGCGTCGTTGTCCGCACTGCCCGTCGGCTCCGGCTTGGTCAGAAAGAGCCGCCGAAACGGTTCACCCAGCGCGATCAGGCCGGTCCTCTCGATACCCAGCCGGTCCATCTCCCCCAGCAGCCGCTTGAGGTAATCCGGCTCGTTGACCCAGTGATGATGCATGTCGATCACGGCCATCGCGACGAGTCCTTCCGGTCCGCCCCCGGGCGCCTCCCGCGAACCCTATCGGCCGCGCAGCCCGCCGGTCAATCCTATTTTTCCTTTTTCGTAGAATTGACCTTGTACCGTCGCCCCTTCTTCGCCATAATCCCCTCCGCGAGACATGGCCGATACCGCGAAAATTAACGAAAAGCTGCAATTCCGAAAGAATCGGCTCCTCGACCGCATCCGCTCGCGACGGGGCATCGGCCGGCTCGAACTCGCGCGCCAGCTCCGCATCAGCAACTCCCGCGTCTGCGACCTCGTCGCCGAGATGATCGACGAAGGCCTGCTCACCGAACGCCTCTCCGGACATGAACGACGCGGCCGACGCGGGGTCCCCCTCACCGTCAACCCCGACTACGGCCACTTCGTCGGCTTCGACATGGAAGCCAAGCGGCTCCGACTCGTCGCCGTCGACTTCGCCGGCGAGCCCGTCTGGCAGAAACGCGTCAAGCTGACCCGAACCCGATCCCGACAGGCCCTCATCGACCGCGTGCTCGACTTCATCGACACCGGCCTCGATGAGATCCGGTCCGAGTTCAGGAACATCCTCGGCCTCGGCCTGGCCGGCGCCGGTGTCCTCGACGTCCGACGCGGCGTCATCCTCCACTACGACCTTATCGAAGGCGCCAACGACATCCCCCTGCGCGACCTTGTCGCCGCCCACACCGGCCTGCCCTGCCTGCTGGAGGAGAACATCCGCGCCCTGACCATCGCCGAGTGGCTCTCCGGCGCCGCCCAAGACCTCAGCAGCTTCGTCCTGCTGGCCATTCGAAGCGGGGTCGGCGCCGGCATCGTCATCAACGGACGGCTCCACACCGGCAGCCACGGCTTCGCCGGCGAGGCCGGCTACCTCATCGTGCCCTCCGGACGCGTCGCGCGGCAATGGAAGCACCTCCACGACGTCGCCTCCGAGCAGGCCCTCGGCATCGACGCCGAGGCCAAGGGCACCACCCTCTCCGACGGCAAGGCCCGACGCGCCGGCGAGGTCCTCGGGGCCAAGCTCGCCAACCTCGCCACCATGCTCGACCCCCAGGCCATCGTGCTGGCCGGCGAGCTCGTCCGACCCGAAGGACCGCTCTGGAGCCCCATGCTCCGGACCTTCCGACAGCTCGCCCTGTCGGACATCGCCGAGCGCGTGCAGATCATGCCCGCCCGGCTCGGACCGTTCGCCGCCGCCGTCGGCGCCGCGCACCGTTGCTTCCAAATGCTCTACCCGACCGAACCGGACCGTGAGGGATAACACGAAAGCAGAACACGCGGCCACCCCGCCGCGGCGACACGAACGAGAGGACACAAGCATGACCACCGGATACGACGTAGGCGATTACCAATTCGACCCGGCCGAGTTCCTGCCGGACCGGCTCTTCCACGCCGTCACCGACGTCCGCGTCAACGAGCCCGACGCCATCTACCACGAAGCCCAGTGCCGACGCCGACGGCACAAGCTCACCGTCGACGGCAAGCTCGTCATCCTCGCCACCGACCATCCCGGCCGACGCGTCACCGGTATCCGCAACGAGCCCATGGCCATGGCCGATCGACGTAGCTATCTCGCCCGGGCCATCCGCGTGCTCACCACGCCCGGCTGCGACGGCATCATGGGCAACACCGATTTCACCGAAGAGCTCCTCGCCGTCAACTACCTCGTCCGTCAGGCCGGCGGCCCCTCGCTGCTCGACGGCAAGGTCCTCGTCGGATGCATGAACCGCGGCGGACACGCCGGCACCGTCGGCGAGATCGACGACCGCTTCACCTGCTTCAGCGCCCAGCGCCTCGCCGCCATGCGGTTCGAAGGCGGCAAGATGATGTACCGCCTCGACCAAAAGGACGAACGCTCCATCAAGGCCATCAGCGACTGCGCCGACGCCATCACCGCCCTCGTCCGCCACAACCTCTACGCCTTCGTCGAGCCCATGACGGTCGAGGGCAACAGCGAGGGCGTTCACGAGACGGTCAAGACGATCGACGCGATGGCCAAGGACGCCGGCGCCTGCGCCGCCCTCGGCGAATCGTCCACCCGAACCTGGCTCAAGCTCTCCTACGCCGACGGCTACGAGCGCGTCAGCCAGGCCACGACGCTCCCGATCCTCATGCTCGGCGGACCGGCACGCGAAGACCCCACGCCCATCCTCGAAAACTTCGCCAAGGGCATGCGGGCCGGGCCCAACGTCCGCGGCGTCATGGTCGGGCGGAACGTCTCCTTCGTCCAAAAAGACGACCCCGGCGCCGTCGCCGCCGCCGTCTGCGGCATCATCCACGACGGCTGCACCGTCGACGACGCCCTCCAGCGGCTCGCCGATCGACGCGGCAAGGACATGGACCTCTTCAGTACCTGGCGGTAAACGGCTATGAGCGACGCACCGGCCCAAGGCAACCTGCTCATCTTCCACGGCGGCGGACCGACCCCCGTCATCAACGCCAGCCTCTACGGCGTGGTCCGCCAGGCCGCCGAATCCGGCCGGATCGACCGCGTCCTCGCCGGCGTCCACGGCATGCCCGGCATCCTCACCGGCCGCCTCGTCGAGCTCCAACGGCTCGGCGACGACGCCCTCCGGGCCCTCCGCATCGCACCCGGCTCGGCCATCGGCTCCAGCCGCCACAAGCTCACCGCCGACGACATCCCCGCCGTGCTCGACCTCTGCCGCCGCGAGAACGTCCGATGGCTGCTCGCCAACGGCGGCAACGACACGATGTCCAACGGCCACGACCTCCACCAGGCCGCCGCCCGGGAAGGCCAGGACCTTACCGTCGTCGGCATCCCTAAGACCATCGACAACGACCTGGCCGAAACCGACCACTGCCCCGGCTACGGCAGCGCGGCACGCTACCTCGCCCAGGTCGCCCACGACCTCTGCTGCGACGTCAGCTCCCTGCCCACGCCCGTATCCATCCTCGAAACCATGGGCCGAAACACCGGATGGCTCTGCGCGGCCACGGCCCTGGCCCGAACCCATGACGCCGACGGGCCGCACCGGATCTACGTGCCCGAGCGACCGTTCGACACCGACCGCTTCCTCGCCGACGTCAAGACCGCCGTCGACCGCCATGGCTGGGCCGTCGTCGCCGTCAGCGAGGGGCTCGTCGACTCGCACGGCAACTCCATCGTCGCCGCGGGAGATTCCGTGCAGACCGACGGCTTCGGCCACGCGCTGGTCGGCGGTGTGGCGGCGGCGCTGACCGACCTCGTCGCCGACCGAATCGGCCTGCGATGCCGCTACGAAAAGCCGGGCCTGCTCGGCCGGGCCAGCACGCTCCACGTCAGCAACCTCGATCGCGACGAAGCCGAGGCCGTCGGAAGACAGGCCGTCCGACTCGCCCTCGACGGTCCGGGCGGTGTGATGGTCACCCTCCAGGCCCGCCGCGGTCCGACCTACGAGTGGTCCACCGGCGCCGCGCCGCTCGAGAAGGTCGCCAACGTCGAGCGCACCATGCCCGACGCATTCCTCGCGCAAGACGCGCCCGACGTGACGCAAGCATTCATCGACTACGCCACGCCGCTCATCGGCGGCGAGCTCCAAAGGCATCGCCATGTGAGGACCTTGTCATGAACCGCGCCGAAGAGATCCGCGAGCTGAACAAGCTGGGCCCCGACCAGCTGGTCGAGCGGTCCGGCGGTCGCCTGATCATCCTCGACTCCCTCGACGCCCTGCACGAGCACTTCGCCGAGTCCATCGTCGACGTCATCCGCCGCAACAACCAGGACGGCAAGCCCACCGTGCTCATCGTGCCCTTCGGGCCCACGGGCCAGTACCCGATCCTCAAGGAGATCCTCCACCGCGACCGCATCAGCCTGGCCGACGTCACCCTCTTCTTCATGGACGAATACGCCGACGCGTCCGGCAACGTCGTGCCCGAGAACCACCCCACCAGCTTCCGCGGTACGATGAGAGCCTTTTGGCACCAGCTCGATGCCGACCTGCGACCCGACCCCGCACGCGTCGTCTTCCCCGACCAGGACAACCTCGCACGGCTCGACAAAATGCTCGCCGACGCCGGCGGGCCCGAGGTCTGCTACGGCGGCATCGGTATCCACGGCCACATCGCATTCAACGAGCCCGAACCGGGCGTGGCCGAGTCCAACTCGCGCCTCGTCCGCCTCAACGACTTCACCGTCACGATCAACGCCATCCGATCCCACGTCGGCGGCGACCTCGAGAATTTCCCGCGACACGCCCTGACGCTCGGTATGCGACAATGCCTTAGCGCCAAGAAGGTGCGGCTCTACTGCCGCAACGACGTGCCCGACCTCGACTGGGCCAACACCGTCCTCCGCCTCGCCGCTCTCGGCGAGCCCGGCGACGATTACCCCGTCACCCACATCCGCCACCATGCGGATTGGCAGGTGATCACCGATCGAAACACCGCGAGCCGGCCCAAGGTCGTCCTCTGACGAACGCACCGGCCGCGCGACGTAGGAGAGCACTACAGGACACGCCTTACGGCATGGGACAAACAGGAGAATGGCTTATGGTTCACTTCATCGTGCATGGCAAGAACGACACCGTCGGCGTGGCCGCGGTCGACCTCAAGAAGGGCCAGTCCCTGACCGGCTGGAACATGACCACCAACGGCACGCCGCGCCTCAAGGCCACCCAGGCCGTCCCCCTCGGTCACAAAATCGCCCTCGGCCATATCGACAAGGGCGACCAGGTGATCAAGTACGACGAGTCGATCGGCAACGCGAGCAAGGCCATCAAGAAGGGCCAGCACGTGCACACCCATAATCTCAAGACTGCGAGGTGGTAACCCATGGCCAAGCGAACCACGACCACAAAGCAGAAGCTCCAGCTCGACAAGGTCTTCATGGGCTACCGCCGCGAGAACGGCCGCGTCGGCATCCGAAACCACGTCGTCATCATGCCCCTCGACGACATCTCCAACGCCGCCGCCGAGGCCGTCGCCGCCAACGTCCAGGGCACCATGGCCATCCCGCACGCCTACGGACGGCTCCAGTTCGGCGAGGACCTCGAGCTCTTCTTCCGGACCATCATCGGCACGTGCGCCAACCCCAATGTCGCCGCCGTCGTCGTCATCGGCATCGAGGACGAGTGGACCAACCGCATCGTCGAGGGCGTCAAGAAGCTCGGCCGGACCAAGGTCGCCGGCTTCTCCATCGAGCTCAAGGGCCAGTTCGAGTGCGTCCGACAGGCCTCCTGGAAGGCCTGGGAATACAAGCTCTGGGCCAGCGAGCAGAAACGCACCAAGTGCCCCATCAAAGACCTGTGGGTCAGCACCAAGTGCGGCGAGTCCGACACGACCTCCGGCCTGGCCTCGAACCCCACCGTCGGCAACGTCTTCGACAGGCTCTGGGCTGGCGGCAACACCATCAGCTTCGGCGAGACCACCGAGGTCACCGGAGGCGAGCACATCTGCGCTCAGCGGGCCGCGACCAAGAAGGCCGCCGACGACTTCATGCGGATGTTCAAGCGCTATCAGGACGTCGTCGAGGCCCAGGGCGTCGACCTGCTCGGCTCGCAGCCGACCAAGGGCAACGTCCGCGGCGGGCTGACCACCATCGAGGAGAAGGCCCTGGGCAACCTCCAGAAGATCGGCAAGAAGTGCAAGTACGTCGGCTGTCTCGAACCGGCCGAGATGCCCAAACGCAAAGGCCTGTGGTTCATGGACACCTCGTCGGCCGCCGCCGAAGCCGTCACCCTCTGGGCCGCCGCAGGCTTCGTCTGCCACCTGTTCCCGACCGGACAAGGCAACGTCATCGGCAACCCCATCGAGCCCGTGATCAAGCTGACGGCCAACCCGAAGACGGCCCAGGTCATGCGAGAGCACATCGACGTCGACGTCTCCGGCCTGCTCCAACGCGAGTTTTCCCTTAAACAGGCGGGCGACCGACTGTGGGACATGATGATCCGCGTCTCGAACGGGCGATGGACCGCCGCCGAGGTGCTCAACCACAACGAGTTCGTGCTGACCAAGCTGTACGTCAGCGCGTGATGGTCCTATGGGAACAGACGTCTCCATAACGGCAGACGCCGACGCGTCGGCGGTTGTCTACGCGTCGGTAGGTATCTGAGCGAGAACCCGGAAAGGATCGGCCGCGCGCCGGCCCTTCCCTCACGCTCGCGTCTCCGACTGCGAGCCCTCGGGAGGTCAAGGACAGCGTCAGAGCAGCGACCGTCAGGGAGCTGTGCTCTTCAAACGTCGCAACGGCAACGCTCACGGTCGCGTCTCCGACTGCGAGCCCTCGAAACGGCGAGGACAGCGTCAGAGCAGCGACCGTCAGGGAGCTATGCTGTTCAAACGTCGCAACGGCAACGCTCACGGTCGCGTCTCCGACTGCGAGCCCTCGAAACGGCGAGGACAGCGTCAGAGCAGCGACCGTCAGGGAGCTGTGCTGTTCAAACGTCCTCAAAACGGCGAGCCTCCTGCCGAGCCGCATGGCACGCGGGCTCGCTGAGGATCCACGGCCACAACGGCCGTGCCACCAACGTGTAGGAGCCTCCAACGGCGATGACACCATGATCGAACGCGCAAGCCTGCCCTACGGCGACACGGCGATCGAGCTCGCCATCCCGGCCGACAAGCTGCTCGGGATCTTCGCCCCCGCTGCGCTGCCGCCCGCCGACGACCCCGTCGCCGCGCTCCGCGAGGCCCTCGCCGGCCCCATCGGCTCCGAACCCCTCCGCGAGATGGCCCGCGGCAAGACGCGCGTCGCCGTCTCCATCGAGGACGCCACCCGACCCGTGCCCAACGCCCTGCTCCTCGACGCCGTCATGACCGAGCTCCTCCACGCCGGCGTCAACCCCGACCAGGTCACCGTCGTCGTCGCCACCGGCCTGCACCGCCCGCTAACCCAAGACGAGCTCGACCGCTCCCTCGGCGCCTGGGCCGGCAAGGTACCCGCCGAAAACCACGACCCCAACGACCCCGACCGGCTCGTCCATCTCGGCACCACCAGCCTCGGCACCGACATCGCCGTCAACCGCACCCTCATGGACGCCGACCTCAAGGTCCTCACCGGCGACGTCGAGGTCCACCAGTTCTGCGGCTACGGCGGCGGAGCCAAGAGCGTCTACCCGGGCCTGGCCGACGCCGACGCCGTCCGCGCCAACCACGCCCGCATGGACATCCCCGGCGCCGAGCCCGGACGCATCGACGACAACCCCGTCCGGCAGGAGATCGACGAGGTCGGCCGCATGGCCGGCATAGACTTCAACCTCAGCGTCGCCCTCGATACCCAGCACCGCATCGTGGCCGCATCCGCCGGAAACGTCGAAGCCTCCTTCCGACAGGCCTGCACCTGGGTCGATCGCATGGTCCGCGTCGACGTGCCACGCCGCGCCGACCTGGTCATCGCCTCGGCCGGCGGAACACCCAAGGACATCAACCTCTACCAATCACAGAAGGCCATCGAGGAGGCCACCCGCATCGTCGCACCCGGCGGCGACGTCCTCGTGATCGCGCGATGCGACGAGGGCAGCGGCTCGACCCTCTTCGAACAGTGGATGGAGTGCGCCCACAGCCCGGAGGAGATCATCGCACGGATACGCGACGGCTTCGTCATGGGCGGCCACAAGGCCTATCAAATCGCCCGCGAGCTGCAACGCGCCCGCGTGCATCTCTTCTCCGGCCTGCCGCCCGGACGCGTCCGAGCGTGGATGATGCAGCCCGCCGCCTCGATCGACCACATGGAATCGCTCATTGCGGCCGCCGAGTCGGTCGCCGTCTTGCCCCAGGCCACGCTCACGCTCACGCGCCTGCCCGAGACGACGACCACAACGTGACACGAAACACAGGACCACACGACATGGCATGCACAGACCAACACGAAGCCCGCTGCAAGCTGGGCGTGATCGTCTTCGGAAGGAAGCGACCCGGCTTCGATCCCGAGTGGGGCGCGGCCATGACCCGACGCGTCCGCGACGCCCTCGCCGCCACCGAGTTCGACATCGTCGAGCCGCCCGACACCGTCGTCGACGACACCTCCCTCTGCCGAGCCCTCACCGCCTTCGAGGGCGCAGGCGTCGACGCCCTCGTCGCCCTGCAAACCACCATGGCCGACGCACGCATGGCCCCCACGCTGCACCAGCGCTGGTGCGATCCCGTGATCCTCTGGGCCACACCCGAGAACCCAAAGGGCGACATGATCAGCTCCTGCTCGCTCGTCGGCGCCCACAACTGGGGCTCCATCCTGCGGCACCTGAACCACCCCTTCGAGATCGTCTGCGGCGACCCCCAAGACCAGGCCGTCATCGCCGACCTTGCCCACGCCGCGCGCATCGCTCAAACCGTCCGCAAGCTCCGACTGGCCAAGGTGGGCGTGGTCGCCGGAACCGCACCCGGCTTCTTCGCCATGGCCGCCGACGCCCCGGCCATGACCAGGCGACTCGGCCCGCAGGTCCAGACCGTCAGCCTCCAGCAGTATGCCGACGTCGTCCAGGCCGTCTCCGAGGACGACATCGCGTCCGACGTGGCACGCGTCACCGCCCTCGGCCTGCCGCACAAGGACACCTCCGACGACGACCTGCCCACCGCCTCGCGACTCTACCTCGCCTTCCGACAGCTCATGCACGACGAAGCGATCGACGCCCTCGCCGTCCGCTGCTGGCCCGAGATGCCCAACGTCTTCGGACAATGGCCCTACCTCGGCATGACCCGACTCGCCGAGCAGGGCGTGGCCATCAGCATGGAAGGCGACGCCGACGGCGCCGTCGGCGCGCTCATCGCCGAATCGCTCGGCATGGGTCGATGCTACATCAGCGATTGGCTCGAGCACGACGAGAAGACCATCACCCTCTGGCACGCCGGCAACCTGCCCTTCGCCCTGTCGCACCCGATCGGACACGAGCGCGGCCCGACCATCGCCAAGCACTTCAACTTCCCGAGGCCCGCCGTCGTCGAGTCCACGCTCAAGCCCGATAGGCCGGTCACGATCTTCCGGCTCTGGCACTGCGACGGACGCTACCTCATGACGGCCTGCGACGCCGAGACCATCGAGCCGCGACGACACCTGATGGGCACGAACGGCCTGGTCCGGCTCACCGACCGGGCGCCCCACGACTGGCTCATCGAACTCTGCCACGCCGGCATGCCGCACCACGTGTCCGTCTGCCGCGGCCACCACGTAAGCCTGCTCAAGCAGTTCGCCCGCGTCATGGGCATCGAGTGGATCGACTAGGAGAACCACGCGGCCACGCCGCGCACGCAGCCAAAGGAAGCGCCATCATGAAAACCCATCCCCTCTACCGAAACGGCCAATGGGTCACCACCGACACGACCCTCACCGTCGTCAACCCGGCCACCATCGAACCCGTCGCCGAGGTCTGCACCGTCGACCGCGCCGGCGTCGCCGAGGCCCTCGAAGGCGCCAAGGCCGCCCTGCCCGATTGGCGAGGCCTGACCGGAACCGCCCGCGCCGCCTACCTCAACGCCGTCGCCGACGAGGTCGAGAAACGCAGCGCCGACATCGCCGAACGCATCACCCTCGAAAACGGCAAGCCGCTGCCCCAGAGCAAGGGCGAGGTCGGCATGACCGTCGACCACCTCCGCTGGTTCGCCGGCGAGGCCCGTCGCGCCTACGGACGCGTCATCCCGGCCCAGGCCGCCGGCAAGCGCAACCTCACCGTCAAGACCCCCGTCGGCGTGGTCGGCGCGATCAGCCCGTGGAACTTCCCGCTGGTCCTGTCCGTCCGAAAGGTCGCCCCCGCCCTCGCCGCCGGTTGCACCGTCGTGCTCAAGCCCTCGTCCCGCACCCCGATGTGCAACGTCGCCCTGGCCGAATGCGTCGAGGCCGCCGGCCTGCCCCAAGGCGTCTTCCAGCTCGTCGTCGGCTCGGCCGCCGACATCGCCCAGGAGCTGCTCGACAACCCCATCTGCCGCAAGATCACCTTCACCGGCTCGACCAAGGTCGGCAAAGGACTCATCCAGGCCTCCGCCGACACCATGACCCAGCTCTCGCTCGAGCTCGGCGGTCACGCCCCCGTCATCGTCTTCGACGACGCCGACATCGATCAGGCCGTCGTCGGCGCCGAGATCGCCAAGTTCCGCAACACCGGCCAATCGTGCATCGCCGCCAACCGCCTCTACGTCCACCGCAGCATCTACGACGGCTTCCTCGAGCGGTTCGCCGCACGGGCCCGGCTCCTCAAGGTCGGCAACGGCATGGACGAGGGCATCGAGATCGGCGCCATGATCGACGAAGACGCCGTCAAGACCGCCCAACGACACGTCGAGGACGCCGTCACCAAGGGCGCCAAGCTCCTCTGCGGCGGCGAGCCCCTGGCCGACATGAAGGGCTGGTTCTTCCCGCCCACCGTCCTCGCCGACGTCAGCGAGGACGCCCTCTGCATGGGCGAGGAGACCTTCGCGCCCGTCGCCCCCGTCTGCCCGTTTGATACCGAGCAGGAGGTCATCGAACGCGCCAACGCCACCGAGTACGGCCTCAGCGCCTACGCCTTCACGCGAGACCTCGGCCGGGCCTTCCGACTCATGGACGCCCTCGAGGCCGGCACCATCGGCATCAACGACGGCGTGCCCACCGTCAGCCAGGGCCCCTTCGGCGGCGTCAAGCAGAGCGGCTGGGGACGCGAGCTCGGCATCGAGGGCATGGACGCCTTCCTCGATACCAAGCACATCTCGCTGGGCGTGGAGTAGCCCTACACGAAAGGAGGCACCATCGTGAGCACAAACGACAAGACACGCTTCGCATTGATCGGCTACGGCGCGTGGGGCTCGCACCACGCCCGCGCCATCCACGCCTGCGACCAGGCCGACCTCGTCGCCGTCGTCGAGACCACGGCCGAGCAGCGCGCCAAGGCGCAGGAACACTACCCCCACGCCCACGTCTGTGCCGACCTCGACGAGATGCTCGACGCCGACGCGCCCGACATCGTGTCCGTCGCCCTGCCCAACCACCTCCACCATCACGTCGCCAAGACCGTCCTCGAGGCCGACAAGCACCTCCTGCTCGAAAAGCCCATGACCAACACCACCGAACAGTGCGACGAGCTCATCCGCATCGCACGCAACCGCGGCCGCACCCTCGCCCTCGTCCACCAGCTCCGCGTCTCGTCCCTTTGGGGCCGGGCCAAGATGCTCATCGACGACGGCGCCATCGGCCGGCCCCTCTACGCCCTCATCGAGCTGTGGCGCAACCCCTATCGCAGCGGCTCCGACGGATGGCGCTTCGACTACGACCGCGTCGGAAGCTGGATCCTTGAAGAGCCCATCCACTTCTTCGACCTCGCCCGGTGGTACTTCGCCGAGGCCGGCGATCCCGTCTCGGTCTACGCCCGCGCCAACGCCCGACAGCAAGACCACCCCGAGCTCCAGGACAACTTCAGCGCGACGCTCAACTTCCCCGACGGCGGCTACGCCGTCATCGCCCAGACCCTCGCCGCGTGGGAGCACCACCAGGTCGCCAAGCTCACCGGCACCGACGGCGCCCTCTGGGCTGCGTGGAGCGGCGCGATGGACCGGACCTTCCACCCCGTCTACTCGCTCAAGCTCCAACGCAAGGGCACCGTCGAGGAGATCCCCATCGATCGTCCCCCCGGCGAGGTCTACGAGCTGGAGGACCTCGTCGCCGATACGATCCAGGCCGTACGCGACAACCGTCCGCCCGCCACCACCGGCCAGGACGGCCGATGGGCGGTCGATATGTGCATCAAGTCCGAGCAGTCCGTCGCCGCGGGACAGCCCGTGAGCTTCTAATCCGCGTTAACCCGATCCCGCTCACCGAAAGAGGAGAAAGGCCGATCCGATGAACCAGACCGACCAGGACTCCGGCAAGTGGTACCAAGGCATCACGCGATACCAGTGGCTCGTGCTGCTGATCGCCTCGCTGGGATGGATCTTCGACGTCTTCGAGGGTCAGATCTTCGTCGCCAGCATGAACGAGGCCATGCCCTC
>CAZUQM010000020.1:74746-112582 GCA_964622545.1 uncultured Planctomycetales bacterium | reverse complement strand
CGTAATACCTAACATATACCGACCTTATCAACCGGAGTCAAGCAGAGACTCGGTATGCGGAATAGAAGCTCAGCGCATAGAAGCGAATGCGAAACCAAGACGAAACCCATGCACATACCCTCAACCAGAGGAGACGCACGATGACGGCACGACGGACAATTGCGGGCCGAACCAGATCTCACGCGGGACTCCTGACAATGGCCGCAGTCGGTGTTGCAGTCTTGACCATGGCCAACACCGCACGGGCGAATGAGACGACCGTCCGCGTCGACGTGATCGCCGCGGCGGTCGACGACCTGCCGCTCGACGCCGCCGACCTCGACGCGCTGGTCGAGGCCCAACCCGGCCAGGCAACCATCGGCGACATGGCCGGCACGCTCGACGGTGAAGGCGGCGGTGGCCTCGGCGGAGGCTCACTCCCGCAGATCGCCTCGGACGCGGTCCGCATGATCCGAGCCCAACCGGGCGACCGCATCGCCTACGTGATCACGGCCAAGGTGATCGACTCGGACACCGAAGCCGGCGCGAGCGCCTTGGGCGGGGCCGTCGTCACGCTCCACTGCGACTTCGACACGGGCTCGGCGCCGACCGACCTGTCCGACGGCGTCACGCCGCAGCTCGACACGTACACACAGACCGGCCTGCGGCTGCCCGGCAAGATCACCGACATCGGCGGGCTCCAGGACGTCCACCGCACGGGCGTGGTCGAGAGCGTCGCCAGCCGGCAATCGGCCGTGCTCGCCAGCGGCGTGCTGACCGTACCCTTGGAGACGCTCGACGGGACGTATCGCATCCACGTCGAGCCGCAGATCGCGACGGTGGTCGACACGACGACCGCCGAACCGCGCCACAACCGCCCTGACGCGATGACCAGCGGGCCGGAAAATGGGGGACAGTCACCCTTTTCCGAATGCGGCCCGTGCCGAAATAGGTGACTGTCCCCTATTTCCCGGGTGGCGTACAGCAACACGAATCCCCATTTTCTCTCGTCAGCCGAAGAGATGCGTCCTCTTTTGCATCGCCTACCTGGCGTGTCCGCTAAGTCGTTGCCCTGTCGGACAACGGACCCCGCTGAGGACAGCGGGGCTCGGTTGGCGGCGCGGGGGCAGGCCAGCCCTTCCTGGCCGACGGCTCGGCAGAAGCCTCGCCCTCGCATGGCCACGCCAACAGCAGCGTGGCCATGACACCCGCTGTGGCCATGACACCCGCTGTACAGCGGCGAGGTGCCGCCCCAGCCGAATTCGTGGAGGCCACCGCTCCTTCGACAGGACCCCGCTGAGGACAGCGGGGCTCGGTTGGCGGCGCGGGGCCAGGCCAGCCCTTCCTGGCCGACGGCTCGGCAGAAGCCTCGCCCTCGCATGGCCACGCCAACAGCAGCGTGGCCATGACACCCGCTGTGGCCATGACACCCGCCGTGGCCATGCCAACCGCCGTGGCCATGACACCCGCCGTGGCCATGACACCCGCCGTAGACAAAGGGACGCAGCCCTGGCTCGGACGGAGGTTCTCTAGTGGGATGAAATTCCACAGCAGGAAGCCCTATTTGCACTCTTCAGCCCAAGAGCTGCGTCCCCTTTTCTATCGCTGTGGTCCCTTTACTATCGCTGCGGTCCCTTCACTATCGCTGCGTCCCCTTTTCTCACCTGGATTCATCCGGCGCGGCCGCGCGGGATGTACGCCGCGGCTCGAGGAGCAAGCGCACCACGCATCGACACGGCGCTAGTCGGAACACGTGTCAGACACGGGCCTAAGCGGGGCTACGTACGTTGCGTGGGGTGTGAGCGCCAGGGGGCAAACAGCTGGTGCGTATCGCCCGACCTCACCCCAACGTACTTACCCGAGATCGCTTAGCGCCAGGTAACGAGGTCGGTGCTCTGCAGGAGCAGGAAGCTCATGTGGCCGCGCTTGTCCTGGCCCTGGTAGAGCATGTGGTAAGTGCCGGGCTCGGCGAGGCCCTCGATGAGGACCGGGGCTCCGAAGCGAGCGGCCGAGGCGTCGAAGACCGGCACGTCGCAGAGGCCCTTCTTCTCCCAGTGGATCAGGTCGTCGCTGAGGGCGTAGGCGATCTTCTGGTGCCGCAGGCTGGCCGAGTAGACCATGAACCACCGACCCTTGTGGCGGATGATCCAGTTGTTCTCGTTGCCGTCGGGCTCCTCCCACTCGTGATCGACGCCGATGACGGGCGCTTTGGGCGAGTGGTCGCGCCAGTGGAAGAGGTCGTCCGAGACGGCCACGCCGATGAGGTTGTGGCCGGACTTGCGGCCCCAGCGGGTCGAGCCGGTGTAGTAGCAGTAGTACCGGCCGTCGGCGGCGACGATGAAGGGGTCGATGGTGCGCCGGTCGATGTTCCAGGTGTTGTCGGGTCCGGTGTTGAAGATGCCCTCCGGCTTGGACCAGGTGACGAGGTCCTTGGAACGGGCGATGCAAAGGTAGTGCGGCCAGCGTCTGTACTGCTGATAGCAGAGGATCCACTCGTCGCCGACGCGGATGACGTTGCCGGGGGAGGCGTAGCCGTCGGGCGAGACGATGCGGATGTCCTCGTACTCGATGAAGTCCTTGGTGGCGGACTGGCCGATGTGCCACGTGCGAGCCTTGGGGTCGTAGTAGGTGAACCACAGGTGGATCTTGCCGTCGTGGACGAGGACGGCCGGGTCGCGGAGGTGGATCTTGTCGAGCCGCCAGACCGGGTTGGTGATTTTCGCGTAGTCGAAACCCTCGACGGCGTTGGAGGCGGCGAGGATGGCGGCGTCGGCGTTGGGACCGAGTCGAGTCAGGGCCAGGCCGGCGCCGGCGGCTCCGAGTCGGGTCATCCATTGGCGTCTGGTCGGTTCGTGATGCATGGGTGCTCCTCGTGTCGGGTCATGATCCAACGGGATCTGGCGCCCAGCGTGACCGGTGTGGTCGGGGACGTCAAGGCATGGACAGCAGGGTTTAGGGTTTGGTTTGGAGGAGGGGATCTGGGAACGATAGGAGTGAGAATTCGGAGGATGGAGGTTCTGTCGCCCCGGTGGTTGCCCTTGTGGGGGCGCTCATCCCGGGTTCCGTCGACCTGACGGCCCACAGCACCGGGGGCTCCGATCCTACCGGCCCTGCGGGCCTCCTCTTCTTCGGGATATGGGTCGGTCGACCGCAGGGAAGGCAGGGACCGCAGCGGGGACCCGGCTTCGCCTTCGGCTAGGCCGCGGGAACCAGGAGGGCTCGGCAAGGGCGTCGCCCTCCCATGCCAGCGGCTCTGGCAGGAGGCTCGCCTGGGAGCGAGGGTCAGTAGATCCGGGGCGGCGCGCCGTCGGTGTTGTTGAGGTCCAGGCCGCGTTGGGCGTAGAGGAGCCAGTTGACGTACTCGTTGAGGGCGGGCATCTCGGCGCCGACGTCTGGACCGAGGGCATCGCCGCGGAAGGGACCGGTTCGCTTGTGGTCGGGGCCGAGCTCGAGGGCCGGCCAGGGATCGCGCATGAGCTCGGCGTGGGAGTCATAGAAGAAGACGCCGGCCCGCTTCCACAAGAACGGCTCGCGACCGGGATACCGATCCCACTTGTGGAACCGAGCCGTGACCGGTTGGCCGTGGGCGACGGCGCCGTTGTTGTCGGGGGCCCAGAGGAAGTCGTTGCCGTTCCAGGCCGAGCCGTTGTCGCCCTCGCGAGCGCTCGTGGCCACGAAGCGATTCCATTGCTCGCCGATCAACATGGGCAGGTTGGCGGGGTTGTGCACCTGGCTGGATTTGACGATGGGCCCTTCGGTGCTGCCCCATGAGGCGCCGGGCGATCCGGTCTCCTCGATGACCTCCTGGGGGACCTTCCAGTAGCGGCCCCAGAAGCCCCTCGTGTAGTTCCAGAGCTTGTGGGCCATGGAGCTGTCGCGGTTCCGCTCGAACTCGGGGCAGCGGTAGAGCGTCTCGAATCGTGTGTAGCTGAAGAGGATGCCGCTGCGGATGATGCGGGGGGCCGGGTCGGGGCCGGTGTACCATGCCTCCTCGTCGCTGTGGATGACCCTTTCGAGGGTCGCGACGGGGTCGGCGGCGGAGAGCCAATCGGCCAGCCAGGTCTCGCGGGCCTCGGGCTGGTCGACGGGCTCGTGGCAGGTGGCGATGAAGGGGAAGGCCTCGCCGTAGTCGTCGGCATAGATCATGAAGGCCTTGCCGAGTTGCCCGATGCGGCTGAGGCAGAGCGTCGTGCGGGCCTGGGCCCGCGCCTTGCTCAGCGACGGCAACAGGATCGAGATGAGCATTGCGATGATGGCCACCACGACGAGCAGCTCGATCAGCGTGAAGCCGCGGAGGTCCGCCCGTGCTGAGCGTCTCGGTTGTGACATGGTCCCTGAACTCCCCTTGGTCCTAGACTGCCGGCTCCCGCCGTCGAGGCGCCTCTGCCTCCGGCGCCTCTTGCGACCCGCACGGCGCACGCACTAGGTGAGCCTTCGGACGATCACACACGCCGTGAGCGTCAGCAGCGCCGCGATCAGCGGCAAGGGCATGCTGCTGCCGCACTTGAACTGGGCCTCGACCTGCCAGTCCTGGTCCATGGTCAGGTAGAGCGTGGCATTGGTATCGGCCGTGGCGTAGTTCGCGTCGCCAGGGACATTCGGATCGAAGATCTGCCACTGCTTGAAGGCCTTGCCCTCGATGGGGGCGGCCACCAAGACGATCTCCGTCCCGTCGGTGTAGCGGCGTTGCTCGGCGAGGGAGTTCGGATCGTGATTCGGATCGGTCAGCAGGTCGGGATCGATCGTGATCGTGCCGTAGGTCTCGTTCATGACGGTCAGATCGAGCGTGTGGGCGACGTTGGTGAAGGTGCCCCACCGACACTCGACGTCGTCGAACTTGGCGTCGATCTCGACGGGACTACCGCCCCACCGGCTCCCGACGTTGCCGACGCCACAGAGCCCCTCGCCCCAGTAGGGATACTCGTTGGGGTCCCAGTCGGTGAGGGGATGCTTGACGATGTCGAAGTTCGGGTCGAAGTCGTCGTACTTGTCGCCGTTGTAGACCGCGACGCGGATGTAGCTGTTGTTCGGGTCGCCGTCGCCGTCGAACTGGCAGACCATCCACGTGCGCTCCGTCGTGTCGAGGTCGGGGTAGAACGTGTGCCCTCGACCGTTCCAATTGGTGGCGTTGAGGTGGCAGGCCATGAACTGATTGTGGTGGTTGGGGTCGTTGTTCGGGTCGTTCGGATCGCCGTCATGCCACATGAGCTCGAGGTCGGCGGCGTAGCCGGTCCAGTTCACCGGGTCGGCGTGGAGGAGGGCCACGAGCTGTCCCTGGTCGGGGTTCCAGACGCGGAAGTTGCAGACGATGTAGTGCGGGGCGGAGTCGTCGAAGTAGGTCTCGCTGGTGTTGGGATCCTCGTCGTCGGTGACGGCCACGGCGCCCATGAAGTACTCGGTTCCGAAGTAGATGCCGGCATAGAAGCGGATGGAGCCGTCGCCGGCATCGACGAGGTAGTTCTGGCCCATGACGGCGAAGATGGCCCAGTGCGGGTTGTCGATGTCCCACGCGTTGGGGTCGTAGTCGGGCGTGTTGTAATATGGCCAGTAGCCGACGCCGGGATTGAACGGCTCGTCGTTCGGGTTCTGCCAGTAATGCCCGTCGTTGAAGCTGTCATAGAAGTCGGCCAGCACCGTGGCCGGTGCGGCCCACATGCCCGCGGACACCGCCACCGCCACCACAACCCTTTTGCCTCTCATCATGGTCCTCCTTGGTCCCCATACGGTCGGTTAGCCCCCGGAATTCAAGGCCTGAGAATAGGAGGCTTGTGTGGCCGGAGAGAGAAGATTGTGTCAGTGTTCTGTTAAGGCGGCATGAGGACGGGAGAGGCGTCAGAGGGGGACCTGGGTCGGATGCGGTCGAGCCTGGATGGAGTCGTCTCCCTGGTGAGCGTCAGGTGGCCGTCGGGGAAGGCAGGTCGCGGTTTCGGATTCGTGTCCCCCACCGCTCCCTCGACACTGCTCCCTTCGGGTCTGAGCCTCCGGGTCGAAGACGGGACACGTGAAGCGATGGCCCACCCGGCGCACGGATGATTACACCATGGGGTGCGCCGAGACGCACCTACTATGCTCGCCCCTTCGCGGCGAGCGACCCTGCTGGGGCCCCGGCTTCGCCTTCGGGTACGCCGTGGGGACCCGTGCGGCTCGGCAAGTGTCGCGGTGTCATGCGGTCGACGTGCTGACGTGTCACCGCGTCGACGTATCACCGCTTGCCCGGTCTCTGCTATCCTATGGGCCGAACCAGGGCGGGAGGCGGCGATGTGGCCGACGCGCTCATCCTTTCTTGGAGGCAAGCCGATGATCGAGGCGATTCGAAGGTGTCTGGGTGTATCGACCGTCTGCGCGACGGTGCTCGTGCTGGCCGGGTCGCTCCACGCGGCGGAGGCGTCGGAGCGGTGGGTTCATCCGAAGTGCAAGCCGCTGGACATTTCACGGAACGGCCCGTTCGTGCAGCTCGAGGACGGCACGTTGTGGGTGGTCGACAAGAACGTGCTCAAGGCCAGCACCGACGGGGGCAAGACGTGGAAGGCCCTCTCGGGCGAGATCGACCCCGGCATGAACATCGGGCATAGGGGCCATGTCGGGCAGTTCCTCCGCACGAAGGCCGGGACGATCGTCATCGTGTTCCTGGACTTCCAGGGCTACACGTTCGCGTGGGACGACGCCAAGCGCAAGCCCAAGCCCGAGTGCAAGCTCGAGATGTGGGCGATCCGCAGCACCGACGGGGGTAAGACCTGGACGGACAAGCAGCGGCTCCTGGGCGGCTACAACGCCGACTTCATGGGGCTGCTTCAGACGCGGGCCGGGCACATCGTCGTGACCGTTGAGCACCTCGTGCCGGAGTTGGGGCGATGGGTGTGCTGCTCGTTTCGGTCGAAGGACGAAGGCAAGACGTGGAAGCGGAGCAACCTGATCGACCTGGGCGGGAGCGGCCATCATGACGGCGCGGTCGAGCCGACGGCGTGCGAGCTGAGCGACGGTCGGCTGCTGATGATGATCCGTACGGGGTTCGGGCAGTTCTGGCGGGCGTATTCGACGGACGGCGGCGAGTACTGGCGGCGGATCGAGCCGAGCGGCGTCGACGCGAGCAGCGCCCCGGGTTGGATCCTGCGGCTGGCCGACGGGCGGCTGGCGTTCGTGTGGAACCGGTCGAAGGCCGAGGGGGCCAAGGAAGTCGCGCACCGGTGGTCGGGACAGGCGTTCGAGTACCCGGCGCCGGGGTATCGGCAGGAGCTGTCGCTGGCGTTCTCCGACGATGACGGGACGACGTGGAGCACGCCGGTGGTCGTGGCGCGGCAGCCGGGCGGGCAGCTTGCGTATCCGTACCTGCTCGAGCGAACGCCGGGCACGCTGTGGGTCTTCACGCGGTACACGTTCCTGCCGAAGGGCAAGCCGGCGCCGCCGCTGGCGGTCGAGGTCGACGTGAAGGACTTCGTGGGGAAATGATGCTTCCGCCGCCGTGGCGGCGCAGCTCCTGCAGCGTAGCCTTGGCGAAGGTGGATGCGCCGGCAGCCACTATGGTGCGTCGCGGAACAACGTCCGGGCCGAGGACGGCCCGGCTCTGATTCCTCCTATGGCGCAATCGCTATGTGATTCCTCCCAGGACGGTCCGGGTCTGATTCCTGCTATGAGGCAAGCGTTATCTGATTCCTCCTATGACCGTGGCGCAGGAAGCTACGGCAGCCAGAACCCTGAATTCCAAAATAGGGCGACTCACACAATTTGATGCTTTTCATTAATTGCAATATCCTGTATCCTATTAACCGTGTTCTAGCTACTATTTATAGGAGGCCAAAAGCATGGCTTTTGATGCGATCGTGAGGGTGTCCTTTCAAACCGACGTCCAGGCCAACCAAGCGGTAAATAAGGCACTTGTCGGTGACTCGCAGAATTCGACAGGTACCGGGCCGTTTACCAAGATTGGTACAGCGCTCTACTCGTGCACGAATGCCAACGACTCCGAAGTGGCGGGAACACTTGTTGAGCTCAGCAAGGAACTCAAGGCAAATGCCTCTTCGCTCGACTTCTGTTCGATCACCCTAGCGAAGCGAAGCTAGTGGTCCAACACAATTGAATCTGTCGGTTGCCCAGCTTCGGGGCCAACGTGGGAGACGCTCCCACGTCCGATCGATGCCGCGCCGGAGACGCGACCGTCAGGGAGCGTTGCTGTTCAAACGCTCCAACAACACAGCTCCCTCACGGTCGCTGCTCTGAGTGGCGTCTCGCCCTCCTCATCGGAGCCCACAAAGACAAGTGTGGTCAGGCACTAGTGCCAACGCTGGTGTTCTCGTCTTCTACATTCCAGCAGGGCGAAGACGCGGTGATCGCGTTCATCGACAGATGACTCGGACGACCGCCTGAACCGCGTCCTTCGTGCTGCGATTCTCGGTGTGGACGATTCGGGGCGACGTCGGACGGCCTAGCTTGGTGAATACACGCTGGGGCCAGGTGAGCAGCTCGCGGGCCTTCTCCATCGGCAACGGGTCGAGCAGCGCATCGACGGGGTCGATGAGCGTGACCGGACGCGGGGCGATCAGGCCGATGAGGTCCGGTAGATCGAAATCGCACAGCGCGCCCGGGACCCAGAAGTAATCGCGCGTCTTGTAGTACTGCGAGGCAACGATCAGCTTGTAGGACGGCACCGTTGCGATGCAGACCACGCCCGAGATGCGCTCGTCGAACGCCGCGGCCGTCAGGGCCCAGACGCCGCCGAGCCCTTCGCCGACGAGCACGATCGGGCGTCCGGCGAGGTCGTGTCGGGCGGTAAGGTCGTCCACCGATCGCATGATGTCGCCTGCCTGTCCGGCGAGCATGGTCGTGCCGGCCAGGGCGCCATCGACCGACCAGGCGTCGACGCGGAACTGCATGGCGTCGTAGCCGGCGGCCAGCGGCTTGAGATCGGAGCGGTCGCGCGGGTCGAGCTCACCGGCGGCGCGGACGTCGACACTGAGGACCGTCAGCCCCTGCCGCACCAGGCCGAGGGCGACCGAGGGGGCACGGTCCGTGGTAGGCTTGCCGGTCTCGGCGACGTGGAGGACGACGGGCTTGGGCGAGCGGTCGGGCGCTTCGGCGTTGGGCGACTTCGGCGTCAGCAGCAGCGCCGGCAGCTCGAGGCCGGGCTCGCCGGCGATGAGTAGCTTCTCGGCCCGGAAGCCCTCGCCGTCGTAGCGTCCGCGCGGCTTGCCGTGAGGCGTGGTTCGGTCGGGCGACACGTCCAGGCCGATGCGTCGCGCGATCGCACGCCGTAGTTCGGCGCGTTGCTTGGCGCGTGATGCGGCATCGGCCGGAACGTCGCGCGGCGGACGGAGCCTGGCGGCCAGCTTGGCGTTGAGCGTCCAGCCGGACTCGCCCTCGAGGTCGCGGATGACCAGGCCGGTCTCGGAGCAGCGGAGGTCCTCGACCGATTCGGTCTGTAGCGGCGGCTCCTTGCTGCCTTCACCGGTCTGACCGAGCCATCGGTTGACCCAGCCGTAGGCGGGCTCGCGCTTGGCCTTCTTCATGTTGTGCACGCCGTCGACCAGGACCAGTTTGGCTCGGTCCTTGCTCACGCCCAGGCCTGCATAGAAGCGGTGCATGTCGACGAGCTTGGCGCGATGGCCGGCCTCCTCACCGGACTCGCGACCGACAATGATCAGACAGGGCCGCGGGGCGATCAGGCTGAGGATTTCGCACTGGGCGAGCCGTCGACCGGTGAGGAAGGTCTGCTCCATGCTGCCACCGGGATGGGCGGCGGCGCAGACCTTGATGCGTTCGTCGACGGCCGTGATCAGCAGGGCCATGATGCCCCCGCCGGAGTTGCCGACGGCGGCGATCCGCTGGGGATCGACCTCGTCGCGGCGGGTGAGGTAGTCGAGCGCGCGGATGCAGTCCCAGGTCCGGTAGCCGGCGAGCGTCCGACCGACGAGCCATGAGGGTCGGCCGAGGTAGTGATGGTGGGCGACGCAGAGCGGGACGGTCGGTTTGCCGGTCTCTGGGTCGAAGTACTCGGCACGTTCGCCCTGGCCGGTGGGGTCGAGGGCGAGCACGACGTAGCCCTTGAGCACGAAACCGAGGCAGGCGTCGTGGTAGAGGTGGTAGGCCTTGCCGTCTTTGGCATGCCCGCAGGTGAACAGGACGGCCGGGCGCGGCAGCGGGCGTCGTTTCGGGACGTAGACGTTGGCGGTGACGTGGTAGCCGGGCTGGGACTCGACGATGAGCTTCTCGATGACGTAGTCCGGCCGGTCGAGCTTGCCGACGATGCGGGGCTTGAGCGGGCACTTGGGCTCGAAGTCGCCGACGATGTCGGGCAGGCGCTCTCGGGTCCGCTGCTGCCGGGTGCGCCATTGTGCGGGTGTCTTGAGCTCGGCCAGCTCGCGGTCGCGGGCGTCCTGAGCCGCCTCGCGGATGCGTCCGACGAGCCGTCCCATCGTGCCGCGAGCATGACGACGCTCGTCGGGTGTGACGTGGACGCGGAGCGTGGGCGGCAAGCGGAGCTCGTCGGCGGGCAGCAGGTCGCCGCGGTACCGCCCTGCCGCCGTGAACATCACCTTGTGGAACGCGGCGCGGTCGGCGTCGTCGGCCCTGCCCTTGATGGTGATCGTGCTGCGCTGCTGGATGTCGACGCCGCGGATGAGGTGCTCGCGGAGGGTCTCTTTGGAGTTCGACGAGGCGGTGGCGGCGTCGGCCTTCCATTGGGCGACGCAGCGGTCGTTGACGAGCAGCTCGAATGCGGCCGTCCCGCGCGGGGCGTCGGCGTAGGTGACGGTGAGGTCGTAGCGGGCGGTCTCGCCCCAGAAGACGGCGCGGGCCCGGCCGTCCGGGGTATCGGGCGCGAGGGCCCACACGCCCTTGTGGGCGATCCGGTCGCGGACGTAGCCCCGCACCGGCTCGAACTCGCGAGGGGCGTAGGTCCGCGGCGGCGGGCGGTCGTCCGGGAGCGATCCGCTCGGGTGGCCGGTCAGCACGACGTCGTCGAACCAGGCCGTGCCGGTACCGTGGAGCTCGAGGTAAAGCATGCCGTAGGCGGTGCCCTTCGGGACGATCGCGGTGACACGAAGCTGCCGCCAGGGCGCGGTGCCGTCGATCTCGGCGGAGCGCGGTTGTGCGACGATGCTGCCGTCGCCCCGAAGGAAGTAGAGCCTGAGGAAGGCGGCGCCCTGGACGTCGGCGGTCTTGACCCACGCGGAGAACTGGCACTGGGTGCCGACGGCGAGGGCGAGGTCTCGGAGGTGGCCCGTCCGCCAGCGACCCTGGACGGCGGCGTGGTTGGCGGTCTTGAGACTGCGTCGGCCGGAGCGGTGGACCTGGTCGTCCCAGGTCAGGGTTCGCTTGTCGTCGGTGGGTGTGCGTTGGGCCCAGAAGGCCGGTGCGTTGGCGTCGGCGATCTCGAAGCCGGGGTTGGGCGCGAGGTTCGCGGGCTTGGTTGACGAGGTCTCGGCGGCGAGGAGCGTGAGGGGCCGAGCCATCGGGCCGACGACGAGTCCGACGTAGAGAATCCTCGTGACGGTGTTTGACTTCATGCATCGACTCCTTCGGGGTGGATGCGGGTAGGGTACCGGAAGAAGCGCCATGACGCACGAGAGGCGCGGTGTGAGCTGACCGCGTGGGATGCGTTGCGCGGCTCGGGTGATGCATTGCCCCTACCGGCAACGGGGCCCGCTGAGGACCCGGCTTCGCCAAGGCTCCGCCGCGGGAACCATCGGGGCTCGGCGGGAGGCTCGCCCTGCCGCACAGCCGGGGGGAACTGTGCCACATCGCAGCGTCTCGGCCGGGCAGGTCCTCCCCTGGTGCTGCGTTTCCCCAATCGTGCGACTATGGACAGAGGGGCACACGCCACGGCTGCTGCTCGAGGCGCGGCATTCATGCCGCGCGGCCGCGCCGGATGACTCCGGCGGCTCGGACAGGTCGTCGCGATACGTCTGAAAGGCAGCACTAGGACGTCGATGCCTGGTGGGCATACAATCGGGGCATGTCGGAGGGCCCCCAGGTCAAGCTCAGGACGGAGTGGCTGCACGCCCGGCTCGGCGGACGTACCATCCGTGCCTGTCAGACGCCGCGCGAGGATCTGTCCGACTTCGCCCGTGCCGTGACCGGCCGTGAGGTGGCCCGCGTGTTCTGCAAGGGCAAGCACATCTTTCTCGAGTTCGAGGGCGACCTGTTTCTGCACAACCACCTGCTGATGCGCGGGAGCTGGCGCCGCTATGACGGGCGGTTCCTGTTCCTTCCCGAGGGGGCTTGGCTGGCGCTGGACCTGGGCACCGCGACCGTCTGCAACCTGAACGGTCAGATGCTCCGGCCGGAGTCCCGCCGGGGTGTGGAGCAGGAGCTGGCCCAGCTCGGTCCGGACGTCATGGCCTCTCCGTATCCGTCTGCGGCGATTCTCGCGTCGTTGGCCGCATCGGACCGGCCCTTGGGGCGCGTGCTGCTCGACCAGGCGATCGTCTGCGGTCTGGGCAACATCGCCAAGTCGGAGGCGCTGCACGCGGCCGGCATCGATCCGCGTCTCCCGGCCGATCTGCTGGAGCCCGAGCGGGCGGAGCGCCTGGTGACGGCCATGCGGGACGTCTGCGAGGCGAGCTACCACAAGGGCGGGCGGTGGACGTGCGACGTCTATCACCGTCACGGGCGGGCGTGCAGGCAGTGCGGCGCGACGATCGCCCGCCAGCGTCAGGACGGACGGATGACCTACTACTGCCCCCGGTGCCAGAGCTGAGGCTGAACGTCCTCGATGACAGAGATGAAACACCTTGCCGGAAACAGGTCGACCTTGCCTCGGGAGTCTCGGTCCGTCGTCGCTGCGGGGCTCTTCGTTATCGGGGACCGGAGGCCATGGGCCAGAGCCGTTATCATGGTGGGCCGATGACTTGCTCGCCTTGGTCTGCGGAGTCGTCGAGGGCCGGCGGGACCTTTCCAGGACAGCAGGAGGACAGGATGCCACGGAGGCATCGCATCGCTGGGGTAAGCTGGACGATCGCGGTCACCTTGGTCGCCACGACGGCGGCCCGGGCGGATGGCGTGCCATCGCCCCGGGAGTTCGCGTCGGTTGAGGCGGCCGTGGCGGATCTCATCGAGACGTTCGGGGCGAGGTATCCCGAGGGTCCGAGCTATCTGCGAGGCCTGCGCGACCTCCGAGCGGCCGCCCGGCGCGACGAGGCCGGGACCGTCGAGGCGCTGCGGCGGCTCAAGCGCGAGGCGCTGCTGGCCAACCCCCTGCTGAGCTTCGATAGGCTGCTGTTGATCCGGCGCCGGGCGCCCCATGCCTCGGCGAATCCGAAGCGTCGCTGGCATCCGGGCAAGGCCGGCCGGGCCCTGGGCCTGCCCTCGAACCACGAGTGCAACAGCGCCCTACCGCCAGCAGGCTACGACAACGAGATCGCCGTCCTCTCGTCCGTCCGAGCCGGCGGGACGCTTGCTACCGTGTACCGTCCGGCGGACGGCGGCTACGTCGGCGAGTTGGACCTGCACTGGGACGGTGACCGGCTCCTGTTCACGCGCTCCGACGAGGAAAGCTGGAAGGTGTGGGAGATGGCCCCGGATGGCTCGCGTTCGCGCCAAGTCTCCCGGGCGCCGAGGGACGTTGACTGCTTCGACGCCTGCTATCTCCCGGACGGGCGGATCGTCTTCGGGTGCACGGCGTCGTACCAATCGGTGCCATGCTGGCACGGCCGTCGACGGGTGACGAATCTCTACCTGATGAACGCCGACGGTACGGGTATGCGTCAGCTCTGCTTCGACCAGGACCACGACTTTCACCCGTCGGTGCTGCCGAACGGTCAGGTCGTCTTCCACCGCTGGGACTACACGGGCATCAACCATATCTTCATGCGTCAGCTCATGGTGATGAACCCCGACGGCAGCGGCCAGCGGGCCATCTACGGCAGCAATTCGTGGTTTCCGAACGCGCTGTACTTCCCTCGGGCACTGCCCGGCGAATCGGGGCGGCTGGTGTGCGTCCTTTCGGGCTACCACGGGGCCCATCGCATGGGGCAGCTCGTGCTTGTCGATACGGATCGGGGCTGGTACGAGGACGACGGGTTGACCCGGCGGATCTCGGGTCGGGGCGATGCGATCAAGCCGATGGTTCGAGACCAACTCGTCGATGAGGACTGGCCCAAGTTTCTTCACCCCTTTCCCCTGAGCGAGCCTTCCACCGGGGTCGGCGGGGGCAGGTACTTCCTGGTCGCATGCCAGGAGGGTCCGGAGGCCGCGTGGGGGATCTACCTCGCCGATGTGTTCGACAACCTGGTGCTCATCCGCCGCGAACCGGGCTGGGCGCTGCTCGAGCCGACGCCCTTGATCGCACGACCGCGACCGCCTGTTATCGCCGATCGCTATGATCCCGGCCGCGATGACGCGGTCGTCTACCTGCACGATGTCTATGCCGGACCGGGCCTGGAGGGTGTGCCCCGAGGCACGGCCAAGCGGCTTCGGGTGCTGGCTTATCACTTCGGCTATCGGGGGCTGGCAGGCCCGGACAAGATAGGCCGAGGCGGGCCCTGGGAGGTCATGCAGATCCTGGGCACCGTGCCCCTCGAGCCGGACGGCTCGGCCGTCTTTCGCGTGCCGGCCTGTACGCCGATCGCCGTGCAACCGCTCGATGCCGAGGGCAAGGCGCTTCAGTGGATGCGGAGCTGGTTCACGGCCATGCCGGGCGAGGAGCTGTCGTGCGTCGGCTGCCATGAGACCCCATCCGAGACGCCGACGGTGAGGACCGTTGCGGCCGGCCGCCGCGCCCCGTGCGACATCGAACCATGGTACGGACCGGCGCGCGGCTTCGACTTCGAGCGCGAGGTCCAACCGGTGCTCGATCGCTACTGCGTGGTGTGCCACAACGGCCCGAAGGGGGCCCGCCCCGACCTCCGCCCTGAGCGCGATCGGGGCGACTACGTGGGCCGTGCGCTGTCGAAACTGGGCACGCAGAGACTTCATCCCAAGATGGCGGCGGACACGCAGGGACGCGTGGCCTACACCCCCGCCTACGAGGCGCTGATCCCGTACCTGCGACGCGTGGGGATCGAGGACGACGTAAGCCTGCTCATCCCGGGCGAATACCACGCCGATACGAGCGAATTGGTCCAGATGCTTCGGAAGGGACACCAGGGCGCGCGGCTGGACGTTGAGGCCTGGGATCGCATCGTCACCTGGATCGACCTGAACGCCCCGTGCCACGGCACCTGGGGCGAGGTGTATCCGATACCCGACGGGGCTCATGAGCGTCGCATGGCCCTGCGACGCCGATACGGCGGCCCGCCAACCGATCCCGAGGCCATCCCCGACATTCCGCGAGCAGACACCGAACCGATCCAACCGGCGCCGCCGCGGACGGCGCAAGCCGTCACGGCCGACGGCTGGCCCTTGGACGCGGCCGAGGCCCGACGGCTTCAAGCGTGCATGACGCCTCACCGCATGGAGCTCGACCTCGGCGAGGGCGTGACGATGACCCTGGTGAGGATCCCGGCCGGTGAGTTCGTGATGGGTTCGGCAGACGGGGAGCCGGACGAGATCCCCTTGATGCGGGTTTCCGTCTCGGAGCCGTTCTGGATGGGCGCTTGCGAGGTGACGAACGAGCAGTTCCGGCGGTTCGATAGCCGCCACGACAGCGGTTACTACGCTAAACGTCATGCTCGCAGCGACGATCGCGGTCTCTGGCTGAATCGTCCGCGGCAACCTGTCGTGCGTGTGTCGTGGCGCCGAGCCATGGCGTTCTGTGCATGGCTGAGCGAACAAACCGGGCTGGGCTGCACGCTGCCCACCGAGGCGGAGTGGGAGTACGCCTGCCGGGCCGGGGCCGCGACGCCCTTGTCCTTTGGCGATGCGTCCGCCGATTTCTCCGCCTGGGGCAATCTGGCAGACCTGTCGTTCGCCAAGGGGCTTGTCCGGGACGGCAAGCAGATCACGGGGGGGCTGGAGCACCTGGTCCTGGAGGGAGCCGATCTGGCCGATCGGCGCTTCAACGACGGGTCCGTCGTGACCGCCGCGGTGGGGTCCTACCGCGCCAACGCCTGGGGCCTGCACGACATGCACGGCAACGCCGGCGAGTGGACGCGGACTACATACCGGAGCTACCGGAATGCAGCGGAGGATGGGCGCGGAGCTCCCGAACGTGCCGGACGCAAGGCGGTCCGGGGCGGTTCGTTCTTCGACCGGCCCGAGCGGTGCCGCAGCGCGTTTCGTCTGGCCTACCCGCCCTGGCAGCGCGTCTTTGACGTCGGCTTTCGTATCGTGGGGCGAGGCTCTGATTGAGAGGCGGTCTTGCTGTTCCGCTGGTACGGCTCGGGTGCGTACGAGCAACGGGTCCGCCTGACGCAACCGCCGGTTGACGGGGCCTATACGCCCCAGGACCGCGATAACGTCTCGACGGAGCGGTGGTCATCAGAAGTCATTGGACACGAAAGTGTTCGTGTTCGCTTTGGCGCGATGCGGCTCTTGGCGCTGGTGTTCCTGGCGCGGCAGGCGGGGCAGGAGAGCCGTGCACGTCGTCCAGATCGTGGTTGGTTTTCAACCACACAGTGGATGATTGTCAGCCACTGCGCGGTTGATTTGCACGGGCGGCTGCGGGCCGGCCTGTCTGTCAGGTTGGCCGGCTTGGCGCGGCTTGCGGACCGCGGGCGAGCGGGGCATACTTCACTCAGGAGGATTCATCATGTGTAAGACGTCGCTGCTTGTCGCGCGTGGCGCGGTCATGGTTGCGCTGGTGTCGCTATCGTCGGGGATCGTGGAGGCCGCCGAGGCGGACCTGGCCGGGCGGTGGCTCCATCCGACCTGCAAGCCGCTGGAGATCACGAAGACCGGCCCGTTCATCGTTCTGGACGACGGCACTCTGATGATGGTCGACGGCAACCGCCTGGCCACGAGCGCCGACGACGGCAAGACATGGACGCCGACCAGTGGGGCCATCCACCCCGGGCTGAGGATGGGCGGCGGCGGGCAGCCGGGCCACCTCGTCCGCATGCGGAGCGGCGTGCTCGTGATCGTGTTTCTTGACTTCACGGGCTACAAGTTCAGTTGGGACAACGCCAAGGGCGCGCCCAAGGACGACTGCAAGCTGGAGATGTATGCGATTCGCAGCACCGACGGCGGCAAGACGTGGACCGACACGCAGCTCCTCCTGGGCGGTTACAACGCCGACTTCATGGGCTTCATCGAGACGAGCAAGGGCTGGCTGGTGGCGACGGTCGAGCACCTGTGCCCGGAGCTGCGGCGGTGGGTGTCGTGCTCGTTCGTCTCGACCGACGAGGGCAAGACGTGGCGTCAGGGCAACCTCATCGACCTGGGCGGGCATGGTCATCATGACGGGGCCGTCGAGCCGATGGTGGCCGAGCTCTCGGACGGACGGCTGCTGATGCTGATCCGCACGAACCTCGATCGGTTCTGGCAGGCGTTCTCGACGGACGGCGGGCGGTACTGGCGACGCATCGAGCCGACCACGCTCGACGCCAGCAGCTCGCCGGGTTGGCTCATCCGCACCAAGAGCGGCAAGCTCGCGCTGGTCTACAACCGGCTGAACCCGGAGGGGCGGACGGTGAAGAAGCGCAACCACGCCGGACCTGCGTCGGAGTTCCCGGCCTCGTGGCATCGCGAGGAGCTGTCGTTGGCGTTTTCGAGTGACGACGCGAAGACCTGGACCAAGCCGGTGGTGATCGCGCGCCAGCCGGGCGGCGTGTTGTGCTATCCGTTCATGCTGGAGCGGCGGCCAGGTGAGCTGTGGATCACGACGCACGGCCATCGCGGCAAGGGCGGCAAGCGCGTGCCGCCGCTGATGGTCCGTGTGATGGAGGAGGCTTTTTTGGCGGGGGTGGGGCAATGACATCGGGGGCGGCCCGTCCCAACCCCCTCAGCAGATGCTCGCCGCCCTGATGGCTATCTCGCACCTGTCGGAGGAACGGTCCGAGGATAGGATCGGCCTGCACTCGCTCGCTCAGGATGCGGCGGCGCTCCTGGTCAGGAAGCGAACCCAGCTCCTCGCGGTGTTTGCGCTGGATCTCCCACTTCATTTCAACGCAGTCGAAGGTCTTGGACTCGCTGCTCATGCGTCAACGACCTCTCTTGGGGCATGGATACGGACCTCCCCGTACCCGTGAAGGAGCTTCACTCCATTATTCCTGTTGATCTTCTCGTATTGGACGATGTGGCGGAAGTTCCAGCTCACGATGATGTCTACCTGGGCGAGGGAGGCACTGGCAACATGCTCCGCGTCGTCGGAGGAGGCGAAGCCGACGATGCCGGCGTCGAAGAAGGCCAAGCTGCTCTTGGCACACTCGTCGTCAAGGCACCCACCGAAAACCGATGTGTCTGCGTAGACTCGTAGTCTTCGTGGTCGCATGCCTGTGCTTTCGGCAAGGCAAGCTCGTTGGGGCCGTCCCACCTACTGACCGGGCTATTGCAGTGGCTCGCCCTACGTCGTTATGCGTATCATCACAAGAGACTGATCTGGGAGGCGAGGCATTCCGAGACCTTAGGCATGGGGACTCCTACCCCTTGTCCCCGGGAGTGACCGCGCTTGCCGCACGCGCGGTAGCCGGGCAGTATACTGGTCAGTCAATGGCCCGGTGGCCTAGCCGGGCGAGGTCCCTTTCGCGAACCCTGTGAGACGTACTGTGCCTCGATCCGTTGGGGAGCCCTGAACCATGACCAGCCCGTTGCGATCCGTAGTCCCTGGACTCCTTGTCGTCATCTCGGCGGCAGAACCATCGCCGGCAAGCGGCGCCGACAGACAGAAGCCGGCCAAGAGCGAGCACCGCGCGTTCTGGTGTCACAGCGCGTTCGGCGTGGAGGGCATGACGTGGGACGAGGCGATCAAGCGGCTGGGCGACAACGGCTTCACGGCCATCTTGCCTAACATGTGCTGGGGCGGCGTGGCCTACTACGAGAGCGAGGTACTGCCCGTCTCGCCGGCCGTCAAGGAGCGTGGCGATCAGATCCAGGCCTGCCTGGGCGCGTGCAAGAAGCACGGTATCGAATGCCACATCTGGAAGGTAAACCATAACCTCGGCGGGAAGAGGTCCGCCTCCTTCGTCGAGCGGATGCGTCGTGAGGGGCGCACGCAGGTCCGGTTCGACGACAAGCCTGTCGACTGGCTCTGCCCCTCGCATCCGGCCAACCGGAAGCTCGAGATCGACGCCATGGTCGAGCTGGCGGCCAAGTACGACGTCGACGGGATCCACTTCGATTACATCCGCTATCCTGGCGCGTTCGCGTGCTTCTGTGATGGCTGCCGGGAGCGATTCGAGGCCGCTATCGGTGAGAGCGTGACGGGCTGGCCCAACAGCCTCCGTCGGAAGGGCAAGCACAGGCAGGCGTGGCTGGACTTCCGACGGAAGCAGATCACCACGATCGTCGCGTCGGTCGCCGAGAAGGTTCGCAAGGCCAGGTCCGGAGTCAAGATTTCCGCGGCCGTGTTCAACAACTGGGAGACCTACCGCGACTCGCTCGGCCAGGACTGGAAGCTCTGGTGCGAGAAGGGTTACCTCGATTTCGTCTGCCCGATGAACTACTTCCGCGACAACGAGCGATTCGAGGAGATGGTGGGCCGACAGGTCCGCTGGGCGGGCAAGGTGCCCTGCTATCCAGGTATCGGCCTGAGCGTCTGGCGTCCACGGAACGACTTCGAGAAGCTCACGAGGCAGATCGAGATCACGCGACGGCTCAAGACGGGAGGCTTTACGATCTTCAACTACGGTCCGGTGGCCGCCAAGGAGATCCTTCCGGGGCTCGGGCGGGGCTTGACCGAGAAGCGGTAGGCACGGGGTTCGTTGTGGAGGGGCCTCAACGGTGCGTCAAGACGAACGCTATGTCGCTCCCTGACGACCGCGTTTCTGATGGTGGCGCTCGACAAGGGTCGGTGCCTGGCAAGGAGACGCACCTTACGCCATTTCGCCCGATAAAACGCTTGCGGAATACCCAATTATCTTGATAAACTTTGATTTGCGCGAAGAGCACGTCAGGTCGCGCGTGCGAGCCGACCAGGGGAGAGCAGCTATCACGTCGATAGGGGTTACCCCCTCATGCCCACCGCGGCAAGGGTCGGCTCCACGGACAGGAGGTGCTTTCAGGAGCTCAGGCGGCCGGACAACCCTTCCCATCGCGCCGTCGACTCGTCCCGTGCAGCTCCCCGCCAAGCCGGCCATCGTTCGTGAGGGAAGAAGCTGCGAGATCCGAACCCGGTAGGAGGTCTGTGATGATAGCATGGCGAGCCGTTCTCTCGTTCGTTGTCGTATTGCTGTTCGTTCTCGTTGGGCCAGCCCAGGCAACGCTCAGCGTGTTCAACTCGCAGATCGTCTTGGACGATCGCGACACGCCCGGCACCGACGACGACCTGTACTTCTTTCGCGACCTTACGCGCTTCGCCAACATGACCTACGCCGAGCAGCTGGCATCGATCGATGCGCTCAACACCGAGCTCAGCGGCGCCGGCCCGTGGCAGGACAACTGGCACCTGGCACTGCCGTGGGAGATGGGCAGCGGCGTGGGTATCTTCGACAAGTACACCGACGTGCCCGGCCTCTTTACGCCCACAGATGTGTTCGAAAGGTCGACGGGCTACCGCGGCAGGTACGAGGAGACCGCCTCCCCCGGCACACACCATGTCTTCGAGGTCTGGACCTACCTGGATGGCTACCCCCCGATTACCAAGGAAATCTACTACATGTTCGACACCAATGGCCAAGGAGTCGAGGGCGCCTGGGCCGTCGCCAGCCGAATCCCCGCGCCGGGTTCGATGCTGCTTGGCGCCCTGGGCCTGGGGATGATCGGACGCCTGACGAGGGGTAGGCGGCGGGTTCGGTAGCACATGGCTGTCCGCGAGGGGTTTGACGGGTGCATGACCGCGATGGCGGGGTCCTCGTTCAGGTCGCTGGGTTAGGTCTGACCTGAAGGGCCGAGACAGGCCCTGAGAGATCTTCCGTCGCCCCCTACGGGGCTGTCCGTGGGTTGGCGGCCGATGACCAGGGGTTCGGTTTGCGCACCGGCAGACGTCACCCCTGGCTCCACACCGCCGGCCTCGGGGCCTGGGCGTTCTCGGTCGGCACGTTGCTCGGAAAGGCAAGTATCGCCGTCGGAGACGGCTGCTACCCTGCCAAGGCGGCGTCGCGTCGCTATGGAACAGCGGTTCGACGTCGACCTCCCGCCTCAGGTGTCATGCACCCGGTGTTTGACTGAGCACGCGGAACCCAGTTGCAGTTCCATCCCATCCGAAGGGGCGCTAGGTCTCGAGGTGCCGCACGACGCCGGCGCGGTGCGCGCGGATAGGCGGGCGCCTCATGCGCCCGGCTGGCGCCCGAGAGCCGGGCGATCGTCCGCAGGGCGCGCTTGGCACACTGTGTCATCCTCTTGTCCGACGTTTCCTCGCCTCCCTGGTGCTGCTCGATCACGCGCTCGAGATACGGGATGCCGTCGGGGTGGCCGATCATCTCCAGCGCAACGACGCCTTGGAGATCCGCATCGCCTCCCGGCTGATCTCTGTCGAGCAGCTCACCGATGAGCCGGATGTCATAGGGGCCGCCGAAGGCGGTCAGGTAATGGACGACCTCCACGAGGAGGTCCGACTCCTCGCTGTTGTAGAAGCCCAGCATGACGTCGCGGCAGCCGGCGACGCGGCCCTTCGCGGCCCCCAGCAAGAGAACCCGGTCCGCGTCGTGCTCCGGCGAGACCCGTCGCGTCAGCTCGACGTACAGGTCAGCGGCCTCGGCGCTGCCCGTGTTGGAGGTCAGCGCACGGAGCATCTCTGACAGATCGATGAACTGGTCGTGCGTGCCGGCCGCCCTGACAGGCCGGCCCAGCCATGGCAGGAGCGACACGTCGTCGAGCTTCTCCGCCTCCCGGCGCGCCGGGAACGCATCGGAATTGACCTTGTCGTACTCCTCGCGCGAGGCGTAGTCGGAGAGGTACGGGTACCGCAGCCGGACCATGAGGTCGCCAAGGGGATCGTCGGTCATCGCGGGCATCTCCAAGCGCGGACAGGATGGTCTTGCCATGGAGGGTATGGGAGCACGACGACATCGCCGTATCCGCTTGCCGTCGAAGCTTTTGCACGCGCTCAGAAGTACGTCGTTATCGTCACGTCGTGCCGGCCGAGCGCCGCGTCGAACTCAAGCAGCGCGTGGAGCAGTGTCCCGACGTGGTCGACGTTCGCGCAGATAGACTTCTCGATGTGAGCGACGACGAGCCGGTCGCGCCAGAGCTCGCCGATCGCAGCGTCGGCGACCTCTCCCCAGACCTGTGCATGGCCCTTGCCTCGCAGTAGAATCCGATCGTGAGTGGTAGGCCACCAACACTCGACATCGATCACAACCGCATCCTTGGGGTGGCGATCACACTCCAGCCGTGGAGATGCTGGTCGATCTTCCAGGAGGAAGACCCTATGCACGTCGTCTGCCCATCCAGCCGTCAGGCAACACCATGTGCCAAGCCATCGATCATCGCGTTTCTTGCCACGATGAGCATCGCCCCGTTTTCGCGGTCGATCGCCATCGCCGACGCAAGCGAAACCCCTCGGCGGCCCAACATCGTCTTCATCATGGCCGACGACCTGGGCTATAACGACCTCGGCTGCTACGGGCAGAAACGCATCCTCACACCTCGGATCGATCGACTGGCCCGCGAGGGCATGCGCTTCACGCAGGTCTACGCGGGCTCGACGGTGTGCGCCCCGTCGCGGTGCTGTCTGATGACGGGCGTGCACAACGGCCATGCACGCATCCGCGATAACATTCCCCACGGCACGTTCCTGGCCGACGAAGACGTGACGCTGGCCGAGGTGCTCAAGCAGGCGGGCTATCGCACCGGCGCGATCGGCAAGTGGAGCCTCGGCGTGCACGGCTCGGAGGGCAAGCCCAACGACCAGGGCTTCGACGACTGGTTCGGCCACCTTGACCAGGATCAGGCCCACTTCTACTACCCGCACTACCTGTGGGACAACGACCGCATCCGACTCCTGCCCGGCAATCGCGGCGAGAAGAAGGGCCAATACACGCACGACCTGTTCACCGAGCGGGCGCTGAGGTTCATCGAGCGGTCCAAGGGCGGGCCGTTCTTCCTGTATCTGGCCTACACGATCCCGCACTGGTCGGACTATCCAGGCAACACGCCCGAATCGCAGATCGTGCCCAGCGACGCGCCGTATAGCGAACGCGACTGGCCGCAGGTGGAGAAGAACTACGCCGCGATGATCACACGGATGGACCGCGACGTCGGTCGAA
Organism: uncultured Planctomycetales bacterium; assembly: GCA_964622545.1. Taxonomy (GTDB): domain Bacteria; phylum Planctomycetota; class Phycisphaerae; order UBA1845; family JAFGLZ01; genus JAFGLZ01. Next base: position 89,429 of record CAZUQM010000020.1, on the reverse strand, counting down.
TCATGGATCTGATCAAGCGGCTCGGTCTGGACGACAAGACGATCGTCTTCTTCACCAGCGACAACGGGCCGTGCGGCGGCGAGGAGCGGATCCACAAGCCGGCCTTCTTCAAGAGCGCCGGCGCGTTGCGGGGGCTCAAGCGTTCGCTGTACGAGGGCGGGATTCGCGTGCCGATGATCGTGCGATGGCCGGGCCAGGTGCCGACCGGCGAGGTCAGCGAGGCGGTCTGGGCGTTCTGGGACGTGATGCCCACGCTGGCCGAGCTGGCGGGGACGACGGCGCCGCAGGGCATCGACGGGTTGTCGGTCGTGCCCGCCCTGATGGGCAAGCCGCTCCAGAAGAGGCACGACTACCTCTACTGGGACTACGGCCATTCGCGGGGCAACTTCATGCAGGCGGTCCGACTCGGCAAATGGAAGGGCATCCGTCGGCGGCCGGCGAACACGATGGAGCTGTACGATCTCTCGAAGGACCTCGACGAGAGCGACGACGTCGCGGCCCGTCATCCCGACGTGGTGGCCGAGATGGCCAAGGCGATGGACGAGGCGTTCGAGCCGTCGCCGGCGTATCCGATACGGTAATGTCGGCGCACCCACCTCAGTGAGGCGATCCTACCCATGCCCCGCCTTGGCCGGTGGGAGCCTGCCCTGCGACGTTGCACACGCGTCGCAGTCGCGGCCTGCGAAGCCGTCCGCGTCAACGGGGACGAAGCCTGCCTTTGGATAGACGTTGCATGTCCTACAAGGCGTGATACAATATGTCAAGAGACGTCACGGCCTGTCAAGCTGTGTAGGCTGCGGTCGGCTTCTCGCGATCTCTGCACATCCATGGATGAAGGAGTCCGACCAGCAAGCGTGGTGGGGCATGGGGCAGCACGTCACGACGGACGACGCAGCCTCTGCGTCGCTTGCGAGCCCAGGCATGTCACGCACCGGTCGTCGGTCCGATGTCGATTGGGGTCGGATGAGCCTCGCCACGCTGAAGACCGCATTGCGGTGATCCGGCTACGCCGCCGGGCAAGGTCGATCGAGAGTGGACGTTCTTCTGCGAAGGAGGTGATGGCCGAGCAACTCTGAACAACGCTTGATTGCCTGATGCAAACCTTAGCCATACAAAGCGAAGCGAGGCGGGATCAGGAAAGATGAGCGGAGGCCGGCTTGTGATGGCCCAGCCGATACCGAAGCAACCCTGCCGACAGAGCACAAGACCACGGGCCACGTGAGGAGGAAGGGACGATGAGACACGGATTATCTTTGCCAACCGTTCTACTGATGATGAGTCTGCCGTTGCTGCTCGGTTTGTTCCAGATTCCCAGTTGCGGGCTGAACGAGGACGACTTCGTCCAGATCGCCTCAGACGGCGTCGACGATCGGCTGAACAGCTATCCGTGGGCGATGGAGCAGTTCGACGGCGACGGGGACGGGACCCCGGAGATCTACGTCGGGACGATCTCGAACGCCCTGTGCATCCAGGCCCCGGGCATGGCATATCTAGACGAGCTGATTCCCGGCTACACGTTCCTGCCGCCGGAGCGATGGCAGTGCCGGAACGACCTGTGGGACCCGAACGACTGGTTGCCGTTCTACCAGGCGACGTTCGCGCCGTGCCACGTGTTCCGCGGGACGTATGACGAGTCGACCGACACGTGGAACTGGGCTCACGCCTGGGATCCGTCGCTGACGCAGGTGACGGGCTTCCGCGGCGCGCGGGTCTTCAATGATGCGCTATACCTGACGGGCAACGGGCTGTACGGCGCACACGTGTACAAGACGACGGACGGCGCGACGTTCGCCAAGGCCTCGCCGCCCGGCATGGGCGTAATCATGGGGCAGTCGGGCTTCCGCGGGGCGCAGGTCTTCCAGGACACGCTGTGTGTGGCCTCGGATAAGGGAAGCCTGGTCTTCGGATCGACCGATCCCTCGACCGATCCCAATAGCTGGCAGGAGCTATGCAGCCTGGGCTTCGTGGCCTCGGGCGGCGGCACACACGAAGAGGTGTATGACAGCGGGACGGTGACGGCGGCCGCGGCCAATGATCTGACCGACGACACGAAGAGCTGGCGGCCCATGGCTTACGCGGGCTCTCAGGTCCGCATCACGGCGGGCACGGGTGCCGGGCAGTCGCTGACCATCCTGGCCAACGACCAGGTATCGCTCGTCTTGGCGGGCGGTTGGACGACGGTGCCGGATGCCACGTCGGAGTACGAGATCTTCAATCCGGCCGCGCCGGACAACCAGAACATCTGGCAGCTTGCGGTCTTCAACGACCACCTCTACGCGATCACCTACAACTTCGAGACGGGTCCGGAGATGTGGAAGTCGCCCGCTCCGGCCCCGGGCAACTGGACGCGTGTGATCTACGGCGGCTACGGCAACGCCGGCATCGGGTTTATGACGGTCCGGCCGTTCAAGGATCACATCTACGTGGGCACGGTGACGTATCCGCCTCTGTTCAACGACGTCAGTGCGATCCAGGCGTGCGAGATCCTTCGCGCCGACGCCGACGACAACGTCGAGCTGGTGGTCGGCAAGAAGCGTGAGGCCGGCGTGGTCGGTCCGGATCCGGTCAGGCCGATCTCGGGTCTGCCGCGAGGCTTCGGCCGTCCGGCCAACTTCTACTCGTGGTATATGGGCGAGTACGAGGGCTGGTTCTACGTCGGGACGTGCGACTTCAGCGGACAGGCGATGGACGTCGTTGCCGAGCTTTTCCCGGACGGCCTGCCTGACGGGCTGCAGTGGATTGCCGACCTGCTGGCCGGGCCCGCCGGATTCGATCTGTGGCGGACCAAGGACGGCGTCATCTGGGTCCCGGTCACGCTCGACGGGCTCGGGGAGTATGACAACTACGGCGTCCGCAATCTGATGGCCACGCAGTGGGGCTTCTTCCTCGGCGCGGGCAACTCCGTGGACGGTTTCCAGATCTGGCTCGGGAAGAACTAGATCGCACCGGAAGTGGTCAAGACCGCGTGGCGCATCAGCGTCCGCCGGCAAGGACCTTGATGAGCGGGTCGTTCACGCGACCCGCTCTTTCTTATGCCCAAGGAGGCTCCCAGGTTGTGAATCCACGGTGCGTTGGGCGCGTGGCAGATTGGGGGCAAGCCCGAAGGGCCTAGGGTATGTGCCCACGGTGGGCACCACCGGCGTCCAAGGCTGCACGCTTGCAAGCGATAGGGACGCCGGTATCTTTCGCCCCGCTGGGGCCTCCGGCGCAGTGGGCATAGCTCCCAGGGGCTGACGTCCCTGGCTACCGACCTCCACCCCTTCGGGGTGATGGCCCTGTGCGCGTCGGTCGTGGAGAGATTCGTCCTTGCTCGACCGTCCCCGGCACGTTCGTCACGAATCCAGCCTACCGGTGGCCAGGCTTTGCCGTGGCGAGCTCGCCCCCGGTTATGCGATGTGGTCCCTTCGGGGTAACGGACCGCACTGGGGACCCGGCTTCGCCAAGGCTACGCCGCAGGAATTCGCAAGGCTCGGGTGCCTTCCGCTCGTAAGGGCCCCCGCCCACGCGGTCACGCACCTCGCTGCGTCCCCGGCGCTGTACAGGCTTTCGCACCGGGCCTCTGGTCGGTAGACTGCAAGAAGCCCGTGGCGCGCACGATGGTTTGGGCGCCTCCGGCCCGCATCGAACCGAACACGTCGTCCACACCAGACAGGAGAACCACCTATGTCGTCACGTGATTCCTCGTCGTCAACGCGTCCGACCCGACGCGACTTCCTGAAGACCTCGGCCGGTGGTGCGGCGCTCGGCACGTTCGCGATGAACGTCGGCGCGCACGCGGCCGGCAGCGACACGATCAAGGTCGGCGTCGTGGGTTGCGGCGGACGTGGGGCCGGGGCGGCCGTCAACGCCCTGAACGCGGGGCCCGACGTGACGGTCTACGCCCTGTGCGACCTCTTCATGGATCGCATCAAGCACAAGCGCGAACACATCAAGAAGCACAAGCCCGAGCAGGTCGACGTGCCGGATGCGCGGTGCTTCACCGGCTTCGACGGCTACAAGGCGGTCATCGATTGCTGCGACGTCATCCTGGTCGCCAACGCGGCCAAGTTCCACCCGCTGCATTTGCGGTCGGGCATCGAGGCCGGCAAGCACGTCTTCGTCGAGAAGCCGCACGCGATCGACCCGGCCGGCGTGAAGGAGGTCACCAAGGCCTGCAAGCTGGCCAAGGAGAAGAAGCTGGCCTTGCTGTCGGGGCTGCACAGTCGGTGGCACCCGGGCTACATCGAGACGATGAAGCGCATCCACGACGGCGCGATCGGCGACATCGTCACGATCGAGGAAAACTTCCTTCGCGGTCCGTACGGCGTGTACAAACGCCAGCCGGGCATGAACGAGGTCGAGTGGCAGTGCAGCACGCAGTATCACTTCACCTGGCTGAGCGGTGACGACGTGCCGCAGTCGCTGATCCACAACGTGGATCGATCGCGCTGGGCCCTGCGCGAGGCCGTGCCCGTCAAGTGCCACGGCCTGGGCGGACGGTCGTCCATGACCGACCCGAAGTACGGCAACGTCTTCGACCATCACTCCGTCGTGTACGAGTTCGCCGACGGCGTGAGGCTGTACGCGTTCTGCCGGACGACGACGGGCTGCTACAACGAGAGCTCGAGCCTGATCTTCGGCACCAAGGGCCGTGCGAATCTGACCTCGTGCGTCATCGAGGGCGAAACCACGTGGAAGTGGAAGGCCACGAAGGAGAGCCCTTACGACATCGAGATCAAGGCGCTGATCGACTCGATCCGCGCGGGCAAGCCCATCAACAGCGGCTACCACATGGACAAGAGCACGCTGGCGACGGTGATGGGCCAACTCAGTTGCTACACGGGCAAGGAGGTCACCTGGAAGCAGGCCTCGCAGAGCGCCTTCTACTACGAGCCAAGGCCCGAGGCGTGCAGCTTCGACATGGAACCGCCCGTCACGCCTCGGAAGGACGGGACGTATCCGGTGTACATCCCGGGCGAGACGAAGCTGTTGTAGCGGCGAGCATCGGCACGCTTGCCTGGTTGCGAAGCTCGTTGGTGCGAGACCTCAGGCCTCAGCGACTTTGGTATCGCTTTCCTGCAGCCTGGGGTCTGTGGCCTGAGGTCTGAGGCCTGCCGTGTGAAGGCGGTGGTCTGAGGTCGTCGCGGCTGTCATCGTAGGCGAGGACTCCTGTGAAGCGTTTTCGCAACGAGGTGCCCCCAAGTGTCCGACGACGAGCCCTCATCGCAAACGGCGGACGATCAACCTGATCCGCCCGTCCCGCTCCAGCACGGGTCGGCCACGTGGCCTTCTCGCGACAACCCGTCCTTCCAACTCTGGCGCGATCGCACACCTTGGTGGTGCAATCTCCTGCTGGCCGGCGTGTTCGCCGCGGTGGCGCTCTGCTCCATGCCCTCGCGCTACGAGCCGTGGTCGCCCGGAGCCGTTATCCTCGTGGGCGGAGGTTTCACGGCGTCCGGGTGCATGGTTCTGGCCCGGATCGTGTATGCGGTCTGGTCCCGGTAGGGCCGGTCATTCGCTGGTGCGCGATACCTATGGCATGCCGAGGCATCGCCCTGACGAAGTCCCTGAGGTCGGAAGTCTGTGGTCGTCCCGGCTCGGCACAAGCAGTTCCGATGATCCGTTGCCCTGTCGGGCAACGGACCCCGCTGAGAGGTCGGCTTCGCCTGCGGCTATGCCGCGGGAATCAGCGGGGATCGGTTGAACAGCAACGCTCCCTGACGGTCGCGTCTCCGATGCGGCTCGGATAGGCCCACCGGCACGGGTGGAATTCGTGTCCCCACCGCTCCTTCGACGGAGCTCAGGATGAATGAAGCGGTGGGCCACCCGTTCCCACTCTAACGTAGCGGCTCGGTCGGGGCCTCGCCTTACCGCACTGGTGTTGCCCTGTCGGGCAACGGACCCCGCTGAGGGGTCGGCTTCGCCTGCGGCTATGCCGCGGGAATCAGCGGGGATCGGTTGAACAGCAACGCTCCCTGACGGTCGCGTCTCCGATGCGGCTCGGATAGGCCCACCGGCACGGGTGGAATTCGTGTCCCCACCGCTCCTTCGACGGAGCTCAGGATGAATGAAGCGGTGGGCCACCCATCGTGTTCTCTGGGAAACGGGGTTTTCTGGGCCGCCGGCCTCGGCATCCACGCTTGGCCCGAGGCTACGTCCCCGCAGGCCGAGCCCGTGCACCCAGAGAGCCATCACGCATCGTTCGATGAAGACTCCCCGAGTGACGCCGCCTCGCCAGCCGAAGAGGCGTCATCGGGCACGGTTGCGTTGGCGGACGGTCCGCTCGGCCCGGCACAATGCCCGCCCAGCCACGTCACGCCGTCGGCCTTGCGGCGCTCCTCGAGCCATTGCAGCAGCGCGCCGCAGCCGAGCAGGCCGAACGCACCGACCAGGACGCCCACGCCCCTGGCGTGTCGCCAGCTTCGAACGGCCGAGCCGGCCTCGTAGAGGAACAGACATGCCGGCGGGACGACCGCCAGCGCGGCCAACCAGATCTGTCCGACCAGCAACCCACCGACCAGGAGCATCATGCAGCCGAGGGACCCGCTCGGATAAAGCGGGTGGATGAGGTATGAGCCCAAGCCGTAGGAGCACGGCTCACGAATCCCTTCCGGGACGGGGAGCCACGCGACCGTCGCCGTGTGCAGCACGGCCAGGCCCATCACGCCCCAGGCCAGGTGATGCCCCCTGCCCCAGGCGGCGCTCAGACAGACGATCACGACGCCGGCGGCCACGACAATCGGCGAGAAGTACCACTGCACCCAGTCGAGGTAGAAGCCGTACATCACGGCGTAGAGCTGGAGCGTGGCGAGCGTGGCCTGTCCGCCCAGCGCCACCCACGGCACCCACCACTTGGCCAAGGGGTTGTCCGGGGTCACGAAGCCCCGGCGTTGCTGCCAGGCGATCAGCCAGAGGTGCATCGCGAGGGTCGCCGCCACGAGCCAGCACAACAGGTACGCGGAAAGGTGCTGCATCGGACGGTCCTCGCCGCAGAGGCGAACGAGCGGGGCGGGCGCGGCCAGGACGAACAACCAGAGCCCGACGAAGGCCATCATCGCGCCCGGCAGCTCGATCTCGAGCCAGCGGCGGGCCGCGCCAGCGCGAACGAGGCCGGCGGCGACGGCCAGGGTGGACAGGACATGAGCGGCGGGTCCGTGTGCCGAGTGCAGCTCGTTGAGGGCGAAGAAGAGCGTGCCCGTCAGGGCCAGTGCGAACGCGGCCGATCGCGCGGTGTCCGACAGGAGCGACCGACGGAACTGCCATCTGGCGAGGATCAGCACGCACCAGATGTAGATCTCGAACGCGGCCAGCGAGAGGTAGATCTGGACGACCTCGCCGCAGCGGCGATCGAAGGGGTCGATGAGGATCCAGGCGCCGGCCAGGAAGGCCAGCAGGCTCAGCCAATACAAGACGCCCGCCACACGATGGGCGGGGGCAACCTGTTCGTGACGTGTGGTGGTCATGGGGGAGGCTCCTTGTCCTTCGCCATCCTTGTCCTTGCAGGCTCCCATCGGCAGGGCGAAACGCCACTCAGGGCAGCGACCGTCATCGGGCCGCGGTGTTGGAGCCCTTGAGCAGCAACGCTCCTTCGCCGTCGCGTCTGCGACGGCGGCGCCGAAGCCGGGAAACCGACAGATTCAAGTGTCTTGGACTTCCTCGTGAGGGCACGGGGTCCGGGGTCGGGCGTTGCGCGGGGTGCGCGCACCCACCGCGCCCGGGCTCAGCGCCCGCTTGCCAAGTCTTGTCATGTCGCGTCTATATCCAAGGAGCCGCGTGGCCTCGGTGGCCTCGCTCGTCGTCGAGCGAATCGCAGCGGGCCGGGCCGGCGATGTCGGTCGCCGGTGCGAGAGGCACGGAGCGATGAGACCCGTCGACCTGCACCGGCACGCCCAACAGGTGCGAGACAGCAGCAGGATGAGTGAATGGATGATGGCGATACCGTTGTGTCATGCCGGTTGGCCTGCCTCGATCATCGCTCGATTCACCGTTGCCCTGGCGACTCCGCTAGCCTCTGTGTGAAGTGTAGGGCGTCGTGAGGACCGGACAAGGCGTTGCCGGGGGCTAACTTGTCTGATCGCCGTTTGGCCGCGCGACCGCCCCGATGGTCGCGCCCGGTGGGGTCTACGCCCAGGCGGTCAGGCCGCCTGTGATTCGGGCACGAGAGGGGCTTGCCTGGCTGAGGCGTATGCCGATGCAGCCTGTCTGCCTCATCGTCAGACGTCACTTGTCCTCCTAACCCCCAACGTCCAATCCTCTGGACGGGAACCGACTCGCGCCGGGATGCCTCGACGTGTTTGCTCGACACGGCCATGGCATGGCGCTCCGGCGAGGCTCCGCACTGGCCCGACGACTTCCGCAGCGAAGTTAATATAGGACGTTCGATTAAGTCCGCCTATTGTGAAAATAGGATAGACTTCACGGCATCATATCAATAAGATAGGGATCATGGGGCTGGGCAGAGCGTTCTGCTCAGGGCGTAAATTGCTTAACAAAGGGAAGTAGGAGGAGAAGGAATGATGACTCGCCTACACGGGGGGGCGGCGATCGCGGCGCTGGCTATCTTCACGAGCGCGGCCTCGGCGTCGCTGGTTATCGATGATTACTCAACTCAAATCGGTGGAACGGGCCTGGAGCTCGAGGCGGTGGGCGTCGGGGCATCGATCAGTGCGACCGACACGGGCATCGGCCTGGCCGGCACGGTTGGGGACCGCACGTCGACGTTGACGGTCACCAAGACCGACCCGGTGTACGACTTCGCGGACATCGATCTGCAGACGAGGACGACCACCCAGACGCTCCTGGTCGATGGGAACTACACTCTGGAGCCGGGGAACTTTCTCAACTCGAACTCGGGCTTGTTGTTGAACGGGTTCCTGATCGAGGTCGACTACGCGATCCCGAGCACGGACCTGGGCGCTCACGGCGATGCGTTCGAGTTTGAGTTCGGCTCGGGCGACTTCGACATCGACAACCGCACGACGCCGGCCTTCCTGCCGTACGAGATCACGGTGATCAGCGGCACGGGCACCGACTCGGCGAGTGTGCTCGTCTCCGACGAAGGCATCTACACGATCCCGTTCGCGGCGTTCACGGGTGTGGACTTCACCGACGTCACGGGCATCGGGATGAGCTTCGGCGGTGAGGTCGCCACACCGGACTTTCTCGTCGGTCCGATGGCGGTGGTGCCGGAGCCGGCCACGCTGGCGCTGTTGGCGTCGGGATGTGTGCTCGTCCTGCGTCGCCGCTCGGCGTAGGTAACGATTTATGGCAAGGAATCAGGCGGTGGGTCCGTCCGCGCGGGCCCACCGCTCTTGCTTTGATGCGACGGTTGCAGAACCTACAGGCCTTCCGAGGTCATTGACTTCTGGCTGGCAGCGACACCGTCCTGCCGGGCCGACCCGTATTGTAGATGCCCACAGACGGCGACTGCGAATGCTCGAGGTTCACCTTGTTACCGACGACCGTCGCGATCAGCAGCACCTCGCATTCCTGATCATCCACGAGACGGCCAGCTGCGTCCAGATGAAGACGATGTAGGCCACAACCACACGCAGCGGGCGATCATCGACACGAGCGAAGCACAGCGCGCTGGGGGATGGGGTATCCTCTGGATAGTGCTCGATGCGTTCCCCCTCGATCAGCGCCTCCAAGGCGTCCGCTCTGGTAATGCCACGGGCGGCCATGCGCTCCAACGCGTGCCTATGCCATTCTACCGAACCGTCCCCCCAGGGCGATATGCATGGCGTCGGTAGCGAACCCAACCTCCCGACGTCAGAGCATGCTACATGGGCCATCACTTCCGCTTCTTCCGCTCGCCGAGCGGGCGGTTGATCTCGACCGGTGTGGCCAAGAGCTTCTTGAGGTCGTGGCCCTTGGTCAGCCACTTCAGGTCGAACTTGGCCAGGGCCACCGTCTCGTAGAGCTTCTTGACGCCCTTCTCGAAGAGCAGGTAGATGTTGCCGTCGGCGTCGGCGGCGAGCGACGAGTACGCGCTCGGGCCGGCGTAGACCAGTCGCTTGACGGGCCAGGTCCGGCCACGATCGAAGCTGGCCCACACGGTCATCCGCACCCGTTGGCCACCCGGATCGTCGGGCGTGCTGAACACGAGCACGTCCTTGCAGCCGGTGCCGCTCATCGGCAGCCGCACAAGCCCGGCGTTGCAGCCATAGCTGGGCTGCGTGCCGTACTTGAAGTAGAACGGCTGGCCGACCTCGCGGAGATCGTTGCACACCCGCCAATCGACCCACATGGCCCCGCCGTCGTAGCTCCAGGCGATGCGGCGCCGATGGTCGATGGCCATGTGCGAGCGCGAGTTGTAGTAGATGTCGCCGTTGGCCATCTCGGCTAGCGTGCCCTCGCCGGTGCCGCTCTGGACCGGGGCACTGACCTGCCACGTCTTGCCGTGATCGTCGCTGAAGATGGCCATGTTGTAGTGGTACGGCCACCATTCCTGGCCGTTGCTGCCCTTGGGCGGCATGATGCGGGCGGGCATGATCAGCCGGCCCTTGTGCTTGCCGTGGGCGAGCGTCACGCCCGACTCGGCGCAGTTCGTCGAGGTCGGGACGCCCTTGGGCGTGCCGTGGCCGTAGGCGTTGGGTTTGAGCGTGATCGTCTCGCGGGCCCAGGTCTTGCCGTGGTCTGTGCTGCGATAGAGGTAGCCCTTGGCGGCACGGACGACCATGACGTCACCGGTGGCCGCGTCGACGATGGAGCTTCCGCCGGCGTCCTTGCCGACCTGCTGGACGGCGGTCCAGCTTTTGCCGCCGTCGTTGCTGCGCCGGAGCTGGTTGCCGGACTTGGCAAAGGCGAGGACGGTGCCGTCGGCGGCGACGTTGATGTCGGGGATGCGGACGCCTTTGAACAGGTCTTGGATTTCGAGATCGGGCGCGAGCTCGGCGGCGGGGACGGGGGTCGCGGCGACGGTTAGCACGGCGATGACGATAGCAGGTGATGCGTGTTTCATTGGCGTGGCTCCTGTTGGGTGGTGGTGCGACTAGCTTGTGCTACCATTGATTGCTTCCATACGCTCGATGTGCGGATCGAACCAAGCTCGTCGTTCAGGGGGGAGGGCTTGGAGAAACATGTTCCAGAGCTCCTTGATCTCCGTCTTGATCTGCGTGACGTTCCACTCCCTGTCTTCTTCGTCGCGGTATTTCAATCGCGTGACCGATAGGTGAGCGAGTGATTTGTTCAGCCGTTTGATCTGGGGCTTCTTGCCCAGGACCCCTTGCTCCAGGTCGGCATTCCGCTGGCGCCATTCTCTGATGCATGCTTCCCACTTGGGCCGGCATTCGACATAGTGCAGGGCCACCACATCGTCCCTGTGCCAGTTCTTGTTGTTGCCGTCCTCACATATCAGGAAGTCCTTCAACACCCGGGCGTGGAGAAGGAAGCACTCTAAGTAAGCGTTCGCTTGCTGCATGCCGTTGCTCATTGTTGAGCCCGGCCTGATGACCGTGCCGTCCTCCTGTTCTTCCCATTCATCGTAGTCTTCACAGCGTACCTCGTAGGTCTGCTCCGGGCTCATGTCGAACGTCTCCCACTCATGCATGGTCATGTCGCAGGCCCAGTTGAGCATCCACCATTCGTAGACAATGCATGAAGCGAGTTCCTTCAACTCGTCGTCGCTATGCTCGTGCAGCTCTTTGCTCATGGGATCGCCTCCGCCAGATTAGGTCCAACCACCCTCCGGTCAATACACTACAAAAAGTGCTGTTCGTGCGACAGCTTCTGTCGCCGCTAACGGAGCTTCTCCTTTCGAAACACCCGGAACCACGGGTTCCACTCGCCTGACGGCTCGCTTCACCCGTGGCTGCATGCCTTCGCCCCTGGCGGGGCTTGTTCGCCGTCAGAGACGGCTCCCACCAGGGCAGAGCCTCCCCCACCACTGAAGTGGCGGGCCACCCGTTTGCGCGACCGCTCATCATCGGATCGCCCAGCGGCTACAATGGATACCTGCCGCCAGGTCGCCCACCGCGGATAGCGATCGGGCAGACACGTCCGTCGCAGCCCGAGGCCGTTGGCGACGCCGATCGCCAGGCCCAACCGGAGACCATGACCATGATCCTTATGCCGCGAGGGAGACGACGAACCGCCGACCAGGAAACCGCGTGGTGCAGGTTGGGCCGCCTTGCCGCCGGGTGCGTCCTGCTCGTCGCCGTGGCCCTGGCCGCGACGCCGGCCGACGGGTCCGAGGGCTTCCGCGCCGGTGCCGCGGCCGTCGACATCACGCCGACCGAGTTCCCGGTGATCGTCAACGGCGGCTTCCTCGAGCGGAGGGCCAACAAGGCGCACTGGCCGCTCCATGCTCGATGTCTCGTGCTCGACGACGGAAACACCCGTGTCGCCATCACCGTGGTCGATACGTGCGCGATGCCCCGTCATCTGATCGACCAGGCGAAATCGCGGGCCCATGGGGCGACGGACATCCCCGTGGATCGGATGCTGATCTCGGCGACGCACACCCACTCGGCCCCGTCCGTCCTGGGGGCGTTGGGAACGGGCGTCGACCAGGGATACGCCCAGACCCTGCCCGGTCGCGTCGCCGAGGCAATCGAGCTGGCCTGCAAGAACCTGGCACCGGCCGAGGTCGGCTGGACGGTGGTTCAGGATTTCGAGCACACGAACTGCCGCCGCTGGATCCGACGGCCTGACAAGGTCGACGTCGATCCCTTCGGCCGACGGAGCGTTCGAGCGATGATGCACCCCGGGTACCAGAACCCGGACTACCTCGGCCCGGCCGGTCCGGTCGATCCGGACCTCACGATCTTGTCCGTTCGGGCGAAGGCGGGTCGGCCCATGGCGGTGCTGTCGAACTACTCGATGCACTACTTCGGCGCCCCGGCCGTCTCGAGCGACTACTACGGCCTGTACTGTGACAAGCTCGCCGGCCTGATCGGGGCCGCGAAGCTCGATCCGCCCTTCGTGGCGATCATGTCCCAGGGTACCAGCGGCGATCTGCACTGGATGGACTACGGCAAGCCGAAGCGGTCGGTGGCTGTTGGCGCGTATGCCGAGGCCGTCGCTCGCGTCGCCCATGGGGCGTGGGAGAAGATCGCTTACCATCGGCACGTGCCGATCGCGATGCGCGAGAAGACGGTCACGCTCCGCCGGCGCGTACCCGACGAGAAGCGTCTGGCCTGGGCCAAGGGGATCCTGGCCAAGATGGCCGGACGCATTCCGCGCAACAGGGTCGAGGTCTACGCCCGCGAGCAGGTCCTGCTCGCCGAGCAACCGACGCGCGAGCTGAAGCTCCAGGCGGTGCGCATCGGCGATGTGGGCATCACGGCGATCCCCTGCGAGGTTTACGGCCTGACCGGTCTTCGGATCAAGGCGCAGAGCCCGCTGGCCCCCACGCTGACCATCGAGCTGGCCAACGGCTCTGAGGGGTACATCCCCCCGCCCGAGCAGCACGCGCTGGGCGGCTACACGACGTGGGAAGCGCGGAGCGCCGCCCTACAGGTCGACGCCGAGCCCAGGATCGTCGACGCCTTGCTCGAGATGCTCGAGGAGGTCTCCGGCAAGCCGCGTCGCGGCCTGATCGAGCCCGCATGCGATTATGCCGAGACGGTGCTGGCCTCCGAGCCGCTGGCCTACTGGCGACTGGGCGAGCTCACCGGATCGGTCGCGAAGGATTCCAGCGGCAACGACCATCACGGCACCTACGAGCCGGGCGTGGCCCTGGGTCTTGAGGGCCCGCGCCTGGCCGGGCCTTCGAGCCGGGGTCGGATCAACCGGGCCCCGCACCTGGCGGGCGGGAGGATCAAGGCGAATCTCGAGAGCCTCTCCGGCACGTATACGGTCGCGATGTGGTTCTGCAACTACCTGCCCGTCGACGTCCGCTCGGTCACCGGCTATCTGTTCTCGCGCGGGCCGGACGGCGATAGGGACGCCACCGGCGATCATCTCGGACTCGGCGGCACACACCTCGCCGGGGGGAGGCTCTTCTTCTACAACGGCGATGTCCTCAAGGACTCGGTCTGCGGGGCCGCGCGGATCGAGCCGAAGACGTGGCATCATCTGGCCATGGTTCGTGATGGCCAGACCGTGACGGTCTACCTGAACGGCAAGGCGGCGCAGGAGATCCGCGGCTCGGCACGGACGGCGGGGCCGGCCAGGACCGGTCAGGTCTTCATCGGCGGCCGCAACGACCGTTTCAGCAACTTCGAGGGGCGGATCGACGAGGTGGCCGTCTACGCGCGGGCGTTGTCAGCCGGTGAGATCGCCCGGCATTATGCCGCCGGCGACCGACGCATGACGCGAGGGGATTGAGGTGGCCGAAGGTCAGCGGGCTGGAACAGCAGGGGCTAGGGTTTAGGGTCTACGATCTGGGCTTGCACGGTCGCTGACGTCGCTGGGATAAGACGAGAGGCCCCAGCCAACCCCGAGTTCCGCTTCGCTCCACCTGGGGCTGCATTCCACCGCCCCTAACGGGGCTGGGTCGCCGTCGGAGACGGCTCGTACGAAGCCTTCTCTGGGCAGGCGACCGCGCGGGATGAATCCCGCGGCTCAACCCGCAACGGCACACGCGGCTCGGGGAGAAATCGTTGCCCTTTCGGGCAACGGGCCCCGCTGGGGACCCGGCTTCGCGAAGGCTACGCCGCGGGAGCCAGCGAGGCTCGGTTGAACAGCAACGCTCCCTGACGGTCGCGTCTCCGACGGGGCGTGCGGGCTCCGTCTGTGGTGGCGCGGCCCAGGCGCTACG
>CAZUQM010000020.1:47840-74646 GCA_964622545.1 uncultured Planctomycetales bacterium | reverse complement strand
CAGCGGGAACCAGCGGGGCTCGGTTGAACAGCAACGCTCCCTGACGGTCGCGTCTTCGACGGGGCGTCCGGGCTCCGTCTGTGGAGGCGCGGCCCAGGCGCTACGCAGCGGGAACCAGCGGGGCTCGGTTGAACAGCAACGCTCCCTGACGGTCGCGTCTCCCATCCCCCACCCTTCGCGCACCCTAGTGCCGCGTTTCACAAATCGTGCGACGATGGACAGGGCGGCACACGCCACGGCTACTGCTCGAGCCGCGGCATTCATGCCGCGCGGCCGCGCCGGATGAATCCGGCGGCTCGGACAGATAGTCGCGATACTTCTGAAATGCAGCACTAGGGGTCCGGTCGCGAACCGCCCGCGCGTGCCGCTTCCCGCCCCGCGCGTGACGCTTCCGGCGCTGCGCGTGACGCTCCCGGCCCGAGGAGCCTCTCCCCACATATCGGCTGGTAGTCAGGAAAGCTCCCTTCTCCCATCTTCAGTATACACCAGACAGGGGCCAAGCCAAGGCCAATCTCGAATTTGGAGCCCGGAAAGGCGTATTTATAAGTTACTTGTCGGAAGTGCACCTCTAAAAAGGGGCCAGGCCCTCGGGTGGGAGCCTGACCCCTGCTCATCCGTCCTCGGTCGCTTCCACTCGCTACGGCAGCTTGGGCGGTTCGGTCTTGGGGAACTCGCCCGAGAGGGCCTTGAGGAACTCGGTCAGGTCGGCCTTGTCCTTGTCGGTGAGCTTGGCCGCCCGCACCGCCTTCATCAGGTTCGAGAGGTTCGGGTTGTCCTTGCCGCCGTCGGCCATCAGGGCCACCGCGTCGGCGAGCTTGGCCACGCTGCCGTCATGGAAGTACGGATAGGTCTTGGCGACCTCGCGGAGGTGCGGCACGCGGAACTTGCCCATGTCGCTGTCCTTCTTCGTGACCGACTTGAGGCCCTCGTCGGGCTTCTCCTTATCGATGCTGACGCCGGCGTTGTAGAACTGCCCGTTGCTGAAGATCGGCGGGGCGTGGCAGGTCGCGCACGACGCCTTGCCGGTGAACAACTCGAGGCCGCGCTTCTGGGCGTCGGTGAGGGCGTCCTTGTCGCCGGCCTTGAACTTGTCATAGGGGCTGTTGCCGCTGAGGACCGTCCGCTCAAAGGCGGCGATGGCCTTGGCGATGCCCTCCTGGGTGACCTCGGTGCCGAAGACCTTCTTAAACTGCTCGGCGTACTCGGGGATCTTCTGGCAGTCCTGGCAGACGGTCGCGAGGTCGTGGCCCATCTCGATGGGGTTCTCGATCGGTCCGAGGGCCTGCTCCTCGAGGGTCTTGGCCCGGCCGTCCCAGAATTGGCTGGTCATGTAGGCGGCGTTGATGACGGTGGGAGAGTTACGTTCGCCGACGTGCCCGCCGATGCCCTCGCTGGTGGGCTTGTGCTCGGCCCAGGCCATGTTGGGATCGTGGCAGGTGGCGCAGGAGATCTTCTTGTCCTTGCTAAGGCGCTTGTCGAAGTAGAGCATCTTGCCGAGGGCGACCTTCTCGACCGTCATGGGGTTGTCGGCGGGGATCGGTACGGGGGGCAGGCCCTTGGGGGCCTTAACCTCCATCGGGGTACCGCCCTGCTTGGCGACCTTGTCCGTGCTCGCCGCCTCGCCGCTCTTCTGGTCGGATTGCTGGCATCCCGCGGCCACGGCCAGCGCCGCCACCGAGACCATCGCGCATCCTATCCTCGCTGTCGTCCGGATGTACCTCATCGATTCGTCCCCTGACTTGGCTCGCCACGGTGATCACCTGCGACATGGTTGGGCGGGAGTCCTCTCTCCCGCAGCAGGTCGCTCAACACCCTACCGGCGGATTCCCGCCTGTGCAAGTCGGGCGTCAGCTGACCCCGAGTTCCGCCGACCTGACGGCCGACTCCACCCGGGGCTACGATCCTGGCGGCCTTACGGACCTCGTACTCTTGGCGGTATGGATGGGTAGACTGCAGAGAACGCAGGGAGCGCACTGGGGACAGCGGGGCTCGGGGGATGCGTTGTCCGTGCCGACAACGGACCCCGCTGAGGACAGCGGGGCTCGGGAGCACGGCCTTGCCGTGCTCAACACGTCGTCTGCGCCGGCTCCATCCCCTGCCATCTTCTGGGCAGCATGAACGTGTGCCGTTTCAACGTTTCGACGTTATGACGTTGCGGGGTTTCGGCGCGTTGAGGCTTCGACGTTTCGGCGTTCTTCCGTTTCACCGGCCCCGCGCCCGGCGGTGCAGCTTGCCGAGCATCTCGAGCGCCTGCTCGGGCGTCATCGCCTCGGGATCGAGTCGGCGGAGCGAGCCGACGATCTCGGTGCTGCCGTCGTCGAAAAGGAGCAACTGGCCCGAGCCCGGGTGCTCCGAGGCAAGCGGGGCGGCGGGACGTTCGCTCGGGGCGTCCGGCTCGGCACCCGATGGGTCCCGACCGTTGGACTCTTCGCCCGCCGTGTCCGGGCCGGTGGGCTCTGCGCGCGAGGCGTGGAGGGCGGACGGCTCGGCCTGGGAGGCCGGGAGGCGCTGCTCGAGCTCGGCGAGGACCTCGCGGCTCCGCTCGACCACATCACGGGGGATGCCGGCGAGCTTGGCCACGTGCACGCCGTAGCTCTTGTCCGTCCCGCCCGGCACGATGCGGTGCAGGAAGACGACCTGGTCCTGCCACTCGCGGACGGCCACGTTGAAATTCCGCACGCCGCCCAGTCGCCCGGTGAGGTCGGTCAGTTCGTGGTAGTGCGTCGCGAAGAACGTCCGACAGCGGAGCCGCTCGGCCACGTGCTCGGTGATGGCCCAGGCCAGGCTGAGCCCGTCGTAGGTGCTGGTGCCCCGGCCGATCTCGTCGAAGATCACCAGGCTCCGCGCCGTGGCGTTGTTGAGGATGTTGGCCGTCTCGGTCATCTCGACCATGAACGTGGATTGGCCCCGCGCGATCTCGTCGCTGGCGCCGACGCGGGCGAAGAGGCGGTCGACGAGGCCCAGTCGCATCCGCCTGGCCGGAACGAAGGAACCGGTCTGGGCCAGCAGTGTCAGCAGCGCGACCTGCCGGATGTAGGTGCTCTTGCCGGCCATGTTCGGGCCCGTGATGATCAGCAGCCGGGCGTCGCGCTCGTCGAGGGCACAGTCGTTGGGGACGAACCGCTCGTCGAGGGTCTGGTCGAGGACGGGGTGGCGGCCGTCGTCGATCTCGAGCACGTTTTCGGCGACCAGCTCCGGCCGGGCGTAGTCGCGCTCGGCGGCGAGGTGGGCCAGGCCCGCGATGGCGTCGATGCGGGCCACGGCGTCGGCCACGCGCTGGAGCGGGTCGATCCACTCGACCACGCGCTCGCGGATCGTCTCGAAGAGCTCGTACTCGAGGTCGTTGGCGCGCTCCTCGGCCGAGAGGACCTCGGTCTCGTGCTGCTTCAGCTCGTCGGTGATGTAGCGCTCGGCGTTCTTGACGGTCTGCTTGCGGACGTATTCGGCGGGCACGTCGCCCCGGTAGGCGTTGCTGATCTCGATGTAGTAGCCGAAGACGCGGTTAAACCCGACCTTGAGCTGCTGGATGCCGGTCCGCTCGGCCTCGCGGCGCTGGTACTCGGCGAGCCATTCCTGCCCGCCCGAGGCGACCGACCGCAAGCGATCCAGCTCGGCGTGGAAGCCGGGGGCGATGATGCCGCCCTCGCGGAGCGTCAGCGGTGCGTCCGGCGCGAGGCTGTGGCCCAGGAAGGCGGCCAGGTCCTCGAGTCCGCCCGTGGCCTCGAGCAGGTCGGCCAGCAGCGGTGAGGTCGGCCCGTCTGGGGTGTTGCCGAGCCGGCCGGCCTGGGTCGCCGCCGTGAGCGCCGGCAGCCGCCCGAGGGTGTGGCCCAGCGCGACCAGGTCGCGCGGCGTGACGCGGCCCACACCGAGCCGCGCGGTGATCCGCTCGATGTCGCCCATGTCGCGGAGGACGTCGCGGATGGCCTGTCGCATGGCGGGCATGTCGACGCACTCGGCTACGGCGGCCTGGCGGGCGGCGATCTCGTCGATCGTCCGCAGCGGGTAGCAGACCCAGCGGCGGAGCATCCGCGCGCCCATCGGGTTGACGGTGCGATCGACCGCGTGGAGCAGCGACCCCTCGCGGGCCCCTTCGCGGAGCGTGCGTTCGACCTCCAGCGATCGCATCGTGGCTTGATCGATGCCGACGTAGTGGTCCTGCGTCCGCCGACGGATCGTCGTGACGTGCCGCAGCGAGGCCTTCTGCGTCTCGCGCAGGTAGTCGAGGATCGCCCCGGCCGCACACAGCGAGGCGTCCATCTCGGTGAAGCCGAAGCCCTCGAGGTGCGCGGTGCCGAAGTGCTTGCAGAGCGTCTCCTCGGCCTGATAGGGCGAGAAGACGTGTGCGGGGCGATACGTCACGGGCACGTCGGCGATCTGGCGGAAGGCGTCGAGGACGTCGATCGATTCGCCGAAGTCGACCTCGGGGGCGAGCACCTCGGCGGGCCGTAGGCGGGTCAGCTCGTCGACGACCGCCTCGACCGGCAGCATCTGGGTCGTGAACGAGCCCGTGCTGAGCTCGACGGCGGCGAGGCCTACGTGAGACCCTGGGGGCGCGGCCGAGCCGATCGACACGGCCGCCAGGAGGTTCTCCTCGCGGTCGTCCAGCAGGGCCTCGTCGGTCAACGTGCCGGGCGTGACGATGCGAACGATGGACCGCTTGACGACGCCCTTGGCCTTCTTGGGGTCCTCGACCTGCTCGGAGATGGCGACCTTGAACCCGGCCCGGACGAGCCGGGCGAGGTAGCCCTCGAGGGCGTGATAGGGCACGCCGGCCAGCGGGATGGGGTTGTCGCCGTCCTTGTTGCGGCTGGTCAGGGTCAGACCGAGCACGCGGGCGGCGGTCTGGGCGTCCTCGTAGAACATCTCGTAGAAGTCGCCCATACGGAAGAGGAGGATGGCGTCGGGGGCCTGGGCCTTCTGCTCGGCGTACTGGCGCATGGCCGGGGTGAGGCCGTCGCCGCCTCGGGCGGTGCTGGGCCTGTGTTTGCCGGACGCCTTGGCCACGGATCGTTCCTCGCGTGCTCGTGGGAGGCCCAGTCGGCATCGACCGGGTCTTCCTCGCCCGCACAGCCGGGGGCGACTGTGGCACCATGCTTTGCACGGTCAGGGACGGCTGTGCCACGGGGCCGTCCTAGTGTCGGTCTGCTCAGGGCGAAAGGCGTATTCTAAAGGCGACCCGATGACGCGGCAAACGCGGCCCAGGCTGCCGGTTGATGAACATCGGCAAACGGGCTATGTTGTCCCTTGGCGGGCACGATCGGCCTATGCAACGTCACGCACAGATGTAGGGAGGCGTTATGAGCGACGCGAACCCCAACGACCTCGTCGTGGGCGTGGATCTTGGCGGGACGAAGATCCTCGCGGTGGTCGTCCGCGGTGAGCGGGATATCGTAGCCCGCTGCAAGAAGCGCACGAAGGCGCACAAGGGATGCGATTTCGTCCTCGACCGCGTCGTGGAGACCCTCGAGGGCGCGCTCGACGAGGCGGGCCTGTCGCGCAGCGACATCCAGGCCGTCGGCGTCGGCCTGCCCGGACCCGTCAGCGGGGCCGAGGGCATCATCTACGCCGCGCCGAACCTGGGCTGGGGGCGGGTCGAGGTGGCGCGGATTTTGGGCGAGAAGCTCGGCCGGCCCGTGTTCATCGGCAACGACACGAATCTCTGCACGCTGGGCGAGCTGGACCTGGGCGCCGGACGGGGCGTGCGAAACCTGGTCGGCGTGTTCGTAGGCACGGGCATCGGGGGCGGCATCGTCCTCAACGGCGAGCTGGTCGAGGGCGCGACCGGCGCGGCCGGCGAGTTCGGACACCAGACCATCGAGTACGACGGCAAGAAGGCCAACACCGGCTGGCGTGGGACGGTGGAGAGTCTGGCCGGACGCCCGGCGATCGTCCGCCGGATCGTCAAGAAGATCCGCAAGGGCAAGGAGAGCGTCCTGCCCGAGCTCGTGGCCGACAAGCACGGCTCGTGGGACCCGGACAAGGCGGTGCGGGGGATCGCCAGCGGGCTGCTGGCCCGCGCGTACCAGTCGGGTGACAAGGTGGTCCGCAAGGTGGTGGACGAGTCGGCACACCTGACGGGGCTGGGCCTGGCCAACACGATACACCTGTTCAACCCGGAGATGGTCGTGGTCGGCGGCGGCGTGGTCGAGGCGATCGGCCAGCCTTACGTGGACATCGTGGCCGACGCGATCCGGGCCAACACGTTCCCTGTGGCCCATCGGGATCTTCAGGTGGTCGAGGCGGCGTTAGGCGACGACGCCGGGGTGCTCGGCGCGGCGGCCCTGGCGCGGCGGAAGCTCGCGGCGCAGGGTGTGGGCGCGGGGGCGCAGCTCTAGTCGTCCGACACCATTGGATCTCTCGGTTTCCCCGCTTCGGTGCCGCCGACGGAGACGCAGCCGTTAGCGAGCGTTGCCGTGTGGGAGACGCGACCGTCAGGGAGCCTTGCTGTTCCCGTGCTCTGCCTGTTTTCGTCACACCGTGGTGCTGGAAGTACCAGGGATGTCTAGAGCGACCCGGTCGCGTCGTGTTCTTCTCTCGACGTGTTGGCCTCGGGATGTGTTAGGGGATCACCCCCGCTAGGGCGCACGAGCTGCGACCGCTACCGCCCCCACCAACGGCGCTTCTTCGTCTTGCTCTCGTCGTCCTCGGCCTTCTTGTCGTGCTTCTTCTGTTTGGCGGCCAGTTGGGCCAGGAGCTCTTCGTCGGTGCCCTTGGCGCCCAGGCGGCGCAGCATCCGCAGGTTCTCTTGCGTCTCGGGGTCGAGGTCGAGGGCGGCGCTGCTCAGTTCGTCCTGGGCGACGGCCTCCGGTTCCGGCGTCGGATCGTCCTCGGCCTCGGGTAGGGGCTCGTCGACGACGGCGCTGGATTGCGTGGCGTCGACCCGGTCGGCTTCGGCCGACGGCTCGTCCACGACCGCGGCGGCCTGCGTGACGTCAGGCGTGTCTTGCTCAGCCGCGGCATCCAGTGCGGGCTCGGGCGTCTCCTCGCCGGCGGTCTCGTCCGGCGCCGGAGGTGGTTCGGCGGGCGTCGGTGGTGCACTTTCGACGCTCGACGTCGGCTCGATCGCCTCAGCCGCGGGTGCCGACGGCTCGTCGGACTGCGGCGCTGCCGGCTCGGGCACATCAGCCGCGGCCTGGGCGGCGGCCTGCATCACCTGTCCCAATGAGGGGCCACCACCGGCCGCAGGCTGACCGCCGCCTAGCGACGATTCGAAGACCGCGTTGGCCTGGGCCAGCGCGTTACGGGCTTGAGCGATCAGGTGCGACTGCTTGCTGACCTCGGCCTTGTCGCGTTCGAGCCTGGCCCGGTCCTCGTCCAAGGCCTGGCGCAGCTCGACGAGCTCCCGCTGCTGGGCCTGTAGCTGCTCGGCCTGTTCTTCAAGCTGCTCGGAGGCCTCTTCGAGCTGGTCGCGGGTCTGGTTGAGCGCGTCGGCGTCGGCCTGCACCTGGTCGGCATCGGCCTCGACCTGAGCGGCGCGGGCCTCGACCTCGTCAGCCTTGGTCTGCAGCTCCTGTTGGCGGGCCTCCAGGCCCTCGGCCTGGGCCTCGATATCCTTGGCGCGGGAGGCCAGCTCGTCGGAGCGTTTCTCGAGCTCGGCCGACTGGCCTTGCAGCTCGGACTCGCGGGCGTCCAACTCGGCCTGACGGGCGGCGATCTCTTGTGAGCGTTTCTCGAGGTCGGCGGCCTGCTGGTTCACCTCGGCCGCTTGCTGCTCGATCTCGTTTCGTTTGGCCTCGGCCTCGCCGGCATGCTGCTCGATCTCGGACTCGCGCGAGGCGAGTTCGGCGGCCTTCTGGTCGAGTTCGACGTTCCGCGATTTGAGCTCTTGCGCGCGGGCCTCGATCTCGCCGGCGCGGGTGTCGAGCTCGGCAGACCGGGTCTCTAGCTCGGCCTTCTGGGCCGCGACCTCTTCGCGGGCGGCGTCGACCTCGGCTCGCTTCTTCTGGAGGTCGGCCTCGATGCTGGCAGCCTGATCAGCTAATTCGGCCCGGTCGCGCTCGACCTGAGCGGTGTCGTCCTCGACGGCCCGCTGCTCGGCGCGGAGCTGCTCGGTGGCCTGGTCCAGCTCCTTGCGGTCGGCGGCCAGTTGGTGCATCTGCTCGGCGAGCTCGTTCTGCTCCTTGGCGAGGCGTTCCTGTCGGGCATCGACCTCGAGCAGGTCCTCGGCGAGCTTGCTCTTCTTGTGGTCCAGGGCGCGTTCGGTCTCAGCCAGGACCTGCTGCTTCTGCTCGATTTCGGCGAGCGTCTCCGAGCGATGCGTCTCGATCTCCTGCTGGGCCTTGGTGACCTCGTCACGGAGCGCCTCGACCTCGGTCCTGGTTTGGGCGAGGGCGGCCTCCTGGTCTGCGAGCTGTTGCTCGCGGTCGGCGGTCTCCCGCTCGCGTCGGTCGAGGTCCTCGGCTCGGCCCTGGATCTCTCCTTCGCGTTGCTCGAGGTCGGTCTGTCGAGCCGTGAGCGAGTCCTCGGTCGTCTGAAGCTGCTCGGTCCGCGCCTCGACCTGGGCGGCCTCTTCGGTCAGCGACTGCTCACGGGCCTGCACAGCGGCCTCGCGTTCGGCGAGGCTCTGCGTCTCGGCGTCGAGGCGGGCTTGCCATTCGGAGAGTCGATTCGCCGACTGGGCGAGGTTCTGCTGGAAGGCGGCCAGGCTGTTCTCGAGATCGTTGACGAAGGCGTCGGGCGACGCGGACCCGTCGGCAGGATCGGCCGACGGCACGGGCGGCGCGGGTTGGGCCGTCGGGGCGAAGGCGGCCGGATCGACGCGCCCCGCCGAAGGGGCAGTCGGGCGATCGTCGTCGACGCTCTCGGCGAGGTCGGTCGGCTCGGTGGAGCCGGGGGCGGCGGCCGGCTCGATCGAATCGGACTCGCCCGCGACGTCGCCCTCGTGCTCGATGATCATGTGGCCTTCGGAGATCTCGACGATGTCGGAGTCGAGGTCCAGCTCGAACGGACCGACGCGCAGCGCGTCGCCGTGTTTAAGCACCGCGTAGTGGATCTGCTCGCCGTTGACCCAGGTGCCGGTCCGGCTGCCCAGGTCGAAGACGGCCAGCTTCCCGTCGACGTGACAGAGCACGGCGTGGGCCAGGGAGACGTCGGCGTGATCGAAGGCGATATCGCAGCCGGCCTTGCGTCCGATGAGCGTCACGGCCTTGCTGAGCGACCAGGTATCTTGCCCGTCGCGTCGGGAGAAGACGGCTCGGAACGGCACGCCGTGCGGCTCGCATTCGGGAGTCCGCTTGCCCTGCTGGACGGAGATCTCGATCTCGATGGGACCGACGTTGACCTTATCGCCGTCGCGAAGCTCGGTCAGATCGAGCGGATCGCCGCCGATCGTCGTACCGGCGCGGCTGTTGAGGTCTCGGGCGATGATATGGTAGCCGGTGTTGACGACGACGCAGTGGGCCTTGCTGACCTCACGGTGTCGCAGGAGGATGTGGGCGGTCCGCCGGCTGCCGATCATGGTGACCGGTCGGCGCAGGTTCCAGCTCTTCTCGCCGGGTGTGCCTCGGCCCATGGTGATACGGGCCATCGGCGCCCCGTCGGGCAGCTTGGGCTGAGTGGTGGCCGAGGCGTTGACGTTCGGTGGCACGACGAAGGTTCCTCGTCACGGCATCCGTGCGCGGCACGATTCGCAGGAAGCAGTGGCTCCCCACCATTTATCGGTTCCTAAGAACGACGGCTGAACTGGTTGCACGGACAGGCCCGCCACGACCCATCCCCAACACCGCTCCATCCCCCTCGGCGAGCGAGAACCCCGCTCCTAGAGAACGTAAGATGCAATTTGGGAAAAGACAAACGATCGTAGGGGAAATGCCGCCCAGGACGTTGTCCGATAACCTCCGCGCAAGGCGCTAGGGACGGGACGGCCAACCGCCGGGTCCCGGGCTCGCGGTCCTGGGTCCCGGACCTCACGAGAGGGCGACTCGGAGAATGGGAGCAGGCAGCGGCGTTCGCGTTTGAGAGGTCGGCGGGCGGCCTATCCACACGGTGGCAGGCAGGCCCCCCTCGCACCGTGTTTCCCAAGTGTTGCGACCCTCGCCGTGTTGCTGTGTTCTACGCTTTCTCCTCGATCCGGGACCATCATGCCGCGCGGTCTCGCCGGAACGATGCGGCGATTCAGGAAGGCCGTCCGTGCAACCCTTCCGAGCAGCAGCACGTACGTCAAGACGCACCCTTGCCCGGTCCCGGCAGCGTGGCCAGCTCATGCTCGGTCAGCGCGTTCACGACGTCGCGCACCGTCGACCGCGAGCGGGCCTCGGGACAGAGCGACACCAGGCGGGTCGCGTCGAGGGACAGGTCGCGGGGTCGCGGCTCGGGCAGGTCGAGTTCGGCCGCGCGTGTCGCCACGATGGACTCGGTGGCGTAGCCGCGGGCCTCGGCCATGGCCAGGCCCATGTCCAGGCGCGACAGCCGCTGCGGACCGGGCAGGTGGACGAGCCCGACGGCCTCGCGCTCGGCGAGCAGGCGAAGGATCCGGGCCACGTCCTCGAGCCAGACCGGCGTGCGGAACTCGTCTTCGAAGAGCCGAAGCGGCTCGCCGTCTCGCAGCGCCGCGAGCTGTCGGCCGAACGTCGTCGGCATGGGCAGCGCGGGCAGGCCGAACATCAGCGCGGGGCGAACCACGAGCCCGCGGGCGTAACCCAACACGATCGGCTCGGCGGCGAGCTTGGTCCGGCCGTACTGGCTGAGGGGTCGCGGCGCGGCGAATTCGTCGTAGGGCGCTGCGGCGCCGTCGAAGACCATGTCCGTGGAGGTGAAGACCACGCGGGCGCCGGCGGCGTGGGCGGCCTCGGTGACGGCTCGGGTGCCCTCGACGTTCACCCGCTGCGCGCAATCGGCCTGTTCGTAGGCCTCACCGACCTTCGCCATCGCGGCCAGATGGAGCACGACCGACGGGGCGGTCTTCTTGACGATCTCACGAACCGCCGCGGCGTCGGCCACGTCGATCGGGGTCGTCGTCACACCGGCCACGCGGGCCGGCTCGCGATGCGACAACGCGACGACGTCCTGGCCGTCGGCCACGAGCTGCCGGACGACGACGCTGCCGAGTTGACCGCTCGCTCCCGTAATCAGCCAGCGCGTGCCGTGGGACATGATGGAGCCTCCGCAGTGGACGGGAGATAGGTTACCACACGCCGCCGCGGGCCTCACGGGGTGGTCGGCATAGGCAGGCTTTGGGGGTTGGGGTTTAGGTCTGGAGTTTAGTGCTGCATTTCAGACGTATCGCGACGACCTATCCGAGCCGCCGGATTCATCCGGCGCGGCCGCGCGGCATGAATGCCGCGGCTCGAGCAGCAGCCGTGGCGTGTGCCGCCCTGTCCAGAGTCGCACGATGTGTGAAACGCGGCACTCGGCTCGTAACTGCTTCTTGGGAGAGGTTGGCCGGCGCATCGGAGAAGGCTCTGAAAAGGGACGCAGCTCTTGGAGGGCCTCGATTCCCCACACCGGACCACACCAGCAGCTATCCACGCCAGGGGCTGCGTTGCCTTTTGCATGCCCCCTTGTTCCGGTGCAGGCGGCCCCTTTGCCAGGCCCTTCTGCGGGCCGGCGGTCAGTCGCTCAGCTCGAAGATGGCCTGGCCATCCATGTACTCGGGCTTGGCCATGCCGAAGCACTGGAGCACGCTCGGTGCGATGTCGATCACGCTCGGGTTGTCGGTGCGGATCTTGAGGTTCGACAGGAAGATGCCGGGCACGTAGGTCGGGTCGTAGAGATGGCTGCCCGACCATGGCTTGGTGTTGTCCTCGAAGAGGTCGCGCGGCGCTGCGCCTAAGACGTTCTGGCTGCTGGCGCGAAAACCCTTGACGAACCCGACGACCAGATCGGGCCCGCCGGCCCGCTCGTCGCCGTCGTAGATCTCGCGCGAGGTGTAGACCCGCTTGACGACCAGCTTGTCGGACTTGGGATCGCGCAGCTCGCGGAGCTTGTCGGCGATCTCGTTGCAGAGGTCGCGATACGCCGAGCCCTCGGCGACGATGCCCTCGGCCTCGCGCCCCTTGAGGTTGACGTAGATGCTGTTGAAGCCGAGCGAGTAGGCCTTGGTCTTGGACCAGTCGACGTCCTGGAGGAACCGCCGGCCGTCCTTGCCGTCCTTGGTGCGGAGCTTCTGGTAGCCGTTCTCGACGAGCCAGGTGTTGAGGTTGACCGACCGGCGGTAGGTCGTGAAGCCGTGGTCGCTCAGGACGATGAGGGCGGTCTTGTCGTCGAGCTTGGGCAGGACCTTGGCCAGTACGGTGTCCATCCGCTTGTACACGGCCGGGATGACCTCGTCATACTTCTTGGCGTACTCGGCGTTGTAGGCCGGGTGGTCCGGATCGCGGGCCGCCCAGAACATGTGCTGCTGGCGATCGGTGCCGTCGTAGACGAAGCCGAAGAACCCCTTGTCGAAACGGTCGAACTCGAGGTCGAACATCTTGTCGCGCTCGACCTGGATCACCCTGGCCATGCTGAGGAAGTCCTCGGGGCCGAAGACCTGCTCGCTGTAGGCCTTGACGTCCTCGGGCATGCCGAAGGTGAAGAAGCGGCCGACCTTCTCGGCGAGCTCTCGGGCGTAGTTATCCGGGTGCGTGAACTGGAAGTACGGATCCTTGGGGTCGATGTTGACCGGCGAGGCATAGAGCTTGAGGTCGGGCTCGACGTCCATGAGGAGGAACCGCACGATGCCGTTGGCGCTGTTGAGCGAGCCGCCGAACCTGACGGGGATGTAGTCGCTCCAGTCGCCCACGCCGAGGTCGGCGACCTTCTTGCCGTCGATGGCGATCTCGATGCCGCCGGATTTCTTGGTGATCACCATGGGCAGCGTGCTCTGCTCGGGCTGGCCCGTCAGGGACGAGAGGCGCGGACCGCGAAGGACGGTCTCGGCCTTGGTGCTGTTGAAGGCGACCTTCTCCATGTGGTTGACGCTGTCGTCGGGGAAATGCTTCTCGTTGGTGCTATAGAAGCTGTACACACCGAGCCGGTCGAGGATGTCCGGCACGCCCAAACCGCTGAGGAACTTGCCGTTGACCGAGGGCGGCGGGAACGCATTGGGCCAGCGGATGATGGTCATCGGGACGCCGGCCTTGCTGAGCAGGTCCCAGAAGCCGGGGATCTTGACCGTGGGCAGGTGGCGCTTGCCGCGGGCCACGGAATCCGGGTTGCTCTTGGAGATGCTCAGATACGGACCGTACGAGCTGGGATCGCGCTGGATGAAATCGAAGATGCCGTGCTTGCCGGGGTTGCAGCCGGTGGCGATGCACGACCAGGCCACGGGGCTCTGCGGCGGATTGCTCGTCTGCAAGCGGGCGTAGGAACCCATCGCCTGGAGCTTCTTGAAGTTCGGCAGCTCGCCCTTTTCCAGCAGGTCTTCGAGGATGTTCGTGTCCAGGCCGTCCATGCCGAGGATCATCACGCGCTCGAACTGGCCGTAATCGGCCTTGAGATCGGCCATGACGTCGTCGGAATCGCCGCCCCACTCCGGCAGGAAGGCATAGCGCTGATCCAGGGCGTAGACGCCGTAGCCCATGCCGCCCAGCACGAGGACGATGACGACGGTCTTGCCGACGGCGCGAGGCAGGCCGGTCTTCTTGCAGATGAAGTTCACCAGCCAGCGAAACGGCCAGAGCACGATGCCGAAGAAGCCGGCGAACATGGCGACGAAACCGGCGATCCCGGCCGCGGCGGCGGCCTGCGTGCCGGGGTCGACGTAGGCCTGAGCGGTTCCGGCGGCACACAGCGACACCAGGACGGTCATCAGCCCAACCCACACACTCTTGCCACGCATGATCCTCTCGCTTTCGTTCAGCCTCATCTCGGGCAGGCCCGTCGGTAGGGTGCGAGCGGCCTGCAGATTTTCCGCCTCCGAACCAACAGCGATGAGCATCTCTTTAGATGGCCAACGCCGGGTGTGACGTTCCCTGTCGACACGTCCGAGGCGTCCGATCGTCCGCAGAGACGGACACCGGCAGCCGGCGGCCTCACATCCAAGGCCGCGCGCCATCGTATCGGCAGAGTAAGCCGCCAACAAGAATTGTCGTTTTCAGGATTCCTACGCCGTTCGGCTCGCCTGAGTTCGCGGGTATTCCCCTGGCGTCAGGGCGCCAGGCATGCCAAGAAGGGTGTTATCGGAACGACCGCCGACCGTGCCTGCCGCGAAGGATGCCCGAGCAGCCGCCGATCATCAGGACGCCCACGGCCAGGGCGGGGCCGAAGCACATGGGCGCGGGGGGGATCTGGTCGGGCCCGGACGGCTGGTTCGGATCGATCGTCGTGTCGGCGATGACGGTCAGCGTTGGGTTCACGGCCGAATGGGCGACCGGTCCGGTCGGGGGGTTCGTCGGATCGACCGGGATCACGCCGAACTCCTGCCCCGAGAGCTTCACACTTGCCGAGCCCGGCGCGATGGGCAGGAACGTCAGCGTGAAGAAGGCCTCGGCCTGGTCGAGCGTCAGCTTGGCCGGCACGGACTGTCCGGCGCCCATCTCGACCAGGATGGGGTTGTTCGGGTCGGTCGGGTCGGCATAGACGTTCGGATCCTCGGGGTCGACGCGCCAGCCCGAGTAGAAGGCCGTCCAGGTGTTCTGATTGAACAAAGGCCGCACGTCGGACACGTCGCCGGCGTTGCCGTCGATGACGTCCTGCAGCTGCAGGACGGCCTCGTTCCAGGCGACGTTGACCTTGCCGCCGGCCACGCCCTGCGGGACGTCGCTGACGTCGCGGACGCGGACGACGAGCTGGATGGGTTGGTTCACCTTCACCTGGGTGACCTCGGTGAACGTGCCGGACCGGACGAAGACGCCGTCGACCTCCACCCCGGGCCCGGCCAGCAAGGGCACACTCAGACCCAAGACCAACATGGCAGCTATGGCAACTGGACGCGTCATGAAACGCTCCCTCCGCAACGGACTGGTTTGCGTACCATCCAACGATTCTTCCGTGCCGTCATCAGGCCCCTTCCGAAGGCAACAAGGCACTGGCGTACGACGACAAGACCGGGTCGACGTCGCCCAGATCCTCCACGCTGAGGCTGCCGGCCTCGCTCGTGACGGAGCCTGCCGACATGGCCAGCGGACCGGCCGACAGATCGCCGAGCGGCACCACCGGGGACAGCTCGATCGTGGCCCCGCCGGACGAGGCCACCGGGGCGGGTGCGTCGATGTCACCCAGCCCGGCCGCTTGGACGTCGGCCGAGGCGACGGAGGCCTCGTCGGCACCGTCCTCCGTCGACAGCGCGCCGGTGTGGAAGGCGTCCGACAGGCCGGCGTAGAAGCGGCTCTCGGCTCGCCCGTTGTCGCCGGCCTTCGACGAGGCGGCCACCTTGAACGACGCCGACGCCCCTTGGGCCGCCAGCGACGGCGACGCAGCGGCCGCGTCGGCCCCGCCTTCGGGCAGCGGCGTGAGGTACGAGGCGATCATCGTCTTCGGCGTCGACTTGAACTGCTCGTTGAAGTAGGCCAAGAAGATGCCCAGATCGGAGAAGTCAACGTCGCCGTCGGCATCGAAGTCATACGCCGGATCCCAGCCCGCGTCGCTGGAGGTCGAGCCGAAGGCGGTCTTGAAGAGGTCGTAGTCGGTGGCGTCGAGACGGCCGTCGCCGCTGAAGTCGCCGACGACCTGCTGCGGCATGCCCCGGCCGGTGACCTCGATCTCGAACACGCCTTCCGACGGATCAGGATCGTCGCTGACGATCGTGATCGTGCCGGGGTACATGACGGTCGCCGGCGGCGTGAACGCGATCTGCATGTCCACGTACTGGCCCGGACCGAGCTCGATCACCGGCCCGGTCGCCCCGCCCGTGGGCAGAATCGTGTAGGCCATGTTGTCGCTGGTCCAGCTCGTCAGCCGCAGCGTGTCGGTGCCGGTGTTTTTGATGCGGATCGAGGTGGTGGCGGTCTCGCCGACGCGGACCTCGCCGAAGTCGATCTCGCGATCGGTCACCTCACCGCCCGGCTCCTCGATGACCATGTTCGGCACGAAGACGCCCGAGCCG
Organism: uncultured Planctomycetales bacterium; assembly: GCA_964622545.1. Lineage (GTDB taxonomy): Bacteria > Planctomycetota > Phycisphaerae > UBA1845 > JAFGLZ01 > JAFGLZ01. The sequence goes on along the minus strand of CAZUQM010000020.1, from coordinate 58,682 downwards.
AGCAAGGCGGGCAGCTCGAGCGTCGGGTTCGTCGGGTCGTCGCTGACCACGCGGATGGCGGCCTGGTAGTCCTGCTCGCTGGCGGGCGCGAAGACCACGGTGAAGGTCTGGCTCCGCTCACCCGAGGCCAGCGTGAACGCGCCCTGCTGTCCGGCCGGAGCGGTCAGGATGAAGACCGACGGGTTCGTGCTCTCGACGCTCATGATCTGGAGCGGGGCCTGCCCCGCGTTGACGATGGCGAACTCCTGCGGGGAGGAGCTGTCGCCGATCTCGACGTCGCCGAAGTCGATCTCGCCCTGCGTGACGAAAACCACACCGGACTTGACCACGCCCTCGATGTCGACGACGTACGGCGTAGCGCCGAGGTCGGGATCGTTGGTCACGAGGTTCAGGGCGGCCTTGTAGGTGCCGCCGGTCGACGTGTCGAACAGGACGGTGATGACCCTCGAGTCGCCCGCGGCGACGGTGAAGCTGGTCGGCAGCGGGACGCCGCCCGATCGGAGCGTGTACGCGTAGGCGCCCGGCCCGGTCAGGCTGTGCGTGACGGTCAGGTCGGCCGTGCCCTCGTTGAAGACCGTGACGGTCCGCGCCAGCAGGCCCGAGCCCTTGTCCACATTGCCGTAGTTGACCAGGTCGTCGTTGGCCGCGCCGGCGTTGTCCTCCACGCGGATCGCGGGGATGCCGGTGGCCACGCCCGAGAGGTTCAGCTCCCAGGGCGACTCGTCCGGATCGTTCGTCACCACCTGCACCACGATGCCGCTGAGGTCCATGGCCGCCGAGGGCGCCCAGGTCAGCTCGATCAGGGCCTGCTCGCCGGGCTGGAGGGTCGACGAGCCGGTGAGGTAGGTGACGGTGAGATCCTCGTGCCCGGTGTCGATGTCGCTGATGATCAGCGGGGCCACCGAACTCTCGTTGAGGATGGTGAAGGTGGCCGAGGCCGTCTCGCCGACCAACAGGTCGCCGAGCTCGAGCAGGTCGTCGTTGGCGGTCCCGCTGTCCTCGGTGACCAGGACGTCGGAGACCTGGGCGGTGGCGCTGAAGGTGAACGTGGCCAGCTCGCCGGTGTAGTCCGCATCGGGCACGGGCAGCGATTGGATCGTGACGGTGCCGTTGAGCGGGCCGACGGCCGCCGCGGTCAGGATCAGCTTGATCGTCATCGTCGAGCCCTGCTGCAGGACGATGTCGTCTCCGCTGCCGGGCTGGGACATCGGCACCAGCTCGGCCAAGAAGTTGTCGGACGTGAGCACGTCGATGGTCAGCGGGCCGGTGCCGACGTTCTCGATGACGAACTCCATCTCGCTCGGCACGCCGACGACGATGTCGCCGAAGTCGAGGTTGGTGCCTTCGACGGGCACGTGCATGTCGGGCACGCCGTAGGGCACCTCGCTGAAGTAGATCTTGTTGACGCTCTGGCCGGTCACGGGATCGGTCTCGAGGGCCCGCCAGGCGATGCTGTTGCCCCAGACGTCGGGGTCGAGCTCGTCGTTGGTCGTGAAGGTGAGCTGGAACTGACGGTCGCGGATATCCACGCCCGTGCCGCCCAACACGGCCGACGGCAGGTAATAGCCGAAGACGTCGTAGTTGCCGTTGCGGTTGTCGGACCAGACCAGCAGCGAGCCGTAGAAGTCGACCTCGTCGGACATATCCGCCTGCTGACGGAAGAGCGTGCTCGGCCCGACGTTGCGCTCGTAGATGACGACCTTGTTCCCGCCGTCGTGCTCGATCCAGGTCACGAAGTCGCCGCTGGCGCGCGGGATGCGGGCCCCGTCGCGATCGCCGACGCTCAGCAGGAGCGGCTCATCGAGGGCGAGGTCATAGCCCCACACGGAGTACTCGCCCTCGGCGCTGCCGCGGCGCCAGACGACCAGGTCGCCCGAGACGTCCGGATGGTCGTCGATGGCCGAGTCGCCGGGGTCGACGTCCTCGATGACGCGATGGTCGATCACCGGGTCGCCCGCCACCAGGGTGCCGGAGACCACGTTCAGATCGACGACATGGATGTCGCGCTCGCCGAAGCCGGGCCCGGAGAAGACCACGCGGGTCCCGTCGATGCTGGGGTTGTTGGCGTTCGTGCCCAGCTCGGGATTGAGGAACTCGGTCAGGTCGAAGGCCTCACCCAACGTATGATCGTAGACGAACAGCGCGTTGCCGACGGCGTAGACCGTGAGGTTGCCGTCCGAGCGCGGCTTGGAGGTGCTGCCGGAGACGAGCTCGCTGTCCACGCCGGTCGTGATGTCGTAGACGCTCAGGCCGCCGGAGGCGTTGCGGTAGACCACCGTATTGAGCGACAGCGCGGGCACCGTGCCCTGGGCCACCTCGATGTTGTCCTCGACGCTGGGCATGTTGCCGATCAGTTGCACCAGGTAGGGCCGACGATCGGAGACCGGATCGAACCCGAGCTCGCCGCCCCAATCGTCGTGCTCGATCTCGAGGCAGGCGATCACGCCGGTCTCGTTGGCATCGGTGCCGCTGAAGACGATCTCGACGTCCTCGCTCTCGCCGGGGGCGATGATGAGCGTGGTCGAGGAGAGCAGATCGGTGCCCCGCTTGATGCGGAAGCTCTCGTACGTATCCAGCGCGGTGCCGCTGATGTTGAGCCGGACCGTCAGGTCGCCCGTACCGTTGTTGGCGATGGTCACGATGCGGCTGCTGGTCTCGCCCGTCTCGAGCAGGCCGAACGGGATGGCCAGGTCGTTCGGGGTGGCCACGTCCTCGGTCACCTCGATGTCGCCGCCCTCGCGAGCGACACCCTGCATGGCCAGGGTGTACCAACTGGCCTGATAGGGGGCCCTGCTGTCGGGGTCGACCTCCTGGAGGGGGTCGTTCGACTCGATGTAAATCATGCCGTGGATCGGGCCGGGCTCGGTGGGCGTGACCTGGATCCGCACGATCTCGTCGTCGCCGGGGGCGATGGTGAGCGGGTAGGTCAGGTCGTTGTTGCCCACGTCGGTGGCCGTGAAGATGCCCGGACCGCCGAACTGGATATCGTAGATGACCAGCTCTTCATCGCCGGTATTCTTCAGCTCAATGACGCGGTAGTACTCGCTGTCGCCGAGGGGCGTGCCGGGCTCGACGGTCTGGAGCCGGCCGAACTCGAGGAGGTTGTCGTTCGGCGTGCCGCTCAGCTCGGTCACCACGAGCTTAGGCAGGTTGACCTGCATCGCGCCGTCGGGGGCCCAGCCACGGACATGAATGAGGTTCATCTCCATGAGGTTCCAGGCCACGACGGGCTGGGCATCGTTCAGGGCCGTGCCCAGGCCGCGGACGCCGACGTCGGAGATGAAGCCCGGCGTCCAGGCGATGTCCATGCCGTCGGGCAAGTTGACCCAGGAGTTCAGCCCGTTGCCCTCGGATGAAGGCAGTGTGTTGCCGAAGGCGTCCTGGCTGGTGAGCTGCTCGAACTCCCACGCCCCGACCGGATTCTTCTTGACGCGGGTGGCGTGGATGAAGCTGGTGTGGACGGTGTGGCCGTCGGCTCGATGTCCTTGCTCGTGACTGCGCGTACTGAGTGCGCTGTGCCCGTCGCCGGGCAGCGGCGTGAGGTAGTCGTCGACGAACTTGCGGGCGTAGACGTTGCCCGGAGGAGCGTACTGACCGCCCTCGGTGTTGGCCGGTCCGCCGTCCTCGTTCAGCGTCTGCCACCAGGCCTTCTCGAAGTCGAGCTCGCGGGCCCCGAACATGATCCGCGGATCGAAGGGATCGCAGATCGGGTCGGAGTAGTCATGATAGTCCAAGTACAGGAAGTCATAGTCCATCAAGCCGTCTTCGCCGTACTCACCCTCGAAGTAGCTGCGGATGCCCAGGTCGATGTTGTTCCAGCCGTGGGACCTTAGCCACTTGCTAGCCTGGACATCCCAGTACCACTCCGTGACGAGGCTGGTGGTGAAGCCCGCCTTGTCCAGCTCGAGGTTCGTGTAGGTGATCACGACCTCGCCGTTGCCGACGCTGACGGCCTTGGGCAAGATGTTCGCTCGACCCGAGTCTGGGCTGATCGTCCCCTGATCGACCCAGTAGTCGCTCCCGCCGACATACTCCTCCTCGTAGCTGTAGACCTTGATGGACGAGGACTGGAGTTGCTGGAAACCGTCCTCGGCGACATAGACCCGGTCGCGCCACCCCGGGTGATCCATCTGCTCGACGGTCAGCGTGAACGTGCCGAAGTCCTTATACGGCGGAAAGCCGCCGCTATCCGGAAGACCATCGAAGTCGAAGTCGTCGTAACCGGTCAGGGCGATGTAGATCTCGCCGTTCACGTCGGCAGGGATCTCGAAGGGATGCGCGTCGTCGATACCCTGCGGGTTACCTGTCTCGCTCCACTCGCCGGAGTTGCGGATCTCGACCCACGCGCCCGCGTCGGGGTCCCACCAACCGAGGATGGCACGGCCCTCGGGCTCATCCGGCGGATCCTCCAGGCCGTAGTAAGGCCCGTACGTGAAGTCGGCATCGACCGTCACGTTGTAGGATCGGTACGGCTCCAGGTTCGAGAGGACGAAGAAGTCCACGTCGGTCGAGGGCATCGCGTTGCCCTCGCCGTCCAGGGCGCCCATGAGCCCCTCGAACGACGCGCCCCAGCGGCTGTTGGTCGCGTCCAACTCGGCCACGGTCCAGTTGTCGGCGAAATCGAGCCCGGCCTCGTCGGGGTCTTCGACGACCTCCTGAGGCTCGGCCCCGTCGGCAACGAAGACACCCCAGTCGGCGATGTTGGGATCGTCGTCAATCAGCGGCCGGTCGTTCGGGTCGCTGCTCATCAAGTGGCTGTTGCCGGCCAGCTCATTGATCTCTTGGAGGCGAAGCGGCTCCCACATCTGGTCCTCGAAGACCAGGATGGGACGGTTGTTCGAGCCCAGGGCCAGGTCGGCATGGGCGTACGATCCCTTTGCGGCATCGGGGCTCAAACGGAGCTGACTGCACGTGCTGTCGCCGAAGCGGTCGTCCCAGGAGTTTGTCTCGGGATCGTACTGGTAGACGACGATCTCGGTCAGGAGCGTCGGCGTCTCATAGTTCACCCACCAATCGGCCAGCTGTCCGTTCGGCTTCCAGTGCTTTCCCGTCCGCCCGACGGTGAAGGCGATCCAGACGTCGCCGTCCGGCGTCAACAGCAACGACGGATCGAAGTTCATGCCCTCGAAGCTATACCAGCTTGATGGATGAAACTCGCCGTAGGAGTTCCAGCCGCCGGAGTGGTAGGGCAGCATCATGCTGCCGTAGGGTCCCGTCTTGTCGCCGAAGATCCCGGAGAGGTTGATGGGCCACATCTCGGGCATGGGCTGTTCGGGATCGCCGATCGCCCCCCAGCTCGAGCCGTCCCATTCCAGGGCATAGATCTCGCTGGTGCCATGGAGCCCGTTGCCCTGGGCGTCGGTCGTATAGGGTGTGTTTCCGCCGTACAGCACGTCCTCGATGTGGGCGTGGTCGACCTTGATCTTGTCGTCCGGATGCTCGGTCGGATCGACATAGCGGAACGAGACGAACGCCATGTCGTTATGCCCGGCGGCCACGTCGATCTGGTCGATCAGATAGCCTTCCCAGACGGTGCCCTCGGTCACGTAGGCGTACTTGTCCTCACCGGTGGTGCCGTTGCTGAGCCGCTCCCACTGCTCGGTCGTCTCGTTGAAGGCCAGGACGGTGAGCGTGCTCTTGTTCAACACGGTCGGATCGTCGGTGTTGACGTAGTCGAGATAGGCAATCACCGGGCGGCCGTTCACGTTCGACGAGGTGAAGCCCGGGTCGGCCCCGATGACCAGCTCGTCGTAACGATAGGTGTGGTCGCCGTAGGTGGCCGTGGCGAAGTCCTCGAACTCGCCGACGTCGGCCGGATTCATGTCGATGACGAGGGGTTCTTCCTGACCGAACGTCTCCCAGCGGCCCGACATCTGGTTGAAGACCTTGACGCGGAGGAAGAGCTGCGAGCCGATCCGCTCGAGATAGCTCATCACCGATCGGCCGTCGTCGAGGTTGGCCAGGACGGGATCGCTGTTCCATCGGATGTCGTTGTCGACGCCGCCGACCTGTCCGGACCCGTCGCCTAGGTCCTCCCAGGTCGACTCATCGGCGTTCCACTTGTGGGCGTAGACCTCGGAATCCATGGCGAACGGGTTGCCGAACGGATCCCACGGCCCGCCGTTGCTGGAGGAGCCGGAGTAGGGCGCCTGGAACCAGCGGTCCATGGTGTATTCGGCGTAGAAGCTGTTTTCGCCGACGTCGCTGAAGATCCGGTCGGCCCCGTAGAACAGCGCGGGCGAGCCGTCGGCCAGCTCGATGATCTCGGTGTTCTGAGCCCACGACACGCTGTAGTTCGGAGATTCAAAGTCGGTCGGCCCCATGAGCCGCCACGAGGTCGTCCCGCCGCCGTCGACGGCCTCGAGGCCGTAGGCGAACCAGCCGTCCGGCGTTCCCCAGGGGAAGGTCACGTCGTGGAAGTACTCGGGATGGACCGGCTGGCGGTGGGTGATGCCGATGACGGGCAGCCCGTCGGCGCCGATGTCGATCGACGGATAGCGGAACATCCCACGCGGCGCCTGGAACTCGCCGATGTAGCTGGTCAACAGGTTGTCGGGCGTGAAGTCGAGCGGCGCGGTGATGCCGTCGCCGCTGGCCGAGCCGGGCGAGACCTCGGTCCACGAGGCCGTGGCCGGGGAACCCGGCGTGAAGGTCAGTTCCTTGACGAAGACGGCGCCGGTGGTCAGGTCGTCGACGTCGGTGTAGTCGAGCCAGGTGACCATGACGATGTCGCGGTCGTCAACGACGTCGCCCTCGCCCACGCGTCGGACGGCGATCCGCGGGTAGACCGAGTTGCCGGGATCGGCGCTGATGCCCGTGGCCGGATCCTCGTTCGGATCGCTGGCCGAGTCGCCGCCGATCTTCTGCCAGGTGCTGCTGACCTGGTCCCAGCGACGGGCGTAGATCTGGGCCGGCGTGGTCTGGTCGATCGAGCTGGACCAGACGACGATGGGCGCGTTGTCGCTTCCGATGGCGATGTCGACCGGCTGCGGGTCATCGGCCCAGCCGGCGGAGGCAAACGTGTCGTTGCTGACGCCGCCGCCACCGGCGGTGAAGGCCCGCGTGCTGGTCAACTCGACCCACCGCCCGCCGATCCACTTCTTGGCGACCACGTCCATGTCACCCCAGTAAGGATCGCGAGCGCTGTAGGTCACGACGGGAAGGTTGTCCGGACCGACGGCGACCGCGGGCGGACCGTTGATGACGCCGTCGCTGCTGATGCCCGTGCCGTCGTCCGAACCGCCGAGGCCGGACCAGGTCCAGAAGAAGAGCTCCGTGTCCGGGTTGAACTCGAGCGAGCCTTTCAGGAGGTAGACGTCGGCATCGTCGTCCACATCCGAAAGCCAGGTGACGTAGATGCTACCGTTGGCGTCCACGGCCACGTCCGGATCGCGCCCGAAGTCGGTGCCGGGCAGGGCCAGCTTCGTCGGGTCGTTCGGATCGACGTAGATGTCGTTCCAGGCAAAGCCGTCGAAGAGCTTGGCTTGGAGGCCGGCGTCGTTCTCGTAGACCATGACGGTCTCGCCGTTGGGCAGATTCGCCACGGCCGGATCGCCGGAATGGCCGTAATCAAGGAAGTAGGTATCGGCGTTGAACTGATGACCATCGTTGCTGATGCCGCCACCGCTGGCCGATCGGAAGCCCAGCTCCTGCCAGATACCCGAGACGTCGAGCAGCCTTCGCGGCTCGAGCGGCTCGATGGACAAACGCTTCCGACGTTTCGCGACACGCTTGCGATCAGACATGCACTAGCCCTCCCTCGGAGCCTGCGCACAGGCCAAGCGATGCACGTCAGCCTCGCTTGACCTCGGACTTGCCAAGACCCATCCGGGTTGCCTTGTCATTTAGAACGAGTGGGATGCCATGCCAGCGTTGGCCGCGGTGAAGGCCTCAAAGCGTCCGCCCTCGGTGCCAACGTCCCTCGCCACCCCGTCTCCTGAGTCAGTGCGCACGTTCTGGCACTCACCACAGTATAGACAGCGGGTTCTGCTAAGTAAACGGGTGCTAAACAGTTATCGGAATCTGGCCCTTAGCGCCGCCGCCGCGGGGCCGCCGAAGCCGACTCCAAGTGGCCAAGAGAGTTAAGGTTAGCGAACGGATTGCGGGCTTTCCCGCTATCCCGAGCCGGTGACGGCCGGCTCAAGAATTTCGACAATTTTCGATCGGGCATCAGACATCGGTCCCGACAGGGACGCCCCGGCAGCCCTGGTGTGCCCCCCGCCACCGAGCGAGGCCGCCACCTCGGCCACGTCCACCCGCCCCTTGCTTCGCAGGCTCACCCGGACCTGACCGTCGGGCTGCTCGACCAGCAAGACGCTGACCACGACCGACCCGATTCGCATCGGCTCGTTTATAAGGTTTTCGCTGTCACTGGGTTCTGCGTTGCATTGCGCGAAGGCGTCTTGGCTGAGCTCCATGATCGCCAGCCGGTGATCGCATCGCAGATCGAGACCGGCCAGGACGTGGGCCGCCAAGGCGATCCGAGCCACTGATTCCGACCAGTAAATATCCTCATAAAGCTGATGGGGTTGCACGCCTTGCTCGGTGAGCTCGGCTGCGAGCCTGAGCACGCGGGCGTCGGTGTTGGCGAAACGGAACCAGCCGGTGTCGGTGGCCACGGCCGCGAAGAGCCCCGCCCTGCCCCTGGGCGAAAGTGACCAGCCGATCTCAGTGAGCCAGTCGTGCAGGATGAGCCCGGCCGCAGCGGCGGTCGGGTCGGTCAGGCGGAGGCGGCCTATCTGCTCTCGCGTGACGTGGTGGTCGACGATGATGAGGCGGTCTGCGGCTTCTTTCAGATGGGCCTCAACGGCTTGTAGCTGGACCCAGCTCGAGGTATCGAGCACGACGATGGCGTCGGCCTCGGCGAGCGTCGCGGCGTGGGTGTCGGCGTCCCAGAGGACCAGCTCGTCGCCCTCGACGAGCCGGCGGTACCGCACGGGCAGCGGATCGAGCACGAAGGCTCGGGCGGTCTTGCCGCGCCCGGCCAGGGCGTCGAGCAGCGCGACCGAGCTGCCGATCGCGTCGCCGTCCGGGCGGTGATGCGAGACGATGGCGATGCGGTCGGCGGCGTCGAGCATCGCCCCTGCTTGTCGATACAGATCCGGATCAGCGGCCACGCCACATACTCCCCAGAAACCGGCGGCCCTATGCGTCAGAGAGTCGATAGTGTTCACTGGCGGACAAGCCGCCCGTGGCCCGACGCGGGGTGTAGCGTCAACGGCAACGCTCCCTGACGGTCGCGTCTCCCATTCGCCTTGCCCCCGCCGCACGGGCCGCCCGGAAGGCACTCCGATTCTCATACGGCGGTCGCCGTCGGAGACGGCACCTACGCTTCGCTTCGCCCACCGGAAGACGGCCCTTCGGCGGTGGGTCACTGTCGGGGGCGGCTCCTACGCTTCGCCCACCGGGAGACGGCGCTTCGGCGACGGCTTCTACGCGGCGGCCTCGCACAGTCTTCGCACCTCGGCCACGTCGTCGTGCATCTGTCGGACGAGGTCGTCGGCCGTGTCGAACCGGACTTGGCCGCGTACCCATCGGTGCAGCTCGACTCGGAGGGTCTGGTCGTACAGGTCCGCGTCGACGTCGAGCAGATAGGCCTCGACGGTAAGCCGCTCCTCGTCGAACGTCGGATTCCGCCCGATGCTGATCGCCGCGACGTGGCGACGGTCCTGCACCCAACACCATCCCGCGTAGACGCCCGGCGAGGGGATGAGCTGCTCGCCCGTGGCCAGATTGGCCGTGGGAAAGCCGAGCTGTCGGCCGCGCATCTTGCCGCGGACGACGGTGCCCATCAGCGTGTAGCGCCGCCCGAGACAGAGCGCCGCGCGATGGACCTCGCCCTTGTTGAGCAGGTCGCGTATCAGCGTGCTCGTGACCAGAACCGGCCCGGACGGATCGATCTCGAGCCGCCAGCCTGGCACGATGTAGACCTCGAAGCCGAACGACCCGCCCAGCCGCTGCAACATGCCGACGTCGCCCTCGCGGCCCCGGCCGAAGCGCCAGCTCGGGCCCTCCACCACATGCGCCGGATGGAACCGCCGCGCGATGACCTCGGCCACGAAGCGCTCCGGCGGCAGCTCGAGGAACTCGCGGGAGGTGCGGATGACCACGACGGCGTCCGCGCCGGCCTGCCCCAACAGGCGGATCTTCTCGTCGAGCGGCGTGAGGAACTCGAGCGGTCGGGCGGGGGCGACGAGGCGGAGCGGGTGCGGGTCGAACGTCGCGGCGACCACGCGCTCGCCCGTCCGCTCGGCCAGCATGCCGGCCTGAGCGATCAGTTGCTGATGGCCGCGATGCACGCCGTCGAAGTTGCCGAAGGTCAGCGTCACGCCCTGCATGGGCGGGTTCACCGACTCCAAACCGTGGTACACCTGCAACGTCATGGAACGGTCTCGATGGCAATCGGCCGACGATTCAGTGCAAAGGGCATAGCGTGACCGACGACGGTGTGATCGTCAACCTTCGGGCGGTGCCCAAAGGCGGGAACGCCCGCCTCGCGCGGATCACGATGTGAGAAACCCATGTCGGTTTGGACCGGTTGCCGGATGACAAGGAACACGGCAACGTGTCTCCCATGCGGCATCGATCCGAAGTAAGAACGTCTCCGACGGCGACCCCGAAGCTGGGGAACCGACGGATTCAACTGCGTTGGACTACTCCTTGACAACCTGCATGTCTCGGCGCCATGTGGCCCAGCCGCCCTCGGCTGGGGAAGTCGCTTGTCACGGCCGGGGGCGGCCGTGCCACACTGGACACGTCACGGCCGGGGGCGGTCATGCCACACTGGACGCTTGTCACGGCCGGGGGCGGCCGTGCCACACTGGACACGTCACGGCCGGGGGC
>CAZUQM010000020.1:3908-47740 GCA_964622545.1 uncultured Planctomycetales bacterium | reverse complement strand
CATGCCACACTGGACGCTTGTCACGGCCGGGGGCGGCCGTGCCACACTGGACACGCTTCCTTCGAGGAAGCTTATCGGCCCGAACCGCGGGGTGCCTATCGTGTGGCCAGGGCCAGCAGGCTGTAGGGCTCCTCGGCCGCCGGACCGGCCAGCTCCATATGCAGCCCGCCAAGCCGCGGACGCGGGAAGACCGAGGCGACCTCGGCGGCCATGTGGCGACACCGGCGGAAGCCCGGGAAGGTCTTCGGGGTGGGCGGTCGATAGTCGGCGGGTCGGTGGAAGTGCACGAGCTCCATCCGCTCGGTGCTCGAGTACGGCAGCAGCAGGATCCAGCCGGTGATCTGGTCGACGCGCCGGAGGACGCCGACCCCGGGCGCCAGCCACACGGTCTGGTCGATGTCGAGGATGCGGCTCCAGTGAAAGTAGAACCGGGTTGCCAGGCGCAAGCGGAGCACGTCGTCGTAGCGGACGCCTCGGACCGTCTCGGGGCCCTTGGCGACCAGGGCCACGCTGCGCCGCACATGACCGTCGTACCAGTGGCGGCCCGTCTCGCTGTAGCAGCTCAGGTCGGCACGGAAGGTCTGCGGCTCGCCTGGTCGAAGCTCGCGCGGCAGCGGCGGCAGCGGCGGGTCGACGGTGATGAGCACCCCATACTTGCCGCGGAGCGGGGCCCTCTTCTTCCTTGGCTTCTTGCCCGGCGCAAGCGCGTCGCCCCCCGCGGCGTCCGGGCTCTCCGCGACGAGGTCCTGGTTCAGGTAGGACGTCAATGGGTCGAACCGCCGGCCGATGAGGCTGCCTTCGGTGTAGGTATCGCCCTCGATCCGCCGGACGTAGGTGATCGTCCGGTCGGGGCCTCGGGTGCGCTGGTAAGTCCACCGCCACCCGGAGCCGTCCGGATAATAACCGGCCAGGCTGACGGGCTCGCCGGATGCGACCTCCGGAGCGATCTTCGGCAAGGCCCGCCACGGATCCGAACAGCCCGCCGCGAGGCCCAGCATCGCACACACCATGCCCGCCAGACGGCTGGGCAGCCGATGGCTCGTTCGAATCGGGATGACGACGACCTCCTTCCCGTGTCGCCCTTGACGCCTGTTGCGAAGGGACCTTATCTTACCGGAATTGCAACAGGAGGTGTGCTCCATGGTCGAGGGTCGCCTGGATGGAGACGGCAAGATTATTGGCGAAGGCATCACGTTCGATGATGTCCTATTGCTGCCGAACCGCAGCGACGTGCTGCCGCGCGACGTCGACCTGAACAGCAAGCTGACGCGCAACATCCCCCTCAACATCCCGTTGGTGTCGGCGCCGATGGACACCGTGACCGAGTCGATGCTGGCGATCGCGCTGGCCCAGGAGGGCGGCATCGGCATCATCCACCGGAATATGTCGATCGAGGCCCAGGCCCGTGAGGTCCACAAGGTCAAGCGGAGCGAGAGCGGCGTAATCCTCGATCCGGTCACGCTACGGCCCGGCGACTCGGTCTCCAAGGCCCGCGAGGTGATGCGGCTGCACAACATCTCGGGCGTGCCCATCACGGTCAACGGCGGCAAGCTGGTGGGCATCCTGACGCAGCGGGACCTGAAGTTCCTCGAATCGATGGACAAGCGGATCGAGGAGGTGATGACCGGCAACGGCCTCGTGTGCGGCACGCCGGATACGACGCTCGATCAGGCCGAGGCGATCCTCAACAACGCCAAGGTCGAGAAGCTCCTGCTGGTGGACGACGACGACCACCTGGCCGGCCTGATCACGATGCGCGACATCGAGCGGAGCAAGGAGTACCCGCGGAGCTGCAAGGACGATCGCGGGCGTCTCCGTGTGGGTGCGGCCGTCGGGGTGCACGACTACGAGCGTGCGGCGCGGTTGATCGAATCCGGCGTGGACGTGCTGGTCATCGACACGGCCCACGGCCACAGCAAGAACGTCCTCGAGACGCTGTCGCGGATGAAGTCGGATTTCGAGGTGGACATCGTCGCCGGGAACCTCGCGACCTATCAGGCGGCGGCCGATCTGATCGAGGCGGGCGCCGATGGGCTGCGTGTCGGCATCGGACCGGGCTCGATCTGCACGACGCGTGTCGTCACGGGGATGGGGGTGCCCCAGGTCACGGCGATCATGGAGACGGTGGCGGCGGCGGCCGAGCACGGGGTGCCGATTATCGCCGACGGGGGCATCCGGTTCAGCGGCGATATCACGAAGGCCATCGCATCCGGCGCCCATAGTGTTATGATGGGGTCGTTGTTCGCGGGCCTGGACGAATCGCCCGGGCAGCTGGTGGTCTGGCGTGGACGCCGGTTCAAAGAGTACCGGGGCATGGGCTCGCTGGGCGCGATGATGAGCGGGTCGGGCGCGGCCGACCGCTACGAGCAGGCCGAGCGAACGAGCGAGAATCGCGGCGACAAGTTCGTGCCCGAGGGCGTGGAGGGACGCGTGCCCTACCGTGGCTCGTTGGCCGAGCTGGTGTATCAGTTTGTCGGCGGCCTGCAGGCCGGCATGGGCGGGTGCGGGGCCGCCAACATTGAGGAGCTGCGCCTCAAGGGCCGGTTCGTGCGGATCACGAGCGCGAGCATGGCCGAGTCGCACCCGCATGACATCGATATCACGAAGGAATCGCCGAACTACGCGTTGGAGACGGCTTCCGATGACTAAATCCATCCTATACATCGTGCTGGGATCGACGTCGCTCTGGCTCGTCGCCTCGGGCTGCGAGCACGCGATCAACCCGTTCGTCGACGAGACGCTCGTGGCGCCGGAGGAGATGCACACGCCCAGCGAACGCAAGGCCCGGGCCGCCCAGGCCACCCCCGTCGTGCGCCGCCGCGAGTGGCAGCAGACGCCGACCACCTACCCTTCGGGCGCGGTTGTCCACTGGCCGTTGTGGTTCGAGGACCCGTTCGAGGACAAGGGCAGCACCGACGGCAAGTACGCCTGGACGTTCGAAGACTACATCGCGGCCCCCTACTCGTTCGGCCGCGTTTTGGTCAACACGATCGGCTGGCCCGTCAGCGCGGTGGTCACGCCTCCGGGCACGCCGATGGTGAGCGACGGCCGACTGAGCCGGCAAGCGCTCGGGATGGACCACGATGCGATCCCGCTGAGCCAAGCCCGCGCCCAGGCAGCGGCGTCGGACGAGCCCGAGCCGATCGAGCCCGAGCACGACAAGCAACTCGCCGGCGAGCGTCACGAGGCCGTCGAGCATCCGGGCCCGCCGTACCTGGAAGAGGCCAGCTACGCGACGGAATAGTAGGCGGCACGACCTGGGTGTTGCGAGCGGAGTGGCGGCATCAGCCTGCACCCGGTTTGTCGGAGCCCGGAGGCGGCTGTGCTCTCAGAATTCCTTCCAACGTAGCCCGAAGGTCGCGCGGCTCCCACGTCGTCAGCACGCCCTCACGATCCACCACCAGCACCAGCGGCAGCCTTCGTACGCCAAACCGCCGGGCCAACGGACCGTCCCACTGCCCCCCGTCGATGTGCTGCGGCCAATCGATGTCGTGCGTGCCGCAGAAGGCCTCGACGCGGTCGCGCGTGCGATTCAGGCTCACGCCGACAATACGGACGCCCCGCCCGGCGAACGGCTCGATCGTCGCGTCGATCTCGGGCAGCGCACGTCGGGACGCCTCGCTCCACGTGGCCCAGAAGCAGACCACGACCACCTTGCCCTTCAGGCCGGCCAGGTCGAGCTCGCGCCCGTCGGCGAGCTTCAACCTCAGTTGCAGGGGCTTGCCCAGCATCGACCGCCTGGTCAGCGCGGCCTCGATGGCCCGCGTCTCGACGTGGTCGGGATGGTCTGCCCGGAGCTGCCGAACGTACTCCCGCGCCGCCTCGTCCTGTCCCTGACGCCAGGCCGCTCGGATCAGCTCGCCAAGCAGACGCGGGGTGAAGCGGCTATTCGGATAGGCATGGACGAACCGGCGGTATCGCCGCAGGACGAAAGCCTCGTGCTCGGCGTCCACCGGACGCAGCCGGGCCTCGCCCGCCGCCTCGGAGCGGGCCCGCAGCTCCTTGTCCTTCTCTGCCAGCAGGCGGTTGAGCAGCGCCAGCGGATCGTCGGCCTTCGTCGTCGCCGCGGCCCGGGTGGTCGCCGGCGGAGCCGCCCGTCTCGCCTCCAGCGCCGCCTTGCGCCGGGCCTTGCGGTGCTCACCGAGGTCGATCGTCATGCGGACATAGGCGGCGTGGGCGCCCAGCTCCGGCCCGGGATCGCCGGAGAGGATCCGCTCGGCCTCGGCGCGGACCGTCTCGAGCGGCTTGGCCCGCAGCGTCATCAGGGCCAGGAGGCTGTCGAGCTTGGCGCCGAGCAGGACATCGCGATCCGGGTGCTTCGGGTTTTGCCGCAGGAGGTCCTCGACCCTGCGCACGACCTCCTCGCGTCGCGCCTCGACCCGGCGCATGTACTCGTTCGGCCGGGTGGTCGGCGTGGGGTCGCGCATCAGCCGGCGGATCGCCCGGACCTCGGGCGCGAGCGGACGCTCGGTCGGCAGTGTGGTCAGAGGCCGAGGCGGTTCGGGCGCCGACGGCCGGGTTGGTGCCGTCTCGGCGGCCAGCGGCGTCGACGCGCAGCACGCCGCGAGACCGACCACGATGCCCGGCAGTGCCACCGATGGGTGAACCCGTCGTGTCCGATCGTCAGACCTCACGTCGATGACTGCTCCTGCTTCTTGGCGGTTGGGGGCTTCTGGCACGCGTAACTCCGGCCCCTCGCCTACAATGGCAGCTCGATCCGCTTCTCGGCCAGCAGCCACTCGACGCGCTCGGGTCGGACCTCGATGCCCCAGCCGGCCCCCGTCAGCGGCTTGGCCCGCCCGCCGTAGCCGAACCGCAGCGGACGATCGATCACGTCGTTGCGGAGCAGGAACCGCCCGTAGCTGCCCTCGGCGAACTCCACACCCGGCACGACCGACAGGAACGCCCGCCCGGCGGCCGACAGGATACTCGTCTCGCCGACCATGCATCCGAGCTGGCACCCCACCCCGTGCCGCCGCGCCAGGCCCATCATGCGGATGGCCGCCAGCCACCCGCCGTTCTTGCTGATGCGGATGTTGAAGAAGTCGGCCACGCGCTGCCGGATGAGCGACTCGGCGTCGGCCAGCGTCACGAGCGACTCGTCGTGCATGATGGGGGTGGGCACGCGCTTCTTCAGCTCGGCCAGCTCGTCCTCGCGGCCCTTGGGCAGCGGCTGCTCGATGCAGCTGATCGGCCAGCGCTGCCAGGCGGTCAGTCGGTCGACGGCCTGCTCGAGCGTCCAGCCCTCGTTGGCGTCGAGCCGGAGCGTCGCCTTGCCGCTGCGGATGGCGGGCTCGAGCTTGGCGGCCACGGCGGTGACCAGCTCGTCATCGCCGTCGAAGCCGGCCTTGAGCTTGAAATCGCGCAGGCCGAACCATCGCATCTTGCGGAGCGACCGCAGGGCCCTCCCCGGCTGTTCGGCCCCGATCACACCGCTGTAGCGGGTTCGGCCCAGGCTCCCGCGGACGCCCATCCCGGCCAGGCCAAGCCATCCGACGGTTTCACGGACCGGTCGTGGCCAATGGCGGCAATAGGCGTCCAGCAGCGCGAGCTCGAGGCCGGCCCGTGCGGCCGCGATCGTCTGGCCGTCCTGGCCGATCGTGGGCAGACCGTCGATGACCTCCAGGGCCTCGGGCAGGCACGTGGGCCTCATGTCGA
Source organism: uncultured Planctomycetales bacterium (assembly GCA_964622545.1). Taxonomy (GTDB): domain Bacteria; phylum Planctomycetota; class Phycisphaerae; order UBA1845; family JAFGLZ01; genus JAFGLZ01. The sequence goes on along the minus strand of CAZUQM010000020.1, from coordinate 42,082 downwards.
CCAACAGAGGCAAGAGGACGTGCTCGATCGCGGGTTTGATGGACGAGACCGTCTCGCCCGTCACGTACGGGCGGGGCAGCGTTTCGCCCCAGCCGACGATCCCGTTGGCCAGCTCGACCGAGACCACGACGGGGTCGGCGACCTGCCGGGCGTGTGTGGCGTGAGCGAACTTGATCTTCATGGGGATCGCCAGCGGCCAGAGGGTGATGCGGGCGATCTGCGTGTGGTCGCTCATCGGTGTCTCTCGCCAACGGGCGTTCGGAGGAGTCGCTGTCGACAGCGTCGAATCATAACGTCGGCGGCGCTCGGCGGAAACTCGACCGCCCCCTTTCCGACGTGCGGCGTCGCAACACCCGTTGAAATCTCCACCGGGGGCGACTATATCAGGTGCCCGTGGAAACGATCACCTTCGACAACGTGACCAAGCGCTTCGGGGATGTCACTGCCGTCGACGCCGTCTCTCTTGAGGTTCAGGCCGCCGAGCTCTTCTTCCTGCTCGGGCCGAGCGGGTGCGGCAAGACCACGCTGCTGCGCTGCGTGGCCGGGTTCTGGCAGCCCGAGACCGGGCGTATTCGCTTCGGCGACCGTGACATGACCGGCGTGCCGCCCCACGAGCGGAACACCGGCATGGTCTTCCAAGATTACGCCCTCTGGCCGCACATGACCGTCAGCGAGAACGTCGCGTTCGGTCTGCGGGTCCGCAAGATCGAGCGTCGGGAGCGTCGGCGCCGGGTCGAGCAGGCCCTCGACATGGTCCGCATGGGTCGGTTCGCCTCGCGCAGGCCCGGCCAACTCTCCGGCGGCGAACGGCAGCGGATCGCCCTGGCGCGGGCCCTGGTCATCGAGCCGCAGTGCGTCCTGCTGGACGAGCCGCTGAGCAACCTCGACGCCAAGCTTCGGCTGGGGATGCGGGGCGAGATCCGGCGCATCTGCAAGGAGGCGGGCCTGACCGCGATCTACGTCACGCACGATCAGAAAGAGGCCCTGTCCATCGCCGATCGGATCGCCGTCATGAACGCCGGGCGGATCGAGCAACTGGGCACGCCCCAAGAGCTGTACACCCGCCCGGCGCGCCGGTTCGTGGCCGACTTCCTCGGCGATACCAACTTCATCGACGGTCGGCTCACGGCGTGCAGCGAGGGCTCGGCCGAGGTCGAGACCGCCTTCGGGACGATCACGTCCGACGTGCCGCCCCTGCATCGATCGGTGGGCGATTCAGTCGTGCTGAGCATCCGGCCCGAGAGCATCCACATGGGCGCCGTCCCGGACGGCGCGCCCAACGCGCTGACGGGCGAGCTGGACCACACGGTCTACCTGGGCGAGGTCGCCCAGCACGAGGTCGCCTTCGATCAGGGCCGGCGCCTCAAGGTCGTCGAGCTGAACCCGAAGGTGCAGCGGACGGGCGACATCGCATGTCACGTCGATCCGGCCGACGTGGTCATCTTGGACGACTGAGCCGGGGGAGCCCGATGGAGCGCGCAGCCGAGACGCCGTTGCCGACCCCCTTGAACCACCGAGGCAAGCCGTGCTGATCCGTGGCATCGTCATCATCATGCTCGTGCTGGTCATCCTGGGCGTGCCGTACGCGCTGCGGCCCGCCCGCCAGGTCCTGCCGGCCGACGCGCTGACCCTGACGATGATCTCGCCGCATAACGAGGCGATCCGCTTCGAGTACCAGCAGGCCTTCAACCGATGGCACCAGGAACACTACGGCAAGGCGATCCGCATCGACTGGCGGACCGTCGGGGCCACCAGCGTCATCGCGCAGTACCTGGCCAGCGAGTACGTCGCGGCCTTTCGCGCCTATTGGACCGACACACTCGATCGCACATGGACGCCCGCCATCGAGGCCGGCTTCGCCAACCGCCGGCTCGACCCCAACCGGCCGAACGAGGGCACGCCCGAGGAGGTCGTCGAGGCGCGGCGCATCTTCCTGACCTCGAACGTCGGCGTGGGCATCGACGTCTTCTTCGGCGGCGGGTGGTACGACCACAACAAGCAGGCCCGGATCGGCAACACCGTCGGCGCGGGCATCGCCGAGAACCACCCCGAGCTCCGCGATCCGAACGTCATGCCCCACCGGGCCAGCGGCGAAGAGCTCTACGACGAGCACGACCGCTACTACGGCTGCTGCCTGACCTGCTTCGGCATCTGCTACAACCTCGACGTCCTCGAGCGGTTGGGAATCGAGAGAACCCCCAAGCAGTGGCACGACCTGGCCGACCCGCGCTTTCTCGGTGAGATCGGCCTGGCCGACCCGACCCGCAGCGGCTCGTCCACCAAGGCCTTCGAGATGCTCATCCAGCAGCAGATCGCCGAGCGGCTCGCCAAGCTCAGCGCGGCCGACCCGTCGACCAAGCCCGACGCGGACCTTGAGAAGGCCGCCGCGGCCGAGGGCTTCTGGGACGGCATGCGGCTCATCCAGCGGATCGCCGCCAACGCCCGTTACTTCAGCAACAACGCCAGCAAGGTGCCCATTGACGTGGTCCAGGGCAACGCCGCGGCCGGCATGTGCATCGACTTCTACGGGCGGTTCGAGGCCGGCATGGACGCAGAGCGTTCGGGCGTGGCGCACATGGGCTACATCACGCCCGTCGGCGGGTCGAGCGTCAGCGCCGACCCGATCAGCCTGCTCCGCGGCGCGCCGCATGGCGAGCTGGCCCGGCGCTTCGTCTACTTCTGCCTCACCGAGGAGGGCCAGAAGCTCTGGAGCTATCGCGTGGGTGCCCCCGGCGGGCCGATCAAGTACGCCCTGCGGCGCCTGCCCATTCGCCGCGACCTGTACACGCCCGAGCACCTCCAGTACAGCACCGACCCGAACGTGCGGCCGTACGAGTTGGCCGAGGCCTTCACCTACGACTATCGCTGGACGGCCAAGCTCTTCGACTTCATGCGGCTGTTCATCCGGACGATGTGCATCGACACGCACGACGAGCTGACGGCCGCATGGCGGGCCATCCTCGACGCGGGCGGACCCGAGGCGTGCCCCGAGGCCGTCGCACGCATGCAGCGGATGCCGGTGACCTACGCCCAGACGTTCCAGCTGCCGCTGCGGGACAAGCTCAAGGCCGTGCAGCTCGCGCGCGAGTGGGACCAGCACTTCCGCGAGGCCTACATCGAGGCCCGGGGCCTGGCCGAAGCCAAGACGGGGGCGCGATGATCCGACGACGCAGCGCCATGCTGATCTTCGTGGTGGTTCTGGCGTTCTTCGCCGCCTTTTTCGTCTGGCCGCTCTGGCAGACCGTCCGCGGCAGCGTCTATCACGATGGGGCGTGGACGACGCGCTTCATCCAAGAGGTCTTCCAGAACCCCCTCTACGTCGAGGGGCTGATCAACTCGTTCGGTATCGCCCTGGCCACCACCGCCCTCGTGCTCGGGCTGACCCTGCCCCTGGCCGTGCTCAGCGACCGTTACGACTTCCGCGGCAAGGCCCTGCTCAACGCCCTGCTGCTGGTGCCGATGATCCTGCCGCCGTTCGTCGGGGCGATCGGTCTTCGTCAGATCCTCGGTCAGTACGGCGGGCTCAACGCCGCCCTGGTCTGGCTGGGCGTCCTCGGCGAGACCGAGACCATCGACTGGCTGGGCCAAGCCCGCTTCTGGGGCGTGGTCTTCCTCGAGGCCCTGCACCTGTATCCCATCATGTACCTCAACGCCACGGCCGCCCTGGCCAACGTCGACCCGGCCATGCTCGAGGCCTCGGAGAATCTCGGCTGCGTCGGCTGGCGGCGGTTCCGGCGCATCACGCTGCCGCTGATCATGCCCGGCCTGTTCGCCGGCGGCACGATCGTGTTCATCTGGAGCTTCACCGAGCTGGGCACGCCGTTGATGCTCGATCTCCGGCGCGTCACGCCGGTGCAGGTCTTCGAAGGCATCAACGAGATCGGCGACAGCCCGTTCCCGTTCGCGCTAACGGTGGTCATGCTGGCCGCTTCGGTGCTGATGTACCTGATCGGCCGGGTGCTGTTCGGCCGGCATGCGTACGCGATGATGGCCAAGTCGACCGCGGCCCGACCGGCCAGACGGCTCGGGCTCGGGCGGGGTCTGCTGGTCGCCCTGCCGTTCGTGATCGTGATCGGTCTTGCCGTCGTGCCGCACCTCGGCGTGCTGCTCAACTCGTTCAGCGCCGGCTGGTATCGCACCGTCCTGCCGTCGGCCTACACGCTGCACCACTACCAGGAGGCCCTCTCGCACAACCTGACCATCACCAGCATCGGCAACAGCATCCACTATGCCAGCCTTGCCATGCTGATCGACATCCTCCTGGGCGTGGCGATCGCCTACGTCGTCGTGCGGAGCGACCTGCCCGGCCGAGGCCTGCTGGACACGCTGGCCATGATGCCGCTGGCCGTACCGGGTCTGGTGCTCGCGTTCGGCTACCTGGCAATGACGCGGCAAGGCGAGTTCTTCGTCTTCCTCGACCCGCGGGAGAACCCGACCGTGCTGCTGATCATCGCCTACGCGGTCCGTCGGCTGCCTTATGTGGTGCGGTCGATCACGGCCGGGTTGCAGCAGACCTCGGTCACGCTCGAGGAGGCGGCGCTCAATCTCGGCTCACCGCCGCTTCGGACGGTCCGCAAGATCGCCCTACCGCTGATCGCGGCCAACCTGCTGGCCGGCGGATTGCTGGCGTTCAGCTTCGCGATGCTGGAGGTGTCCGACTCGCTGATGCTGGCCCAGCGGGGCATGCACTACCCGATCACCAAGGCCATCTTCGAGCTGTTCCAACTGCTCGGCGAGGGCCGCTACATCGCCAGCGCGCTCGGCGTGTGGGCGATGGCCCTGTTGACCGTCACGCTCGTGGCGACATCGCTGCTGCTGGGCAAGCGCCTGGGCGCGCTGTTCAGGGTTTGAGGTGACTCCGCTGCCTGCATCCTTGTCTGAACAGTGCTACGAATCGGACGCATGTGGCCCAGTCGCCCCCGGCTGGGCGCAACGAATCGGACGCATGTGCCCCAGCCGCCCCCGGCTGGGCGCAACGAATCGGACGCATGTGCCCCAGCCGCCCCCGGCTGGGCGCAACGAATCGGACGCATGTGGCCCAGCCGCCCCCGGCTGGGCGGTTTCGCAGTTCACGGCCGAGGCCGGCCGTGCCACCCTGTTCAATCTTGCTTGTAGGTAGCTTGGCCCTCAGGCACCAGGTCCTCAGGCTTCAGGCCTCGGGGCGTGAAAAACGTTGTGTTTCCTTTGCTCTGCTGGAACCCGGGACCCGACGACACATACCCCAGCGCCCGGGCCATCGCGCCGCCGTGCCTGGCGAACGCCTCGATGCTGGCCTCGTCGAACAGGTCCTTCCAGTCGCCGACGACGCCCTTGCGGTAGAACGATGAGCGATCCTCCTGACCGCGGCCCCGGCCCTCGGAGAGCTTCTCGAACGAGGCCTCGTCGCGGCATTGCGCGACGGCCGCGTCGGAATCGTCCACATCCAGGAACTGGAGCACCCGGCGGATCACCGGCTCCGGCTCGGCGTGCAGGTCCTCGTAGCGGAGCTCGGCGTAGCGGTGGGGTTCCTCCGCGCCGAACGACCGCGCGATATGGATGTACGGCGCCCAATGATGATTGACGAAGTACTCGACGTACGACGCCAGCTCCGGAAACCGCTCGTCGAAACCCTCGCTGTGCGGCCGCAGCCAGTTCGACGCAATCGCGTCTCGCCCGTCGCGAACGATCTGGATGAACTTGGCCCGTGGGAAGAGGCGCGCCAGCAGGGGAAGGATGATCGTGTTCTCGGGCGTCTTCTCACCCAGGCACTTGACGTTCTGATCGCCGAGGGCGTTGCTGAAGAACAATCCGATGCAGGTGGTGAGCAGATACTCCAACTGCTCGTCGGTGAAGTCGAGATCGTGCCCGGCGTAGTGGCTCTTGTTGTAGGTGCCCAGCGTGTTCTGGAGCAGGGGCAGCAAGACGCTCTGGAACCGGCCCTCGCCGCGGCAGATGATCTGCGGGTGCGCGTGCAGCAGGTGTTTGAGCCACGTCGTGCCGGACTTCTGGCAGCCGACAACGAAGAAGAGATCCTTCCGAAGCACCGCCTTGAGCCGGGCGTGCATCCGCTCCCACGGAGGGTGGAGCGCCGGCGCCTGTCGCGGCGCGGTCATGATCGCGTCCATAGCCACGTTGTCGGTCGTCATGGCGTCATCCAAGCTGGTCGTCGTCGCTTACGTGCGAACCGCCGTCGCGCACAGCAACCCTCCCTCCTACAGGCACATCGGTCCGAACCGGGTCGTGGTTTAGACTCAATCAGCTAGGCAAGACGCATGACTGTTGGCCTGAAGGTGGCGGTGTGGATTCGCGACGTGACTACACCCACGAGCGATACGCTTCGTCGGACGAGGCTCCCGATGAGCCGCCGCATCAGACGCGACCGTCAGCGAGCGTTCCGGCAAACCCGCGGCCGCGAGAGCCCCTCCATACGACTCGCCCACCTAACAGAGCTCGCCATGTCGACTTGTCGGCGTTTCGACGTTTGCCCACGGCCCAGCCGTGGGCCTCACAGCTCGAACTGGCTTCGCTGCTCGTCGTCGAGGATGTCGGCCAGGCGGATGCGGACGTAGTCGCTGTCGATGACGACCCGCTTGTTCTGGGCCTCGGGAGCGTAGTAGGCGATCTCCTCGACCACCTTCTCGACGATGGTGTACAGCCGCCGGGCGCCGATGTTGCTCAGCCGCTCGTTGGCCAGGTGCGCCATCGTGGCCATCTCGCGGACCGCGTCCTCGGTGACCTCCAGCTCGATGCCCTCGGTCGACAGCAGCGCGATCTGCTGCTTGATCAGGGCGCTGTCCGGCTCGGTCAGGATGCGGACGAACTCGGCCTCGCCCAGGTCGCGGAGCTCCACGCGGATGGGAAACCGCCCTTGCAGCTCGGGCATGAGGTCGGCCGGCTTGGCCTGGGTGAACGCCCCGGCCGCGATGAACAGGATGTGATCGGTCCGCACCATCCCGTGGCGCGTGCTCACCGTGCAGCCCTCGACGATCGGCAGCAGGTCGCGCTGGACGCCCTGCCGGCTCACGTCCGGCCCGGCCATCGACTCGCCGCCGCAGACCTTGTCCAGCTCGTCGACGAAGACGATGCCCGAGTTCTCGGCCCTGCGGATGGCCATCTCGACGACCTTTTCGCGGTCGATCAGGGCGTCGGCCTCTTGGGCGAAGATCTGCTTGCGGGCCTCCTGGACGGTCATGGTGCGGTCTTTCGGCACGTCCGGGGCGAGCCGCTCGAACATGTCTTGCAGCTCGGGCGGCATGTCTCCGGGCGAGACCATCGTCGCGATGGCCGTGACGGGCGAGGACTTCTCCTGCATCGTCAGGCGGATCTCGCGGCTTTCGAGGTGCCCGCCGCGGAGCTGCGTGCGGAGCTTCTCCCGCGTGCGGTGACGGCGCTCGGTGGCCTCCTCGCTCTCGTCGAACGTGGCGTACTCGCCCGAGGGCAGCAGCGCGTCGAGGATGCGCTCCTCGGTAAGGTTCTCGGCCCGCTCGCGAACGACCTCGGTCTGCTCGTCGCGGACCATGCCGATGCTCAGCTCGACCAGGTCGCGGATGATGCTCTCGATGTCGCGCCCGTGATAGCCCACCTCGGTGTACTTGGTGGCCTCGACCTTGATGAACGGGGCGTTGATGAGTCCGGCGAGGCGGCGGGCGATCTCGCTCTTGCCGACACCGGTCGGGCCGACCATGATGATGTTCTTGGGCGCGACCTCCTCGGCCAGCGCCTCGGGCAGTTGCAGCCGCCGCCAGCGGTTGCGGATCGCGATCGCCACGGCGCGTTTGGCCTCGTCCTGGCCGATGACGTGGCGGTCCAACGCGGCGACGATTTCCTTCGGGGTCAATTCCTGCATGGGTCTGCCTACTCTGGTGATGATCTCGGTGCGTCGCCCCCCGGCACGGTCGCGACAAGCCGCATCAGACCGTATCACACGGCCCGCGCTTCGGCAAGCGGGGCCGCAACCTCGCATCCTCGCGGCCATATGATACGATGAACCCCGCTTCCCAGACCCGACCGGAAGGAGACGGCCATGTCCGCACACCGCATCGCGCTCGCCTGGTTGGTCCTCATCGCCGCCCTGCCGCTGGCCTGCCGTCGACCCGACGCAGCCAAGCCGCCCGAGACACAGCCGAAGACCCAACATCCCGGCCCTTCCGAGGAGTTGGATGATGCGGCGGCGGAGCCCGAGCCCGCAACCGCAACTCCCACCGAGACGGCCCCCACCGCCCCGGCCACCACGCAGCCGGACGACCCGAACCAGCTGGTCGTCACGGTCAGCTCACCGAAGGACCCGCAGCGGGGTTGGCTCGTCATCGAAGCATTCGAGAAGGCCGACAAGCCGGCCACGGCCATCGGGCAGGTCGTCGGGCCGCGCAAGGTGCTGGTCACGACCGACAACGTCAAGCGGATCAAGATCCTTCTGGCCAGGGCGGGCCTGCCGACGAACCGCAGCGTGATCCTTCGCATCGACAATCAGGGGATCGAGATCACCGGCCGGCGCGGCCCGATCGCCGCCTTCGAGCGGAGCCTCCAGGGCGTCTGGTCGCCGGCCAAGCGGAAGTGACGACCGCACCCCTACAGGTCTCAGCCACCTGCAGGAATCGCCGACACGTCGCACGCGTCGGCGCCATGTGGCCCAGCCGCCCTCGGCTGGGGAAACGATCGTTCCCGGCCGGCGACGGCCGTGCCACCCTGGACGCTCTTTCCCGCAGGCAGTCTGGCTATCGGGCAGGCCCTGTAGGCAGGTCGGTAGGCTGGGGTCGGGGGCGCGGGCGCGTCACGAGGGTTCCGCCTGGTCCAGCCCCGCGGCCACGCCGTAGAGGTCGCGGACGGCGCGGTGAAGGTCTCGCGTGGAGGGCGACCCCGACGGACCCTCGGCCTTGAGACGATCGAGACGGCTCCGCTCGGCCTGGGTCATTGCCCGCTGGAGCGACGCGGCCGACGACGCCAGCCGCGCGAGATCCGATACGCCGATCTCCTCGGCCTCGGCGAGGATCCGAGCGATCCGTCCGATCAGGCGCGACGTCAGCAGGTCGACCTCGGCCTCACGTTCGGCGTCGCTCCGGTCACTCAACAACGCGCAAGCCAGCCGGTCGGCATAGGCCGTCTTGTGGGCCTCTCGCAGCGCCACGGCGTGCCGATGGAAGTCCTCGAACTCCACCCCACATTTCACCTTCAGCTCGAAGTGCTGGTACACCGCAAGGATCGACGCCAGCGGCTCGACCTCGCGGATCAGGGCCTTGTCGACCTCGAGCCGCAACCCCCACGGCAGGTTCACCAGCGTGCCGATCGGTACGTCCTGCGCTCCGGCCGCGGGTCCCTGAAACGTTGCGTCGTGCGAGCCGCGGGAGGCGCGGCGCGCCCCGCCGCCAGCGGAGCCTTTCGCCGCCACGCTCCGTGATCGGCTCGCGGTTTTGGCTGGGCCCTTCGAGGCGGCCGTCGTCTGTGAGTTGGTCTTGCGCGTCGCGCCGGCCACGTTCACACCTCCAAAGCACCGTCTCTGGTGCAGCGGTCGACGATCTCCACGCCCGCCGGGCTCAGCCGATAGATCCGCTTGCGCCACCCCTCGGCCGCGGCCGAGACGTTGCCCGGGCTTGGCCCGACGACCAGGTAGCCCTTCTCGGCCAGGTAGGCCAGGTCTTTGAGAACATGGTCCCACTCGAGCAGCGGGAACGCGCCCAGCAACGAGCGAAACAGCACCTCGCCCCGTAGCGAGGCCGGGTACACCACCTTGAGCAGCGTCAGCAGCTCGCGCCGCGCCTGCTTGATCAGCACCGCCTCATCCATGATGGTCCTCCACATCCGCCCCGCCGGTCGGCTCGTGGGCGCCGGCGTGCGTCTCGATCAGAGCCCGGGTCAGCTCGACCATCGCCCGCGTGGCCTGGGCGAGCTGGGCCCCGATGCCGTGCGAATTGTCGAGCTGGGCGCGGACCTCGGCCATCAGCTCCGTCAGCCGCTCAAGCTGCTGCCGAGCGTGCAGCGATTCGCGTAGCCATTCCTCCTTGGTCGCATAGCTCCGCTCGACCTCGTCGAGCCGGGCGTCCATCCGCCGCATGTCGGCCTCGATGATCTCCATCCGGCGCGATCCGGTGGTGCGTTGGTCCTCCTGCGCCTGCCGAATGGCCTTGAGGTACAGGATGATCATCCCCATCGGGACGCCCACCAGTGGCGTCAACGCCCCGATCACGACCGCCGGCGTCGCCCACGATTCCCACACGTCCGCTCACCTCCCGTCTGTTGCTACCGCCGGGCGATTCCGCCGCCGCTGCCGACAACCAAGCTGCCTGCAAAGAAGCATGTCCGGTCCGGCACGCCCCCCCGGGCGCAACGATCGACCTGGCCAGCCGAGCGCGTCTGGCCCCCAGGGCGCCTAGGCATGCGACCTGTCAGTTAGTCCTGCAAGCGGCTTAGGGCCGCTGCCACCGCTCGACGACGACCCGCACGATCTCCTCGAGGGCCTCACCCACGCAGCCGTCGCGGAGACACCCCGCCATCGCCCAGACGATCACCGCACTCGTGACGATCAACACGAAACGCATCACACGCTCCCCCACAAGCCGCAACCGAATAAGGGGGACACGGCATCCCCCGACCGGCATGGAGCCCCCCTGCCACTCGGCCGGGCCATCTTGCGGTCGCCCGCCGGCACGGATACGCTTGGCCGCGATGAAACAGCGATCGCCCCTTGCCGTCTCGCTCGACGACCTTCGCCAGCCGCCCAAGCAGGGCATGCAGACGGCCGCGCGTCTCGGCTACGGCGGGCTTGAGCTCAACACCACACGCGGCGACCTCGACGCTGCGCGCCTCTCGACCTCGGCTCTTCGACACGTCCGCAGCTACCTCAACGGGTTGGGACTCGCTCTCCCGGCGCTCGACAGCCAGATCCGCTCGGGCGGCCTGACCGACCCGGCGCGCGCCGAGGAGCAGGTCGCCAAGACGCGGCAGGTCCTCGAGCTAGCGCCCAAGCTCGCCGTCCCCGTCGTCACGACCGTCCTGGGACACCTGCCGGACGATCCGGACAGCCCGCAACGGACTATCGCGCTCGAGTCGCTCCGCGCGCTGGCCGACCACGCCGACCTGACCGGCACGTGCCTGGCCGTCGACGGGGCCGGTGTCGAGCCCGCCCTCCTGGCCGAGTTGATTCACCAGATCGACTGTCCGCTGGTTCGGGTCTGCTACGACCCGGGCGAGATGGTGATGCACGGGCGCGACGCTGTGGCCGGCCTCGACGCCTTGGGTGAGTTCGTCGCCGCGTCGCACCTCCGCGATGCCATGCGGGGCTCGGCGCGGACCGCGGGGCGTGAGACCGCGCCGGGACTGGGTCAGGTCGACTTCGAGGCCCTCTTCCAGGCCCTCGCCGACGGCGGCTATGACGGTCCGCACGTCGTCCGCCGCAGCGAGGCCAGCGATCCGGTCGCCGACTTAGCCGCGGCGCGGGAGCATCTCGATAGGCTGCTGCGCTAGCCCGCTCGCAGGACTCGCTGACGGGTCGCATGCGTCCGCGCAAGGTGGCCCAGCCGCCGTCGGCCGGGCAAGTCGATCTTCACGGCCGGGGGCGGCCGTGCCACACTGGACCGCGTCTCTTGCAGGCGGGTCGCCGGCCGGTTGAAGGCCCTGCGTGCGCCTCGGAACCGGCCTCGCGGCGGTTCGACGACGCGTCCCCCATCCACTCCTGCTGGCCGCGCGTGGCTACGAGCAACGATGAGGACCCACGATGAATCCCAAGAGCGCAGCACGACTCGGCGTCCAGCTCATCGGCCTGTTCGTACTCGTCCTGACTCTGGCCGAGACAGCCCGGATGCTCGCCGGTCTGGCGGCGCTTGGATTCCCGCCGGTATCGAGTATGCCGCAAGCATGGGACCTGGCCGCCTGGTTCGCCACGAACCTCGCACTAGGCATGGCCTTGGGTCTGCTTCTGTTGTTCGACGCCGCATGGCTTATCCGACGGATCGCCCCGGACAACCGCCCGAGATGCCCCGTCTGCAGCTGCCTTCTGAAGGGCCTGACCGAATCCCGCTGCCCTGAGTGCGGCTGCTCAATCAAGTCGGCCGACGATCGCTCCGTCTCCAACCCGAGCATCATGCCACTTGGGCTTGGCGGAAGTACGCTCCTCCGTCTGTTCGGCCTGGTCGTCGCCATCCTGATGCTGCTTGATCTGGCACGTATGGCGGGGCAACGAGCTGACACACTCGTGAACTGGCTCCGTGGCTCGGACGGGGTCCGTGTCGATCTCGTAGGCTTGCTGGGGCTGGCACTCTTGCTAGCCATCCTAATGACGGGAGGCGCCTTGCTGATCGGCGTCCGGTGGATCGGAAAGAGGATTCTCCTCGCGTCGTCGCGAAGCGACCCGCGTTACGAGCCGATCGTTCACACATTGACCATCCTGTTGGGTGTGTCGCTGCTGCTCCTAGCGGTGGCTGACCTTGCGATGCATGCCCATATTCCGCGAGACACCGCTCGACTCGGCCAAGCACCCTTCATCTGGCGTTTTGTCTTCGCAGGGAACAACCTGGCGTACATTCTGCAAGCGATTTGTGGCGTCTTACTCGTCGTCGCCCCCTCGTGGTTGGTCCGTCCCGTCTTGCGGGCCGTCAGCACCACGGGCGCTGACGCTGCCAAGGCCGAGTGCTCCGACAGGTCAGGCGAGGTGCATGGCGATCGACGTGCAGCTCTCCAATCGGAGGGGTTCTCGGCAGTGTTCCAAGCTACCGTCATCCTGATGGGGGTCTTTTTCACGGTGCACTTCGTTGCCAACTGCATCCGGATCGGTTCCGCTTTTCTCGGGGACAACTCATTTGCCGACACAGCCCTACGCGAACTCCGTCTGCTTCTGTTCGTCTTACCCAGCGGATGTGCCGGAGCACATCTGATCCTTCGGTCGGGGTGGTGGACGCGACGTGTCCTCCCGGCCGACGGCCCTCCGTGTCCACACTGCAGTTATGACCTTCGAGGCCTGACCAGCACGCGCTGTCCCGAATGTGGCGCCCTCGTCGCGGACGATTCGGTGCCTCCGGTCAGATGGATACCTTCCGCGCGCCAGAAGGTGGCTCTCCAGGCCTTGTTAGGCCTCGTCGGCTTGTACTTCGTTGTCGTAGGTGCCGACTACTTCCTCTTCAACGCCTACCATCTGCTCGACTTGATGCACACCACCGGCTCTCGCTATGTGCGCTACATGCCTATGATGTTTGGTACTCCGCTGGCTCTCATCGCCGCCGGCCTATTCCTCTTCTTCGGCGTCCGCGGGATTGCCAACCGCCTCATGCCTGCGGAATCGCGCTACTGCCCGGGCTGCGGCTGGCCCCTGGGCGAATCCGACCAGACCACCTGCCCCGAGTGCGATGCGCCGATACCAGGCGATCCCCCAGACTGCGAACCCTGAACCCTATACCGTTGCCGCTCGTGCGGGAATTCCTTCTTGCACGCAAACCCGCCGGAATCCCATCCGGCCTTCGTCCACAGCGCCACGCCGCCTCCAACCGCAGCCCACCCTTTCGACGTGACGACTTCGTGGCGTTTCGACGTTTCGATGCGGCGACGCGTCGTGGCAATTCCCCTCGCCCGCCCATAGAATGCACGAAGCGAGTCTCAGAAAGGTGTCACCTTGATCGACATCAGCGTGCTCTATTGCGGTCACGAATCCCCCTCCACGCCGCACCGTTACGGCCGGCGGATCGGACGCGACGTGCCCGGGCACCAGCGCATGGCCGTCGCCGCCTCCGCCATGGACCGCCGACCCATCGTCGTCTGGAACATCACCCGCACCTGCAACCTCAAGTGCGTCCACTGCTACAGCGACAGCGAGGCTCAGAGCTACCAGGGCGAGCTGACCGGCGACGAGGTCCGCGGCGTGCTCGACGACCTGGCCGCGTTCAACGTACCGGCGGTGCTCTTCAGCGGCGGCGAGCCGCTGATCCGACCCGACCTTTTCGAGCTGATCGCCGCGGCCCGCGAGCGGGGCCTGCACGTCGTCATCAGCACCAACGGGACGCTCATCACGCCGGAGATCGCCGCTCGCCTGGTCGAGCTCAAGCTCGCCTACGTCGGCATCTCGCTCGACAGCGCCACGCCCGAGGTGCATGACCGCTTCCGCGGCACGCCCGGGGCGTTTGAGCGGACGATGCGGGGCTTCCGCAACTGCGTCGAGGCCGGCCAGAAGGTGGGCCTGAGGCTCACGCTGTCGCGCCCCACGTTCGAGAACCTCGACGGCGTGTTCGACTTCATCGAGGCCGAGCAGATCAACCGGGCGTGCTTCTACCACCTCGTGCCGACCGGCCGGGGCAAGCGGGTGCTCGACCTGACGCGGCAGGAGTCGCGCTGGGCGATGGACACGATCCTGCGGCGGACGCGCGACCTCCACGACCGCGGCAAGGACGTCGAGATCCTCACCGTCGACAACCATTGCGACGGACCGTACCTGTTCCTCAAGATGAAGGAAGAGGAAGGCGACCCGCGAGCCTACGACGTCCGTGAGATGCTCGTCTGGAACGGCGGCGGGCTGTACAGCTCGGGCGTGGGCATCGGCTGCATCGACTTCGTCGGCCACGTCCATCCCGACCAGTTCTGGATGCACACCTCGCTGGGCAACGTCCGCGATCGACCGTTCAGTGAGATCTGGCAGGACACCTCGAACGACCTGATGGCCGGGCTCAAAGACCGGGCCGACCGGCTCAAGGGTCGGTGCGGGCTGTGCAAGTTTCAGGCGATGTGCGGCGGCTCGCTCCGTGTTCGGGCCGAACTGATGACGGGCGACCCCTGGGCGGCCGATCCGGCCTGCTACCTGACCGACCAGGAGATCGGCCTGCGCCCCGAGCAGGTCGAGGTGCTGCGACAGGCGGGCGAGTATCATCACGACACCGAGGTCGTCGAGCCGCTCGACGTCGGCCGGCAGGCGGAGTGATCCCGGACGCCGCCGCACGACGACAACGCACCAACAGAGGCGAGATCGCATGACCGAGCCGAACCTAGAACGCCCGCGACTCCGACCCAGCATCGACGTCATGCCCGTCAAGCAGGACGACGGTCAGATGCTGGTGCTCTACGACGCGGCCGGGATGGCCCGCGGCAACCTCGCCCTGACGCCCGCGGCCTTTGCCATCGTCACGCACATGGACGGCGAGAACACGCTCGACGACATCTGCGCCGTGTTCGAGCGCGAGGTCGGCCAGCCCCTACCGCCCTTTCGCCTGGTCGAGCTGCTGATCCAGCTCGATCGCAACGGCATGCTCGAGGGAACGATCTTCGAGGCCCAGTACGACGAGATGGTGCAGGCCTATCGCGACACCCCGACGCGTATCGCCGCCTCCATGGCTGAGGCCGACCCGGAGCGGCTCCGCGAGGACCTTCGGACGGTCATCCTCAACGCCCGCGCCGGCGTCGACGGCCGGCCGGTCTTGGGGATCGTCGCCCCCCATCTCGACTACCCGCGGGGCGAGCCGTGCTACGGCGAGGCGTACGCCCAGCTCCTGAACCAGGACGACATCGAGCGATTCGTGATCCTGGGCACGAACCACTTCGGCCGGTCGACCACGGCCGTCGTCACGCGGAAGAGTTTCGAGACGCCCTTGGGCGTCGTGGACGTCGACACGGCCTTCATCGACGCCCTCGAGGCCCGCTGCGGGCAGGACCTGAGCCGCTATGAGCTCGACCACCTGCACGAGCACTCCATCGAGCTCCAGGTCGGCGCCCTGCAGGCCATACGCGAGGACGGCGGCTTTCGCATCGTGCCGATCCTCTGTCCGGACGTCGCCGGGCCGACCGGCCTGGCCCCGCGCGACGGCGACGGCATCTCGCTGGACGTCTTCGCCGAGGCGCTGGCGGCCGAGATCCGCGCGGCCCCGGGTCGCACCTGCATCATCGCCGGGGCCGATCTGAGCCACGTCGGCAGGCGGTTCGGCGACGACTGCGATCTGGACGAGTCGTTCCTGAACCAGGTTGAGGCCGAGGACCGCCGGCTCCTGGGTCTCCTCGAGCGCGGCGACGCCGACGGCTTCACCAAGCGGCTCCAGTCGACCGAGAACGTCCACCGCGTGTGCAGCTCGGGCACGATCTACGTGCTGTTGCGCGTGTTGGCCGGGGCGTCGGTTCGCACCCTGTACTACCACCAGGCCGTCCACGCCGAGCAGCATACCGGCGTGACGTGCGCGGCCGTCGTGCTGACCGACGGCGGCGTTCGGGAGGGCTAGCCGACGATGCCCGAGCCGGTCGAACCGCTATGCATCGACATCCCGAGCCGGAGTCTGCTGGTCCTGGCCGGCATCCCCGCCAGCGGCAAAAGCACGCTGGCCCTGAGGCTGTTCGATGCGAGCGAGGTGGTCTCGTCCGACGCGTGCCGGTGCATGATCTGCGACGCCCCGCACGACCAGCGGGCCAGCGACGACGCCTATGAGCTGATGCGGGAGATCATCACACGGCGGATGAAGTTCGACCGGTTCGTCGTGGCCGACGCCACGCATCTGCGTCCGCCGAGCCGAGCCGCGCTCCTCGAGCTGGCGAGGTCGCACGATTACCCGAGTTATCTCATCGTGCTCGACGTGGCCCCCGACGAGTGCAAGCGGCGCGACGATCAGCGGAACGAGAAGCGCGTCGGCCCGGCGGTCATCGACACGTTCGTCCATCGCGTGCCGCGCGACGCCGAGGCCCTGCGGCGCGAGGGCTTCACCGACGTGTGGGTGCTGACGGCCGATCAGATCCCCGAGCTGAGCCTCCGCCGGGACGGCAGGTCCGCCCCGGGCGGGCCGACCTGTGAGCCCTGTCCTTCGCCATGACCCCCGACAGCTTCTACTTCCGAACCATCACCGGCCAGGCCCGCGGCCCGATCGCGGCATGCCTGCGTGGGCTGCTGACGGTGCTGTCGTGGCCTTATGCGCTCGTCATCCGGCTCCGCAACGCCGCGTATGACGTGGGGCTGGCTCGGGTGCATCGTGCTTCGCTGCCCGTCGTCTGCATCGGAAACCTGACCACCGGCGGAACCGGCAAGACGCCGATGGTGCTCTGGGTGCTGCGCCGGCTCCTCGAGGCAGGGTGCCGCCCCGGCGTGCTGATGCGCGGCTATCGCGCCTCGCCCGCGACGTGCTGCTCGGCCACGCAGACGCTGCAAGACGCGATCCACGGCTTCGAGAACGACGAGGCCCGCGAGATCCGGCGACGCTGCCCGACGGTCGACCTCTTCATCGACCCAGACCGGGTCGCCGGCGCCGCCCGGGCCGAAGGGTCTGCCTGCCGCGTCCTGGTCATGGACGACGGCTTCCAGCATCGTCGGCTTGCACGCGACCTCGACGTCGTGCTCGTCGACGCGACGAACCCTCTCGGCAGCGGGATGCTGCCGCGCGGCCTGGCGCGCGAGCCGTGGTCGTCGCTCGCTCGGGCCGGGGCGGTCGTGATCACGCGAGCCGATCGGGTCTCGACGGAGGCCCTGCACGAGCTACGCCGGCGCGTCGAGACCTACGTGCCCGCCGAGCGTGTCTTCGCGGCCGGGCATCCACCGGTCGAGCTCACCGATCAGGCCGGTGAGTCGCTCGCCGCCGATCAGGCCGATCCCGGGTGGCTCCGCGGCCGACGCGTGTGGCTCTTCGCGGCTGTAGGGAATCCCTCGGGTGTCCTGGCGGCGGTGAAGGACCTCGGCGCGGAGGTCGTGGGGCACCGCTTCTGGCCCGACCATCACACCTGGACCGACGAGCAGCTCGACGCCATGGCGGCCGAGGCCGGCGACAGCGGCGCCGAGGCGGTCGTCACCACCGAGAAGGACGCCGTGAAGCTGCCGCCCGATCGTCTTGCCTGGCCCGGCCCGCTTCGTGTGCTTCGCGTGGGCATCGCCTTCACCGACGGGCGGGAGGACGACTTCGCCGCCCTGATTCTCCGCCTGACACGCAAAGGATCCGACGCATGACCGCCCCGTACGAACCCGTCGACCTCTCGAAGCTCGAGACGTTCAGCATCGCCGACCGGCGCCACAAGGTGGCCATGGATTCACTGGCCCGGCTCCCCGAGGCCGGCGCGACGGTGAGCGACTGGATCGCCTCGCTGCCGGACGTCTTGGGCGCAGCGAGCCTTCGCGACATCATCGACGCCGTCGTGGCCGCACGGCAGGCCGATCGACCGGTCGTCTTCGCGATGGGCGCCCATGTGGTCAAGGTCGGCTGCGGGCCGATCGTCGTGGACCTGATCCGGCGCGGCGTCGTCACGGCCATCGCCGGCAACGGCGCGACCGCCATCCACGACGTCGAGCTCGCCTGCACCGGCCAGACCAGCGAGGACGTGGCCGACACGCTCCGCTCCGGGCGGTTCGGCATGGTCCGCGAGACGCCCGACTTCTTCGCCAAGGTCGCGGACCTGGCGCGGCGCGAGGGCGTCGGGCTCGGCGAGGCCGTCGGCCGGTGTCTAGAACAACGGCAGGCCCCGCACGCCGATCACAGCATCTTCGCCGCGGCCCACCGCGCGGGCATCCCTGCGATGGTCCACGTCGCCGTCGGCACCGACACGATCCACATGCACCCGCAGGTCGACGTGGTGGCCCTGGCCGAGGCCTCGATGACCGACTTCCGGCTGGTGTGCAGCGTCGTGGCCGACCTGGGCGCGCGGGAGGCGGACCCATCCGGCGGCGTGTGGTGCAACCTCGGCTCGGCCGTCGTCCTGCCCGAGGTCTTCCTCAAGGCCGTCGCCGTGGCGCGAAACCTCGGCGCCGACCTCGACGCGATGGTCACGGCGAACGTCGACATGCTCGGTCAGTATCGGGCGCGGACCAACGTCGTCCACCGACCGCCCCAGCCCGGCCGCGGCTTCGAGGTCCTCGGCCAGCACGAGATCCTGCTGCCCCTGCTCCGCCAGGGGCTCATCGAACGGCTCGGCTGATCGGGCCGTTCCCGAGGCTGCCCCCCTGGACTTCGCGATTCGCGTTCCCTGGCTTCTCCATGCTGCTACCTTGCTTCTCGGACCTACAGGCTGGTGACGATCGCCGCATCGGACGTTTCCCTTACTTCCTGCACGGACCCCTCTAGGCCGGTGGGTGTCCCGCGGATCCGGCAGGATTGGGAAAACGCCCGGTTCGCCCCCCGGCCGTGTCGTCCCGGGCGCTTCTATCGGACGGCGGCACGGGACGGACCTTGTGCCACATACCACCGCAAACCGCATCACGAGTGGTCGCTAAATACCGACTCCAGTGGCGTCGATATGGACTTCGGTTGTGGGCGGTGCACCAGGGCACACCCCATGGATCACGCGTACCCTTGTCACGTCGTCGAGATCACGCAAGCTGCGGAGGCCCATCATGTCGAGCCGATGGATTCATCTACTGTGGTTACTCTGTTTGCCGGTTCTGGGCTGCCTTCCCGGTTCGTCCGGGCCGGTCGGCGGCGAGGTCGTCTCCGGAGCCGTGCTCAGCGGGACGATTCAGGCGGCCCGGCTCCAGACCGGGGCCCCCGCGCCCACGCTCGACGAGGGCTTCATGGTCGTCGCCCAGAGCAACGAGACGGGCGAGATCTACCGCGCCATGACCGATGCCGACGGCAACTTCGAGCTGAACCTCCCCGCGTCCGAGTCGGGCAACACCTTCGTGGTGACCATCGTCGACCCGGACGGCAGGGCCGTCGGGCCCGTCCTGTACGGCACGGCCAGCGGTAGCGGCCTGACCGGACTGAGCGTGGCGGCGGACACCTCGCTCGGCACCATCAACCTGCCTGAGGATCCCAACACGGCGCCGGTCCAGCCAGGAACGGATGTCGATCTCAGCGCCCAGGTGGACGACACCGTCTCGACGCGCGTCGACGAGGACGGCGTGCCCGTCGGCATGGGCTCGTTCGGCAAGGGCGACGACGCCAAGGACACCGACGGTGCGGGCGGCCAGACGGTCGACGCCGACCAGGACGGGCTCATCGACTTCCTCGACGCCGACGACGACGGCGACGGCATCGTCGACGACTTCGACGGCGAGGGCGACACCGGCGGTGAGCCGAACGAGGTCGGCACCGGCTTCTTCATGAACCTCAAGATCGATTCGGCCAAGGCACCCACCTACTACGCCGGCGACGCCAACGCGATCTCCGCGGCGCTGGCCACCGACACCATCATCACGATGGAGGTCATGGCAGAGCCGTCGGCGACGAAGACCGTCTCCTCGGTGCGGTTGCTCGAGACGCCCGGCCCGGCCTACCTCCCGACGGCCAGCAAGGTCGTCGAGACGCTCGATGGTCTGGACTACGAGACCTGGGCCGACAGCAACTACGCCTTCGACGAGCAGGACGATCGCTTCGACGTGTTCGTCAGACCCAACACCGAGATGGCCGCCGGCGATACGTTCACCTGCGAAGTGATGTTCGGCGACGGCTCCGTCGTGCGGTTCACACGGATGATCAACTACGTCTTCAAGAACATCCCGAAGCTGGTCGAGTACGGCTCGACCGGCGCCATGACGGCCTTCGACGTCAACGACACCACCGTCAACGGATCGGACCAGAAGCCGATCCCCTTCGACGGCACGCAGGACCTGGTGCTCGTGTTCAATCCGCCCAAGGATGAGCTGGGCGCTTACGTCGAGAACATGGATTACAGCTTCACGATCTTCTACACCGACAGCAACCGGCAGCAGCTCAACGACCAGATCGACTACAGCGCGACCTGGCCGACGATGCCCAGCGGTTTCGACAACGGCACCTACTGGGTCGACAAGAGCCAGCTCACGCTCTCAGCCAGCGACACCTACACCTTCACGCTGCCTAAGGAGGTCTTCCCCGACACCGTCGTGACCTCGTCGGGGACGGCCGACGTGGCCCAGTACAAGATCGACATCACCGCCGAGGCCTCCTCCGGCAACGCCGCCATCATGCTCCATTTCGAGAAGCAGTAGCATGGCCGGCCGGTGACGAGTACATAGCACGACCCGGGGCGCATCAGGCGCCTCGGGTCGCGTTTCTTTGGGGGATCATGGGACAATCAGTCGAGCACGGCCTCGAGTATCGACGGGCTGACCATCTCTCGGAGCTTCTTGAGCGCCCGCTTCTCGAGCTGGCGGGCCCGCTCCTTCGACACGCCGAAGGTCTTGCCGATCTCCTCCAGCGTCTCCGGCGAACTGCCGACGGCCAGGCCGTAATGGCGGATCAGGATGGTCCGCTCGCGGTCGGGCAGCTCGCCCAACACCTCGTTGAGCGCCTGCCGCACGCCCTCCATGCGACGGTCGGCGGCGGCCACCCGATCGACCGGGTCGGGTTCGATGTCCAACCGCTCGTCGTGGCCGGTCTGGAGCTTCGTCATGCGGCTGCGCTGCTCGGGGATCGAGCGGGCGTAGTTCTTCATGATGGCCCAGCTCGCGTAGGTGCTGAACTTGAAGCCGCGGGAATAGTCGAACTTCTCGACGGCCTTCATCAGCGAGACGTTGCCGTCGCTGACCAAGGTGAACAGGTCTTCGCCCTGGCGGACGTGCTTCTTGGCGATGCTCACCACGAGCCGCAGGTTCGCCCGGACCAGCTCGTTCCGCAGGCCGTGCGCCTGCTCGATGAGCCGCTCGAGCTCGTCCACCGTCTCACGGTCGACGTGCCTCGGCTCGATCGACTCGGCCAGCCGGGCGGCCTTGCACTTGGTGTAGTTGTACCGGCGAAACAGGTCGCGCTCCTGCTCATAGGCCAGCAACGGCATGTCGTACAGCTCGCGGAGGTACGGGGGCAGATCGCCTGAGGTCGGCTTGCGCTTGCGGTTCGTGTCGGTGTCCTTCGCCGCCGGACGCGGTCCGAGGATCGTCGCCTCGGCGTCGGCCTCGTCGAATTCCTCGCTTGGCACGTACGCGAGGGGAGTGCTCAGCAGCTCCCGCGCCCGCAGCTCGGTAATCGTGCGGAAGACCTCGGCCGGCTCGCGACCGTAGTGCCGCGCGATAGCCTCGATGCGATCGCCGTCCTGATACAGCCGGTAGATGCGAAGCTGCTCGCGGTCGCCCAGCGGCGAGGGTCCCCGGTCGAACAGCCTGTCCTCGGGATGCTCCTGGTCGTGTCGGCGGAGCACGAAGCGGACGGCCTCGGTGGAGCGGCCGAGCTTCTCGGCCACGGCCACGGCGATCTCGCTGACCTTGCTCTTGCCGGCATCGAGCAACTCGCGGGCCTGGGCGATGATCGCGTCGCGCTCCGCTTCGGTCAGCTTGCTGAACGACGAGGCGCGTTGGACGAGCTTCGGGTTGCGGCTCACGAAGCGCCGTAGGGCGCGGTCGGGGAAGACCTTTCTGCGGCGACCGTTCTCGACCACCACCCGGTACGATACGAGCCCCCGCTGTCGCCAACGGTTGATCGTCTTCGGAGAGATGCGAAGCCGCTCGCCGAGCTGCTCGGCCGTGTAGCACGGCTGGCGGAGCTGCTCGATCCGTAGTCGCACCGATGCCGTCAAGTCGTCGACGAGCTGGACCAGATCGCCGATGAGCTTCCGCCCGGGCAGCGACGGGTCCTCGGCTCCCTGGCTCTTGGGCCGGTACTGCGTAACGTGATAGACCACCAGATCGTAGGGGTACGTCTGGCGAGGCTCGAGGAGGTTGATCAGGTACTCGGCCCCGGTGATCTGCTGGAGCCGCAGGCGGGGCGGCGACAGGAGGAGCTGCCGCGCGAATTGCTCCATCGTCTCTAGGGCGTAACCGGCCACGACGATCGGTTCCTCACCATCCAAGTCGGCCCGGCGGGACGCACAACACACCTGCCATAGGCCTGGACCCATTAACTCGTACAGTCTATCGAAACCCGGGGGCAGATGCCCACCCTGGGCTTCCTGGAGCTTCCAAGAAGGCAGCGCCAGGAACGTCTGCACCTGGCCGGGATCCGCGTCATCGGCTTCAGAAGGCCTGTAATAGCCGCAAACACATGAAATCCCAACGCCTTCCACTCTATTGTTTTTATCGGCCGGGTGGGGGTCAACGCTGATTATCTGAAATTCATTGCCGCGCCTTGAGGGGTCATAAAAGCAGATTGGGTCTGGTCCGACATCACGAAGCGAGACGCTCGGGTCCATAAACCCGATGGGCCCCAGCGCGCCACCGGCGCTGGGCCCGGACGGGGGCCTGGTATTCAACACATTGCTGACTAAGGGATTAAAGGATTGAACGTCTTGCCGACCTTGGCCCGTCCATCCCCCAAATGCGACAAGCGGACACGTGCCGATGGTGTGATTGAGGCTTTCAGGGCTCATAGCGTCGCCTTTATGTTGGCCTTCCCAGCCATTCGGATGTCTGTAGGAGGTTCCCGGCCGGCGGCTCAGATCTGTCGGTGTTTCCGGATAATTTCCAGAGCGTGGCAGAAATCTTCAGGAAGCGGGGCCTGAAGCGTCATGGGCCGCTCGCGGATCGGGTGCGTGAAGCTGATCTCGTAGGCGTGCAGCGCCTGCCGTCGCAGGATCGGCTCGTCGGAATCGTCCGACCGTCCGCTCAGCATCGCCTCGGAGACCATGTGGCCGCCGTACATCGGGTCGCCGACCATCGGGTGGCCGATCTGGCTCATGTGCACGCGGAGCTGGTGGGTCCGGCCGGTCTTCGGACTGAGCTTGACCAGGGCGAAGCCCGTGAACCGCTCAACAACCTCGTACGTCGTGACGGCCTCCTTGGCCTTCGAGGCGTCGTCGTGGGGGCCCGGCACGACGTTCTTGTCCTTGACGTACGGGTGACTCATGATCGGCATGTCGATCCGGTCGCCGTCGAGCTCGGGTCGGCCCTCCACGATGGCCATGTAGGTCTTCTGGATCTGCCGACGCTCGAACTGCAGGCCCAGCCGCCAGTGCGCCTCGTCCGTCTTGGCCACGAGCATGATGCCCGTGGTCTGCTTGTCCAGGCGGTGCACGATGCCGGGACGAAACGGGTCGTCGCCCTTGCTGAGCTGCTCGGCGTGGTAGGCCAGGCCGTTGGCCAGCGTGCCGGTCTGCGTGGCCCGAGCGGGATGGCAGACGATGCCGGCCTGCTTGTTCACGGCCAGCATGTCGTCGTCCTCGTAGACGATGTCGACGGGGATGGGCTCGGGGATGACCTCGGTCGGCTCCGGCTCGGGCAGGATCATGCGGATCTCGTCGCCGGCGTTGAGCTCGTAGCTGGCCTTGGTCGGCTGGCCGTTGACGGTGATCGCCCCCTGCTTGATCAGGCGCTGGATGAGCGTCCGCGACATGCGAATGAACCGGCCGTGGAGGTACTTGTCGATACGGCGCTTCGGCTGCTTGCGACGGATGCGCAGGTGGACGACGCGGTTGCGCTCCTCGTCCAGGGGCACGGGGCGGTCGAGGATGTTGTCGCCCTGTCCGGCCATGGCGTCGGTTCCTGCGCTCAAAAAAAGCGGGTTCCGCGCCGGTGCAGAACCCGAGATACGTCTATCGTCTGTGCGCAGCCCCGCGGGGCGGCGCGCTTACATCAGCGTCTTGGCCACGTCGACGGCCGTGGCCGCATCGGGGGCATAGCCGTCGGCGCCGATCTCGTCGGCGTATTCTTGCGTCACGGGGGCCCCGCCGATGATGGTCTTGGCGTTGCAGCCGGCCTCCTTGACCGCGTCGACCACGGTCTTCATCTGGGGCATGGTCGTGGTCAGCAGGGCGCTCATCGCGATGATGTCGGCGCCTTCGTCGGTCGCCTTCTTGACGAACGTCTCGGCCTCGACATCGGTGCCGAGGTCCTCGATGTCGAAGCCCTGACCCTTGAGCGTCAGGCTGACGAGGTTCTTGCCGATGTCGTGCAAGTCGCCCTTGACCGTACCGATGATGACCTTGCCGACGGGCTTCTCGCCGGATTCCAGCAACAGCGGCTTGATGCGATCCATCGCCGGGCCGAACGCACGCGCCGAGATCAGCACCTCGGGGATGAAGACCTCGTTGCGCTTGAATTTATCGATGACCACCGCCATGCCGCCCATCAGCCCGTCCTCGAAGATCTCCTTCGGGCTCATGCCTGCCTCGATGGCCTCTTCGGTAAGCTCCAGGGCCGTCTTGGGGCAATTGCGATTGCCGTTGACGACTGCCTCCGAGATTGCTTTCAAATCTGCCATGTGGTTGCTCTCCTCGCTTTTGGATAACGCGTTGGGCCCGGGTGACCTCGCGATCAGGGGCACGTTAGCACGTCCACAGGCTCTCTGCAACGTGCGCCCCGCTCACGCGAGCCAGGCGGCGCGACGACCGTCGCGCTCCAACTACGGTTTAGATGGCTTCGTCGGCGTCGGCGACGCCTTTTTCGGCTTCTTCGGCGCGACAGGCTTCTGCGTCGTCGGGACCGCCGCCTGGATCGCCTTGCCCGCCGCGTCCTTGACCGACGCCATCGTCCCGGCCGCCTTCGAAGGCCGGGTCGCCGCGGCCGTGGCCGTCGGCTTCTTCGCCGGGGCGTAGACGATCGGTTCTTGCAGCTTCTCGAGCCGGTTCAGGGCCTGCGTGGCCAGGGCACGCTGGGGTAACGTCTCGAACTTCGGATCGTCCACCAGGGTTTGATAATGCCGTGCCGCCTGATCCCACTGCCGCTGGCTCTCGTAGAGGGACGCCAGCTTGAAGGTAGCGCTGGCCACCGCGAGCTTCTGATTCGGGGCGGCTTGAACGATCGTCTGGAACGTCTCGATGGCCTGATTGCGGAAACGCTGCTGTTCCTCCGGCGTCCGGGTGGTCGACATCGCCTCCTGAAGACACGCATCGCCCAGGGTCAGCAACGCCGCCGAGACCAACGCCGGGTCCTCATAGCGCGTGGCCACCTCCTTCAACTTGGCCATCCTCGCATCCGGGGCGGGCGTCAACTGGGCCCCATAGAAATCCTCCCACCCCTGCTGATAGCGGGTCGAGCGGAGGTTGTACCAGTACAGCCCAAGCCCGATGACCACCATCGTCGCGGCCGCGCCCGCCAGCACCGCCCCGCTGTTCTGCTGAACGAACTGGATCGTCTCGGTCAGGCTCTGGGCGAGCTGGTTCGTCCGAAGGTGTTGTCGACGACTCGCTTTCATAGATCACTTCTTCTCTGGCGCACGCTTGACGGCGGATCCGCGACCTCGCGGCGAGACCTCAACCATCAGCTTGGTCTTCGTGGTCCATCCCTCCTTGACGCGCGATACCGTGATGTCGCACGTCTCCAGCTCGTTCTGGAAGTGCAGCATGTACTTGCCCTGCTGCATCTCGTCGCTCATGAGCGTCCACTTGCTGCTGCTCATGGGCATCTGGTCGCGGTAGAACGCGCGAACCAACTGAGGATCCTCCTTGCCCTCATAGACGTGACGGATGTACCGCCAGCCGCCGGCCGACTTGTCCTCCGACTCGGCCTCGTTCATGTCGAAGCCCGTCGGCACGGGGATGTCCGAGGCGCCCAACTGCGACTGGGGCGTCAACGACTTCTCCTTCGGGCCCCAGAGAGGCTCGTTGCATCCGGTCGTCCAAGTGATTACGGCCGCGGCGATCACGCCCAACGCGAGTGTCCGATCCGTCTTCATGGCTAGGCTTCCGTGGCTTAGACGTTCCCAGGACCAAAGCCCTATCTTGTAGCCGATACCAAGCGACAAGTCAAGGCGGGAAGCGGAGTTGTCGACATCGATCGCCGCCCACGCCCCTCACCGACGACCACGACGACGTCTCGTGCGGCCGCCTTGACACACCGCCACGCGGTTCTTAGAGTCCCACCTGCCCGACATCGGATCAGGGCCCGCCGGCCCGTCTGCGGGGCACCCGTGGAGCACGACGTGAATTACCTCGACGACATGGCGACGCGGTTCGCCGAGACCTTCGACCAGGCCCGGCCCGAGGTCGTCGTCCGCGCGCCCGGACGCGTCAACCTCATCGGCGAACACATCGACTACAACGACGGCTTCGTCCTGCCCATCGCCATGACCCAGGCGCTCTACCTGGCCGGCCGGCGCCGCGACGACCGACGGCTCATCGTGCACACGACCGCCTTCGACGAGACCGCCGACATCGATCTCGACGACCCCGGCCCGCCCGGTGTGCCCAAATGGGCCAACTACGTCAAGGGCGTGGCCGCCCTGCTCATCGCCGAGGGCGTCGACGTGCCCGGCTGCGAGCTGAGCCTCCACAGCGAGGTCCCCCTCGGCGGCGGCGTCAGCAGCTCGGCCGCCCTCGAGGTCGGCACGGCCGGCGCCCTGCTCGCCCTAGCCGGCGCCGAGCTCGAGCCGATCCGACTGGCCATGCTCGCCCGACAGGCCGAGCACGAGTACGCCAACTCCCCGTGCGGGATCATGGACCAGTTCATTTGCGTGCTCGGCCGTCAGGACCACGCGCTGCTGCTCGACTGCCGCGACCAGAGCTACGAGCATGTCCCGGCCGCGCTCGCGGGCGCGGCCTGGGTCGTCATGGACACGCAGGTCAAGCACGAGCTCGGCGAGAGCGAGTATCCCGTGCGGCAGCGCCAGTGCCGCGAGGGCCTCGCCCGGCTCCAGCAGGTCGATCCCGGCATCGTCTCGTTGCGCGACGCGACGCCCGAGATGCTCGCCAAGATCGTCGACGAGACCGACCCCGTGGTCGTCCGGCGATGCTGTCACGTCGTGACCGAGATCGAGCGGACCACCCGCGCCGCCGACGCCCTGCGACAGGCCGACAAGGAGGCCTTCGGTCGGGCCATGCTCGAATCGCACGCCTCGCTGCGGGACGACTACGAGGTCTCGTGCAACGAGCTCGACGCCCTCGTCGCGGTCGCCTCGACGGTCGACGGCGTCTACGGCGCACGGATGACCGGAGGCGGGTTCGGCGGCTGCGCGATCGCCCTGGTCGACGAGGACGCCCTCGAGCCGTTGGCCGAGGCCCTGCGCGAACGGTACTCGGCCGGCCACGCCAAACCGGCGCTGGCCTACACGACCCAGCCGTCGGCCGGCATGACGTGGCAGAGGGTGTAGGTCGCGATGCCGGTGTGCAAGAGGATTAGACTCTACGGCACGGCCGCCCCAGGCCGTGGGCCGTCGGGGACACCCCTCGAGGGGCGCCGGACCGCGTCAGACAGACGCGTCCAGCTGCTTGGCTCTCGACGTACGACGCACACCCCTGGCGCGCCGTCGGCTTTGGATCCCATGCGGGGAAGGACGCCATGAAGGAACTGCTCAACAAGGTCGCCCGTGGCCACGACCTGACACGCGACGAGACCCGCGACGCCTTCCATCGCATCATGTCCGGGGAGGTCAGCGAGGTCGAGATCGCCGCTCTGCTGACGGCGCTGGCCTGTAAGGGCGAGACCGTCGACGAGATCGTCGGCGCCGCCGAGGCCATGCGGGCCAAGGTCACGGCCGTCCAGTGCGACGAGCCGGACGCCATCGACACCTGCGGGACCGGCGGCGACGGCATCAGCACGTTCAACATCTCGACCGCCGCCGGCCTCGTCGCGGCCGCGGCCGGCGCGACCGTGGCCAAGCACGGCAACCGCACCAACACCCGCGTCAGCGGATCGGCCGAGGCCCTCGCCGCCCTCGGCGTCAACATCGAGGCCGACGTGCCCCGCGTCGAGGCCTGCATCCGCGAGACCCGCATCGGCTTTCTGTTCGCGTTCAAGCTGCACCCGGCGATGAAGTACGCCGGAGCCGTCCGAAAGACGCTCGGTATCCGCACGATCTACAACGTGCTCGGACCCCTCACCAACCCCGCCGGCGTGCGCCGCCAGGTCATGGGCGTCAACCGCCCCGACCTGACCGAACCCATCGCCAAGGTCCTCGGCGGACTCGGCGCAGTGCAGGCCATGGTCGTGCACGGTATGGACGGGCTGTGCGACCTGACGATCTCCGGGCCGAGCCGGGTCAGCACCTGGCGCGACGGCAAGGTCGAGACCACAACCATCGAGCCCGAGCAGGTCGGCCTGACCCGAGGCAAGCTCGACGACCTGCTCGTCACCTCCCCCGGCGAGAGCGCCGAGACGATCCGACATGTCTTCGCGGGCGAGCAGGGTCCCCGCCGCGACGTCGTCCTGCTCAACGCCGCGGCCGCCCTCGTCGTGGCCGGCAAGGCAGCCGACCTCCCCGACGGTGTCGACCAGGCCGCCCGCGCGATCGACGACGGACGCGCCTCCGACACGCTGGCCAACCTCGTGGCGATCAGTCAGGCAACCTGAACGGCAGAACTCAGAAGTCAGCAGACAGGAGTCCGTCGTCAGGAGTCAGATGTCAGAAGCAAAGAAGCCGCGAGAATCTCCTGGGTGGCCCGCCGCTTCAGGGCCTGTTGATTTAATCGGGCTCGCGTCGAGAACAAAGGAGTTATGAACGAGGCTTCGAACGTAAGTCCTTGTTTTGCGTTCCGAACAGCATTGCTTCCCGATTAAGTCGACACCTCCTTAAGCGGTGGGGGACGCGAATTCGATGATCAGCCCAGGAGACCCCCCCGCCCCCTTCGGGGGCTCCATGGTATGGGGCACGCTGACCCCGGGTTCCGTCGACCTGACGGTCGACGCCACCCCGGGGCCACCTTCCACCGCCCCTGACGGGGCTAGCACCGTGTTTCAGTCGTGGTGCGCTCATAACCGTGTCCATGCGTGACACGGTTGCTGCCCGAGCCGCCGGATTCATCCGGCGCGGCCGCGCGGCATGAATGCCGCGGCTCGAGCAGCTAGTCACGATATGTCTGAAACGCAAGACGAGGTCCAACACCATTGAATCTGTCGGTTGCCCAGCTTCGGGGCCAACGTCGGAGACGCTCCCACGTCGGATCGATGCCGCGCCGGAGACGCGACCGTCAGGGAGCGTTGCTGTTCAAACGCTCCAACAACACAGCTCCCTCACGGTCGCTGCTCTGCGTGGCGTCTCGCCCTCCCGATGACCGACCACAAAGACACGTGTGGCGAAGCACTCGTGCCTCACCCCATTCGTTCTTGTAGGTTCGAATCGGCATGGTTGGTCACGATGGCAAACCGTTCCGGGTGCCACTGGCGGCTCGACCGCCAGTGTCCGCACGGGCACGATGCCCCAGCCGCAGGCCCGTTTCTAGCCGAAACCGTTTCGCCTACCGAAAGGCAGCCTTTCCACGTTTCGACGTTTCGACGTGTCCCTACGCAAACCGCTTCGACTCGGCCACCGCCAGCTCATCGCACCGCTCGTTCTCCGGATGCCCCGCATGGCCGGCCACCCATTCGGTCGTCACGTCGTGCGTGTCCACCAGCTCGGCGATGCGCTGCCACAGGTCGACGTTCTTCGGCGGCGTGTTGCCCTTGGGCTTCTGGCGCCAGCCGCGCTCGCGCCAGCGCGGCATCCAGTCGGTGATGCCCTTGGCGACGTACTCGCTGTCGGTCACCAGCAGGACCCTGCACGGCCGCGTCAGGGCCTCGAGCCCCTTGATCACGGCCGTCATCTCCATGCGGTTGTTCGTGGTCTTCGGCTCGCCGCCGCTCAGCTCGCGACGCGTCTTGGACTTGACGTGATGCAGGATCGCCCCCCAGCCCCCGGGCCCGGGGTTGCCCGAGCACGCACCGTCGGTGTAGAGGATGACCTCCGGTTCGTCCGTCATCGCAGCATGCCGGCCTGTCGAGCGTAGGCGAAGATGCCGCCGGCCTCGACGATCGGCCCCACGTCCCCCAGCGGATTCAGATCGTGCTCGGTCGACTGCGTGACGTTCACCAGCTTGCTGCCGGCCGTGTGCAGCTCCAGCTCATCCCCCGTGCGAACCACCCCCACCAGCCGCTCCGGCGTCTCGTACGGGATCACGTAGCCGCCGTTGACGCTGTTGCGGAAGAAGATCCGGGCGTAGCTCTCGGCCACCACCGCCGCGCAGCCCGCCTCGGCCAGCGCCAGCGGCGCGTGCTCGCGACTGCTGCCGCAACCGAAATTCGACCCGGCCACCACGATCGTGAACGCGCTGTCCGTCTGCGACTCGTCCGACGGATCGACGAACGGCACGTGGCCGTCCGGCAGGCCGCGCTGCCCGTCCGGCACGCCCGACAGGGCGTAATGCCCGTACACCTTCCGCTCGGCCGGGTCGGACGTGCTGTAGACCAGGTGCTTGGCCGGGATGATCTGGTCCGTATCGACATCGTCGCCCACGACGTAGGCCTTGCCTCGGATGACGTCTTCCATGTCCCGGTCTCCTCCCGTCGCTACGTCAGCAGGTCCCTCGGATCGGTCACCGTGCCGGTCACCGCGCTGGCCGCCACCGTCATCGGCGAGGCCAGGAAGATCTCCGCGTCCGGATGCCCCATCCGCCCCGGGAAGTTCCGGTTCGTCGCGCTGATCACCCGGATCGCCTCGTTCGCCCGGCCGAACGTATCCTCCGGTCCGCCCAGACACGCCGCGCAGCTCGCCGGACCGATCGAGCACCCCGCGTCCAGTAGGATCTGCCGGAGCGTCTTGCCGTTGTGCCGGCGGCGCGACAGCTCGGCGTCGGTCTTCGTGTTCGCGGGCACGCAGAACGTGTCGATCTTGACCGTGTTGCCGTCGAGGATCTTCGCCGCGGCCTCAAAATCGCTCAGCTTGCCGCCCGTACACGAGCCGATGTACGCCCGATCCAGCGGCCTGCCCGCCACGTCGCTCACCTTCGCCTTGCGGTCGGGAGCGTTCGGCATCGCCACCACCGGCTCCAGCGTCGGCACGTCGTACACGTGCTCGCTGACGAACGACGCGTCCGCGTCGCTCTGCACCAGCTCGAACGGCTTGTTCGTCCGCGACCGCACGTACTCGACGGCCACCTCGTCGGCCGCGACCACGCCGTTCTTGCCGCCGGCCTCGATGGCCATGTTGCACAGCGTCATCCGGTCTTCGATGCTCATGCCCGGGATGCCGCTGCCCGTGAACTCCATCGCACAGTATGTCGCGCCCGCCACGCCGATGTCGCCGATGATCGCCAGGATCAGGTCCTTGCCCATCAGGTACGGCGGCATCGGACCGTCCAGCACGAACCGCAGCGTCGGCGGCACCTTCAGCCACAGCTTGCCGGTGCCCATGACGAACCCGGCCTCGGTATTGCCGATGCCCGTGGCGAACTCGCCGAACGCCCCGGCCGTGCACGTGTGCGAGTCGGTGCCCAGCAGGATCTCGCCCGGACGCGTGTGGCCCTGCTCGGGCAGCACCGCGTGGCAGACGCCGCGATAGGTCGTCGTCGTCGGGTCGTCATAGGGCGACGGCATGCCCTCGCCCTTCAGGAAGTCGGGGTCGTAGTAGTGTGTCAGGCCCTGCTCGGCGACAAAATCCCGCAGGATCTCGACGTTGCGGTGCGCCTTGGTGTCGGCCGTGAAGATGTAGTGGTCCGGGATGATGACGAGCTTCTCCGGGTCCCACACCTTGGCGTCGTCGCCGAACTCCTTCTTGAACACGCCGATGGCACCGGGCCCGCACACGTCGTGCGTCATGAGGACGTCGACGTCGACCCACACGTTCTCGCCGGCGCGGACCTCGTCGCGTCCGGCCCGCCGGGCGAGGATCTTTTCGGTGATGGTCATACCCATGGCCGTGGGTCCTTCCTCTAAGACGTCGTTGGAGCTCGCTGGTCCGAAGCCTGTAGTATACAGATGCCCACCGCCGGCGTCATCTTTGGGGCCGAGGGGGATCTGACAGTTGGGGACCAGGCCACACGGGCTGGGGATCAGGGACCAGGACAGAGAGAGCGCGGCCTGGGACGCCGCCCCATTCGCTCCTGTGGGCCCGGCTCGGGACGGCGAGGCTCGCGACGAGCTACGGAGGCCCCCGCCGTTTCGACGGGTCGCCGCGCGGCGTTACTCCTTCGCCGCGGGCTTGGCGGGCTTCTTCGCGTCGGGTTTGGCCTTGCCTTCGGCGGTCGGTGGGTCCTTGGCGGCGGGGGTAGCCTCGGCGGCGGGCTTGGCGTCGCCCTTGCCGGCCGGTTTGGTCGTGGCGCCGCCCTTGCTCCACTCGTCGCGCTGGACCTGGATCTTGGTGGCCACGACGCGTCGGGTGCCGCCCTCCTTCTCGACGTAGCCGGTGACGACGACCTCCTCGTTGACGCGGACCTCATTGAGCTGGGCGACCCGGCCGTTGATGAGGATCTCGGTCTCGGGCTTGACGACGCCTTCGACGGTGCGGTACGAGCCGCTGTCCTTGTGGAAGAATCGCATGGAGACGCGACCGGTGGCCTCGTCGATGTTCAGGGCGGTGCCGCTGATGGTTCGGTGGGTCCGCTTGGAGCCTGACCTCCGGCAGCCGGCGGTCGAGGAGAGGCTGAAGGCCACGAGGGCCACGAGAACGACGGGTGCGGTAAGGCGCAGCCACTGCTTCATCGGGCGTCCTTTGCTGGTCGTCCGCCGGGGCTCGACACATACGGCGTCGGGCGGTCCCCGCGGGGCGCGTGTCCGTTTCAGAATCTGACGACCTTAGCGAAAGGGCGTGGGCGAATCAAGGACGGCGGGGACGTTTCCTCACGGCGTAGCCGGAAGACGCTCTGCCGTTTCCCCTCACTCCAGCTCCTGCTGCGTCGGCACCTCGAAGTTGCCGATGTCGTCGCACCCTCCGTCGACGAAGCCGAACTTGAGGTCCGGCCCAGGTGAGACCAGCAGGAAGCTGTCGGCGTTCTGCGCACGGGCCGATACGGGGCCGCCTCCGGGCACCCGTGTGTTCTCCACCTCGACCCAGTCGGCGAAGCCTCCGAGCACGTCGCCATCGGGACCCGTGAACATCTGACTGTTCCACGGCCAGCCGGTGCCGTTCCAGTCGGGCGGCGGATCCGCCGGCGCCAAGGCCCCCGGCGCCCCCGTGATCAACGCGTTGTCGGCGATGTGATACACGGCCGAGCCGTTGTCGGGCAGCACGTCGCCGCCGCTGGTGCGGAGCTGATCGCCGACCAGGGCGTACTCCTCCGGGACCGGCGAGTACGTCGCCCGGCGATTCGCCCGGTAGTACAGGATCGGCCCGCCGAACGAGACGTCCTTGAACAGGTAGCCCCAGAAGTTCGGATCGTTCGGCCTGTCCAGGAACGGCGGCTCGAAGCCTTCGACATCCGCGAAGCCCTGGAAATCGTCCGTGGCGTTGGCCTTGTCGACGCCCATGTAGGCCTTCTTGGCCAGCGGCGTATTGCCCAACGGGTCTCCAACCAGCGCCAGGGCCAGGGCGTGCGCCCCCGTCGGCGTCAGGTTCTTCTCGATCCGCGGGTCGGCCCACGGATCGCTCACCGGGAAGCTCCCCTGGTCGGTGGCGAAGCTGTTGATCGCCAC
The DNA here is from genome assembly GCA_964622545.1 of uncultured Planctomycetales bacterium. Taxonomy (GTDB): domain Bacteria; phylum Planctomycetota; class Phycisphaerae; order UBA1845; family JAFGLZ01; genus JAFGLZ01. The sequence goes on along the minus strand of CAZUQM010000020.1, from coordinate 8,079 downwards.
GTCGAGGACCTTGATCTGCGCCTCGACCCGCGAAACCTTCGCCTGATGCCGAACCCGATTCACCGCCGGCACCAGCACCGCGACCAGGATCGCGATGATGGCCACCACGACCAGCAGCTCGATCAGCGTGAACGCCCGGCCGCACCTCACGTGGCGGCCGCGGCGGCCCACGCCGCTTCCCGATGACTTCTCAGACCTCATCGCACACCTCCGTATACGGCCGGGTTCCGGGTTCAGGGTTCCGGGACCCGAAGATCGTTCTAGCCGGACGCCATCCTCTTTCTGGTCCACGTCCATGATACTGCGTGGAGCAGCAAGCCTTCCTCCCGATCGTCTCTCCGAGACCGCGTCTCCGTACCCTGTTCGCCCCGGAACCCGGACCCCGGTACCCGAAACCCTGTCTTTCACCTGGTATCGTCATAGTAGTTCGTATCCACCCGGCCGAGGATCGTCGGCGGCTGGTTCGGGTCCATCATCGTCGGCGTCCGGTCGATCGTGAACTGGCTCCGCATCAGGTAGCGTGCGTCGTCGTCGATCAACGCGATGTACACCGTGAAGACGTCCGACCGCGTGGTCAGGATGTTGCCCCACCGGGCCAAGAAGATGTCGCGGTCGCGGATGTCGTTGTTCACCGTCCCGGAGCCGTCGTGCGCGTCGGTGCCGTTCGGATCGGGCACAGCCGAGGCCGATCCGTCATAGTCCGGCGAGAGCGGATTGTCAGCATGCGCCTGTAGCGTCTGTCCGCCCCCTGGCCCCCAACGGTCCACGGCGAAGTCGTCTCCCACCACGCTCGCACTCACCTGCGCCAGATCGCCCAGCGTTCGGAAGCGCTTCGGCTTGGCGCTCGACCCAGGATCGGCCTCGCCACCCTTATCGAAGACCGACTGAACCGTGCGCGCTTCGCGCACGGCCACGATCCCGGCCGCCACGTCCCACGCGAGCGGTGTTGCCTTCACGTGCAAGGCCAGATCGGCTTCCACCATGAACGGCACGGCATACATAACCTGCGCCGGCGCCGTGTTGACGTTGATCACACCGACGCGCCGGTAGCTCGTCCGATGCGCCTCGCTGCGGAGCAGGCCCGTCGGTGTGGTGGGCCTCAACGTATCAGGATCCGGCGTGACGCTCGACGTGTTCGCTCGCACATCGATCAGCCCATCGCCGTCGTTGTCGATCCCGTCGTAGTTGGCACCCAACGCCGTGATGTAGTGAAAGATGTTCCTCGGATCGGACGTGTTCGGCTCCGCGGCCGCATCGTCCCGCGAGAAGTCCAACCGGCCGGCGGCGACCTTCTGATCGTCGGTTGCGCCGCCCTTCATCTGTTCGACGGCCAACAGCTCCGTGACCGGCCCAGCCGTCGTGCCGTTGGCCCATATCAGGACACGCGACAGCTCGCCCGGCGTGTCGAACGTCCACCAGTGCCCGGGCCAGTTCGGGAAGTCGGCATCGTCTACGTTCTGCACGACGCCCGTGTTGCGTATCACCCAGTGCGAGGGTTTGATATCCGCACTGAGATCAGCTGTGTTTGCCAAGGTAATGGCATCCGTATCGTTGCGGAGTTGCGACCTGGCGATCGTGAAGCCCCACGGGGTCGACGCCTCATCGCGCTGGTAGTCGTTGATGTCACCCGGATCAGTCTGCCACGAACCTGTCGCTCTGACGCTCGCCGTTCCATCGAGAGCGAACCGGTCGAACACCACGTCTGTCCCCTCGACGCTTGCATACAGTTCGACGGTCGTGGCCTGGGTGAACCCAGCACCTGGCGCTCCGGCGATTTCGAAGCGGTGCTGCCGCCGAACCCTGCTTCCTCCGCTGGCGTCAAGGTCCTCCGACACCGTTCCCGTGTCGAGGTCGGGATTGACGACACGAACCTTGAAGTCGACGTCACCATCCTCTAGGTCAGCCCCGACGAAGGGATTCAGCAACTCCACCTGCATGATGTGAGGTGCCTCGTTTCCGACCTCGTTGTTGCCCATCGTGATTCTCACGTCGGTGATGAACGGCTGCGGCTCGATGCCGGCCGCGATGACATTCCCACCGCGCTTCACGACCGTCGGCACAAGGTCGGTGTCGCGGTAATCGGCGATGTTGACGGCCGCCTGCCAGGCCGCGTCGGCGAAGTCCACCTCCCCCGTCGAACCGTCCGTCGGCTTGACCGAGTTGCTGACGTAGAACGCCCAGGCCAGCATCGTCACATAGTCGGCCTTCAGTTGCGCTTGCTCGGCGGCGTCGACGTCCTGATGGATCCAGTAGTTCAGCGGCACCTTCTCGTAGTCATACAGCCCGCTAAGCGCCTCAACGTTGCCGCCGTTCACACGCACCGGAAACGCATAGGCTCGCTGGTAGGGCCATCCGAGCAGGCGCCCGCTGGAGTTGTTGGGATCAACCTCCTCGTCAGGCCGAAGAAGCCGCCGGTAATGCGTGGTTCCACCGGTGGTGATCTCGTATTGGAGGTCGTCCGCTAAGTCCGGGAAATCACCCGCATCGGACAGCATCGGTCGGATATTCGCCGGCCGCCTATCGCACACGCCGTTGGTGGTCGTCAGCATGCCGCGTTTGATGACCCAGGGGTGTTCCTGGTCGAGCAGTTGCTGCCAGCCGAGTAGGACCGGGTCCGTGGAATCATCGCCGACGCGGTCGTCCCATCCCAGCCGGCGCCAGCGCCATAGGCTCAGGGCCGGGTCGTCGGGCTTGTATCGATGGAAATGGAGGGCGCTGTCCTCACCTCGGATGCGCGACCAGCACAGCGTCCCGAGGAGATCGGTCGTCAGCCGGCCGGTCCAGCCGCTCGTGGTCTCTAGGAACCTGGCGCCATAGGGCACCAGACAGAATCGATGCGCCAGGGCGACCTCGTCCGGCATGCCGTAGACGGGGTACTCATAGTCGAGCCCGATCGGCAGGATGCCGCCAAGCAGCTTCCGCCGCACGACCTCGTTGTGGTAGGTCAGGTATTCGTCGGCCATCTCGAAGTCAGCAAGCGTTCCCCTGTAGTTCCAGAGGGCCCGGTACAGTTCTCGGATGGCGTACGCCCCGCCGCCGGTGACCATATCGGGGCGCGCCACCGCATCGAGCAAGACCTCGCCGACGCGCCGGCCGCGGAGTTGGAGGTCCGGGGTCGACTCGTCGAAGCTCTCCTTGAAGGGATCGGTGTCCGAAGGCGTCTTGTCCAAGGCGAACTTGCTCGACGCCGTATTGACGTTGACCTTGGCGTTGTTGTCGATGATGCGGATGGCCACGTGAACGCGTTGAGGCCGGTCGCTGGCCGTCGGCGTGTCGACCGGGAACGTAAAGCTGATGGGCGAATCCGGCACGCCGTCGCCGTCGGCGTCGTACAGGTCCAGTCGGCCGTTGCCGTCGACGTCGTAGATGTCGCGGTAGAGCGCGGGGTCGAACCACGGCTCCGTGCCGTCCGGGAGTAGACTGAGCTCGCGCCCCGCAGCCGGCGTGCAGCGCGGGATGCCGCCGTTCGGTTCGCCCACGTTCGGGTCGGGGTGAAACAGCCCCAGACCTGTGAGCATTGCCTCGTTCTTGTCGGGGTCGGGGTCGGCGTCTAGCTTGTCAACGAGCCCGTTCGCGTCCAGTGGGTCACCCGAGCCCGGGGCGTCCGGCAGGATCGGCCCGAGATACGTCACACGATGCCAATACAGGTTCGGATCGGTCCCGCGGCTATGCGGATAGCTCGACGCCAGCCACCGGTCTTCCGGCCCGGGGATGTCGAACGGCTCGTTGCTGTTCGGCGCGGCCTGATAGTTCGGCTCATTGCTATGGCCCCGGTCGGCCATGTGCCGTCGGGTCAACAGCGTGTTCGGATCCTTCGGGTCGGCGTACAGATCGATGCGAAGCTCGTCTTGGACGAGCTCGATCGACCGCTCGAGGACGGTCTGATAGGCCAGGGCCTCCCGCTGCGGCGTGACCTGGCGGCGGGCGCCGTGCGTGGTCACCATCATGCTCAGGCCGACCAGCGCCAGCAGCACCAGGATCGCCATCACGAAGACCAGCACCGTCCCCCGCCGGCGAGATGACCGGTGTGGCACGGTCGCCCTCGACTGTGCGTCGCTCGACCGACCCGTCTGATGTGGCACGGTCGCCCTCGACTGTGCGCCGCTCGACCGCCCCGTCTGATGTGGCACGGTCGCCCTCGACTGTGCGCCGCTCGACCGCCCCGTCTGAT
>CAZUQM010000020.1:0-3808 GCA_964622545.1 uncultured Planctomycetales bacterium | reverse complement strand
GACTGTGCGCCGCTCGACCGCCCCGTCTGATGTGGCACGGTCGCCCTCGACTGTGTCAGCATCCCAACCCCAGCCGAGGGCGGCTGGGCCACATGGGTCGACCGGGCCACATGGGGCATCCCAACCCCAGCCGAGGGCGGCTGGGCCACATGGGGCGGCTGGGCCACATGGCCCTGTTCGCCTGTTAGCCGTCCCGCCACATTCTGTCGGTGGCGCTCAGCCATCAGGGGACCTCCAGAATGAACGACCGCTGCAGGCCGAGCCGCTGGTCGGGATAGACCAACGCCTCGGGCGGGCCTTCGTCGGTCGTGTGCCGCACCCGCTTGTTCGCGTCGTACAGCCACAGCGTTACACGGATCAGCTTGGGGCGGTACTGCCAGTTCCTCTCCGACCAGACGGCCCAGTAGCCATAGGTCCCCCCAGGCGACGAGCCGTACCGGAAAGGCGGCGCAACCTCGTTGTCGGGGTGATAGCCCAGCTCCACGCCGAACGGCGTCAGGTGCCGGACCGTCACGTCCGGCACGCCCTCGCTCAGAACATTCAGGCGGTAGGCGTAGTGGGAGATCACGTCGCCCCCGAGCCTGCCTGGGTCGATCACGCCGTCCCCGTCCACGTCGCGCCCGAGACCGAACCACTGGATCGGCAACGTCGGGTCGTCGTCAACACGCGAGCCGTCCGTCCACTCGATGATGAACTCGCCGACGTGCGGGGCCAGGTTGAAGCAAGCCTGGCCGCGGTCGCGTGAACGGACCGGCACGGTCAACGGCGTATAGCTCGCATCCACCAGCGCGACGTAGGGCTGGCCGAGTTGGACGACCTGACGGAGCCGCTCGCTGAAGTCGGCGGCCGTCGGACCACGAAGGACATCGACCAGCGACAGCTTGAACGACAGATTGAGCTCGTTGAACGCGTCGGATTGCACCCACGGCTGGGTGCCCAGGGACGTTGGCGGCAGATAGAGGGCGGGATCATACAGATCCTCATCCCGTCCCAGCCCGTGGCCCCAGTTGTCGTCGTCCCAGACGGTGGGGTCGGGCTGGACATCGGTCGCCAGGAGGATCGCCCGGCGGCTCAAGATGCGATTGAACAGGATCCGCGGCGGGGCGAGGGCGTCGACCACCTCGGCCAGCGCATAGTTCGGGTCGCCGTAGACCGGCCCGCCCGGCGGGAGCGACACCCCATGCGTATAGGTGAGCAGCGCCTCCGAACTGGTCAGGGCCGGATTCCAAGTCGACTCGAACTGGCGCGGCGAACCCGAGACGAGGAACGTCAACCGCGACGTGCGGGCCTGGGCCACCGGCGGCTCGGTCGGGACGTCGACCAGCGGGAAGTCCGGCGCGTGCACGGCCGGTGTGGGCACATAGAGCAGCATGGCCCCCGGCACGATGTTGTCCAGGTCCTGCTGCATCGTCCGTCGGATGGCGTCGACGGTGTCGCTGATCTCGATGTCGGCCGTGGTCAGGCTGCTGGTCTGCGTGACGGTGTTGAAGATCGTGCTGACGGCCAGCATGACGAGCACCAGCACGGCCACCGAGACCATGAGCTCGGTGAGGGTGAAGGCGTCACGGACGGGTTCCGGGTTCCGGGTGCCGGGTCCCGCCTTCGCCCTTCGACTTGTCGCTGTCAACCGTTTCACGCTACTGCGTCCCTATCCGCCGTTTCCTACTCCCTCGTCCCTAATCCCTGCTGTTATGAATCCTTGCTCGCACCGCGTGTCCCGGAAAGGTCCACATGGTCGCCGGTTCACAACAACGCTCCCTGACGGTCGCGTCTCTGATTGGCAAACGTCGCTTCATCCGGCCCCGAACCCCGAACCCTGGGACCCGGAACCCTGCCGTCAGAACGCCAACCCGGCCACGTACGGGCTCTCGTCGCCGTCGAGCGCCGGCGGGAACCAGGTGAACATCCGGGCGCCCTTGGGCTCGCTCAGCGGCAAGGCAGAGTTGTCCGCGGGATCGAGCCGCTCGCGCAGCACGACCCCACCCGTGCCATCGACGATCAGAACGGTGTACAGCAAGCCCGTCGAATCGCCACGGATGGTCGTGCCAGGCGGAAAGGCGTCCCTAACCGAGAAATCAGGCGGAAGCACGAACTCTCCGACGGGAAATGGGGTCAGGATCCTATCGCCGGTTGCCCTGAAGAACATCGCCCAGGGCTGTGGGAACATGCTCTCGCCGGGTCCGCCGAGTTGCTGGTGGATCCAGTAGCGCCGCCCGCCCATGGTTCGTGTGACGGCGACGAAGAACTCCTCGACCCCTTGCGGCTTCTTCCGACGAAACAGATACCACACGAAACGGGGCTTCTTGGCGAACTCGACCACCTGGCTGGGCTCGCCCATGTCCGGATGAGCGATCGGTGGCTCTACCATCTGGAGGTAAGCATCGGGATTCAGCGGCATATACTCGTTCGTCAGATGCCAGACGCTCGGGTCCGCGTACGGCGGATCGAGGTTCGTCACCCCTGCCGGCTCACTCAGCACCGTCTCCTTGGCCTGGCGGGCGATGACCATCGCCTTCTGTTGGGCGGTCGTCTCGGCATGCTGATAGACCACGACGGGGAAGAAGCACGCCACCATCGTCAGACCGATGCCCAGCACGCCGATCGCCACCAGAAGCTCGGCCAGACTGAACCCACACCGCGCACGACGAAGGCCTGCGGCGGGCCTAGGACCTAGCGTGCAGGCTCTGGCGAATCGGGCATCTGGTCTGGAGTCACGGGTCCCGGGTCCCGGCTCCCGGCTCCCGAACCTATCGACCTGTGAACGTGTTGGCCGATCGGCACGGCGACGCGCCACGTTCACGCTCGTCGGATCTCTCGTCGTCATCCCTGCACCTCCGCGAGCATCGCCCGCCCGGTGTAGCGGTTGAGCAGGAAGTCGGTCCGGTCTTGGTCGTTCCGGTAGTTCGGGTTGTTCGGATCGCCCGGGATCGTGCTCGGGTCGGCCCGCGGATCGCCCGCACCCTCGAGCGGCCGGTACGCCACCCCGCCAAGCGACGTGCGGATGAAGAAGTACGACGTGTCTTCTGGGCTCAACGGCAACACGCCCTCAGCGATGTCCAACACCGGGGGAGGACCGGCACCTGGCTCGGCTGGAACGAGGCCGGTCACCTTGCGGCTGAATGTAGCGGTGGGCAGTCCGGGCAGAGGAACCGTTTGGGTGACCGTATCGGGTTCGTACTTGAGCCAGAGATCTCGCACCACCAGGCGGCCGTGCGGGTCGAAGCAGATGGCGAACCGCGTCAGCGCGTCGTTGATCCGCCAGTCCGGGTTCTCCAGGTAATCGATCGGCGCGATCCGGACGCGGACGTTGTCGGGGCGGGTCGGCTCGCCCAGGTTGGGCAGCGTGGCCGAGTCGTCCAGCACCGGCGCGAGCACGTACCGCGTGTTCGGCGGGATGTTGAAGTTCGGATCGTCCGGGTCGACGTAGCCCAGCGTATCCCACACGTACAGGTCGAGCTTGCCCGTCAGCGGGTCGACGGCCAGGACGGTCTCGAGCTGGTGCCGCATCGCGTAGTTGCGGGCGACCATGGCGTAGCTGTTGAGCGTGTTGAGGGCCTTGGCCTCGACCTTGCCGGCCGTCATCGACTGCCACGCCGCGGCGACGATCGTCATCAGCAGCGCGATGATCGAGATGACCACGAGGAGCTCGACGAGGGTGAACGCGACGCGGCGCGTCACCGGCTTCAGGCCACAGGCTTCAGGCTTCAGGTTGGGGCCTCGACGACAGGTCGACACAGCCAGCCCCGGGAACCCGGACCCCGGAACCCTTCTCCCGAGTCCCTGAACCCCGAACCCCGAACCCCGAACC
>CAZUQM010000019.1:0-121542 GCA_964622545.1 uncultured Planctomycetales bacterium | reverse complement strand
GACGCGCCCGTCAGGAAGCGTTGCCGTCTGAGACGCGCCCGTCAGGAAGCGTTGTCGTCTGAGACGCGCCCGTCAGGAAGCGTTGCCGTCTGAGACGCGCCCGTGACAGACCGTCGACATGCTGGGGAGCGTTGCCAAACCGCGCCAACTCAACAGAATCCTCGCCGTCCCCGAACATCGCCGCCGAAGGTCGTACAGCATGGCCGTCGCACACATCAACATCATCGGGTTCTACGCGGCCGTGGCCGAGGCGCTCGACGCCTCGCTCCGCGGTCGACCCCTGGCCGTGGCCACACCCGGTCGATCGCGCCGCATGGTATTGGACGTCTCGCGCCCGGCGATGCTGGCCGGGCTGGGACGCGGCATGCTGCTCGACCAGGCCAAGCGCCGCTGCCGCGACCTCGTCGTGCTCCACCCGATGCCCGACGCCTACGACCGGGCGATGACGGCCCTGCTGCGCGAGGCCACCACCTACTCGCCCGTGGTCGAACCGGCCGGCCCGGGACACCTGTTCATCGACCTGACCGGAACGCAGCGGCTGTGGGGTACCCCGCTCGATGCGGCCTGGCGGCTCCGCAAGGACATCCTGGCCATCCGGCTCGACCCGAGCCTGGGCGTGGCGGCCAACAAGCTCGTCAGCAAGGTGGCCACCCGCGTCATCCGCCCGACGGGCCTGTGCGAGGTCATGGTCGGTGGCGAGCGGGAGTTCCTCGCGCCCCTGCCGGTAGCCCACCTGCCGACCGTCGAGGATTCGCTCATCGCCGAGCTGCGCGAGTTGAACCTGCACGTCATCGCCGACATCGTCGCTCTGGGCCGCGACGCGCTCCAGGCCGCCTTCGGTCCACCGGGCCGGGCCCTGCACCGCGCCGCTCAGGGCGAAGACGACACACCCGTCCGCGCGGCCAGCCGCCCCGCCCCGAACGTGACCGAGACATTCGCGCTGCCGGGCGAGACCAACGACGACGACGTGCTGCTGGCGGCCTTGTGGCGGGTCTGCTCGCGCGGGGCGCGACGCCTGCGGAAGCTCGCGCTCGGCTCGCGACGGGCCACGCTGTCGATCACCTACGCCGACGGGCATCGCGTGCGACGCACGGGCCGACTCGACGATGCGACACTGAGCGAGTTCGTGATCTTCGGACAGGCCGAGCGGCTGTTCCGGTCGGCCTATCAGAGGCGGGTGCGACTCAAAGCGATCACGCTGCGGCTGGACGACCTGACGTATCCGTCCGGGCAGGGGTACCTGTTCGACCTCAAGCGCGAGCGGCCCGACCTGCTGCAGGCCCTCGACGCGATCCGCGACCGCTTCGGCGAGGACGCGATCGACCTGGCCGCCTACCGCACCGACGCGGCGTGAGACGCCCCCCTACCTCCGCTTCCGCCGTCCCGCCTTCTTGCGGGCCTTGCCGCCGCCGACGCGCTTGGTCTTCGGCTTCGACTTGGGCTTGCCCCCGCCCCGCGACCCGGCCTCGGTCTTACCCTGGGTCTCGGCCTTGCCCCCGCCCTTCGATTTGCCCTGACGCCGCGACGGCTTGGCCTGCTTCTCGTCCTTGTCACGCGGACGGCTGTGCTGGACCAGACCGAGGTCAAGCAGCCGGCCCGGCACGTCGACCGACAGCACCTCGACCTGCACCGTATCGCCGATGGTGATCCGCCGGCCCGAGCGCTCGCCGACCGCGCTGCCGCTGGCGGCGTCGATGTCCCACCAGTCGTCCGGCAGATCGTTGAACCGGATCAGCCCGTCCACGCCGTACTTGATGCACTGCACGAAGACGCCGACGTTGGCCACGCCCGTCACGAGGCCGTCGAAGACCTCGCCGATCCGCTGGCTCAGCAGTTCGAGCACCTTGACAAGCTTCGACTCGCGCTCGGCCTGTTCGCTGCGGCGCTCGGTGAAGCTGCAATGGGCACCCAGCGCGGCCAGGTCCTTGGCGTCGGGGATGTCCATGGATGCCGGCGAGGCGTTCCTGCGAAGTCGGCCCTCGAAATGGCGGTCGAGCAAACGATGGATCGCCAGGTCGGGATAGCGCCGGATGGGCGAGGTGAAATGGCAATACCACTCGCTGGCCAGGGCGAAGTGGCCGACCTTCTGCGGTGAGTACGAGGCCGCCTCCATCGACCGCAGCACCGCGATGTTGACCGCGATCGCCTCCGGCCGACCCTTGACGCTGGCCAGCAGGCCCAGCATCGCCTGGCGATCGAGCGGACCCTTGATCGTATGGCCCAGCACCTTGACGAAGCGCGCGACGTTCCGCGACGACTCGGCCGGCGGGTCCGGATGGATGCGCCGCAGGAACGGCACGTCCAGCCCGTCGAACAGCCGCGCGACGGCCTCGTTGGCCTCGACCATGAACATCTCGATGATCGTGTGCGAGAAGCTCGTGTCGGCCGGGTGCGCGTCGACCACGTGGCCGTCCTCGTCGAGGTCGAGCTCGATCTCCGGCAGGTCGAGCACGATCATACCCTCGTCGAGCCGGCGGCGCTGGATGACGCGGGCGAGCTTCTCCATGTCCTTAAGCAGGCCGACGACGTCCTTGCGGTAGCCGCCCGTCTTGCCGGCCAGGACCTGCGTGACCTCATCGTAGGTGAAGCGCTGCGCCGAGCTGATCACACCGTTGGCGTAGCGGCTGGACAGCACGTCGCCGTCGCGGCCGTACTCGATGAACACGCTCTTGACGAGCCGCGGTTCGCCCTCCTGCAGGCTGCACAGGCCGTTGCTGAGCACCTCGGGCAGCATGGGCACGACGTACTGCGGCAGGTAGGTGCTGTTGCCGCGAAGGCGCGCCTCGGCGTCCAGCTCGGAGCCCTCCCTTACGAACGCGCTGACGTCGGCGATGTGCACGCCCAGCTCCCAGCGGCCCTTGGAAAGCTTGCGGAGCGAGATGGCGTCGTCGAAGTCGCGGGCCGTCTCCGGATCGATCGTCACGATGAGCAGGTCGCGGAAGTCCTCGCGGCGCTCGAGCTCGGCGTCGAGGTCGAACGAGCCGATGACGCGGCGGGCCTCGTCGCGGACGGCCGGCGGAAACTCGTCCGGGATGTTGTACTGCCGCACGATGCTGCGGACGTCCACGCCCGGGTCGTCGCGCCGGCCGAGCCGCTCGATGATCACGCCTTTGGCCCGTGTCTCGGCCGTGGGGAAACTGATGATCTCGACGACCACCTGATCGCCCAGCTTGGCCCCCTTGGCCCCGACGTCGCTGACGAAGATCGGCACGTTGAGGGTCTTGCCGTCGGGCCAGACGAACCACCGACCTTGATCGCGGCGGAGCTGGCCGACGAACTGGTTCGCCGCCCGGTCGAGCACCTCGGTAATCCGGCCGTGGTAGATCATCTCGCCGCGCCGCTTGCCTCGCTTGAGCACGCGGGCCCTCACGGTATCGCCCGTGATGGCGTCCAGCGATTCGCCCTCGGGGATGTAGAGATCGCCGTGGGCGGTGGGCGACTGCGGCACGACGAAGCCGAACCCGCGCGGGTTGGCCCGGTACGTGCCGACGACCGCGCCGGTCGGCTCGGCGAGCATGAGCGCGTTCTTGCTGCCCAGGACGATGCGGCCGGCGGCCATCAGCTCTTTGACCGCGCTGCGGAAGTCGTTGTACTCCTGGTCGGCAATGCCCATCGACCGGGCCAGGGCCCGCGTCTTCTGGGGCCGGTAGCCGGATTGGCTCAGGTGCCGCAGGATGCGGTCGGGCATTTCGCCGCTCATGGGTGAATCCTCTCTGTAGCGCAGCCGCCCCGGCTGCGAGCTGTGGGGAAGCCCAGTCGGGGGCGACGGGGCCACACGTTCCGTTGTCATGGCAGACGGGTCAGGCGACGCCCTCGAAGATCGCGGGCACGGTCTCGGTCGCCGCCCCGACGACCGTCACGTCCGCCCACGGCGCGACGAAGTCGGCATCGAGTGTGGCCACGATGATCTTCGCGCCGGTGTCGTGCGCGATGGCCGGCAGCATCGCGGCCGGAAAGACCGTCGCCGACGTGCCGACCACGAGCATCGCGTCGGCGTCGACGGCCGCCGTCTGGGCCGCGTGCCAGGCGTCCTGGGGCAATTGCTCGCCGAAGAAGACGATGGCCGGACGCATCCTGGCTCGACACACCTCGCACCGCGGCAGCAATCGCAGCAGCAGCCGCGTCAGCCGCGTTCGCTTGGCGACCAGCGGCAGGGGCTCGCTCAGGTCCGCGGCCAGTTGCCGCATCGTCTCGCGGCCCAACTCCCGTCGCCAGCCGCACCCCGTGCACTGAAGGACGAAGAGCGAGCCGTGCAGCTCATGCACGGTTTCGCTGCCGGCGGCCTGATGCAGCCCGTCGATGTTCTGCGTGGCGACGGTCACGCGCCTCTTCTGCTCCGTGCGGGCGATGGCAACGTGGGCCTCGTTCGGCGCCGCCCGGGCCGCGTCGCCGACGCCTTCGGCCACGAACTCGCGCAGCCGGTCGGGCTGCGTCAGAAAGCTCCGCACGAGCCCGCCGATCTCAGCGAACTGCTCCTGAGGGAAGCGTTCCCAGATGCCTCCCTCGTCCCGAAACGTCGGGATGCCGCTCTCGGCCGACAGCCCCGACCCGCTGAAGACGCAGATGTGCCGCGCCTGGGCCATCGCGTCCCGCGCCCGTTCGATGGCGTCGCTACCGTTCATGAATTGCCCTACTCTGCCTGACGGCCCCGGCGGCTGAGATCGCAGGCGACGTCGAGGCGGCCTCCTCCCCCGCCGCCGGCGGGAGTCACACCTCCGGCTCGGCCGTCACGTCACGCTTGTAGATCTTCGTCTCCAGCGCCCGCACGTACCCGGTCCAATCGCTCTGGTCGTCGGTGTCGTCGCGGATCATGCGGAACATGGTGTTCATCTTGGCGTCGATGTTGTCGAGATGGTGGATCAGCATCGCCTCGGGTACGGCAGGGAGCTTGGGGCTGCCGAACTCGTGCACGCCGTGGTGGGCCAAAACGATGTGCTTCAGCACGGTCAGCAGGTCCGGCGGGAAGGGCTTGCCGGTCTGCTCGGCGGCCGCCTCGGCCCGCCGATCGAGCCAGACGCACGCCTGGACGAGATGGCCCACCAATTGCCCCTCGTCGGAGTAGCTGAGGTTCGTCGTGTAGCTCAGCTCGGCCGTCTTGCCCATGTCGTGGAAGAACACCCCGGCCAGCACGAGATCGAGACTCACGTCGGGATACTTCGGCGCGACGACCAGTGCCACCTCGAGCATGTTCAGCGTGTGCTCGAGCAGGCCCCCGAGGTACGCGTGATGGAGCTGCGCCGCGGCCGGAGCCTTCTTGAACGCCGCCGCGAAGGCCTCGTCGCGAATGAACGCAGCGACGAGCGCCAGCAGGTGCTCGTTCTTGATCCCGCGGAGGATCTCGAGCAGCCGCGCCCACATGGCCTCGACGTCCTTGTCGGTGCGGGGCAGGAAGTCCTCCAGCTCCACCTGGTCCTGCTCGACGGGACGGACCGCGTCGATGATGAACTGGAGGTTGCCCTTGTAGTTCTCGGCCCGGCCCTTGAGCTTGATGAAGCCGCCCTCGGGCATCACGTCGTAGATGCCCTGGGTGGCCTGCCAGAACCGCGCGGGCACCTGCCCGGTCCGATCGGCCAGGATCGCATGGATGTACAGCGACCCCTGGGTCGTCGTCCGAAGGTCCTTGGAATTCACCAGGAAGACCTGATCGTCGATCAGGTCGCCGGGCTTCATGTCTCCGATGAACAGACGCGCCATACCACGCTCCTTCCCAGACCGGCGACTATAGACGCCAGCCCCCCGCGACGCAACGCCGGCGAACCAACCCAAGTTGACAGCCGCACAAGCCGATCCTAGATTCGAGAATGGTAGCGCGTCCCCACCCGATGCCCGGTCGTCCTGGCCGGGTCGGCCCCGTCGGACGGCATACATGGAGTTGGCAAGGTAAGTGAGCGAAGGCGATACGCACAGCCCGATGAACGTCGAGACGCGCGTCCTAACCGCCCTGCGGGGCGGCCAGCCGGACCGCGTGCCGATCCTGACACCGCTGAACCCCTATGTCGAGGATTGGTACACCACCCTGCCGGCCTACGAGGATGTGCTCCAGGCCGTCGAAACCTACGCCGACGTCGTTTTCGACTGGTCCTATCCCACACCCGTCATGCTGACGGCCGGCAACCGGTGGCTCGAGCAGCGCGACCTCGGCCAGGGCCGCATCGAGCAGGTCATCCACACGCCGGACGGCCCGCTCACCGAGATCGTCCGCGTCGGCTGGCGCGAGCGCGGTGTGGTCAAGCGCTGGATCCGCTCGGTCGAAGACGCCGAACGCGCCCTCTCCATCCCGTACGTGCCGCTCCGGCTCGACGCCCACGGTTTCCGCGAGGCGCGGGCGCGGCTCGCCGGGAAGGCCGTCGCCCAGGTGACCATGCCCGGACCGACCGTCTTGAGCGAGTGGATCGATCCGCGCGCCCTCGGCGAGTTGCGGCGCGATCACTGCGGACTCTTGGAGGAACTGCTGGACACCCTGTTCGACCGGCTCCTCGAAGGCCTCTGGACGTGCCTCGACGCGGGACTCGGCCCGATCTATCGGCTGCGTCACAAACATGTCGCCGGCACGGACCCCCTGACCGGCCCGGAGCTGACCGAACGCCTGATCGACTACGACCGGCGGTTCGTCGATACGCTTCGCAGCCACGTTGACCGACAGGTCATTCTACAGGCCGACAAGGGCACCGTGCCCGTGGTCGATCTCAGTCGGCGCGTCGGCATGGACGGCCTGGCTCTGCCGGACGTGCCCCTCAGCGACGACTGCGACCTGGGGCGAATCAAACAGGCGCTCGGGAACGGCGCGTGTCTCATCGCCTGCCTCAGCCACGACCTGCTCGAACAAGGCAGCCTGGCCCAGATCGAAGGGTGGGTGCATCAGACGCTCGCCTCGGCCGCTCGCGGAGGCGGCTTCATGATCGACCTGTCGGCAGCGGTGCCCCGTCGGACGCTCACCGACCAGGCCGCGGCGAATCTGGTGCAGGCGATGCGCCTCGCCCACGACCTCGGCCGGTACCCGATTCCGCTTTAGCGGCCGGTCAGTCTTCGCTGCGCAGCCGGCGGCCCATCAGGTCGGTGATGGCGTCGCGGACGTCGCGACCCTCGAACAGAACCGCGTGGATGGCGGCCGTGATGGGCATCTCCACGCCGTGCCGCTCGGCGAGCTGCATCACGCTCTTCGTGGTGGCCAGGCCTTCGACGACGGAGGTGGTCGTCTGCAGGATGTGCTCGACCGTCTCGCCCCGCCCGATCCGCTCACCCGTCGAGCGGTTGCGGCCCACCGGCGAGATGCACGTCGTGACCAGGTCACCGAGCCCGGCCAGTCCGGCGAAAGTCTCGCGCCGGGCCCCCAACGCATCACCGAGCCGCGCGATCTCGGCGATGCCCCGCGTCAGCAGCGCGGCCTTGGCGTTGCAGCCCGCGCCGAGACCATCCACCGCACCGGCGGCCAGGGCGATGACGTTCTTGACCGCGCCGGCCAGCTCCACGCCGACCAGGTCGACGTTCGTGTAGACGCGAAACCAATCGGTCGCGAAGGCCTCTTGGATGAACCGGGCCAGGCTTTCGTCCTCGCCGGCGACGACGGCCGTGGCGGGCAGCCGCCGGGCCAGCTCCGGACCGATGTTCGGGCCGCTGAGCGCCGCCACCGGGATCGGTCCCAGCAGGTCGCGCAGCACCTCGCTGGGCCGCAGGAGGGACCCATTCTCGATGCCCTTGGTGATGCTGCACACCGGCACGTCTCTGGCCGCGGCGTCGACGACCGGGCCCCACCATGCCCGGATGAACTGACACGGCATGGCCGACAGGACGAAGTCCGCGTCTGCGAAGACCTCGCCGGGCTCCTCGGTCAGGACCATCGCCTCGGGCAAGGGAAGATCCGGCAGGTAGCGCTCGTTTCGGCGCGAAGCCCGCATGGCCTCGAGGTGGTCGTCGAACATGCTGTAGAGCTTCACGTGGTGGCCGCTGTCGGTGAGGATCATGCCACACACGGTCGCCATCGCCCCGTCGCCGATGATGCCAATCGTCTTGGGCATGTCGAGAGCTCCGTCCTTCGTCTGTGTCGGGTCGCGTTCAGAATCAGATGCCGGTCGACGCGTGGGCTCACGTCGATCGTGCGGTATGGGCCGGCGGAACGACCACGGGTTCGGCCCGTCTCGTGTGCGGCACCTCGGGCAACATCAACGTCAGGACCGCCGCCGGTAGCATGACCAGGCCGACCGCGACGAACGCCAGCTCCAGCGGATCGATGATCGTGACGATGAGGCCGAGCAGCCCTCCGACGCCCCAGGCCCATCCCATCACGAGCGACGAGGCCATCCGCGAGCCCGACGGCAGCAGCCGCTGGCTCATCGCCACCACGAGCGGGTTGACGCCCTGGAGGCTCGCTCCGGCGATCACCGAGCAGATGACCATGCCGGCGGCTCCGCCGAACGGCATCAGCGCCGTGGCGACCAGCGCGACCATCGACGTGATCACCAGGACCAGACGCTCACGTTTCGGGTGGAAGAAGAGGCCCGAGGCCAGCCCCGTCACGCCGCCGCTGAAGAGGAACGCCGACAGCAGCACGCCCGTCCAGGTGATGCTCGTCCCCTGGCGCTCGGTCAGGAGCGTCATCCCCAGCACCAGCCCCATGGTCGTCCACGAGCGGCATGAGGCCATCGTGACCAGCACGAGCATCGATTTTCGGTGGCCCTGGATCGCGGCCCGAAGTGATCCGAGCGACTGGGCCGTGCCGCCCAGGTGCCGGGCCGGCCCGCAACTGATCAGCAGGGCGATCGCCGTCGGCGCGGCCACGGCCAGCAGCCACCATCCCCCGTCGTCGCCCACGTGCTCGAAAATGTACGAGACGGCGACGGGCCCCACGCCGAGCCCGATCATGCCCCCGCCCAGAAAGACCGCCAGCGAGAACGTCCGCCGGCCGGGCAGCAGGTCGCCCACCATGGCCGCCGGTGTCGGGTGATACACCGCCACCGACAAACCACAGACGCCCAGCCAGATGGCCATGCTCGCGGGATGGACCGACTCGATCGCCGCGGCCATGGCCACGCCGGCGGTAAAGGGCGCTACGAGGGAGACCCATCGTCCCCCCCAGCGGTCGGACCAGAGGGCAAACAGCGGCTGACTGAGCGAGCAGGTCACGGTCATGACGATCGTGGTGAGCCATGCGATCGTCTCGGCCGGCATGCCAAAGGTGTCCACACGGGCGCGGATCAGCGGATGGACCATGGTCGCGCAGCCGTCGACGCAGGCGTGCCCCATGGCGAGACTGAAAAGCTGGATGATGGTGCGCCACATCCCGAACCGACCTCCCGAAACGGTAAGTTCTATCGGGCAGGCGAGTTGGTCGCAAGGCGCGGCGTCGCTAGCAGAGGGCGGCGTAGGACATGATCGTCAGGAAGATGATGCGTGTCTTGCGTTGGAAGAACCAGACGACCTGATCGTATGTGTGCTGAAGGGTCATCGTTCGGCTCCTTACCCACTCCGTTGGGACATCGTGCAAGATGCATTCCAGGCGGCCGAGGGACGAGCACCGACGAATCTCCGTCTTAAACTACTGCTGCACAAATGGATATGCCTACAGATGGCCGACGATACGGCTGCGAGGCATGTTCCGGTTATGCGGGCAAGGTTGACGAAGGGCAACATCGCGGAGCGCGCGCCGGGGCTTTCTACCTTAAAGCAATAATTAGAAATGACTTACATCTTGTTGCCGCTGGGCAGCGCCGCGGTGGCCCCAGCGCTGTCCAGGCGCGACAGAGGGGTGGGCGCAGGCATGGCCGACCGTCAGTCGGGCTCCTCGCCGATGTCGATGATGCTGCACGCCAGGATAGGGTCGAGGCCGAGGTCGCGGGCCCTGGCCACGAGCTCTTCGCTCTCGGCGCCCGGATTGATGAACAGCTCGCCCGGTGCGACGGCGGCGATGTCGTCGAGGACCTTCAGCCCCACGGCCGGCGGCAGATACACGCTGACGCGGTCGACCGCACCGGGCAGGTCGCGGACGGAGGGGTAGGCCTGCAGGCCCTCGATCTCGTCGGCCTTGGGCGAGACGGGGTACACCCGCCAGCCCTGCTTCAGGTAGGCCCGGACGGCCTTGTTGCCGAACTTGCTGCGATCGGTCGATGCGCCGACGACGGCGACGGTGCGCTGGCTGGAATCGCTCATGGTGTGATACCTCGTTTGAAAGTACGGATCACTCGATCGGGCCACCGCGCTTGGCTGGCAATCAGTCGATCGAGTCGGCTCGGTTGACGAGACTCCCGGCGAGCCGCGAACGGATCTGACGGCCTCGGCTCGGCGGAGGCCTTGCCCACCTGACGCCCATGCACGAATGCGCCCGATCACGCATCACGAAGCCCTACTTGTACCGCAGCCGAGGCGAAACCTCCAACACGACACGGCCGCTTGACGCGGCAACGTGGGACACCTACCGTTCGACCGGCCGGTTGGAGATCGCGAGCCGTGAACGGACAGGCATCGAGCAAGACACGCACCAGCCTCTTTGGAACGACCTGCGTCATCCTCGCCCCACCGCTGTCGGCGGTCTCGTTGGGCGCCTTCGGCTGGTTCATGGTATTCGGACCGTTTGACCTGGTGCGACTCGATCTGACCGAACCGTGGCTGCTCATCATCAACGGCGGCCTGTCGGGGCTCTTCTTCGTCCAGCACAGCGGGATGGTGCGGACGCCCTTCCGACAGCGGACGCAACGATGGCGACCGGGGGCGCCGTGGATGCCGGCCTACTCGTTGGCATCGAGTGTCGTCCTGTTGGCCGTGCTGGGCCTTTGGCAGGGCCCCTTGACAATGCTCTGGTCGGCTGAGCCGCCGTGGCGATGGGTGATCCGATCGCTGTTCGCTCTGGGCGCGATCCCCTTGCTCTGGGGCGGCTGGCAGATGCGCGACGGCTTCGCCCGAGACTGGCTCGGCTCGGGCGAGGGTGGCGGGGGCGAAGCGCCGGCCGACGCCACCGACGGCAACGGCTCCGGCCTTATCCAGACCGGGATCTACCGCACCACGCGTCACCCTCAGTACCTCGGCACGTTGCTGATGATCTGGTCGGGGCCGGACCTGACAACCGACCGGCTGGCGTTTAACATCCTCTGGTCGGGCTGGGTCGTCGTCGGGGCGTGGCTGGAAGAGCGCGACCTGATCGACCAGTTCGGCCAGGCCTATCGCGACTACCAACGGGCCGTGCCGATGCTGCTACCCAGGCCGTGGAAGTGCCGTTCGGAGCCGGACCAGGCTGAGTCGCCCTGACGGTCTCGGAGGATCGCCATGCAGGTCTCCAGTCAGATGGTCATCGCCGGGGCGGGCGGGCATGCCCGCGTCTTGATCGAGGCCGTCCAGAGCATGGGACGGTGGATCGTCGCGGCGCTGACCGACCCAGAGGTCACCGGCGAGGTGCTCGGCGTGCCCGTGGTCGGCACGGACGAGGTCCTGGCGGAGCTGCGTGAGCGCGGCATGACCGCGGCACTTGTCGGGGTCGGCTCGACCCATCGACCGACGCGGCGCGTCGAGCTGTACGAACGGCTGCAAGCGATCGGCTTCGTCCTGCCCACGGTCTGTCACAGCAGCGCGCAGGTCTCGGCCACGGCCATGCTGGGCGACGGCACGGCCGTCTTGGCCGGCGCGATCATCAACACCCAGGCGGTGATCGGCCGCAATGTCATCGTCAACACCGGCGCGATCGTCGAGCACGGTTGCCAGGTCGGCGATCACGTCCACATCGCGCCGCGAGCGGTCTTGGGCGGCGGCGCGGTGGTCGCTCCGGAGGTCCACGTCGGCATCGGCGCCGTCGTGCTCGAGGGTCGACAGATCGGCAGAGGATCCGTCATCGGCGCCGGGGCCGTGGTGCTGGACGACGTGCCTCCGAACACGCTGTGCGTGGGCGTGCCGGCGGAAGCGATTCGACAGCTTGCCGAGAACGAGGCTCCCGCCGAACCGAAGGGCTAGTGCCGCGTTTCACACATCGTGCGACGATGGACAGGGCGGCACACGCCACGGCTGCTGCTCGAGCCGCGGCATTCATGCCGCGCGGCCGCGCCGGATCAATCCGGCGGCTCGGACAGGTCGTCGCGATACTTCCGAAATGCAGCACTAGACTGCACAATCGACGGTCGTCCTCACCGGGCACCGACCAGGAGAACACATCATGCGATCCATGCTCGTCATCGTTGGCACGATTCTGAGCCTGTCGGCTCTCCCACGAGCAACCGCGCAGGCGGCCGAGGCCCCGTGTCGCGTCTGGGCCCTGTCGAGCCTGGAGCGGATCGATCCGATGCACGCCGAACCGGGCGAGCCGCGCGTGGCGATCTCGGCCGGGCGGAACGAGTGGGAGGCGTTCCAGGTCGTCGTGCAGGCGGTCGACCGGGCGGTCATCGTCAAGGACGTTCTGCTCGGGAACCTGACCGACGAGGCCGACCACGCCATCGCGGGCAAGGCGGCCAGACGCTACCGAGAGCACAGCGTCAACGTCCGCCGGCCCAGCTACAACAGCGACGCGCGGGTGGGCCTGTACCCCGACGCGCTCATCCCGTTTGTCAATCCCATCGACGGCAGCATGCTGACCGAGTGGCATGCGAGACAGAACAAGGACGGAGCGAAGTACGACGCCATCCCTTGCACGGTCCATCCCGATCGAGCCGAAGCCTTCTGGATCGATCTGCCGGTGCCCCGCGACGCTGCGCCGGGTGACTACACCGGCCAGGTCACAGTGCGCTTCGAGGGTGGTCAGGAGGCGACCATCCCCGTCGCGCTGCACGTCTGGGACTTCGCCCTGCCCGACACGCCGACGGTGCAATCGCATTTCGGTCACTTCCGTCGCGTGGCCGGCGATCACGGCGTCAAGGTGGGCAGCCCGGAGTACCGCGCGATCGAGGAGCGTTACTGTGCGGCCACGGCCAAGCATCGCATCACGCCCGACGTGCCGCATCACCTGCTGCCCAAGCGCAAGCCGGACGGCTCGATCGATCCGTCCGAGACGCACACCAAGCTCGCCGCGTTCATCAAGCGCCATCGCGTCAACGCGATCCAGGTGATGCACCTGTCGCGGATGCCGAAGGGCAAGCAGTTGGAGACGACGCGGCGATACCTGGCCGAGATGCAGGCATACCTGGCCACACACGGCTGGATCGACGGGGCCTACATCTATGTCCTGGACGAGCCCAACGACAAGGAGGCCTACGAGACCGTGCGGCAGCTCGGCCGGTTCATCCACGAGGCCGCTCCGAAGATCCGCGTGCTCTGCACCGAACAGACCAAGCCGACCAAGCCCTCGTGGGGCGACCTCAACGAGGCCGTCGATGTGTGGGTGCCCCTCTGGCCGTTGCACGACGAACCGTCGGCGAAGGAGCGTCTGGCCGCCGGCGACGAGCTGTGGAGCTACACCGCGCTGTGTCAGCGCGGCAAGGAGCCGCTCTTCTGGCAGCTCGACTTCCCGCTGCTCAACTACCGCGTCTGGGCGTGGCTCAACTACCGCTATCGAATGACGGGTCTGCTGTATTGGGCGAGCACCTACTGGGGCCACGTGCGCGACCCGTGGCTCGACCAGCCGAGCTTCCGGCTGGCCTACAACGGCGAAGGCATGCTGTTCTATCCGGGCACCGACGCGGGCTTCGACGGGCCGGTGGTCTCGATGCGGCTCAAGCAGATCCGCGAGGGTATGGAAGACTACGAGTACTTGCACCTGCTCGCGCAGAAGGCCGGCCGCGACAAGGCGACGGCATTCGCCCGACGTATCGGCCGGACCTGGCGCGACTGGGAAAAGGACCCGGCCAAGCTGATGGCCGTGAGGGCGGAGTTGGCGAACGCTATAGAGGCAAGACCATGAAGGACCACCCCATCAACATCGTCAGCCGCCTCGCACTGGTCATTCTGATGGCGCCATCGGTTACAACCTGGGCGGAGGCGGACACGGTGCTGCCCTGTGAACTCCAACTGCAAGAGCACGACGGCGCGAAACACGTTGCCATCACCTCAAAGGGCAAGGTCTACCTGCGCTCGCCGACCGAGGGCCTGTGGTCGATCGCGACCGACTGGCGCGACCGCTGGCCGGCTGACTGGAAGCACGTCCACCCGGACAGGGTCGAGCGCGTCGGGGAGTGGACGATCCTGCACGGCTCGCTCCCGACGCCCGCCGGCACGTGGCAGCTCCGCGATAGCTATCGCCCGCACGAAGACTTGATTCAGTGCGTGCGGCGGTTCACGTGGACGGGCAAGCAACCCGCCAAACGATGCACGCTGTCGGTCAGGTTCGTCGCATCGGGTGGCGGGGCCAAACCGCTCCTGCCGGGCATCTGCTACTACGGCAACCCCTCGGGGGCTCGCAGCAAGCGGGTGCCCGTCTATACGGGCAAGCCGGGCGAAGAGGCGATCTACGAAGAGCATCGCTATCCCATGCCGTTCGCGTGCATCGAGTGGGCCGACGGCGGGTCGCGATATGCCGCGGCGGTCCACACGATCCCGTCGGCCGCGCCGTACGGACACGTCTACGATCAGTGGTGGTCGATGGGCCTCATCGGCAGGCAGGACACGACCGAGCTGACGCTGCTGTCCGGGCCGTGCGCGTCCAACGGCAAGCGGAGCGTCATCAAGGCCGTCCAACCGGGCTTCGTCGACTACGGCGATGCGTACCTCGACGTGCCGCCCGGTACCGTCATCGAGAAGACGTTCTACCTCGATGCGCACCCGGTCGACCGCGAGGGCTGGGGCTTTCGCCGGTCCGTTCGCAAGTCGCTCGACCTGTTTGAGCCGTTCAGCCTCCACGCCCTGCCGAGCTTCGCCGAGATCATCCGCGCCAAGACGCGCTTCGCCCGAACGCGCTGGGTCGAGGCCGGCCCCGTCGCGGGTTTCAAAAAGTACCCCGACCGCGGCTTCTTCGTCATGGGCTGGTGCGGTCAGGCCGCCGCCTGCGGCTACGCCTTCCAGGTTCTCGCCGACAAGCTGGGCGATCCGAAACTGCTCGACATGGCCTGTAAGTCGCTGGACTTCCTCAGCGGCGCGGCGTTCTACGAGGGCGGATTTCACACGTGGTACGACATCCGCAAGAAGACGTGGGGCCGCGTCGAGCTGCTCAGCCAGGGCCAGGCGATGCTGTGCTTCGCCAACGCGATCCGCGTCGGCAAGGCCCGCGGTGCGGACACGTCGCGTTGGGAGGGCTTCCTCCGCAAGGCCTGCGACGAGCATGCCGCGCGGATCCTCCGCGACGACTGGCGGCCGGAGTCGACCAACGAGGCCTTCTTCATCGCGCCGCTCTGCGTGGGGGCCAAGGTGTTCGGCAGCGACCAGCATCGACAAGCGGCCCTCAAGGCCGGGCAGGTCTACGCCGACCGACACCTCTCGATGCGCGAGCCCTACTGGGGCGGGACGCTCGATGCAAGCTGTGAGGACAAGGAGGGCGCCTTCGCGGCGTTGCAGGGCTTCCTCGCGCTGCACGAGATGACGGGCGAGGCCAAGTACCTCCGGTGGGCAGAGCACGCCTGCGACGTGGCGCTGACCTACACCGTCGTCTGGGACATCGACCTGCCGCCTGGCCGGTTGCGCGACCATGGCTTCCGCACGACGGGCTGGACGGCCGTCTCCCCGCAGAACCAGCACATCGACGTCTTCGGCGTGCTGATCGCCCCCGACGTCTATCGGCTCGGTCGGGCGATTGGCTCGAAGGACCTCCAGCGGCTCGCCCTGGTGATGTACCGGAGCTGCGGGCAACTGATCGACCCATACGGCAGCCAGGGCGAACAGCCGCAACACACAAACTACGCCCAGCGCGGCCAGGTGGAGGACGTCTACGCCCTCCGCGGCGGCTACCAGGAACACTGGACGGTGTTCTGGATCACGGCTCACTTCCTGAACGCCGCCGCCCAGTTCCAGGAGATGGGCGTCGATGTGTGGCGGTAGAAGAGTGACAGGACAAGTCATGCCGACACCCATACGCTACCACTCGCGGCACATCCCCAAGGAGCACCTCAACCTCGACACGCGAAACGGCAAGCGGATCCTCGGCAACGGGCTCTGCGACACACTCGAGCCCGACGTGGTCCGTCGGCTGGCCGACTGCGGCGTGACGCTTGTCGAGACGCGCGCGGTCTGGTGGGAGATGGAGCCCAAGCCGGGCGTCTACGACCTTACTCGCCTCGAGCGCGACCTGGACAAGACGGATCGCGCCGGGATGCAGGCCGGCATCTTCCCCTGGTTCCAGCACCCACCCACGTGGTACGACCCCAAGCACGCGACGCACGCACGGTTCCGCTGTCTGCGGCACGGGGAGGACTCGAGCATCCTCTCGTTGTGGGACCCGAAGACGCTCGAGGTGTACGACCGGCTCTACAGCGAGCTGGCCCGCCGGACGGCCGAGCGCATCGCCTTCCTCTACGCCGGCATCAGCGGCGACTACGGCGAGGTCTGCACTCCTTCCGGCGTCAAGCACTACCTCTTCTCGCCGGGGCACGGGCACGCCGGCTTCTGGTGCGGCGATCCTCAGGCCCGACGATCGTTCGCGCGGTTCCTCGAACGCCGCTATGGCAGTCTGGACAAGCTGAACCGCGCCTGGGCCACGAGCCTCGCCCGATGGCACGACGACCTCATGCCGCCCTTCCCCATCCGCGAGCAGCCCCTCCGACGCCGGCGCGACTTCGCCGACTGGTACACCGGCTCGCTGCTGGACTTCACCGATGCCGTCTGCCGGCTCGTCCGCCGGCACTTCCCGAAGACCCACTTGGGCATCCCGCTCGGCTTCCCGCACGAGGCCCTCCGCGTCGGCCAGATCAAGAGCCAGGCCGTGAAGGTGGCCGCGCGACACGACGTCACCGCGCGATGGACGGGCATGGGCTGCCTGAGGTCGTTTCCGAAGACGGATGTTCTGGCCAAGCGCTTCGCCAGCGCCGCCCGCTTCTACGGCACGCGCTTCGCGACCGAACGCGCGGGTACGCTTCAGCGCAACAATGCAGCTAACGCCCTGTACGAATCGTTCGCCAACGCCGCCGCCATCGTCCACGACGACCCGGGCAACATCTTCCGGACCGAAGAGATCCAACGACGACTGCGTCCCAGGCTCGTCATCAGCGAGCCGATCTGCCGGGCCGCGGTGCTCTACCCGCTCGACGACGAGCAGCTCTGGCGCGAAGGCTTCCGGCTGCGGGGCTTCATCGACCGCGCGGCCAGGCTCCGCGCGGCCATGGACTACGAGCTGTGCGATCGGTACATGATCCGCGACGGGTTTCTCGATACGGTGTCGGATTTGGTCGTGCTCGTCCCGACGTGGGTGACGACCGACGCGGCCGCACGGATGCGGACGTTCCTCGCTCGCGGCGGGCGGATCTGGCTGTGCGGCAAGGTAGCCTCGCTCGCCGTGCTCGACGGGGGTAAGGCGCGGCCGTTTGCTACGAAGCCCGTGGACGTCTCGACGGCCGCTGTTCAGGCCCTGACCGGTAAGCTGATCCGGACCGACGGCGCACCGCCGATCCCGCCGATCGCAGAGTTGGGCGAGCCGCCGGCGCCCGAGGCGTACGGCACGCTGCATCAGGATTGCGTCTCGTGGTACGTCCCGGGGCAAGGCCGCATCCTCGTTTCGTAGCCATCGCCGAAGCGGAGGATGGAAAGAAGGAGCGCGTCGATGCGAAAGCTCATGATCGCATGCGTACTCGCGGGATCGGTGGTCGCCTCGCAGGCGCGCGCCGAGCCGGGCGTCAAGGACATCACGTGGACGCTCGGCAAGCCGCTGCCCGAGCTCCGCAAGGGCGGGGCCGTCGGCGTGTTCGAGGGCAAGCTCATCTCGGCCGCCGGCATGCGCCACCCGTGGCTCGAGTCGCCCGTGGTCTACCAGTACGATGCCCGGGCCGATGCGTGGTCGAAACTGCCGGACATGCCCAAGGGACGCGTGTACGTCGACGGGGTCTCGCTGCCGGATGCGTTCGTAACGATCGGCGGTCGTCGCGAGGGGCAGACGCTCGCCGAGGTGCGTTGTCTTGCGCGACGCACGGGCAAGCTGCAATGGCGCTACCTGCCGCCGATGCCGACCGATCGTGGCTGGGCGGCCATGGACGCCTGGAGGACGTGTCTGATCTGCGCCGGCGGCAACCGGTTCTCCAAGGGCCAAGCCCCCTTCACCGAAAAGACCACGTGCCACGCCGTCGAGATGTTCGACACGGCCGCCCCCGGGACGGGCTGGCGTAAGCTGCCCGACATCCCGGGAGACTCGCGGGGCTGGGTGGCCGGCGCGGTCGTGGACGACGCGTTCTATCTCTTCGGCGGATTGCACTTCCGCATCGTCGACGGCATGCGGCAGAACTATCGGCTGCCCGAAACGCTTCGGCTGGACCTGAAGAGCAAGACGTGGTCGAAGCGGGCGGACATGCCCTATCCGCTCAGCGGCCACGACGCGGTCGCGTTCGCCGATCGGTATGTGATCATCGTCGGCGGCGCGCCGGACTGGACCGAGGCCGAGAACAGGCGTTACGGCCGCAAGCCCGACCAGTACAGCAACGTCGTGCTCGTCTACGATACGCAGGCCGATCGGTGGTCGATCCTGCCCTCGCCCATGCCCTACGGGACGAACGATATCCGCGCGGCCATCATCGGCAAGACGATCTACGCCCTCGGCGGCGAGAACATCCACACACCCACGTCGAACACGACGAACTACCTGAGGGTGGGGCGGATTGTGACCGAGGATCACTGAGATAGCGCGGCCCTCATTGAAGAGGTATTACCGCTGGGCTTGAAGCCGTTGCGGGCTGTGTTGTGCTTGAGTCGGCGGTCTTCTGGGTCGTCGGGATCAGACGCAGTTTCATTTTCGAGATGACGTCGTAGACATCACTGTACTTGGCCTGCGCTCCAGTCCCCACAATGAGCATGTTCAACCAGCCGTTCATCCCATTAGGAAACAGTTGCACCATCACCGGCTGGTCCTTGCCGAGATGCCCTGAAATGAAACCACGCAGATTCCCGCATTCGAATTCCTCGAAGCCCTTATCAGCGCGTAAAGGACTCAACATCATCTTGAGGAAGATCAGTGGCGCATATTTTCTGAGCGCCGCCAGGCTCCGCGATGCCTCAAGATCCTCCACGGAAGTGTGGAAGGCGTTGTGTACAATATCGAAGGCAGTCGAACCCAGCCCCCCGTTCTTCAACAGCTCCTCCATGGGCTTAGTAGTACACTCCCTGAACAGGACCTTTACCTTGTCGGAGGCTAGGACAACAATCTGCTCGTCTTGTGCTCGGCTGAACTCGTCCGCGGGTAGGCTGATCTCCAAGGGTTCAACGGTGATTGTCAATCGTGGAGTGTTAGCCGCCCACTGCCGTGGTGGTATTCGTATGCACTTGGTCGGGATGATCCCGAGCGCCTGCTTCGCCTCCGGAGAGATCGTCCTAAGAACGTTTCTTTTCGCCGCCATGAGAGCTAGCCGCGGCCCGAATGTGATACCGGTCGCTATCAGGACGAGGATGGCGATGACGAGCAGTGTGGATCGCTTCATCTCGCCTCCCTACAAGCCATTGGCCGTATACTCATCCAACAGCCGGCGATAGATGCGGTAGTTCTCGAGCGGTACGCCGGGCGGCGTCTGGTGGTCGACGCTCGGGATGAAACCGCCGCTCTTCATGATGGGCACGAGTCGCTCGAACTCCTCGCGCATCGCCTGCTCGCCGCGCGGCATGACCATCTTGTTGTAGTGACCGATCAGGGCGAACCGCGGGAACTGCTCGCGGAGCTTCATGCCGTCCACGCCGGCCTGGCGCTCGAGCGGCAAGACGCCTTCAACGCCCACGCCGGCCAGCCAGGGCACCATCTTCGTCACGTCGCCGTCGGTGTCGACGATCGTAAGGACGTCCATCTCTTTGACCCGCGCGAGCAGCCGGCGGTAGTACGGCGCGATGAACTCCTCGAACAGCTCCGGCCCGACCATAGGCCCGTGGTTGTAGGACATGTCCTCGGCAATCGTCATGAACGTCGGGACGCACGCGGCCTCGATCTGGTCGAGCAGCCCCAGGTTGAAGCGGAGCAGGTCCTCGCTGATGCGGTGGATCAGCTCGGGCTGGTCGACGTAGGCGTAGAACAGATCCACGAATCCCATGAGCGTCCGCGGAAACCAGAAGAAGCCCTCGAGCGTAATCCACACCACGGCCTCGCCCTCGGCCTGGCGCGACGCCCAGGGCTTCATCGTCTCGATCGCGGCCGAGTGGTCGGGGTAGAGCCGGGGCAGGATCGCGAGGTAGTCGTCCATGTTGCCCACGACGCCCTCGATGTGGTGCTGCACGGCGTCGATGGTCGACTCGGTCGTGCTGAACCAGAACTGTTTGTACGGGTCGAGCCCGAAGTAGTCGTGGATCTCGAAGACGTCGTCGAGGTCTTGCGGCAGGCCCTCGCCCTTCCAGCGCTCGATCGTCTTGTCCCACCACATGGCCCATTCCCAACGGGGCAGGCGGTCGATCGGCTGGCGGTCCATCACGGCACGGAAGCGTTCGACGTGGTTCATGGCCTTCGGCGTATCCTCCCAGGAATCGTGCGGGATGCTCTGTCATCAAGCCGGACTCTACGGCAACACCTCGTGCTCGGTCGAGACGGTTGCACCGCGCGCATCGACGAGCGTCATGAAGTACACGATGCCCTCCGTCTGCGGCAGCTCGGCCGTCACTCGACCACCCTCACCCTCGACCTTGGCCGGCAGCTTGTGCCACGTCCGATCGGGCCAGTGCCCCTTGTCTGTCGTGTAGCAGAGCGAGGCCCTTTCGATCGGTACGGTCGAGGTGAACGTGGCGCCCACGCGCTTGCCCTCGCGCTGCATCGGGCCGACCTCGGCCAGCGGCTTGCCCTTCGTGAGGAGCGAGTCGATGAACAGGCCGATCTCCACCGGCGCCCAGCCGTGGGGATGGCTGTGCTTCATGCCCACCGTGAAGCAGAGCGTCCTCGGCCCGGGCACGAGCCGGTAGCTCTTCCGATACACCCCGGGGCGGTAGTGCGTGTCGTTCGTACCGTTGACGAACAACATCGGCATGCGACAGCGCGGCAGGTACACCGACGGATCGTATGTCTCGATCCACTGCCGGCGATGCTCGGGCTTGAGCTTCTCGAGCACGGGCACCCACGAGCTGTCCTCGTGCAGGAAGCCGCAGCCGTAGACCGGCACGGCCACCTTGAAGCGGTCGTCCACGCCGGCCGTGATGCACGTCAGGTAGCCGCCCCACGAGATGCCCGTCAGACCGATGCGGTCGGGGTCGACCTGCGGTAGGCTCCTCAGCAGTGAATGGGCTCGAATCACGTTGGCCACGGCGTGGTACGGCCAGGCGACCTCGAGCCCCTTGGCGATGTCGTCGAACTTCTGGACGTGCGTCTGGTCGGGTCCGCCGTCGGGCAGGGGCTTGCGACCCGGGCCCTTGCCGCCCAGGTCCATGGCGATCGCGATGTAGCCGCGCTTGGCCCAGAGGTCGGCCCATTCTGCGAAGGCCGTCCCGCCGCCACCGTGCACGAGCACCATGCCGGGCAGCTTGCCGCTCGCCTGCTTGGGCACACCGAGATAGGCGAAGACGCGCGTCGGCTTACCGAGGTAGGGCTCGCCGGTGTAGTAGAGTTCGCGGACGAGACCGTTCGTTTTGCCCCATGTGACCGCAGGCGGTCTGGCGAGCTCATCGAGATCCCACGGACCGACGGTGCGCTCGGCGGCCGGGACCTGGCCCTGCACAAGACATACAACTGCCAGCACACCCAGCCACCGCAACGATGTCCTCATCGTGACATGACTTTCTTCTCGGCCCATGCGTTGACTCCCCACTCGCTCTCGCTACGGCGCGAACATCTCACGGAGCGTATCTAGTACTTGATCGGTGGCGTTACCTCGAAGTCGGCCAAGGCGCTTGACCAGACGCGCCTTGTCAACGGTTTGGAGCTGTTCGAGCACGACTTGGCCTTGCTTGCCCTGGAATCGGCACCCGACACGGGCCAATTGGCCCGGCCCTTCGTCGTCATCGGCGCAACGAGCACCGTTCGGATATGGTGATTCATCTCATCGGGGCTGACGACAAGGCACGGCCGCGTCTTCTTGATCTCGCTGCCGACAGTGGGATCGAGATTGACGAGGTACACCTCGCCCTCCAAGCCGGTCTGCTCGAGCAGGGGCTTGGGAATGCGGATACCCTGGGAGTTGCCGATCTTGACGACGCGTGTCTTCATGGCAGCACCGTGATTACATCGTAGCTACTCACCGATCCCTGTCACACCGTCGAACCGGTCAGCTCAGCAAGGCAGTGCCTCGGTGCGGCTTAGGCCTGCCCCAGACCAAGATCGACCCACGCTCGTCCAACAGGCGGACATCGCGCAGGGTCCCTTTCGGCTCCGATGAAAACACGAAGCTCACTTCATCGCCCGTGCAAGAGAGGCACACATACCTTCCGCCTTCAGCTAGGCACTCGTTGAAGATAAACGTGTCGATCTGCGGGTTGTCAACGACCTCGCACGCCTCGATGCCCTCCAAGGTCAAGATCGATTCCACCATGGGGAATATGCATCGCGTGAAGACAAGCCAGGCCGGACGGTATTCGATCAGGTTGGGATCTTCGTAGAACTCCCTGACGAACGTCGCGTGCCACCTTCTTGCCTCCTGGTCGTACTGCGCCTCGGAGAGAGTGAACGTGGCGTCGTGGAGGTAGTCACACGCGTCGAGTAGAGACGCCTCATCAGTAATGTCGATGGACAGAAAGTACTCGCTCATAGAGTCCCTGCCAACTACTTCCTCTGCCCCGAGAACTGTCCCTTCCGACCGTAGTACTCGTACGTGTCGAACACCTCGCCCTTGCCGGAGGCGCGAGGATCGTCGATCCGTCGCATCCAGGCGTCGAGCTCGGCCCGCAGCGCCTTCTTCGCCTCGGTGTGTTCGGGCAGGGCGGCGACGTTCTGGATCTGGTCGGGGTCCTTGTTGACATCGTACAGCTCCTCGGCCGGCCTCTTCTCGAACGCGAGGGCATAGCAGTGACGCACGCGCTTGTCCTTCTGCTTGTCGATCATGAGGTACTTGGTCGGCGAGCCGTCGCAGTCGGGATAGCTCGGCGGCGGACCGGCCGGCCAACGTTCCGGCTCGACGTTGCGGATGTAGAGATAGCGATCGGTCCGCAACGCGCGACACGGATAGCCCTTGCCGCCCTCGCGGAAGAAGACGTGCCGCTCGCGACCTGTGAAGACCTTGTCGCGGCTCGGATCGACCTGTCCGGACTTACTCGACGCCAGCACGTTCATCAGGCTTCGCCCGGTGACGGCCTCCGGGACGTCCACGCCGGCGGCCTCCAGCAACGTCGGCGCCACATCGACCAGGCTCACGAAATCGTCCACGCGCCGGTCGGGCTTGACGCGCTCCGGCCAGCGGATCGCCAGCGGCATCCGTGTGCCGTGGTCGTACAGGTTGCACTTGGCCCGCGGGAAGGCCATCCCGTTGTCGCTGGTCACGATGACGATCGTGTTGTCGAGCTCGCCTGCGCGCTCGAGCCGCGCCAGCGCCCGGCCCACGGTGCGGTCCCAGCGCTCGACCTCGACGAGGTAGTCCAAGATGTCGCTTCGCACCTCAGGTAGATCAGGCAGAAAAGCCGGCAGCCGCACGTCACCCGGCTTCTTGCCCGATGCGACGCCCGAGCCCTTCTTAAACGGGCGATGCGGGTCGGTGCTGCCCAACCAGAAGCAGAACGGCCTATCGTCGGGCCGCTTGTCGAAGAACGCTTCGAAGCTGCGAAAGCCCGGCCCGGCCGGGTTACGGCCGCGCCCACCGGCTCGGAAGTCGCCCGGCCCCCATCCCTTGCTCGTGTGGCCGACCGCATAACCCGCCTGTTCGAGCAGATCGGGATAGACCGCGAACTCTTTGCGAAGCGTGCTCCACAGGTTGGCGTTCTCCTTGAGCCGCCACGGCTCCTGCCCCGTCAGGATCGCACCACGCGACGGCGTGCAGGACGGCGAGGCGCAGAACGCCCGTGTGAACAGAGCGCCCTCGCCGGCGACGCGATCGAAGGCAGGCGTCTTGACGACCGGATCGCCCGTGGCGCCGGTGTGGGCCCAGGACTGATCGTCCGAGATGGCGAACAAGATGTTCGGACGCTTCGACCGACCGGCCGCGCGGACCGGGGCGCTGCGCCCCGCGAGGGACAGACCCCGAGCGGCCGCGGCGCCGGTGGCCATCTTGCGTAGAAACTCGCGTCGTCGCATGCGGACTGCCTCCTGTGGGGTGCTGATGTGTCGCCGGCCCGGCACGTCGAGGGTAGGCCATCAAGCGACGTATCCGCTAGTATACCCGAGGCGACCTGCACGATCATGGTCGTCGGACCGCCCCCGACCGGCCCGACATCGGCCCGTAAACGACCGGGAGACCGCATGCCCGACCGTCACGACGACATCGAGGTCCCGCAGTCCGAGGGTGACGTCAACGTCTCGCCGCATCGGCAGGCCTGGGCCGAGGCCAACCTCGACGACGAGACCCGCCGCCTGCTCGATGAGGACGCACGGTACTTCCTACACCAGTCGCTCTCCACACCGTGCCTGAACGCCCTACGCCGCTGCGACGGTATCTTCATCGAGGATCACCAAGGCCGGCGCTTCATGGACTTCCACGGCAACAACGTCCACCAGGTCGGCTTCGGGCATCCGAAGGTCATCGCGGCCGTCAAGCGCCAGCTCGACGAGCTGAGCTTCTGCACGCGCCGCTACACGAACGAGCCCGCGATCGCCCTGGCCCGCAAGCTCACCGATCTCGCCCCGGGCAACCTCAACAAGGTCCTCTTCGCGCCGGGCGGGACGTCGGCCATCGGCATCGCCCTGAAGCTGGCGCGGCTCGCGACGGGACGCTTCAAGACCGTCTCGATGTGGGACGCCTTTCACGGTGCGTCGCTTGACGCCATCTCGGTCGGCGGCGAGGCCCTGTTCCGCCGCGACATCGGACCGTTGCTTCCCGGCACGGAACACGTGCCCCCACCGGATCCGATGCACTGCCCCTTCGGCTGCGAAGGGTCGTGCAATCTGAAGTGCGCCGAGTACGTCGAATACGTGCTCGAAAAGGAAGGCGACGTGGCGGCCGTGGTCGCCGAGAGCGTCCGCAGCACGCCGTACGTGCCGAGCCCGGCGTACTGGCAGATCGTTCGACGGGCGTGTGACCGGCACGGGGCGCTGCTGATCCTCGACGAGATACCACACTGCCTCGGCCGAACCGGTCGAATGTTCACCTGCGAGCACTTCGGCATCGTGCCGGACCTCCTCGTCATCGGCAAGGGGCTCGGCGGCGGGGTGTTCCCGCTGGCGGCGATGCTGGCCCGCGACGACCTCGACGTGGGCGGGCATATCGCCCTCGGCCACTACACGCACGAGAAGAACCCCGTCGCGTGCGCGGCCGGCCTGGCCACGATCGACGTCATCGAACAGGAGGACGTGCTCGAGCATGTCCGACGGCTCGGCGAGCACGCCATGCAACGGATGACCGCCATGAAGCAGCGTCACCGGCTGATCGTCGACGTGCGGGGCATCGGCCTGCTGCTGGGTATCGAGCTCGCCCGCGACGGGAAGCGCGCCACCGACGAGGCCGAACGGATCATGTACCGCAGCCTCGAGCTGGGCCTGAGCTTCAAGGTTACAATGGGCAACATCCTGACGCTGACCCCGCCGCTGACCATCACACGGGATCAGCTCGACCGCGCGCTCGACATCATCGATGCGTGCCTGACCGACCTGGAGAGACCATGATGCGAACCGAACAAGCCCGCCGCTTCTTCCTGCTCACCGTCGGCGCCCTGTCGCTGAGCCTGGCCTCTGCCGAGGCCGCCGAGCCGGCGCGGACGGGCGGCGACAAGGCCGCCTGGAAGGTCGTCCCGTTGGCGCAGGAGTTCGTCAAGATCTACGAATCGCCCGACCCCAAGCGGGTGTACTGCTACAGCCCGGGCCTGGCCCGCTGCCCGAACGGTCGGATCGTCGCGACGATGGACGTCGGCGGGCCGGGCCTGAAGAAGCTGCCCGGCATCAAGAAGGACGATAGGGGTCGACCCTATCGCGGCAAGGCCTTCACGTCCGACGACCACGGCAAGACGTGGACGCACCGGCTGGACTTCCCTTTCCTGCACGCCAGGCCCTTCGTGGCCGGGGAATCGCTGTACATCCTCGGTCATCGTGGCGACTTGATGGTGGTCCGCTCCGACGACTGGGGCGAGACGTGGACCGACCCGGTCGAGCTGACCGACAAGCAGAGCTGGCACCAGGCGCCCTGCAACGTGTGGCACGCCAACGGCTGCGTGTATCTCGTGATGGAGCGGCGGGTGGACCGGGGCATTCGCAGTTGGCCCGTCGGCCAAGTCGCCCCGGTGCTGATGCGCGGCAAGGTGTCGGCCGACCTGACCAAGCGAGGCAACTGGGCGTTTGCGTCCGAGCTGGTCTTCCGCGACGTCGTCCAAGCCGACGACATCGACTACTTCGGCGTGCCGTTCTACAAGGTCGATCCGCTGAAGGGCCGCCACATCGCGCCCCGCCGTGGTTGCGC
This sequence comes from uncultured Planctomycetales bacterium, assembly GCA_964622545.1. Classification (GTDB taxonomy): domain Bacteria; phylum Planctomycetota; class Phycisphaerae; order UBA1845; family JAFGLZ01; genus JAFGLZ01. Next base: position 95,080 of record CAZUQM010000019.1, on the reverse strand, counting down.
CCCGATGGGCTGGCTCGAGACGAATGTCGTGCAGATCCTCGACAAGGACCACGTCTGGTACGACCCCAACGGCAAGACGTTCCACCTGTTCATGCGGGCCCATACGGGCGGGACGGGCTACGCCGCGATGGCCAAGGTGATCGAATACGACGACGGACAGATGACGACCAAGCTCGAGACCGTCCCGTCCGGCAAGAAGGCGCTATGGGTGCCCATGCCGGGCGGCCAGATGAAATTCCACATCCTCTACGACAAGCCCACGAAGCTCTACTGGCTGCTCAGCTCACAGGCGACCGACAGCATGACCCGCGCCGACCGGCTGCCCGCCAACCGCTACAACCTGCCCAACAACGAGCGGCACCGGCTGCAACTGCACTTCAGCAAGAACTGCATCGACTGGTGCTTCGCGTGCCTCGTGGCCGTGGGGGGATCGGCCGGGCAGGGCAGGCACTACGCCAGCATGGTGATCGACGGCGACGATCTGCACGTGCTGAGCCGTTCGGGCGATCACCGGGCCAAGAGCGCCCACGACGGGAACTTCATCTCGTTCCACACGGTGCGCGATTTCCGGGACCTGGTGTATTGAGCGTCGTGGCTACGGGTGGGCCTCGAGCCGCTTGGCCAGCGCACGCTGGAGCTTCTCGCCCGCCCGCTTGATTGCACGGTACAGGTCTTCGTTTTTGGCCTCGGTCTTGACGGGATCCTTTCCGGCGGGACGGGCCTCCATCACGCAGCGCTTGTCGTCGGGCCCGGCCTTCTTGGCGTTGTCGTCGTGGAGGTGCACCTCGACGCGCGTGACGCGCTCGCTGAAGCGTTTGAGCTCTCGGTTCACCACCTCTTCGACATGCTCTGTGACGGCGTCGGAACGTTGCACATCGCCGAAGTTGATTTGGATCTTCATCGCTTCCCTCGTCAGAGCTCGAGCCATTTCGATACCTCACCGGACAACAGGTCCGCTCAAGACCATCATACGCCACGCCCCGGGCAACACCCAAACCCGCGGCGGGCCTGGTGACACCCGGCCTGCCCGGGCCGATGCACGGTCATGCTGCCACACCGGCGGCAACCACCACGCTTGTCATCGGCAGGATGGCGCGACGGCCTTTGCGTTTTCGACGTTGGCAGGTGCTACCGGCGACATCTTGTGGAATCGGCACTCAGGGAATCGTCTTGTCCGCGGGCGTGACGGCCCTGGCCTGCGTGTTGGAGTTCAGCTTGTGGCGGCCATCGGCTTGTCGGCGGAGCGAGGCCCAGTGCTGCACCGTCACCGTGTCGCCCGGCTGGACGTCGCGATACAGAAACCGCTGACCGGGCTTCAAACCTCGGGTCGACTCGACGTCGATCGTCATCGTGCCGGCCCGGCCGAAGGTGACGCTGCGGATGTGCGTGGCCGTCTTCTCACCGATCACGTCAAGCCACTTGCCCCTGAAGAAGCCTGACGGCCCCCGCCGCCGCACCGACCGTGCGTATTCGTGCGGCACCTTCGTGATCAGCGTGTTCGCATCCTTCACCTCGGCCACCGTGCCCTGACCGAGGATCGTGCCGGCCTGCTGGACGACGAGTCGACTGCGACCGTCGATACGATCAACCAGGTACGCCGAGTTGGGCGAGTAGCTCGAACGCGACACGTACACCGGCTCGCCGTCATAGCGACCATCGGCCGGCCAGGCCCTGTCCAGCGGCAGGATCTGCGGGTGCGCGGGTTCGGCGGCCACCACGCCCAAGCGCGACGCCGTCCCCAGCTCGATCGTCCACTTGCCAACGGACAGCTTCCTGGCGTCAAGGACGTGGGCTACCTCCACGTCATCGCCCTTCATCCGAACCCAGCCGATCGAGCCCGACAGCGAGATCTCCGTATCGCCGTCCTTGCCCGAGACGGTCATGTCCGCGCTCGGCGAGAGGCACCACACGTCCCGCCGGCCGTCGTTCAGGTCGACCCGGAGGATCATGGCCGAATCCGCAGTCGGTGCCCCGCCTTCATCGATCCGTCGAATCGATCTCACCGCCGGCTTGGTCTTGCCGCTCCACGCCTGCCACACCGACACGAAACACGACGACAGGTCGTCGCCCTTGCGGCGTCGGATCAGGTACCGGGCCTTGGGATACGTCGGATACAGGCCCGGCGCGACCGCCGAGACCACCCGCGTGCCGGGTGTGTGCAGCGCCAGCAGCTCGAACCGCGTCTTGGCCTTGTCCTGCATGTGCCACGTCGCCCGCCACGAGTTCGACGGCTCGGCCCAGGCCGGCTCGACCAGAAAGCCGTAGCCGTTGCCGGGCGGCGGGTTCCAATACGGCTTGCCCGGGTAACCCTTCATGTCGCCGTCGTTGAGCTGGAGCGCCCCCCAGCGGTATTCCTGGCCGGCCAGGCTGCCCTCTTGCGGCTCACCGAACGCGAGCCCCTCCCACGTGACCTCCGTCGAGATGCTGTGCATGGGCAGGTCGTGCTGCTTGCCGCCGCGTACGCGAAAGACATCCAGCGCGTAACCGTCGGTGACGGCGAACAGCCTGCGATAGGTCTTCACGCCGGCGTGGGCGTAGACGTTCGACGTGCCCTCGGCCAGCTTCATGTTGGGTGTGTCCGCGAAGTGCAGCAGCGAGCCGCCGAACTGCCCGCCGCCGTGCGAGGTCTCGTCGACCACGACGACGTTGTGGCTGATCGTCTGCTTGGCCCAACCGACCTGCGTGTGCGTGCTGCCGAGCGAGTAGCCCAAGTCGTACGAGATGTCATAGCCGGCCGCGTAATAGTTCACGTTCAGGTCGTCGTAGTGACCGTGGACGAGTGACGGCCCGAACCGAAGGATGGCCGCGTGGGCGGCCGGGCCCGAGCCCTGCCTCAGCACGGCCAGGCCCTTCTGCCCGACGAAGAACGAGCCGTCGAGGTGGTCCTCCATGCGCTCGGTCAGTTCGCCGCCCGTCGCGGGCTCGTCGGGTCCGTGGAAGATCCGCCAGGCCGTCATGTCGGCCAGACGTTTCTTGTGATCCGGGTCGCGCCGCTTCAGCTCTTCGAGCAGCGTCTGATGGGCGGCCCGCTTGGCTGGGTCGGACATCCGCACGGCCAGGTGCTCGGCGTAGCGGATGTCCCACACGTCCCGCGGGTGGTACGGCGGCGTGGTCCGTGTGCGAAACGCCGGCGAGGCATCGCCGAACGTGCCCCAATGGCCCAGACACGTCGTGGCCATCTGCGGCAGGACGTAGAAGGCCTCGAAGCGCGGGTCGTCGTACAGGTTCAGGCCGTTCGGATAGGCGCTGCCGCGGTAGTTCAGCAGCGGCTCGGAGAACGTCAGATACAGGTTCCGCGTGTGCAGGGCGTAGCCGCTGGCCGTCTCGAAGTAACGGCCGTCGCGATCGACGTTGTTGGCCAGCATCGCGCGGATGCCGTACGTGCCGTCCACGGGCCACGTGACGTACTCGGGAATGCCCAGCACCACGCCGACGGCCAGCACGCCGCGGAGGTAGTCAGCCTGGCCGTTATGCAAGCCGCCCTGCTTGATCGACATGTCGTAGCAGTACTTCGCCCCGTTGAGCAGCAGGTTGTTTTCGATGTTCTGACGTCGCGTCAGGCCCGACCGGGATGACGGCTCGTCCATGGCCGGATGATCGTACAGCTTGTCATACATGTCGACGAAGTGCACGAGCACACGAGCGACCTGGTACCAAGGCCGGCAGAGCCGGCCGCTCGGCGGGTTCGAGGGGTAGTCCCACGAGCCCTTGTCGCACGACGGATAGATCCGCGCGATCTCGTCGAGGATCACCGTGGCCATCCGCCCCGCACGGTCGTCGCGGTCGAGCAGCCAGAGCGTCGTGTACGGCTTGGCGATCTTGAAGATCAGCGTCTCGACCGCCCAGGCGTTGTACGAGCCGACGAAGTAATGGATGCGTCCGTCGGGCGCCTTGTAGCCCGTGCCGGGGTCGGGATGTTCAGCGTCGGGCAAGACATGGCCGCCCGAACACGTCACCTTGCCGGGCTTGTCGAACGAACACCGCGCCTTGCCCCACGCGCTCCATCTGCCCGAGCAGATCGGACAACCGGTGAAGCCGTACGCAAAGCACGCGCCCTCGCCGGGCATGACCGAGCGGATCCAGGCCGGGTCCTTGTCGGACCACGTGGTCACCGACTTGTGAACACCCTCAAGCCACGCCTTCGCCTCGGGGTCGAACGCAACGCGCCGCCGGGCCCGCTCGACGTCGGCGGGTGTGACATTGACGGTCGGATGGCGGGACGCGCCTTCGAATGTCAACGCTGGCGCATCACCGGCGGCCAGTGCCGCCAACAACACGAAAAGTGGAGCCATGGGGAACCTCCGCGAAGGTGCTGGTAGCGTGCTTGTCGTTGCGGATTGCGGCAGACGGCATCATAACCGCGTTGGCACGTCGGACAAGCCGAGGCAACCGCTGGACAGCATGCGACCTCCTCCGCGGAAGGACGACCGCCGAGACGTCAGGTCCCGTCCGCGGGAAACCTCCCGGACAACTCGCTCAGCTTGGTCGCATCGAAGGCCTGACCGCACTCCGGGCACCGCGGCTCGCGCAAACCGTACAGAAGGTAGCCGCATTGCTGACAGCGGTATGAATCCACATCTTCTGGCATGGGCGGAGGCTCGACCACAATCCGACTGCACCAGATGGCGAGCACTGGGACCAGGATCAAGCCGGCGACGAAGAACGGCGTCTCGGCTTCGGTCGGAGAGAGATCGAAGACAATCACCGATAGGAAGGAGCCAACGCACATAAGGCTATACGTGATCCCCAGGCGCATCATCGAACCGTGCCGGGCCCCGTATCCTAGGGCGAGCACCATCAGGCCCAAGGCGAACACGAACGGTCCGGTTGCCAGCACCACCTTCACATCGTAGGTGCCGATGAGCACCTGTGTGACCAGACAGACTGACCAGGCGACCCATGCCACCACGTAGCCGGCCGACCGAATCCGTCGAATGCCCACGACCGTCCTCGCCTCGAGCATGGGCGCCTGCTCCCTGAACCGATGATGGTTCCTGCCCCCTGTACCCGCCCAGTATAATGCCGTGCCGACGTGCGCATGTCATCCTCGTGCGGGAGAACCCATGTCAGCGAACGTGGATTGCCCACGACTCCGACTCGAACGGCAAGAGCGCGACACGCTGTGCGAGCAGGCTGCGCTGTCCAGCAACCCGCGCTACGCCATGCGCGTCTACGCCATTGAGCCCGACGACGTCCGGCCCGCCTTTCATCGGGACACCACACGTATCCTCCACTCACGGGCCTTCCGCAGGCTTCGTCACAAAACGCAGGTGTTCATTTCGCCCGTCAACGATCACCTCTGCACCCGGATGGAGCATTGCCTGCACGTCGCCTCGGTGGCCACCACCATCGCGCAGGTGCTGCGGCTGAACATCGACCTGGTCAACGCGATCGCCGTCGGTCACGACCTGGGCCACGCGCCCTTCGGACACACCGGTGAGCGCTGCCTGGCGAGTCTGGCGCGGGAGCACGGCATCGCCTTTTCGCACGAGCTGCACAGCCTGCGGATCGTCGACGAGATCGAGTCGCCCTACGACGAGCAGCCGGGGCTGAACCTGACGTTCGCCGTGCGAGACGGCATCGCCTGTCACTACGGCGAGGGGTTCGAGCAGACGCTCGCGCCGGACCGGACGAAGCCCCCCGCCGCCCTGCTCACCATGCAACGCGGCCAGGCCCAGCCCGCCACGCTCGAGGGCTGCCTGGTCCGCTGGGCCGACAAGATCGCCTACATGGGCCGCGACCTCGAGGACGCCCTGGCGCTCGGCATCATTCGACGCGAGGCAATCCCCGCCGAAGCGGCCCGTGTCCTGGGCACGTCCAACGCGTCGATCATCGCGCGACTCGTCCGCGAGCTGATCGGCCACGGCATCGACGACGATCGGCTCCGCGTCAGCGACGAGGCCCACGAGGCCCTCGAGACGCTCTACCGGTTCAGCTTCGAGCGGATCTACCTCTCCGAGGTGGCCACGCGATCGGACGCCCAGATCGATCGGGCGATGCGCGTCTTGTTCGAGTCGCTCCTCGAGGAGCTCGACGGCCACAACGGCGATCCGAACCGGCTCCGCGGACGGGAACCGTACCTGGACGTCTTCGCCGACTTCCTCGAGCGCGATGTCCATCGTCGCGGGGAGACTCAGCCTGCCCGGATCGTGGTGGACTTCATCGCGGGCATGACCGATGCGTTCTTCACCAAGACCTGCGGCGAGCTGCTCCTGCCGAGAGACACGGGGTGACGAGCCCACCGGGACGTCGAGCCACGCTTCCTCGCCATTGACACACCGACTTATCCCCTTTCGACCGGGCCCGTCGAACCGCCGGGCTCGCCGACCGCGAACCGGCATTCCCAAACGGCCTGATAGGTTCTACGATAATGGGGTTTCGTGGGGACAGCCGCCCAGACCGACGCGCACCCGTGATCATCGTAAGACCGCACCGGAGACGCCGTTCATGTTGATCGTGATGAAGACCGACGCCACGACCGAGCAGATCAACCGTGTCGCCGACGCGGTTCGCTCGCTCGGCTTCACATCCAACGCCGTCTCGGGCGGCACACGCACCGCCATCTGCGTCCTGGGCAACCAGGGGGCCGTCGACCCCGCCCCGTTCCTGTCGATGCCGGGCGTGAAGGAGACCATCCGTGTCTCCAAGCCGTACAAGCTGGTCAGCCGCGAGACGCACGCCGAAGACACCTCCATCCAGGTAGGACCGGCCACGGTCGGCGGCGGCGGGTTGTGCCTCATCGCCGGGCCGTGCGCGGTGGAGAGCGAGGAGCAGGCCTTGACGATCGCTCGCCACGTCAAGGCCGCCGGCGCGACACTCTTTCGCGGCGGCGCCTTCAAGCCGCGGACCTCGCCCTATGCCTTCCAGGGCCTGGGCGACAAGGGGCTGGACATCCTGGTCCGCGTCCGGGAGGAGACGGGCCTGCCCGTGGTCACCGAGGCCATCGACCACGAGGTCTGCGACCTGGTCGAGGCCAAGGCCGACGTGATCCAGATCGGCGCTAGAAACATGCAGAACTACACGCTGCTCCGCCGCGCCGGCCGAGCCCGCAAGCCCGTCCTGCTCAAGCGGGGCATGGCGGCGACCATCGAGGAGTGGCTGATGGCCGCGGAGTACATCCTGACCGAGGGCAACCGCCAGGTCATCCTGTGTGAGCGGGGGGTCCGGACCTTCGCCGACCACATGCGCAACACGCTCGACCTCAGCTCCATTCCCACGGTCAAGCGCCTGAGTCATCTGCCCATCATCGTCGACCCGAGCCATGCCGCGGGCGTTCGCGAGTTCGTCGCGCCGCTGTCCCGCGGCGCAATGGGCGTCGGTGCCGACGGCCTGATGATCGAGGTCCACCACGAGCCCGAGAAGGCGCTTTCCGATGGGGCCCAGTCGCTGCGTCCCGAGGAGTTCGGGCGGCTCGTGGGCGAGCTGACCGGCGCGGCATGACGGGTCGTGGCCGAGATGCGGGCCACCGGTCCGTTGTCCTAGCGAGCCGATCGACAACCCATAGGGGTTCGCGGCCGGACGGTCCCTCGATGACCGAGACCGTGACGGCCGCGCTCGCGGCAAGGATGGACGTATGATCCAGGATGACATGAGATCGCGCGAGGAGCTCCTGGCCGAGATCAACCGGCTCCGACGCCGTTTGGCGACGATCGAGCTGACCGCGCCCCTGGACCCCACCTCGCACGCCGACGATGCGCCCGCGGCCGAGACCGGCGCCCCCTCACCCACGAGGGACCCGACCGACACGGAGGCCAGACTGCGGCAAAGCCAGGAGCGCTTCCTCCAGGTGGTCGAGCAGATGCCCGTCATGCTCGACGCCTTCGACGAGCACGGAAAGATCATCTTCTGGAACCGGGAATGCGAGCGGGTCACGGGCTACGCGACGCATGAGATCGTCGACCATCCCGACGGGCTCAAGCTGCTCTACCCCGACGATGCCTATCGGCGTTACGTGCTGGAAACGATCGAGCAGCATGCCTTCCAATTCCGCGATCTGGAGTTCGAGCTGACCTGCAAGGACGGCTCGAAACGCGTCATCGCCTGGTCGAATGTGTCGCAGCGGTCGCCCATCCCAGGTTGGCATACCTGGGCGATCGGCGTGGACGTCACCGAGCGCCGCCGGGCTGAGCGTGCCTTGCGCGAGAGCGAAGGCCGCTTCCAGACGTTCATGAACCACAGCCCCGCCACCGCCTACGTCAAGGACGACCAGGGACGGCTCATCTACGCCAACCTCGCCTTCGAACGAGCCTTCAGCCTCCAACAGGATTCCTGGCAGGGCAAGACCGATCACGACCTGTGGCCCGCCGAGACGGCCGACAGGATCCGCGAAAACGATGCACGGATCTTCGCCTCGGGCGTGGCCGAGGCCGTGGAGGAGACCCTCCCCCAGCACGACGGCACACACCACTGGCTCGTGTTCAAGTTCCCCTTCAGGGACGCGGCCGGTAGGCGCCTTCTGGGCGGCATGGGGCTCGACCTGACCGAGCGCAAACAGGCGGACCAGACGATACTCGCATCCGAGCTGAAGTACCGACAGCTTTACGAGAACAGCCTGGACGGCATCGTCTCGACAGACATCAACGGCGTGTTCCTCCAATGCAACGAGGCCTACGAGCGGATGCTCGGCTACGCCATCGACGAGTTGAGGCAGTTGAACTACGTCGAACTCACGCCCGAGCGATGGCACGCGTGGGAGAGCGAGATCGTCCGCGACCGCATCATAGGCCGCGGCTATTCGGGTCTGTACGAAAAGGAATACATCCGCAAGGACGGGACCGTCTTCCCGGTCGAGCTGACGGCTCACCTGATCCGCAACGAGGCCGGCGAACCGACCGGCATGTGGGCCTTCGTGCGCGACATCACCGAGCGTAAGCGGACCGAGCACGCCCTCCGCGAGAGTCATGCCCTGCTCCAGGCCTTGATGGACCACATGCCCGACGAGATCTACTTCAAGGACACGCACCACCGGTTCACCCGCATCAACCTGGCCCAGGCGCGCCTGCTCGGGCTGAACGATCCGGCCGAGGCGATCGGCAAGGACGATTCGCACTTCTTCACACGCGAGCACGTCGAACATTCCCACGAAAGGGAGCGGCGCATCATCGAGACCGCAGAGCCCCTCGTGGATTACCAGCAGGAAGACAGCCTCGTCGACGGACGAAGCCGGTGGGTCTCGATCACGCAGGCGCCCATCTTCGACGACCGGGGCCGCGTGACCTCCCTGGTCGGCATCAGCCGCGACATCACCGATCGCAGGCGGGCCGAACAGGCCCTGAGAGAAAGCGAGGCCCAGTTCCGCGCCCTGGCCGAGACGAGCCCGGCAGCGATCTGCATCCACCGCGGCGGGCCGCTCTGCTACGTCAACACCATGGCCGAGGAGGTCTTCGGCTGGCCTCGCGAGAAGCTCTTGCAGATCGATTTCTGGGAGCTGGCCCATCCCGACCATCGGGAGATGATCCGCCGCCGCGGCACGGAGAGGCACCGCGGCGAAGACCCCCCGGCACAATACGAGATCAAGCTGCTCACGCTCGACGGACGCGTCAAATGGATCGACATGCGGGCCACGCGTATCGAGTACCAGGGACAGGTCGCCGTTTTGGTCAACGCCTTCGACGTGACCGACCGCAAGCAGGCCGAAGAGGAGCACCGTCGCTTGCTGGCCCAGGTGCAGCAGGCCCAGAAGCTGGAGAGCCTCGGCGTCTTGGCCGGCGGCATCGCCCATGACTTCAACAACCTCCTGACCGGTATCCTGGGCAGCGCCGACCTGGCCATGCTCGAACTGCCTCAGAGCCATCCCGTGCAGGATAACCTCTCCGAGATCATGACGGCGTCGCGACGCGCGGCCGACCTGTGCCGGCAGATGCTGGCCTACTCCGGCAAAGGCCGCTTCATCGTCGAGGGGATCGACCTCAACGCGCTCGTGGAGGAGATGACCCAGCTCATGAGTGCCTCGGTGTCGCAGCGGGCCGTGATCCGCTACGACTTCGCCCGGGACCTGCCCGCCGTCGAGGCCGACGCCACCCAGATCCGGCAGGTGGTCATGAACCTCATCACCAACGCCGCCGAGGCCATCGGGGATCAGAGCGGCGTGATCACGATCGCCACGGGCGTCCACGAGCTGAACCGACAGGACCTCGACAACACGCTGCTGGCGGATGACCTGCCCGAAGGCGAGTACGTCTACCTCCAGGTTACTGACACCGGATGCGGTATGGACGAGGAGACCCTGAGCCGCATCTTCGATCCGTTTTTCACGACGAAGTTCACCGGGCGGGGCCTCGGCCTGGCCGCCGTCATGGGCATCATCCGCGGTCACCGCGGCGCGCTGACCGTGGACAGTCAGCCGGGACAGGGCACGACCTTCCGGATGATGCTGCCCGCATTGTCCGAACGGGCTCCAGCTTTGAAGGACCCCGCCGCCTCCGACGGCGGCTGGCGGGGCCAGGGGACCGTGCTGCTCGTCGACGACGAGCGATCCGTGCGGATCGTGGGCAAGCGCATGCTCCAAAGGATGGGCTTCGACGTGTCGCTCGCCGACAGCGGCGACAAGGCCATCGAGATCTTACGGACCGGGGCGGATCGCATCGCCTGCGTGGTCCTGGACCTGACCATGCCCGGCATGAGCGGCGAGGAGACGTTCCGGGAGCTGCGAAAGATCCGGCCGGATCTTCAGATTGTCCTGTCGAGCGGGTATAACCAAGAGGAGGTCCTGAGCCGATTCTCCGATCAGGACGTCGCGGGGTTCGTGCAGAAGCCATATCAGTCTTCGCAGATGCTGGCCGTGATCCGCCAGGCCCTGGCGTCCTGAGCCGACGGCGACCACGTCTTGAAACCGCCGGTGGGCCGGCGATCGACACGGGAGAACGCCCACGACCAGGGAGCTACGTCGCATGATTCGAACGAGCGGAGCCGGATGGATGCAGCTTGGGGCGCTGATGGCGGTGTCGGTCCTCGTCTCCACCGCCCATGCCGACGACGCCTTCCGCAAGATGGTCGAGGACGACTGGCGTCTCCAGGAACGTGTCCGCTGGATCGAGCAGACCACAAAGGTCACCACGCCGATGGACGCCGCCGGCGGCTGCGACGGGGTGATCAACGGCACATGGGGCTTCCATACGGAGAATGAGAAGGACCCCTGGTGGCAGGTCGATCTCGGCCGGCCGCGTGACATCAACCGCATCCGCGTCTGGAACCGTTGCGACCGAAACATGCACGTTCGCGCCAACCGGCTCCGCATCCTGCTGAGCGACGACGGCAAGACGTGGCGCAAAGCCTACCAGCATGACGGCAAGCCGTTCCTCGGCCACCCGGACAAGCGCCCGCTGGTCGTGCGGCTCGAGACCCAGACGGCGCGATTCGTGCGACTGCAGCTGCCCGGCAAGACCTACTTCCACCTGGACGAGGTCGAGGTCTTCGGCCCGCGCTCCGACAACCGCAACCTCGCGCTCAACCGACCCGCCGATCAGAGCAGCCTCTCGAAGTGGTCCGCCGATAGACGGTCGCACAAACCGATCCTCTGGAGCAAGCACGCAGCACAGGTCGTTAAGCAGATCGACGGCCTGCTCGACGATCTTCGAGAGACCGGTCAGGACGTCGTCCTTGCGGGCAAGCGAGCGGCCGACCTACGCAAGCGTGTTGCCGCGCTCTCCGACGAGAAAGGCGCTCTCGCCTTCTACACGGAGGCCCGCTGGCTTCAGCGCGAGCTGACGTTCCGGCTCGCCCGGGCGACCGACCCGATGGGACCGGTCGAGACGATCCTCTTCGCCAAGCGCGTCCCCGGCAGCTACAACCACATGTCCGACCAGTATTACGGCTGGTGGTCGAGGCCCGGCGGCGGGCTGTTCCTCTTGCGCGGCTTCGACGGCGGCAAACCGAAAACCGAGTGCATCAGCGAAGCCTTCACCGAGCCCGGCAGCTTCCTGCGGCCGATGATCAGCTACGACGGCCAGCGCGTGCTCTTCGCCTGGTGCAAGCACTACCCGAAGCTCGCGGCCGAGAAGGACAAGCTCAACAAGGCTAACGTCCCCGAAGACGCGTTCTATCACCTGTTCGAGATGCGGCTCGACGGCAGCGGGCTCAGGCAGCTTACCCGAGGCAAGTATGACGACTTCGACGGACGCTACCTGCCCGACGGTCGGATCGTGTTCCTGTCCACCCGCCGGGGCCAATCGCTCCAGCTCTGCGCAACGAGCCCGTCGCAGACCCAGACCAAGCCCGACCTGCCCGACTGCTACGTCCGTTGTGGCGGCGGGCCGAAGCGCCCCGTGGCCGTCTACACGCTGCACACGATGAACGCCGACGGCTCGGACCTGCGGGGCATCTCGCCGTTCGAGATGTTCGAGTGGACTCCGACCGTCGCCGCCGACGGCACGATCCTCTACTCGCGGTGGGACTACGTCGACCGCTGGAACATGCCCTTCATGAGCCTGTGGGCCATCAACCCCGACGGCACGAACGCCCGCATCGTCTACGGTAACTACACGCACGCGCCACACTGCACGTTCGAGCCGCGCTGCATCCCGGACTCCGACAAGATCGTCTTCACCGCCTCCGGCCATCACGCCCAGACGATGGGCAGCCTGGTCCTGTTCGACCCGACCGTCGGCACCGAGGGCGACGCGCCGCTCGAGCGACTCACGCCCGAGGTCCCCTTCCCCGAGATCGAAGGATGGGCCGAGGCGTACTTCTCGAACCCCTGGCCGCTGTCGGAACGGTTCCACCTGGTCGTGTGGGGGCACGAGAAGAAGATCGCCGAGTGGCAGCGACCGCGTGTGACCAACGCGATGGGTCTATACCTCTACGACGCCGCGCTGAACACCATCGAGCTGCTCTACCGCGACCCGGACATCGCGTGCTACTTCCCGATCCCGGTCCGGCCCCGTCCCGTACCGCCCGTCATCGCGCCGCGAACGCATCCGAAAGCCCAGCCCGAAGGTCGCTTCCTGCTCGTCGACGTCTACCAGGGCCTCAAGACCGTCGAGCCCGGCGACATCAAGGCCCTGCGGATCATCGCCGTGCCCGCCAAGACGCACCCGACGATGAACCGACCCGTGCTCGGCCTGACGCGCGACGACCCGGGTAAGTGCGTCCTCGGCACCGTGCCGGTCGAGAAGGACGGCTCGGCGCATTTCCGCGTGCCGGCCGGCGTGATCGTCTTCTTCCAGGCCCTCGACAAGCGCGGCATGGCCGTCCAGACCATGCGGACCGCCACGCACGTCCAGCCCGGTCAGACGCTGAGCTGTATCGGCTGTCATGAGTCGCGCGACCAGGCGCCGCCGACGAACCGTCTGCCGCTGGCCGCGGCCCGCGAACCGTCGAAGATCACCGTCGGCCCGGACGGCTCCTGGCCGCTACGGTTCGACAAGCTCGTCATGCCGGTCATCCAGCGGAGGTGCGTGTCCTGCCACAACCCGCGCGGCCAGAACGAGCACGCGGCGGTGTTCAATCTGACGTCCGGGGACGTCTACGACAGGCTGTGCGACGTCGGCCCGCCCAGTCTGCGGTCGCACGTGAATGGTCGCTACCGCACCGGCTACTCGACGGAAGGCCAGTGCGCCGCGGCAGCCAGCTTCCTCATAAACAAGCTGCTCCGGCCCGGCGGGCATCACGGTGTGGTGCTCGATCGTGAGGACCGCGAGCGACTCATCGTCTGGCTCGACGCGTACGGCCAGCGCCTCGGCTCGTTCAGCGACGAACAGGAACGCGACCTGCTCAACCTCCGCCAGCGCTGTGCGAGCCTGCTCATCGAGCGTCAACGTCAGGCGGCGATGGCGAGGTAATCACACTTGCCGCCCACAACAGCAACGCTCCTTCACAGTCGCGTCTCTGATTCGCGGAGCTAAATCGCCGTCAAAGACGGCTCCTTCGCGACAGCGCCCACGCCCAACCCTACCGCACCACCTTCTCGACCTGACCCGACTTGACCGACTTGGCCATCGCCTCGAGCACCTGCACGGGCCGGAGCATCTGCTCGTCCGTCATCGGTTCCTCGCCGGTCTTGAACATCTTCACGAACGTCCGCGTGCCGTTCAGGTACGGGTTCGCGCCGCCGTCGATCTTCGTATCGAGCACCCCTTCCGTCCCGACGGCCTTGATGCCGAAGCCGGGGCTGCCCTCCTTGATCAGCGCCATCGTCACGATCAGGCCCGACGGATACATCAGTTGCCCCGTCGCATGGCCCGCGCCGTTCTTCGTCACCAGCACCGACTTCACGTCGTAACCGAACGCATGCAGCATGATGTCGACCTGGTGGATGCCGTAGAAGAACACGCCGCCCCATTGGCTCTTCAGATCGCACGGCCCGAAGCTGTGCGCCGAAACGATCCGCCCCAGCCCGGACACCTTCTTCTGAAACCGTCGAAAGCTATTGAAGAAAGGCAGCACGCTGTACGAGGTGACGGGCGTGCCCTTCTGCCTGGCCATCTTCAGAAAGGCCTTGCCCTCGTCCGATCGATAGCAGAACGGCTTGTCGACGAAGGCTGGAATCCCGCGCTCCACGAACGGCCAGACCGCCTTCAGGTGGTACTTCGGGTGTCGGTGATCGACGAACACCGCGTCGACCTCGCCGAGCATCTCGCGTGGATGCTTGACGATGTGCGGGATCTTCCCGTCCTTGGCCGCGCTCTTGGCGAAGGCGTGCGTCTCGCCCCAGACGTAGTCGACGCGGCACCCTTTGATCTTCTTATCGACGTTGATGAGCTTGGCGATGGCCGCGGTGTGGCTGTTCTCCGCCCCGATGGCTCCGATACGCAACATGGCTGGCTCCCTTGTGCTTGTCACTGTCCGGACACTGATCGGCCGACCGACGGCATCAGTGTAGACCCTGCCGGCCCCGGCGACCAGCACGCCCCACCGAGGCGGGCGTGGCGGCAACCCACGACCTGGCCCGGTTGTTCGGCCTGTGGGGCCTAAGTAGAATGCGCGTAGGGCTCACCCGCGTCTTCATGCGGCACGGGTGCTACAGCTCCCTTCCGCAAGAAACGGTTGCCTGGAGAGTCGAACATGTCTCGGCACGCGCAACGGATGGCCATTTGCCTGCTGGTCTCGATCACGTCCCTGGTCGGCTACGCCACCGCCGACGTGGTGATCTTGAACGACGGCGACATCATCGAGGGCACCATCGTCGAAGAAGGCGACGACCTTATCCGCGTCAAGGTGACCAGCTCGGTGGGCATCACGGTCACGCGTACCTTCCTACGTGACGACATCCGCTCGATCAAGAAGGGCCCCGTCGAACCGGCCGGGGGCGACGCCGAACAGGGCAAGGCCGATCAGGCCGAAGCGGCCGACGATGCCGAAGACGAGCAGGAGGATGAAGAGGACGACGGCCGACAACTGCCCATCGAGATCGACCTTCGCATGGCCCTGCAGGAGCCGCTGATCCTCGACTCGTTCAAGGACGGGCGCGAGAACGTGACTCCGCGGGGCAGCGGATACTTCGTGCTGGTGCCGTTCCAGTACGAGGCCCTGGAGGAGCCCTATACGATCACGCGCTACCGCGTGAAGTTCTCCGCCGACCGTGGCTCGGCCCGCTGCCGCGGCATCGTCGCCCTGGAGGACAAGGGGTCAGGCAGGTCCACAGGTCGCGGTGCGCGTGCCCACGCGACTCCCCAGCCTGTCCGCTCGCTGGACCTGACCGTCGCCAAGGACAAGCCGCTGTATACGAAGATGACCGTCTTCGCCGTCGGCGACGAGCTGCGTGTCGTCACCCGCGAGGTACCTCGGCTGTCGACCGACGACGACAAGTCTTCGCGGGCCAAGGTCTCGCGCCGAAGCTCCCGGTCGAGCGGACGCTCGTCGCGCAGGAGCTATCGCTCGTCCAGCGTCCGAGGTCGCGCTCGGAGCCTGAGCGGAAGCCGAGCACGGACCAGGGACAGCGGCGAGGAGCTCCGCGGCTACCAGCGACGCCGCTACGCCGCGACCGAGGAGCCGGACGACCAGGCCGACGCAGAAGACAGCGCCGGGCTTGACTCGGCCGGCGCCGATCTGTCAACGCGGGAGCGGCGCCTCTTGGACGACAGCCGGCCGGCCAGCGGGTGGGCCGCCTTCCTGGTCGAACTCGCCAACGAAGCCGCCGTCGTGACCGCGCGGATGTCCTCCGACGAGCAGGTGCGTATCGAACTGCGGTTGATCGACGCCCTGACACGCAAGTCCGGTCGGGGCAGAGACGAGGGCGAGCTCCAGTTGATCCGCACGCTGAACACCTATGCCGGCCACGAGAGCCCCGCGCTGGCCCAACTCGCCATCGCCCGCCTGGCCGAGATGCGATCGCCGGACAAGAAGGGGCGGGGTGCGTCGGACGAGCCGGGCGAGCTCGACGAACGGACCCAACTCATCGAGCAGGCGATGCTCCAGGCCTTGACCAGCTCACACAAACGCATTCGCCGCACCGCGTGGTGGGAGCTCACGTCCAGTGACGCCCTCCCGACGGCCACCGAGACGATGATCCTGAACGCCCCCGCCGAGGTGGCCGAGGCCCTGGTGGGCCGTGTCGAGGAGGAGATCGCCGAGGCGGCCAAGGCCCCGGCGCTGCCGGATGACACCGATCGCGTTCGAGGCTCGGCCAGACGCAGCCCGCCACGAGGCCGCGATAGGGACGACTCAGGCGTCAGCTACACGCCCCAGGGCTTGCAGGAGTCGGCGGCCGCGCCCGGCGTCTGGGCGGTGCTCGGAACGCTCATGCGCGTGAACAGCCAGGAGGTCGCGACCCGGGCGGTCGCCCTGGCCCTGAAGGACGGCTCCCGCCAGGCGATCTCGCTGCTCGGGGCGCCCAGCCGAACGCTCGCCTCGGCGGCCGTGCAGGCCCTGCCCAAGCTGCCCAACAACCAGGCCAAGCAAGAGGCCGTCAAGATGCTGCTCGCCGGATTCAGCGCCGGCCAGAGCGCCGAGACCGCCGAGATCCTCAGCGGGCTGACGGCCGTGGTCAGCGGCATGGCCAAGGCCGGCCGACCTCTGGTCGTCTCCTCGCCCGAGGACGTCATCATGCAGGCGGTATCCTCGCTTCGGGACAAGCCGCCGCTCCAGCTCGAAGCCCTGCGCCTGCTGCACTGGTGCTACATCGACCTGGCCCTGAACGCCGACGGCATCGACCAATGGCTGACGTCGATGACCGACGAGCTCGTGGCCAAAGACTGCCAGCAAGCCACGGTGATTCTGGTGGCCAACAAATGGGCGCCGAAGTCGTTGCGGCCTCTATCGAACCCGGGCAAGGTCGAGGCAGCCACCGCACCGCAACCCGCTGCCAAACCCGCCGCGGCTCGCCGCCCCCCGCGAGGGCGGTCCAGGGGGCCGGCCAAGAAGCCCGGCCCCGACGCCGAAGCGAGCGGCCCCATCGAGAAGTTCCTCGTGGCCGGCCTGGCCAAGTTCGCCGACCCCTCGGTGCAGGTGCCGTCCGTCCTGGCCTTGCTCCGCGCGGGCCGCGCAGAGCTGGTCATGGCCCACCACGCCGAGACCGGCGCCGAGCCACTGGCGGCTCTCCTCCAACAGGTCGCAAAGGCCTCGGGGCAGTATCCGCCCATCATCGCGCCGGGACAGCCCACGCGGTTCACATCCATCGACCTGGCCATGGCCCTGGCCAAGGCCAAGGAAGATCCAGCCGTCATCAATGCCTCTGCACAAGCGGTGGCTCAGGTGGTCTCGAGCTCCCTTAGCGCGTCCGCCTGGCGGACGACGCTGAGCCTGAAACGGCGGATGGCCTGGAAGCCGCTGGCCTCGATGTGCAGCGCGCCCGACCCGCAGGCGGCCGACGCGATCCGGCAAACGCTCGTCGATGCCTTGGGCCTCGCCCCTGGCGAACGTGATGCGATCGGCCAAGCACCCGACGTCGGCGCGATCATGGGCAAGCTTGCCGATTACGATCGCCAACGGGCCGCCCGGATCCCCGGCAAGTACCAGGCGGTCGTGCTGTGCGACGTGCTCATGCCCAACTACCGTCTCGAATTCGATCCGGAGGACGACCCGCAGGCCAAGGAGCGGGGCGCCACGATCGTCGACCTGACGTGGTATCGACAGGCGCTGGCCCTCGAACCGGGCCAGGCCGAGATCACGACCAGCGACGACGGCAAGATCCAGGTCAAGCTCGGGTCCGTGGTCATCGGCTCGGGCAAGCTCCCGAAGGCCAAGGCCGACGAGACGGACTCGAAGAAGCCCGCGGCCGCAAGCGGCGATCCCCAGCAGGACGCGCTCCAGAAGCGCCTGGCCGCGCTCCGCGGCGCGGGAGCGCGCAAGGGCGGCGGCAAGGACGAAGCCCCGCCCAAGAGCTCGTTCTCGATCGAGTTGCCGAAGCTCGCGCAGGCCCTGTACACCTCGCCCGCCCTGCGGGGCAAGATCCCGCTTCTGGCCATGGCGCCGACCCAGCTTCCCGCCAGGGCCCGACGGGCCGTCAAGGGCGCCGGCGCCGAACTCGCCGCGGACCTGATGAGCTGTCCGATGCACCACCTCGCCTTCGGCACGCGCCAGGGTCAGGCCCAGCTTGGCGACGGCTCACCGCCTAAGCTCGACAACATGGAGGTGCGGGTCGACAAGAACGGCCGCATTGTCCGCGGAGCCAGCGTCGTGCCGAGGGTTCAGACGGTACAGATCTTCCTCGAACCGGTGAGGTAGGCAAGCGCTTGGTGGTCCTTCTCGCGCGAGATGAGGGCTTGCCCGGGAGGGGGAGGCTCCGGCCGGGCCGAGATACCTGTAGACACATCCGGCTCACCCGGAGGTTCACCCCGCCACCCGTTCCGGCTTCCCCCTACCCTGACCGCCGCAGCGCGTTTTCAGACCGCGCCTAACCCGCCGACACCGCCCCCTTTGTACCGCGCCGCACGCGGATCATCTCGGCCGCGATGGACACGGCGATCTCCGCGGGCGTGATCGCACCGATGTCCAGACCGATCGGCGTGTGAACGCGATCGAGCTTGGCCTCGGCGATGCCCGCGTCGACCAGGTGTTGCTTGATCTGGGCGACCTTGCGACGACTGGCCATCATGCCGACGTAGCACGCGGGCGACTCGACGGCCCAGCGCAGGACCTCTTCGTCGTTCGTATGGCCGTGCGTGACGACGACCAGGAACGATCGTTCGTCGACGCCGAGCTGGTCGGCGATGTCCGGCCCGATGCCCACCTTGACCTCGCTCGCCCCGGGCAGCCGCTCGATGCGGGCGAATTCCGGCCTCTCGTCGACAACCGTTACCCGGAAGCCCAAGTCGGGGGCGATCCGCGCCAGCGCCGCCCCGACGTGCCCCGCGCCGAACACGAACAGCCGCGCCGGCGCAACGATCGGCTCGATGAAGATCGTCAGCCGCCCGCCGCAGGGCGGCTCGCCCGGGCCGGGCCCGCCCGAGAGATTGACCGAAATCGTCTGAGGCTCGCCGGTGTGGAGGACCTCGGCGGCGACCTCGCGGGTCCGCTTCTCCGGCGCGCCGCCGCCGACCGTCCCGACGGTCGTGCCGTCGCCGCGGATGAGCATCTTGGCGCCCGGAACCTGAGGGCCCGATCCTTCTTTGGTGATCAGCGTGGCCAGCGCCCCGCACTGGCCTCGATCGGTCAGCTCCACGATGGCCCGGTAGACGTCGCTCATGGTGTCGGCTCCTCGGGTGTGTCGACGGGCGACTCGCTCGGCAGCAGGTCGCGCTGACGCCGGTAGTCGTCCATCGTATCGATGTCCTTCAGCACGCTGTCGGAGGCAACCTCGACGCGGCGTGTTCGATCGGCGAACGCCGCGAGCACGTCTCGGAGCGTGGCGTTCGCGTCGGCACGAAGCGCCGCGTCGATGACCGTGCGACTGAGCACGATCGGGTGGCCCGTCTGCCCGGCGTATGCCGGCAGCGTCACCGCGGCTTCCGATTGGGTGTGCTCGCGGATGAGACGTCGCACCAGCTCGGCGTCGATCCGCGGCTGATCGACCAGGGCCAGCACGCAGGCGTCGACGCGGTCGGTCAGGCCCCGCAGCCCGCACCGCACCGAGCTGAACATGCCGCGGTCATAGTCGTCGTTGACGGCAACTTGCACCGGCAGGTCGTCGACCTCGGACCGCAGCCGCTCGGCTTCATGCCCCAACACGATGACCAGCGGATCGAGGTATGCGTCCAGGAGCACTCGCGTGATGTGACGCAACATGGTCCGCCCGCGCCAGTCGAGCAACGGTTTCATCGTCCCGACGCGGCTGGACCGCCCGGCCGCGAGCAGGACGCCACCGACGCCCTGCCTCGACACGGCCTCAGACGTGTCAACCGGATCAGCCATACACCACACCGCGCGCTCGCAGGATGCGCTCCGGCGTCATCGGCGTGGCGTAGAGGCGCACGCCCGTGGCGGCCGCGATGGCGTTGGCGACGGCCGCGACGCCGGGCACGTGCACCGGTTCGCCGACGCCCTTGCAGCCGTGCCCCTCGCTGTCCGACGGGTCGCCCTCGACGAGGATCACCTCGACCGACGGTACGTCGACGGCGGTCGGCATGCGGTAGTCGGTGAAACCCTGGGTGACGACATGACCGTCCGTCGGGTCCTGCACGATCTCCTCGAACAAAGCCATGCCCATCGCCTGCACGAAGCCGCCGCTGGCCTGGCCTCGCACCGACGCGGGGTTGATCGCCTTACCGCAGTCGATCGCCGAGATGACGCGGAGCACCGTGACCTCGCCCGTCGACGGGTCCACGCGGACCTTGACGCCGTTGACGCAAAAGGCGTCCGTGGGCGGCAGCACGCCGAACGAGGTCGTCAGGCCGATGGGCTCGGCCGCGCCCAGCTCGGCGAAGCTGACGCCGGTGTTCGGATCGTCTCGGACGAAGACGCGACCGTCGGCGACCTCCAGGTCCTCGGCGGGTCGGTCCAGCTCTTCGCTTGCCAGGCCCTTGAGCTTGTCGGCCAGCTCGCGCGCGCCCTTGCGGACCACGTTGGTCATGTTGAACGTGACCATGCTGCCGCCGCTGGGCGCCGCGAGAGGGGCGCTGTCGGTGTCGCCGATCACGACGCTGAGCTTGTCCCACGGCAGGCCGAGCTCCTGGGCGGCCACCTGACCGATGCTCGTCTTCGAGCCGGTCAGGTCGCTCGAGCCGATGGTCAACGCCACGGTGCCGTCCTCGTTGACCTTGAAGACCGCCCCGCACGGATGCCCGCCGGTCCGCCATTCGCCGCATCCGAGGCCCCAGCCCTCGTTCTCGCCGGCCGGGTCGGCCGCGGCCTTCTGGGCGACCGCCTCGAGACAGCGATAGAACGCGTCGTGCTGGATCGTCGAGCCGGCGAAGGTCGTATCGCCCGTCCGCAGCGCGTTCTTGCGCCGCAGGTCGACCGGGTCCATGCCCAACGCCGAGGCCAGCGAGTCCATGTGCGATTCCATGGCGAACGTGATCTGGGGATAGCCCGGCGCCCGGAACGGACCGGTGTTGAACTTATTCGTGTAGATCGAATGCCCCTCGAGGTGCACGTTCGGGATGCGATACGGTCCGCGGGCGGCCTCGACCGTCCCGCCCGCCGTCAGCGGACCGCAGTCGCAGTACGCCCCGTTGTCGACGAGGAACTCGAGCTGGCGGGCCACCAGTGTGCCGTCGCGCTTCGCGCCGGTCTTGATCCGGGTGATCGTGTTGGCGCGCGGGCGCGAGTCGACCAGCTCCTCCTGCCGCGAGTAGGCCAGCCTGACGGGTCTGCCCGTCTTCATCGCCAGGGCGGCCGCCATCGGTTCGACGAAGCACGGCACCTTGTTGCCGAACCCGCCGCCGGTCTCGCACCAGACCACCCGCACCTTGCTCATCGGGATGTCGAGGTAGGTCGCCACCGAATGCCTCGCGATGAAGGGCACCTGCGTGGAGGTATGCACCGTCACGCGTCCGCCCGGCTCGGGCTGGGCCATCGCGATGTGCGGCTCGATGTGGCCCTGATGCTGCGGCATCGTCTTGTACTCTTCCTCGAGAACGACGTCGGCGTCCTCGAAGCCGGCGTCCAGGTCACCGTCGTCGATGACCATGGAGGTCGTAAGGTTGTTGGTCACCTTCTCCAGAGGCACGCCGAAGTAGCCTATGTCGTACCGGCCGGGGTTGTCGTGCACCTGGATGGCGCCCGCCTTGCGGGCCTCCTCCATGTCGAGCACCGGCGGAAGGACCTTGTAGTCGACCTTGACCATCGAGGCGGCCTTCCTGGCGATCTGCGGCGTCTCGGCCGCCACGAGGGCCACCCGCTCGCCGACGTAGCGCACCTTGTCGCGGGCGAGGATCGGCTCGTCGTTGATCAGCAACCCCCATCGCACGTCGGGCAGGTCCTTGGCCGTGAGGACGGCGTGGACGCCTCGCTGCTTGGCCGCGCGGGTCGTGTCGATCTCCTTGATCTCGGCCCGCGCGTGCGGGCTCCGCACGATCGCGGCATGCAGCATGCCCGCCGGCTTCATGTCGGCAACGTAGACGGCCTTGCCCTGGACCTTCTCCCGTGCGCCGATCCGCTCGATCGGCTCGCCGACCACGTCGGCGTGCTTCTCCTCGATCGGCTCGTAGCCGGCCTCCCCACGGAGCACCGCGGCCGCCTCCTGAACCGCCGCGACGATGCCCGTGTAGCCGGTGCAGCGGCACAGATTGCCGGCCAGCGCCCGACGGATCTCCTGCTCGCTCGGGTCGCGGTTCCGATCGAGCAGCGCCTTGGCCGCAAGGATCATCCCCGGCGTGCAGAAGCCGCACTGGACGGCCTCGCCTCGCGCGAAGGCCTCTTGGATCGGATGCAGCGTCCCGTCGTCGCCGGCGAGCCCCTCGATCGTGGTGACCTTGGCCCCCTGGGCGTCCATCGCCAGCGTGATGCACGAGCTGACCGGCCGGCCGTTGAGCAGCACCGTGCACGCGCCGCATTCCCCCTCGCCGCAGCCGTGCTTCGTCCCCGTCAGCCCGAGGACCTCGTGGATGACGTCGTAGAGCTTGGCGTCCGGGGCGATCGCGACCTCCTGGGCCACGCCGTTGATCGTGAAGCTGAGGATCTCTTTGCTCATCAGCGGTTCCCTCCCGCCCTCTCGTAGGCCTCGGCCACCACCTCGGGCACCAGGCGTTCCGTGATAGCCAGGCGGTGATCGGCCGTGGCTCGGATGTCCGAAATCGGCTTGACCGCCGCGACCGCCGCCGAACCGACCTCGGCAAGCAGCCCGTCACTGAGCGGCTGATCGATGAGGAGCTTCTCGGCCTTCGCCAACCGTACCGGAATCGCATGCACCGCGCCGACGGCGATGCGGGCGTCCGTGATCTTGCCCTTCTTGAGGGCGATCTGCGCCGACGCGATGACGATCGCGCAGTCCATCGCGTGACGGGGACCGTGACGCCGGTAGACGCTGGCCGACTTGCTGGGCGGAGCCGGCAGTCGAATCGCCAGCACCATCTCGCCGCCCTTGAGGCTGAGCTTCCGCGGACCGGCCAACAGCTTGTCGGCCGGCATGCGACGGCGTCCCTTCGGGCCCGCCACCTCGAGGATCGCCTCGGCACAGAGCAGCGGCGGGATCGTATCGGCCGCCGACGACGCCGAGCAGAGGTTGCCCACCAGCGTCGCCGTGGTGCGGATCTGCTCCGACCCGACCCAGGATGCGGCCTCGGCCAGGGCCGCGGAGCGTCGGATGACCTGCTTCGAGACGGCGACGTCCGCCAGGGACACCAGCGCCCCGATGCGAAGCACGCCCTTGCCCTCGACGCTGATCTTGTCCAGGCCCGGGACCTGACGCAGCGAGACGAGCTGTTTGGGCCGTTTGGTCTTGCCGGTGCTCACACGGGGTAGCACGTCGGTCCCGCCGGCGACGATGCACGCGCCGCTGCGCGGCTTCTTCAGGATCGCCAACGCCTCCTTCAGCGTGGTCGGGGCGAGGTAGTCCATGGGAGGGGTCCTCCTTCGATGAGGTTCCTGCGGCGCGGAGTGCTTCGACGAACGCGCCGCGCTCGGAGCCGCTCGCCGCGCAGTATCAAAGCCCCTACGTCGTGCGTCAAGCTGCCCCGAACAAGACGATCGATTCACACGCCTTCGACCAGGGCCTCGGGACCGGAATAGACCGTGGCGGCGTCTCCGCGGGCGAAGCCGGCCAGGAACATGCCGAGTTGGCGCGCCAGGTCCACGGCCAGGCCCGTGGGGGCGCTGACGGCCGCGATGTCGCTGACGCCCGCGCGGGCCGCCTTCGAGGCCATCTCGAAGCTGATGCGACCCGACAGGAACGCCAGACAGCGGTCGAGCCGCCTGCCGTCGCGCAGCGCCTGGCCGATGGCCTTGTCGAGGGCGTTGTGCCGGCCGATGTCCTCCTTGACGATGAGGGTGGCCGTATCGATACGCGTCTCGTGCACCTCGACGAGCCCGGCCGCGTGCGTCGCGCCGGTACGCTTGAACAGGCGCTGATGCCGCCGGACGAGCTCGGCCAGGTCGATCAAGGCCTGGTGGCGGAGCCGCCCGTGCGGTCGATCGAACCGTGCCAGACCCGAGGCGACCTCACGGATGGCCTCGTACCCGCAAATGCCGCACGAGCTGTACACCTTACGGTAGGCGGTCAGGCGGGAGGCCACGTCGACGCCCTCGGCCGGCGTGACGCGGACGATGTTGCCCCAGGCGTCGTCGCGACGGTAGTCGACCTCCGCGATGTCGTCCGGGCCCGAGATGATGCCCTCGGTCAGCAGATAGCCCGTGGTCAGACCGATCTCGTCACCGGGCGTGCACATGACGGTGGCCAGATCCTTGCCGGCCACCACCATCAACAGCGGCTCCTCGGCGATCAGGTCGCGTTGCGTCGAGGTCAGCCCCGCGGGGCCGAGCTCGTGGCAGTCGAGGGGTGAGGACTCCTGCGGCAGGTCGGCCTGGTCATCCGGCATGGCGGGCGCACCTCATCCGGCAACGTCTTCCTAGGGCCTCAGACCAGGTAGCTCTCGTCCTCGGCGAGCTTCTCCTGGAGGTCCTTGGCCGTATCCTCGTGGCCTTCCCGACCCATCAGCGCGAACGTGTAGACCTTGCCGAGCTCGACGGCGGGCTGGTCGTACGGGTCGATGCCCAAGCGCCGCCCGGCCAGCGTGGTGGCCGCCTCGTACAGCATGATGAACTGCCCGACCGTGTGGGCCGAGATCGCCGGGAAGCGGATCGTCAGTGTCGGGCGCTTGCTCGCGATGAGGGCCTGCTCGGTGGCGCGGCGCTCGTTGTTGAGCAGCGTGCCCATCTCCTGTCCGCCCAGGTAGCTCATGGCCGAGACGGCCTCGTCGGCCTCGGGCATGGTCACCTCCCGATCGAACTCCTCCACGGCCAGGATCGTGAAGACCTTGTCGTTCGGCCCCTCGCGATAGAGCTGGACCTGCGAATGCTGGTCGGTCGCCCCCAGGGCGTTGATCGGCGTGGGCCCGACGAACACCCCCATCTTGTACTTCGACCGCTGTTTGCCCAGGCTCTCGGCCCAGAGCTGGCGGTACCAGTCGGCCATGTCCTTGAGGTGATAGCTGTAGGGCATCATCACGTGCATGCGCTTGTTCCGCTCGTACATCAGCACGTGGATGGCGGCGATCAGGGCCGCGGGGTTCTTGCGCAGCTCGACCTCGGCGACGCGCTCGCTCATCTCGGCCGCCCCGTCCAGCAGGCCCGCCATGTCGATGCCGCACAGGCCCGCGCTGAAGAGCCCCACCGCCGAGAGCACGCTGAACCGCCCGCCGACACCGTCGGGCACGACGAGCGAGGCGTAGCCCTCGTCGTCGACGATCGTGCGCATCGTGCCCTTGGCCTGATCGGTCGTGACAACGATGCGGTTCTTGGGCCCGTCCGGCCCGAGCTTGCGCTGGAGCATGTCGCGGACGACGAGAAACTGCGCGGCCGTCTCGGCCGTCTCGCCCGACTTGCTGATCACGTTGAACAGCGTGGTGTCGAGTTGGTCCTCCAGCACGTCGAGCAGCGAGCCGAACTGCATCGGGTCGACGTTGTCCATCACGAACAGGCGCGGGCCGTTGCGCTTGTCGGCCGGAAGCAGATTGTGCGTGTACGGGTTGAGGGCCGTCTGGAGCGCGATGTTGCCGAGCGCCGAGCCGCCGATGCCGCAGACCACCAACGTCTCGCAGCCCGGCCGGTGCCTCTCGCAGGCGGCCTGCACGGCCTGAAGCATCTCCCGGTCCTTGGGTAGGTCTCGATAGCGATGCTCGCCCTCGCCCCGTTCCCGCTCCACGGCCTTGACGATCTCGCCCATGTCGCGGGCGGCATCGTCGAGGTCCGACTCGGCCAGGCCGTGCTCCGGCCCGACCACGTCCGCCATCACGTTCCTGTAATAGAGCTTGATCGGGTCTGTCGCGTTGGGCATCGGTTGGGCTCCCTGAACCAGGCATGGCCGCCTAATCGCGGATGACTTGCACCTTGGCATATTCCAGAATCAGCGTCTTTTCAACCCCCGACGTGAAACGCACACCCGCTCGCGTCCGCTGCCCGAGCGGATCGATCCAGACGATCCGCCCGAAGCCGAACATCGGATGGCGGACGAGCTGGCCCTTGCCAAGCTTGGCGTACTGGCTCGGCTCCGGCCGCTGCCACTCGTCGAAGCTGTCGTCGTCGTCATGGCCCTGGCGCGACTCGAAGCGGATCTCCTCGCGCGGCAGCTCGCTGAGGAAGCGCGACTCGGCCATCCGCTCGGTCACGCCTCGCAGCGTGCGATAGCGGGCGTGGGTCATGACGAGCTCCTCACGGGCCCGCGTCATGCCCACGAAGCAGAGACGCCGCTCTTCCTCCATCTCGTCGTCGGTGGCCCGCGGGTCAACGGCCCGGCCGTGCGGCAGCAGCCCCTCCTCCAGGCCGATGATGAACACGACGGGGAACTCCAGGCCCTTGGCCGCGTGCAGCGTCATCAGCGTGACCGCGCCGGCCTCGTCGTCGACGGCGTCGACGTCGCTGACCAGGCTGATCTGGTGCAGCCACTCCGAGAGGCTCCCGTCGCTGCTATCCTGGTCGTATTCCTCGGCGGCCGTGATGAGCTCGTTGACGTTGTCGAGCGCGTCGCCGCCTTCCTTCTCGAGCGCCGCCTGCATGCCCGAATCGACAACGATCCCCTCGAGGATCGACCGCACGGGCGACTGCGGGCCCTCTTGATAGCCGCGAATCATGTCGGCGAACTTCTTGATCTTCACGCCGCCGCGCTTGAGCGCCTCGATGCCGTCGGCCCGGCAGGCCGCATGGAAGACGCTGATGCGATGGCGGCGGGCATGGTTGATCAGCCGCTGCAGGCTCGTCTTCCCGATGCCCCGCGCGGGCTCGTTGATGACGCGGACCAGCGAGACTTCGTCGGCTGGGTTGGCGATGAGTCTTAGGTACGCCAGCGCGTCCTTGATCTCCTTACGGTTGTAGAACTCTACGCCGCGGGCGATCTGGTACGGCACCTGCTCGCGCCGGAGCGCGCCCTCGAGCACGCGCGTCATCGCGTTCACGCGGTAGAAGATCGCGATCTCGCCCCACGGGCGCTGGGCCTGCATGCCCTTGATCGTCTCGGCGACCCAGCCGGCCTCGTCCTCGGCGTCGGAGCATTCGACGACCTGGATCTGCTCGCCCTGGGCGTTCTCCGTCCACAGGCCCTTGCTCTTGCGCTTGCGGTTGGCGGCGATGAGCAAGCTCGCGGCCGACAGGATGGCCTTGGTCGATCGGTAGTTCTGCTCGAGCCGCACGACCTTGGCGTCCGGGAAGTCGCGCTCGAAGTCCATGATGTTGCTGATGTCGGCCCCGCGCCACGCGTAGATGCTCTGGTCGGGATCGCCCGTGGCGCAGAGGTTCTGCCGGTTCAGCGTCAGCCGCTGGGCAAGGGTGTACTGGGCGTGGTTGGTGTCCTGATACTCGTCGATGAGCACGTAGCGGAAGCGGTCCTCCAGCTCGTCGCGCAACGCGTCGTTATCGCGCAGCAAGAGCGCCATCTTCAGCAGAAGGTCGTCGAAGTCGAGGGCGTTCTGCTCGGCCATCAGTTCCTCGTACGCCAGGAAGATCCTGGCGATGGTGCTGCTCGACCAGTCGGACGCCTCGGCCCGGTAGACCTCGGCCGTCTTGAGCTCGTTCTTGGCCCGGCTGATGACCGACTCGACCGCCGAGGGCGTGAAGCGATCGGCCGCCAGATCCGCCCGCGCGACCGCCTCCTTGATCACCTTCGTGCGGTCGGACTGATCGAAGATGGAGTAGTTCTGATCGAAGCCGGCCTGGTCGGCGTGCTCGCGAAGCAACCGGGCGCAGAGCGAGTGAAACGTGCACACCGTCACGCCGCCGCGGACCCCGCCGGCGACGATCCGCTCGCGCATCTCGTTTGCGGCCTTGTTGGTGAACGTGATGGCCAGGATGTTGTACGGCTTGACGCCCGTGGCGGCCAGGTACGCCACGCGCCGTGTGATCGTCCGCGTCTTGCCGCTGCCCGCACCGGCGAGAACCAGCAGAGGCCCGTCGCGATGGGTGACGGCCTCGATCTGTGGTTCGGTCAGGTCGCCCAGCAAGTCTTCCGGCCGGGTGAAGGACGACGACGGCATAGATCCTCCTTGACGCGGTGGGCTCGGGGTCGCGGGTCAGGGCCAGGCTACTTGATCTCGACGCACACGTGGGTCTTGACGCGAGGCACGGTGAACTGGACCCGATCTCGGCGGTACGCGAATTTCAGCCTCTGATCCTGCGGACGAAGGACGACGGTCTTGGGCCGCTTCGAGCGCATCACCGACACGCGGATCTTCTCGACCGGTACCGGGGCCTCGCTGACGGCCAGCTGCGAGCCGATCTGATTCTCGACCCGTGTGTTCACCAGGTGGATGAGATCGGTCCGGTCCCGCTGCCAGTGGGTCACCTCCACGCAAGGCGGCGCCTCGACGACCAGGCGACGCTCGATGAGCGTCAGGTTCAGCAGGTTGGCCACGATCCGACGCAGCTCGGGATAATCGTGCCTGGCGTACGACGCGAACAGCGGTCCGGCGATGAGAACGGCCCGTCCCTTGCCCATCACGTTCGAGGTGATGGCCGGGTAGCCGCTCGGGTTGAACGGAGGCGCCTCCTGCCAGTTGTGCTCGATGAACCCCTCCACGGGATAGGGCTCCACATGGGCGGCCAGAGGCTGGGCCCCGATCGCGTCGAAGAGCGCGAACTGGCCGTGCACGAGGTGGGGCATGTCGGCCACCCCACGACGCAGGGCCTTGACCATCATCCCCAGGTATCCCCATTCGGAGACGCTCATCCCGTCGTAGTGGACGCCGAACAGCACGTCGAGATCGCGAGGGAAGGGATACGACGCGACGATCGTGCCGCCGTTCTGGACGTACGTGTACAACGCCGCGGTCGTCTCGGGCGCCAACACCTCCTGCTCGGGCAAGATCACGCAGGCGTACGCCTCCAGCGTGTCCCGCAACGTCCGCTCGTTGACGATCGTGAAGTGCTGATTGCTCTGCACCAGCGCCTTGTGGGCCCCGCGGATCTTGTCGAGCGCCTCCTCGTTGCTGAACAGCATCGAACCCGTCCCGTAGAACGTGCTCGCGCTGTGCAAGACCGCGATGTTCGGGGCCGGACGGGCGTCCTTGAGGAGCTCCTCGCGGCGGTCGACGAACTCGTACAGACTCGCCACGCGCTTGTAGATGGCCGGATCGATCGTACCGTCCGGATAGAACTTGTCGCCAAGGATGCAGTGGCCCCCGTTGGCGAGCACCGTGGCGAACTCCTGCCGCAGCACGTGCGTCGGCTTGATCGTCCAGTCGCCCCACCGCTCGATGAAACGCTGGGTCATGATCTCGTACGGCTGATCGAGCGTGCAGAGGTAGCGCCCCTCGAGGCTGTACCCCAGCAGGGTCGGCTCCGGATCCATCGTCAGGTAGCCGATGTAGTCGCGGGGCGGCTCGGGCATCCGCGTGCTATAGGCCCAGTTGAAGCCGACCCGCACTTCGGGCTGGCTAGCGCGAATCGTCTCGGCCACCTTGCGCTCGAAGGCGTAGCCCACCTCGCGCCACCAGGCTGCGTAGGTCGGCCAGCCCGGGTCGTCCTGATCCGCGGGAATCTCCGCCTCGTGGGCCTGACCGTAGGCGGCCTTGCAGGCCTCGCAATAGCACGGCGCGAGATTCGCGTTGGCGGCGAAGTCGAAGAAGAACTCGTCGAAGTCGTACCGCTCGGCGATCTCACGGATCTGGGGTACGACCAGCTCATCCACGTAGGGCGTGTTGAAGCACACGAACGCCTGCAGGTCCCCGTCGGCCGTGCGACGCATCCATTCGGGTCGCTCGCGCTTGACACGCTCGTCGATGGCCGCGCTGTAGTACAAACGAACCAGCAGGCCCGCCTCCCGGCAGGCCTCGGTCATCCCCTTGACCAGGTCCTGGCTCAGGTTCGGGTGCGCATTGCCCAGCTCGGTGGGGTAGGTGGCGTTGCCGTAGTGACCCTTGGTGAACACGGCGATGCCGTTGACGTTGGACTTCTGCATGGTCTCAACGATGTCGGCGAAGTCGGCGGCCTGGCCGACGCCCTCCACAAAATCGGGCATGTGGAAGTCGAAATGAATCATCCGGCCTGTCTCGCGGAACTCTCCCATGGTCCTGCTCCTGCCTACGGATGCATCCTCATTGAGGGGGAAGTCAGGACCCGACATTATCCCACCCTTTCAACACAGAGCAAGTCCCAGGCCGACGGCTCCGGAGGATCGGGCCCCGAGACGCCCATGAGGAAGGGGGCACCCGCTCCGCCCGACGGGAAGGCCAGCCCGAGCCGACACCGGGCGCCCCAGGCGGACCGCTCCTGGCCACCGCCCGTGTTGCCTGCCGGAGATCGGCTGCATAGACTGGCCTTGTCCGGTGAGACGTGGCGTCGGTGTCTATGAGGTGACGTGATGCGGTTGGACGGTCTGGCCTTGTTGTTTGCCGTGCTGGTGATGTTGATCGAAGGCGGACGCGCGTGGGCGGTCCGACCCAGCTTCCGGGTCGAATCCGTGATCGACGTCGGCCCGGCCTGGTCGGCCATCCCCGTCGGCATCACCCTGCTCAACCACGAAGATCGGCAGTTCGTCGCCTACTACGACGACCGGCAGCGGATGACCGTCGCCACCCGCAAGCTCGACGACCGCCGGTGGGACAAGGTGCAGCTCGACCAGACCATCGGCTGGGATGCCCACAACTCGGTGACGATGACCGTCGACGACGACGGCTGCCTGCACCTCAGCGGCAACATGCACAGCGTACCCCTGGTGTACTACCGTACGACGAAGCCCGGTGACATCCACTCCTTTGAGCGCGTGCCGCACATGATCGGCAAGGACGAGCAGCGCTGCACCTACCCCGCCTTCCTGCGAGGCCCCGACGGCGAGCTGATCTTCCGCTATCGCAACGGCACCAGCGGCAACGGTGAGATGATCTACAACGTCTACGATCACGGGGCGAAGACCTGGAAGCGGCTGCTCGACCAACCCCTCACCGACGGCGAAGGCAAGATGAACGCCTACCATCACGGTCCCGTGCACGGACCGGATGGCTACTACCACCAGTGCTGGGTCTGGCGCGACAACGGTGGCTGCGAGACCAACCACGACCTGTGCTATGCGCGAAGCAAAGATCTCGTGCACTGGGAAACCAGCGACGGCAAGCCGCTCGAATTGCCCATCACGCTCGGCACGTCCGAGATCGTCGATCCCGTACCCGCAAAGGGCGGCATCATCAACGGCAATCATCGCATCGGCTTCGACCGCAAGCAGCGGGTCGTCATCACCTATCACAAGTTCGACGCCGACGGCAACACGCAGATCTACAACGCCCGGCGCGAGGCCGACGGCTGGAAGATCTACCAGACCACCAACTGGGACTACCGCTGGTACTTCCACGGCGGCGGTTGCATCCAGTTCGATGTCCGCCCCGGCAACGTCCGCGTCGACAGCGGCGGAGGCCTGCGACTCGCCTGGCGACACAAGAAGTACGGCTCGGGCCAGTGGCGGCTCGACGAAGACACCTTCAAGATTATCGAAGACATCCACGACCGACCGCTCTACCCGGCCGAGGTCCACAAGGTGCGAAGCGATTATCCGGGTATGAAGGTCCGCTGGACCAACGCTCGAGGCCGGGCCGCCGACGGGGCGCGATACGCCCTTCGTATGGAGACGCTCGACGTCAACCGCGACAAGCCCCGCGACGAGGTGCCGCCCGCTACACCGCTGCAGCTCCACAAGTTCGCCCGGGTCCGCTCGCCGAAGAAGCACGACGCCGATAAGGCCGCAGCCAAGCCCGCCAAGGGCCCCGTCGACGCCGACGGCCGGCCGCTGGTCAAGAAGCTCGGCACGATCGACTGCGACATGGTCGAAACCACACCCATCGTCTTCCACGGCAAGCTGTATCGCTTCGAGTACGTCCGTGACAAATACTACAAGCCCAACACCACGGGCCAGAGCTATTTCCGCTTCGTCGACGTGGCCACGGGGGAGTACACGCCGGCGTTCGCCCAGGGCTATCACCTCGGCAGCGCGCACGTGCAGGGCGACTTCGTTTACGTCTACGGCGTGAACGACTGGGGCGGCTCCGAGCTGCGCGTCTGGTGGAGCAAAGACCTCAAGACGTGGGAGACCAAGGTCGCCATCAACCAGCCCGGCCATCGGATGTACAACAACTCGGTCTGTAACGGACCCGACGGCTATGTCATGGCCGTCGAGCTCGGCGAGCCGAAAGAGCTGGTCGGCCACCGCTTCACCAACCGCTTCGCGTTCAGCCGCGACCTGCTGACCTGGGAGTGGCTCGGGCCGAGATACGTCTACTCGAAGGACCGCTACACGGCCTGCCCGAGCATCCGCTGGCTCGACGGATGGTACTACATGATCTACCTCGAGGCCCGGCCCGGCAGGACGTACGAGCCCTGGATCGTCCGCTCGAAGGACCTGCTGACCTGGCAGCAGAGCCCGCTCAACCCGGTCATGCGTCACGGGGACGAGGACAAGAAGATCGGCAACCCCAAGCTCACGCCGGAACAGCGTGCCCACATCGCCGGCGCGACCAATATCAACAACTGCGACGTCGACCTGTGCGAGTTCAAGGGCAAGACGATCATCGTCTACTGCTGGGGCAACCAGCAAGGCACGGAGTTCCTCGCCCACGCCGTCTATGAGGGCACGATCGAGCAGTTCCTCAAGGGGTTCTTCCCGTAGGGGTTGAGTGAGGGCGGAGCTATGCGGACAATGAAGGAAGAATACCCTATACCGTTGCCGAGTTGGTCGTCATGAGTCTCAACGCCTGTGATAGGTCTGTAGCAGAGGAATTCAAGACGCTTCTCGAACAACGCGTTCCCTTCGTATCACTGAAGCTCTTCGGGTCGCGGGCACGAGGCGATGGCAATCCGGAATCCGACTTCGACTTTCTCGTCGTGGTCAGCGAAGTGAACGACGACATACGCCGAGCCATCCGTCGAGCGGCCTGGGAAGTGGCCTTCAAGCACAACACGATTCTGCAAACGACCATCCTCACCCATAATCAGCTTACGTCAGGACCGGAAGCAACCAGCACCCTGGTGCAAGTCGTCGATGAGGAAGGCGTCGCGATATGACGGATGAGGAACTCATTCACCGACGGCTCCGCATGGCCAAACAGGCGCTCGCAGACGCCGCAAGCATGCAGCAGGTCGGCGTTTCCTCTCGTGCTATCATCAATCGTTGCTACTACGCCATGTTCTACTCGGTACTGGCACTAGCCAACCTCAGATCGTATCCAACCAAGAAACATCAAGGCGCGATTGCGTTCTTCGACCGGGAGTTCGTGCGCACTGGGATCATGCCGAAAGAGCTTTCGGCAGCCCTGCATGGGGCTTTCGATGCTCGTCTTGAAGCCGACTACGCTGAGGTGTCAGAGCCTTCTCCGTCCGATGCTCTATCCACAATGAAGGACGCCCAGATCTTCGTGGACACGATCGCGACCTTCGTACACAAGATGCTTGAGACGATGTAGATGGGTATGTCTTGATGCGTCTACCTTCACCCCAATGCATGCGTCTCCCCCCGCCTCACCACGCTCACCCCATACCCAACCACCACACACGTCACCACGCCGATGGCCGGATAGAGGAAGAAATGCACCGACGTCAACATCGCCACAACCGAGACAACACCCGCGCTCACGATCGCCCCGACCAGCGCACCGTAGCCTGTCGTTCGCCGTGTGAAGACCGCCAGCACGAACAGGCCCGTCAACCCCCCGCCGAGAAAGCCCACCACCTTGCTGAACAGGTCCCACAACGACGGGATGTCGAACCGCGCCATGTACAGCGCCGTGCCCGTTCCGAACCCGCCCAGAATCACCGTCAGCACCCGCGCCAGCCGGAGGCATCGCCTGTCGCTCGCGATCGGACGCAGCCGCCGGTAGAAATCTGTCACGATCGCCGTGGCCATGCTGTTCAAGCTGCTGTCGAGCGTCGACATCGCCGCCGCCAGCAATCCCGCGATCACCAAGCCGCTCATGCCGACCGGCAACTGCGTCACGATGAACCACGGGAAGATGCGGTCGCCCTGCTCCATCGCCGGATCGAGCAGCGCCGGGTTCGCCCGGTAGTACACCCACAACGTCGTGCCGAGACCGAAGAACACCACCGCCGACGGAATGATCAACAACGCATTGATCCAAATCGCGCGGGCGGCTTGCCGCTCGTCGGCCGTCGTAAGGTACCGCTGAATCACGACCTGGTCGGCCGTGTACGAGCCCAACGTGATGAATGCGTTGCCGACCAGCACCACCCACACCGAGGCCACCGTCGGGTCCCACGTCCAATGCGCCACCCGAAGCTTGCCCTCCGCCCGCGCCGCCACAAGCAACTCCGACAACCCGCCGTCGACGCTCGCGACGATGATGCCCAGGCTCAGCACCGCCCCTCCCAACAGCACCACAACCTGCATCACGTCCGTCCACACGACGGCCTCGATGCCGCCGAGCACCGTGTACACCGTGCAGAGCACGCCCATGACGAGGATGCAGACCACCACGTCGAAGCCTGTCACGGCCGACACCGCGATCGCCGGCAGCAGCAACACGATGCTCAACCGGCCGAGTTGAAAGAGCACGAAGACCGCGCTGGCGTAGAGCCGCACGCCCAGTCCGAACCGTCGCTCCAAGACCTCGTACGCGGTCGTGATCTGGCCCCGCCGGAAGTACGGCAGATAGACGAACACGATCAGCGGCGCCAGCAGGGGGATCGTCGCGTGGCCCAGGATGTACGCCCAATCGGTCGCGTACACCTTGGCCGGAATGGCCATGAACGTGATCGCGCTGAGCTGCGTGCCGAAGATGCTGACTCCCGCCGCCCACCACGGCACGCGCCGGCCGGCGAGGAAGTAGTCGCTCGTCGCCCGTTCGCGCCGCGCGAAATACGCCCCGACGGCCACCAACGCGACCAGATACACACCGACGGCGAGCAGGTCGGCCGTCGCCAGCCGGCCCACACCCGCCTCGTCGCCCGGATTGGTTGCGGCGATCGTCTCCACCCGCCACCCGCTCTCGCTTGCCGCTGTGCGGACCCGACTTTACGATAGGTCGCATCGGCGCGGCTGAGGGGGTCATCATCCGAAGCCCGGCGGGGTAATGCAAACCGTTTCCCGCCCAACGAGGCCGTATCTGAACTCGACTCGAGGAGAGGCCGTACATGCTCACCGATTACCGAACGATCAAGAAGCTCGCCACCATCGAGGGCTACTACGATGCCCTGCGCTACGAGACGATCGCCGACGTGCCGGTCGAGATGGGCCAGACCACCGAGCACTTCCGCGGCGTGCCCGGCCCGCGGTCCGGCGTCAAATGGCACCCCGCCAAACCCGGCAAGCGGTGGGGCGATAGCTGGATCACAGCCTGGTTCCGGGGCAAGGTCAAGCTGCCCAAGCGGTGCGACGGCGAGCCGGTCTTCATCCGCGCCAGGACGGGCGGCGAGACCATGCTGTTCGTCGATGGCCAGCCCCGCGGCGTCTTCGACGAGTTCCACCCCGTCGTCATGATGACCGGCAAGGGGCGAACGGGCCGAACCCACAACATCGCCCTCGAGGCCTATGCCGGCCACAGTTTCCCCGGCGTCATGCCCAACGACACCGGGCTCCTCGTCGAGAAGAACGCGCGGGTCTTCGAGGGCGTCGAGTTGGTCATGGAGCGCGAGGATGTCACCGCCTTCGTCTTCGACCTCCGCACGCTCCTTCAGCTCATCCGTGTGCTCGACGAAAACAGCCTGCGACGCAACCAGATCATCCAACGGCTCGTCAGCGTCTACCGCCTCGTCAACGCCATGCCCCAAGAGCTGCCCGAGGAGGTCTGGCGCGAGAAGCTCTTCGAGGCCCGCAAGATCATGCAGCCCCTGCTTCGCAGCAAGAACGGACCGACCGCGCCGCTGATGGGCATCATAGGCCACTCGCACATCGACACGGCCTGGCTCTGGCCGCTGGCCGAAACCTGGCGGAAGTGTGCGCGAACCTTCTCCTCGGTGCTCACGCTGATGGATCGTTACCCGGAATTCACCTGGGTCCAGAGCGCGCCCTGCCATACCGAGAAGGTCCGCGACCTCTACCCGAGCCTGTTCGAGCGCATCCGGCAAGCGGTCAAGGACAAACGGTGGGAGCCGAACGGCGCCATGTGGGTCGAGCCCGACTGCAACATCCCGTCAGGCGAGTCGTTCGTGCGGCAGCTGCTCGTCGGCCAGACCGCCACCCGCGAGATGTTCGGCTACACGTCCGACACGATGTGGATGCCCGACGTCTTCGGCTACTCGGCCGCCCTGCCCCAGATCCTCCGCGGCTGCGGCGTGGAGAACTTCTGTACGACCAAGATCACCTGGAACGACACGACGCGTTTCCCCTACGACACGTTCACGTGGAAGGGCATCGACGGCTCCGACGTCACCGCGCACTACAACACGATCCAGTCGGGGCCCGACCCTGAGGCCCTGGCCGCCCACTGGGACTGGGTGCAGCACAAGGACAACCAGGACCGTCGCCTGGTGGCCATCGGCTATGGTGACGGCGGCGGCGGACCGACCCTGGAGATGCTCGAGACCGCCCGGCGGGTCGAGGACCTCGAAGGCTGCCCCAAAGCCAAGTGGACCACCGTCAGCGCCTTTATGAAGGGCATCAAGAACGAGATGCCCGACCTGCCCGTCTTCGCCGGCGAGCTCTACCTCGAGTGCCACCGCGGCACGCTCACCAGCATAGGCAAGATCAAGCGCGGCAACCGCAAGACCGAAATCGCCCTCCGGGACGCCGAGTTCCTCTCGGCCGTCGCCGCCCAGCACGGGGCCGACTATCCGGCCGACAAGCTCGCCGAGCTGTGGAAGACGCTGCTGACGAATCAGTTCCACGACATCCTGCCCGGCTCGTCGATCCAGGCCGTCAATGACGAGGCCGTCGCCACCTTCGACCGGCTCATCGAGCAGGCGGACGCGTTGACCCACGCCGCCCTGAAGAATCTCGGCGGCGCCAAGGGCAGGGCCACCAAACGACTCCTCGTAGCCAACACGCTGAGCTGGGACCGCACCGGCGAGATCGTCCTCGACGACGTGCCGTCCGGCATGCACCCGGCCGATCCGACGGTAACCGCGCAATGGATTACCGATGCTTGTGGCGAGCGAAGGCTGATCGTCTCGGGCCTGGACGTCCCGGCGCTCGGGGCGTGCGTGGTCGACCTGACCAAGGGCAAGCCGGTCGGCTCGTCGCCGTTCACCGTCAGCTCCAAGAGGGTCGAGACGCCTCACGCGTCCGTCGAGTTCGACAACATCGGTCGCATCGTCTCGCTCATCGACAAGGCGACCGGACGCGAGGTCGTCACGCGCCCCGGCGGTCAGCTCAACACGCTGCTGCTCGGGGAGGACATCCCCGAGCAGTGGGACAACTGGGACATCGACAGCGACCAGCACCTCAAGATGCGGATCGAGGACCGCCTCGTCGGCCGCGAAGTCGTCGACAACGGCCCGCTCCAGCTCCGACTCCGCAGCACGTACGACATCGGCACGGCGTCGCGGCTCGTGCAGGACATGGTCTTCCACGCCGACTCCCCCCGGATCGACTTCGAGAGCGTGCTCGACTGGTCCGACAAGCACAAGCTGCTCAAGGCCACCTTCGAGCTCGACGTCCTCTGCGACCACGCCCGACACGAGATCCAGTATGGCCACGTCCAACGGCCCACGCACCGCAACACCCCGGCCGATCGGGCCCGGTTCGAGGTCTGTGCCCACAAGTGGACCGACCTCTCCGACAACGGCTTCGGCGTGGCCCTGCTGAACGACGGCAAATACGGCGTCAGCGTCAGCGACGACGAGATCGGCCTGACGCTGATCAAATCGGGCACGCACCCCGACCCCCGCGGCGACGCCGGCCGGCATCGCTTCACCTATTCGATCCTGCCGCACGCGGGCGGCTTCGCCGTCGAGTCGGTCGTCCGTCCCGCGTATGAGCTGAACATGCCCGTGCGGGTCGCGCCCGCCTCGGCCAAGGCCACGGGCTTCGATTCGATCCTCCGCGTCGACGCGCCGAACGTCATCGTCGAGTGCGTCAAATGGGCCGAGAAGGGGCGGGCGATGATCGTGCGGCTCTACGAGGCCGGTAAGATCGGCGGCTACGTCAACGTGCAGCTCGGCCGGAAGTTTCGGTCGATCAGTGAGACGACCATGCTGGAGGAGAAGCCGAGGCGACTGACCGTCGATCACGACACGCTCCGCCTGTACCTCAGACCCTTCGAGATTAAGACGCTGAAACTGTCGGTGTAACGAGGCGGTTGCACAGGTCGGAGACGAATGAGGGCACCCCTCCTGCGCTTCGCATAGCCCCCGGCTATTCTATGTTACCCCTCCGGGGCAGGTCCCCGCCGTGTTCCACTCCTGTCTTCGTACGCTTGACGTCTGTCCCTAATCACTCGCCTCAGGAGGACGCCTCCTATCTCGTTCCCCATTCATCCACCGACGTGTCCGAAGCCTCATGGATTAGTGGTGCGTCAATCTCTTCGGCTTCGCGGAGCCGGCTATCTCCCCACCTTCGCCGTCTTGGCCGTCTTCGCCTCCGCCGGCGGCCAATCCGGCTCCATCGGCACGAGCGCGACCGATGCCTTGTTCAGGTAGCTGCACGTGCACACGTTCGTGCTGTCGGGCATGAGCACGATGCCGCCGACCGGCAGCGTGTTGATCCAGCAGCCCGGACGGATACCGCCGAAGTTCTGCGTCTGAGGCCCGCGGGTCAGGTCGACATACCCCATCGTGGCCGATCGGAACAGCAGCAGGTTCCGCGAGCCCGACGTAATCCCGCACCCGTAGCTCCGCGCGAACCGCCACGGCACGCGCTTGCCCCCGTCCCCCTCGATCATCTTCGGCTCGCCCGTCAGCAGGTCCCACGCGCCCGGCTCGGCGATGATCAGGTCGTCGTTCAACAACGGTCGGCTCCTGTAGTCGACCTTCTTCTTCTCCCACAGCCCCTTACCCGTCGACGCGCGATAAACCCGGAACTGGCCGCCCTTCTCCGATTCCAGCCTGAACCGCGTCGGCTGATAGCACATCAGCAGGGCGTCGTGGTCGGTGCTCAGCTCGAGCACCGTGCCCCACACGTCGTCGTCCGATTGCCACAGGACCTCGCCCGTCTTCACGTCCAGCGCGAGCAACGTACCGGGCTTGTGAGGCCGGGCCGGCGCCTTGCTCTTCTTCGGCCGCTCGAAGGCCAGCGGACGGTCGATCACGTGCACCCGCCCGTTGCCCACGGCGATCGCGTTGTGACGGAAGGAGTCCTCGGCCGGTCGCTTCCACAGGACCTCGCCCGTCTCGGCGTCCATCGCGAACAGCATCAGCGACTCGGTGAACTGCGTCCCCATGTCGCTGCTCAGGTAGCGGTATGGCACCACGTGCCGCCGATTGACGACCGTGCCGAACAGGATGCCGTCCTGGCAGGCGATCCAGCCCCACCGGCCGGGCTTGCCGTCCGGCTGGTCGGGCGTGGCGAACTCCGCCAGCTTCTCGCCGGTGACCGCATCGAGCCGATAGCACGCCCCGAGGTAGCCCACGTACACGCAGCCGTCGGCGGCGCAGAAGCTGCTGTTCGTGCCCGCCACGCCCATCAGGTGCTCCTGATGAAACGCCTTCTGGAACGTCGGCACGGCGAACTCCCACAGAAGCCGGCCGTTGTACGCGTTCAGGCCGCACACCTTGTCCAGGCCCGCCGTGAAGAACCGCCCGTTCATGTAGAGCGGCGCAAAGCCGCGACCGTGACGGTTCGGCGTGCCGATCGGCGGCCTGTCGAACCACAGGACGCCCAGCGGGCCCTTGGCGACCGTGTCCCGCGAACACCCCGTGTTGGCCGGGTTGCAGTACTGATGCGTCCACTGCCCCGCCCCCTCGACCGGGCCGCGAACGATCTGGGTCATCGCGCCGGACTTGCCCAGAACCATCACACCGCCGCACGGCCGGACGATCCGTTGGGCCTCGGCATCGGGCACCGTGTCCGCCCCGCTGCTCAGCGACCGTTGTGAGACGACCAGGTCGGCGACGTAGCGCGGATAGTTCGTCTTGTCCAGCGCGGCCTGGTGCACCGTGACGCGATGCCCCAACAAACCGGCCCGCCTCGCACGATCGCGGGCCTGCCGAACCTTCCCGGCATCCGGATCGACGGCGTAGATGACCAGCTTCGTCCGCCGTGCCAGCTCACATGCCAGCGCGCCGTCCCCGCAGCCCAGGTCCAGGCAATACCCCTCGGTCACCCCCGACCGCTTGATGATCTCATCGGCGGCCGCGCCGATCATAGCGTCAGCCGGCTTGGGCCTCAGCTTCGCCCCGGCCTCGACCACGTTCACCTTGGCTTGCCGATCGGCGCTGAAGCACGCGATCACACCGCGATCGGTGCTCGCGTAGAGCCGCCCCTTGCCCACGGCCAGGGCTCGAACCTCCCCATCGACGTCCGCCGACCACTGCCGCTCGCCGGTGGCCAGGTCCACCATGCACACACCACCGTCGTAGCCGAAGACGGCCGACTTGCCCGCCACGACCACCGCGCCCGGCGCCGCGTCGATCGACGTCGTCCACGCCCGGTTGGGACGTTTCTTCGCGCCGACGAACGGTTCGGCTCGCTTGAGGCCGATCAACTCGGTCACGGTCTTCGTCGTCGTCTTGTTGTCCACCATCGCCCGTGTCGTCTTGGCCAGCGCGGTCACAAGCAGGTCCCGGCCGGCCGCGGTCGTCCTGGCACATAGACCGTCGCCGACCTTCGCGCCGTCGGCCAACCGAAACGCGACCGAACCGTTGAAGAAACGGTCGTCGATGATCGCGACGTGCACGCCACCCTCGGCGCGGTTCTTCTGGAGGTGGAAATACGCCAGCTCCCCCGTCTTGCGATCGAACACGGCGGGCACGGCCCGACCCGTCGGCACGATCAGCTTGTCGCCGGCCACGGCCAGGTAGCCCTGCGACGACACGCCGCTCTTAGCCCGGGCCCCACCGTGCGGTTGGTCCCACACCAGGAAACCGGCCTGATCGTTGCACCAGATCGTCTTGCCGGTCCTCGCATCGAGCGCGTGGAGGTAGATGCCGTCTGTCGGCCAGATGCCCGCCCCGACGTAGACCACGCCGTCCGCCACCACTGGCCCGCCGCGAACGGGCCAGCGCGAGACCATCCGCCCGTTGCCGAGGACCATCCGATCGTCCGCGCCGCCCCGCTTCTTCCAGAGCAGCTCGCCCTTGGCCAGCGACAGGCAGTAGAGGTAGCCGTCGTCGCTACCGACGAAGAGCCGATCCTTCCAGACCGCCGGCGCGAACCGAACCGGCGCGTGCGTCAGAAACGACCAGCACGGCTTGCCCGTCTTGGCGTCAACGGCGTAGACGCAGCAGTCGGCCGAGCTGCCGAAGACGACCTTGCCGCCCGCCACCACCGGGTGAAACGCGTGATCGAAGTCGAGCCGGCTCTCCTTCGGCCAGGCCGGCATCGGCGGGTGAGCCGCCTTGTAGGTCCACGCCGGTGTCAGGTTCGCCGGCAGGGCCTGTGCCGTGAAACCCGTCCGTCCCGCGTCGCCGCCGGGCATCGGCCAGTCGGCCCGCGCGACCGCGGCGCACAACAGAACCGCCGTCATCCCCATCGCGTGTCGCAGCATCAGTCCTGTCCTCCATGCCGAGGCGGTGTCTTCCGAAACGGTGATTCGCCGGTCGAGCTCAGCTCCTCCGACACGCCCCATCCACCTGGTGGGTCCGTCAGCCGGGCTTGTCCGATGTCCGGTACTGCGGAGCCACCTCCACAACGGGCAGGCCCAGCGCCTTGCGGATGCCGATCAGCTCGCCCATCGTGTTGCCCTCGATCTTGTGCCCGATGTACTGAAGGCCGAAGCCGACCACCAGCAGCAGCACCGGCCGCCACCAGTGCCCCCAATCCGCGTGGTAGAGCTGCCACCCGATCAGCGGCAACGCCAGAATCGTCAGCGGAATCCCGATCGCGTGCAGCACGCGGCTCACCGGGTGTTGATGCCGCATGGGCCAGTTCTGCAGGAATCGTCGGATCACGGCATCACGCTCCGTTGGGCTGCGCCAGGGCTCATTGGACGGCCGGCTCGATCGTGGCTCGCATCGAACCCTGACACCGCTCGATTCTCGGGTCGGCGCCGAAGGCATGAATCTGATCGCGCTTCAGCTCGGCCCGCTCCAGCGAGGTCGTATCGACGATCGCACGGCCGGCCGTGTCGACCTCGCGGGCCAGCAGATAGCCCTTCTCCGCCGGATGGCCGAACAGCCGCGCCAGCATCTCGATCACGTACTCGTACGTGTGATCGTCGTCGTCCAACAGGATGACGTTGTACGGCGGCTGCTTCCGCGGCCGGACCGCGGGGTCCGCGGCCTGCGGCTCGGCAACCGTCTGGATTTCATCCGGTCGATCCGCCATCTCCGGCCGTCCTCCCAGCACCCTATTGGAGCAGATGCCTCGCCGCGATGGCAAGGGAACCCGCGCAGCACCCCCGTACCGCCGGGCACGACCACTCATTTGAGCGAACCCGTCGGCCTGGCTAGAGTAAAGGAATGAGGCCCCGCGAGCCCGCCGTGACGTCGCCCGACGCGGGCCCGCGTTAGGGATCGACCATGACCACCGCCGCCAACGGCCAGACCGTCTTCATTGAGACCTTCGGCTGCCAGATGAACGTCCTGGACAGCGAGCTGGTCCTGGGCGACCTGCGCCGCTGTGGCTACACCGTCATCGACGATCCCGAGCTGGCCGACGTGATCCTCATCAACACCTGCTCGGTCCGACAACGGGCCGAGGCGAAGGTCCACTCGCGTCTGGGCGAGCTCAAGCAGCTCAAGCAGCGCCGCGGCGACCTGCTGATCGGCGTCATCGGGTGCATGGCCGAGCGCGACGCCGAAGGCATCCGCGAGCAAGCCCCCCACGTGGACATCCTGTGCGGCCCGGGCGAGATCGGCCGGCTGCCGCGGCTGATCGAGCAAGCGCGGTCCGACGGCCGAACCACCGTCGCCGTCACCCGAGATTGGAGCCGCCGCACGCCCGTGGCCCACCGCGCGATAAACGACGACCTCGAAGCCCTCGACCGCTCGCGCGAGCCCGCCGCCGACGGCCCGCTAATCCAGGCCTACATCCGGGCCCAACGTGGCTGCGACAAGTTCTGCAGCTACTGCGTCGTGCCCTACGTCCGCGGTCCTGAGCGATCCAGACCCCCCGAGCACATCGTCGAGGAGGCCCGCCGGCTCGCGGGCGCCGGGACGGTGGAGATCACGCTCCTCGGCCAG
Source organism: uncultured Planctomycetales bacterium (assembly GCA_964622545.1). Lineage (GTDB taxonomy): Bacteria > Planctomycetota > Phycisphaerae > UBA1845 > JAFGLZ01 > JAFGLZ01. The sequence continues at coordinate 51,469 of CAZUQM010000019.1, read as the reverse complement.
ACCATCAACAGCTACGCCTTTGCCGAGGGCGACCGCGTGGTCCGCCTGCCGGAACTGCTCGAGCGCGTGCACGAGGTGTCCGGCATTCAGCGTCTTCGTTTCGTGACGAGCTTCCCGGGCGACTTCGACGAGGCGATCCTGGCCGCCATGCGCGATCTGCCGAAGGTCTGCGAGTACCTCCACCTGCCCGCCCAGAGCGGCTCGAATCGCATCCTGAAGGCGATGCGGCGGGATCACACCGTCGAGCACTACAACGAGCTGGTGGACCGGGCCCGGCAGACCGTGCCCGGCCTGTCGCTGGCAGGCGACTTCATCGTCGGCTTCAGCGGCGAGACCGACGAGGATTTCGAGGCGACGTGCCGGCTCGTCCGGAGAACCCGATACAAGAATATCTTCGTGTTCAAGTACTCCACGCGGCCGAGCACGGTGGCCGAGCGCAACCTCCCCGACGACGTGCCCATGGAGGTCAAGCGCCGCCGCAACCGCGAACTCCTGGCCATCCAGGCCGAGAGCGCCTCCGAGCACAATCGCTCGATGGTCGGCCGGCGGATCGAGGTGCTCGTGGAGGGTTACAGCAAGGCCGCCCTCAAGGCCCAGCAGACCCTCGACCATGACGGACCATCGACGTGGCGCAGCCCCGACCAGCTCACCGGACGAAGCCGCGGCGATCAGATCGTGGTCTTCGACGGCCCGGCCGCGCTGATCGGCTCGCTGGTCGACATCGAGATCATCGACGCCACCGATCTGACCCTCCACGGCCGGGTGGCCGGAGCGTGAATTCGCTCCAACCACGATCAGCTTAACCCTAACTAACCTGCACGCATTTTTTCTTGGGAGCGAGGATTCTGTGAACCTCATGTTAGGGTCGGCGTATAAGAGGGTAGAACACGTGACACACCGCTAAGAGTAGCAGCAGAAAGACGACATTGCCCTCCTCCCCCACCGATGGCGCAAGGTCTATCGCCGGGTATCCGCTCGCAACCTGCAACGATACCCGGCGATACCTGCGTCACTTTTTGTAGCGAAATCCGTCAGAACCGACAACGACCAAAGCCGGCCGTGTGGCGTGGAAAACGGCCCGATCGCAGCCGCTCACGACGCTAGGTCGCGACGATCGGCAGCGAGCCCGCCGTGCCCGCATTGAGCGTCTGCGTGCCGAGCTGGACCGCCCCGGTCTGCGTGCTCGGGATGATCAGGAACTCGTAGGTGCCCGGCGGCACCTTGAAGTTCGACGAGCCGCCCGGAGCAAGCCGGACCACCTTGTCGTCGGGGCCGAACAGGGCCAACGACAGCGTCTGCGTCGATCCGTTCGAGACGTCCAACTCGACCGCGGTCGGGTCCGTTCCCGCACTGATCACGAACTGCGGGCCCGTCACGGACGGTACGCCCAGACTGGATAGGAGCTGGAACCGCTCCCGATCGAGGCCCAGGGGCTCGAGCGCCACGGCCCGGTCCGCCCCGGCCAATTGAATCAGACGCTCGACATCCACGCCCAGGTCGCGCGCGGTCGTGAAGTCCGTCCGGAACCCGCCCGGCGTGGTGGCATCCTCGTAGAACTCGAAGATCAGGATCGAATCGTACTGGTAGTCCGTGCCCAGAAAGACGGTCAGGCCGTCGGCCGTGCCCTGCGTGGGGATCGATCCTTGCGGGTCGTTCAGCGGCGCCCCACTGAAACCGATGTCCTGCTTGAGCAGATCGAGGCTGGGCACGAAGGCGCCGAGGTTCACCCCGGCCACGAAGGACGTCATCGCCCGCTGCTGCGACTCGAGCTCGTTCTGGAAGATCAACGTGATCAGGTTACCGCCACCGACCGAGAAGGCCCGCGTCGTGGGCATGGCGAAGACGAAGTTGACCTCATTGGGCTCCAGGTCGTAGATCGGCGCCACGCCCAGTTGCCCGAACACCACGATGGTTTGCTGATCCTGCGGGTCGTAGCCGCCGAAGGTACCGATCGCCCGGTAGGGCGTGCGGTTGATGAAGCCGATGCCCATCACACCTCGGTCGCTTCCGCTGCCCGTCCGGGCGAAGCCGGCGTTGATGATGACGTCCTCGCCCAGCGGGGCGGTCGTCTGGTCGTACGCACTGGGCGTGCACCCGGCCCACATGAAACCCACCCCGGCCAGACCAAGACACAGCCCGAGCAGGCCGATGCCGCGTCGCTTGTTGATCACCATAAGACTCCCTCGCCCGTCGATCGGATCGGCCGCGGCCGGTCCGCACAGCCGCCACCTAGTGCCTAGGCGCGGTTCGTCCTCGAATCAAACCCACGTACATCAGAAATCGACCGTCCGCACCGTGCGGCTTCAACGGATCTGGGGCGCTCCCGGGGCCAGCCAGGCCCGAAGATGAACGTAGGTCCATTCGTAGTAATGACTTGGGCCGACATCATCTTGACACGCAGGCCGCCCGACCACTACCATACTACAAGGGAAGCAGAGCCGGACCAACCCACGTTGCAGCGCTGGACACCGCTGCGAGAATCCGCGAGGAATCCTGGGCGAATCAAGGAAGAGATCCATGGACCAACACCGGCAGGGAGGCGCATCGCTCGTTCGACGGTTGATGCTCATGGTCGCGTGTCTCGGCGCGCTCGTCGGCTGCTTGCCGACGGACCCAACCGACACCTCCAAGACCTGGCCCGACCCGATCGCGATGGCCATCTACGCCGTCCAACCCGAGTTCGATCAGACGCTCGGCGCCGACGGCGATACGCTGACCATTCGATGGAACGACGTCACGCTGGCCGACACCACACCCACGGTCACACTGACGCTCGTCTCGGACGACGACGGCTCGACGCTCACGCTCGCCACGGGCATCGATGCCGTCCCCGACGGCGACGCCGATGCGTTCGAGTTCGCCGGCCGCGACGTCGGCGGCGATCTCGTCCCCCCGGGGTCGTACCAGGTCGAATACCTCATTGAGGACGGTTCGGGCGGCACCGACACCGATGAGTCGGGCGGCCTGATCACCGTGCCGCTTAGATTCACGGCACCCACGGAGAACAGCACCGTCTTCCAGAGCTCGCTGGAAGCGGAGGGCGTCGCGATCACGTGGGACTCCGTCCAACCGGCCGTGGCCTCCCGCTTGGACATCGGCCTGGTCGACGACCCGAACGAGCCGAACACGATCCAATGGGCGACCGATCCGAACGGATCGCTGGTCGGCGACGGCGACTTCGGATTCACGTTCCAGGGCACGGTCTTCAGCGGGACCACGCTGAAGGACACCGACATCGATCCCAACGGCCAACCGATCGCACCGAACACCTATTCGGTCGTGGCGCGCATCGTCCCGAGCGGAGCAGGACAGGTCGGCTATTACATTGAGGCCCCAGGGCGGCTCACGATCGTCGCCGATCCCTAGAGCCCGGCGCGATCCCTCTTTCGGGATCGCCCGCCAAAAGGTTGGAGGCACGGCAGATATGCCCACATTCTTCCGAAGACGCTACGGACGGCCCGCCGATCGGGTCTCGGGCCTCGAGAGAACGATAGCCGTGGTCATCGTGATCGCGCTGATCGGACTCGGTGCGGCCGTCGGACGCGCGCTGACCGTTCGTGTCGAGAGCGACGCGCTCCAGGCGTTCGCCCTGGCGAACGAGCAGGGCGCTTCCGGAGCTGCTCCGGTCTCCGCCGCCAACAAAGCAGACGCGTCGGGCGACAAGCCCTACCAACCCTTCGCGCTTCCCGAGCTCGACCAGAGCGGCTGGACGGGCCCCCACAGCAAGCAGTCGTTCAGTCCCGAGCGCGTCCACGAGAAGATCAACGGTCGCGACGGCCTGTATCTCGACTACGGCCTCGTCGGCATGACCTTCGCCACCTACAAGCATCCCAAGAGCGACGATCATTACGTGGACGTCTATGTCTATGACATGGGGGATCCCCTCAACGCGTTCGGCTGCTACAAGGCGGAGTTCGCCCGCGGCATGCCCGATGCCAAGATCGGCCGCGGCAGCTACAAGGCCGAGCACAGCATCTTCTACTGGAAGGGCGACTGCTACGTGCAGCTCATGGCGGGCGACGCCCTGAGCGAATCCGACGACAAGGTCGTCCGGCAGCTCGCCGAACGGATCGCCTCGAAGATCAACGACGACGGCACCGAGCTCTGGGGCGACAAGCTCCTGCCGAAAGCCAACCGTGTCCCCGAGAGCCTCGGCTACGAACGCAAGAACGGCTTCAGCCTCGATTTCTTGCGGAAGGTCTTCCGCGCCGACTACGAAGACGGCGAGCAGATGGTCACCCTGTTCATCCACAAGGCGGCCAGCCCCGAGGCCGCGCAGGCGACACTGGCCCGGTACGCGGCCTACCTCAAGAAGCACGGCAAGATCCTCAGCGAAGAGGAGACCCCCGGCGGCAAGACCATCGTCGGCGAGGTCCTCGATCTGTTCGACGTCGTGTTCTGCAAGGGGGCCTACCTGGGCGGCGCCAACGGCGCCGAGAGCGCCGAGAGCGCCAAGAAGCACGCCGTCACGTTCCGAGAGAGCCTCACGACGAAGTAGCCGTCGCCGGTCGTCGACCCGACAAGCCTCACCGGCGCCGCACGCGCCGAAACCACAGGGACACGAAGCCCATGAGCCAGGAACCCACAACGCCTCAAGAGAAAGATGCCAGCCGACCCGAGCCCACCCGGCGCGACGCGATCCGCATCGGCGCCACGCTCGGCGTGGCCGGGGCCGCGGCCGCCGGCTACGCGCTGATCTACGACAAGACCGGCGAGAAGGGCATGCCCGAGCACGAGTCACGCAAGCTCACGAACTTCTTCGCCGGCGTTTACGACCAGGCCAAGGCCAAGTCGTGGCCCCGGCTGAGCGTCGCCCAGGGCAAGGACGCGGCCAAGATGGTCGCCGCCGCCCTCGAACCCTACGGCGGCATGGGCGCGTTCGTCACCTCGGGCGACGTCGTCCTGGTCAAGCCCAACATCGGCTTCGCGAGCAGCCCGTCGATCGGCGCCACGACCAGCCCCGACGTCGTCGAGGCCGTGGTCAAGGCGTGCGTCGAGGCCGGCGCCTCGCGGGTGATCGTGGCCGACAACCCCATCGCCACGCCCCTGACGGCGTATCAGAAGTCCAAGGTCGGACCGGCCGCCGAACGCGCTGGTGCGGTGACCATGCTGCCGGCCGAGCCCGATTTCGCCAACGTCGAGATCCGCCCCGGCAAGCCCGAGCCGAGCCGCGGCGAATCGCTCGGACGCTGGCCCATCTTCTGGAAGCCGCTCGCCGGGGCGACCAAGGTCATCGGCCTGCCGACCGTCAAGGACCACAACCTCTGCTCGGCCTCGCTCGCGATGAAGAACTGGTACGGCCTGCTTGGCGGGCGACGCGACCAGTTCCACCAGGCCATCGACAACATCGTCAGCGATCTCGGCCTGATGATGAGCCCGACGCTCGTCATCGCCGACGGCACCCGGTCGCTGATGCGCAGCGGGCCGACCGGAGGCCGCAAGAGCGACCTCAAGGACACCAACACGGTCGTGGCCGCGGTCGACCAAGTCGCCTGCGACGCGTGGTGCTACGAGAACCTGCTCGAACGCAAGCCCGCCCGACTGAAATACCTCGCCCTGGCCGAGGAGAAGTTCGGCAAGGACGAGGCGAACCTCAAACGCTTCGGCCAAGCCGACTGGCGGGCCTATCAGAAGCAGGGGTTGCTGAAGGTCACGCAGGTGGGTTGACGCTCGTCGGCGGTGCCGTGGCGATGGCCGCCTAATACAGCCCGGCAAGATCCAACGCCGGCAGGCCCCGCCGCCTGCCCAGTATGGCCAGGAAATTGCCCGCCAGGATCTTCCTCTTCTCTTCGTCTTCCACCCGGGAGTAGATCACCTTGCCGAGCTGGGCGTCCTGTGCGAGGAACGGCACGTCGCTGCCGAAGACCACGCGGTCCGCGCCGATCGCATGGACCAGGCGATCGACCACCTTGTAGGTCAGCTCGCTCGTGCACGTGTCGCAGACGAGATTCGCGTGCTTGCGGCAGGTCTCCACCGTCTCCGACACGCCGGCCCACCCTCCGCCGTGATGACCCAGGATGATCCGGGCGTCGGGATAGTCGCTGGCGACCTGGCCCACCAGCTCCGGCCGGCATCCGCTGTTCACCCACGAATGGATCAACACCGGCAGCGCGTGCTGATCGGCGAACTCGAACGCCGGCAGCCAATGGGGGTCGTCGATATCCAACCCGTGGGTGGCCGGGTGCAGCTTGATGCCGATGTAGCGAGGATCGGCGAAGGCCCGCTGGAGCTCGACCGGCCCCTCGTCGTGATAGTGTGGGCTGAAGCCGCAATAGAGGAAGAAGCGGCCCGGATACGGTTCGATCTCCCGCTCGGCGAGCCGGTTGCCCTGGTGCGGCGAGGGGCCCATGCATGCGTGGTGCGCCAGCGCGACGGCGTGAACGCCGAGCCGATCCATCGCGGCGACCATCGTCTCGGCCGAGCCGTCCCCGAACACCGGAAAGGCCCATCGACCCATGTGGGCGTGCGCATCGAAGACCGTCGTGCCCAGGGCCTCGCCGTGCCGGAATCGTCGCATCAACTCGCTCATCGACCTCGTCTTCTTCCTTGGCCCCATGTCGGCGGACGCGTGGCCCGGCCGCCGTCTCAGTGCGCCGCCGACAACATCGCCGCCGCGTTGCCGCCCAAGATCGCCTCCCGGGCGTCCTCCGAAATGGGCGCCCGAAGGACCGGCGTCAGCGACGCCCCCGGCTCGAACATCGGGAACTTGCTGCCGAAGACCAGGGGCCGCGGTCCGAGCCGATCGACAACCGTCTCGTACAGCATGAACTGCTGCATCCACGACGTGTCGAACCGCAACCCCTCGTACCGCTCCAACAGCGGCAGGATCGTACGAATCTCGCGATAGCCCTCGCCGCACACGACCAGGTTGAGACGCGGAAAGGCCTCGAGGATGCCGATCAGCTCGGGCCAGTCGAATTGATCGCGCTCGATCACGATCGGGAAGCTCCGCGCCTGCGCCTCCTCCATCAGCGGCCCGCACACCAACGGGTGCAGCAGAAAGTAGTGCGTCCTCGGGTAGATCCGGAACGCACGCCACCCTCGCTCGATGTAGCCGTCAAGCAGCACCTTCGGCTCGGGCGCGTCGCCCGCCCAGTGCGGCACGGCAACCGGACAGCCCAGCAAGGAGCCCTCGTCGACAAGGAGCTCTCTGGCCAGGTCCTCGGCCCCGTCGACCGGATCGTATTGCAGCGACGCGAAGTTCGTCACGAGCGCGCGATCGATGCCCACGCGCCGCAGCGCCTCGACCGTCTCGGCGGCCGACGCCGGCCAATCCGGACGCGGCACCCCGCTCTTGCCCACCATGCAGTTGATGTCGATGATCTCGGCCATGTGTCACAGGTCTTCGGCTCATCGCGGCCGCGCCGCGACGCCACCGTCCGAGCTAGGTGGATGCCGACATGGTAGGCCGCTTCCGCCGGGACGTCCAACGCCGAAGCCCAGCAGGTTCATCCCCCCGGATACCGCCACATGGTCAAGTCGTCACTCCAGGCCAGCGCCAAGCTGGCCTCGCCGTGTGCTCCGTGAGCCTTGAGCCCGCGCCGTGTCGAGCCATGAAAGAACAGGATCGCCTTGCCCACGCTCGGATCGCGGCGGAGATCAAGCACGAAACCGGCCGTCAGCCGACCCTGGGCCCACGGCCAGTGCTTCTGGCCGAGCGTGATCAAGTCGCCCACGTCCCGCCACCGCTTCAGATCCTTCGATCGTTTCACGCCGATGCCGTTCTTGGGCGAGTGGAACAGGACGTACTCGCCGCGATCGACCAGCACACAGGCGTTCTCGCCCGCGTCGATTCGGCCGAACGGCGTCCATCGCCTGAGGTCGCGCGACCACGACAGGCTCGCGCCGCGCTGCTTGTAGAAGCACCACCACGTGCCCGGCGCGTCCTTGTCCTCGACGAGATACGGATCGATCATGCGGCCCATCTTCTCGCGAGGCACGTCGGGCCCCTTGACGCGAAGCAGCTCCGGCTCCCCCCATGTCCGCAAATCGTCGCTCCGCATGATCCAGATGCGGGACGTCTTGTCGCCGAAGGTCTCGCCCTTCGGCGTCGGGTAGGTCTGCAAACACAGCACCCACTTGCCGCCGAAGCGGATCACGTTGCCGGGGCTGGCGAAGTTGAGCCGCTGGTCGCGGGGCGTGAAGATCTCGGGCCTCGTCCACGTGACCAGGTCGCGGCTCTGACTGGCAGCCGCATAGACGTAATACCTCCCGTCGGCCTCCTTGCGGTGCAGTGTGAAGAAGGCGTGAAACGTGCCGTCGTGATACACCACGGCCGGGTCGCGGTAGGCGGTCGTCCTATCGCCGCGAAAGAGGATGGGCGAGCGGATCGCGTCGACATCGACACGCCTGGCTCGCGAGGCTCCGCGAGCTGCGGTTCGGCTCGCCGGCGTCGCCGCGCCCGCCGCCAACGTGGCCGCGCTGCCCAACGTCGATTGTAGGAAGGTCCGGCGGTTCACGATCATCCTTTCGTCGCATGCGGACGCCGAGCGGAGCCGATCGCGTGACCCCTCTCTTCAAAGGTGGTCGCACGAAGTCGATCGGCGATTCACGGCTGTCACGGCTGACGTTGTAGGGCACAGCCGCGCCGCGGCCGCCCAAGCCATCATGGCGTTCGGCGGCACCGGCGGTCAAGGGATGCCAAACGCCTCGCATCGGTCCAACGCCCGCCTCACTGTGCCCATAACACGCTCGTTGGTATACTTGCGGTCTCTGTTGGCCCGCTCCAAGCCAGACCCTCCCAAAGCCCCGGGAGACACGCCCCCTTGCGGAGTCAACCACAACCGCGTCGTCTCAGGAGGATGCCCGATGCATCGATCTTGCATAACCCGGCCTATCCACGCGTCACTGCTGCTGACGATCGTGGGAATGGCGCTGCCCTGCCAGGCCGCTCCGTGGATCGAGGGCAAGACCCTCGCCGAGGTCAGCGCCAAGCTCGGCAAGGCGACCCAAGAGGCCTACGCGGCCTGCCCGTTCATCGCGCTGAGCAAGGACTACTTCGTCCGCTTCTCGCGCGACCCGAACGCCAGGCCCGGCCCGAACGACGTCGCGATCACCGCCGCCTGGCGGCTCGTCGTTCGCGCCGACGCCGACCCGCTCGTGATCCTGATGGCCGGTTACCTCAAGCAGATCCTGCACGAACGCATGGGCGTTGACCTATCTCTGGAGAAAATGACGAATGCCGCCTTCACGGACGCCCTCCACCCATGCCTGATCCTCCGCGGCCAAGGCGGCGGCGATGCTCACGTGGAAGAGAGCTTCACCATCACCGTCGCCGCAGGCGAGATCCGCATCGAAGGCCGCGACCCCCGTGGCCTCCGCGACGGCGTGGTCAAGCTGGTCGAGCACATCGGATTCCGCCAGGCGCCCATCCTCGCCAAGGGCACGCAGGTCTATCGTCCGCGTCTGGCGGTCCGTCTCGGCACCGTCCCCTACGGCGGCAGCCACCGCGACCTGGTCTTCATGGGCTACAACGCCGTCTTCGCCACCGGCGGAGACCTGCACGCCCTGTCGCGATCAAACGCCATCCCCCAGCTCGTCGAGCGACAGGTCCCCGGCCTGCTGGAAAACGGCGCCAAGTCGGCCGCCGAGGCCCGACGCCACGGGCTCAAGACCTACAGCTTCGTGCACACCAAGCGGAAGTTCCCCAAGGACCACCCGATCTTCAAGGCCCACCCGGACATCCGCGGAGCGCTCACCTGGAAGGCCGACGGCGAATACGTCCTCTGCACCGAACACCCGCTGGTCAAACGCTACCTGCGCGAGAGCGTGATCGACATCTTCCGCGCCGACCCGCGGCTCGACGGGCTCGTCGTCATCGTCGGCGGCGAGGGGTTCTACCACTGCTTCATGCGATCGCACGGCACGAAGAAGGGCCGATCGAACTGCCCACGCTGTGACAAGCTCGGCGCGCCCCGCGTCGTGGCCAACCTCTGCAACCTGCTGGCCGAGGCGGCACGCTCGGTGAACCCCAAGGCCGAGGTCATCGCCTGGCCCTACTCGGCGAGCCACGTCTGGTCGGCCGACCGCACGCAGAGCGCAATGATCAAGCTCCTCGGACCCGGCACGGGCCTCTTCACCGACATCGTCAAGGACGAGACCGTCACCAAGCCCCACGGCGTCCGCAAGCTGCTGTGGGATTACAGCATCGACCTGATCGGGCCCGGTAGCCGTGCCAAGCAGCAGATCGAGCTCTGCCGCCAGGCCGGCATCAGCGTCTACGTCAAGAGCGAACCCGAACTCGGGTTCGAGGCCCCGCGCCTGCCGCACATCCCGTGCCTCGATCGTTGGATCGCCCGGGCCGACGTGCTCGCGACATGCGGTGCGACGGGGGCGTGGGTCTTTCCCGCGTTTCGCCCCTGCTACGGCACGAGCGCGGCCGAAAGCTACAAGCTCATGGGGTGGGATCCCGCGCCGAAACCCGACGAGGCCCTCGATGCCCTGGCGCGCCGCATCGCCGGCAGCGCCGAGGCCGCCAGCCACCTGCGCGAGGCCTGGCGGCACGTCTCCGACGCCATCGCGTGGTCGCCCGAGCTGCCGCCGTACTACACCGGCCCGTACTACCTCGGACCCGCCCATCCGATGTGCGCCGACCCAAAAGCCGACGTGCCGGAGATCTTCAACGGCCTGTACCTTTTCCACGCCGAGATCACCGACGCCGACGGCCTGAAGCGTAACCCCACGTACTTCCGCTCGCCCCGCGGCGACGTCGTCGTGTTCGGCAAGTTTTATCGCAAGATGGAGGCGCTGCTGGCCCGCGCCGTCCGGGCCGTCGACGCGGCCAGCCCGCTCGTGCCCGAGCGCTGCCGCCTGATGTTCGCCTCCGAGGAATCCCCCACGCGGTGGTTCTATCACACGTGCCGCACGCACGCGAACTTCTACGAATCGTGCCGCTTGCGTGACGCCCTGCTCGCCCTGGCCGAGAAGCCGTCTCGCACGCCCGCCGAGCGGGCCCAGGCCGCCAAGCAGCTCGCCCGCTGGCGCGAGGTGCTCCTCGATGAACGCGCCAACACCCGGGCCGCCCTGCCCGTCATCGAGGCCGACGCCCGGCTCGACTGCTACTACGGCGGCGATCACACGTTCGCCCACACCGCCGACATGATGCGGGTCAAGCTCGAGCGGCTCGACCACGAGATCGACACGTTCCTACCGTCCGTCGCCAAGCGATGCGGCGTTAAACCGCCGTGAAGCTACAGGGGCGTCGAGGGACCTCTCGCTTCACTGGTACCGTCTTCGACCCTGAGGCTCAGACCCGAAGGGAGCTTGCCGAGGTAGCGGTGGGAAGCACGGATTCCTCCACGCGCCGCCGACGCCGCGCGAAGCGGGTGCGTGAACCCTCTCTCGCGCCAGGAATCCATGAAACCTCGAACACCACGGTGGATGAGAACAGCCGGGGCTCAGCGTGCTAGGGCATCCTGCCCATGCAGCTCGGGCGAGCTCGCCGCGACGGAGCGGCGAAGCCGGGACGCCCTTGCCACGGGGCCTATTTCCCGGACGGCAGCGAGCGTCGACGTAACGAGCTCGCGTGAGCTCAGAACGTGCTGCCCGGCTCGAGCACCTCGGCGATCGCCAGGCCCACGAACCCCGTCGTCCGCACCAGACTCTTGACGCCATACTTCTTGCTGTTGTCCGGCACGAGCAGAAACGCCCCGTACTTCCGCACCGCCCGCGCCACCTCCGGCTCGGGCTTGACGTCGTGGTAGTACCACGTCAGCAGCGTCAGGCACCGAGGGCTTCGCTGCTGATCCGCGCTGCGGAGCTTGCCCCACGAACCGTCGGCGTTCTGACCCTCCACGAGCCATCGCACGCTCGGGGCCAGCTCCCGGGCCATCAGCTTACTCAGCGACGCATCGTCCAGATGCGTATCGGCCGCGACGAACGCCTCGGTGCAGTAGCTCATGGTATCCAGCGGCCAGGTCGTCCACAGCTTGCCCGCCAGCGTGTACGGGATCTCGCCGTCGGGCTTGCGGATCTTCAGCAGCCACCGCACCGCGCCCGCCGCGACCTCCTTGGGAGCCGGGTCCTTGGTGATCGCGTACAGCGCCGAGAAAAACGCCCCCCCCGTGGTCGCCGTCGAGATCGTGTACGGCTCGGTGCTGAGCTTGCCGCGATAGTAGCCGCACCCGAGCGCCCCCTTGTCGGGCCCCTGCTCGATGACCCAGCCGTCGCACACCTTGCGACCCTTGCCCTGCGGATCCTTCTTGCAGCCCTGCGTGACAAACCGGAACTTTCGCTTCATCGCCGCGAGGTACTTGGCCCGGCGCTCCTTGGGCGCCAGCCTGTAGCCGATCGCCAGCGCCGTCGCCGCCGTGCCCGCGTCGCCGAAGTAAATGTTGCCCGTCGGGCCGCAATCCGGCCAGAAACCGCCCTGCTCACCCGTCGACGTCTCCACCTGCTGCTGCTTCGTCAGCACCGTATCACACCACCGCAACGCCTCGTCGAGGTGCTTGCGGTTGCCCGTGATGCGATACGAGGCCATTAGAACACGCGCGAAGTTGCCGTTGATGAACACCGACGTGGCCGTGTCTTTTGTGTTCTTCAGCGTGCCGCTGCCCACGTCGAGCGTCATGATCCAGTCACACACGTCGTCGAAGTAGGCGCGAAGCTGCTTGGCCATCTCGGGTGCGACGATCGGGTCCGCCCCCGCCCCGGCCGCGGCCACCGTCCCCGCGACACCCACCGTCGTCACCGCCGGTTCGGCGGCCTCAAGCGCGCTCACCATCGTCGTCGCCATGAGCGTTGCCACGGCCAGTCGTAAGATAGAATCGGGCATCCGTCGCATGCGTTGCGTCTCCTTATCGATCAACATCGTCCTCAGTCGTCCACGGTGAACACCCACGCAGGGCTCCAGTCGCTCCACGCGCCCCATGGGTCCTGCGCGCGAACCCGCCACGTGTAGGTCCGGTTCGTCACGAACCAACCCTTCGGCATCGGCCATTCCGGCTTGCCGGAGCTCGTCAGCCGATCCAGATTCGGACTGACCGGCCGGCGGAAGTCCCTCCATGGGCTGACCTGCACGTGATACGTCTTGATGCCCTCCCCGTCCGGATCGACGGCCGGCTCCCAGGCGAGCCTCGTCAACTCCGCCGGCGTCAGCCGCGCCTTGTCCTGCGGGAACGTCGGCCCCGTCGGTGCATACGGGGGCCGCGTCGCGGTGCTCTCCTCCCAGCCGAACGTCACGCGCGCCTTGGCACGGCGGCCGGAATCGCTGCGATAGACAATCCGATTCTCACCGACCGACAAGGCCGGCAGCGACGTCATCGCCATTTGCAGGTCCGTCTCGATCCGCACGTTCGACAGCCATGCGTCGTTCGGCCTATCGCGCGCCAGCAGTTCCAGCTTGACGTAATACACATAGATCGCAGGGCGCGGCCGCGCATCCAGCGCCGCATCGAGGTCGATCACCGCATCGACCGTGCCAGTGCCCTCCGTCGACCACACCGGCTTCCACCGGCCCTGCGCGGCCGACAGATACACCCGGCAGGCGTCCTCCGCCGTCGCCCGCCCGAACGTCGTCGTCAGCAGGCCGCCGACGATGGGCCACGGCGAGGTGACCTTGTAGATCACCCATCCCGGCGTGGCCGAGAGCGTGCCCTTCTTATCGTCCGGGCCAGTGGTGACCATCGGATGCAGCCGCACCCGATCCCCCTCCTGCAGCCTCGTCAAGTTCAAGTCGCCGACGATGCCCCGATGATACGCCTCTCCCGTCAGCGGGGGTTCGTAGATCAGCTTGCCGCCCGCGAGCTGATACGGCACCAGATGACCCTTCTTCCGTGGGTTGTGCCCATACCGGTACTTGCCGTCGTGAGCCCAACGACGAATGAGCTTCTCGCCCGGCCGGAGCGTGATCGCCATCGTGCTGACCCAGTCCTCGACGGGCATGTTGTGCTGAGGCCAGTAGCGCTCGTACTCCGGGGCGTGCGGCCGCATGCCCTTGCTGGCGAAGCCGCCGTTGTGGGTCCGCTCCTCCAGGGCCGGCTCCTCATGCAGGTCCTGATAGGAACAGAGCGTCATGTTGTCGCCGGCCAGGAAGAACGCACGCCGTTCCGGATCGAACAGATGCCACGCGCCGTCGTACCAGACCTCGCCGAGACAGTGGTTGCGGTAGTGCTCCAGCGAGCTCATCCACACCGCCCGTGCCGTCAGGCCCGCGTGACGGGCCAGGATCACCAAGTTCGCCGCCGACAGCGAGCACCCGCTGCAGTAGTAGCTGTTGATCGCCTTGATGGGGTTCGCCCGCTCCTGGAACGTGTTGGCCGAGGGGTTCGACGTCTCGGCGCTGTTGTGCTCGTTGCCCTCGGCCGGGAACGGCGGGCCGACCCGACGGTTGTTGTCGTGGGCCTGCACGTCGTGGCCCGCCAGAAACGACCAGATCGCGGTGGCCTTGGCCTCGTCCGACATGCCGTCCCGCAGCAAGCTCGCCAGCACCGTCTCGACCGAATACCAGTCGCGCCGACCGTTGACCACCAGCCAGGGATGGACCACGTCCACGTCGCCGATGTTCTCGATGACCACATAGCGCGTCGGCTCGAACTTCGACTCCTGCCGCATGCACGCCGCATACGTCGGCGGATAGGCGACCGTGTTGAACCCGTCGAGCGTCCCGCCGAGACGTATCTCGAACGCGTGCCCCGACCCATCGATGACCTCCACGTGCTCGTGCCTGGCCTTGTCGAGCACGAACGGCCTGCGCGGCCCTTTGCCCGCAGCGTCCTGGTCGGCCGCGCGCGCATCGACGGACGGACACGCCAGCACGCACCATATCGCCAGAACCGAGACGGCGCCCTGAGCTGCTCGGCGCCGCCACAAGGATACTCGTGTGTCCATATTGACAAAGACTCCATCCACCGGCTCGCCCCGAGCCGAGATACCCACACCCGACCGGCCCGACCCGTTTCGATCGCCGACCCCGTTCCGCTATGATACGGCACGTCCCGACGGCTCGAAAGGATCGGAAGGATGGCCACCCTACACGAAAAGCCCGCCCACGACCGTGATCGCTGGAACGCCTGCCGCTTCGACCCGACCGACACCGCCGGCCACTACGAGAGCTACTTCCAGCGGGCCAACCACCCCACCCGCCCGCTCGCCTTCTGGATCCGTTACACGATCTTCTGTCCCAAGAGCCGGCCCGAAAACGCGATCGGCGAGCTCTGGGCCATCTGGTTCGACGGCGAGACGGACGCCATCACCGCCGCCAAGGAGGAGCACCCGATCTCGGCCTGCTCGTTCTCACACGAGACCTTGAACGCGACCATCGCCACCGCGACGTTGGACGGATCGCGCCTGACCGGCTCGGCCGCATCCGACCAGCACCGCCTGGCGTGGTCCCTGCGCTACACGAGCCCCGACGCCCCGCTCCTGCTCTTCCCCGAACGTTTCTACGATCGCAAGCTGCCCAAGGCCAAGGCCCTCGTCGGCTCGCCCCACGCCCGCTACGACGGCACGATCACGGTCGACGGGGCCGAGCACGCGATCCACGGCTGGATCGGCAGCCAGAACCACAACTGGGGCACCCAGCACACCGATCTCTACGCCTGGGGACAGGTCGCCGGCTTCGACGACGAGCCGGACGCCTTCCTCGAGCTGGCCACCGCCCGCGTACGACTCGGCCCGGTCTGGTCGCCCTGGATGACGCCGATCGTCCTGAGGCTCGGCGGCCGCCAGCACGCGCTCAACTCGCTGTGGCGCTGTGTCCGCGCCTCCGGCCAGTTCGACTACTTCACGTGGCGCTTCGCCTCAGAGGACGTCGGCGTGCGGCTCCGAGGCACGATCGAGGCACCGGCCCTGTCCTTCGTCGGCCTCCGCTACTTCAACCCACCCGGCGGCGTGAAGACTTGCCTGAACACCAAGCTCGCACGCTGCGAGGTCACGATCGAACGACCCGGCAAGCCCCCGCGGACGCTCACCACCGCCCACCGCGCGGCCTTCGAGATCCTCACCGACGACGCAACGCACGGCGTGCCCGTCGTGGCATGAGGCCGGTCAGGTCGTTCGCTTGTTGCGAGACAGCCTCCTCGGAGCCGTCGGGGGACCCACCGCTTCAGCGGCGGCCGGCGCGAACGGCTTACGGCCCCCGTTTCGCCCGCAGGGCAGGCGCCGCCCCACACCGCGCGAACCGGCACGGAGTCTGCTACCATGCCCGCCGACGTGTCCTTATCGGAGGCGATACCCATGCGCGTGCTAGGCCTCGGTGGCGCCGGTCGCATCTGCCGCGAATCGGTCCATGACCTCGTCACGACCTCCCAGGCCGAGAGGATCACCGTCGCCGACGTCAACGTCGACGCCGGCCTCGAGGTCGTCACATGGCTCGACGACGACCGCGTCGACTTCAAGGGCGTCGATCTCAACGACACCGCCGCGACGGTCGAACTCATGAGCCAATACGACCTCGTCATGGACGGCACGCCCATCTCCATGAACGACGCCTCCGCCGCGTGCATCGCCGCCGCCGGCGTCCACGGCATCAACCTCAACGGCATGAGCAACGAATGGAACTTCGACGACCGGTGCCGGTCGGCCGGCAAGACCTTCGTCCCCGGATTCGGCATGACCCCCGGCACGACGAACATGATGGCCATGCATGCCGCCGGCCGGCTCGATACCGTCGAAGAGGTCACCATCAGCCACGGCGCGTTCCGACCGATCGCCTTCTCCGACGCCATCGCCGAGACCACGCGGATCGAGTACGACCCCGACCTGACCTCGCGCGTCGTCTTCGAGGACGGCGAGCTGAAACAGGTCCCGCCCTTCGCTCGCCCCAAGACCATCACCCTGCCCGAGCCGTTCGGCACGCATCCGCAATACATCATCCCGCACCCCGAGACCGTGACGCTCTCGCGGACGCTCGCCGACAAGGGGGTTCGGCTCATCGAGGTCCGCGGCACGTGGCCGCCCAAGAACATGGCCCTGTTGCGGGCCCTCTACGACTGGGGCTTCCTCCGCAACGACACCGTCCGCGTCGGCGACGCCGAGGTCGGCATCCTCGATGCCATCGCACGGTACCTGCGGCAGGCCCCGGAGGGCCGCCAGACCGAGCTGTACGGCTACGCCCTGCACGTCGAGGTCATCGGCACGCGTGACGGCCGGCGAACCCGCCACGTCCTGACCAACACGCACCCGGCGTCCGACGGCTCCGTACCTGAATGGGACGGCCTCCGCGCCTACACCCGCTCGGTCGGCATCCCCATGTCGATCGGCGCGCAGCTCATCCTCACCGGCAAGGCCCTCGCCACCGGTGCCGTCCGACCCGAGCTGGCGTTCGATCCGCAGACCGTCTTCGACGAGCTCTCCCGGCGAGACATCCACATCCACGAGGAAATCACGCAGCTCGACTGATTCCGCCGGGCGTCAATACCGCCGCCCCGTGAACCGACTGAGGTGATGCCGCGCGTGGATCAGATGCACACGCTGCCAGTCGGCGTACGTCATCGGACCGAACGGGGGCGAGTCGGTCATGGCACCCCGCTCGGATTCGGGCAGGTTCACGAACCGCTGAACGGCCTCGGTGATCTGCGCGATTCCCTCCTCCGTCGAGACGCCGTCCTCGGGCTGAAACGGGCCGGGCGCCGGGACCCCGGCCGGCATGCGGCCGGTCCAGAACACCGCCGCCCGAACGAGCCTCTGCTTGAGCCGCGAGAACGCCGGCGGACCGAGGTCGCCGCTCGGCAGCGAGCCGTTCATCGTCTTGGCCAGATGGTCGCAGAGCTGACCCAGCGTCCACGTGCCCTTGACCGACTCGGTATGGCCTTGCTCGGCCAGGCCGCGAACGACGTCGCGCAGCTCGCTCAGCGTGTGCATGACATGGAACCTCCGCGTGACGTCCACGGCCCGCTACCAACGCTTGGATGCCCGACCGCCTACTGGTTGAGCAGATCCGCCAACGCCTCGTCGAGATCGGGAAAGGCGAACGCGTAGCCGCCCGAGAGTGCCGCCGCCGGCACGACCCGCTGACTGGCCAGCAACACCTCGGACGCATCCCCGACGCCGACGC
This sequence comes from uncultured Planctomycetales bacterium, assembly GCA_964622545.1. GTDB lineage: Bacteria > Planctomycetota > Phycisphaerae > UBA1845 > JAFGLZ01 > JAFGLZ01. Next base: position 33,477 of record CAZUQM010000019.1, on the reverse strand, counting down.
GTATCACGAACCTCGGCACGCAGCACACCGCCGGGCGCTTCAGGGCACGCGCCAGCGACCGCGTGAAGTCACGGTTCCGCGACGGCTTCGGGGCCGTGCCGTTCAACGCACCCGAGACGTCCGCCGTATCGAGCGCGAAGCAGATCAGCCCCACGATGTCGGCCTGGTGAACCCATGGCATCCACTGCTGGCCTGAGCCGAGCCGACCACCCAGGCCCCACCGGAACACCGGCAGCATGCTGGCCAGCGCGCCGCCCTCGGCGTCCAACACCATCCCCGTCCGAAGACAGACGACACGGCAGCCGTGCCCCTCGGCGCGATGCGCCTCGGCCTCCCACGCCTGTGTCACGTCCGCCAGGAAGCCCGACCCGGACGGCGAGCCCTCGTCCAGCATCGCCTCGCCCTGGTCGCCGTAATAGCCCACCGCCGAGCCGTTGACCAGCGTCTTGCACCGTGCTTCGGGCCGGGCCAGGGCGTCGACCACGTACCGCGTCGCGTCGATCCGACTGTCACGAATTCGACGCCTCTGCTCGTCGTTCCACCGGTGCGATAGGATGTTCTCACCGGCCAGGTTGACGACGGCGTCGCAATCGGCCGCCACGGCCTGCCAGTCGCCCGCCTCCTTCGGGTCCCCCTGCACCATCTGAACGTCCTGATCGCCGAACCGCCAGACCGACGTCGACCGGCTCAAGACCACAGGCCGATCGCCACGCTCTGCCAGCCGCCGCACCAACCGACGACCGATCAGGCCCGTACCGCCCGTGATGAAGACGCGCATGGTGAGCTCCTTAAGCTGAATGCAGTCACGGCAGGACTGTGCCTCCTGGTTAAACGCGATCGAGGTGGCCCACGACTTCAGCCGCGGGGAGCACGAATCCCCGATCGAATCGGTGGCGACGCTCTGGCTAGAGCCACGCCAACCAAACCTCCGTGACCCGACCCAACCGGTGCCTGCCCATGGTATCGCACACACCCCTCACGATTGCCAGCATGATCCGTCCATCTATAATGACTCCGCACGCGGTGGCCGCCGGCGCCACGCGTTCGACCGTCCGCGATTCGCTGCGAGCGGCACGTCAATCCGAACCGGGGCCCGATCATGGCTGACCTGCTCGTCTTCGCACCGCACCCCGACGATGCCGAGCTCGGCATGGGCGGCACGATCGCCAAGCTCCTCGCCGCCGGCATGGACGTCGCCGTCGTCGACATGACCAACGGTGAGCCCACCCCTTACGGCTCGCCCGAGACCCGCGCCGCCGAGACCGCCCGCGCCAGTGAGGCCCTCGGCCTGGCCGACGATCGCCGCGTACAGCTCGGCATGATCAATCGACAGGTCCAACACGACCTGCCTTCCAGACACGCCCTGGCCGCGACCATCCGCCGATTCCGGCCACGCTGGCTCTTCGCCCCCGTCCTGCCCGACGCCCATCCAGACCACGCCGCCGCGACCCGCATCATCGAGGACGCCCGCTTCGACGCCAAGCTCACCCAGACCGACATCCCCGGCGAACCGCACTACCCCGAACGCATCTTCTACTACTACTGCACCCATATCCGTCTTCACGGCGACCCCCGATTCATCGTCGACGTCAGCGACGTCTACGACAAGAAACAGGCCGCGCTAAAGGCCTACCAGTCCCAGTTCTACACCGGCCGCGGCGATCAGGCCGGCGCGGTGCCCGAGCTGATCCGCAACCGCGACCGCTACTTCGGCGACCGCATCGGCACCACGTACGGCGAACCGTTCACCTGCCACGAGCTGATCGGCCTGCGCGATCTGACCGGCCTGATCTGACCCGCGCCCCGCCGCCCACGTTGACCCGGCACGCACCCCTTCGGTACGATGCGGTTGGCGACCCTTCGGAGCACGCTTCCGTCATGGCTACGACCACGGATACCACCCTCTTTGATGCCCTTCGCGCCATCGTCGGTGACGAAGGCGTCATCACCGAGCCCGAGGAACTGCTGCCCTATGAGTGCGACGCCCTGACCGTGGCCCGCGTTCAGCCCTCCGGCGTGGTCCTGCCCCGCGACACCCGAGAGACCGCCGACGTGGTCCGCGTCCTTAACGCCCACGGCAAGCCCTTCGTGCCGCGCGGTGCCGGCACGTCGCTCTCGGCGGGAGCATTGGCCCTCGACGACGCCGTCCTCGTCGGCACGTCCCGCATGGACCGCATCCTCGACGTCGACCTCCGCAACCGCACCATGCACGTCCAGGCCGGCGTGATCAACGCGCACGTCACGGCCGCCGTGGCCGAGCACGGGCTCTTCTTCGCCCCCGACCCCGGCAGCCAGACCGCCTGCTCCATCGCCGGCAACATCGCGTACAACTCCGGCGGACCGCACACGCTCAAGTACGGCGTGACGATCAACCACCTGCTCGGCCTGACGCTCGTCGCGCCCGACGGCGAGATCGTCGAGACCGGCGGCCCGGCCGAGGACCCCGTCGGCTACGACCTGACCGGCGTCATCTGCGGCAGCGAGGGCACGTTCGGCATCATCACCGAGGCCACCCTCAAGCTCCTGCCCGCGCCGGAATCGCTCCGCACGATGCTGGCCGTCTTCGACAGCACCCTCGACGCGGTCAACTGCGTCAGCGACATGATCGGCGAGGGCATCATCCCCGTGGCGCTCGAGTTCATGGACCAGGTCATGCTGCGGGCCGTCGAGGACGCCTACCACTTCGGCCTGCCCCGCGAGGCCGAGGCCGTGCTCATCATCGAAATCGACGGCTTCGCCGCCGGCCTCGACCGCCAGGCCGACCGCGTCATCGCCATGTGCGAGCGGCACAACGCCCGCAACATCCGCCGCGCCGCCGACGACGTCGAGCGGCTCGAGCTCTGGATGTGCCGCAAGAAGGCCTTCGGCGCCATCGGCCGGATCAGCTCGAGCTTCATCACCGAGGACGGCGTCGTTCCGCGAACGCGCCTGCCCGAGATGCTGGCGTACGTCGGTGAAGTGGCCGCCGAATACGGCATCCGCATCGCCAACGTCTTCCACGCCGGCGACGGCAACATCCACCCGATCGCCCTCTACGACGAGCTCAAGCCCGGCCAAGCCGAGAAGGTCCTCGAGGCCAGCGCCAAGATCCTCGCCAAGGCCGTCGAGCTCGGCGGCAGCCCGACCGGCGAGCACGGCATCGGCCTGGAGAAGACCCAACAGCTCGCACGGCTCTTCGGACCGGACGACCTGGCCGCCATGAAGCGACTCCGAGCCGTCTTCGATCCGCACGAGCGCTGCAACACGAACAAGGTATTCGGCGGCCCGCACCTGCCGGACGTGTTTATCGAGATGGACTCCCACCAGGCGTGAGCGTCCGCGCGACCTGAGGGCTACGAAGCGACACCCATGACCGACGACACCACCCTGCTACAACAACTCGAACGCACGCTCGGTCGCGACCGCGTCCTCGTCGGCGAGACGGCCGCGCCCTACGGACTCCGCGACCTCGCTCCGACCGCCGTCGCCATCCCCGAAGACCTCGATCAGGCCGCCCAGGTCATTCGCTTGGCGACGGAATCACCAAGCCGCCTCGTCTTCCTCGGAGGTGGCACGACCGCCCGCCGACCGCGACCGGACGCATCGCCCGCCGTCGTCCTGTCGACCGAGCGCCTGCGGCGTATCGTCCACCACGAACCGCGCGACCTGACCATCACCGTCGAGTGTGGCGTGGTCCTGGCCGAGCTGAACGCCATGCTGGCCCAGCATAACCAGCGGCTGACCGTCGACGTGCCTCGCCCCGACCGAGCGACCGTCGGCGGCATCTGCGCCACCAACGACAGCGGCCCGCTCCGCCTGGCCCACGGCACGCCGCGCGACCAGGTGCTGGCCATGCAGGCCATCGGCGACGGAGGCACCCCCGCCCGAAGCGGCGCGCGGGTCGTCAAGAGCGTCGCCGGCTACGACATGCACCGACTGCACGTCGGCGCAGGCGGCTCGCTCGGCCTGATCAGCGAGATCACGTTCCGACTCGTGCCCCTGCCCGAACGCTTCGGCATCGCGGTCGCACGCTGCGAAGACGGCGAGCAGGCCGAGAACGCCGTCCGACAGATCCTCGCCGCGCGCCTCAGACCGGCCATGATGACGCTCGTGACCCCCTTCGGCGACGCCACCGCGCTCGGGCAGGAGGCCACGGACCTCATCCCCGCCGACGGCTGGTCGCTCGTCGTCGGCTTCGAGGATGTCGACGAGGCCGTCGAGTGGCAATGCCACCGCATGGGCGAGATGCTGTCCGTACGCGTCGATGTCTTCGACGACGCGACCTCGCAAAGCCTCTACGAGTCGGTCCGCCAGTGGCCCGGCAACGCCGTCGAAGCCGCATTCAAGGCCACCATGAAAAGCTCGGAGGTCGTCGCCTTCCACGCCTGGGCCGGCGAGCGAGGCTTCGCGCTGGTCTCCCATGCGGGCAACGGCATCGTCTACGGCCGGAGCGACGACCCGAACGGCATCGACGCGTCCGATGACCTCGTCGCCGCTGCCGCCGACGGCGGCGGCCACCTGACCTGGACCGCCCTGCCCGACGGCCGAAACATCCCGATCCACCAGCCGGCCCGCGCGGACATCGCCGTCATGCGGCGCATCAAACAGGCCTTCGATCCGAATGACACCTTTGCCCCGGGGCCCTGGACGGAGGCCCGACCATGACGTTGCGGCTCGACCAGAAACTCTACAACCGCCTGCTGACGTGCGTGCACTGCGGGTTCTGCCTCGGTGTATGCCCGACCTACGCCGAACGCGGCGACGAGAACGACTCCCCACGCGGGCGACTCCACCTGATGCGGGCGCTCATCGAGGGCCGCATCCAGCCGACCGACTCGGTGCTCCGGCACCTCTCCCTCTGCCTCGACTGCCGCGCCTGCGAGACCGCCTGTCCGTCGGGCGTCCGCTACGGCAGCCTGATCGAGAACGTCCGCGACGAGCTGGTCGATCACCCCGACCGCGCGCCGAAGTCCGTCGTCGATCGCCTGGTCGATCGGCTCATCAACGACGTCTTCCCCGACCGCGAGCGGCTGAACCGCATGCTGCTGCTCGCTCGGATGGGCCAGGCCGCGGGCCTCGACGACTTCCTCGCCGAGAGCGGCCTCCGCGACGTCCTGCCGCCGACGCTCGCGCGGCTGCACGCCATGCTGCCGCAACTCTCCGACCGGTTGAAGCCCGTGCCCGAACGACTCACGCCCGACGGCGAGATCCGAGGCCGCGTCGCGTTCTTCATCGGCTGCGTCAGCGAGTCGATGTTTGGCCCCACCAATCGAGCGACCTTGAAGGTGCTGCTGGCCAACGGCGTGCAGGTCGTCGCACCGCCGGCGCAGGTCTGCTGCGGCGCCATCCACCACCACAACGCCCAGGCCGACGTCGCCAGGCAGCTCGCCCGGCGCAACATCAACGAGTTCGAGGCCATCGACGGCGACATCGACGCCGTCGTCACCAACGTCGGCGGATGCGGCGCGATGCTGCGGGAGTATGGCGAGCTGCTCGCCGACGACGCCGATTACGCCGACCGCGCCGAGCGGTTCGCCTCGCGGGTCCGCGACATCAGCGAGTACCTGATCGAGCTGGGCCTGCGCCCGCCGACAAAATCGCTGAGCGGGCGGGTGACCTACCACGACTCCTGCCACCTCGCCCACGCCCAGAAGGTCCGCCAACAGCCACGACAGGTCCTCGCGGCCATCCCCGGTATCGAGATCGTCCCCCTGCCCGAGAGCGACTGGTGCTGCGGCGCGGCCGGAACGTACAACCTCACCCAGCCCACCATGTCCGACCGGCTGGCCGAGCGCAAGCTCGCCAACATCGACAAGACCGGCGCCGGCATCGTCGCCGCCGCCAACGCCGGCTGCATCCTCCAGATCGACCACCACGCCCGACGCACCGGCCGCAGGCTCCGCGTCGTCCACCCGATCGACCTGCTCGCGGAGGCTTACGGTGACCTCGAGGAGATCGTCTAAAGCCCAAGGGCCTACTTGCCCGTCCCCTTCGTGATCTCCGCGCCGAGGTCGGCCAGGCCGTACGCGGCCAGCCGGACCATCGGCCCCATCGCCGCGCCCACGCTCATCGATTCCTCGTACCGCTGGTCGTTGAAGTCGTAGCCCGGCACGATGTAGCCCAGCTCGTCGTTGGCCAGGCCCACGATCATCCGCGGATATCCCGTCATGCGGGCCTGGATGTCGAACCCGATCTCCGGGAACAGCTCACCCGGCACGGTGATGAACTCGGCCGTGCCCAGCCGCACGTAGTACAGCTCCGTCGGGATCCGACCCTCCACCAGCAGGTCCTTGCCGCCCTTCACCGCAGCCAGCGTCTTGAGCTTCAGGTTCGTCGGGAAGACCTGGAGCGGCCGATGCACGACCTTCAATGTGTGCTGGTTCGTCGGCTGGGCGAGCTTGGCGTACTGGACCACGTAGCGGGCCAGCAGGTTGCCCATCAGCTCGATGTCCTCCGGCCGGCGGCCCGGACTGTCGCCCGTCACCATCCCGCCGAGGGCACCGTTCAGGAACACCGTCGTCGCGCCCAACTCCTTGTCGACCGCCTCGCGGAACGGACCGACCCAGTCGGCGCTGAACAGCTTGTGCTTGTCGCTGTTGAGCGTCTCCGGGTGACAGGCGTGGTTCACCAGCGTGCCGAGCAGCTTGCCGTCGACGCCGTGGAACGTGATCACCGCGAGCTGCGGATTCACCACGCCCGGGTTCCGGCAGTTCCGCGTCATCCCCATCACCCGCGCACCGTCTAGCGGCAGATCGACCGAGACGAACTTCACCTGCGCGGTCGGTTTGGCCGCCTCGGCCGCCCGGATCACCGAGTCGTGCAACGCCTTCTTCACCGACTTGACGTACTCGTTCGGGAAGAAGCCGTACACGCCGATCGTATCCGGCGCGGCGTGCGTGTGGCTCATGCCCACAATCACGTTCGGATGCCCTTTCTCGGCCAGCACCTGCCGCATGTAGCGCAGGTCGATGCGCAGCATGCCGAAGATGTCCGCACCGATCAGCGCCACCGACGTGCCCTTGTAGCGGATGTAGCAGCACCGCGCCTGGAGCGTATCGAGGACCTTCTTCTCCCGGTCGGCCGGCTTGAGGCTCTGGACCATCTCCTCGTCGAGTCCGAGCGGCACGGTCGCGAAGCCCACCTCCAGGCCCTGCCAGGCCTTGGCGTCGGCCGGCGGATCGAGCGGCCCCTGCCGCTGGCCTGACAGATCGCACACCGTCGGCTCACCCTCCGGCACGTGTACCCGCGGTGGAAACGCCGCCACCCCCACGATCTTGCCGTCGGCGTTGTTCGCGATGAAACGAAAACCCTTGCCCGCATAGCCGAGAATCCGCTGCGTACTCAAGATCACCACGTGCTCGGGCTCGCCCAGCTTGGCCCGCACGGCCGATTCGGTCTCGAGCCCCTCGATCGGCGTGACGGCCTCGATCGTGTCGATCATGCCGTTCCTGCGGGCGTGGATCGCGTTGACCATGCCCGGCCGGCCCGGCACCTTGAACTCGTGCTTGCGCGAGCTGTACCACTCGAGCGGGCCCGTGAACTCGCCCAGCCGAGCCTTGACCTCGTCGGTCAGCTTGTCGAGCCCGGGCACGAGACCCTTCCACGCGATCTCGGGACGCTCCATGCCCTTGGGCCACGACCGACCCGTCGTCTGACCGACCGCGACGCCTGTCACCGTCGCGACCGTCACCATCACCGCCGCCATCACACGCTTCGAAGCGAGCATGGTTCTACCTCCGTTTCCGTTTGAGCCTCGCCGGCGCGCCGACGTAGAAACCGTATTCCTCCGTATCCTCGAGCACGACCGAGTGGGCCCCCACCACGCAGCCCCGCCGCACCGTCACGTCCTGATTGATCACCACGTGCGCCCCGAGATACACGTCGTCCTCCAGCGTGATCGGACCCGGGTTCTCGCCGTAGGTCACCATGGGTTGCTCGGTCTTGTCGGTGACCTGGCTCACCGTCGACAGCATGCACCCGGCCGCGATCGCGTTGTAGCTGCCGACCGTCAGCCCGCCCCACCCGTACAAGACGCAGCCCGGCGCGAAGTGCGTGTGATCGCCGATCGTGATGTGACAGCTCTCCCAGTCGCCAGCGCTGAGGTAGCAGTTCGGAAAGAACTGCACGTCGTTGCCGATCGTCACGTGGCCGGGCGAGCCCTGAAAGAAGACGTACGGGTAGAACGTCACGTCGTCGCCGATGACGAACCGTCCGGGGCGGCCCATCATGTACACGCCCTTCATGAACACCACGCGGTCGCCGACGTCCATCACCTCCGGGTGCTCGATGACCACGTCGTCGGCGATGTGCACGTCCTGTCCGCAGGACGCGAACCTGCTTCGATAATCCTGGCCCATCTTAGGCGAACCCCTGCTGACATGCCTTCACGAAACCGCGCGCCGCGAAACGACATCGCGCGCCCCGGCAACCCGGCCGCCGTGCCCCCGCAACCATCCGAGCCGCCCCACGGAACACCGCTACAGCTTCAGGAAGTTGTTGAGCAGCTTGAGCCCTTCCTCGGTCAGGAAGCTCTCGGGATGGAACTGCACGCCTTCGATGGGCATGGTCTTGTGGCGGATGCCCATCAGCTCGCCCTGATCCGTCCAGGCCGTGATGACGAACGCGTCGCTCAGCGTGTCCCTCTTAACGGTCAACGAATGGTAGCGCGTCGCCGTGAACGGATTCTCGACACCGACGAACACGGTCTTGCCGTCGTGATGGATCTCACTGGTCTTGCCGTGCATCAGCCGGTCGGCGCGGACGACCTCGGCCCCGAACGAGTAGCCGATGCACTGGTGCCCCAGACACACGCCCAAGATCGGCATCTGACCGGCGAAGTGCTTGATGACGTCGTTGCTGATGCCGCCCTCCAGCGGCGTGCCCGGACCCGGCGAGATGATGATGTGGTCGGGCTTGTCCTCCGCGATCGCCTCGAGCGTCACCTTGTCGTTCCGGTACACCTTCATGTCGCGCGTGGCATCCAGCTCGCCGATACGCTGCACCAGGTTGTACGTGAACGAATCGTAGTTGTCGATCAGGACGATCATGCCTGGAAGGCTACGGCCAAGCCGCCTCACTGTCAATTCGGGCGGCGCGACGGCCGCCCGGTCAGGCAGGGCGTGGTGACGACAACGCCGCGGGAAGAGGATCCGCCCGAGCAGGATAGTCGCACGTGGCCGAGATCGAGCCCCTCGAGCGCCCGCCTACGACAGGTTCAGCCACGCGTCGTTGCCCGTCTCCAGACCGCCGCGGCGCGGCTTCTTGCGGCGAGGCTTCTTGCTCTGCTGGGCCTCCATCTCGGCGATCTTGGCATCCATGTCCCCCGCGGAGGGATCGCCCCCCTTCAGCGACAGCGACAGCCGCTGATTGTCCGGATCGCAGCTCAGCACGCGGGCCTGAACCTCCTGATCGGCCTGGACGACGTCGCTGACCTTGTTCACCCGACGGTCCGCCAGCTCCGAGATGTGCACCAGACCTTCCAGCCCGGGCTCGACCTCCACGAACGCCCCGAAGTCCGTGATCCGCGTCACCTTGCCCTGCACGATCGACTCCGGCGTGTACCGACTGGCCGCGCCCTCCCACGGGTTGCCCTGGATCTGGCGGATGCCCAACGACATGCGGTGCTTCTTGCCGTCGATCTGGAGCACCTCGGTCTCGATCATCTGGCCCTCGCCGACGATCTCAGACGGATGCCGGATCCGCTTGACCCAGCTCATCTCGCTGATCGGCACCAGCCCCTCCAGACCCGGCTCGACCTCGACGAACGCGCCGAAGTCCGCCAGCCGCGTAACCCGTCCCGTCACCCGCTGGCCCACCTCGTAGCGGCTCTCCACGCCCTCCCACGGATTGGCCATGATCTGCTTCAGGCCGAGCGAGATCCGCTCCTTGTCGCGGTCGACCTTGAGGACCTTCACCTCCAGCGTCTGCCCCACCGAGACCACCTCGTTGGCGTCCTTGACGCGGCCCCAGCTCATGTCGCTGATGTGCAGCAGGCCGTCCATGCCCCCCAGGTCCACAAAGGCGCCGTACTCGGTGATGTTCCGCACCGTGCCCTTGCGCGTCTGGCCCTCCTCGATCTCGGTGATGAGCTGCTCCTTGGCGACGGTCTTCTCCCGCTCGAGCAGCTTCCGCCGGCTGATCACCACGTTGTTCTCGCCCCGGTCGACCTGGATCACCTCGGCCCGTACCGTCTGCTGCAGGAACACCGAGATGTCCGGAATATGACCGATGTCCACCTGGCTGGCCGGCATGAAGGCCCGGATGCCCAGCACCTCCACCTCGAGCCCGCCCTTGTTCATCCCGGTCACGACGCCTTCGACCTCGGCTCCGGGCTGCAGGGCCGCCCAGGCCGACTCCACCTCGGCCTTCTTCTTGCTCAGGACGAACAGCCCTTCCCGCTCGTCGTAACGCTCGACGACGACCTTGACGATGCTGCCCTTGGTCGGCACGGCATTGGGCGCCTTGCCGAACTCGCTGATCGGCAGCATGCCGGGCGACTTGCCCCCGAGGTCGACCAGGACCATATCCCCCGAAACCTCCTGGATGCGGCCCTGGCGCACGCCGGACGGGACCGCCTGTCCCGACAGGGAGGCCTCGGCAATGCCCTCTAGCTCCTCGATGCTGCCGTCACCAAGAGCCTCGTCCACCTCGCGTTCCAGGTCCTCGTCGAAAAGCTCCGAGCCACTCATTACTGCATCCTTATCCTACCGCTTGAAGAGACCACCACTAGCAATATGGGGATACCACGATTTGGATGCCCCAGCGTCCCCGGAACGCCTCGCCGGCGACTCACCCACCGATGCGTCGCCGCGCCGGCGAGCATCCCATCCCCCTCCGAACGCTCCCGCCTGGCAGAGCCAAGCACCCTCCATCATACACCTCCGAAGCCGGGCTTGCGATCACTAATGTGTTTTTCATAGTTCCTTTTCTTCGCGCTAACGCCCACGACCCGCCCGCCTCCAGCCGCCGACCAATGGCGACAAACCGACCGTGCTATGATGGACAAGCAACGGCCCCTCGGCCTGCACCCGGCCGTGGTGGATCAGGCCTAACGCCTTCGGTACGATGCCCGGTCATGCCGCTCGCCGGAGCCTGATCCAGCATGGCGGCATCAGCCGACAACGAAGGGCCTTCGGCCATGCAAAGCTGGCTCTGCATGGGGTGTCTCATGGCGATGTCTTGGACAGATGGACCGAACCGATCGAGCGAAGCAGGCCGGCCAGCCCGCGCCGCCGTCGCCATCATCACCGGCGCCGACGCACCGCCCATCGAGCAGTTCGCAGCCGACGAGCTGGCCGGCTACCTGACCAAGCTCTATCGCATCGAAGCCGCCCGGCCGACCTCGCCGGACGGCTATCGCGGAACGCTCTTCCTCATCGGCAGCCCGTCCACCAACTCCCACATCCGCAAGGCACTCGGACATAAGGGCTGGCCACAGATCTCCGACCAGGGCATCGTCCTCAAACGCGTTCGCTACGCGAACCTACCCGCCCTGGTCATCGGCGGGGGCAGCCCTGCCGCGACCCTCTGGGCCGTCTACGAGCTCGTCGAGCGATGGGGCGTGACCTACCTGCTCCACGGAGATGTCCTGCCCGTCGACCCCGACCCGCAGGCCGCCGTCGCCCTCACCGTCCCCGCCGACGACGTCGCTATGGAGCCGGTCCTCCCCGTTCGCTGGTGGCGGACCGTCGGCGAGCTGCCCTGCGGCCCCGAGTCGTGGGGCCTGGCCGACTACCGCATCGTCCTCGGTCAGCTCGCCAAGATGAAGTTCAACCGTGTCCTCCTGTCGCTCTCGCCGTGGCAGCCGTTCCTCGACCCCGAGGTCAACGGCGTCCGCCGCAAGACCGCCTACCTCTGGTTCGACTGCCACTACCCCATCACCGACGACATGCCCGGCCGGCGGACCTTCGGCGACGTCGAGGAGTTCTGGAACCCCGACCTGCCGCGCGGGGCACCCTGTGACGAGTTCGTCCAAGCCGGCATCGCGCACTGTCGAGGCATCATCGCCCTGGCCCGCAAGCTCGGCATGCGCTGCGGCGTCACCGCCAACCTGACGGAGTATCCCAACGAGTTCGGCGAGGTGCTCGACGACCCGCAGCCCGTGCACCAGCTCGCCTCGCCGACCGTCGGACCCGGCCCGACCACGCCCATCGACGATGCGAAGCTCACCGAGCTGGCCTCGGCCTTCCTCAAGACCACCGTCGATACCTACCCCGAATGCGACTGGGTCATGCTCGACATGCCGGAGTTCCGGGCGTGGTCCGACCACTACGAAACCGCTTGGAAGGCGCTCGATGCCAAGTACGCCATCGAGCGGATCTGCCCCCTGGCCACGGCCCTCGACCGCGCGGGCAAGCGAACCGACTATCCCGGCGGCGCCGACCGCGCCCTGCAGGAAGTCAAGGGCGACATCGTCGCGCTCTACGCTTGCGACCGGCTCATCAACGATCTCGGCGCCCTCAAAGAGACCCAGCGCCCCGACGTCAAGATCGTCTACATGAACGCCGCCGAGGAGCTTTTCCCCGTCCTCCATAAGCTCGTGCCCGACGGCGGCGAGCTGCTCAACGCCGTCGACGACACCGCCGGTCGCATCGCCAAACGCAGCGACGTGCTCGAGCGTCTGCCCGGCAAGCACGTGCCCGCCGGCCTGATCTTCAGCCTCCACGACGACCACGTCGGCCTGCTGCCGCAACTGGCGACCGGGTCGTTCGACACGCTGCTCGACGTCATGATCCCGGCCGGCTGGTCAGGCTTCAGCACACGCTACGGTCTCATCGGCGACCACAACCTGTCCGTCGGCTACGTCGCACGGCGGGCGTGGGAGCCGCACCTCGACCGCCACACCTTCTACGAGCGCCAACTGCAGAGCGTCTGCGGCGAACGTGCCGTCGAGGCCATGACCCAGGCCATGCGGAAGCTCGAGGACCTGACCCTCGCCCTCGACGACCAGGGCCTCGGCCTGACGTTCCCCGTGCCGGACCTGATCATGAAGTTCTGGAAGCCCGGCGACCTGCCCGACTATCTCGTCCAAGCCCGAACGGACTACGAGCAGGCCATGAACCTCGTCCGACAGGCCGACCGCGCTCGCCGCGCAACCTTGGGCCAGGCCGACAGTCGTGCCCGCTCGGCCGCCGCCGACGACTACATCGGCTACTGGATGGGGCGGTTCGTCTTCGGTGCCGGCTACATCGACACGATCGAAATCGTCCACCAAACCGCCGACGCCGAGGCCGAGGCCAAGAAGCTCGCCAAGACCGGTCCGGCCGAAAAGCACAGGCAGAAGCTCACCGAGGCCGCCAAGCTCGCTGACCGGGCCGAGCGGATCGCCCGACAGACGATCGACGCCTACGCCCACGTCGCCCGCGATCAGTCCGACCGCGGCGCCGTCGCCGTCCTCGCCGCGACCGTCTGGCGACCGCTGCGCGACAAGGCAAGACAACTCCATGAGGAGGCCAACAAACCATGACCACACCACGCAAGCCGTTCAGCCCACTGCTGATGTCCGTCCTCTTGCTCGGCCTGTTCGTCGCCGCAGGCCATGCCGCCGAAGCCACCACCGGCCTCGAGGTCGTCGCCGACCTGATCGAACGGTTCGACGACAAGCTCGCCGCCAACACGCTTAACGCCGCGCCGCGCGGCCTCCAGTCCAGCGGCCGAGACACGCACGACACGCTCTACCTCCATCCACGCAACGCTACCGACGCGACGATCACGTACGAGCTGAAGCTGCCGGCCGCGAAGCCCAACCATCGGCTCGCCTTCATCACCTGGACGTGCGTCCTCGACACCGTCCTCAAGCAAGACAAGACCGGCCGGTGCAACGGCACGCGGTTCATCGTCCGCGTAAACGGCAAACCAGTCTTCGCCCGCGAGCAGAAGCCCGGCAACTGGCTACCCGTCTTCATCCCGCTCGACAACCACGCCGGCAAGACGATCAGGCTCCAGCTCGCTACCAACGCCATCGACGGCAACACGAACTACGACTGGGCCTACTGGGGCGACCCGCGCGTGTTGGCGGTCCCAGTCCCGGCATCCATGACGCCTCAGCCATCTGGGTCGCCTGCGTTCGCAGGCCTGCTCCTCGCGACCGCCCAATCGGTCGGCAAGGACGGACTGACACTGAAACTCCAAGCCACCGACAGAAGCGGCAAGCCGGCCAGTGAGCCCGCCGAGGTCTGGCTCGCGCCCGCGCCGGGCAGTCCGATGAGCATCGCGGGCTACGATCTGAGCAAGGGTTTGACGGTGAAGGCGTCGGACATCCACGTGACCGCCCCCAAGGACAAAACGACCGAGGGCATGCTTCTGGCGGGATACGGCTCTGTCATCGGCGTCGGAGACCCTTGGGTGGGCCAGGCCGTCGTGACCGAAGGCGACGACGTCCCGGTCTGCTTTGCCGTGAACAATCGGGGACCTGCACCGTGGGTGCCCTTCGGCCACGAGGTGACGATCCGCTTCAAAGAATGCGGCACGGACAAATCAGCCGAGTTCGGCAACGACTGCAAGACGGCGACGTTCAAGGTCGACCGGGTGATCCCGCCCGGCGAACGGACCGTCTTCATGCACCGCTTCCCCGTGAAATCCCACGGCCTGATCCTGATCGAGGGGCACCTCCAATCGCCCACCAACCAAGCGCCGCTCGGTGGCGGAAGGCAGGTCGGTGTCTTCAAAGCGATCCCCACCTTGCACGCTCCTGTCGCGCGCGGATCGGGCGTTGAGATCGCTGACGAGCAGGTCATGATGCAGAATCCCACCTGCCGTGTCGTCTTCGCCAAGCGCGCGACCGGACGAGAGAAACTCGTCCCCGCGACGTGGACCGTTCACGTGCAACGTCCGAAAAACGGCGAGTGGCAAACCATCGCCGTCTGTGCCGACATCGCCGACGTCTGCGTCGGCAAGACCGATCGGCAGGAGCAGGAGAAGGTCCACGCCGGCTACCGGGTCAATGATCTGGCCGTCAAGCAGTTCGCCGCGCCCTTCCGCAAAGCGAAATGCACGATCGAATCGGTCACGCCCGTCCGGGAGAAGTCCAAGGCCGGTCCACGGGTCGCGTTTGATATCCAAATGAGGGAGTGGGAAGCTTCGCAGGCGGCCCCCTTCAGCGTCCGTCTCGTCTACACGCTCCACAAATCCCAACCCATCATCGACGTCACCGGCGAGCTCATCGCCCCGAAAGGCGCGCACCTCCGCCGCTTCTGCCCCATCTCGCTTCGCGTGGCCGACGGGCTGCCGACCGAGAAACGCGGCATGGCGCTTTTCCCGGGCCTCGAATACCTCGACCACGGCGAACCCAGCAGCAGCACCCGCGACGCACACCCGCCCATCAGCAACCGGCTCATGCCCGACGCGCTCAAGATCACCGTGCCCATGATGATGGTCAGCGCACAGGTCGGCATGGTTACGCTGATGTGGAACCCCACGCAGAAGTGGAACGGCCTGGACTACGGCGTGAGCGCAGCCTTCAGCTCGCCCAACCGCGTCCACAAGCAAGAGAACCACTTGATGGAGGTCTTCGTCCCGACGTGCCCCGAGTACGTCAACGAGAACGAACGGCTCGCCGCCCGCTCGTGCGAGATGAAGCCCGGCGACAAGGTGACCGTCAGCGTCCGCGTCGTGCTGTCCGACCCCGGCGACGCCGTCGACGCGATGAAGACCTACTTCACCCTCAACCCGCCGCCCAAGCCGGCCCGCAAGCAATATGACCTCCAGACGCTGTACGACATCACCCGGCACGGTTTCCTCGAAACGGTCTGGTACCCCGACAAGCAAAAGTCCAGCCACTGCGTCGGGTGGGCGCCGGCCAACGCGCCGCAGTTCGGCGCGCTGCTCCTGCTCGACTCGATCCTCGCCAAAGACCCGGCCGCCAAGAAGGCCGCACGCGACCGGGCCGAGCTGATCTGGCGGAACACCCTCCGCGACGGCGGACCCAAGGCCCTGTGCAGCCCCGCCTGCTGCCACATCATGCGCGAAGACGCCCCCTTCTACACCGGCCACATCGCTGCCGCGATCAAACAGATGCTGGCCAGTGCGCAAGGCCAGATCAAAGGCCGCAACGCCGACGGCGTCTGGGGCTTCCAACCCCCGCGCGACGCCAAGCACGAGGCCCTCGGACCCCGCGGCTACGCTTCACAGGGCCTCGTCGCACGCGGCGCCCTCGAACTGCTCCGCAAGGCACGCATCACGGGCGACGCCGACGCCCTCACCGCCGGCCTGAAGGCGCTGAAATATCACGAACGATTCCGCGTCCCCCACGGGGCCCAGGGCTGGGAGTGTCCCATCTACGAACCCGACGTGCTCGGAGCGGCCTACGCCGTAGGCGCCTACGTCGACGCCTACGAGATCACCGGCAAGCGGGAATACCTCGACAGGGCCATCTATTGGGCCTGGACCGGCATGGCCTTTCAGTATGTCTGGCAGGCCCCCGACCGCGAGCAGTGGATGCGATACGCCTCCATCCCCGTCTTCGGCACGACCTTCTACACGCACTCCTGGCTGGGCAACCCGGTGCAGTGGTGCGGCCTGGTCTACGCCTATTACCTCCAGCGGCTGGCGCCCTACGACACCAGCTTTCCCTGGAAGCAGGTTGCCGAGGGCGTCACCGTCAGCGGCGAATGGCTCCAGTTCGGTGACGAACGCCCCGAGCTCAAGGGTGTCTATCCCGACGGACTCTACAAGCGGCTCACCGACCGCTGCCCGGCCATGATCAACCCCGAGGACATCATCGTGAACCGGTACGCCGTCGAGGGCCACGACCCCCGCGTCAAGACCGCCTACGCACGACGCCCCGGACAGCCCGCCATCCCTATCAGCTCTTGCGCCACACCCGGCAAGCCCGCCTGGAGCGGTAAG
Source organism: uncultured Planctomycetales bacterium (assembly GCA_964622545.1). Lineage (GTDB taxonomy): Bacteria > Planctomycetota > Phycisphaerae > UBA1845 > JAFGLZ01 > JAFGLZ01. Next base: position 16,653 of record CAZUQM010000019.1, on the reverse strand, counting down.
CGACTCACCGTACCGCTCAGCTTCTACCCGGAGCGATTCAGCGGGACGGTCCTGGCCAAGTGCCCCGAACCGAAAACGGTATCCTTCGACGGCAAAACGCTGACCAAGGTCAAGGCCATCCCCGAAGCACCAAGCGGATGGACCTACCTTCCGGAGACGAAACACCTGATCGTCAGGGCCAAGCACGCGAACGCCGAGGCCGCGCCCCTCGTCGTGACCTTCGAATAGTCTCCGAGGGCATGAGCACCGCCTCAGGAACCGAGACCCCCAGACATGACAAACCCCCTTGCACCTCATGAGGACGTGCAAGGGGGCCCTTTTCGTTCTGCCCCTGCCATGAGCAGCGCCTTAGCCTCCCTCCCCATCCGAAACTAGACGATGAGTCCATTCGGCTCGTGGAGGACTACGGCGCCCGCAACATCAGCAGGGCGGGTCGTCACTGCAAGTGAGCTTCGATTACGCGAAGCTGCAGACCAGCTCGAGCGCATCCAGAACCTCGGCCGGGAGATACGGGCCGATCACGTCGAGGTAGTCACAGATCGCGGTCGGATCCTCGCAACCACCCGGCAGCGTCACAGCAGCAACACCCATCGACATCGCAGCAAGCTTCTTCAACATAACGCAGCTCCTCCTCAACACGGGTCTCCAAAGAAGGCCGCCGTGTCCTCCACAGGACACCCGACAACCCTCGAAATGCATCTCATTGCTACCGCCGTGTCCGAACGCGCCTGCAACCTGGTGGGGCGCACGAACACCGCTTGCCCCCTTCAGGAGCGCCTTGCCGGCACGGGCAGCCTCACATGAGCAACCATTTCGCTGCAGACGGGACTTCGACTCGCCCTCATCATCCGCTCTTCCCCTCTGAGGCCCTGGGCCCCAGCCACCAACAAGATATGCCGCTCGAGAGGGAATCCTCTTCCTCTCCTCACGTCCCTTACAATTCTCTGGCAAGTGTCAAGTTTTGTCAAGCCAAATCTCGCTACCCTTACATTCAGATTTGCTTAAGGTTCCGCGAATCTCCGCGGCGGGTAGCCCATCATACCTGGGGCAAGGCCGTTGATGGCATGCTGCGTTAACCGCTACAATCACGGAAGACAGGCAAGGCCCTATCCCGATGGCGGTCTTATTCCAAAGGGAGTTGCTCTCATGATCGTACGCGACCCGATCGTCGCAGGAAGATTCTACCCCGACACACCAGAGGACTGCGCCGAGCAGGTGGCCGCATGTCAGCCCGAGCAGGTCGACGTCGACGCCCTGCCCGCTGCCCTGCTTGGCGGCATCGTGCCCCATGCAGGCTGGGCGTTCAGCGGACCGACGGCCGGTCATGTCTTCGCAGCTCTCGCCGCTCGCGGTACTCCCGACACCGTGGTCTTATTCGGCGCCGATCACCACCGCTCGACCCGATCCGCCGGCATGTTCGGGAGCGGACGCTGGGTCAGCCCGATGGGCCCGGCCGACATCGACGAGGGCCTCGCCGCCCACATCGCCGCCAATACGCAAACCATCCGCGAGGACCCCTACGCCCACAACCAGGAACACTCCCTCGAGGTGCAGATCCCGTTCATCCAGAACGCCTGGCCCGACGCGAAGATCCTGCCCATCGTGGTGGCCCCCGCGCGCCAGGCCGTCGACGTCGGACTGGACGTAGCCCGCGCCGTCGAGGCCACCAAGGCCAATGTCGTCATCGTGGGATCGACCGATCTGACCCACTACGGAGAGAATTACGGCTTCGCGCCTGAAGGCGTCGGCGCCGAGGCCCTGGCCTGGGCCAAGGACGTCAACGACCAACGCCTCATCGACGCCATCGCAAGCATGGATCCCGAGGTCGCCTTCGCCGACGCAGCCGCCAACCGCAGTGCGTGCGGGGCCGGGGCCATCGTCGCCACCATCGCCGCCTGCAAGCACCTCGGTGCCACCGAGGCCAAGGTCCTCGAGCACACGACCAGCTACGAGGTCGCCACGCGATTCATGGAAGAGGCCGCCACCATGTCCGTCGGCTACGCGGGCATCGTGTTCGGCAAGAGCTGATCTCCGAAGACGGACCGGCACGGCCGCCCAATCCGGCCATACCAAGAAGCGAACGCCACACCCAAGGCGGGAGCCCCGGCTCGCGGCCAGCCCCCCGTGCGTTTGCGGAAACGCTGTGTCGCTAGTCCACGAACCAGCGGATTGAGTCGGCGTCCGTGTCGAACACGCCGAACCGGATACGCTTGTTGGTCTGGAGTTCCCCGCGAGTCAGGGTGACCGTCGTCTGCGTGCCCCCGTCGGACGGAAACGTGAAGGTCATCGTCACCGGCGACTGCGACACCGTCGTCAGGCTACTCACGGGAATCGCGGCCTCGCCCCGCGTACCCCCGGGAATGGTCGTCGAGCCGTCGCTCCGCAGGATGGACACCTCGGTGTCCGAACCGTTTCGGTCCGGATAGGTCATGGTCGCCGTGAGCGTGGTCGAGCCGTCTCTGAAGTTGTACACCGAGATGTACACGGCGTCGGGCACGCCGCTCGAGCCGCCCGACGGCAGGAGACCCGAGATCAGCCCGCAACCGACCAGGCTCCCCAGCGTCCCAACCACCGCCATCACCCAGACAACCTTCATCGTCCTCGAGGACATCATGTCGCCGTACTCCTTTACTCTTCGTTGAGGATTGCATTGAGCTTGGCCAGGGCCTCGTGCTCGATCTGCCGAACCCGCTCGCGTGTCAGGCCGATCTTCTCGCCGACCTGCTTGAGCGTCATCGGCTCGTGATCGTCGAGCCCGAACCGCAGCCTGAGGATCTTCGCTTCCCGCTCATCGATCTGGTTCAGCAGCTTCTGGATCGTGTCGCTCTCGGCCGCGCTGAATAGGGCCTGCTCCGGCGCCGGGGTCTTGTCGTCGGCCAGCATCTCGCCCAGCGTGAAGTCCGAGTCCTCCGAGCCCGCCTGCGTCGGAGAGCTGAACGCCTTGACCGCGCGGCGGATGATCCGAACCTTCCGCTCGGGCATCCGCATGTGCTCGGCCATCTCCTCGATGGTGGGCACCCGCCCGAGCTTCTCCTCGAGCTGCACCGACGCCTGCTTCCACTTGGCGATCATCTCGACCATGTAGGCCGGTATATGAATCGGCTGGACCGAGTTGATCAGCGCCCGCTTGATCGCCTGCTTGATCCACCATGAGGCGTACGTGCTGAACCGGCTGCCCTGGTCCGGATCGAACCCCTCCACCGCCCGAAGCAGCCCGAGGTTGCCCTCCTCGATGATGTCCGCCAGGGGCAGCCCGCGGTTGTTGTAGTTCTTGGCGATGTTCACGACCAACCGGAGGTTGCTGCGGACCATGACGTCGCGAGCGTTGTTGGCCTCGGTTTCGATGGTGTTCTTCTTCTTCAGACCGATCTTGCCCGCCGCAAAGAGCTCGTCGGCCTCCGCGGCGGCGCGGATCTTCTTGGCGAGCTCCTTCTCCTGCTCAGCCGTCAGGAGATCGACCTCGTTGATCTGCCTCAGATAGACTTGGAGACCGGATTCGACAGCGATGGCTGATGACTCCTTATGCCGTCCCGCCCGTCAGGCGATTCCGTCCATGACCATGTCCGAAAGAAATGCTCCGTTCGGACACATTCTACCCCGGTCGATTCGATCTCTAGAAGGGGACAAGGCCTCGCTCAAGGGCGCCCCGCTGTTCGCGGAACACCCACGATGCCGTCACCGCCCGGGTAAGCCTTCAAAGCCCCACCTTGCCGTAGCAGCCGAACGCCCGGTGATCAGGACGTCTCCTCCTCAGGGCTCTCCTCGGTCGCCTGCCCCTCAGCGGCCTGCTCCTCATCCGAGGCCTCGCCCTGGTCGGAACCTTCGTCCTGGCCTTTGTCCGACTGATCAGACTCGCTTTCCGCGGTCGGCTCCTTGACCGCCGCCGACGGTTGGATGAACAACGGCTCCCCGAACATGGCCGTGTCATCCCCATGCCCCACGAGCCCGCCCCGACGCGGCTTGCTGCGGGCCGTATCCGCACGGGGGCCCTCCTCACCCTCTTCGGATGCCGCCGCCCACTCGGCCCGCTTCTTGCTCAGACCGATCTTGCGCTCGTTCACATCCACGCGCAGGATCTTCACCTCCACCTCGTCGCCGATCTTCAGCACGTCGTGCGGATCGTCCACCTTGTGGTCCGCCAGCTCCGACACGTGCAGCAGTCCTTCCAGATCCTGCTCGAGCTCGACGAAAACGCCGAAGTTCGTGATCTTCGTCACCGCGCCCTTGACGATCATGCCCGACTGGTACTTCTCGGGAACCGCACGCAGCCACGGGTCCTCGTGAAGCTGCTTCAGACCCAGCGCGACACGCATCTTCTCCTGATCGACCGCCAACACGACGCATTTGACCACGTCGCCCTTCTTGAGCAGCTCGTTCGGGTGACTGATCTTCTTCGTCCAGCTCATGTCCGATACGTGCAGCAGACCGTCGATGCCCTCCTCGATCTCGATGAACGCCCCGTAGTTGGCCAGGTTCCGAACGCGACCCTCGATGATCGTGTTCGGCGGGTACTTCTCGGCCACCCGCTCCCACGGGTTCGTCTCGGTCTGCTTCATCCCCAGCGAGACCTCTTGCTTGTTCTTGTCGATGTCCAGCACCACGACGTCGATCTCGTCGCCCACCTTGATCATCTCCGACGGATGATTGATCCGCCGCGTCCATGACATCTCGCTGATGTGGACCAACCCCTCCACGCCCGGCTCGAGCTTGACGAACGCCCCGTAGTTCATGATGTTCACGACCTCGCCGCGAACCTTTGAACCGACCGGGAAACGCTCCTCCAGGTTCTCCCACGGGTTCTCCTGGAGCTGCTTGATGCCCAGCGCGATCTTCTCCTTCTCCTTGTCCACATTCAAAATGCGGATCTCGACCTCCTGGTCCACGTTCAGCATCTCGCTCGGATGCCCCACCCGGTCCCAACTCATGTCCGTGATGTGCAGCAGGCCGTCGATGCCCCCCAGGTCGATGAACGCCCCGAAATCGGCCAGGTTCTTCACCACGCCCTTGCGGACCTGGCCGACCTCGATCTCGGCCATCAGCTTGGCCTTCTGCTCGGCGCGCTGCTCCTCGATCAGCTTGCGCCGGCTGATGACGATGTTCCGGCGGTCGGTGTCGATCTTCAGAATCTTCGCGTCGATCTCGCGCCCGATGTACTCGCCCACGTCCTGCGGACGACGCGTGTCGACCTGACTGGCCGGCAGGAACACGGGCACCCCGATGTCGACCAGCAGACCGCCCTTGATCTTGCGGGTGACCTTGCCCGTCACGACGTCGCCCTCGGCGCTCGTCTCGATGATCCGCTGCCAGTTGAGGATCCGATCGGCCTTGCGCTTCGACAGCACGATCACGCCGCTGTCGCTCTCGACCGTCTCGAGCCAGACCTTGATCTCGTCGCCCACGTCGATGGCCGACGGATCGCTGAACTCGCTGCGACTGATGACACCTTCGCTCTTGAGACCGACGTCCACCACCACGTCGTCGCCGATCATGTTCACGATGCGACCGGTCAATACGTTGTTCGGCTGGAACTGATTGACGGAACGGTCGATCTCCTCGGCAATCGTGTCCCACACCGCGTCTTCGCCAAAGGCAGCCGTCAGTTCGTGGTCCAGTGCCTCGTCCGAAACGTCGAGCTGCCTGATCAAATTCTGGTCTACCATAGACTTCCCTAATACCGCTGGCGCTGAGTCTTGCTAGGGCCCACCTCGCCTGGGTGCTGCCACCAATGACGGAATCAGCACCCTCCGACCGCCAACCGATCGGAGCTCCCGCGCGCGGGCCTGCCACCTACCTGGGCGTAGTGCCGTGCCACGCTTCAACCAGACAGGACAATCGCGGAGTATACCACGCGCCGACCACGCGAAGCAACGTGTTCACCCGTTTTTCACAGGGTCTTGAGCCGTTCGAACGTTTTGGAGGATCGCCCGTTACAGCCCGTCCAGAAGGTGCCCCATCCGGTCCCGCTTGGTCTCCAGGTACCGCCGATTCACCTCGTTGGGCGGGATGATGATCGGCACCTGCTCGGTCACCTCCAGGCCGTACACCTCGAGACGGTTGATCTTCTTCGGATTGTTCGTCAGAATCTTGACCTGACGCAGGCCAAGGTCTCGCAAGATCTGGGCCCCCGTGCCGTAATCGCGCCGGTCGGCAGGGAACCCCAACTCCTCGTTGGCCTCGATCGTATCCAAGCCCTTGTCCTGCAAAGCGTAAGCCTTGCACTTGGCCGCCAGCCCGATCCCACGACCCTCCTGCCGCAGATACACCAGCACGCCACGACCCTCTTGGGCGATCTGACGCAAGGCCGTCTGCAACTGCTGACCGCACTCGCACCGCAGCGACCCGAACGCATCCCCGAACAGACACTCCGAATGCACCCGCACCAGCACCGGCTCGTCGAACGTCTTGACCATCCCGTCCTTGTCGCGACGGCCCACACCGCCGTAGCACATGGCAAGCTGGGCGTCCTTGTCCACGACGCTCTCGTACGCCACCATATGGAACACCCCGTGCTCGGTCGGCAGCGGGAACTCGGCGATCCGCGCGATCAGATTCTCCCGGCTCAAGCGATACTCGATCAGGTCGGCAATCGTGCACATCTTGATCTTGTGCTTCTGGCAGAACTCGCTCAGTTGCGGCACGCGCGCCATCGTGCCGTCCTCGTTCATGATCTCGATCAGCACCGCCGACGGCGGCAAGCCCGCCAGCCGCGCCAAATCCACCGAGCCCTCCGTCTGACCGGCCCGCACCAGCACGCCGCCGTCCCGAGCCTGGAGCGGATGGATATGCCCCGGACGCAACAAGTCGCCCGGACGCGCATCCTCGGCCACGGCCGTGCGGATCGTCGTCGCCCGGTCCGATGCCGAGACCCCCGTCGACGTCCCAAACCGCGGGTGGGCGTCCACGCTCACCGTGAACGCCGTCCCCAACGACGCCGTGTTCTCCGGCGCCTGCGGGTGCAGTTGCAGCTGTTGGCACCGCTCGCGCGTCATGGCCAGACACAGCAGCCCCCGCGCATGCTTGAGCATGAAGTTGACCTGCTCGGGCGTCACGGTCGAGGCCGGACACACCAGGTCGCCCTCGTTCTCGCGATCCTCGTCGTCGACCAGGACGATCATGCGCCCCTGTCGGAGCTCGTTGATGGCCTCATCGATCTTGCAGAATGGACTGGTCATCGTATGCTGGCTTCCTCGTCGCGGGCGTCGTCGCCCTGGGTGTCGTGATCGGCCTCGGCCACGTGCACCGTCCCCAATCGATAATAGTCCACGGCCGCGAACAGCGCAGCCGCCGTTGCCGACCACCATAAGATGTCGGGAAGGTATCCCAACACGGGGTGAATCCGACGCATCTCGGGCCACAGCAGCACGGCCACCACCATCGCCAGCTGCAGCGCCGTGCACCACTTGCCGGCCCGTCGAGGGTGGATGAAGACCTCCCCGGTCGTCAGGTAGATCAGAAACCACCCGATCAGCACCCATAGGTCCTTGCCGATGGCCACCACCACCACCGCATGGGGTATCGGCTTGCCCGGCACGCATGTGGCGTGATGCCCGAGCAGGATGACCGCCGACGTGATCAGGAGCTTGTCGGCCAGCGGATCCAGGAACTTGCCCAGCGGCGTCTCGCTGTCGTACCGCCGGGCCAGGAACCCGTCCAGCCAATCGGTCACGCCCATGAGAAAGAACACGCCCATGGCCACCCATCGCGCGACGGGCGTCTCATGCATGCTCAGCAGGGCCGTCACGAACGGGGCGATCAGCAGCAGCCGCACCATCGTGACCCGGTTCGGCCATGACAAATGGCTCATAGGCGCCTGGACCCTAGTGTCGCTATCCCATTCTAGCCAAAACGAGCCACCGGCTGCAATTGCGCCGCCACGCTTGACCACCCGAGCGCCCATGCGGGATGATGGTGGATTCCGGTCCCACCACCGCGGTGAACCGCCCGGAACCATCGAGCGAGCCCCGAAGACCCCGAGGGTAGGATGCTGCGAACACTTGGTTCGCTGAAGCTGGCCGTCGTGCTCATCGCCGCCCTAGCCCTGGCCATGTCCGCCGCCAGCATCTACGAAACGCGGCAAGGCACCGAAGCCGCTCTGCGCGTCTTCTATGGCAGTGCCTGGTTCGCCCTGCTCATGGCCGCACTCGGCGCCAACGTGCTGGCCTCGCTCATCACGCGTTGGCCATGGCGCCGAAGCCAGGCGGGCTTCGCGATCACCCACGTCGCCATCCTCACGATCCTCCTGGGCGCCCTGATCACCAAGCTCTGGAGCGTGCACGGCCAGCTCTGGCTCCGACCGCAAGAGACCCGCGCCACCTTCGACGGCGACGGCTTCGTGCTACGGTTCGCCTCGGACGAAGGACGCACCGAGTGGACCGTCCCCGTCGGCCCCGACGGGCCCGCCTTCGATCCCGAGCGCGCCGGCTACAGCATCCAGGGCGTCGCCTGGACCATCGAGGACTTCGCCCACGACACCATCGACGAGGGCGAGCGCGTCATGGCCGATCCGAACGGGCCGCGCTCCGCCGCGAAGGTCCGCGTCCGACACGGCGACCACGACCACGAGCAGTGGCTCATCAGCGGCGAGCCGGTCCGCGCCGGCCGCGTCAGCTTGCGGCTCCTCCGCGTCGACGACCCCGGCGTCCTGGCCAAGCTCCTCGAGCCGACCACCGCTCCGGCCTCGCCGAGACGCGGCAAGCTCCAGGCCACCGTCGACGGCACGACCACCAGCATCGACGTCGACGCCCAGATGGACCAGTCCGTCGCCCTCGGCGACTCGGGCTACAAGGTCCGCGTGCGCCGCTACTTGCCCTATGCCCAGGTCTCCGGCAAGGAGATTCGCTCGGTCAGCTCCAGGCCCGTCAACCCGATGATCGAGTTCGACCTGACCGCCCCCGACGGCAAGACCGACACGCATCGCATCTTCGCCCGCTTCCCCGATCGCGACTTCCCGGCCGCCGGCGGCATGCCGCCCTCGACCCAACCGGCCGAGAGCCCCGTCACGTTTCGCTACGAGGAGGCCACCGTCCTCGGGCCCCGCACGAACTCCCTCGACCTCATCGCCGACGCCAACGACCAGCTCTACGCCCGTATCACCGACGAGCAGGGCAACGTCACCAGCCGACGCATCGTCCTCGGCAAGACCGCCGAGACACCCTGGGACGACACGAGCGTTACCGTGATCGAGTACCTGCCCCGGGCCCGCCAGGAGCGGGTCCTCAAACCGATCCCGCCCAGGCCGCGCCACCGCGTGCCGGCCGCCAAGCTATGCCTCAAAACCGACCAGACCGCCCACCGTCTCTGGGTCCGACGCGGCGAGAGCTACGACGTGCACATCGGCGGCCGCCGCGTCCAGGTCGGCTTCGTCCCGCCGCGAACCAGGCTCGGCTTCGAGATCACCCTGCTCGAGCCCGTCATCACCAAGTACCCCGGCAGCCAGAGCCCGCGCACCTACGAGAGCCGCGTCCGCATCAACGACAAGATCAACGACGTCACCCTCGAGCGCACCATCAGCATGAACGCGCCGCTCAAGTACGGCGGCTACCGCTTCTACCAGAGCAGCTACCAGTTCGACCGGCGAAACGAACCCGCCGCCAGCATGTTGAGCGTGGTATCCGACCCGGGCGAGCCGGTGGTGTACGTGGGCTACGTGGGGCTGATGCTGGGCATGATCGTCGTGCTGTTCCAGAAGATCGGCCGTTACCGCCGCGCGAAGCGCTCGTAGGAGACGCGACTGCAAAGGAGCGTTGCCGTTCGACGCTATGTCGACGTGTTCACGTGCCGACGTGTCGGCTTGTTGACGTGTCGCCTCGCGGCGTCAAGCCGCCGCAACCAAAGTGACGCCCCAGCGTCTGCGAGACGGTCGACGTTCACTCGTCTCCATCCTCTCGAAACGCGGCCTCGATCGCATAGCAGATCAGATGGTACGCGAGTTGGTGCCCCTCCTGGATGCGATCCGTCGTCTCGCCCTCCACGACCAGACACAAATCGGCCACCTCACGGAGCTTGCCCCCGTCGCCGCCGCTGAAGCCGATGATCGTCGCGCCGCGAGCCCGTGCCTCCTCGATCGCCAGCAGGACGTTCTGGCTGTGGCCCGACGTGCTCAGCGCCCACAGCACGTCGCCCTCACGAACGAGCCCCTCCACCTGACGACGGAATGCCACGTCGAACTCGTAGTCGTTGCCGATCGCCGTCAGGATCGACGTGTCCGTCGTCAACGCCACCGCCGGAAGCGACGGCCGCAACGGGCCCGGACGAAGCCGGCTGATCAGCTCGGCCGCAATGTGCTGACAGTCGGCCGCGCTGCCGCCGTTACCCACCAGGTAGGTTCGCCCCCCTCGCCGAAACGACGCGATCATCGCATCGGCCATCCGCTCAAGGACGTCCTGCTGAGCACGAACCGACCGGATCGCCCGATCGTGATTGGCAATCTGCTGATCAATCGTCTCGTTCACGGCGCTCTTCCATCCCTCGTATGCGTGCCAGTAGCTCGGTCGTGCTGTAGCCCTGGAGCATCGGTGCGAGGATCACCTCGCCCCCGTTGGCCTCGACGATCTCCCGTCCGCAAACCCACTTGGACCAGTCGGCCCCCTTGACCAGCGCATCGGGCAAGATGCTCCGGATCAGATCCTCCGGGGTGGGGTCGTCGAAGATCACCACGTAATCGATGTCCTCCAGCGCGCTCAGCATCCGGGCCCGATCGAGCTGGTTGTTGATCGGCCGGTCGTCGCCCTTGTCCTGTGAGCGGACCGACGCGTCCGAGTTGAGCCCGACGACGACCACGTCCCCGTGCTGTCGGCAGAACTTGAAGTACTGGATGTGCCCGGCGTGCAGCACATCGAAGCAACCGTTCGTGAAGACCACCCGGCTGCCCGATGCCCGTCGCGACGCCAGCTCCGCCAGCAGGCCGTCCACCGTCCGTAGCTTGCTCGCCCCGGCGCGGCCCTCGAACCCGAGGTCGGCACGCAGCTCGTCAGCCCCGATCGTCACCGGCCCGACGCGCTCCACGCTCAGCCCCGCGGCCACATTCGACAGAGCCGCGGCCTCGACCCAGTCCGCCCCCGCCGCCCGCGCCGCCGACAGCACCGCCAGCATCACGTCGCCGGCGCCCGTGATGTCGTACACCGATCGCGGATGCGTCGGGATCGGTACGGCGTCGCCCCCGCAAGGCACGACCATCGCCCCGTCCCGATCCAGCGTGACCACCATCGCCTCCAGCTCGAGCCGATCGCGTATCGGTTCGGCCAGCTCGGCCACGCGACCCAGCAGCGCCGTGCCCACGCCCGCGGCTCGGGCCAGCTTCCGCCGATTCGGCGTCAACACCGTCGCGCCCCGATAGCGATCCCAATCCACGCCCGGGGCCGGACTGACCAAGATCGGCCGGCCCGCGCCACGAACCGCCTCGACGGCCTCGCGACACAGCGACTCGGGCCACGGTTGTTCCTCGCCGTCGCGCAGGCAAACCACGTCCACCTGGTCGAGCCGCTCCCGGACGGCCTCGAGTACGCGGCGCCCACCGGTCCGCGGTATGCCCTCGCCCGCGGCGCTTTCGACCCGCATCATCTGCTGGGGGTGGCGATGCTGGGCCAGCCCGATCAGACGCGTGTGCGTCGTGGTCTGCCAGCCGTCGAGCCCGATCAGCCCGTCGGTCCGCACGTCCACGCTGCCCAGCGCCTGGACCAGCCGATCCCCCGCGGGGTCGCTGCCGATGCCACCGCAGCAGGCGACGTCCAGACCGAGCGCCGCCAGGGCCGCGGCCACATGGCCCGCCCCGCCGGGACGAGCCGTCTCGTTGCGGACCCGAAGGACGGGAACGGGAGCCTCCGGACTGATCGCCTCGGCCTCGCCGTACCAATGCTGGTCGAGGACGTACTCCCCGAGGACGAGCACCTTTAGAGCGTCGAACCGGTCGATCCACTGAGCGAGGTCAAGAGCCATGGCCGGCAACCACCTGCTGTATCGTGTTAATTGACATTAACTTGCGTGATAGTAGACCCATCGCTCACGTGTGTCAATGGTGCGGGTCGCGGTTGGTGGATCACGTCGATGAGCGATCCGAATCGGCCTGTTCCTGCACCGCGTTGCGAAAGCCGACAAGGGTCCGATAAGAAAGTGTGAAGTCTCGATAGCAGCACTGCCGATGATGACTTACGTCAGTTTTTATCGGTCGTGACGCCCTGCGCACGACCCTCGTAGAGACGACGAGGCGGTCTTTTAGGGCAAGCAGGAGGCGAGCCTGCCGTCCCGTCAGCACGCCAACTCCTGAAAAGCCGCCGGGCCTGTCAGATCGAGGAGTGCTTCGATGAGGATCATCGCCGTAGCAAACCAAAAGGGAGGTTGTGGCAAGACCACCGTCGCCATCAACCTGTCGGCCTGCCTGGCCAATCAGGGGCGGAGAACCCTGTTGGTCGACATGGACCCCCAGAGCCACTGCGCCGTCGGCCTCGCCGTGCCCGAGGAGCAGATCCACCAGTCGATCTACAACGTCCTTTGCGGCGAGCAACGCGTCGATCTCGCGATCGTCACGTGGCAGATCAGCAAGGACCTCGACTTGGCGCCCTCCTGCCCGGGACTCCAGAGGATGGAGCAAGAGCTCGCCACCGCGCAAGACCGTCTCCATCGGCTCGCCGAGGCCTTGCACGCCGTCGCCGACGACTACGACTACTGCGTCGTCGACTGCCCGCCCAGCATCGGCCTGCTCACCGGCAACGCCCTCCGCGCCGCCGGCGAGGTCATTATCCCCGTCGACACCGGCTACTTCGCCCTGCACGGCCTGACCCGCCAGATGACCACCATGGCCGAGATCGTCGAAGAGACGGGCCAGGACCTCGACGCCCATATCCTGCCCAACCTCTACGACGTCCGCACCAAGCACGCCCGGCAGGTCATCGCCGAGCTCCGCAAGAAGTTCGGCGGACAGGTCCTCAAGACGCACATCAACTTCAACGCCAAGCTCCGTGAGGCCACCGGTTACGGTCAGCCGATCTGCGATTACGATCCGTCCAGTCCGGGCCATCGCGACTTCAACCGCCTGGCCAGCGAGATCATCTCCGTCGGCGAGATCGACACGGTCCATCACGTGCTGCTCGAGCAGGCCAGCGCCCTGGCCCGTCGCGCCGACGAGCTGCTGGCCACCTCCTCACCGTTGCTCGGACCGAGCGAGGAACCAACCTCCGAGCCGACGCCCGAGGAGGTCGACAAGAAGATCGAGACCACCTACGGCGTGCAACCCACCGACGACGGCGTCCGCTTCGCGGTCCATGCCCCCGGCGCCAGCCACGTCGAGCTGGCCGGCGACTTCAACAACTGGTCGCCGGAGTCGACCGCCCTGGCCCACGAGGACGACAACGGCTCGTTCGGCATCACGCTCAGGCTCGACCCCGGCCGCTACCGCTACCGCTACGTGATCGACGGGGCCTGGACCCAAGACCCGCACAACACCTACGTCGAGAGCAACCCCTACGGCGAGCTGAACTCCATCGTCGAGGTCGATCTCCACGATCAACCCGAGCCGGCGATGTCCTAGCCGGCCGGCACCAGAAGCCATCGAAGCACACCACGGGCCGGACGCCACCTGACGTCCGGCCCGCGTCGCTTGCTGACATGTCGTCGTCATGCTTCATCACTTCGGGCGACGCCCCACCCAACGGACCATCGACACCGCCCCCCCTAGCCCGTATCGTGCCGGCATGGCTTGAACGTGAGCCCCGACCATGCTGGACCTGCTGACCTATCGCTTCCCCACATCGGGCGTGGAGACCTACCTCGTCCTGCCCCCGTTGGTCATGCTCGTGGTCTCAGCCCTGACCTCCATGGGCGGCATCAGCGGAGCGTTCGCCCTGCTGCCCTTCCAGATGAGCGTGCTCGGCTACACCGCCCCGGGCGTCAGCGCCACCAACCTCGTCTACAACGTGGTCGCCATCCCAGGCGGCCTGCTCCGGCACATCCAGGAACGCCGGATGGCCTGGCCGCTGGCAACGCTCCTCATCGCAGGAACGCTGCCCGGCATGCTCTTGGGGGCTTGGGTCCGGACGCGCTATCTGCTCGAGCCCGGCCGGTTCAAGATCTTCGTCGGCGTCGTCCTGCTCCTGCTCGGCGTCAGGATGCTGCTCGACGTCCGGCGGAAGAGGCAGCACGGCTCGAACCAACCGGCCGGAGCCGCGCGTCGCGTCCAACCCGTCACGGGCGGACGTATCGGCCTGCGAGAGAGTTGCCTCGAGGTCGGCGGCGTGGCTCACCGGTTCGGCACGTTCGGATTGTTGGCCGTCTCCGGCGCCGTCGGCGTCGTGGGCGGCGCCTACGGCATCGGCGGTGGCGCGGTCATGGCCCCCTACTGCATCGCCGTCCTTCGCCTGCCGGTCGGCGCGGTCTCGGGCCCGGCCCTGTTGTCGACCTGGGTGGCCTCGCTGGCGGCCGCGGTGTGTTATCGGCTGCTGCCTCCCCCGCAGTCGGGGATATCGGCCTCGCCGGACGTCCTGCTCGGGGCCTTGTTCGGTCTGGGCGGCCTGGCCGGCATCTACCTCGGAGCTCGCCTTCAGCATGTCGTCCCGTCCGGGTGGATCAAGACCGTCGTGGCGGGTGTGCTGGTGTGCATCGCGGTCCGATATCTATGGCCTCTGCTGGCCCTATAGGGCGATACGCCTCCCCGCGGGCATCCGCCCCCCGACCGACCGGCTTGGCCTTTCGCTTGCCGAATCGGCGAGGACCCAACGCCTTTCCCCCTTGAGGGCTTAGGTCCAGGAAGACCCCCGCCGCCCCTCTCGGTTGTCATGCTGAATACCCGGCGTGCACCCGTCGATACTACTCACAGGGCTCATCGAACAGGGCGGACCCGCCAGTACAGTGGAGCGTCCCATCAGGCGACTCCGCTGGGCCCTCCGCCCGCCTGGCACAAATGGAACGAGCAGGAGCCAAACGACCCGACGCCCCCAACTCGGGTCGCCTCCGACTGGGACGAAGTACGACCATGCCCAGAACCGACGATCTCCGTACGCGTGTCCTGCTGCCTATCGGAGCCATGATCGCTCTGTTGATGTGCGGCTTCGTGGTCAGCACACACTGGATGGAGCTCGGCGAGATCCGCAAGGACTCGGCCGAGCTCGTCCGTTCCGTCCAGAGGCTGTTCACCAAGCGGCTCACCGAGGACGCACACCTCATGAGCGCCGCCATCGAGGCCTTCAGCCGAAACCCGAAGATCCAACAGGCCTGGCTCGCCCGAGATCGAAGAAGCCTGATGGGCCAGACGAAGGGCCTCTTTGAGCGCTACCGCGGCGACCACGGCGTGACCCACTTCTACTTCCATGAGCCCGATACCCGCTGCTTCCTCCGCGTGCACAAACCCGAACGCCGCGGCGACCTCATCAAACGCTTCACCATGCGCGGCGCGGTCGCATCGAACGAGCCCTGCCACGGCATCGAGCTCGGTCCGCTCGGCACGTTCACACTCCGCGTGGTGCACCCCTGGTACATCAACGGCGAACTGGCAGGCTATCTCGAACTCGGCAAGGAGATCGAGGACGTCACCCAAGACATCCATCAGGTCGCGGGGGCCGACCTGCTGGTCCTGATCGACAAAGCGCATCTCAACCGGGCCGAGTGGGAAGCAGGCATGGTCATGCTCGGTCGCCAGGCCGACTGGGACGCCCTCGAGCGCTACGTCGTCGTCGACAAGACGCTCGATCCCCGACCCGCACAGGTCGAACCACTCCTCGTCGGCGACCCGCCGGACGACGACATCGTACGGCTCACCCTGGACCGTCCCTACGACGTCGCCCAGCTCCCGCTCCGCGATGCCGGAGACCGCATCGTGGGACGCATGCTCGTCCTTCGCGACCGCACGTTCAGTGAGGAAAACGCCCTGACCTCACTGGCCGTCGTCACCGCGCTTGGCCTGGTCCTGGGCGGCTTGCTTCTCGCCGGACTCAACGTCCTGCTCGGCAGGACGGTCCGCCGGATGGACAAGAGCTACAAGCAGGCCATGGCCTCGCGGCAGGCCCTGGTCGAAAGCGAAAGCCGACTCCGCACCATCCTCAACTCTGTTCAGGCCGGCATCGTCATCGTCGATCCCGAGGACCAGACGATCATCGAGGCGAACCCCGCCGCGCTGGCCACCATGGAGATGCCCGCCGATCAGGTCATCGGCCGGAGCTGCCGCGACCATCTCTGCACCGGGTCGTCAAAGCGGTGCCCGCTCCGCGGCATCGATCAGCCCGTCAACATGGGCGAGAAACGCCTCGTCACGCGCAAGGGCGAGGATGTGCCGATTCTCAAGACCGTCGCGCCCATCAACCTCGAGGGACGCCGGCTCCTGCTGGAAACCTTCGTCGACATCAGCGACTCCAAGCGCGCCCAAGAGCAGCTCAAGGAAAGCGAGGAACTCTACCGCACGCTGTTCGAGGCCTCGGGCGACGCGATCTTCCTCATGACCCAGCGCTTCGTCGACTGCAACCAGCGCGCGTGCGAGCTCTTCGGCTGCCGGCGCGAGGAGATCATCGGCAAGACACCCGCCGACTTCATGCCCCCCACGCAGCCCGACGGCGTCGATTCGAACGTGCGAGCCCGGGAACGCCTCGAGGCGGCCAGGCTGCACGGGCCCCAATACTTCGAACTGAATCTCTAGCCAACTCCGGTTACTAGCTCCTTGCGGGTCATGGCTTT
>CAZUQM010000018.1:0-123952 GCA_964622545.1 uncultured Planctomycetales bacterium | reverse complement strand
CACACACGGCGTCTTCCGGCGACAGATCCTCTTGCTCGCAGAACTTGCGCAGCTCGGCGTCGAGATCGTCCGGGATGTCGATGGTCAGGCGGTTCATGCGTTCCAGTATACCCATGGAAACTCACCTGGCCAAGACTGAGTCCACGCCATGGACGGTGTCTTGATCTTCCGTTGAGCCGCCTCAGTGCCACGTGAGGTCGTGACCCCAGACAGGGACATCTTGAGCCATGACGGACGGGCCATCCCCGCGAATCGCGATGCGGCGGGCGTGGCCCTTCTTCATATGCGCATCGCAAGGAGAGATTGTTATGAATCCAAACCCATTCGAAGGCCAGCTCCAGCGCCCCGGCCCTTGGCCGGCGGACAGCGACGCTGACCGGGCAGTTCGGCGTCGACGTGATCTGCCAGGACGACAAGGCCACCACGAACGGCCAGGCCATTGTGCTGCCACGCTATCGCTACCTCTCCCTTTGCTCGGCCCACCCCACGGGCAGCTCCTTTCGCAGCTTGGCCACGCTGAGGCCCGGCGTCGCCTGGATGTGCTTCGCAGCGCCTCGGCTATGCCGCGACAGGCCCGTCGTCGGTTGGCTGGGTTGCGACGAACGTGGGCTGTGCCGTGGCGAGCCGTTGGGTTCCTCGCCGTAGAGGATGGCCTCGACGATGTCCGGAGCGAGTGAGGTCAGGCGGAGCGTGCGGGCGACGTACGAACGGTCGACGCCCAACGAGGCAGCCAGGTCCTTGACGCTGGGGAACTCGCCGGATTCGATCTGGTCCTGCCAACGGTAGGCCTTGGCGATGACCGCGACGAGCGTCGGATTGGCCTGCTCCTAGAGCTTGATCCAGATACTCGTGCTCTGTATCGCATGGCCCGAATGGTAGAGGCAGGCGTGCATGGGAGGGCGAACCCTGGAGTGCCGAACGTCCACCCATTCATCGCAGCTCGGCGTGAGCCTCGCCGTCCCAGGTAAGCCCATCCTATGGCGCGAGACGAAGCACTCGGGGGTCTCTACTGCCTTGACCCGTCTCCTACTTCATCAGCAAGAGGCTCAAGGCCATCACCGCCATGCCCGCGACCAGGCCGAATAGGCTGT
Source organism: uncultured Planctomycetales bacterium (assembly GCA_964622545.1). Classification (GTDB taxonomy): domain Bacteria; phylum Planctomycetota; class Phycisphaerae; order UBA1845; family JAFGLZ01; genus JAFGLZ01. The sequence goes on along the minus strand of CAZUQM010000018.1, from coordinate 122,861 downwards.
CATGACCCTTCCCGTAGGCCCGGCTGGTCGGCAGCAACTCGTCCAGGCTGATATACACCATGATGCCCGCGACGCCCCCGAAAAGGACCCCCATGACTTCCGGAGGAATGATCCCTGTGTTCCCTCCGAGGAAGAACCGGATCGCAGCATAGGCGATGATGGCCCCGATCGGCTCAGCCAATCCGCTGAGGACCGAGTACAGGAAGGCCCTCCTGCGACTGCCCGTGGCGTAGAAGATGGGAACGGACACGCTGATCCCTTCCGGTATGTTGTGCAAGGCGATCGCGATGGCAATGGCCACACCCAAGCTAGGGTCCTGAAGGGCCGCAAGGAACGTTGCCAATCCCTCCGGGAAGTTGTGGATGCCGATCGCCAAGGCGGTGAACAAGCCCATGCGCATCAGCTTGCGATCCGTGGCGTGATCATGAACCCCCACGGCGGGCGTGTGCGCTTCGGACACGGCCGCGAAGTCCGGTACCGGCGCGGACGGGTCGCGTAGTGGTCGTGTTTCCAGCTCAGAGTGGGTTTCGTGCGGGTTCTCCGCAGCCGGGATCAGGTTGTCGATCAGGCCGATTAGAAGCATCCCGCCGAAAAAGGAGGCCGCGTTGACCCAGTGCCCCCAGATCTCTCCGTACCGTTCCACGAGCGATTCGACGCCCTTGTAGAAGATCTCCACGAAGGACACATACAGCATGACGCCGGCCGAGAATCCCGTTGTCACAGAAAGGAAGCGGTAATTGCTTCGATTCGCGGCGAACGCGATGATACTCCCGATCGCGGTCGCCATACCTGCGAATAGCGTTAGGCCGAATGCAATCCATACGTCTGTCATGCGACCTCACTCCTGCAACTCAGCCGTTCCTGTTGCCGGAAGCATCGCCGAAAGTCGCCTCGCGCTAACAGGTTGCCGCACAAGCCCAGACGCAAGCACACACCAGCAAACCCGGACGTCCGCCCGGCGCGGCCGCCATACTACAGAAGCCCTCCGATGCTGTCTATGTTCTCCCCCGCGGGTATCCCGTTTCGCAAGTCGTGCGACGATGCCGTTCTGACACGTTCGTTCCCGAGGTGCCACCGGCTCACGTGACCGCCAGTGAGAGCACGGGCAAACGAGCTGCCCGTGGCGCCGAGGGGATAGCCGTGAAACTAGATCTGCCGCCCCTAGTACCCGACCACACTTGTTTCTGTGGGTTCCGATCAGGAGGGCGAGACGCTTATCAGAGCAGCGACCGTCAGGGAGCTGTGTTGTTGGAGCGTTTGAACAACAACGCTCCTTCACAGTCGCGTCTCCGACGGCCGCTCCGAAGTTGGGAAACCAACAGATTCATTTGTGTCGGACTACTAGAGGCGCCAGGCATCTCGTCGGGTCGCACGAATCCCGCGGCTCACCCCGCGGGCTACACCCTGTCGGCCCTCCGGCCCTGAGGGGCTCGTGCCGCCGGCTGACGCTTTATCGTGCGCGACATCGTGGCTCACCGGCCAGGGCGACACGCCTTTGCCGAAGCCGCTCCTGTCCCGAAGCTACGAAGCACGGGGGTTCGCACGCTGCAGTGACACAACGTGCAGGACCTGGCTCAGCAGGAGCTTCTGTCCTCCGCAGCCCTGGCAAAGGTGGGCCACCCTTCCGGCAGACCGACGAACCCAATGGTGTTGGACTACTAGCCAGACGGAGCGAACGAGCTACGACGACGTGATGAGCCCTCTTGGCTTGATCTGAGGCTTCGGTGCGGTAGGATCGGCCGTTGCCCGAGGGCTCTCTGACATGTCCGGTAGGTCTACTCCCACGGAGTTCGGGCAACGTGGCTCAGGCCGGAATATGGGAAGGCACGACCATGAGGCAACACCGTCGGCAAAAGCCCGTCCACGCCCTAGGCTATGGCGTTCTCGCGAGTGTCCTTCTTGCCGCGTCAAGCTCGCCGGCGGCAGAGAAGGCGCGCTGGGCCGATGCCGGACGTCGGCCGAATGTGCTGCTGATCTGCGTCGATGACCTCCGACCACAACTCGGCTGCTACGGCCAAGACGAGATGATCACGCCGCACATCGATGCCTTCGCGAATTCGGCCCGACGTTTCACGCATCATTACGTCCAGGTTCCGCTGTGCGGGCCGTCGAGGCACTCCATGCTGGCGAGCGCCCGACCGACCGCACCGATGCACTACTCCAACGCTTCTCAGAGGATGTGGCGGGCGAAGGGACCGGACGTGCACACGCCCATGCCCCGTCTGTTCATGCGCAGCGGCTACCAGACCGTGTGCATCGGCAAGATCAGCCACCATCCCGGGAACCGGGTGCAAGACGGCACCGAGGATCTTCCCGACAGTTGGCACCTGGCCTATGCGCCCGTCGGCCCGTGGAAGACGCCGTGGGGCGCCTTCTTCGGATACGCCGATGGTCGCATCCGTGCGTACGGACTCGGCAAGAACGACCGCACCATGCCTGCCTTCGAGGCGGCCGACGTGCCCGACACGGGCTACGCCGACGGCCTCAACGCCGAGGAGGCCGTCAGGCAGCTCAACCGGCTGAAGGACCAGCGGTTTTTCCTGGCCGTGGGCTTCTACAAGCCGCACCTTCCGCACAACGCCCCCAAGACATACTGGGATCTGTACGACCGCGACAAGATCAAGCCGGCCGCGCAGGCGAAACCGCCGAAACACGTGGACCCGACGATCAGCCTGCACAACAGCCCCGAGTTGACCACGCATTATGCGTGGCCGTCGGGTCCAGGCAACGTCACCGAGGCCGAGGCCCGTCGCACGCGGCATGCCTACTTCGCCTGCGTGAGTTACATCGACACCCAGATCGGCAAGGTCCTTGCGGAGCTGACACGACTGGAGCTCGACGACGACACGATAGTGATCCTCTGGGGCGACCACGGGTGGCATCTCGGCGACCACGGGATCTGGGGCAAGATGACCACGTACGACTACGGATCGCGCAGTCCGCTCATCATCCGAACGCCCCGCATGAAGCGGCCGGGGGCACCGGCCGACGGCGTCGTCGAGTCGGTCGACATCTATCCGACCCTGGTCGACCTCTGTGGGCTGTCGAGCTCGGAACGACTTGCCGGCGTGAGCCTGCGCCCGATGCTCGAAGACCCGCGGCACCGGGGGAAGGACTTCGCCGTCAGCACCTTCCGGAACGGCCGGACGCGGTCCCTTCGGACGGCGAGATACCGCGTCATCGAACACCGGGACCGCCAGGGCGGGCCCTTGCAGGTCGAGCTCTACGACGAAGTGAACGATCCCCTTGAGACGACGAATATCGCGGCGCAACACCCGACGGTCGTGAGGAGGCTTCTGGCCAAGCTGAGCGCCGAAACGGGCTAGCGCGGTGTGGGACCTTCCCCAACTTGGCCGGGCTCAGGCCCTGCGTTGGGTAACTCCGCTCGACGGCTGCTTGGCCGGGCCTTGGCCAGCCCGGCATCGCCCGTACCACGCCCGGCTGAGTCCGGCCTGAGCGAGCCCGAAGCCGCTGACTCTTATTTCTGCCCTTCTTGTCGGATGATCCTTGTGGCCATGGCAGGGTACCACCTAACATAGTAGCGGGCGGGTGCAGGAGGAGCCCCACCCCACGTCCGGATGGATCTGATGGGGCGGATCCGCGCGATGGGCATCGTCCCCCGACCGATGCCCAACCCGATTGCCTGGCGCCCATGGAATCCAAGCCAACCCAAGCCGAGTCGATCAAGGTCGCTTGTCGGTGTGGCAAGCGATTCGGCTTCCCCAAGACACACCTGGGACGGGCGCTGACTTGTCCGGCCTGCGGGGCGAGCCTCCGGGCCGTCGCACACGGTGATGGCACGGACGCACGCAACGCCCGCGCCGTCCTGGTCATCCTCGAGGGACCCCGCCGCACGGATGAACTGATCTTCCTGGCCGGTCGCGGGCCCATCGACGTCGGCAAACGCCCGGACACCGACCTCGTGTTGCCGGGCAGCCGCGTCTCGCGACTGCACTGCCGCATCGCGCGGACCGTCGACGGCTGGCGAGCCGAGGACTGTCAGAGCACGAACGGCCTGTACGTCAACGGCGAGCGCGTCGACCATCGTGATCTGGAGGACGGCGACGTGATCCGGGTCGGCGAGTACCACCTCAGGTACACGGCCCTTGCTCGCGGCCAACAGCCCCCGACGACCAAGACCCTCACCACCAAACCCACAGCGCCGGCTGATGAGCAACAGCGGGACGATCCGTTTACCGATCCCCAGGGGCCTCCACTCGGAGACCTTGCCGGGGCCGACGAGCCGAACGCAAGCCCGTTCTCCCGCCTGGCCGCCCAAGAGGACGACGCCGAGGCCGTCATCACGATGGCCGAGCCCGAACCGATCACCCAGACTGAGAACGGCGACGAGGAGGAGGAAGAGGACGAACGGCCCATCTGCCCGGGCTGCCAGAAGGAGCTCAAACCGAAGGCGAAGATCTGCACCGATTGCGGGATCGACGTCCGAACCGGCCGCAGCCTGATCACCTCGCAAGACACCCACCTCAACACGATCTATGCCACGTCGGAGAGCATCATCAGCATCGTGAGTTGGATCTTCTGGATCGGTGTCTACCCCATCGCCTCAGAGGCCTTTGGCACGCACAAGCCCCATACCATCCGCGCGATCGCCCTGGTCACCGTCCTGACGAGCCTGACGTTCCTCGGGTACTCGTGTCACCCCTCGACGGACATGAGCCGGCTCAAGAACTACATGCTCTGGGCCGGCGACGACGATCCCGAACCCGACACGCTGCTGTATTTCTACCTCGCCACGAACTACGGCGACTCGGCGGCCTTCTTCGAAAACGTCAAGCAGTTGGAGCAGGCCGACGTCAGCGACGCCGAGCTCGACGAGCTTCTGGTCGATCCCAACGAACCAGGCCGGTCGCGACCCGCGACATCGTCGCTCAGTCGGAATGAGAAGGTGTGTCTGCTCGCCCACAGGTCCCTACCGCCGGAGAAGCAGTACCCGGGCACCTATCAACCCTCCCAGCTCGTCACGCACGCCTTCCTGCACGGGGGCATCCTGCACCTCGTGGGCAACATGATTTTCCTGATGGTGCTGGGCTCCCGCGTCAACGCCTTGATCGGCAACGTCCTGACGCTTGTGATCTATCCCCTGCTGGCCGTCGGAGCGGCGTTGGTGCAGATCGCGTTCTGGGGCGACCAGCCGCCGACGCCGATGGTGGGCGCCTCCGGGGCCATCATGGGCCTGGCCGGGATGTACCTGGTCTTCTTCCCCGTCAACGACGTGCACATGGCCGCGTGGATCCGCTGGGGGCTGATCGGAGGCTTCTCGCTGTCCCTGAAGATGTGGTCCGTGCGCGGCTTCTGGGTGGTGCTCTTCTACATCGGCTTCGACGCGGCCTACACGCTGCTGGGCGTCGAGGACGAGGTCGCCCGCTGGGCCCATCTGGGCGGCTTCGGCGTCGGGATGGCGCTGGCGCTCTTCCTGCTCGTCACGCGGCTCGTCAACACGCGGGGCGGCGACCTGCTCTCGGCGCTCCTCGGCCGACACGCCTGGGCCCTCGTCGGCCGTCCCAGACCCGATCCGGGGCCCCTCCAGCGTCTGCCTTGAGCCTTCGATCGAGCGACGCTCGCCCATGACCTCGTCGTCCGTGTTCTTGTAGGCTCGGATCGTGAGGGCGAAGCGCCTGCGGCGTCGGCGACCGGTAGGGTTACGCCGACCCAGACGAGCACGCCCCCGATCACTGTCCTGTTCATGGCTGGCTCCGGGTATCCCGACGCGCCGACGGGACCGCTCGCCGGCTGATCGCCCGCAGCAGATGGCCGACGCCGATGTGGCAGAACGCGGTGGATTCGGGATACATGTCCTGCTTCAACTCGTCCTCGATGCCGTCGCCGTCGGTGTCCTCCACCCAGTTGTAGACGCCGCCGTGTTCGTTCAGCAAGCGCACCTGCCACGGGTTGGCGCCGCAGAGGTAGCTCAGCATGGCCTCGGCGCGAAGGCGATAGCGCTCATCGCCCGTCAGCGCGACCAGCTTGGCCAGGGCGTGGATCCAGTGACCGGTCTTGTAGAAGAAGATGAAGGTCCGATCGGGCCATCGGTACGTCATCCGACGCGGCCCGACCCGCCGGCCGAAATGGATCGGCGGCGCGGGATACTCGCTCGGATCGGGGCGCGCCGCGAGCCAGGCATCCGCCGCCGCCGTCGCCGCTTGGCGCCACCTCGGGGCGTCCGGGTGGTGCTTCAGGATGCGGGCGCCGTCGGCCAGGGCCGCGATGACCATGCTGTCCTTGTCCGCATAGGTCATCCATTGGTGATGCGGCTTGACCAGGTCGAGCAGCGCCCCCAGCGATCGGGCGCAGCACTCGGCGAGCGGGATGCCCTTGCCGTCCGGCCAAACCGGGACAGGCAGCTCCGGCGCGACCTCGCAAGCGGCCAGCAACCCCAGCAACAGGTATCCCTGCTCGCCCGGATCGTACCAGCAGACGCGATTGCCCCGGGTGACCCTGGCGTAGCCGTGGCGAACGGCGTCGTTGAGGCAGAAGCCGACGCCGAGCCGGATCGCCTCGGTCAGGCGCTTGGCGATCGGCTCCTTGTGAAACCGCTTGAGGCCCTCGCCGAGTCCCCAGATCGCCCTGCCGTTGAAGACCCCGCCCCGCAGGTAGTCGCCGTGCTCGGGGTTGTAGAACCACCCCTTGCCCTCGGTGAGGAAGTCGCCGTTTTCGAACATGCCGTAGCGGAAGGCCCCGGCCGTGTAGGTGTGGGTCCGTCCCTTCCGGTCGCGGACCGCGAAGGTGTCCGGTCCGCGGTGCTGCATGACCAGCAGGTTCTCGAGGCCCTCACGACACATCGTCCGGAGGTTGTCGTCCAGGGCCTCGGTCAGGTCCATCCGCATCAAATACGCAATCAGGATGTCGGCGAAGTCGTTGGCGAAGGTGTAGGGGACGACATTGCTCGGCTCGTTGTTGGCGTCGTCGCCGTCCAGGGGGTGGTTGTTCGTCGTGTTGAACCAGCGGTCCCACACGGCCTGCCAGAAGTGACGGCGCACTCGATGCGCCAGCGGCTTGGACCACTCGCGGTCGCGGTAATCGAACTCGTACAGCGCCAGGGAGTCCTTGTAGTACCGCAGATCGTGATCGCGTTTGAGGTCGAAGTCCGGCCGGCCGACGCCGACGATCCGAGCGGCGCGACTGTGCATGTAGAGGTTCACCAGCGTCTGGATGATCGGCCACTCGGCGGACTCGGCATCGGTTCGGCCACGGGCGTCCAGCAGGTCGTTCGTGAACGCCGACGGCATCTCGGGAAGCCGCCCCGCCTTGCCGTCATAGATGAGCAAAGCGGCCTCGGCCGTCGGGGGCTGAGTCCCGGCAGGGTCCACCGTCCTATCCCCCCATACGTCGATGAAGAGCATGCAGGGCTCGAGCGACGGCGCGGCCGGGAAGTCGCTCGGGTATCGGCAACGAAACCGACCCGAAGAGACCGTCGCTCGAGTCACACACATGTCTGCGTGGCTCGTCGTGACCCGAATCGTGACCTGCGCCGGATCGCCGCGGCGGACCCGTCCAGCTAGGGTGACGTCGCCATCGCGGACCTCACGGATGGCCGAGGGGACCACCGTCTCGCGCACCGTGATGGGCACGTCCTTCGGGGCATTGCTCGCGGCCATGGCCACGGATGCCGCGACCACGACCGGCGCGAAGCAGCAGACACTTCGACCAATCTGCGATGGGGATACCTCAACCATGAAGCCGCTGCGTATGCGGGAAGACCTGTTCATACCGTGGATCAGCCAACCAGAGGGGCCACGCCATCACGATCGCGCCGGATCCTCTCCAACGCGTCAGGCAAGCAGGGCAACCAGTATAGTGGCAACGTGCGATGAGGCGATGCCTTGCCGGTCTTGAGCAGGCGGCCGCGGTCATCGCTCGACGGTCACGTTCTCCGTCATCGGCCCGACGTCCACGGCGCCGTCGGTGCAGTGGCCCTCGGGGTCGACGACCGTGTTATCGCGCACGACCACATCGCTCGCCACGCCGACGTAGATCGCCGACCGCAGCGACTTGCCGTAGTAGGCCGAGCCGATGTCCAGCCCGAGAGGCCCGCTCCGACGGTGGGGCCGAACGATGCGATTGCCGGCGATCCGGCCGCCACGCGTGTAGGTCATGATGATCGGCTGCCGGTCGGGCCGTTCGATGACGTTGTCGACGATCTCGATGTTGGCCAGGGGCTTCGACGTCCGCATGTAGTTGGGCGCGGGCACCATGCCTGCGTAGATCGCGGCCTGGACCGGTTGCGTCGGATTGCCCAGCGTCGGCCCGCCGATGTCGGTCAACCGATTGCCGACGATGCGGACGTTCCGCGGAAAGCCGCCCTCCATGTAATACCACGACTCCATGTAGACGCGGATGCCGCCGTACATCCGCTCCCAGACGTTGTTCTCCACGACCCCGTCGGACGCGCCGTTCAGCAGCAATGCCCGGCCCATCGTGTCATGGAAGTAGCAATCGCGGATCACGAAACCGGGCGCGTTGAAGTTGAACGTCTCGGCGATGGAGCGCTCGTCGGCGGCCACGTCGCGGTCCAGCGTGATGACCACCGGCTCGCCCTTGTAGGCCAAAATCTTCATCTCCTCGGGCAGGCGCTTGACCTTGGCGACCAGCGGGGCGTCGTCCAGCGGCTCGATCGCGGTCATCGCGGCCCGGCCCTGCGGCTCGACCGTGCGGAAGTGATAGAACGCGATCTCTCCACCGACCCGATACGGGTTGTAGCGCATGGGCACGACCACGAACCGCCGCGGCGAGAAGCGGTGGCAGACCAGCGTGAAGAAGCCGTGCAGGTTGATCATGTCGTCGGAGTTGAACGAGAACTCACACCCCTCGATCGTCGCGCCCCTGGCCGTCATCGCCGAATGGAAGCCGTCGGCCATCCCCGCATGCAGGCGGCACGTGCCGGGCTTGCGGATCAGCTTGACGCGCCGGTAGACGTTGCCGCCGCCACCGCCCGTCTCGAGGATCCCCATGCCCGGCGAGGCGTAGAGGGTGACGTTTTCCAACGTGACCCGCTCGCACCGATCGACGTGGATCGACCGACCGCGGCGGAAGATGATCGCGAGGTAGTCGCCGGCGCGAATGAGGTTTTCACGGTTCCACGCGGCCGCGAGCCTCTTGTCGTGCGAGCCTTCGACCACGCACCTCATCTGCGGATCGAAGCGGACCTTCATCCTCCGCCCGCCGATCCTGCTCGTCCCGACGTGCCGTAGGACCGTCTGCGGGATAAACGTACCGTCGGCGTGATAGGCGGTCATCTGCCCGGGTCCCAACGCGTCCACCACGGGGAAGCCTTCGTCCACCACCACCTCGAAGACCTTCTCTCCGTGATCGATCCGTAGGATCTTGGCCTGGATGTAGAGTGGCGGGTCGAAGTCGATCGAGGCGCCCTTCAGCGTCACATCGGCGCATCGAACCAGGTCGAGCCCGGGCGGGTTCGCGGCCACCTGCTTCATGTCACGCTCGAACCAGAACGTCACCCCGGTCGCCTCGATGGTGAAGTCCTTCAGGCCTGTGAAGCGCAGCGGCGCCATCTCGGCAAACCGGTACGCGCCGGGCTTGATGCGAAACCGCTTCGCGCCGCCGGCGTAGGCCTGCATGATCGCGGCGTGCAGCGACGCACCGGCCCGGCGCTGTTCGGCCTTGACGGCCTCGTCGGACTCCAGGCCGACAGGGTCGGTGATGCGAAATGGGGGTCTCTTCCGCGCCGCCAGCAGCGCCTGATTCTCGGGTGCCGCGCCCGGCGAGCTGCTCGCGGCGAACATCAGCAGGCAAACGATCGGGTGAAGGCTCACCGGACGAATCCTCCACAGGGTTTTCCACGAGGCCAAACGATGTGTCCCAGAGCAGGTCGACGACCTAGCGCCGGCTCAGCCACAGACCCGCCAGGGACGTCAGCATCGAGAAGCTATCACGGAACAGGCGGACGCGGCTACCCTCGCGATGCTCCCAGAGCACGTAGCACTCCTCGATGCGAAAGCCGAGCTCCCGCGCCAGCAACACGCACTCGAAGTCGAACGCGAAGCGGTTGACACGGGTCCGCGAGAAGATCGCCTCGGCGGCGCGGCTCGTGAAGAGCTTGAACCCGCACTGGGTGTCTTGATAGCGGAGGTCGAACAGAAGCCGACCGATCAGGTTGAAGGTGCGGCCCATGGTCTGACGGTACAACGGCTGACGCGTGACCACCCTCGAGTACGGTCCCGTCCGGCGACCGATCGCGATGTCGGCGCCGCGCCCGATCGCCGCCATCAGACAGTCGACCTCGTCGATGGGCGTCGACAGGTCGGCGTCGGTCATCAATCGCAGCCGCCCCCGGGCGGCCAGCATGCCCTCCCTGACGGCCGCTCCCTTGCCGCGGTTCTCAGGCAGGCGGTGAACGCGGACCCTCGGACCGATGTCACGGGCACGGTCAGCGGTGTCGTCCCGGCTGCCGTCGTCGACGACGATGATCTCCCACGCTGAGCCGAACCTGGCTGTCGTGGCGCCGGCGATCGTATCGACGGTGCCTCGGATGCGATCGGCCTCTTGATAGCAGGGCACGATGACGGACAGGTCGACCTCATCCGCCGCGCGGCCCCGCGCGTCCCCGCGCGAGCCGACGGTGACGCTCGAGCCGCCGTTCTCGGGTAGCTCGCGATTCATCGGTCCCTTTCCGTCGCGCCTTCCGCGGGGACCCCGTCCCCGGCCCGGATCTCCCGAACCCGGTTCAACCACGCACGAAGTCGGGCATCGGCCGGGTGCTGCTCGGCCATCTGGCTCAGCAGCGTCTCCAGTCGGCCGAGGATCCGACGATCCTCAAAGCGGGACCAGTGCGCCATGTAGACCTCAGCTAGGACGAGCCGGTTCGCCCCGGCGGCCTGGCGGTCCAAGGCCTCCAACGCCCGACGAGCTTGGTCGCGCAGATCTTCCTTTAGCAGGAACTCATACAGTTCGCTCCACAACGGATACGTCACGGGTTCCTCTTCGATCATCTTCATGCCGTACTCGACGGCCTTGGGGGTGTTACCCAGCTCGCGGTAGCACCTGAACAACAGGGCCCGCGGGAAGCAGTGGTGCAGGTTGGCCGCCCAGGGATGCCCGCCCCTGGCCAGCTCGGCCTGGTAAGCGCTCTCGAAGGCGTCCGTCGCCTCGACCAGCAGGTCGTCGCGACCCGATCGGAGGCACCCTTCGGCGTAGGTCATCTGCAGTTCGGTGTGGTCGGTCGTGGCGTAGCCGAAGAGGTTCAGGTTCGACACCAGCCCGACCGTCGCCAGCAAGGCACAGGCCGCGATCCGCCGGGGCCATGCGCCGGGCTGACGCCACAGCTCCACGAAATAGACCATGCCAAAGGCGGCCGGCGGCACGAGCAGATACACGACCGGCAGTCGATAGCGCGAGTTCATCACGAAGAACAGACCCGCCAGGAACAGGGTCAGCAACATCGCGAGGTAGTAGATCCATCGCCACCCGCCCTCGCGGCGGAGCACGGTCGCGACGACCCCGAGCACGGCGAACGGACACCACACGCCGTAGTGCAGGTACGAGGTCAGCTGGAGCACCGTCGAATGCTCGAGCAGGCGGTAGGGGTCTTTCACGTTGGCGAACTCGTAGTGGTTGAAGAACCAGCAGAGGCGCTTGACCGTGTCACGGAGGAACTTGCCGGGATGCTCCCGGACGAACGCCCTCGTGTGGTCGTAGAAGAAGGCGTCCACCTCGCTGAAGCGCAGCTCCCGCCCCACCTGCCGCTCGGCGTACGTCTTGGCGATGTTGTAGTTCAGGTCCAACACGCTCCACAGGTTCGTGGGATCGTAGCTCGATATCTCCGGGACGCCCTCGCCGACGAGCAGCGGGCCGTTCTTCGCATCAGAATAGGGGCTGTTGGCCACGTAGGCGTTCAGGCCGCCATAGGTCGCGATCAGCACCGCGTCCTCGCCGACGACATGGTTGTAGATCGTCACGGGCGCGATCGCGGCACAACAGCCGATCGTCAGCGCCGCCGCCCAGATCAAGGGCCGTATCGTCGCGTGCCGCGCAGGACCGTCGACCCCGATCCGCGGGCCCGCGCCGCCGGCCTCGTCCACCTCAGATCTCCATTGCCCCAGCCGGCCCGTGCGGGCCCCGCGCCGCAGACCCAGGAGCCCCACGGTCAAGACGGTTAGGGCCAATACCGGTGCGAAGACCAAGACGTTCGGCCGGGTGATCGCCCCGAGGCCCAGGACCACGCCGCACAGCAACCACTTGGTCCAGCGCCCCTCGGCCAGGACGACCACCAGGTAGATGAGCAGGAGATAGAGCAGGCACGCCCACGACGTGTCCACGAGTTCCGTGGCGTAGAAGACGAAGCTCCACGACAGCGCGCCGATGAGACCGGCCAGGGCCCCCACCAGTACGCCGTACAGCCGGCGTCCGATCCCGGCGAGCAGCACGGCCGCCAGGCCGTCGACGACGACGTGGACCCACCGCGCCCGCAGGGGGTCCTGCCCGAGCACCTCGTAGATCCCCGCCAGACCGATCATGTACAACGGCGCCTTGTAGAGCGGCTCGGAAGGCATCTCGCCGGCGAGTATCGCCTGAGCGATCTGGTGATTCACCGCCTCATCGTGACCAGGGGATGCGTACGTCGGATCGGCCTGCACCTCCCAGAGAAACAGGCCGCGAACCACGACGGCCAGGACGTAGAGGACCGTCAAGAACGCCCACCATCGTCGACCGGCGAGCAAGCCCTCGGCCCGCGCACGCAAGGACCCGGCCTGCCACGCGACAGGAGAGCCCTGCCCACAGCGTCTCGTGTCGGAAGGAATCCTAGGGTCTCCCCCCATCAGATCGTCGTCTCGCTAGGGTCATCATGAGATTGAGACAACGCACCCTCAGCCAACCTGCGACGTCCCGGCCGTCACACAAGCGTCCCTAGTCAGTGTATCGTCTCGGGTTGCCGAGGGCCACGCGCTCGGGCGCCGCTGCGCAGGTGCAGACAGGGTGGGCGCGGGTTCTTGCGAACGGCACCCACCCGAGCCCCGCTGGTTGCCGCGGCGGCTCGGCAGACGGCCCTCCCGGAACCTCTGGCACCCCCACTGCGCCAACAGCACCGGTCCAAACCGTAGGACCTATTCCGTCGCGGGGAGCATGATGGTGAACGTCGTGCCGGAGCCGAGCTTGCTCTCGACGTCGATCCGGCCGTTGTGCTCTTCGATGATGTCCTTGGAGACCGCCAGGCCCAGCCCGATGCCCCGCTTGTCGGGACGATCGCCCATGCCCTTGGTGGTGAAGAACGGATCGAAGACCCTCGGCAGGTCCTCGCCGGCGATGCCCTGCCCGATGTCCGAGACGGCCAGCACGATCTGATCGTCCGCTCCCTCGGCACGGAACGTCAGGCGACCCCGTCGACCGAGCATCGCCTGTCGCGCGTTCTGGATCAGATTGACCAGCACCTGCTGGAGCTGGCCCGGATGCCCTCGAAGCCACAGGTCCTCCGGGACCTCGACGGTCAGGCCGATGTTGTCCTTCTCGAGCTTGCGCCCCAGGCACTCGACGGACTCCTCGATGAGCTCGCGGAGGTTCACCCGCGTCGGACCATGGTCCTGATCGGTGGCCAGATTGAGGATCTTGGCCGTCAGCTCCTGGGCCTGCTCGGCCTGCTTGAGCGATTTCTGCAGGCCGGAGCGGATCAGCTCGGGATCGTCCGTCTCCAAAGCGTAGCGGCTGAAGCTGATGATGGGGGTCATCAGGTTGTTGACCTCGTGGGCCACCATGGCCGCCATCGTGCCCACCGAAGCCAGACGCTGGGCATGCCTGAGCTGCTTCTGCAGTTCGGCCAGCCGGTCCTGGAGATCGTCAAGATGACCGGAGATGTCGTGGTGGTCTCGGGCGAGCTCCGAATGACCCTGATGGGGTGCTGAGGACATCCAGTGGCCCCTATGCGTGCGTTGGCGGCGGTCCCTGGGTATTATCGGCCAGGCTGGGCGCCGTCTTGATCGGCCACCCCCGACAATCGCGGCCGCAGGAGGTCATGTGAAGTGGACCTTGAAGAACGCTTCGACGACTTGCTGGAGCTGGCCCACACGCTGGGCATCGATATCCGGCGCGAACCCCTGGGAGGCGACGGTGGCGGGCTGTGTCAGCTCAGGGGAAAGCGGCTGCTCTTCGTCGACACCTCGGCCGACCTGGAGACGCGCTACGAGCGGACGCTACACGCCCTGGCGGGCCTGCCCGACCTGGATGACCGCTATATCCGACCGGAGATCCGCGACGAGATCGACGCCCTCCGGCGCAAGACGCCATGATGCTCGTGATGGAAGCCGAGTCGCCACCTAGCGGCGACGCCGGACCTTCGCGGTCATGAGCATGCACGCCACCAGCAGCAGGGTCATCATGGGCGGCGCGGCACCGCCGCAGCACGGGGCTCCCGTGCCATCCCCGGCCGGGGCGATCTTCTGCACGAAGACGGCCAGGATCTCCCTGTCCCGGTCCATCGTGACCGTCAGCGGATTACCGTTGGTGCCCTCGGGCACGTCGCCCTTCCACTCGAGGAACTCCCACTCGGGAGCGGCCTCGCCCACCACGGCCTCCAGCGTGACATCGATACCGCAATCGTGCTGATCGCCGGACGGCGTCGTAAGCACGGAGCCCTGGCCTTGCACGTCGATCGTCAAGGCATACGTCGAGCGCGACTCGAAGACGGCCCGCACAACGCGGTTCTGATTCATCGTGACCTGGATGTCCGGGTCGGTGCTCTCGATGTCGCCCGTCCACTCCACGAAGGCGTTGCATTCGTCGGCCGTCGCCGACAGCGAAACCTGCACGCCCGTGTCCACCAGACCGCTCATGGGCTCGACCTGACCGTTGCCGTCGACCTGCACCGTCAGCGCCGACTTGCCCGCCGGATTCTGCGCGAAGGTCGCGGTCACCGCCGCATCGCCTGTCATCGTCAGCCCGACCGTCGGGGCAGCCCCGGAAGCCGCTCCCGACCAGCCAACGAAATACCAGCCTTCGGCGGGCGTGGCGAACAACCTGGCGTACTCCCCTTCCGCGTAGCCGTCCTTGAGGGGCGTCACCTCGCCCTGACCGACGACATCCACGTCCAGGGCATGGGGCCCCCGACCGAACACGGCCCGGACGACCTTGTCGGTGTTCAAGGTGACCTCGATGTCGGGGTCCTTGCCGCTGGCGTCTTCCTCCCATCCCAAGAAGTACCACCCCTGGGCGGGCGTGGCCTTCAGCGAGACCACAGAGCCCTTGGCATGCGTGCCGGTTGCGGGGCTCACCGAGCCCTCGCCCCGGGTCAGCACCGTCAGAAGATTCAGGTCGGGCGGAATCGGCTCGAAGGTGGCCGTGATCAGGACGTCCGTGTTGATCGTCAACTGCTGGGTCGGGTCGGAGCCTGACAGTCCCTCGCCCCAACCGGCGAACTGCCAGCCGGGTGAGGGCGTGGCCTCGAAGGTCACCACCTCGCCGGGCGGAAAGGCCCCGCCGTTGGGATTCACGGAACCCTCACCATCGACGGTCACCACCACCGAGTAACGTCGCTCGTACGTCCCGGTCACGGTCGCCCCGGAGGTATCGACCGTGATGATGCGATCACTCGGCTTGGCGTAACCGGTCAGTTCGCCGAAGCTGATCTCGTGCTGGCCGGCCCTGACGCGTCGCGTCCGGGGCGACGGCCCCCAGTTCGTGCCATCCACGAACACCTCCGCGCCGGTCGGGACCGTCTTGACCGTCAGCGGGTACGTCGCGAAGTCCGCGAAGTTGAACCGCTTGAAGGGCTGGTAGCTGGCGTCCGGCGTTGGCTCCGTGCCGTGCGGGGCGGCCTTGGCCACCCAGACCTCGAGCGTCGTGGCGTCGATGACCACCGCGTGGAGCGTGTTCGGATCGATCAGCACGT
The DNA here is from genome assembly GCA_964622545.1 of uncultured Planctomycetales bacterium. Classification (GTDB taxonomy): domain Bacteria; phylum Planctomycetota; class Phycisphaerae; order UBA1845; family JAFGLZ01; genus JAFGLZ01. The sequence continues at coordinate 107,008 of CAZUQM010000018.1, read as the reverse complement.
CGACGTTCACGTCCTGGCGCGGACCGCTCAGAATCTGCCTGGCCGCGGCCGCGTCGAGCGAGCCGAGCTGGCTCTCCACCTCCGAAGACAGCGCCCAGTAACGAGCCGGGGCCGCGTTGTCCGGATGCGCCAGGTCGATATCCCATCCGGGCACGAACTGATCGAGGATGCCGATCAGGCCACCGGAGAGCAGCTCACGCGCCCGACCGGCCAGGATCCTGTCCACCATGATCACGATGTCGAGCGACGGCCACTTGTACGTGACCGGCAGACCCGACAGATCGAGGAAATAGAAGTCCGGGTCCTCGGCCCCCTCGGTCATGGCCCACAAGGCCTGCTGCTCCTGAAGCGACCCGGTCCCTGTGTGGTGAACGAACGAGCCGGCACGAACGATCGCATTCGGCAGGGCCTTCGACACGGTCACGTCGAGGTCGTTCGCCGTGTCGGGCAGATTCAGATTCACCGGAAAGCCCAACTCGTCGAGGTTGATCACGACCGGCGTCGACTTGCGCACCAGCGTGTAGTCGTGGTCCTCGGCCGGGTCCCCTTCCCCGAACGCAACGAACTGGTCTTTGTTGGACTCGAAGGCCCGGATCGCCGACTGCCCCACCCCGTCGGCCACGATCACCGTCGAGGCCGTCGTCCGGCGCCCCGAGCCGAGCTGCTGTTCCGCCTGGGCGATGGTGGCCGCCGATTCGAGCACCTCGCGCATCCGGAAGACCATCGGCGTGCCGTCGTCGCGTTGCCCTCGAGCCGGAAAGCTGACCTCGCTGAGCACGATCCCCTGGCTGTTCACGCCGACCATCGCGCCGGCGAAACCGGCCCAGGCGACCGTGCAGAACGTGTGGCCCTGGTCGGGCTCGTAGACGATCACCACCGCGCCGTCCTGAACCCCGCGACGGACGCACTGCTCGTCGACGAAATCGACACCGACGATCACATGTCCGTTGCTCGTGGCGCCGCTGAGGGCGGCGAAATGGAGACCGGCGCCCCGATCCATCCGATTCCGACAGATCTCGTCCCAACTGTGCAGCTCGAGCAACCGCTCGGAATCGATGGTCCCCTCGCCCAGGATCTCGTTGGCCCCTTCGGCGATGGCCTGGACCTCTCGGATGTACCGCTCATCGACGTACGGCCTGGCCGCCACCGACGTCGCGGACTGCTCGGCGGCAGACATCTCGCGATCCATGGTCCGGCCCAACGCATTCACGACGGTCTGGATCTCACCGGCCATCAACCGCCCGTGAGCCCGGCCCATCTGCTCAGGCGTGCCCTTGAGGTGCAGAACGAGCAGGCCGTTCACCTCCTCCAGGAAGCTGCCCGACTCGGCGTCCCTCTCGAGGATCACCGCATGCGCCGCGCAGCTCATTGACGCTATCAGGCAAGAGGCGAGCCAAAGGCGGACTCGACTGTTCGGACAAAGCATGAATTCCTCCCCAACGAGGATGAGCCTCACATGATCAGGCTGTCCGTCACCGGTGGCACACCATCAGATGTCACAATCGGATCATCGACCACGTGAGGTACCGTGGCCACGCGAGGCTTCCATAATCGCCACGCAGCGTGCATGGGCTTCCCGCTCCGACGGACCAGACCGTTAGATGCCGCGCACCACCACGGGCCTGACGGCCGAGAGTGGGGAGAGGTTCCGGCGCAGACAGTGGTGCCCCCGGCTCTACAGAGTATAGGCTCCGGACCTGGTGATGACAATCCGAGGCCGGGCAAATGGGCTCGCCGAGCCGGCCGACGCCCCCCCATTTGCGGTAAGGTGCTCCCCAAACGAACCTTAGGCATTGCCGCGTTCGACGTCCATATAGATAAAGCCGCCCGGTCCGTTGTCCGATACGTTCGATGACAGCGCACATGATCGGAGCGATTTCATGAGACGCGAATTTGCCGACTATCTGCTCGAGAAGGGACTCATTGGCGACGACGCCCTCCAGCGCCTGGCGGACGAGGGATGGAATATCCGCGACCCCATCGGGTTGCTCGCCTATGCCCACGGGTTGCTGCCCGTCGAGAGCATTGACGAAGTGCTGACCACGCAAAGAGATCTCGACCTGCGCTTCGGTGAGACCGCCGTCCGCATGGGGCTGCTGACCAACCCACAAGTCGAGGTACTCCTGATGGTCCAGCAGTATCGCTCGGCCATGGAGCTGGCCGAGGCCCTCGCCCTGCAAGGCGAGGTCGACTTCGAGGAGGTCATGAAGTCCTTCCACGAGTTCTGGGCCTCCAAAGTCCAGACCGCCACCATCTGACGGACCGTGATCGCCCGGTCAACGCACGGCAAAGCATCGACCCCGCGCTCTGCCTGATCCTTATCGGGCGGAGCGCTTTCTATTGTCGACGGTCCGGCCGTCTTGCTGGAACCGTCCCCGTCTCTGCCGTCAAGCCGTATCCTGCCGACACCTCCGGCTCGCACCCGACGCTTCCCGCTCACCACCATCGCCGCCTTGCAGGCGTGCTCTCCAGGCCCTAGGGTTTAGCCGATCGGGTCGCGCGCCGACCCCATGGGCCACATCACCAGAAGGGCCGTCCGATGACCGTCGCCGCGACCACCGAAACCAAGCCGCTGCTCAAGCTGGAAGGCGTCAGCCGCGTCTTTCGCATGGGCGAGGTGGACGTCCCCGCCCTGGTCGACATCGACCTGGTCATTGAGCCGGGCGAGCTGATGGTCATCCTCGGCCCGTCGGGCTCGGGCAAGAGCACCCTGCTCAACCTCATCGGCGGCATGGACCGCCCGACCGAGGGCAGCGTCTGGCACCACGAGACCGACCTGTCGGCGCTCAGCGACCAGAGCCTGACGCTGTATCGGCGCGAGCGCGTCGGCTTCATCTTTCAGTTCTACAACCTCGTGCCGACACTGACCGCCTGCGAGAACGTCCAGGTCGCCACCGAGCTCGCCGAGAACCCCATCGACCCGGCCGAGGCCCTCGAGCTGGTGGGCCTGACCGATCGAGCGGGACACTTCCCCGCCCAGCTCTCCGGCGGTGAGCAGCAGCGTGTTTCGATCGCACGCGCCCTGGCCAAGCGTCCGGAGCTCCTCCTGGCCGACGAGCCCACCGGCGCGCTGGATCTCGCTACGGCGCGGCGTGTGCTCGGCATGCTGACCGACCTGAACGCCTCGCACGACCTGACGGTCCTGCTGATCACGCACAACCCGGCCATCGCCGAGATCGCCCGCCGCACCGTGCGGCTCGCCAGCGGCCGGATCACCGAAGACAGCATCAACGAGCACCCCATTGCCGCCGAAGAGGTGACCTGGTAACGACCGGAGCCCGGTGCGTGTCCACGCTGAACCGCAAACTCGCCCGTGACCTTCGCCGCCGCACCGGCACCCTGCTGACGATCGTAGCCATCATCGCCATCGGCACGGGCAGCCTGATCGGGTTCGCCTCGGCCCATCGCGTGCTGACGACCAGCCAGGCCGTCTACTACCGGGAGTACCGCTTCGCCGACTTCTGGGTGGACGTCAAGAAGGCCCCGCTCAGCGTCGCCGAGCGGATCGCCGCCCTGCCGGGCGTGGCCGACGTCGACGCCCGCGTGACGTTCGACGTCATCCTCGACCTGCCCCACGTGGCCGAACCGCTCACCGGCATGCTGCTGTCGGCGCCGGAGACGGGCTTCGAGCAGAGCATCAACGGCCTCTGTCTGCTGCGCGGCTCGGGCTTCTCGGCCGACCGGGACGAGGAGATCATCCTGAGCGAGGCCTTCGCCGAGGCCCACGGCCTCGATCCCGGCGACCAGATCCAACTGATCCTCAATCGCAAACGCCAGAACTTCCTGATCGTCGGCACCGCGATCAGCCCCGAATACGTCTACATGGTCCGCGGTCAGGGCGACATCATCCCCGACCCGGAACACTTCGGCATCCTCTACATCAAGGAGGACTACGCCCGCGAAGTGCTCGACTTCCAGGACGCGTGCAACCAGATCGTCGGACGGCTCGTCCCCGGCGCCGAGGACGACCTGCCGGTCCTGCTCGACCGCATCGATCGCCTGCTCGAGCCGTTCGGCGTGCTGGCGGTCACCCCGCGCGACCGGCAGGCCTCGCACCGCTTCCTCAGCGACGAGATCGAGGGCCTGGGCACCACCGCGGCCATCATGCCCGCCATCTTCCTGAGCGTGGCCGCGCTCGTGCTAAACATCCTGATGTCGCGTCTGGCCGAGCGGCAGCGCTCGATCATCGGCACGCTCAAGGCCCTCGGCTACAGCGACCGCGCGGTGATGGTCCACTTCCTCGGGTTCGGCCTCGTCATCGGTGTGGCCGGCGGCCTCGGCGGCGCCCTCGTCGGCAAGCTGAACACCTACGGCATGGTCGAGATGTACAAGGGGTTCTTCCAGTTTCCACGCTTCATCCAGGCGACCTACCCCGACCTGATGGCCCTGGGCATGGCGATCAGCGTCGTCTTCGCCGTCGCCGGAACGCTGAAGGGCGCCTGGGCCGTCCTGAGGCTTCAGCCCGCCGAGGCCATGCGACAGAAGCCGCCCGCTCGCGGGGGTTCGATCATCCTCGAACGTCTGCCCTGGCTGTGGCGACGGTTCGGCTTCCGAACGCACCTGGTCCTCCGCGGCATGTTCCGCAATCGCATCCGCACGGCCACGTCCATCGCCTGCTCGGCCCTGGCCACCTCCATCATCCTGCTGTCGATCATGATGTACGAGTCGATGGGCTTCCTGGTGGAGTTCCAGTTCGAGCGCGTCCTGCACAGCGACGTCGACGTCGGGCTCCGCGACGTCCGCTCCACGCGGGCGCTGTACGAGGCGCGTGACCTGCCCGGGGTCGACGATGCCGAGCCCGTCCTGGCCATGACGTGCGACTTGCGGCATGGTCGCCGGCAGCGGCGGATGAGCGTCGTCGGCCTGTCGGCCGACCACCGATTGACCACCCCAGTGGGCGCGAACCTCGAGCCGGTCATCATCCCGCCCGAGGGTCTGGTCATGAGCGAGGCGCTGGCGGACATCCTGGACCTGGACGTCGGCGATCGGTTCGACCTCACCCCCGTGCGAGGCCGTCGGCACACCGAGTCGGTCTGGCTCGCCTCCACCGTGGACGGCTACTTCGGGGTCGAATGCTACGCCGACCAGCGCTACCTCAGCCGCCTGGTGGGCGAGCCGCTGGCGCTCAACAGCGTCCAGATGCGCGTCGACCCGACGAAGACGCGGGCGCTGTTCCGTCGGCTCAAGACGATTCCCAACGCCCAGGGGCTGGGCATCCGCGCCAACGCGCGGAAGAACATCGAGTCGACCTTCGTGGGCACGATGCTCGCCTTCGTGTTCATCCTGATCCTGTTCGCCGGCGTGGTCGCCTTCGGCAGCATGCTCAACCAGTCGCTCATCGAGATCGGCGACCGCCTTCGAGAGGTCTCCACCTTCCGCGTGCTCGGCTACGACAACCGTCAGGTGGCGGGCATCTTCTTCCTGCAGAACATCATCATCTTCCTGCTGGGCCTGGTGGGCTCGGTCCCGCTGGGCTACGGCATGTTGTCGGGTATCGCCCAGGCCTACGACGCCGAGCTGTTCCGCATGCCCGTTATCGTCGAGACGAGCACCGTGCTGACGACCGCCGCGGTGTCGTTCGTCTTCGTGCTGATCGTACAGGGGTTCGTCTACCGCCAGATCGTCGGCATCGACTGGCTGGAAGGCATCAAGGTGAAAGAGTAGGCACCGACCATGGCCAAGGCAAAGAACGGGATCGTCCTCTTCGTGATCATCGCCGGCGTCGCCGGGACCTGGGCCCTCTGGGCCATGCAACCCGACCTGATCGTCGATGTCCTCTCGCCGAGCGTCGGCGCCATCGAGGCCTACGTCGAGGAGCAGGCCGTCACCGAGTTGCCCCAGGACGTGCTCATCGCCATGCCCATTGCAGGGTGGCTGCAGCCGATCTCGCTCCGTGAAGGCGATTCGGTCAAGCAGGACGCGATCGTCGCCCGCCTGGAGAAGGACGACCTCCTCGACCGCGTCCACCAGGCCGAGCAACGCATCGCCGTGATCGAGACCGAGCTGGCCAGGGCCAAGGACCACCGCCTCGAGGAGAACGTTCTGGTGGAAGTCAAGGCCACCGTCAAGGCCATCGACGAGACCGTCAAGGCCGGTGAGGCCAAGATCAAGGCCTCCCGAGCCGTCTGGGAGTTCGCCGAGACCGAGATCGAACGCGTGGCAAGGCTGGAAAAGACGGGGGCGGCCTCCGACCGGGAGCTCCGCGAGGCCCAAACGCTTGCCCGGCAGACGGAGGCCGAATACCAAGGCGACCGCCTCGAGCTGGCCGCCCTCAAGACGCTGGCCGCGGTCAGCTACATCGGGCCCAAGTTCATCCTCGACTACATCGACCGCAAGCGGTTCGAGGTCGCCACCCTCGAACGCCGCCTCGAGCAGGCCCGAGCGCAGCTAGCCATCGAGAAGCGAAACCTGCGGCGGACCGACATCACCAGTCCGATCGACGGCGTCGTCCTGGCCCGGCATCAGACCCGCAGGCAGTTCCTCCCCGCGGGGACCCCCCTGCTGACCCTCGGCCGGCTCGACACCATGGAGGTCATCGCCGAGGTCCTCACCGAGCGCGCACCCCGCATCAGCCGCGGCGATCCCGTCGAGATCTTCGGCGAGGCCGTCCCCGGCGAGGGCATCCGCGGCGAGGTGCTGCGAGTCTACCCGGCCGGGTTCAAGAAGATCAGCTCGCTCGGTGTGGAGCAGCAGCGCGTCAAGGTGGCCATCAAGATCCATGACCGGCCCGCGGACCTGGGGGTCGACTTCCGCGTCTACGTCCGCATCGTCTACGACCGCGCCGAGGAGGCGCTGACGCTGCCGCGCACCGCGATGTTCCGCGGCAAGGACGGCCTGTGGCGCGCCATGGTCGTCCGTGACGATCAGACGCACGAGGTCGTACTGAAGGTGGGCCTGATGAACGAACAGAGGGCCCAGATTGTCGAGGGGCTCGCCCCGGAGGACGTCGTGGTGGCCCAGCCGTCCAAGGACGTGGTAGCGGGCCTGCACGTGCGGGTCGGATCGCCCGGGGACTGACGCGGCCGATCAACGGCGGTTGGGACAGGGATCGCTCGAGGAGCAGGCGATCAGCCTCAGGTCCTCGTCGTACGGCGTAGCACGCACGACACGATAGGCGCGGTACGGCCACGAGCCCCATTGACCGCCGATTTCCGCGGTCCAGGATGGTTGCCCTCGCCCGACTGCAGTACACTTGAGCAGCCTTCATCTGTGATGGACCACCTCGTCCTTTGGAGTCCACATCATGCGCACACGCACTCTCGTCCTGTCCACACTCGGGCTGTTCTGCACGTCCGCCCTCGCCGGAGCCGCGCCCAAGGTGGCCAAGACCATCCCCACCGCCGGTGCAACCGACGTGGACCCGCGCCTGTCCGAGATCACCATCCTCTTCGACACACCCATCAAGATGAACAGTTGGTCGTTCGTCGTCAGCGACAAGGGCAAGTTCCCCGAGCTGGTCGGTGATACGCCGATCACCTTCCCCAACAACAAGACCTGTGTGGTCAAGGTCAAGCTCGCCCCGGACACCGCCTACGCCATCGGCATCAACAGCCCGACCCGACAGGGCTTCAAGGCGGCCGGCGACGGAACCCCCGCCGCACCGAGCGTCCTGGCCTTCAAGACCGGCAGCGGCAAGCCCAAGATCGCTCCCGACGCCCCGCGCGTCGTCAAGACCGACCCGGCCGACGGAACCACCGACCTCCAGGCCGGCACGTACGATCTCACGATCGTCTTCAGCGAACCGATGGCCAAGGGCAAGGCAGCCGTCAACACCCCGCCAGAAGGCCCGCGCCTCAAGCTGATCGGCAAGCCGCGCTGGGCCGACGCCCGGACGTTCGTCGTGCCCATCATGCTGGCCAAGGCCCAGACGGTCCGCATCGGCATCAACACCGGCGGCGCCAGCAAGTTCGTCAGCGCCGGCGACGGCACGGCCGCCCTGCCCTACGGGTTCACGTTCAGCACCCGCGGCGCGGAGGCGACCAAGCAGCCCCCCCCGGCCGACACAGCGAGCGAGCCGGAGGCGGCCGGCAAAGGATCGGTCAAGCTGCGCTACGACTACCGTAAGGGCGACGCCGGCCGCGTCATGCAGCGCAACGTCGTCGACATCAAGCTGAAGCTCTCGAGCGGACAGACCTGGCCGCTGGTCCGCAAGAGCGGCATCAACGCGATCGAAGAGGTCGAGGGTGTGCAAGACGGCAAGCCCGTCGTGGTCAACAAGATGATCAGCGAGTACCTCCTGCTGGCCAGCAACGAGCAGACCGGCGAGCTCGAGGCCGCGCCCAAGCTCGACGGCGGCCTGCAGGTCCGCGTCGACCGACGCAGCGACACGCCCCGCGTGGACACGCTCAAGGGGCAGGCGCCTGAGGCGCTCCTGGGCCTGCTCGGCGAGGACTACTTCCCCGACGTCGTCGTCTCCCGCCAGGTTCAGGTCGGCGAGACGTTCGGCCTGCCCGCCGAGACGCTCGACTACCTCCGCGCCGAGTTCGGGTCGACCCCGAGCGACCCGGTGGACGTCAAGCTGACGTGCCGGCGGATCGGCCCGAAGCCGGTCGCCGACGCCCGCAACGCCATGCTGAAGTCGCAGGGCAAGAAGCCCGTCGTCTACACGATGAACGTGGCCGAGATGGACGTGGCCTGGAAGCAGGACGGTCGGCTGCCGAACGGTTCGGGCTTCACGCTCGATGCCAAGGGTGAGCTGGTCTTCGCCGTCGACGCCGGTGTGCTGCTGCGATTCGCCGTCGAGGGTACGTTCTCCGTCAAGCCGTTCGCCATGCAGGACGAGAACGGACAACAGATCCAGGTCTCGGGCGGCGGCGACTACGCGTTCAAGTACGACTACGAGCCGATCGCGTGGCAGCGGGGCGTTATCAGCACGAGCTCAGATGAACCGCCCGGTACGGCCGAGAAGCCCAAGTCGACGCCGGTCGTTCAGGACAAGCCTTCCGTGCAAGACGCTCCGCAGGCAAGGAACAACCAGCCTCCATCTAAGGCCGACGAGGCGTGGGAGCAGTTCCACACCGACGCGCTCACGTCGCCCAAGGGCACGATCGTGCATGCGTACAACATGCTGTCGGCCGGCAGCACCCAGGATGTGAAGCGCTGCTTCACGGCCAAGATCCGCGACCAGATCACCGACGAGCTCGTCAAGAAGGCCCAGAAATCGATCCAAGAGACCGATCTGGGCGAGCTCGTGGCCCGTGTGCTCGTCGACGACGACAAAGGCCTGTGCAAGATCATCATGAAGAACGGCCGGACGCTCACGTGGCTCGTCCGCGAGAACGACAAGTGGTACTGCGATACGCTGTGGTTCAAGTAGAGATGCGCTACCCGCGCTGAGTACGCTTCGTCGGAGCGGCGACCGTAAGGGAGCTGTGCAGTCCGAACGCCTCTTGCGCGGAGGGCCGTTGCAACCATTCTTCGCATGGCGACACCGCAACAACAACGCTTCCTGACGGGCGCGTCTCTGACAGGGGCTTCCTGACGGGCGCGTCTCTGACAGGAGCTTCTTGACGGGCGCGTCTCTGACAGGAGCTTCCTGACGGGCGCGTCTCCGACAGGAGCTTCTTGACGGGCGCGTCTCTGAAACGAGCTTCTTGATGAGCGCGTCTGCCAACGGTCAAGCCCAGGAGACCTCCGATGAGCCGAGCTACAGGCCTTGTTGCGGGCGCCGGTCTCGTGCTGCTGCTCTCGACAACCGCGCTGGCTGGGCCGCAGGTGGCGCGGACCTCGCCCGCCGACGGAGCGATACGCGTCGATCCGACCACGTCGCGGATCGTCATCACGTTCAGCGAGCCGATGCGGACCGACCGCTTCAGCGTCCTGCAGGCCGAGGCCGGCCCAATGCCCGAGCCCGTCGGCGATGCGCCCTTCGCCTACCGCGACGCGACGACGTTCGTCATGACGGTCAAGCTCGCACCCGATTCCACCTACGCCGTCGCGCTGAACAGCCCGACGCGCAAGGGCTTCGTCTCGGCCAAGGGCCAGCCGCTCCCGCCGACGGTCATCACGTTCCGCACCGCACCCGCCGGCAAGGCCGAGCCCGAGCAGAGGGGTTCGGTCCGCTGGGGCATGGACGACGACGCCACCTACCAACCGCCGCAGCGCGAGTCGGTCCGCCTCACGCGCGACCCCGACAAGGAGGAGCCGGACTCCCCCCGCCCCGAACCCAAGCCCGACCTGCCCCAGGGCTGGCGCCTCATGGACGACAAGCTCTTCGGCAGCCGCGTGGCCGTGCCGCCGGGCTGGTCGCCCCGCGTCCGAGGCGACGTGGCCCTCTGCATCGAGCCCGACGCCCTGGCCGGCGCGGGCGCGTTCTTCGTGCCACTCCTCTTACAAGGTCAAACCCGCCCCGACGCCCTCGCCGACGGCTTCGATGAGATGCTCCGCCGCGCCCTGCCCGACCTTCGCACCAAGACCGCGGGCAAGCCGACCGCCGACAGCGTCCAGCGCGACCTGACCGCCACCATACGCGACACCTCTTGCGCGGGCAGCTATCGCGCGGTCGTCAGCCGATCGGGTACGGGCTTCATCATGGGCTACGTCGCGCCGACCGAATCGCTCGAGCAGCTCCGACCCGTCTTCTATCGCATCCTCGGCAGCTATCGCTACACCGGCTCGCGCATGCGGCTCGTCCCGTTCAAGTCGGCCGCGATCGAGCTCCGCATCCCGAAAGGCTGGCAGGTCTGGACCAGCGAGGGCAAAAGCCCCAGCCAGGACATCGACTGGCAGGTGTCGTGTCCGCAGGTCCCGGGGGCAAGGGCGTTCATGGTCTCGCCGAAGTACTTCACGCCGAATTGGGTGTCGAACATGGCCACCGGCCAGCCCGATCCGCACGGCCTGGCGATCTGGCAGGGCAAGGGCTTCCAGATGGCCACGTTCGCCTCCGACGAGCAGGCCCTGATGACCACGCTGAACGCCGCGTTGCCGGGCCTGCAGATCGTGCGCCAGCAGCCCATGCCCGAGGTCCGCGCCCTGCTCGAGCGGGTCTTCGGCTTCGCGATGCAGACGATCGCCTCGACAGGCGGCACGATGCGGTGGCACGTCTACGAGGTGATCGGCCGGCGCGAGGTCCAGGGCGTGGAGCTGAAGTCGATGTTCACGCTGGGGCTGTGCTCGATGACGACGCCCGGCGGCATCAAGGGCACGCTCGGCATGTGGCAGGGCCAGGTCCGCGGCATCGAGGCGCCCGTCGAACCGTTCGCCCAACTAGCCCCGACGCTCGACCGCGTGTGCAGCAGCTTCAGTTACACCCTCTGGTGGATCAAGACGGTGCAGAAGGCCAACGAACACCAGGCCCAGGCCATCCGCAAGTTCTGGGCCCAAAGCAACCGCATCGACAAGGAGATCTTCGACAACCGCATGAAGACCCAGGGCGCGATCGCCGAGATGATGTATGACCACCTCACCGAGAACAACGGCTATGTGAACAAGGACACGGGCACGATCGAGACGGTGCCGACCGAGCACCTCGAACGCTTCCGACGCGAGGACGGCGAGATCGTCAGCCCGGAGGAGGTCATCGACAAGCAGATCCCGGTCGAGCAGGCCAAGCCGCTTCGAGAGGCCTGGGGCGACGATTACATGAAGTTCGATCGGCGGGTGCAGGTCTGGCCGTAGGTGTTGAAGAGGTAAGAAAGGAGCGGGGCGTGCTCGCGTCCCAGCGAACACGCCCCTGAGGAGCAGACCCTTCGGGGTGGGCCTGCAAGCAGCCCGGCGTCTGCCTGAGGCTTTACCGTCTAAACAGTCGGACAGACCGGCCGATCAGCCGCCGAACCGGCCGACCGCGATCCGGCGCTCTGCGGACAACCGCTGGCCGCGGCCGGTACTGATGGCTGTGCGTGCCGGCCCGCACGATCCCGCCGCCACGGGTGTTGCCGCTGGCACGAGCCACCGCCGCCCCGACGTCACGTCCACCGGACCGCGTGGCCCCACCGGCCCGAACATCCCGACGATGCCCGCCCATCGCGACCGTCCCGCCGTAGCTGTGATTCACCGCGCCATCGCGACCGATGCTGACGTTCAGCGTGCCCGCATAGCCGGGCCCGCGGTTCGGGGCGATGGCATGGCTGAACGACAGGTCGATCCCGTCGCGATCGAAGCCGACCGCAATGCCGCGTGCCAGGTTGATCCTGCCGCTCCTGGTGTCGGTCCGGGCGAAGCCGCGTCCGCCGTTGCCGTTCCAGTCGGCCGTCGCCCCGGCCGAGCCGTTCTGTCCGGGTCTTCCGCTGTCGGCCCAGGCATCCGTCGTCGCGTCCCCTGCCAGGGCCGCCGAGGTTGAGGCCAATCCGATTGCCAGTCCCATCGTGATTCGCATATGCCCGTTCATCGCTCTGCTCCTTGCTCTGATTGCGCTTGGCTGATTCACTCCGCCCCGCCGGTTCCAACCCGACGGGGCGGGCGTCGCTTGCTGATTCCTTATGGCCTGATCTCGATCGCCACCGCGTTGCTCCGACCCCGGCCGAACCAGCGGCTCAGGCTCGAGGCCCGCACGTCGGCGTTGCTGCGGCGACCCGGACCGCTCATGCTGATCCCGAGACCGTCACTGTGGGCCGAGGCGAAGTACCCCGCGTCACTGTCGGAGATCACGCGGCTTCGAGAGACGCCACCCGTCGTGTCGGACAGGCTGTCGCTGAGGCTCACAGCCCTGCCGCCCATCCACCCCCGGCTGTTCGCACGGCTGTCGCTCGTGGCCACACCCCAACGGCTCAGGGCGCTCGACCGCGAATGACTCCGGGCCGTGCCGCCCAAGATGCCGCGGCTGTTGGCCTCGCTGTTGCTGACGGCCACGCCACCGACCGTCGCGGCCAGGCTGTCGCTCGTGCTGATCGCGCGACCGCCGAAATGACCGCGTGCGTCGGCGCGGGAGTTGCTGACGGCCAGGCCCCGGTCGGCCACCGCCACCGACGTGCTGCCGGCGTAGCCCCTGCGATTGGCTCGGGCATGGGCGTTGGATATCGCTCGGCCGCCGTTGGTCGCCCCGGCGTAGGAGACGGCATCGGCGTTGCCGACGGAACTCGCCGTCGAGGTCGCCGACCCGCCGTTCGTCGCAACGGACGAGGCCGAGGCCGAGGCCCCCAGGGCCACCGTCGTCATGCTCAGGAGAGCGGTCGTCGCTGCCAGGTAGATGCTTCTCATGGCTCTGCTCCTTGTTCTGTTCGTTCGTCTCTGAGCCCGCATCGCCTCGGCAACCCGTTGCTGCCTTTCATGGCGACTTCGAACAGATAGACACACGGCGCAGCGGAATAGTTAGCGCTGTGATACTATTTTTCTTTGTAGATGGATATCTTAGAAAAGACTATATCGCCACGAGGAGCTTAGCCTTTAAGATCCTTTTATAAAGCATCTTATATGCTATGAGGTTCTATATGCCACCTTCAAGAACCCGGAAAGGAACCCTCGCAACCCGCCAGCCAGGTCGTGTCACCAGCGGACAACGCTCCCACGAATCGCCGAGCGTCCCCCGCCGAGACGTCGCATCGCGTGACAACGGGCCTCGCCCTCGGTATGGTGCCTGCGCCAACCGAACAGTTCGCGAAAGGGGACACGCCCATGTCGACTTCCGTTGTCGTCACCATGCTAATGATGATCGTGCTCGGCCCGGACACCGGCGCCGACGTCACCGTCGCGCCGACCGGCAACGACGCCAATGCCGGAACCCAGCAGGCGCCGTTCGCTACGATCACCCGGGCACAAAGGGCCGTCCGCGAAGCCATCGCGAAGGGGCTCAGCAAGGACCTCACCGTCTGCATCCGCGGGGGAACGTATCATCTCACCGAGCCCCTGGTCTTTGGCCCCGCCGACTCCGGTACGGCCGACCACAAGATCACCTACGCCGCCCAGCCGGGCGAGACCGTCGTCATCAGCGGCGGACGTGGCATCAAGGGCTTCCAGGCCGGAGATGACGGTGCGTGGATCGTGCCCCTCCCCGACGTCCGTTCCGGTCGGTGGTCGTTCCGCCAGCTCTTCGTCGGCGACGTTCGGCTGCCCCGCGCGCGGTTCCCCAACGGCCAGGGGCTGCTCCGCGTCAAGGGTGTCTCCGAGGACGTCAAGACGATCACGCTCGAACAGGCCCCGCCCGTGAAGGACCTGGCGGGCCTCAACGCCGAGCTCGTCATGATCCAGAACTGGTCGATCTCGCGCGTGGCCATCCTCTCATCCGACGGTGCGACGATCCGCGTGAAGAACCCGATGGGCTGGATCGGGCACGGACCGGCCACCACCGCCAGCCCGCACAAGCCCTGCTACATCGAGCACGCCCCGCAGTTCCTGGACGCCCCCGGCGAGTGGTATCTCGACGCCAAGACCGGCCGACTGACGCTAAGACCCCTGCAGGGCGAGAAGCTCGGTGCCAAGATTTACGTCGCGCCGAAGATCGAACACCTGCTCATCGTCCGCGGCCAGAAGGGCAAACCCGTTCGCAATCTCCATTTCCGGGGCCTGACGTTCGCCCACACCGCCTGGCCGCTGCCGGAGTTCGGCTACCTCGGCATCCAGGCCGGCCATCACGGCACGACCATGAAGGAGGCCACATACGTCCTGCCGGTGGCGATCGAGTTCACCCGAGCCGAGACCTGCTCGCTGCGGCGGTGTCGCATCGAGCACACCGGTGCTTGCGGCATCGGCTTCGGGGCGGCTTGTCGCGAGAACGAGGTGGTCGGTTGCGCGCTGAGCGACATCGGAGGCAACGGCATCGTCGTCGGCTGGCGGGGCCACGGCGACAGCCACCGCATCGACATGGCCGGCGACAGCTCGCTCGACGCCGACTGGAAGGACCCGAACGACGCGCCCTACAGGAACGTCATCGCCAACTGCGTCATCGAGCGGTGCGGGCAGGTCCACTTTGGCAGCGTGGGCGTCTACGACGCCTTCTGCAACGGCACCCGGATCACCCGGAACCTGGTGGCGACCATGCCCTACACCGGCATCTCAGTCGGCTTTCGATGGAACACCTCGAAGACGTCGCAGCGGAACGCGCTGGTGGCGAACAACCACATTCACGACTGCATGATCCGGCTCGCCGACGGCGGCGGCATTTACACGCTGGGCTTCCAGCCCGGGTCGGTGCTCCGCGGCAACCTGATCCACGACATCCACCGCAGCGCCTACGCCCACGGCGGTGCGCCCAACAACGGCATCTTCTTCGACCAGGGCAGCAAGGCGATCCACGTCGAGGGGCAGATCATCTACCACACGTCCGGCAAGCCGATCCGCTTCAACCAGACCAACCGCGACAACCTAACGTGGAAGGACAACCACTTCGGCGTGGCCCCGGGGGATCCGGCCTTCCCGGCCGAGGCCCCCAAACGCACCGGGCCCGCGGACGCGTTCCGCGACCTGATCCCGGCCCACCTGCGCTGAGCGGTGGTCGAGCCGAACGCACAAGGGAGCTCGACCCGCTCCCTGTTGTCAGCCTCAGCGAAGCCTTTTTTCTCGGACCTGGTTACCCTACAATGCCACCCTGGTACGTGTTGATTTTCCTGGGCAAGGAGGCATGCACATGCGCTATCTGGCAGGTTTCGCACTCGTTTCCGCTTTCCTCATCTCGGGTTGTGCGCCGTCGGTTCCCCAGGAGAGGTGGAACCTGACGATCATCGAGGAGGGCGAAGGCACGGGCGACGGCACGGTCCCCTCCGGCGGCGTCCTGGCCATCGTGAACGAGACACCCTACAGCATCGATCTGGGCGGCGGCGTGGCCTTGCCGTTCAATACGGACATCGGCGGCCAGGTGCTCGGCGCCACGCTCGAGCGGTCCGAGACCACGTTCGTCATGACGTGGACCTTCCCGGCCAGTGAGAACTTCCCCGACGGCCTGACCATTACCTTCACCGCCACCACGGTGACCGAGAACGAGATCAGCGGGGACGTCACCTTCACCTGGACCGATGCCGAGGGGACACAGCAAGAGGAGACGGCCACGTTCACCATGACGAAGGTCTGATCCGCGACCCCTGCAAACGGAAGCCCATCACGCCGCCGTCGAGGCCGAACCGCGCCTCGGGCGGCGTCGTTGTGCGCCGACGGGCCGCTAATCCACCGATTCCGCAGGGACCTCGGGCGAACGCCCCATGGCCAGGTTCACGCGTTGCATCACCACACGAAGCATGGCCTCGGCCGTGGCCATCTCATCGACCGTCACGTGACTGGCGCCGATCTCTTCGGCCAGCTTGCCGCGGCTGACCAGGCCCGTCCGCGCCGCGATAAAGATCGACGGGGCCAGCCGCCGGGCCACCGCGCAGGCCCGCATCACGGCCTCCTCATCGGGGATGGTCAAGATCAACACATCCGCCCGCTCGATCCCCACCGACGCCAGGACCTCCGGGTTCGACGCGTCGCCCAGGACGAACGCCTTGCCGGCTTGCCTCTGCTGCTTGACCGTGTCCGGATTCAGCTCGATGACCGTGTACGGCATGCCGACCTCATCGAGCTGCTCGGCGATCAGTCGACCGGTGGGTCCGTAGCCGGCCAGGATG
Organism: uncultured Planctomycetales bacterium; assembly: GCA_964622545.1. Lineage (GTDB taxonomy): Bacteria > Planctomycetota > Phycisphaerae > UBA1845 > JAFGLZ01 > JAFGLZ01. The sequence continues at coordinate 90,539 of CAZUQM010000018.1, read as the reverse complement.
ACGTACCCCGCGGGCTCGGCGTGGTCGGGCGGGCCGTCCTTGACGTCGTGCAGCACGGCCGAACCGATCCAGGGCGCGGGCCCGAGCTTGTTCAGTCTCGTCCCGAGCAGTTTGCCGACGGCGATGAGCCCGGGCGTCAGCACGAGCGAGATCACGACGACCGCAATGGTCACCGACGTCTGGGCCTCGGTAACGATGCCTTCCTTGGTAGCCGCGTCCAGCAGAATGAGGCTGAACTCGCCGGCCTGAGACAGCACCAGCCCGACCGTCACGGCCAGCCCCGCCGTCGCACCGAAGGTCCACGCCACGGCCGAGATCACGCCCGACTTGACCACCAGCAGCACCACCACGCCGAGCAGCACGATCCACCAGTGCGAAGCCAGCGTGACCGGGTCGAGCTTCATCCCGACCGTGGTGAAGAACACCGCAATGAAGACGTCCCGGAGCGGGCCGATTTGGGCGCTCAGCTGGTGCCGAAACTGCGTGCCGGCCAGGATAAACCCCCCGAGGAACGCGCCCATCTCCAGGCTGAAGCCCAGCGCCTGGGCCAGCTCGGCCGCGGCCAGGGCCGTCGCCACGCCCACCACCATCATGATCTCGAGCGACCGACCGCGCAACGATTCCCGGAAGACCAACGGCAGGACCAGCCGGGCGGCCACCGCCGCGCCCCCGATCCCCAGCAGACGAAGCAATCCGTCCAGGGCATAGCGCGGCCAGCTCAGCTCCGCGTTGGACTCGTCCTGCAGGAACAACGGCCCGGCCGGCTCTTGCCCGGCCCACTGCGCGATCAGGGGTATCGCCGCCAACATGACCAGCACGAGCATGTCCTGAATCACCAGCGTGGCCAGGGCCATGCGTCCGCTCGTCTGGTGCATTTCACGCCGCAGGGCGAGCAGCCTCAGCACCACCGCCGTCGACGACAGGCTCAGCGCCATGGCCAGTTGCAGGGCGGCCGGCGTGCTCAGCCCGAAGGCCATACCGATCGGCCAACCGGCGACCACACAGCCCAGACACGCACCGAGCCCGGCCAGGCTGATCTGAACGAACCGATGGCGCAGCGCCGAAACGTGCAGCTCCAAGCCGATGCCGAAAAGCAGCAGGATGATGGCCAGGTGCGAGATCGCTCCGAGTGAATCGGGAGCCGGCACGAGCCCGACGGCGTGGGGACCCACGATCGCACCGGCGATGATGTACGCAGGAATCACGGCCAGCCGCAGGCGCTGCATCACCAGCGCAACGACCGCCGCCGTAGCCAGGATGGCCACAAGGTCGACGATCACGCGTTCTTCTAAGCCCGATGCCGCGGCTAGCATATCCACACCCACGTCCCATCCGACTCGCGCGTCACCCCGCAGAGGTGTCAGCGGCAGACCCTCTTGTAGACATGAGACGCGCCGTTTGCAACACGTCGCCTCTCAGACCGCCCCAGTCCGCCGCCAAACAAACGGTTGCATTCGTCGCGGCGGTGCGTATTCTCTGGACTCCGAGAAACCCGTCGGCTTGGCCATGCCCGAGCCGATGACGATGCGGCACGAAACCGCCAGAGGTGGCATCGGCGTCAACCGCTGCGCCGGGGAGAGGCGATCTATGAACGAACGTGAACGCTACGTGGCCACCCTCCTGTTCGAGACGCCCGATCGCGTGCCGCTCATGCCCGGCCACGGCCGACAGTCCACCCGCGTCGCCTGGCGAGAGCAGGGACTGCCCGACTACGTCGAGGACTATTTCCGCTACGCCGCAGGCCAACTCGGCATCGAGCTGCCGCCTCCGGCCAACGTGGTCGATGTCGGGGTCGACTTCCGCATGATCCCGCAGTTCGAGGAAAAGGTCATCGAGGACCTCGGCCGCACGTGGATCGTCCAGGACTGGAAGGGCAACGTCTGCGAGATCTCCAAGGAGTATGATGCCACGTACCTCCGCAACCCGATCGACTTCGTGACCCGCAAGTGGGTCAAGTTGCCCGTCGAGACGGAGGAGGACTGGGCATCCATGCAGCGGCGCTACGACGTCGACGCACCAGGGCGGTTCCCCGACGACCTGCCCGACCGCGCCGCCCGCCTGCGCAACCGGACCTACCCCTGGGTGCTGATCTTCAACGGCCCGTTCTGGCAGCTTCGCGAGTGGGTGGGCTTCGAGGGCCTGTGCATGCAGTTCCTCGACGACCCCGACCTGACCCACGAGATGGTCCGCTTCTGGCAGGAGTTCGTCACGGCCGTGCTGGAACGGATCTTCGACCACGCCGTGCCCGACGAGATCCTCATCTGCGAGGACATGGCCTACAAAGTCAAACCGATGATCAGTCCGCAGATGTGCCGCGACTTCTTGCTGCCCTGTTGGACCGCCTGGGGCGACTTGGCCCGGCAGGCGGGCGTGCCCATCTACGAGGTCGACTCCGACGGCTACGTCGGCGACCTGATCCCCGTCTGGCTCGAGGCCGGCATCCACTGCAACTCGCCGATCGAGGTGGCGGCCGGCAACGACCTGCCCGCCTTTCGCGAGACCTATGGTAAGCAGATGGCCTACCGCGGCGGCATCGACAAGCGAGCCATGGCCAGGGGCGGTTCGGCCTTGCGCGCCGAGGTCGAGCGCCACCGGCCCGTCATCGCATCAGGCGGCTACATCCCCGGCTGTGATCACGGGATCCCGCCGGACGTCAGCTGGGCCAACTACGTCGAGACGGTCCGCCTGCTCGCCGAGGCAACCGGGTGGTTGTAACGATCTGATGGGAGGACGAGGCTTCCGATGCAGGCCTACAAGAACACGTCTGAAGGCCCGTTGGAAACGGGCTTGGCGCGTGTGGAAGGGGAAGGCTGGCCCGACCGACCGGCCCTACAAGGGCCGGCCTCGTCCCCCGCCTTCGGCGGGAAGGCCCGTTGAAACGGGACCCTGCCAACAGGACCTCGGCCTAACCGAACGCTTCGTCATCGAGAGGCATGTTCCGACAGGCCCAAGTACCCGACCATACTTGTCTCTGTGGGTTCCGATCAGGAGGGCGAGGCGCCACGCAGAGCAGCGACCGTCAGGGAGCTGTGTTGTTGGAGCGCTGGAACAGCAACGCTCCCTCACGGTCGCGTCTCCGGCGCGGCGTCGACCCGAAGTGGGAACGTCTCCGACATTGACCCCGAAGCTGGGGAACCGACAAATTCAAATGAGTCGGTCCGCTGGGTGCCATGGGCTCACTCGCCTGCCCGTGCGGCCACTGGCGGACAAGCCGCCAGTGGCACCCGGAACGGTTTGCCATCGTGACCAACCATGCCGATCCGAACCTACAAGAACGAATGGGGTGAGGCACGAGTACCGTGTTTCACAAGTGGTGCGACTAGGACCGTGTCCATGCGTGCCGCGGTTGCTGCCCGAGCCGCCGGATTCATCCGGCGCGGCCGCGCGGCGTGAATGCCGCGGCTCGAGCGGCAGCCGTGGCGTGTGCCGCCCTGTCCATCGTCGCACGATTCGTGAAACGCAGCACTAGTGCCGCACTGCCGCCACCGGCAGCAGCACGTTGAACGTCGCGCCCCGACCGGGCTTGGAGCGGATTCGCACCGCGCCCCCGTGACCTCGGACGATCCCCAGCGTGGCCGCCAATCCCAATCCACGACCGGTGAACTTCGTGGTGAAGAACGGCTCGAAGATCTTGCTTTGGGTCGCCTCGTCCATGCCGCAGCCGGTGTCGATCACGTCGAGATAGACGTAGCGTCCTTCAGGCAGCTCACCGTCGACCGGCACCTGCCGAAACGAGCCACGCGCTACCTCGGTCACGCCGGTACGGACGGTGACCACCGGGGGCGACGCGGCACACCCTTCGGACGCCTCGGCCGCGTTGGTCAGCAGGTTGAGCACCATCTGTCGGATCTGCATCAGGTCGCCTTCGATCGGCGGCAGACCCTCGGCCAACTCGTCGCGAACGGTGACGTCCTGAGTGATGATCTTCTCGAAGAGATCCATCACGCCCCGCACGACGTCGGACAGGTCGAGCATCTCGACCATGAATCGGCCCCGTCCCGAGAAGGCCAGCATCTGATTGGTCAGCTCGGCGGCCCGATTGGCTGAACCCTCGATGAGCTGCAATCCCTCGCGGAGCGGGGAGCCCTCAGGCAGGTCCTGCATGATCAGGCTGGTGTTGCCCAGAATGCCGACCAGGAGGTTGTTGAACTCATGGGCGATGCCGCCGGCCATCTTGCCGAGGCTTTCGAACCGCTGGGCGGCCTGGATCTGGGCCTGAAGCTGTCGCTCGTGCTCCTCCGACTGCGTCCGTTCGGTGATGTCGAACCCGATCCTGAGCGCCAACGTCGTGCCGTCCACATTGGTGAACGCATGGTCGAAGATGTGATAGACGCGACCGTCGGTGGAGGTCCACTCGAACTGCCGCGGCTCATGGCCCTCGATGCCGTCGGCGATCCGGCAATTCTCGCACGGCTCGCTCCTCTGGCGAATCAACGCGTAGCACGCAGCGCTACCCGAATCGCCGAACCGTTCGCGGAACATCCGGTTGCCATAGCGGATGCAATGGTCCCGATCGATGAGGCATACACAGGCCGGCAGGGTATCCAACAACCGAAAGAGTTGCTGGTGCTCGCGGTGAAGGGCCTCCTCGGCCCGCTTGCGCTCGGTGATGTCGACGGCGGTGGCCTGAATCGCGGGGCGGCCCTGATACTCGATCTTCTGGGCGTACAGGTCGATCCAGAACTCCGTGCCGTCGCGACGATAGCCGCGATACTCCGATCGCTCGGGAACGGGCTCGCCGGCGAGCCGTTTCTTGTGCCGCTCAAGGAGCTTGGCCACGTCGTCGGGATGGGCCATCGACAAGACGTCCTCCAACGACATGCCGAGCACCTGGCTCAGATCCAGACCGGCGATCTCCGCCGCCTTCTTATTGGCGAACACGATCCGCCAGTCCTGCACGATGACCAGGGCCTGCAGCGAGTGGTCCACCACCGCCCGGTAGGCCTCCTCGGCTTGGCGCCGAAGCGTGATGTCCCGGGCGTACACGGCCAACCGCGATACCCGGCCGTCCGAACCGAACACGGGATAGATCGATACGTCGAACGTCTTGCCGTCGTAAACGTTCTCGAAGCGAGCGGCGGCACGGGTCTGCACGACCTGTCTCGCATGGTGCTTGCACCGCTCGGCCGCCTCAGACGGTAAGAGATCGATGATGCGAACGCCCTGCAAAGCATCGGGCATCCGGCCGAAACCGGAAGCGGCCGGCTCGTTGATCGCCAGCACCTCACCGGTCTTGCCGTCCACCAGCACGATCAGGTCGGTGCAGGCGTTGAGCAAGGCCTGCATCATCTCATCACTGCTGCGAAGTGCCTCCTTGGTACGGACCGCCTCGGTGACCTCTTGGGCGATGTTGACCACGCCGATGACATCGCCCACATGGTTGAAGATGGGCTCGGCCTGCTCCTCCCAGATGCTGCCGTCGGGCTCGCGTCGACGACGGTACTCGCGCCGGTGTGTCTGTAGGGCGGCCTTCGAAGGGCAATCCCAACACGGCCGGGCCGGATCGCCCCACAAGGCGTGACAGGTCTGGCCGATCAACTCCTCCGGCCTCAGACCCACGGAGTCGGCGGCCGTCTGGTTGGCCCATTGGATGACAAGATCGTGATCAAGCTGGATGACCTTGGTGGCCACCTGACCCAGCAACAACTCGGACTCGTCCGGACCGCGCGGCAGGGCATCCGCCCGATGCGCCATTCCTGCCCGCCACTGCTCAGCCCGTATGAAACCCCTGCCAAAACCTATGGACGTGACGTCCTGCTTTGACCTTTCCATGGAAACCACACTCGCACGGCGGAACCGCTGGCTCCGCCCTCTTCCCGGCCCGGCGATGGCACGTGAAGCCCCCCTAGCTCAATGGCTGCGAGGAGATTGTAGTATACCACATCGAGGGAGTTTCTGCAGGGCTAGCGGGATTCCACCGGAGCTTCGGCAAGCAGTCAGGCGAAACCCCAGACGGCCTCGAAAACGAGACACATAAGAAAGCCTTTAGACGTTAGGAGTTATACGCGACCCTATTTTTAGGCCCTTCCTCCCTCCTGCTCTTGCTAGCAAAAACGCCAAGACAAGATCTCGGCACCGATGCCCGCAGCCCCGGCAGGGATCGGGGACCACCCCGCCCGATGCCCTCGGGATATGTCGCGTCCCCGCGCTTGCGTCTATGATGTCTGCTGCCCGGACCAGGCCGTGCCTCAGCCACAAGGAAAGGACGCTGTCATGCCGATCCACACCCCAACCCGCCACAGTATGCCGAGTCGGATTGCGGTGCTGCTCAGCCTGCTGGTCCTGACAAGGCCGGCCGGCGCGGAAAACCTCGAGGCCCTGCGCAAGGACTTCACCGCCTCGGATCCGCCCAAGACGCTCGGCCCGCTGTTCTGGCTGCACGGCGACGAGGACGAGCAGCTCATCCGCCATATCATCGGCAAGATGGACGAGGGTGGCTGCTGCGAGTTCACCATCGAGTCCCGACCGCACAAGTTCTACCTCCAGCAAAAATGGTGGGATGACCTGGCCGTCTGCTTCGACGAGGCCGAGAAGCGCGGCATGAAGGTCTGGATCTTCGACGAGAAGTGGTTCCCCAGCGGTATGGCCGGGGGCCTGGTCCAACAGGCCAACCCCACGTTCGAGCGGCAGTACCTCGTCGCGCATCGCAAAGACATCACCGGCCCCGGCACGCAGCGGATCACGCCGCCCAAGGGCGACCGCGTGATCGCGATCGTCGCGGGCAAGGTTACGGGCAAGGCCATCGATCCCGATTCACTGCGGGTGGTCGATTCGGCCGGCGCGGCCCCGGCCGAACCCTTCCCCTGGAAGGCCCCGCAAGGGCAGTGGGCGGTCTTCGCTTTCGTCCAGGGTCACCACGGACGGTACGTCGACTCGCTCAGCAGCGCGTGCTTCGACACGTTCATCAAGCTCACGCACCAGGCCACCTACGACCGCTACAAAGACAAGTTCGGCACGCTGATTCAGGGCTTCTTCACCGACGAGCCGGGCTTCCACAACCACGGCGGCCAGTTCCCCTGGACGTTCGGCTTCTTCGACATTTTTCGGTCGATCAAGGGCTACGACCTGAAGCGGCTGCTGCCGGCACTGGTGGCCGACGTCGGGCCCGACACGCATGCCATCCGCTTTGACTACTGGGACGCGGTGGTCACGCGCTATGCCGAGGTGTTCTACAAGAAGATCGGCGACTGGTGCGAAGCGCACGGTGTGCGGCACATCGGCCATCATTACGAGCACAACCACCTGCACTACTCGTTCGGGGCCGGCCCGGGCCACCTCTTCCGCACGCAGCAGTACATGCACATGGGCGGTATCGACCTCGTCTGCGGACAGGTCTGGCCCGAGACAAGGAGCCTCGACTACTGGGGCATGCCGAAGCTGGCCAGCTCGATCTCGCACATCTACGGCATGACCGACGACCTGGCGATGAACGAGTCGTTCGGCGCCCACGGATGGCGATGCGGCCTGACCGACATGAAGTGGCTCACCGACTGGCAATGCGTCCGCGGGATCAACACCATCGTGCCCCACGCGTTCAACCCCCGCTGGCCCGACGAGGACTGCCCGCCCTTCTTCTACGCACGCGGCCACAACCCGCAATGGAAGCACTTCCGCATCTGGGCCGACTACACCAACCGCCTCTGCCACCTGCTCCGCAAGGGCACCTTCGTCGGCGACGCCATCGTGCTCTATCCGGCCGAGTCGCACTGGATCGGCTGGAACGAGCCGGTCGAGGAGGTCCAGGCCGCCCTCCAGAAGACACAGGTCGACTACGACCTCGTCCCGTACGAGTTCTGGAGCAACCCCAGGGTGTGCAGGATTCGAGGCGACAAGATCCACATCCAGATGATGGCGTTCAAGGTGGTGGTGCTGCCGGGCGTGGACTTCATCCCCGTTCGGGTGCTCGAGCGGCTGAAGGCCTTCGCCGAAGCGGGCGGCATCGTCATCGCCTCGTCGCGGCTGCCCAGCCGCTCCTGCGACCGCGGCCAGGACGCCAAGGTGGCCGAGTTGGTCAAGCAGATCTGGTCGGATGCGCTCGCAAACAGGGTCCAACTGGCCGAAACCAAGCCAGAACTCCAGGCCCTGTTGCGCTCGGACCTGTTCGAACCCGACGTGCAGTTCTGGCCAGGCCACGAGGGCCTGCGCGTGCTGCACCGGCGTCGGGCCGGGGCGGACATCTACCTGCTGACCAACGAATGGCTCGACGAGACGGTCGACGGCGAGCTGAGCGTTCGCGGCCATGGCCGGTACGAGTGGTGGGATGCCACCACGGGCTCGTGCGAACCCGTTCGCGTGAGCCAGGTCGTGAGCGGTCGCACGCTGATCCCGCTACGGCTCCAGCCGTTCGAGTCGCGGCTCCTCGTCCGCGTGTCCAACGCCTCGCCGGACCAGGCCGCGCGCGTCGTGTGGACGCACGGCGGGCGCCTGACGCATCTCTCCGGCGATGGTCAGGACGTCACCCTCCGCGCCATCGCTCAACCGCCCGCCAACGGCGCGAAGCCGTCGCCCTTCGCCGCAGCCACCTTCGACGGCGACACGGTGCGCTTCGCGAGCTCGGCCGACATCACCTGCGCCTCGCAGGCCGTCCCGAACCACGGCTGGACGCTCGAGCTCAACGGCAAGACCGAGCCGGCGAAGCTGGGATCGTGGACCACACGGGCCAAGAGGTTCACGGGCACGGGTATCTACCGACGAGCCATCGATGTGCCGCCCGACTGGTTGGGCCAGGGTCGCATCCTGCTCGACCTCGGCCGGGTCGAGGAGCTCGCCGAGGTCCGCGTGAACGGCACCGACACCGGCGTCCGCATCTGCCCGCCCTACCAGGTCGACGTCACCAGGCTTGCCAAGGCCGGCCGGAATCAAGTCGAGGTGGCCGTCATCAACACGCTGTCGAACCGGCTCGACGGCAAGAGCCGCTGGGCCCACGCCCAGGACTCCGGACTGCTCGGCCCGGTCGCCCTGCGGCTACACAGGGTCGGTGAGCTGCGCGTCACCGCCGACGACGCCGCGCCCGACGTCGTGCTCGACCCGCACGTCCGCGTGACCTCCCGGGCCGTGAAGATCACCTGGCGAACGGTCCGCGCGTCGCTGGGCTCCGTGCGGTTCGGCAAGCAGGGGCAACTCGACAAGACCGCCAAGGAGTCCGGCCTGCCGAGAACGTATCACGCCGTCGAGCTGCGCGACCTCGCACCCGAGCAGACGTACCAGGCCGTCGTCGAGGGCACGGACAAGAAGTTGACCTTCACCACGCCGACCCGCAACCTGCTGCTCAAGGACCTCGGCGGCAAGGCGACGGCGTCCTCAACACTGAACGACCACTTCCCGCCCTCGTCGGTCATTGACGGCGACGCCGTCGGCAAGGGCTGGCAAGACCACAAGGGCGGCTGGAACGACGCCACCAAGGGCGCCTGGCCGGACTGGATCGCCGTCGAGCTGCCGCGCCCGACGAAGATCGGCCGCGTCGTCGTCACCACGCTCCAGGACGCCTTCAGCGTCGGCAACTGGTCCGAGCCCTCGCCGGACCTCCGCTTCACGAAATACGGCATCATCGATGTCGACGTCCAGCTTCGCCACCACGGCGCGTGGGTCACGGTCGCCGAGGTCCGTGGCAACGACCGTGTCCAGCGCGACGTCACGTTCAAGCCGCGGGCGGCCGATGCGGTCCGCGTGGTCATCCACAAGTCGATGTACGACTACTCGCGCGTCGTGGAGCTGGAGGCCTATTCGCATTAGCACCGCCCTGATTGTAGACAGATCTCCACGCGTCCGGGACACTCCGGGTGGTCCATGGCTTCAGCCCTGGGGAACGCGAATCTCCGGCCGGAAGGCGTGTCCCACCGGACAAGGTGGTTTCTACCCTCTGAAGAGCGGGCCACCCAAGGTGCACCCTGCCAAGTCGCACCGCTCGCCCTTCGAGGTCAGCAGCACGGTCTAGAGGAGTCGCAGCATGAGGTTGAAAGACAAGGTCGCGATCGTGACGGGAGGCGGGCGCGGCATCGGCCGCGGCATCGCTCGGATGTTTGCCCGCGAGGGCGCCAAGGTCGTCATCGCCGCGCGGACCGAGTCGGAGCTCGACGCCACACGCGAGATGATCACCTCCGAGGGCGGCCAGGCCGCCCAGAGCGTCACCGACATGGCCGTCAGCGCCGACATCGAGCGCATGGTCGCCCACGCCATCGACACGTTCGGCCGGCTCGACGTGCTGGTCAACAACGCCGGCTACGGTGTGTGGGGCTATTCGATCGACGACGACATCGAAGAGGCCTACGACCGCCTCATGGCCGTCAACCTGCGAGGGGCTTGGATCGCCTGCCACCACGCCGTGGGGCACATGAAGCACGCGGGCGCCGGATCGATCATCAACGTCTCGTCGGTGCACGCCTGGGCCACCGGCGCTACGGGCACGGCCTACGCCGCCAGCAAAGGCGGCATGGTCGCCGGCACGCGGGCGCTCGCGCTCGAGCTCGCACCGCACCTGATCCGCGTCAACTGCATCTCGCCCGGCGCGATCGAGATCGGCATGGAGGAGGGGCTCATCGAAGAGCGGATCGGCCCCGAACAGACCAAGGCAATCGTGGCCAAGTACGCCGACGTCCTCGACGCCGAGAAACGGCTGTACCAGGCCCTGCCGATCGTCGGCAAGCCGGAGGACGTCGCCTACTGCGCGGTCTACCTGGCCTCGGAGGAGAGCCGCTTCGTCACGGGCACGAACATCACCGTCGACGGCGGGATGCTGGCCAAGCTAGCGATCAATCGCGACCTCGGGCCGGAGCTCAACGCGCGACGCCGGGCCATGCAGGCCGAGATCGACGCGCTCGCGGAGGAACGCGGCGAATCGCCGCGCGTTACGAAGCGTCCGCCGAAGTAGCTCGTCCGGATAGATACGCTTAGTCTGTACGTTGGGAATTGGACCTCGCCGTGCTCTGTGAAGGAGAACATACCTCATGCAGAAACTGCGAAGCGCCGCTTTCGTTGTCGCCGTACTCTGTGTCCAACTGACACACGCCAGGACCCTGACCGATGCCGATCTCGCCGGGGGCGCCGAACCCCAACCCGGCGACGAGATCATCCTACGCGACGTCTCGCGCCTGACGCCCCCATCGGCCCTGGCCAAGACCTCGCAGAAGGGCCGTTGGTGGCTGCGCCCCTACAAGGACGAGAACGGCCAAGAGCACACGATGCTCATGACCGTCGAGCGCGACATGGACCAGCCCGAGACCTGCATCGTGCCGGCCGTCACCTTGCCCCTCAAGCTCGACGGCTGGTACGCGGTGTGGATCGCCACCTATCGCGGGACGTACGGCGGCGGCCTCGACGTTCGCCTCAGCGGTGACGACTGCTTCGTCCACATGGACCCGCAACAGATAGCGCTGCACGACCAGGCGCCCGAGCAGAAGGTCGGCGCGATCATCGAGATCAACTACAAACCCGCCGCCGACCTGACGGGCCAGGATCTCGTCTTCCAGCAACCCTTCGGCACCTACGAGTCGTTCCACTGGGGATTCTGCGAGGCGAGCCTGGCCTACGTGCGGCTCGTCCGCCTCAGCGACGCGGAGGTGGCGGCGTTCAAGAAGGACATGGCCGACGACGCCCGCCGCATCGTCGCCTTCGACGACGACTTCTTCAGCCGCTTCTGGATGTGGAACGGCAAGAACGCCCACGCCGTGCTGCGGATCATGGAATCGTTCCGCCACCACGACATGGCCTTCTACGGCATGAACATGGGCGCGATGACGGCCTCCCGCTACCCCACGCCGCACACCGACTACGCGCAGTCGCACTTCGGCCGGCTCGGCGACAAGCGGGTCAACGCCACCTTCAACGCCCTCGTCGCCAAGCAGATCGACCCCGTCGCCCTGGCCGTCGAGCGGGCGCACACGTACGGCTTCAAGCTCATGCCGACGTGGCGGATGTCGGCCCCGTACCACCGCGGCGAGCAGCACAAAAAGCTCAGCGCCTACCGCATCAAGGGCAACGTCCGGCTCGATTTCTCGAAGGAACCCGTGCAGGCCTACTACACGAAGGTCTTTCGCTACTACCTCGAGACCTACGACGTCGACGGCTTCATCATGGACTTCACCCGGCACTGCATCCACTTCCACCCTAGTGAGCCGAACAAGGTCGAGCACATGAACCGCTTCTGCGGCCGCGTCCGGAAGATGGTCGATGAGGTCAGCGCCAAGAAGGGACGGAAGCTCCTGCTCTGCGCGACGTTCGGCGACCCGCCCTATGTCTCCGGCTTTCAGAGGCACCACTTCAAGATAAACGTGCCGCGGGCCGAGCGGCTCGCCATCCAGGGCATCGACCCGGAGGCATGGGCCAGGCACGGCTTCTTCGACATCCTCATGCCGGAGGGCCGCTGCATCCCTCGGATCATCGAGGCCGTCAAGGGCAGCCAGACCCAGTGCTACCCGCGGTGGACCTACACGAACTTCATCTTCGCCGACCGCGTCGGCAAGAACATCCACGACCCGAAGCCCAGCGAAGACAAGAAGGATCGCCACGTGAACCCGCACCTCGGGCCGCTGGACTATGAGGCCGGCTGGCTGAAGCTCCGCGAGATGGGCGCCGACGGTCTGTACCTGTTCAACAACCCCAAAGGGTGGCAGACCCTCCGTCGCATGGGACACCTGGACGAGGTCCGCCGGCGCGTCAAGGCCGGCCGAGTGCACGCCCTCATCGAACGGGACACCATCACGTTCGTGGACCAGGCGAAGTAGCAACGTACCGACATCTGCGGTGCGTCGAGACGGCAACCCTTGAACAAGAGAGGCGGACCCATGGAGAATACGCGGCTCGTACCCAAGGCCCTCGTCGCCCTCGTCGCGCTGGTCCTGATGCCCGTGTATGCCCGTGCCGACGATCGCGGCATCGCGATCACGCCCGGCGACGACGACACCTTCGTCTATGAGGACGACTTCAAGACCGGTCGCTTCCTCGACGACGCCTTCCGAGACAACCTCGACGCGAGCTGCTGGCAGCCGGGGGCCATTGTCCACACCGGCCCCACGCGAAGCCGCTCGCTGACGTACCGCTTCCACGGGTCGCGCGTCATCACGAAGCTGGAAGTCACCGTCGACCACATGGCCAACGCCCGCAGCCTGGGTGGTGTGAACACGTTGTATCTTTCCAGCAACGGCTTGGATTGGACGCACATCGTCACCAGCCGCGACCTCGAGGCCGACGGCAACGGCTGGGCCAGGCAGCCCCTCACGGCCTCACCCGAGCAGGCCAAGCCCTTCCTCGGCAAGACGGAAGTCTGGGTGCGGATTGGGCTGGTCAACTACTCCGGCCTGAAGACGAACGTCTCGAACCGCATCGACCGCATTCGCGCGACCCTAACGTTGGGCGACGAACCGCCCGCCGCAGCGGATCCTCAGGCCCAGACGCGCGATCAGTGGGGCACGCTCCGACGGGACGCCGGCCACCGCACGATCGCGCTCGACTGGACCACGCCGCCGCCACACCGCCCGCCCCATTACTACGAGGACGCCGACGGCTGGCTCCAACCCGCCGACGACGCGCGACACATGGCCGTCGACGAATCCAACGGCTTTGCCGTCCAGCGAACCGTCCTCTCCGAGCAGCGCTCACCGCTGTCGCTCGCGGGGTTCATCAGGTCTCGGCGCAGCAAACCGATGATGGCCTGCATCGTAATCCGAGCCGACAAGGGTTCCTCGCGGCAGTTGCGCGTCAGTGCGGCCGGCGAGACGATCGCCACCCTCGATACGGCCAGCTATTTCGAGACCGACCGTGCGTTCTACGTGCCTCTCCCCGTGCAGATCGACGACGCGCCGTGCGAGTTGCGCCTGGCCCCCGCCGACGCCGGCCGCGTCCTCATTCGCCGCATCAGCCTGACCGGACCCGCCGAGCCGGTATGGGCCGCCAAGCCCTCGCTGCCCGACGGCGGCAAGCTCGAGACCGTCTGGGCCGGCTACCTGCCCGATCCCGAGCCCTCGGCCGATTCGCAGACCGTCGAGGGCCGCTCGAAGCGCAAGGCCAAGGGCATCGTCCACCGGCACCTCCAGCGGATGGTTGCCGAGCACGCCGACTTCGGCACGCTCCGCGCGGTGGTCCGCAACGCCGGCCCCGGGCCGCTTCGCATCACCGGCGCCATCGAGCTGAACGGCAAGCCGATCGAAGAGGCCTACGTCGATTTCGCCAAAGACGCCTGGGACGCCCGGGGCGTGGTCTGGTGCCGCATTCGCCCGAAGACGCTGCTGCCCGGCGACTGCGCGGAGCTGACCGTTCGGTTCCGCCGCCGTCCCGAGGGCACGGCTGCCCGCGTGAAGCTCACTATCGAAAACGGCCCGCCCCTCGAGATCACGATCCCGTACACGGCTCCCCCAGCGCGAATCGACTACGTAGCCACCAACAAAGACCGCAACCGGCTGTACGTTTACGTCACCCGAAGCGACGGCGCGACGCTCGGTGCATTGACGGGCGTGCTGCTCGACGGCAAAGCCCCTGGCAACGTAACGATCTATGGTGCGGACTACCCCGGCAACGTCGCACTGGCCGTGGTCGATCTCGAGGAGGCCTTGCCTTTGCACAGCTATCACACGGTCGCGGCCTCGTGCGAGGGTTCCGACAAGCCCGTCGCGGCCGCACAGTTTCGCGTCACGCCCTTCTTCTTCTCGCGCGGCTCGATCCACACACCGGCCGAGCTCTGCCGAGAGATGCACATGAACACGGCCCAGTGGCGGATGGTGACTGAGGAGACCTGCAAGCGTTTCGGCCTGGTCACGACGTGCTTCACCACCCGCGTCTTCGACGTCCACGATCGCGTCGCCTACATCTTCGGACCCGACGAACCCGACGCGAAGGACAATCGCGGCGGCGGCTACGATCGCGGGCTCGGCTACCACGCCCGCATGTTGATGCACTCCGGTTGGGGCGAGCTCGTCAACCGTCACGCCCCGCATGTGGCGACGTGGCTCATCATGAACGGCACGACGCGGCCCTTGAATTGGGGCGTGTACGCCGAGGTCGCCGACGTGTGCTGCTTCGACCCGTATCCGGTCACCTACTACGCGGCCGACCACGCGTTCGTTCGCGAGAGCCTGACGCTGGCCAGACTCAACGGGCGACCGCGACCGATGTACGCCTGCCTCGAGGCCTACGGTTGGAGCAAAGGTCAGGGCGTGCCGCCGAAGGCCCGTGGGCCGATCCCGGCCGAGTATCGGCAGAACGTCGTCCAGGCCATCGGCGCGGGCATGAAGGGCCTGACGAGCTGGGTCTACGTCGCCATGGCCGGCGGGTGGCAGCTCGATGAGCCGGTCAAGCAAGAGATCGCCCAATGCAACCGGCTGATCGAGTACATCGAGGACGACCTGCTCATCGGCACGCCGATCGACCTGGCCTCGTGCGATGCGGGCCAGGTGCGGACCGGCACCGTCAAGAACGAGCGATGGCTCAAGGATCGCGTCTGGGTGCAGGCCCTGCTCTGCGGGCCGGACAAGATCGTGGTCGCCGCGGCGAATCACATCCCCGCCAGCAGGCCCGATCCGCCGACGATCACGCCGGCCGAGAACGTCGCCGTCACTGTCCGCTTGCCGGACTACCTGAAGAACGTCGTGGGCTTCGAGGCGACCGAGGAAGGCCTGCGCCCACGACCGATCACGCTTGCCGGTGACCAGGCCACGCTCCCAATCGACCGCATCGAATCCGGCCGCGTGTTCGTGCTGCGGCGGAAGTAGCGCAGACGGAGGAAGGGGACCTGCGGGTCGAGGTCACAGCTTCTCTTTCAAGATCCGCTCCATACGTACGAAGCTCGGCAGATGCCGTCGCAGTTCGCTGGGTTCAAGTTCGCCGAGAATCTTGAACGAACGTTTGCCCTTCGCGTAGGCGTTCTTGCAGTTTCGTGTGGCGTGCTGGAGCGCGGTCTGTATCTTGTCTCGATCGCAAGCTTCGAGGGCATGGAGCGAGGGTAGACGGCTTTCTTGGAAGTCGGCCCCGTAATGCGATTTCATCGTCTGACGGTCAGCAACGATCCAGGTCTCCATGCACGTGACCATCAGCAGGACCTGGGCGTCGGCGGCAGCATCTGGCCTGGCCCAGTTGTCACGCTTCCTCAGATGGCTCCATGTCTCCTCGATGTCTTCAACGGGATCTTCGCTGTCGACGAGCATGGCGACAAAATCGCCCTGGCCCGCGGCATGATGTGCTGTCTTGAAATCGTCGAACACCGCTGTTCGTCCCCCACACGCAACAAGCTGCGGCAGGCGCCCAGCGAAGCCACCGCTTTTCAGTAAGCGACGAAAACCCTCCCTGCACCGAATCTTGAGCTCTTTGGAATTACCACCACCTTCGACGTAGATCCTCGCGCTCACCAGCGTGTCCCCCCGATATCGCCGCGTGTCCAGAGTTGCCCCAATCGGTAATCCTTGAGCCACACCGACAGCTCATTCGCGTTGAGCCGTCGCATCGTCGTTTGGCCGTCGTGCTTCTCGACAACAACCACGGACTCCGGCTGTTCGCTCAATGCGTCGACGAGAATGTCTGAATGCGTCGTCACGACCAGTTGCGTTCGCTCCGACGCGGCAACGAGCAGGTCTGCGAGCTTTGGCAGGATGTCGGGGTGGAGGCCAAGCTCGGGCTCTTCGATGCAGATGAGCGGCGGCGGCTCGGGGTCGCAGAGAATCGCGAGCAGGCACAGATAACGCAACGTCCCGTCAGACAGGCGACCTGCGGGGATGACGAAATCGCCTTCCGTCAGGAAGACCTCGACGGTCCCACCTTTTACCCGAACATCGAAGTCATCCAGGCCGTCGTACAGATCCTTGAGCCGCTCGATGATTTCGTTCTTCGCCTTCGGAATGCTTCGAAGGCTGTTCAGGAAGAGTCCCAAGTTTGAGAAGTCCTCTGCAAGCCGGTCGCTTGGCAGGTCCGCCGCCTGGGGAGCGCGGAAGATGGACGACCGCCCGAACGACCACTCGCGATACAGCCTGATCTTGCTGTAAACGTGGGCGAGGTAATGAAGCTGCGGGTACTGACGTGGGTCCTTCAGCTGAGACAGGATCGACTCATCGGCAGTTATATCCTTTCGCTCCAACTCGCGTGCACTGCCATCCGGCAGCGCCAGAAGGAGTTTAGACGCATCGTGCTGGAAGTACTTGGTCTGGTTCCTATCTGGTCGTACGTCGACGTCCTTGATAACTTCTTTCAGAAGACGACATCGCTCTGAGTCTGTAACGAACTCGATCGTGTGTCGAAGTGGGTCGAGATAAGGAATCTGTCGCTGTTCGACTACGGCCTGGATCTGTACAGGGCCCTTCGGCGTCCCCTTCCATATCCACTCACGCACGCCACCACCGCGGCCTCGCATCGGGGCGGCCAGCTTCGTCGCCGACGAACGCAGCAGATCAATCGCCTCGATCAGATTCGACTTGCCAGAACCATTCGGCCCGATGAGGACATTCAACGGCCTCATCTCGAGCGGAGGTGAATCCGGGGCAAAGGAGAGCAACCCCTGCAGGTTCAACTCGCGAATCAGCATTGGCATCGCACGATCTCCGTGGCGGGCCTCTTCCTTTGATCCCTCATCGGGCAGCCCACTTGTATACTCCAACCAATCGGTTTGCTACAGCTCCCACCCCTTCCGGTACTCATACCGCAGGAACTGGTTCGCGTCGGGCGCGTTGGTGATCTTCATCGCCTTGTGGTCCCACTCGAGCCGCTTGCCCGATCGGTAGGCCACGTTGCCCAACTGAACCGTCTCGGTCAGCGGGCCGGCGTAGTCGAAGCTGCACAGCGGCGTGCCATTGCCCTTGCACGCCTCGGTCCATTCCCTGTGGTGGCCGATCGACTTGGGGATCCACGGATCGGGCCGCTTGAAGTCCTTGAACGTCTCAGCCGGCAGAAGGAAGTGCTTGTTGTAGTTCGCGTACAGCTTGCCCTCCGAGCCGACGAAGAGGATGCCGAGGTTCCAGTCCTTCGCGGCAGTCTTGTCCTGACCCGGCGGGCGCTTGTCGCCATGGTACCACGTTAGCTTGACGGGCGGCTTGCTACCGCGGGCAGGGTATTGATACCGCGCGACCGTCCAGGCCTGGGTGCTCTCCGGATGCACGGGCGGTCCCTCGGCCTCGACGCTCAGGCAGGTCCGCAGATCCAACGCCCAATGGGCCAGGTCGAACGTGTGGCAGCCCATATCGCCGAAGGTGCCGCCGCCGAAATCCCACCAACCCCGCCACTTGCCCGGGACGAGGTCGGCATGGTACCGGCGGTACTCGGCCGGGCCGATCCAGAGGTCGTAGTTCAGCCCCTCGGGCACCGGCGCGGGATCGGGAATATCACCAGGAGCGTGCGAACCCCCGACCCAGATATGCACCTCGTCCACCTCGCCGATCGCCCCGCTCTGAACCAGCTCCACCACGCGGCGGTAGTTGTCGCCCGCGTGGATCTGCGTGCCCATCTGTGTGACCAGACCCTTCTCGGCCGCCAGCTGCGTCACGAGCCGCGTCTCCTGCACCGTGTGCGTCAGGGGCTTCTCGCAGTAGACGTGCTTGCCCGCTCGCAGCGCCATCACCGTCGGTAAGGCGTGGGTATGATCGGGCGTCGAAATGACCACGGCGTCGATGTCCTCGCGATCCATCAACCCGCGGTAGTCGGTCGTGAACAGGGCCTTCGGGAATTGCTTCCTCGCCTTGACCGCCTGGCGCTCGTCCGCATCGCACAGGGCCACGATGTTCTCGTGCTTGACGCCGCTGAGGTTCGCTCCACCCCGTCGGGCCACGCCGATGATGGCCAGATTGAGCTTGTCCTTGGACGAAGGCCTCTTGGCCTTCGGCTTCGCTGCCGGCTTGTCCTTGACGGCGGCCAGGGCCGCACTGCCCAACGCCAAATGCCCGAAAAAGACACGTCGTGTTACCGTCCTGCTCACAGCTCACCTCCCTAGTCGAATCAGGTGCCGCCCCGTCAACACGAACCCTCGGACTGGGCGACCGGATCACGGCATGCTATCATGACCGCGCCCGTTCATCACGCATTAGCAGGAGGCGTTTCCTTGACCGACCTGACCGATCCCAACAGTATCGAGCCCGTCGTTCGCAACGCGCTGGCCTCGGCCGAGGTGCATGACATCCACACGCACCTCTACGCGCCCCAGTTCGGCGAGCTGCTGCTCTACGGCGTGGACGAGATGCTCCGGTTCCACTACATCGTCGCGGAGTTCTTCCGCGCCGCGGGCGACGAGATCTCCCCCGCCGATTTCTGGGCCCTGCCCAACGACAAGCAAGCCGACCTGATCTGGCAGCACCTCTTCGTCAACCGCTCGCCCATCAGCGAATCCTGCCGCGGCGTAGCCACGTGCCTCCAGCAACTCGGGCTCGACCCGTCCGAGACCTCGCTGGACGCCTACCGCAGCTACTTCGCCCAGACCGACCCGACGTCGCACATCGACCGCGTCCTCGAGCTGACCAACGTCCGCAGCATGATCATGACCAACGACCCGTTCGACGACGTCGAGCGGCCGTTCTGGAAGCCCGACTTCACCTGCGACGATCGCTTCCTGGCCGCCCTGCGGATCGACACGCTGCTCGAGGGATGGCCCCGCGCCGGCAAGCTGCTCACCCAACTGGGCTACGATGTCCAGGACGACCTCTCGGGCAAGACCGTCGACGAGGTGCAACGCTTCCTGGTCGACTGGATCGACCTCATGAGGCCCCAGTACCTGGCCGCGTCCCTGGGCCCCGACTTCCGCTACCCGGCCGACACGGCCGGCGCACGACTGCTGGAGCAATGCGTGCTCCCCGTCGCGGCCGATCACGGCCTGGCCATGGGCATCATGATCGGCGTGCGGCGCCAGGTGAACCCCGATCTCAGACTGGCCGGAGACGCCGTGGGCTATGCGGACATCTCGGCCGTTACGAACCTCTGCACCGGCTTCAGCCACAACCGGTTCCTGCTGACGGCCCTGGCCAGAGAAAACCAGCACGAGATGGTCGTCACGGCCAGGAAGTTCCGAAACCTACACATCTTCGGCTGCTGGTGGTTCGTCAACGTCCCGAGCCTGCAACACGAGATCACGCGGATGCGCATGGAGCTGCTGGGGCACACGTTCACGCCCCAGCATTCCGACGCCCGCGTCCTCGAGCAGCTCCTCTACAAATGGCACGACGCCAAGGTCATGCTCGGCAACGTGCTGACCGAGAAGTACACCGCCCTGGCCGAAACGGGATACAAGCTGACGGCCGAGCAGATCGGCAACGAGGTCGCGGACCTGCTCGGCGGATCGGCCATGCGGTTCATCAGGTCGTCGAGCTGACATCGACGCGCCACAGCGAGCGGGTGCACGGATGACGACCGCTCATGACAACCTGCCGCCGTTGCGGGTCGGCGTGCTGCTGGCCGACCTACGGGCCCCTGCCTGGGTCGCACATCTTTTGCGGCGGCTCCGCGAGGTCGACGTCGTTTGTCTCGAGGCGTGGGCGACTCCCCCCAGAACGATCTCAGACGCGCGGTCCGACTTCCCTTCACGGCCGCTGCGGCTCTACCGCCGGCTGGATCGGCTCGTCGCGCCCGCAACACACGACGCCTTTCAGCCCTTCGACGTGAGCGACCTCCTGGCCGACGTCACGCGCCTCGACGACCCCGCCCGCGGCCGGTCGGGCCACAACGAAGCAGCCGCTCACACGCCCCCCCCCCGCCAAGGCGAAGCCCTCGACGTCCTCATCGATCTGACCGACGGCGATGCAGTGACCCTATCGGCGGTCCGACCGAAAAGCGGCGTCTGGGTGTTCCGCGGAGGCCCTCAAGCGGACGTGCCGCTCGATGACCTCGCGATGCAAGAGTTCAACCGGCGCGACGACCTGCTGCACACCTGGATCGTTCGCACGGAGCTCCACCGACCCGTGGATCCCCTTGACCGGGCCGTCCACGCCGTCGATCCGTCATCACTGGCCCGAACGCGGAGCCGAGCCTGCTGGCACCTGGCCGACCAGATGCTGCGCTGCCTCCGACGCGCCCGGGACGGCGATCTGACCGGGGATTCCACAATCTTCGACGACAGCGAACCACCTCGCGAGGACGGCCTCATTTCAGGCGGCTCCACGCCGGGCGTCCCTCCGCCGCTCGGGCTGGGTCTTACGATCAGGCAAACGGGCCGCTTCGCACGGAACAGACTATGGAACAGGCTCCACGACTACCGGTGGGAGCTCGCCATGCGACCCGTCAACCCGTCGCAGCCGTGCCCCGTCGAGACCGACGGCTTCAGAAGCATGGAGCCGCCGCCGGGCAGGCTCTGGGCCGATCCGTTCGTCATCCATCACGACGACGAGACCCACCTCTTCTTCGAGGACATGCCGCTCGGAGGTCGGCGCGGCGTGATCGCCCGCGGCAAGCTCACCTCGGACGGCCGCCTCACGGACGTCATGACCGTCCTGGAAGGCGAAGGGCACCTCTCGTATCCGTGCGTCTTCGCGTGGAACGACGAGGTCTACATGGTGCCGGAGTCGGCCGCCGGCCGAAGCGTCGTCCTCTACCGGGCGGCCGAGTTTCCCCATCGATGGGAACCGATTGCCACGCTGCTGGACAAGGTTCGCGCCGTCGACAGCACCCTGCTACACCATCAGGGCCGTTGGTGGCTGTTTGCGAACATCGCCCCGGAAGGCGGCTCGACGACCGTCATGCTGCATCTGTTTTGGGCGGAGACACCGCTCGGTCCGTGGACGCCGCACCGACTGAACCCCGTCGTGGCCGATGTGCGCAGCGCCCGGCCGGCGGGGGCGGTCTTCTCTTATGAGGACCGACTCTTCCGCCCGTCCCAGGACTGCTCGCGGGCCTACGGCGGCGGCCTGGTGTTCAACCGCATCGAGAGGCTGGACGAGGGTTGGTATGAAGAGACGCCGGTCCGTCGGCTGGCGCCGGACAGGGCAGCGGGCTGGTACGGCATGCACACCTATGCACGCGCCGGCGGCTTCGAGATCATCGACCGGCTGCGGTTCGTTCGACGCCGGCGCCGCTCGCGCAGCAGCCCCACTGCGTGGACGATGTAGGGATTGGACGCTTGCAAATGACCAAACGGACGTCACCATCTAGTTCGAACGGCGGCACGAGAAGGACGGCCGTCGAACGTCGCCCCGGACCGATCGCAAACGAGTGTCAGGAACCGGCCGCATGAACCCAGACGACGTGTACATCCACGAGTCGAGCATCGTCGAGCACCCCGTCAGCATCGGTGCGGGCACGAAGGTCTGGCACTTCTGCCACGTCTTGCCCGGAGCGACCATCGGACGCGACTGCTCGCTGGGCCAGAACTGCTTCGTCAGCGGCGGCGCGGTGGTGGGCAACGGTGTGAAGATCCAGAACAACGTGTCGATTTACGACGGCGTAACACTGGAGGACGACGTCTTCTGCGGACCCAGCATGGTGTTCACCAACGTGATCAACCCGAGGAGCTTCGTATCCAGAAAGAGCGAGTATCGGCCGACGCGGGTCCGCCGAGGGGCCACCATCGGTGCCAACGCCACGATCATCTGCGGCGTGACGATCGGTCAATACGCCATGGTGGCCGCCGGGGCGGTCGTGCGGACCGATGTGCCCGATTTCGCCCTCGTCATGAGCGTGCCCGCCCGCGTCGTGGGATGGGTCAGCCGTCACGGCTTGCGGCTCGATTTCGACGCATCGGGCCAAGCCGTCTGCGAGGCCACCGGCGAACGATATCGCAAGCTCGACGACGACCACGTCGAGCTCGTGGAAGACTGAGGCCCATGTAGCATCTCGGCCCGCACCCTCCGCCACGGCCGGCCTGGAAAGGATTGCCGCATCATGGACGAGAATGTCACGGAAGTCCCCATGCTCGATCTACGGGCCCAATACGCCACGTTCCGCGAGCGGGTCCGACCCGTCATCGATGAGGTCTGCGACAGCCAGCGGTTCATCCTCGGACCGGTGGTGACCGACTTCGAGAACCGCATCGCCTCGTACTGCGGCGTCAAGCACGCCATCGGCGCCAGCAGCGGCAGCGACGCCCTCATCCTCTCGCTCATGGCCGCAGGGATCGGGCGCGGCGACGAGGTCATCACGAGCACGTTCACCTTCTTCGCCACCGCCGGTGCGATCGTCCGCGTCGGAGCGACCCCCGTCTTCGTCGACATCGATCCGGCCACGTTCAACCTGCAGCCCGAAGCGGTCGAAGTCGCCGTCACGGATCGCACGAAGGCCGTCGTCGCCGTTGACCTCTTCGGCCAGCTCGCCCCGCTGGAGCGGCTCGCCGAGATCGCCGACAGGCACGACCTCACCCTCGTCGAGGATGCCGCCCAGTCCATCGGGGCATCACGGCTCGGCAAGAAGGCGGGCCAGTTCGGCGGACTATGCTGCTTCAGCTTCTTTCCGTCGAAGAACCTGGGCGGGTTCGGCGACGGCGGCATGGTGGTCACCGACGACGACGACCTGGCCCATCGGTGCCGCATTCTCCGCAATCATGGCGCCGAGCCGAAGTATTACCACAAGCTCGTCGGCGGCAACTTCCGGCTGGACGCCCTCCAGGCCGCCGTGCTGAACGTCAAGCTCGACTACCTGGACGGATGGAGCCAGGCTCGACGCGACAACGCGGCCCGATACGCCGCGCTGCTGGGCGACTTGCCGGTGGGCCTCCCCCGAATCGCCGAGGGCAACACGTCGATCTTCAACCAGTACACGATCCGCGTGCCCGGCCGGCGCGACGAGCTCCGGGGACATCTCCTGGACAGACACATCGGCTGCGAGGTGTACTACCCCGTCCCGCTGCACCTCCAGGAATGCTTCGCGGATCTGGGTGGGCGGCCGGGCGATTGCCCCGAGGCCGAGGCCGCTGCACGCGAGGTGCTCTCGATTCCCATCTACCCGGAGCTAACCGACTCCCAACAGGCCTATGTCGCCGAAGCGATTCGCGACGTCTTCCCCTGACCCGATCGCCGAAGGAGGACCGGCGGAGCTCTGCCGCGAGGGCTGGACATCCGGTAAGCCGTTGGGGGGCTTCAGGTCTTCCGCGGTCTTTCGGACGTCACCCGCCCCAAGCAGGCAGGTCGAGAGAACTTGACCACAACCCCGTCGTAAGATATGGTTAGGGTGCCTGTTGAGGTGATGCCGATACAGGCCCTAGCGCTTGTCATCAAGCGCCTTAGCGGCGTAGCTCAGATGGTAGAGCAAGGGATTCATAAGCCCTGGGTCGGTGGTTCGAGTCCAC
Source organism: uncultured Planctomycetales bacterium (assembly GCA_964622545.1). Taxonomy (GTDB): domain Bacteria; phylum Planctomycetota; class Phycisphaerae; order UBA1845; family JAFGLZ01; genus JAFGLZ01. The sequence goes on along the minus strand of CAZUQM010000018.1, from coordinate 66,376 downwards.
TCGCCGCTAGTCTCCTAACCTGCCTTCTTTAGACACGATAGCGCGCGAAGCCGAGGCGAGCCCCCGACCTCAGGCCTTCGGCTCTTCCGGTGGGTGTTCTCGATCCCGTGCCGGTGACGAGCCCGTGTCCCCCGGCACCGAGTCCGCGCCCTGCTCGTCGGCGTCCGAGCCGCTGCGATGGCACCGTCACGTCAGTTCCCCAAGATCGCCACACTACACACACTGCTGCTCGGGAAGCCCCCGAGGTTGTGCGTCAGGCCGAGCTTGGGATCCCGGATCTGGCGCGGCCCCGCCTTCTCTTGAAGCTGCTTGTAAACTTCGTACAGCATCCGAAGGCCCGAGGCGCCAATGGGGTGCCCGAAGCACTTCAGCCCGCCGTCGGCCTGGCACGGCAAAGGACCGTCGAGGTTGTAGAAGCCCGCGTCGATGTCCTCTTTGGCCTGACCGCGGGGCGAGATCTGGAGGTCCTCGTACACGACCATCTCGGTCACGCTGAAGCAGTCGTGCACCTCCATCACACTGAGCTCCTCGCGCGGGTTCGTGATGCCCGCCTCGGCGTAGGCGCGCTGGCCGGCCTGGTAGGTCGTCTCGATGTTCGCCCCGTCCCAATCGGTGGTCATCAGCTCCTCGCCGCTCGTCACGGCGATCTGAAGAGCCTTGACCCAGATCGGGTCCGGCCGGAGCTTCTTGGCGATCTCGGGACTCGCCACAATCGCACACGCCGCACCGTCGCTCACGCCGCAGCAGTCGAACAGCCCCAGCGGCCAGGCCACGATCGGCGCGTTCATGATGCGGTCGACGTCCACAGGCTTGCGAAGATGGGCCTTGGGATTCTTCGCGCCGTTGTCGTGACTCTTGCTGCTGACCTTGGCCAGCGTGGCCTTGCCCTCTTGCGGGTCCAGCCCGTACTTGGCGAAATACCGCGTGGCCAGCATCGCGAACGCGCCCGGCGCGGTCATGTTCGGCAGCATCAACCGGTTTCGCGTGCCCATCACCATGCCGAAATCGGGCAGCCCGCCGTAGCCAGTGTCCTTCAGCTTCTCCACACCCAGCGCCAGGGCGATGTCGCACGAGCCGGACGCCACCGCGTAGCACGCGCCGCGGAACGCCTCCGTGCCGCTGGCGCAGAAGTTCTCCACGCGCGTCACCGGCACATAAGGCAGCTTCAGCGTCGACGCCAGCGGGATCGCGCTCTTGCCGACGTTGACCTCCTCGAAGCACGTCGCCAGCCAGGCCGCGCCGATGTCCTTCGTGTCGATGGCCGCATCCGCGAGCGCCTCGTTGAACGCGTCCACCATGAGGTCCTCGGCGTGCTTGTCCCACAGCTCACCGAACTGCGTGCAGCCCATCCCGACGATGGCCACCTTGTCCTTGATCCCGTCCGCCATGGGATGTCCTTTCGTATCTGCCGATCCGGCGACGTCGCTTGATCGCCGAGGTCGCTCGTGTTACGCCCTGACGGGCACGGCCTTCCAGAAGTATCCGCTGATGCCGCGGTGCTCGTCGTGGTACTTCCGCCGGAAGCTCAGCCCCACCGGCATGCCGACCTGGAGATCCTCGATCTTGCAGTCGGTGAAGTCGAGGTACAGCCGCCCGCCGCCCTCCATGTCCACGATGCCGTAGATCGCGGGCGGGTCCACGCTGAAGGCCAGCATGTCGCCCGTGTACGTGAACACCTCGCCCGCCCTATCGCTGAAGCGGTAGTCGCTCATCTGGTCGGTCGCACCGCACTTCACGCAGATGCGCTGCGGCGGATACTGCGGCGTGCCGCACGAACCGCAACGGCTGCCCACCAGGCCCATGACGGCCCGACGATCCCGAGCCAGCGTCGAGAAGGCCGTCGGGGCCTGGAACTCGCCACGGATGCCCTTCTCGGCCGGGATCAGCTCACGGAACATCGCGTAACGCTGATAGCTCTGGATGTCCTCACCGTCATCAAGGCAACCGGCCACGCCCTTGGGCGAGGTGTCGTCGCCGACCACGTCCTTGATCGCGTCGGTCACCTCAAACAGCAGCGCATCGCAACCTTGACCATAGCTAACCACCAAGATGCGATCGCCGGGCTTGGCCGTCTGAAGCGCGGCCGTCAGCACCGCGATCGGCTGGGCCGCGCCGAGGTCGCCCATCGTCCCGATCATCGGATCCACGCCCTGCTCCGGGCTCAGGCCCAAACGCTTGCCGAGGGTCATCTGCGTGCGCGGATCGCCGGGTAGGATCACCTTGGCGATCTCGTCGGGCTTCACGTCGAGCTTCTCGAGCAGGCCACCGGCTGCTTCTGGGACAAGTTTCGAGTAGCCCTCGTCGCGAACCCACCGCTCCTCCCAGGTGCGATCGAAACGTTGGCCGGTCTCGCGGACCGTATCGCCGAGGTCGGCCGTGATCGAGTGCGAACCCTTGAACTCCGCGACGACGTGGTCCTTGCCGACCAGCAGCGCCGCCGCCCCGTCGCCATAGACGTGCTCCTGCAGGCTGCCCATCCGCGCGACACGGCAGTCCGACGAGGTCACGAGCGCCTCGCCGGCCAGCCCGGCCGACACCGCATCGACCGCGGCCAGCACGGCCCCCGTCCCGGCCCGGAGCGTGTCGGCCACATCCATCGTCCGCGTCGCGCTCGGCAAATCGAGTGCCGCCGCCACCAGGCTCGCCGCATCGCGCAGCTCGTATGGCATCGTGGTTGAGGCCAGGTACAGCGCGGCCACACCGTCACGCGAGCGGCCCTGCAGGCAATCGATCGCCGCGGCGACGGCCATGGTCACGCTGTCTTCATCGTAGTTCGCGACCGCCTTGGTTCCCTGGGCGATGCCGAACGTCGCGGGGTTGTACCAGCCCATCGCTTGGAAGATCGTCTGGCGGTTGAGCCTCAAGCGGGGCACGAATCCGCCGAAGGAGGTGATGCCGACCATGCGCGTATCTCCTGGTGTGTCGCGACGCGGGCACCGCCCGTCGCCGGCTAGGGTTCGACTTGCACGAGGGGATTGTAGCGTCACCGCCGGCCCGGAGAAACCGTGCGAAGACGGATCCGAAGAAACAGGGTGCGAGATACCTTCGCATTGCATGCCCGTGCCCGCCACGCCATAATGCCTCGCCGGCGCGGAAAAGGACCGACTCCTGATCCTGGCGAAACGCACGGTACGCTCCAAGGCCCAGCCCGATGCTCGAACTCCGCATCCCCGACTACTTCAACGTCAACGCGCTGGCCATCCCCTTCGGCGTGCTCGCCTTCCTGCCCTTTGTGCCGCTCTTCTGGATCCTGCCCACTCGATGGGTCCGCGGTGCCCTGATCCTGACCAGCTCGGCGTTCATGATCCTGACCTGCCCGTGGCAGTTCTGCGTGACGTTCGCCGCAAGCGTCGTGTACGGCTGGGCCGTCATCTACATCTGTCTGCTCTGGGTCAGGCGAGAGGCATCGGCCGACGCGAACCCGAACGATTCGCGAACCCAGCCGGTCAAGCAGCGCGTCGCCTTCGTCTGGGCCGCCGTCCACGCCGTCTACCTGCCCGCCCTGATCTGGCCGAACTTCCCCTGGCTTCCGGTCGAGTCGATCACGCAGGAGCGCGAGTACTACTGGATCGCCTGGCTGGGCCTGGCCTACCTGGTCATACGCGTGCTGCACGTCGCGCTCGACGTGGCCCAACGCAAGATCGAACGGATCAGCCTGATCGACTACCTGGCCTTCGCCCTCTTTCCGACGTGCCTGCGGATGGGCCCGATCGCCCGCTTCCAAGAGCTCCAACCGCAGTTCCTGATATGGCGACAGAACCTCAAACCGCGACGTATCCTGGCCGGGCTGGGCCGCGTCTTCCTCGGCCTGGTGCGGCTCGGGATCATGTTCTTCGTCCTCAAGCCGTGGATAGTGGGTGGCGTGTGGGAACGTCCGCAGGACTTCGGGACGCTGACCGTGCTCATCACGGTCGCGCTGTCGCCGTACTTCGTCTTCCTGTGGATTAGCGGCTACATCGACATGGCCATCGGCCTGGGCCGCATGATGGGCTTCGACCTGCCCGAGAACTTCAACTGGCCTTACATCAGCCGCAACATCCGCGAGTTCTGGCGGCGCTGGCACATCACGCTCGGATCCTTCCTGTTCGAGTACATCTACATCCCGCTGGGCGGCAGCCGGCGGCAGGTCCTGCGGAACTACCTGGTCACGTTCGTCTACTGCGCGATCTGGCACGGCTTCATCTGGTCGATCGTCGCCTTCTGCCTGCTCCAGGCCGTGGGCATGACGATCAACCGCTGGTGGGCCCAATACTGGAACGCCCAGCGTGAGGCCGCCACGCCGCTCTACCAGACCCTGCTGCGATGGCGGATCGCCGGCGGACGGTTTGCCTACGGTTCGGGCATCGCGATGAACATGATCTACCACACGTTCTGCGCGGGCATCTTCGTCGACGAACGCTACGTCGGCACCCGATGGATCCCGTATCTGCTGGGGCTGGGCTCGTGACATGAAGCCGGCCCTGGTAGGATCACGAGGTGACGACGAAGCCAGAGGGTCAGGCCACCTGCAGGAATCGCTGACACGTGGCATGGCTCCGTGCCCTGTGGCCCAGCCGCCCTCGGCTGAGGAAGTCGATCCTCACGGCCGGGGGACGGCCGTGCCACACAGAACACTCTTGCTTGCAGGAAACCTAGGACCGCACGCCCAGCGCAAAGGAGCCGCCCCATGAAGTCCTATCGCAAGGAGCTCTGGTTCAACATCACGTCGCGCCGCGACTACATCAACATCACGCCCGACGTCGAGGAGGCCATCCGCGATAGCGGCGTCACCGAAGGGCTCGTCCTCGTCAACGCCATGCACATCACGGCCAGCGTCTACATCAACGACGACGAGTCCGGCCTGATCCAGGACTATGACGAATGGCTCGAGCAGCTCGCGCCCCACGAGCCCATCAGCCGCTACCGCCACAACCGCACCGGCGAGGACAACGGCGACGCCCACCTCAAGCGCCAGATCATGGGCCGCCAGGTGGTCGTGGCCCTTACCGACGGCAAGCTGGACTTCGGTCCGTGGGAACAGATCTTCTACGCCGAGTTCGACGGCCGGCGCCGCAAACGCGTGCTCGTGAAGATTATTGGGGAGTGATACGGAACCGGCGGATAAGGATCATGTTGCCAAGCTTATCCTTCTCTGGGCCTGGCGTGCTTGGCAACCCCGACAATGGCGTCGAGCTTCTCAACCACTTCCAGATCAATCCGGTCTCTCGGAACGAGGGCAGCCAGGCGATGGTAGTCCGACTTCCGGAAACCGAGGGGGAGGCCGAGCTTCTTGAAGAAGCCTCGGAACACGGGATCGAGAAAATCGTCGCTTGCTTTGATCTCGCCCGACCACGGATCCGGCTTGCCCAGTCTCTCCAAGGCTTCACCTATTTCCGTGATGACCTCGCGCATGGTCGCTACGCGCTTCTCACTCTCGGCCTGCCCGAATAGGTCATCAGGCAAATCGTAACGAGCATATTCTACAAGCACTTCCTCCATGCAGAAGTAACTCTCGATCTCTCTCCGCTCCCACATTAGCTCTCTAAGCGGTCGGCCTTCTTCAAGCTCCTTGTCCAGCCGGTCGAATAGCGCGATCCCAACGAGGTCATGCTTGGCTTCTTGCAACCCGTAGAAGTGCTCCCGCGCCCTCTGCGGTTGATTGGTCGCGACACGATGAAGGAATGGCCTCTCCAGGTGTGCCTGTGCTTCGTGGTCGAGCGTCTTGGCAAACGCCTGAAGGATAGCCAGGTCAGTGGAATCCTCCAGGTAGAGAACCCATCCCGTCTGCTCAGCTTGATAGTACTGGTCGAAGCCAATATCCCTAAGCGCCTTGAGTACCTGCGAACCGCGATCGGCAATACGATGCGGGGCTCCAACGAACGCCACCGCGACCCCACGATCACAAGCTTCGTTAAGCACGACCTCCGAATGGCTGGCGGCGATGATCTGAGAACCCTTCTCCTCAGCAACAGTCGTCAGCAATTGGTAGATCTGCCGCTGGCGGAGGATCTCGAGGTGCGCATCAGGTTCGTCGAGCAACAGCACTGTTCGCGGATTCGCATAGAGATACGACAGGAGCAGAAGGGTCTGCTGCAAGCCCCGTCCCGACGAAGAGAGGTCAAGCTCGGCCCCGCCCGTCTCCTTGTAGGACATGGTGATCTCACCGCGCTCCGCGATGTACGTCGGCGGTAGCAGCTCGACGCCAAACAGGTCGCGGATGCTGACGACGAGTCGATTCCACTCTTCCGCCCTTTCTTCACTCGCGTAAACCTCATAGCAGAGATTCCGCAACACCTGAGCAGTCTGACCTTCTCCGATTAATACGTTGACTCGCCCCTGTTCCCACTTCGGCTCTTCCGCGGCCAAGCCTGACATCGGCGGAAGAAACGCCACACTGATGTCGATCGCCTCTCGGGGTATGGTTTTCCGCTCAGATCGCTTCCCGTCGCCTTCGCTCAGCGGCCTACAGTAAAGAGACTCCTCATTGGCGTAGTCGAATTCGAGGCCGCACGACCAGGCATGCCCACCTGTGATCCCATCCACGGTGACTTTTGTTCGGATGTAGGCGGTCTTGGGCTTTCTCTGGCCTGTCGCATCGTCGACGACGCGAGTGACGTTACGTACGTGCAAGTCTCGCCAGAGCAGCTTCGCGGACGGGACAGGCATCGCGATGAGATCGCGGCGGTTGATCGCGGCGCCCGACCGTTTCGTGGCCGACGATTTGTCACCTCTCTTCTCGGCCCAACGTCGGACGCCGATTTCCCAAAGGGCCAACGCTTGAAGCGCGGTGGTCTTGCCTGAGTTGTTGGGGCCAACGAAAACCACGGCCTGTCCAAGATCTATCTCAGCTTCGTCGAACCGCTTCAGATTGCAGATGCGCAGCTTCGTGAGCATGTCGGCAATCTCCCTACCCCAGGCAGCTTACAGCTGGGATTACTCTACCCCGCCAAGAAGCCGCCGTCGACGTAGAGGATCTGGCCCGTCAGGTAAGCGCTCGCGTCGGAGGCGAGGAACACGGCTGCCCCCGCGAGGTCCGACGGCTTGCCCCACCGCCTCATCGGGATCCGCGAGTCGACCCAGCCCTTCAGCTCGGGGTTGTCGAGCATCGGCTCGGTCAGGTCGGTCTCGATGTAGCCCGGACCGATGCCGTTCACGCGGACACCGCGCGACGCCCATTCGACCGCGAGGGCCTTCGTGAGCTGCCGCACCGCGCCCTTACTGGTCGTGTAGGCGGCGATCGTCGGCCGCGACATCTCGCTGGTCAGCGAACAGATGTTGATGATCGAGCCGCGACCCGCGGCGAGCATCCGCTTGCCCACACGCTGCGACAGCGCGAACAGCCCGCGGACGTTGACGTCCATCACGCGGTCCCAGTCGTCGATGCCGCATTCGTCCGACGGCACGCGGACCGTCGTGCCCGCGTTGTTGACCAGCACGTCGATGCGCCCCTGCCAGGCATGCGTCTGCTCGACCAGATCCTCCTGGAACGCCAGATCCGCCACGTCGCCCCACAGGCCTCGAGCGTCGATGCCCTCGGCGGTGAGTGCCTGGACGGCCTGGTCGCCCACGTCCGGACGTCTTGCGGCCAACATGACCCTCGCCCCGGCCTGGCCCAGCCCCTTCGCGAGACCCAGCCCGATGCCGCGCGACCCGCCCGTCACCAACGCCACGCGCCCGTCCAGCTTAAAGGCCTCCATCATCGGCGTGCTCATCGTGTCCTCCCTTCGTGGTGCGGCGCCTCGGATCCGTCGCACTCTACCAGCCGACGCGAGCCGATCAAGCAGGACGCCCGGACTCGCCCGCTGGCGATCCCGCCGGCCTGCCGGAGCCCGCGCCGCCACGCCGCCCACCATGATGCCACCACCGCCCCGAGCCCGATATACTCACGTCCATGGCCAAGCCAGACGATGTCCGGTTCGCCTGCGATGCGATGTGCGGCGGTCTGGCCCGGTGGCTGAGGGCCATCGGCTACGACACGACCTACACCGAGGGTATCGACGACGCCGAGCTGGTCGAACACGCCGACCGCCAGGGACGCGTACTCATCTCCGCCGACGGCCGGCTCTTCGAGCGGCGCGCCATCACCTCCGGCCAGGTCCGCGCCCTCCAATTGCCCCGCGGCCTGAAACGGCTCAACCAGGTCGAGTGGGTCGTGCACGCCATGCGGCTCGAGGTCGGCCACCCGCGCTGCACGGCCTGCAACGGACAGCTCGCACAGGTACGACGCGACCAGGTCCAGCACGACGTGCCGGCCCGAAGCCTCATCTGGGCCGACGAGTTCTATCGCTGCGACGCCTGCGGCAAGGTCTACTGGAACGGCACGCATTGGCAACGCATGCAGCGGGTGCGGGAGCGCCTGAACGACCTCCACGGATGACCGGGAAGGGTATTGACTCCGTGGAGGAGCGCGCTCCATGGTCCACGAACAGCACCCCTCGTTCACACTTCCGGCTCTGAAGGACGCGAATCCGCACGATTGACATTCGCTTCTCCCCCCCTTACGAACGAACCTGCTGGGTGCCACCGCGCATGCATCCGTCACGAACCCTTTGCGGACGCGTCCCCTGACACGTCCCGCCTCGCGCGGTGCCCCACGATCACAGCGGAGCACCGTACATGACGCCTTCGAATCGCCCACGACCAGCCGATGTCAAGCCACCCAGCGTGGCCGCCCTCATCGGCGCGGCCAAGCGTGACATCACGCCGCCGGTCGGCATCTACGCCCGCCAGTGGGGCGCGGCGAGTCACGACGTGGCCGAGGGCGTGCACCGGCCGTTGACGGCGAACGTCATGGTGCTGCGCCGGTCGCCCACCGCCCCGCCGTTCGTCCTGGCGACGTTCGACGGCGGCTGGTGGCAAGACCTCGACGACGAGCGACGCGTCCGCGAGGCCCTGCTCAGCGCCCACCACCTCGACCCGAGTCGCGTGCTGATCGCCCTGTCCCACACGCACGCCGCGTGCGCGCTCTGCGCCGCCGACGCCGACAAGCCCGGCGGCCACCTGATCGAACCCTACCTGCGAACGCTCGCGCGGGCCCTCATCGAAGCCACCGAGGTCGCCCTCACCGAAGCCCAGCCGGCCACCCTCGACTGGACCTACGGCCACTGCCACCTCGCAGCCAACCGCGACCTGCCCGACCCCGACGCCGACCGTACCGTCTGCGGCTTCAACCCCGACGCGCCCGCCGACGACACGCTGTTGGTCGGCCGCGCGACCTCCGAGGACGGCACGATCCTCGGGGCGGTCGTCAACTACGCCTGCCACGCCACCACGCTCGCCTGGGAGAACAAGCTCATCTCTCCCGACTACGTCGGTGCGATGCGCGAGACGGTCGAGGCCGCCACCGGCGGCGCGCCGGTGCTCTTCCTCCAGGGCGCCTCGGGCGAGCTCGGGCCACGCGAGGGCTTCACGGGCGACACCGCCGTCGCCGACGCCAACGGCCGAGACCTCGGGTGCTGCGTGATCTCCGCCCTCGCGTCGATGCTGCCGGCCCGGACCGCTCTCACCTACGACGCCGTCGTCGAATCCGGCGCCCCCCTGGCCACCTGGAAGCGCGTGCCCTACGAACCGGCCACCCACCTGGCCGCCGAGTCCCTCGACGTCGAGCTCCCCCTCAAACCCCTGCCCCCGCCCGAGGAGATCGAACGCCAGCTCGCCGAGTGCACCGACCGCGTCCAGGGCGAACGGCTCAAACGCAAGCTCCGCCTGCTTCGCAAGGTCGGCGCCGGTCCGACGGTGCACGTCCCCACCTGGTTCTGGCGGCTCGGTGACGCCGTGCTCGTCGCGCACCCGAACGAGACGTACTCCCTGCTGCAGCGCACCCTCCGACAGCGCTATCCGGAGGTCGCCATGCCGGTCGTCACCGTGGTCAACGGAGGCATGGGCTACCTCAGCCCGGCCGAGTTGCACGACACCGACATCTACCAGGTCTGGGCCAGCCCCTTCGCGCGCGGCGCCATGGATGCCCTCATCACCGCCTGCGACGCCCAGATCGCCCGCATGCTGGAGCCCGCCTGATGCTCGCGATGTCCGGCACGGAATCGTTCACCTTCCACGCGTGGGACTACATCGCCTTCATCGGCTACTTCATCGCGCTGTGCTTCGTCGGCATCTGGGCCGGCCGCAAGGAGAAGACCCAGTCCGACGACTACTTCCTCGCCGGTCGAACCCTGCCCTGGTACGTCGTCGGCAGTAGCTTCATCGCCAGCAACATCAGCACCGAACACTTCATCGGCATGATCGGCGCGGCCTTCGTCTACGGCATCTGCGTGGCCATGAGCGAATGGGCCAACGTGCTCAGCTTTACCGTGCTCATCTGGTTCTTCATCCCGTTCCTGCTGGCCTCGCGCGTGTTCACCACGCCGGAGTTCATGGAGCGGCGCTTCCACCCGGCCCTGCGGCAGTTCTTCGCCGTCGTCACCGTCATCAGCAACGTCGTGGCCTTCCTCGCCGCCGTCCTCTATGGCGGCGGGCTCGCCCTCCAGAGCCTCTTCGGCGCCGAGCTCGGCGCCATCGTCTCGACCCTGGCCGGCTCGATCGGCGCGACCGATCTCAGCCCCGAAACACACGACCGGCTCGGCCTGTGGCTGGCCATCATCACCCTGGCCGTCGTGGCCGGCTCCTGGGCGATCTACGGCGGACTGCGGTCCGTCGCATGGACCGACTTCCTGACCGTCATCGTCATGGTCGCCGGCGGACTGATGGTCACCATCCTCGGCCTGCTCATGCTCTCGGGCGACGCAAACTCCATCGTCGAGGGCTGGCGGATCATGATCGAGCGCAACCAGGCCAACGCCGGCATCTGGCAAGACGTCGTCGCCAAGAACGCCCAGCACTGCGCGCGGGCCGACACCTACGACCGCCTTAGCGTCATCCAGCCCGTCACGCACGCCACCCACCCGTGGCCGAGCCTCATCTTCGGTCTGTTCAGCGTGAGCATCTGGTACAACGTCATCAACCAGTTCATGATCCAGCGCGTGCTCGGCGCGAAAAACATGTACCACGCGCGGATGGGCATCGTCCTGGCCGGCTACATGAAGGTCCTCATGCCCGCCATCGTCGTCGTGCCCGGCCTGATCCTCTTCGCGAAATACCCCGAGGTCATGCAGCTCCCGTGGGACGAGATCCGACCCGAGGCCGACAAGGGCTACGTCCACATGCTGCAGCTGCTCATCCCGGTCGGGCTCCGCGGGCTGTTCCTGGCCGCGCTCTTCGGAGCGATCCAGTCGACCGTCAACTCGGTGCTCAACTCGACCGCCACCATCTTCACGCTCGACATCTACAAACGACTGATGGACCCAGACGCGTCCGAGCGCCACGTCGTGCGCATGGGCATGATCTCGTCCGTGGTGATCCTGGCCGTCTCGATCGTCCTGGCGGGCTTCATCGATCGCATCGGCGGCAGCCTCTTCGTCTACATCCAGACGCTCTACGCGTTCTTCGCCCCGCCTTTCGGCGCGGTGTTCGTCCTGGGCATCCTCTTTCGGCGCATCAATGGCGTCGGCGCGCTGACGGCCGTCCTGTTCGGCTTCGCCTTCGGCATCGCCATGAAGATCGTCGTCCAGGTCGTGCCCGCCCACCCCGACTGGCTCGAACCCTACGCCATGCAGGCGATCATCAACTGGGCCGCCTGCGCCGTGGTCTGCGTGGTCGTGAGCCTGGCCACACCGCCGCCCCGCCCCGAGCAGATCACCGACCAACTCGCCTTCAACTGGCGGAAGCTGAACATCCTGGAAGGTCTCGGTCGGCATTGGACCAGCAGCGTGGTGCTATGGTGGGCGGTGTTCGTGCTGCTGGTGGCGGGCCTGCTTGTGGTCTTCTCCGGACGGGTGCTCTAGCTCCGAAGGACGATGGCTCGGGCCCTCGCGGTCTTGGCCGGGGTGGTCCCACGTCGCGCTACCACGCTACAATGCCGCGGCCTTGCCTGCCGGCCCCTGGCCGCAAGCGAAGCCACGATGCTACGATATGCCGGAACACCCGCGCGGAGACCATCCATGACCGCCGCACCGAACGACCGACGACGCATCCCCCTAGACCGCGCGTCCGAGGAGGGCGCGATCCTCCGCTCGCTCTTCGCCTCGCAGAAGCTCGCCACGCTCGCCACCAGCGACCAAAGCGGCCCCTACGTCAACCTCGTCGCCTTCGCGGCCACGCAGGACCTCACCGGCCTGATCTTCGTCACCCCACGCCAGACACGGAAATACGTCAACCTGACCACCGATGCACGAGCGGCCATGCTCATCGACAGCCGCTCCAACGACGTGAAGGACTTCGAAGCCGCCACGGCGGTCACGGCGACCGGACGCGTGATCGAAGCCGGGACCGATCAGCGTCAGGCCCTGATCGAACCCTACCTCCACAAGCACCCGCATCTCGAAACCTTCGCCACCGCGGAGACCTCGGCCCTGTTTTGCCTCGACGTCGAGAGATACGTCGTGGTCACCGAGTTCGAGCGCGTCACCGAGATCATCGTGGAAGAATAGCGACCCCCGACGCGAACGTTCACGCGATACCGCCGGCCTGCACGTCGATGTCGGCCAGGATCCAGTCGACGGCCTCGCGAATGTCGGCCACGACCGCGTCCGGCTGAGCGGACGCCTTGCCGTCGCCCCCACCGAACCCGGTCTGGACCAGCACCGTCCGACAGCCGTTCCGCCGTCCCATCGCAACGTCCGTCGTCTGGTCGCCCACGACGTAACAGCGCTCCAGATCCAGACCGTGCTCGCCGGCCATGTCGGCAAGGTAACGCGTCTCGGGCTTGCGGCACGAGCAGCCCGCCGTGGGTAGGTGCGGGCAGTAGCCGATCCCGGCGAACGACACGCCGCCGGCCTCGAAGAGCGACGCCATCCGGGCATGAAACGTCGCCACGTCCTGCTCCGTGTAGTACCCACGGGCCACGCCGCTCTGGTTCGTCACGACGAAGAGCGGCACGCCCCGCTCGGTCAGACGCTTCAAGGCCTGCACCGCGCCGGGGATGAGGCGCGGCGGTGCCGCCTTGTCGGACCAGTCCCCCTCCTCGGTCACCGTCCCGTCTCGGTCCAGGAACACGGCCCGACGCATCGCCTCACCCTTGCTCCGACCGGTTCAGCCGCTCGCGTATCTCGTCCCGCGTGACGGTGGCCGTGCCGACCTTGGCCACCACGATCCCCGCCGCCAGATTCGCCAGCCGCACCGCCTGCGCATACGTCGCGCCCGCCGCCAGGGCCAGCGTCATCGCCGAGATCACCGTGTCACCCGCCCCGACCGCGTCGATCACCTCCTGCGCGTCCGTCGGCACGAACACCGGCTCGGCGTCCAGCGGAAACAGGGCCATGCCCTTCTCGCCCCGTGTGATCAACACGTTCGCTTGCGTCCGTTGAACCAGCCGCGCCCCGATGCGGATCAGATCCGCCTCCGATTCCTCCGGCATGCCCGCCGCCGCGCTCGCCTCGACATGGTTCGGGGTCAGCAGCGTGACCCCGCGGTACCGCCCGATGTGCCTCGGCACCGGATCGACCGTCACGAAGCCGAAGCGCTCGATCACCTCGGCCATCAGACCGGGCGTGACAACCCCCTTGGCGTAGTCCGAGACGATCACCATCTCGAAACGATCGGCCAGAGCCCGTACCTGCTCGATCAGCTCGCCCTCGGTCCCCTCACCCAGCGGGGCCTCCTCCTCGCGGTCGATCCGCATCAACTGCTGATTCCTCGCCAGGATCCGTGTCTTCACCGTCGTCTGACGCCCGCCGGACACACCGCAAAACGCGATGCCCTCGGCATGCAGGCACGCCCTGGCCCGCTCCCCGGCCGGATCATCACCCAGCAAGCCGAGCACGGCCGCCTCGCCGCCCAAGGCCACGACGTTGCGAGCCGTGTTGCCCGCGCCGCCCGCCGTCCAGGTCTCGTCCTTCACGCGAAGGATCTGCACCGGTGCCTCCGGGCTCACGCGGTCGACCGCGCCCCAGATATACCGGTCGAGCATCACGTCGCCGATGACGAGAATCCGCTGGCCGTCGAATCGATCGAGGAGATCTGCTGCGAACTGCATCGAAGCGTCCTTGCCTCACCGCCCATTCGTGCCCGTCCGTGGATCACGAGAGGGTTGCGACCTGATCGGCTTGGTCGGAGCGTTCCGGGCCCGGCACAACCCGCCCGACCGGCCCGCCGACGGATCACTCCTGCGAGCGGCGCCGGATCATGCCCGACCGCCGCTCAGGCGTGGTGAAGAACCAGCCGACGTCGGCCATCGCGCGGAGCGTGGCCTCGGCGTCCGGTTCGGCCTCGAACTGGGCCGACAGGACGTAGTCGTCGCTGAACAGGCTCTGCGGACCGCGCCCGGGCAGAAAACCGCGACACGTCACCTCGAACGTGCCCAGCACCTTGGCGTCCTTGATGCACCGCAGCGTGATCCGGCCCGGCCCGCCCGTGTAGCAGATGCCCCGCGGTGTGTGGTCGTCGTACGCCTGGACCATGCCCGGTTGGAGCTCCACGTCCAGCGAGCTGCCGACCGCCTCGAGCTGGTCGGGAAGGCGGATGATGATGCGAAGGTAGTTGCTCCGGACGCCCTCCAGGATGAACTGCCCGGCGTGCGTGTCCCACTGGTACAGCAGCGAGAGACAACAGCCGCCGTCGGCGAGATTCGTCCACGTGCACCGCCGCGGCGTCAGCCGATACTTCTCAGGCCCTTCCTTTCCCGATTGCGTGAACGTCAGGCGTGTGTCGCTGCAACCGGCCGCGAGGCATCCGATGGACGCGATCAGCACGAACGCCGTCGTCCCCCTCCTTGAGAGACCAGACACCGACCGCATGGGATGTCCTCCCGTCCGTGAGACCTGCCGGCCGCGAGGCTCCCATCGCCCCGGGTGGTGTAGGCCGGCTGACGAAGCACCATTATGGCTTATCGGTCGTCCTAAGCCAAACGCGACAGCGCCGCTTGGCTCTCGCCGCGGGCCCTACCGACCGACCTCGAACGCCAGACCCGGATCGGGCTGGCTGCCCGCGTACGTCGGCCAGTCCACCTTGCGGTGAGCGCGTTCATACAGGCGTTTCAGACGGATGTCGTCTCGGCCGAGGACCTGCTCGCCCACGATCAGCACGGGCTCGGACCTCTTCAGGGCGTCGCACGCCGCCCAGAGATCGTCGAAGACCGGACGGAACGCCTCGACGGGTTCGTCCGTCTCGCGGAACGAGGCGATCACCCACCGATTGGCGTTCTGGATCCGACCCGTCGTATCCCCGGCCTGGACTGCGCTGTAGACGGACCGCGCCAGCGACACGCCCGACGGTAGCGACGCGACCGTGGCGTCCTTCGAGAGACGGTGCGCATTCACCACCGTCCCGCCCACCTGCGACATCAGGGCCGAGAGGACCTTACGAACCGGACCCTGCGTCGTCGCCTTGGGCGGCCTGACATACACGTCTCGTCGCACCAACAGCAATACCACCACGCCCTCGCGCTGACCCTGCGTTCCGTCGAACCACAACACCTCCGGCTCACCGAGCTGCAGCGTCTCGGGCACCTGCTTGGCCAACGACCGGAGCTGCTCGACGATGTACTCGTCGACGGGCTTGTCCCCGGACCGCACATCCGACTCGGCCGCCTCGCGCATGACCCGCTCACGCTCCTCGGGCGGCACGACCTGAGCACCCTTGAACGGCGGGTAGTCGTCGTTATCGTCCGAGGTGGACACAGACGGCGACGACATCCGACAGCCGCTCGGTGCGACGCACGCGACGACGATCGCACAGACCATCAGCCGGCCGCGCCCTCCCCGCCGCCGGCTCGGTGCCACCGCCCTATCTGGTTCGTCGGATCTCGCCACGGGCCAAGCGTCCGAAGTAGTCCCGTGAGGCCCTGAGCACACGCGGCATCAGGAGCAGCACGGCCGGGAGGTTACAGAACACCATCATACCGAACATCGCGTCGCTGAAGTCGTAGATCGGCTTAAAACGTTCACTGAGCGTGCCGACCACGATCATCGCCACGAACAGGAACTTGTACGGCAGGATCGCCTTCGAGCCGAACAGAAACTCCGCGCCCTTCTCGCCGTAGTAGCTCCAACTGATCATGGTCGAGAACGCGAACAGGCACACCCCCGCCATCACCACGTACGTGCCGAACTGGACGCCCGGCAAACCGCGGTCGTACGCCAGCTTGCTGAGGTTCACACCCTCCAGGTCGAGATGGACCTGCTGGCCCCGGCTGAATCGTTTCCGAAACTCCGGCCATTGCTCCGGCTCCACGTCGATCGACAACGTCGCCGTCTTCGGGTCATCCACCTGGATGTTCGCCTTGCGGAGCCGCCTGCCGTTGATCCCCTCGATGTACGCCCGCTCCACGTCGCCGCCGCTCTCGGCCGGATAGATCCGCACGCCGAGCTGGCTCCGTACATAGGCCAGCTGATGCTGTTGCTCCTGGTCGAACGCAACCGTGACCTCGGGCTCGCGGTCATGAATCGCCGACAGCTCACCGATCGGCGCCCGCTGCCACGTATCCGTGATCAAGATCACCAGCGCCGTCATCGTGCAGATCACCAGCGTGTCGATGAAGGGCCCCAACGCGGCCACGATGCCCTCACGGACGGGCTCGTCCGTCTTCGCCGCCGCGTGGGCGATCGGGGCCGAACCGATACCCGCCTCGTTGCTGAAGCACGCCCGTCGCAGGCCCTGCACGAAGGCCTCACGCATCGTGATGCCCAGAAAGGCCCCGCCCGCCGCCGTGCCGGAGAAAGCGTCATGCAGGATGCTGCTCAGCAGCTCCGGTACCTTCGGGGCGTTCACACCGATAATCACCAGCGACCCGCCGACGTAGATGATGCACATGAACGGCACGATGGCCGAGGCCACCTGTCCGATGCGTTTGATGCCGCCGATGATCACCAGCGCGACCAGAAACGCCAGCACCGCGCCGGTCAGCGGAGGGCTGACCCCGAAGCTGCCGTGCAACGCCGCCCCCACCTCATGGCTCTGAAACATGTTGCCCGAGCCGATCGCCCCGAGCATCGTGAACACCGCAAACAGCATCGCCAGGACGCTGAACAGAACCCAAGCAGGGTTGCCCCTCGACCGCATCGGCTCGACCAGGCCCTTCTGGATGTACCACATGGGCCCGCCGCGGACCTCGCCGCGGCCGCGCGGTTCCGGTGCGTCGATCGGTGATCCCGCCTCTCCGCGATACTCCAGGCTGTGCGATGCCGCGTCACCTCCGGTCAGCGCCGGCGCCGACGGATCGGGCACGTCCAGCGTCTCTCGGAACATCACCGCCAAGGTGCACGACATGAACTTCGTGGCCATGCCGAACAGGCCGACCACCCACATCCAGAACACCGCGCCCGGCCCGCCGGTCCCGATCGCCACCGCCACGCCCGCGATGTTGCCCAGCCCGATCGTGGCCGACAGCGCCGCGCAGAGCGCTTGAAAGTGGTTGATCTGCCCCGCGTCCTCAGGACGGTCGTACAGGCCCCGCACACAGGCAATGCCGTGCGTCAAGGCACGCCACTGAACGAACCGCGTGGAGATCGTAAACAGCAACCCCGCCCCGAGGAGCAGCAGGAACAAAGGGTTCGACCAGATCGTCGTGGCCAGCCACGCGACCCACTCGCTGATGAAGACCTCGGTCTCCGACATGCAGAACCGCCCTCCCAAGCCGGTCTATCTCTGCGGAACAGACGTGTATTCCGAGTACCTCGCCACCGCCCGCACCGGCGGCGCCTTCTACGACGTGGGCATTCTAGCGAGCGATCTGCGCGGACGCCACGAGCCAGACGACGTAGCCCCCCTACGGCAACACGTCGGCCGTCGACGTGAGCACCCGCTCGAAACGCCGGTCGTCGCGGAGCGGCTCGAGCAGCTCGTCGAATCGCGCGCGGGCCCGCAGCTCCGGCTTGGCACGCAGTGCCGCGCCGAGTTCGTTGAAGGCCTCGGTCAGGCGACCTTGGCGTGCGCGAACCCTCGCCAGCGCATAGCGGACCTCCGCCGAACCCGCGGCACCCCTTGGTGCTCGAAGCAGCAGGTCGGCGGCCTCGTCGGCACGCCCCAGCCGCAAAAGGCCCTCGGCCAGCGAACCGTACACCCCACCGGTGACGCGACCGGCCTCGATCAGCCCGCGGTAGATCTCGACCGCCGCCTTCACGTCGCCCCTGGCAAGGTGGGCATCGCCGAGGTCCTCGCGGATCGCGGCGACCTGATCGGGCGTCTTGGTCGAGTCGAGGGCCCGCGACAGCTCCTCGATGGCCTCGTCATGACGCTCCAAGTCCGTCAAGGTGACCCCGCGGGCGCGCCTTGCCAGGACGTAGTCGGCGTCCGCCGCGATCGCACGCTCAAAACACGCCAGGGCCCGCTCATACTGCCGTAGCCCGAGATAGGCCATGCCGAGGTTGTGCTGGGCCTTCGAATCCTCAGGCGACAGCGCCACCGAGCGTTCCAGCGCCTTGACGGCGTCCTCCAGCCGGCCCGCGTGCAGGTAGGCCCCGCCCAGATTGGTCTGCGCCCGCCCGGCTTGCGGATCGACCGCGACCGCCCGCTCCCAGAGCGCCACGTCGTCGTGCCAGACATCGATCAGGTCTCGCGTGATCATCAGCCAGACCAGCACGACAAGGCCCACCACCGTACCCAGCGCGACTCGCGAGACGCCGGCGCGGAGGCGACCCCACATCCAGGCCACGCCCACGCCTAACGACACGAACGCCGCCATCGATGCCAGATAGCTGTACCTATCCGCCACCAGCTCGTGCCCGATGGTCACCAGACCGGAGACGGGCAGCACCATCGCCAGATAGGCCGACCACACGACGAGCGGCCATGCCCAACGCCTTCGAAGCCGAACCAGCACCAGCGTCACGACGACGACCAGGATCACCGCGCCGCCGAAACGCAGGCTCGGCAGGGACACGCCTTCGGGCCGGGCATACATCGGAGACAACCCGACCGGCAACAGCAGTTTCACCAGATAGAACACCGCCGCGTAACTCGCGATCCCCACACGCTGGAGCGGTCCGACCTCGTCCAGCGGTCGCAGCGCGCCGCCCTGCCATTGTCCCCAGAGACCCATGCCCACCCCCAACAGGCTGAAGACCAGGTACCCGCCCTTCTCGAGCAACACGCCGCGCTGCGGCGGCTTCAGCCACGAACGCACGACCCCCCGCAGCCGGCCGAGCGGGACCACGTCGAGGGCGACCAGCACCACCGGCAGGCTGACGGCCGTGCCCTTGCTCAGGATCGCCAGCAGGCACGCCAGCCGCGAGAACCACAGCCACCGTCCCCGCCTCTCGGTCCGATCGTCCACCCCATGGCCCTTCATGTAGGCGATCAGGCAGAGCAGAAAGAAGACTCCGCACAAGACGTCCCGACGCTCCGTCACCCAAGCCACCGACTCGACGCGCTGTGGATGGATCGCCCAGGCCAGTCCGGCCAAGACACCGGCGAGGTAGGCCAAGCGCGGCGCTCGACAGGCGGTCCGGTTAGCGCCGCCACCTTCGACCGCAGCGACCGCTGCACGAGGCTCCCGCGCCGCCCAGACCAAAGCCGTCAGCCAAACAAGCAGCCCCGCCGAGAGGGTGTGCAGAACGACGTTCGTCAGATGGTAGCCGTACGGATCAAGCCCCCATGCGACATAGTCCAGGCCGTAGGACAGCCAACTCAACGGCTGATAGGGCCCCATGTGCGTGGTCGTGAACATCCACAAGAGTTGGTCCGGACCAAGCCCCCGGAACCGCTCGTTGTCCACGATGTTCTCGTCGTCGTCCCACCGAAGGAAGCCGTGGTCCACGCACGGCAAGAAAACCAGCAGTGTCGCCAGCATGACGCACGCCGCGGCCGGTGCGAGCCGCCGCATGGGAGGCAGCATCCTGTTGTGGGCCTCGGCCCGGTCGTCTGTCATGGCCGGCCACTGTAGCCGCTGTCGGGGGCCAGTCAATCGACGCGCCGAGTCCGGCCGAGGTGCCGCATGACCGACTCCGTGCTACAATTCCCGTCATCATGAAGGTCTGTATCGTCATCGAGAGCATCGACACCCGACGCGGCGGAGCCGAAACCAGCACGCGGCAGTTCATCCATCACCTGGCCGAGCGCGGCCCCCAGGTCCACGTGCTGACCACCACGCGTCTACCGGACTCACCCGACATGAAGGTCCACACCGTCCGAACGCCCATCGGGAACCGGGCCCTGCGGGCCAACGCGTTTCTCCATCGAGCGGCCGAGAGGCTCGAGGGACTGAACGTCGACGTCGTCCACTCCATGCTGCCCCTGCCGGGCTGCCACGTCTATCAGCCGCGGGGCGGAACGGTGGCCGAGAGCGTCGAGCGCAACCTCGCCCTTATCCGCTCACCCCTGGCCAGGACGGTCAAACGACTCCTCAACGGGTTCAATCTCAAGCAGCAATCGCAGCTCCGCCAGGAGGCACACCTGTTCCTCCGTCGACCGGACGTGATCGTCGCGGCCCTGAGCCGGTACGTGGTCGATCAGCTCAAACGTCACTATCAGATCAGCGACAGCCGCATCCGGCTGGTCTTCAACGGCGTCGACATGCCCCAGCTCCCCGCCGAGCAACTCGACCAGGCCGCCGAGACCCTGCGACGTGAGCTCGCCTTGCCCGACAACGCCCTGATCCTGCTCCTGGTCGCGCACAACTTCAAACTCAAGGGCGTCCACCGTGCGATCGAGGCGCTGGCCCTGCTCAAGCGATCCACCGACCGACCCTACAGGCTCCTAGTCGTCGGGCGCGACCACGCCGCGCCCTACCACCGACACGCCAGGGCGCTGGGCGTGCACGACCAGGTCGAGTTCGTCGCCCAGAGCGATCGTGTCCAGGCGTACTATCGGATGGCCGACATCCTGGTCCATCCGACCTACTACGACCCATGCAGCCGGGTCGTCCTCGAGGCCCTCGCCGCCGGACTGCCCGCCGTCACCACCCGCCACAACGGGGCCGTCGACGTGATGGAAGACGGCGTCCACGGCCACGTCATCGATTCGGCCGATGCGGTGCAGCAACTCGCCGATGCGATCGCGCGCCTATCCGACCCGGACCACCGCGACCAATGCGCCCGCAACGGACTCGCCCTCGGCGACCGGATCAGCATGGCCCGACACGCCGACGAGATGCTCGCCGTCTACGAAGAGATCCTGCAGCGGAGAGACACCGGATGAGCCCTACGACCGTGTGGCTGCTCTACGTGCTGGCCGGCTACCTGGCCGGATCGATCCCCTTCGCCTTGCTGGTGGGCAAGGCCAAGGGCGTCGACCTCCGCACCGTCGGCAGCAAGAACATCGGAGCCAGCAACGCAGGCCGGGTCCTGGGCAAACCCTACTTCGTCATCGTGCTACTACTAGACGCCCTCAAGGGCTTCATCCCCGTCCTCCTGGTCGGCATGTGGCTCCGGAGGTCGGGCGCCTTTCTCAACGACGAAAGCCTGCTCTGGCAACAGCTCGCCTGGCTGGCGGTAGCCCTGGCCGCCATCGTGGGGCACCTCCTACCCATCTACCTCGGCTTCAAGGGGGGACGTGGCGTGGCCACCTCCCTCGGTGTCGTGTTGGCGGTCTGGCCCTACTACACGATCGCCGGGGCGCTGGCATTTGTGGTCTGGGCCGTCGTCAAGCGGCTAAGCGGTTACATCTCCGTGGCTTCGATCGTCGCCTGTGTGGGCTTCCCGGTCCTGGTGGTGTTGGTGGCGCTGGCCGCGGGATGGCCACTTCGGGACATGGTTGTGCTCATTGCCTTCGCCTGTCTGGTCGCACTCCTGGTCGTCGTCCGTCACCTGCCGAATATCCGACGGCTTCTCACGGGACAGGAGTTCGCCCCGGATCACGTCCCCTCTGACGGCCTCCCGCCGGCCTCGGAACGGCCTGCGGCGGAAAACACCAAACAGTAGTTGTTAAGCCAGTACCGCTAAGATAAGCCAGCCGAGGCAAGAGGTCGGTCGCAACCCGCCCTTGACATGGAGTTTAAGCAGAATGGCTCTCAAGACTTCCTGCACATCGATCGCGAAGCCATACCAGCCCTACAGAAATCGACGCCACATTGCCAACGAAATCTGGTATCTTGTGGGGCCGCCTGTCGGACCGTCCGGGGGCTAGACACCGCAGACCAGATCCAGGGAGTGCAAAGCATGCGAGTCATCATCGCCAAGAACGAGAAGGAAGTCGCCAAGCGCGCGGCCGACCTGATCGAAGAGGAAATGAACGATCACAGGAACCCCGTTCTCGGCCTGGCCACCGGCAGCACGCCGATCCCGACCTACAAGGAACTCATCCGCCGGTGCAAGAAGGGTAAGGGCCTCGACTTCTCGACGACCATCACCTTCAACCTGGACGAATACGTCGGTCTGCCGGGCGACCATGATCAGTCGTACCGCTACTTCATGGATCACGAACTCTTCAACCACATCAACATCAACAAGAAGAACACCCACGTGCCCACCGGCATGGTCAAAGGCATGAAGGCCATCCAACAGGCCTGCGACGACTACGAGACCATGATCGACGATGTCGGCGGCGTCGATATGCAGCTCCTCGGCATCGGCGGCAACGGCCACATCGGTTTCAACGAGCCGGGCAGCTCCCTGGGCTCCCTGACACGGATCAAGACCCTCACCAAGCAGACGCGCGAGGACAACAGCCGGTTCTTCAAGAGCATGCGCGAGGTGCCCAAGTACGCCATCACCATGGGTATCGGCACGATCCTCAAGGCCAGGAAGGTCCTCCTGCTCGCCACCGGCGCCGGCAAGGCCCAAGCCGTAGTCGATTCCCTGGAGGGCCCGGTCAGCGCCATGGTCCCGGCCTCGGCCCTGCAGCTTCATCGGTTCTGCACGTTCGTCATTGACCAGGCCGCGGCCAGCAGGCTGACGCTGGACACCTACGAGCACTAAATGGCTTCGATCACCCTGTCTTGATCCGCCGCCGGCCCCGATGGACAGGACTGGCCCAGGTACAAGCCGTTACCGGCCGGAGAGCTGCAGGCCCCATCGTCAGCACCCGGCACCTGACGGCTCGGAGGATGCACGATGCGACTGATTCTGTTCGACGGTCCCGACGAGGCTCGGGCCAAGTTCTATCCCCTGACGCTCTGCCGCCCCGTCTGGGAGCTGCGATGCGGCATCACCTCGCTCGCCGAGAAGATCGTCGCCAAGACCGGCGCGACCGATGTGGCCTATTTCGTCCCCGACTACATGGCCGAGGTCTACAAGGCCCAGACCGGCGGCAAGGTCAATGACGTGTCCGTCCTCGGCGGTGACGATCTCTTGCTCGTGCACGGCTCGGTCAAGGCCGCTACGCTCGACGTGGAGGCCACCGGAGACAGCCAGGTCGCCACGATCGGCGACCTGGTCGCCGTCGTCCGCGTAGCCAAGGACGACATCGCCCAGCTCGACGCCGGCTCGATCGAGGCCTTCCTGGCCAGCGCCTGCCAGAAGCTGCCCAACAAGGCCAGCAAGACCGAGCGGTTCGAGTACGTCTGGGACGTGATGCTGGCCAGCCCGCACCAGATCATCGACGATTTCAAGGAAGCCGGCCGCAGCGGCATCGAAGGGACCATCGAGGAGCCCTCCGCCATCCGCGGCAGCAAAACCGACGTCTACGTAGGCCCGGGCTGCGAAATCCACCCGATGGTCGTGATCGACGCCTCCGAAGGCCCCGTCTACCTCGACGAAGGCGTCGAGGTGCATCCGTTCACGCGGATCGAGGGCCCGGCGTTCGTCGGCAAGAAGACGATCCTGCTGGGTACCAAGCTCCGCGAAGGATGCAGCGTGGGCCCGGTCTGCCGCCTCGGCGGCGAGGTCGAAGAGTCCGTCATCCAGGGCTACTCGAACAAGTACCACGACGGCTTCCTCGGTCATGCCTACGTCGGCGAGTGGGTCAACCTAGGTGCCTTGACCACCAACAGCGACCTGAAGAACGACTACACCAGCGTCGAGGTGATCCAGAACGGCGTGAAGGTCGACACCGGCAGCAACAAGGTCGGCGCCATGATCGGCGACCATACGAAGACCTCGGTCGGCGTCCTGCTCAACACCGGCGCGATCGTCGGGAGCATGGCCCTGCTGATGGCCGCGGGCGTTCCGCTGCAGAAGACGATTCCCTCGTTCGCGTGGCTGATCAACGGTATCGTCACCAAGGGATTTGGGCGCAAGGCCTTGTATCGTACAGCGGCCACCGCGATGGGCCGTCGCAAGCACGAGTGGACCCCCGCGGTGGAGTCGATGTGGGAGGCGATCTTCGCACTGACCGCCGAGGAACGTACCGCTGCGATCAAGCGGGGCCGCAGGATGTCGTCGTAATCGGCGCTTGACGAACGGGCCCGAGACCCGTATCCAATGACACCGTCTATTCGCCCTGGGACCGGATCCCGGCATGGAGGACGAGCATGGTAGACAAACTTGAGGTTCAGGAGAGGGTTATTAAGACCACTGCGAAGGTATTGAAGCTCGATCCGTCGGAGGTCACACTGGAAAGCGACTTCGCAGCCGATCTTGGGGCCGAATCGATTCAGTCCATCGAGTTGGTCGCGGCCTTCGAAGAAGAGTTCGACATCGAAATGGATGAAGACGCCGCGTTGCAGGTCGCGACGGTGGGAGCGGCCGTGGACTTCATCCACGATCACATCGTCAAGCAAGCGTAATCGTCTGCCGCAGCGGTCGTGTTGCGGCGGCTGTCTTGGGCGCCTCAGGCCGCGCCGTCTTATCTGGCAGGATTGCCGGTGAGCCGGCGAGGGGGTTTGCTGCGCCACGAAGCAAAGGAAACCATCTAGCGAGGAATGAAGCATGTCACACGTATATACACTCCAAGACGTGAGTGAGCCCAATCTGATCCTGGATCAGTTCGACTACGCGCGTCCGCCGCGCATTCGGTTCACGGGCCCGATCTATGAGGAGATCGACGGGCAACTGGCCTGCATCGATCCGGATGAATCCTTGTCCCGCGATCTCTGCGTCACGGACACGACGTTCCGCGATGGCCAGCAGTCGCGACCGCCGTATACAGTCGACCAGCAGGTCAAGCTGTACGAGTACCTGGCCAAGCTGGACAACGGCATGGGCGTGATCCGCCAGACGGAGTTCTTCCTCTACACGAAGAACGATCGCACCGCCCTGGAGCGCTGCCAAAGCCTGGGGCACCGTTATCCGGAGATCACCGGCTGGATCCGCGCCAACAAGGGCGACTTTCGGCTGGTCAAGCAGGCCAAGCTGCCTGAGACGGGCATGCTGACCAGCTCGAGCGACTACCACATCTTTCACAAGCAGAAGCAGACGCGCCAGCAGGCGTTCGATCAGTACATCGGCGTGGTCGAGGCGGCCTTCGAGGCCGGCATCCGGCCGCGGTGCCACCTGGAAGATGTCACCCGGGCCGACTGGGAGGGCTTCGTCTTTCCGTTCGTGCAAAAGCTGGCCGAGCTCAGTGAACAGGTGCCACACCACCTCAAGGCCAAGGTCCGGCTCTGCGACACGATGGGCTTCGGCGTGACGTATCCCGGGGCGGCGGCTCCCCGGTCGGTACCCAAGCTGATCTACAAGATGATCCATGAGTGCGGCATTCCGCCGGAGCGCCTCGAGTGGCACGGTCATAATGACTTCCACAAGGTGCACATCAACGGCGCGACCACCTGGCTCTACGGTTGTGACGCGGTCAATTGCACCCTGTTCGGCTTCGGCGAGCGGACGGGCAATCCGCCCTTAGAGGGGGCGCTGATGGAGCTGATCGCCCTCCGCGGCTCCACCTTGGGCTTGAAGCTGCACTACATCACCGAGGCCGCCGAGTACATCAAGTCGATCGGGATGCCTATCCCGGACAACTACCCCTTCGTCGGCAAGGACTTCAACACGACTCGCGCGGGCATCCACGCCGGCGGGCTTCGCCGAAACGAGCAGATCTACAACATCTTCGACACGGGTTCGCTGCTCAATCGTCCGCCGCGCGTCGCCATCACCGACAAGACCGGCACCGACGGGATCGCGGTCTGGGTCAACGATTTCCTCGGCACGAGGGGTACGCCCGACGAGGTCGGCGTGACGAAGGTCGTCAAGATCCAGCGGTGGGTCATGGAGCAGTACAACGAGAACGGCCGTCTGACGGCCATCAGCGACCAGGAGCTCGAAGCCCAGGTCAAGGAGCATCTGCCGCAGTTGTACGCCAAGTACAGGAACGGGAAATAGCCGTCCGGCGGGTGCAGAGAGAGACAGACCGCGGGTCCGACGCGCCAGGGGCGTGTCGAGGGCCGGTCGTGGACGCCTTGAGTCCGACACGTGGAGGGGCTGCCAAGAAAACGATCAGAAACTGCTTCGGCAAGTTGAATCCAGCGAGTAAGCGGCCATAGAATGGCTGGCGGCGCGGAAGTACCCTGATCTGCCGGGCGAAAGTACGTACAACCGTGAGACAACCCAAGATGCCCTTATCCACGCGTCCGCAGGATTCGTCCGCCAACGCCGCGACCGACCAGGGCTCCCCGGCCGGCCGCGAGACCAAACCCCCTCCCCCTGCATGGCAAGCCGTCAAGGTCTCGGTCAACGGGATCACGTGGCGGGTGCGCCCGGGTTGGGAATGGGTCATCGTGGGCCCGAAGGCACCCCATTGGCTCCACTTGGTGGCCGAGCCCCACGCCGAGCCGGTCAAGCGCAACATCGCTCGCCAGGTCTGGCGCGTCAGCATCGGAGACGAAGAGTTCTTCGCCAAGCTCTACCGTGAGACGGGCGCCGGCGGCATGATCCGAGCCCTGGTCCGGGGACCGGGTTGCTCGCTGGAGTGGCGGGCGACCTGCCACGCCAACCAACATCAGATCGATACTGTCGAGCCGGTGGCCTACGGCTCGATCGGTCTGCGAGGACTGGGCGGACCGGGAATCCTCATCACGCGGGCGCTTCCCGAGGCGGTACCGCTCTATGTGTATTGGGAACAGCGCATTCCGCCGGCCGGCGCGGCCGTTCGGCGACGACGCGCCAACGCCATCATCGAGGCCACCGCCGCCGCCGTCGCCCGTGCCCACCAGTACGGCTTTCACCATCGCGACCTGCACTCAGGCAATCTGCTGGTCTCGCCCTCCACCAGCGACAAGCCCCGCGTCGCCTTCGTCGACCTGCACAACGTCCGTATCGGCGCGCGTGTGTCCGACCGTCATGCGATCCGGAACCTGGCCCAGTTGAATCAGTGGTACCGTCGCCGCGCCACGCGGACCGACCGCCTGCGGTTCCTGCGCCACTACGTGACCTACCGGAACGAGCTGTCGCGTCGCGCCGGGTCCGGTCCCAGCATCGCCCTGGAACTCAAGGAGCTTGTCCGAGCGCTCGACCGGGCCGCGACCTCTCACGCCCGCGCCCTGTGGGCCAAACGCGACCGCGTAGCCCTGCGCGATGGCAAGTACTTCTGCCGCATCAAGGGCCGCTGGGGCTGGCGAGGGCATGCGTTCCTGATGGCCAAGCACCCGGACGTCCACAGCCCCGCCTCGCGCATGCGGTTCACCCGCATGCAGTGGGAACAGTGGCTCTCGGACCCGCTGAGCCTGGTCCGCGGCGAGCGAGGAGACGTCATCAAAGACTCGCACACCGCGTACGTCTGCCGGGCACAACTGCCGACGGATGAGGGCCCGCTCGAGGTGGTCTGCAAACGGCATCGCCCACGCACGTGGCTCAAGCAGCTCTACCACATGTTCCGCGACTCGCGCAATCTGAGATCGTGGAAGCGCGGGTATCAGCTCATCAACCGCGACCTGGCCACCGCCCGGCCGCTGGCCGTGATGGAGCGGCGGTTCGCGGGCCTGTTGGTCGACAGCGTCTCGGTCAGCGAGGCCATCGATAACGCCAAGGACTTCGACGTCTTCCTGCGCTGGACGCTCCGCGACTTGGACGGCCGCGCCCAACGTCGCGTGAAGGACCAACTCATCGAAGCCTGCGTGCGCCTCGTCAAGGACCTCCAGGAGAAGGGTTTCGCCCACCGCGATTTCAAGGCCCCCAACCTGCTCGTCCAGTGGGACCCGAAGCTGCGCAGGCCGCTGCGGCTGACGTTGGTCGACCTGGACGGTCTGGAGCTCCGCCGCCGGCGACTGACGCGCCGAGACCTGCTCCGTCCGCTCATGCGGCTGAATGTCAGTTTGGACGACCTGCCCGTCGTCACAACGACCGACCGGCTGCGCTTCCTGAAGGCCTACATGATCGGGCCCGGCCGCAGCGACGCCGATTGGCGCAGCCTCTGGGCCGAGATCCACGCCATGAGCGAGGAGAAGCGTCGCCGCCGCGAGAAACGCCGCCAGGCCAAGCTCAAGCGATACGGCCGGGTGTAGCACCGCACGACGCTTCCACTCGAATCCATCCATGCACCGACGGCCCGCATCAAGCTATAATCGGAGCTGTCCGGTCGGCGAGGCCACGCGCCGTGCTCGACGCGCCGATTCGCCGGCACCTGTCCCATAGGGAGTCCTGGGATGCGCTGCCATCGACGTCTCGTGCGGACGTGCTTGCTGGTGCTCGTGACCGGTTTGGTCGCCACGGAATCTGCTTCTTCCCAAGCAAGCAACGAGACTCTAGCCAAGCATCCGGCTGGCCTACCCCGTCTCGATAGGGTCCGCTGGGATTGGCACTTCCGTGAGTCGCTCGTGGCCGTCCGTGATTGGGAGGACACCCTCGCCAAGCTCGCCTCAGCCAAGCCTACGATCGACCCGGCCCCGCTGCTGCCGGTGCCCGAAGACGGTTCATGGGTCACATGGCCGAATCCCGTCCCGCTGAGGCTCGTCCCCCCACGGGATCGCGGCGTCCGCGTGGCCGTCCGATGGACGGGCAAGGCGTTCGAGGTCCGCCGCGCCGCGGCTTGCGGCAAGGTCACCACGGAACAAGCGGCCGGCGACAAGCCGGTGCTGGGCATCAAGCACCCGGGCGGCGGCGGCAAGGACCATTGGTATCACGGTTACACGCGGCGGTTCGATGCGCTGACGCAATTCCGTCCGGTCGTCGCGCCCTTCGCGCTGAAGGCGCCGGCGTGCCTGGACCTGGTCAAGGGCGACCAACACGTCCGATGCGTGCTGCGCAACGTTACGGGCCGACCGCTGAAGGTCGATGTCGTTTGGAGGCTCGCCGGACCGTCGGGGATCGTCGATACCGGCAAGACGCCTCTGTCGCTCCCTCCGGCGGAATCCGGCACCTTCGAGGTGCTGCCGCACGTGCGTCGCGAAGGCGGATGCCTGCTCCTGATCTCGCTAGCGTGCGACGGCAAGGTCTACCGCATCCCGTTGCTCACGCACGTCGAGAGCGTCTCGGCGGTCTTGACCTCGATCGAGCAGATCCTCGGCGACCATCCGGACCGCGACGCCGCGACCCGGCTCGCGTCGATGCGTCGACAGGGCAAGGGACTCTTGGCCGACGGGGGTCTCGAGGCCGGTCGGGCGTGGCGCCGGCTCTTCGAGCGGGCGTCGGACCTCCGGGATCGCCTCCTACGTCGGCGCATCAACTTCGAGCGGCTCATCATCGTCAAGCGCAAGCCCTATACCAGTGAGCAGCCGTTTATGGATGCCCACCACCTGCCGAACCCGACGGGTGGGGGCATCTATCAGCTCGCACCGGTTCGCCCCGATGGGCGGCTCACGCCGGTCGTCGACTCTCTGGGCGAGGGCATCTACCGCGACGTACACCTTCACTGGCGGGCCGATCGCTTCCTCTTCGCGTTCGGCAACGGCTCGGACCGTTGGGACAGCCTCATCAGCTACAACCTGTACGAGGCGGGCCTCGACGACGGCACCCTGCGGCAGCTCACCCGCAGCGCGAAAAACGACTGCGAGCCGTTCTACCTGCCCGGTGGGCAGATCGGCTTCACCTCCGACCGACCGGAGCACTACGTCATGTGCGGGGGGGACCGTCACGCGCCGCTGCTTCACGTCATGGAATCCGACGGCTCGAACGTCCGGCAGCTCAGCTTCAACGTCTTCAACGATTTCAACCCGACCGTCATGCCCGACGGACGGATCCTCTACAGCCGATGGGAGTACAACGAACGATCGGTCACGTCGCTGCACAACCCGTTCACGATGAACCCGGACGGCACGATGGTCGCGCCCTTCTACGGCAACGCGACGATCCGGCCGAACGTGGTCATGTTCCCGAGACCCATCCCCGGCACCCACAAGATCATGGCCCTGTTCACGGGACACCACGGCCAGACGCACGGTCCCATCGGCGTGATCGACATCGCGCGCGGCCGCGACTGGACCGAGCCGCTGACGGTGTTGACGCCGGGTATTCCGATCACGGGCGAGAAGGCCCAGGACAGCCGCCACGGTTGGTGCAGCGACCCCGTGCCGCTGAGCGAGACCACGTATCTGTGCAGCTTCACGCCCACCGTCCTGCCGTGGGTGCCGGATAGCTGGGCGGTCTACGTCGGCGACCGCCATGGCAACCTCGGGCTCATCTACCGCGATCCGGAGATCTCGTGCTGTGAGCCCGTGCCGATCGTCCCGCGCGACGCACCGCACCCGCGACCGCCGGCGCCGGCCGACACCGACTCGACCGCGGCCGAGGCCCGGGTGCTGCTCGTGGACGCCTACGAAGGTCAGCCCGACGTGAAGCGCGGGACGGCCCGCTATCTGCGTATCCTCGAGGACGTGCCCCGCAAGGGCGTGCCTCGCGGCGGCGTGGTCAAGACGGCCGGCACGCTGATCTTCACCATCAAGCGCGTCCTCGGGACGGTGCCCGTCGAGTCGGACGGATCGGCCTATTTCGTCGTGCCGGCCAACCGTAATCTCTATTTCGAGCTGCTCGACGCCGACCAGCGCGAGATCCAGCGGATGCGGAGCGTCATCTGCTTCAAGCCCGGCGAGACGCAGACGTGCATCGGGTGCCATGAGTCGCGCAACACCTCGCCGCCCAACCGCCCCGTCGACGCGATTGCCCGCGAGCCGAGCCGCCCCGCACCGCCGCCCTGGGGCACCCGGATCGTCAGCTATCTCCGGGATGTCCAACCCGTGATCAACAAGCGGTGCGTCCGCTGCCACGCCTACGCGCGTCACGACGGCCGACCGGTGCTGACCGACGACCTGACCGATCAATTCGTCATCGGCTACGAGGAGCTGCTGCGGCACATCACGGTGGCGATCTCCGACCGGTGGGACCATCCGGACGACGTCTATCCCCGCCCGGCCTACACGTATGGCTCGAAGGTCTCGCCGCTGATCGAGATGCTCGAAGTGGGGCATCACGACGTGACGCTGACCGAGGACGAGCGGCTGCGGCTGATCGCCTGGGTCGATACGAACGGCGTGTACTACGATCGCTACGCGTCGCGACACTGGCCCAAGCGCCAGATCTTCGTCGACGCGTATCGGAAGCCGCTCCAGGCCGTTTTCGCCAAGCGTTGCACAAGCTGCCACGGCAGCGGACGCGACACCTGGTGGTTGAGCCTGAACCGGCGCGCCCCGAGCCTCAGCCGCATGCTTCAGGCGCCGCTGGCTCGATCGGACGGCGGTTGGGGGCGTTGCGACGAGACCGTCTTCGCCGACAGGCACGATGCCGACTACCAGACGATGCTCGGCCTGCTGACGCGGCTGCGCCGCGAGCTGGATCGGCACCCGCGCGAAGACCTGCTGAGCCTGCTGGGCACGCCCGCGGCCGATCAGGTGGTCGAGCTTCCGCCGCCGCCCAAGGCGACGCCCGCCCTGGCCAGCGCGCTGCCCGACGGCAACTGGGTCTGGCTGAGCGATCTGCGATGGGCCTCGGCGAAGGCCGGCTGGACGCCGAACAACGACGGCAAGCCGCGCGTCGATCGCGACATTCGCGGCGACCGGCTCCGGCTCGACGGCAAGCGGTACCGCAAGGGCATCGGCACGCACGCCCCGTCGGAGATCACGTACGCCACGGAGGGCAAGTACGATCGGTTCGTCGCGACCATCGGCGGGGCCGAAAGCGGCGGCACGGTCGTCTTTCAGGTCTTCGGCGACGACAAGAAGCTGTTCGACAGCGGTCTGATGCACGGCCTGAAGGGCACGCGCGACGTCGCGATCGATCTCCGCCGAGCGAAGCGACTCCGTCTGGTCGTCACCGACGGCGGCAACAACTACACCTGCGACATGGCCAACTGGGCGGGCGCCCGGCTCCGCAAGCGGGCCGATGCGACCGCGCGGCGGTAGTGAGCAGCGCGTCAGGTCGTCGTCGGAAGCGGCCCCTACGAGGCCTCGTTAGGCGTCGTGACCGACATGCCGGCAGTACGGCCCCAAGCCTCTCTTCAGGACCGCGACCTCACCTCGCCTCGTGAAATGCCTTAGAATGGCCCCGATGGCAATCGTCTCCGCCAACCATGACAGCATCCTGCTGATCAAGCCGAGCAGCCTCGGCGACGTGATCCACGCGCTGCCGATCCTCGAGGGCTTGCGCGTCCGGTTCCCGGCGGCGCGGATCGCGTGGATGGTCTCGACGGCCTTGGCCGACCTGATCGACGGCCACCCGGCCCTCGACGAGGTCATCCCCTTCGATCGCCGGCACTACGGCAAGCTCGGCCGCAGCGTCCGGGCCAGCGTCGACTTCTTACGCTACGTGGTCGATCTGCGGATGCGACGCTTCGATCTGGTCGTCGACCTGCAGGGCCTGTTCCGCAGCGGCTTCTTCGCCCGGGCGACCGGGGCGAGAACCCGCATCGGCCCGGGCCAGTCGCGCGAGTGTGCCTGGGTCTTCTACAACCGCCACTACGGCAAGGACGCGGCCTCGGTCCACGCCGTGGACGTCAACTGGTCCGTCGCCCACCTGCTCGGCTTCGGCGATGCACCGAAGCGGTTCCGCATCCCGATCCGGGACGACGATCGGACCCAAGCCGCCGCCCTGTTGCGCGAAAGCGGCACGGGCGATGCGTGCGACTACGCTATCGTGTTCCCGGCCGCACGGTGGGAGACGAAGATCTGGCCCGCCGAGCGATTCGCCGAGGTGATCGACCGCCTCGCCGCGGACCACGGTTTGCGAACCGTTCTGGCCGGGGGCCACGCTGATGCCCCCCTTTGCCGAACGGTCGCCGAGGCCTGCCGCGCCGGGCCCAAGCCCGTCGACCTAGCCGGGCGCACGTCCCTGCGTCAGGCGGCGGCCCTGATCGAGAAGGCTCGTCTGGCGATCACGAACGAGTCCGGACCGATGCATCTGGCCGACGTCCTCGGCTGCCCGCTCGTGGCCGTGCTCGGACCGACCAGCCCGGATCGCACCGGGCCCTACCTGCAACGCGACGCCGTGGTGCGTCTGGACGTGCCGTGCTCGCCCTGCCGGCGAAAGCGCCTGGCGAAATGCCCCGAGTCGCATGTCTGCATGAACGACGTCCATGTCGAGCGCGTGCTGGCCGCGGCCGACAGGAAACTGACCTCAGCCCGCGAGGGGCCTGACATCCCCGCGGAGGTTCGCTAAAATACGAGGCTTTCCCGGACCGGGCCGGCCGGGCTGAGGGACGTGTATGCCGTACCGCTTTGTCAGGCAAAAGGTGCGAGACTTTGTCGTCTATCGCATTCTCGGTGTGGGGGACTCGCCGCATCGCATCGCGTTGGGCGTGGCTGCGGCCTTGTTCATCACGTTCACACCGACGATCGGCATCCAGATGATCCTGGCGTTCGGTCTGGCCGCGCTGATCGGCGGGAACCGTGTGGTCACGCTGCCGATCGTGTGGATCAGCAACCCGCTCACGGCCGTGCCGATGTACTACGCCAACTGGTGCGTCGGACACCTGATTCTCTATCGCTCTTTGGAGTTCGACCCGACGGTTCGAGCGACGTTGGCCAAGCTGTTCGTCCCGCAGGAGAGCTTCGGCGACTACCTCGACCACGTCGTGGACGCGGCCTTCTGGCAGGAGATCCTCGGACTGCTGGCCAAGTGCGGCATCGAATTGTGGATCGGCAGCCTGGTGGTCAGCGCAAGCGTGGCCCTGATCAGTTATCCTATCTGTCGCAGGGCCGTCGCCGCCTATCGCCGGGCAAGACATCATGATCACCACGACGCAGCGCCATCCACGCCCGAACAGCCACCTGCCGAGAACCCCTCTCGAAAGGTCACCGGCGAACCGGCCAATGCGGAAGCCCGCCAGTAGCGTGTCCCGGTCGCATCGTGACAGCCTTCTAGGCCTCTGTTTCGCCGTCGGTCTTGCCGCGGCGGTGCCGTCCCAGGCCGTCGAGGGGTTGTTCGTCGCCGCACGGGCCGCGCGGACCCTGCCCGATCGACCGGTTGTCGTGCTCGACGCGGGCAGGACGAGCGACATCGCCCTCCATGACAAGGCCGCCGTCATCCATGCCGACCGCCTCGTCGGCGTCGGTCGCGTCTTTCTGACCGAGCCGAACCGCTCGGCCGTGCGACTGGCGTGGGCCGGCGGGGCCGTGGCCCCAGGCGACCGTGTGCTTGTGCTCCACGAGGGACTGCCGGCCGTCTGCCGAGTGGCCCTGCCCGAGGGAGCGAGCATCATGACGACCCTCGATCGGCTCTCGGCCGGGCATCGGACGGCCTGGCTCTCGCACGGCCGGGACGCGGGGCTGATCCTCGGCGATAGCCTCCTCGTGCGTAGGTCCGACCGGACCCTGGCCCTGACCGAGGTCATCGAGGTTACCAAGCGGCAGGCCCTGGTCCGCGTTCATACGCTGTCGGCCGACGTGGCGGTTCGCCGAGGTGACCGTGCCGTGCTCTGGCCAAGCCCCGCCGAGCAACGATCGGGAGAATGCTCGATGCCCGTCTCGACGGTCACCGCCTCCGGTGAAGAGCAGCGCCTATGGCTGCCCGGCGGACCCAGTCAGGGTCTGACGATGGATCGCCGCATTGAGGTCTTCCGCAAGGGAGAGTTCATCGCCACGGCGCTGGTGGACGCACCGGGGCAGACCCTCTCGCGAGCGACCACGGTGGAGGCCTACACGCGGGAGCCGGTGAAACCCGGTGACGAAGCCGTGCTGCTCTCGGCGCCGCCCGGACCGGGCCACGTCGGGAGGATCTTCCTGATCGACAAGGACTACTATCTGATCTCCGTCGGCGAGGACATGGGCATCCGGCGCGGGCAGAAGCTGCTGGCCTGCCGTGACGGCCAGGTCGTCAGCCGCCTGGTGGTTCAGACCGTCAAGCAGAGCTACTGCGGGGCGCGGCGCGACACCTCCGAGGCCGCCGGCGCGGGCCGGGCCAAGGCCTGGGACGAGATCCGGCTGACGGCACCCCGGCCTCGGACACGGTCCACCGTCGGTCTCGTGGAGCGGGCCATCCTGTCCGGACGGTTCATCACCGGCACCCTGGCACGCCCCACCGACCTGGCCCGACCGGGCACGCTGGTGCGCATCGGCCGAGAAGGCGAGAGGCCCTGCGCGGCCCTGGTGTTG
The DNA here is from genome assembly GCA_964622545.1 of uncultured Planctomycetales bacterium. Taxonomy (GTDB): domain Bacteria; phylum Planctomycetota; class Phycisphaerae; order UBA1845; family JAFGLZ01; genus JAFGLZ01. The sequence goes on along the minus strand of CAZUQM010000018.1, from coordinate 31,146 downwards.
CATAAGTCATCATCAGCTATAGTCTTGTACGTTCCCTCCTGCTGGGCCGGCCGAGATAGGCGTCCCGGCGATCCGATTGTGTGCACGCGCGCGGAGACAAATTCCGACTAAATCTGCAACCCCCTGACCGGATTGACGTCTAACATAGCCAAGTGGTGTGGGAGGAAACGACGGTGAAGCCATCCACGACGACACACCTGATCTTGGCGTCCGGTTCGCCGAGGCGCTTCCAGTTGCTCTCGGACAACGGGTACGACTTCGAGGTCATCGTGCCGGCGATCGACGAGCCGGCCGAGGAGGCCCACGAGGTCCCTCCGGCGATGTACGCCGAGGCCCTGAGCTACTACAAGGCCCGCTGCGTAGCCCAGATGGTCGACGCGACGGATGCGGTGATCCTCGGCGCCGACACCGTGGTGGCCCATGCGGGCCGGATTTTCGGCAAACCGACTGATGAGGACGATGCGCGGTTCATCTTGTCGTCGCTGGCCGGCACGACACACGAGGTCATCTCGGGTGTGACGGTCTTGCGGCCCGCGACCGACCAGCGGCTGATCGGCCATGAGGTCACGCGCGTCACGATGCGCCCGATGCCGCCGGAGGTCATGGACCGCTACATCGCCTCGGGCGCGTGGGAGGGCAAGGCCGGAGCCTACGGCATCCAGGACCACGGCGACGCCTATGTCGAGTGCATGGAGGGTAGTTTCACCAACGTGGTGGGCCTGCCGATGTCGTTGGTCGGCCGGTTGCTGAACTCGGTGGGGTTCACGGCGGTTCCCGCCGCCGACCAGCCCGGCGCCGCGGAGTAGGTGCCCACGCCCCGGCACGGGGATCTTGCGCGTCGCTCTGCCAAGACTAACTCAACGCATCAGATCATCGGGATTGGGTAGATCCTCGTCGTCGTCCTCGTCGGTCTTCCAGCTCTCGGCTTCGTCCATATCGTCGATCTCGCGCTCCATGTGCTTGAACATCTTCTCCTGGAGCGGAGCGAGCTTCTCGTACATCCGGACGGTGGCCTCGTACGCGCGGACCATACGATCCATCTGACGGGACGTCTCGTTGGCCTTGATCAACTGCCACTTGGCCAGGCATTCCGGTTCCTTGATCGTCGAGAACGGATCACAGCGGAAGCCGACCTGTCCGCCCTCGCCACGGGTGAAGTACTCGCATTCGCTGCATTGCATCATGGGACAACAACTCCCTAGACCTGGGCGCCTATCCCTCGGACCGTCCAGCCCCTACGGCAACACGGCCCGAGGCGACTGCATCGATTATAGCATATTTCGGGTCACATATTCGATGAGCTGTCGGCACAAGCGGAGCGATCGCTCGTCGTCGTAGCAGTCCAGGGTGCCCACCAGATACCGCCCGCTACAGGTGAGGAAGACCCGGCCGAAGGTCGCGGCCTTGCCCACGAAGGCCGCCCGGCCCAGTCCTGGGACTTGGCGGATGATCTCGCCGTTGTCTCGGACGTAAGCGGCCAGCCGCTCGTACCGCTCCAGCGCCGAGGCCTGGTCGTCGCACGGAATGACGACCATCTCGTGGGTCACGCCCCGGTAGCGGTAGCGGGCCTGCCAACCGGCGCCAAGAAACCGATGCCCGAGCATGTCGGCGGCCAAGTAACGGATGCTGTACTTGACGAGGTCGTCCTCGGGGAAGGCGTTCACCATCTCGGGCGGCCGGCTCGGCAACGTGATCTGTCGATCGAGGAAGCCGCCGATGAGCATGGCCGACGCGTAGTCGGCCGCCGTCTCGCTCGGCGTCTGGATGGCGACATAAATGCGGTTCTTGACGAAGCAGAGCAGCCCCTCGGCCCAGAACCCGGACGTGCCGAGCTGCACGCCGTCGGCCGCCGGCGGCCGCATCGTCGAGTAGATGCCGTAGGCCGCCAGGGGCGAGTTCATCTCGTAGATGTCGAGCACCATCCGGCGGTCCGGCTCGGTCTTGTGGGCGTAGAGGGCGTGGATCATGCGCTCGAAACCGTATTCGACGTAGGGTCTCGCTCCACCGTTGATGTAGTCCGAGAGGTTCTCGGGCGTGTAGATCTCGGCGTCTTGGGCCTGCACCCAGGGATGGGCGTGCGCGGCGATCGGCAGCAGGTTCTCGGTCGAGAACCGGAACGGCTTCTCCCTCATGCATCCCATGCAAACCGTGGCCAGGATCGCGCACCCGGCCGTGACCATCATCCGTGACTTAGGCATAGCGATCGCCGGTATCCTCCATGCTGAGCAGTGAATGGGCCTCGATCAGTTGCGGCCTGACGTCGACGCCGTTCGGGCAGGCCCGGGCGCAAGGCCCGTCGCAGGTCGCGCACGCCGCCGCGCGCATCGACTCGGGCATGGCCGTGTACTCCTGCATGGCCGCCTTCTCGTGCTGGTAGTACTTGAAGTACATGGCGAACCGCATCACGTCGTCGACCTTCACGCCGTGCGGACACGCCGCAACGCACGAGCCGCAGAAGCGGCAGTACTCGTTGGCGAACCGCCTGGCGTAGGCGTCGAGGTAGGTCTTCTCGGCTCGGCTGAGCGGCGTGGACGCGGCCTCGCAGGCCTCCTGGATGCCCTCGAAGCTTCGCTCGCCGCTGACGATGGAGCAGACGTTCTTGTTCTGAAGGGCCCACTTGATTTTCGCCTGCTCGCCGGAGATGTTCAGCCGCTGCTTCAGCCGGGCCATCTCGCGGGAGCCCTTCGACCGATGCCCCGCGTAGACCTTGAAGACGACCACGCCCATGCCGGCCTTGGCGGCCTCCTGGAACGGCACGTAGTTCGCCGGCATCTCCATGAAGTTGTACTTGGCCATCAGGTACTCGAAGCGCTTCATCTCGACGGCCGTCTTGATCAGCTCATGGGCGATGGGCGAGGTATGCGTGCTCAGGCCCAGATGCTTGACCTTCCCGGCCTTCTTGGCCTTGTCGAACGACTCGTAGATCGCCGGATTCTTGAGCACCTCGGGGTCGTCGACGTAGTGCACCCGCCACAGGTCGATGCAGTCGGTCTGGAGCCGCTTGAGGCTCTCGTCGATATGGCCCAGCAGCTCCGCGGTCGTCGTGGACTTGCGGCACTTCTTGCCCGTGCCGAGCACGACCGACTTGCGGCGGCGCTTCATGACCTCGCCGATGGCTCGCTCGGCCGTGCCGCCCTGGTAGTCGTGACAGGTCAGCACCAGCGTGATGCCCTGGTCGAGCGCCGCGTCCAGCAGCTTCGGGTTCGACAGGTTGTAGCTCCCGTAGCAGATCGTGCTGACCTTGAGGCCGGTCTTGCCCAGCACGCGCGTCGGCAGCTTGGTGTCGGGCCCCTTGCCCTTGTCCTCTTTGGCGTCGGCAGCGGCGACATGGCCGGCCTGCGTCAGTGCGAGCGCCCCCGACGCTCCCGCTGCTCGTACGAACTGGCGACGGGTCAGGTCGTGTTTCGACGTCGATTCGTGGCGGGACATGATAGAGACCTCCCTCGGCTCGTGGTTCGCCCCTTCCTGAGATGGGGCCACATTATACCGGCTGCCAGGCGGCGTGACGAACAGAATCGCGGCCGAGAATATGGGAGGCCTTTGCGTTGCGTACCGCCCGCCAGGCCTCGGGAGCCGGTCTATTCTGGGGCTACCGCTGTCGAGACGGGAGGATGCTCTCCAACCGGGCCGTCATCTCGTTGAAGAGGTCTTGCAGGGGCGCGTTGAGGTCGGCGAGCTGGGCCTTCAGTTCGGCCTTGCGGTCGGCGTCGGCTCCCTTCATGTGGGTACGGATGCGCCGGTAGACGTCGTGGTTCTGCTTCTGGTGCTGCTCGGCGCGGCTCTTGACGTCCCGCAGGATCGCCTTGGCCTGATGGGCCTGGGCCTCGCCGAGGTCGTGCTTGCGGATGAAGCGATCGACGTAGCCCTCCCATCGGTCCAGCGCCACCTCGACGCCCGACGCGCCGGCCTTTGCCGAGGAGCGGCTCTTCGGCCTGGCCAGCGAGAAGATATCACGGAAGCCGGCCGGCGTTCCCCCCGCCGCTGAGCCGCCTTCGGCGTCCGCGGCCTCGTCGCCCTTTTTGGGGATCATCGCACTGAGCGGCCAGTCGCTTGGCTGGGCGAGCCCCCGCTCCCACCTGGCGACCTGGGTTTCGGCCGCGGCCAGGGCGCCGTAGAAGCCCACCACGTCTCGCTGCCAGGTTCGCAGTTGCCCGGGTCTGAGATGGACGCGGAAGGCCTGGTCGGTCTCCTTGAGCGTCCGACGGAAGTCCTCGATGACGGGCTTGAGCCGTCGGCTCAGCTTGGCGATCGCCTTGGGCTGGGGCTCCTCGCCGAGCACGCGCAGCTCCATCATGTGGTTCACGAACGGCTGGAGTCGGGCCCGGTTGCGATGCAGGAAGTCGGGCACGCGCTCGCGAAGCTGCTCGCGGAGGAGCGTCTGCTGTTGTTCGTCCAGTCGGTACCGCTCGGCAACGGCCTCCAAGCTGCGGTCGAGGACGAACCCCACCATCCGTTTGGTGGGCCAGAAGCCCGCCTCGGGCACCGATAGCCTGGTCGTCGTCGGTCGGGCCGGCTCGGCACCCCATGCCCCGCTCGCCCAAACCACGCACACGAGCATCGCGCCGAGGTGTCGCCTTGCCAGAGGCTCTCCCGTCGTGGTACACAACAGGTACCGCCGGGGGAAGCGGACTTTTCGTGGCCATCGCATGCGTGTCGGCTCCCGTGATCGCGTTGCCGCCGACTGAGGACGAACGCAGCCGACGTCCGGGCAGTATACAGACTTAGACACGAAAGGCCGCCTCGAATTGCATTTTGGACCACACAAGCAGGGACTTCCGGATCATGCGAATTGTTGGAGGACGATGGCGACGGCGCAAGCTCATGTCGCCTGACGGCATGCAGACACGCCCCATGCCCGACCGGGTCAGAGAGGCCGTCTTGGAGAGCATCGGCTCGCGTTGGGGCACGCCCGGCGCCCTACCCGCGGTGCGGGTGCTGGATCTCTTCGCGGGCGCCGGTGGTGCGGGGCTCGAGGCCCTCTCGCGCGGCGCGGCATGGTGCGGCTTTGTCGAGCGCGGCAAGACCGCCCTTCGGGCCCTCCGAAGCAACATCGCCGAGCTGCTGGGCAAGGAGGCCGGCCGCGAGACAAACCTGCTCCGGGCCGACGCCTTCCAGCCCGCCTCATGGATCTTCGCGATGGGACACGAGCCGGTCAACCTGATCTTCGTCGACCCGCCCTTCCCCGACAGCCGTGACACCGCGCCGACCGCCCCTGTGGGCCGGCTCCTCAAGGCCATCGACGCGGGAGATATCCTGGCCGACGAGGCCTACCTCGTATTGCGGCATGAGGTGAAAGCCGACTACGATCAACAGACCTACGGTCGGCTCCATGCGATCGACGTGCGGCGCTACAGCGGGATGAAGGTGACGTTCATGGTGCAGGGAGACTCCTGACACGTCACGCCGCACGGCCGTCGCGGCAGTCCGCGGCCGCACCGGGCGGTGTTCGTTAGGGTGAGACCATGGCCGGCCGACAGTCGTACAAGTACTTCGACCCGCACCAGGCCGCTCGCCTGGGCAAGCTGAACCTCATCGCCAGGACGGCGGTCGAGGGCTTCATCACCGGCCTGCATCGCAGCCCCCACCACGGCTTCAGCGTCGAGTTCAGCGAGCACCGTGAGTACACGTCCGGCGACGATCTGCGGCACCTCGACTGGGTGGCCCTGGCCCGGACCGACCGCTACTACGTCAAGCGGTACGAGCAAGAGACCAACCTGCGGGCCCACATCCTGCTGGACGTCTCGGGCAGCATGGCCTACGGCACGGGCGAGATCACGAAGTTCGACTACGCCTGCCGCCTGGCGTCGATGATTGCGTACCTCATGACCCGCCAGCAGGACATGGTCGGGCTGGTCACGTTCGACGAGCAGATCCGACGGCATCTGCCGCCGGGCAGCACGGCCCTGCATCTCGATCGGCTGTTCAGCAGTCTCGAGGCGATGCAGCCCGGCAACCTCACCACCGTCAGCCGCACGTTTCACGACCTGGCCGAGAAGATCGCCCGCCGGGGCCTCATCATCATCATCAGCGATCTGTACGACGAACCCGCCGACGTCATGCGGGCGCTGCGTCACTTCCGCCACAAGAAGCATCAGGTGATCGTGTTTCACCTCTTCGACCAGGCCGAGCTCGACCTGCCGTTCAACCAGCTCTCGACCTTCGTCGACATGGAGACGCAGGAGAAGATCCAGATCGACCCGAAGTTCATCCGCGAGGAGTACACCGAGCAGATCCAGGACTTCATCGCACGGTACCGGCGCGATTGCAGCGACAGCGCGATCGAGTACATCCAGACGTCGACCGCCACACCCTACGACATGATGCTGCGGAGCTACCTGGCCAGCCGACAGCGGCTGACCACGCGGGGATAAGGCATGATCGCCCAAGTCAGCATCGGACCGCTCACGTTGTCGCTGCCCTGGCTCGTGCCGATTCTCGGCGTGTCGGTGGCGATCCCGGTGGTGCTGCATCTGCTGTCCAGCGTCCGCGCCCCCGAGGTCCCCTTCCCGACGCTGCGGTTCCTGCGCGTCTCGATGGAGAAGACCGCCCGACGGCGGCGCGTCCAACACTGGTTCCTGCTGCTGATGCGGACGCTGCTGATCGCCTTGCTCCTGCTGGCGATCACCCAGCCGCTGCACAAGCCCAAGGGCGAGGGCATCGGGTTCGCCGGGCCGCATGCCGCGGCCGTCATCATCGACAACTCCCTGAGCATGGCGGCCGCCGAGGGCGCGCGACGCCGCTTCGATGCCGCTCGCAGCATCGCCAAGGACATCCTCCGCAGCGCGGACAAGCCGGAGGAGCTCGTGCTCCTGTTCACCAACGGCCAGGCCTCGCAGGTCGAGCCGGCCGTCAGACACGACCTGAGCGAGGCCCTGCGGCAGATCGACGCGGCCCAACCGGGCCTCGGGCGGGCGGCCCTGCGGTCAACGGTCGAGTCGGCCGCCGAGCTGCTGGCGACGTCGGGCCTGCCGAACAAGGTGGTGTACATCCTTTCGGACATGCAGGGGGAATCGTTCGAGGCCCTTGCCGATGCGAAGCTGACGGACGAGGACGACGACGTGCCCCTTCTCGTCGTGGACTGCGGACGGCAGGGCTCGGGCAACCTGGCGGTGACGGAGGTGGAGGTTCGCGGGGCAGGCCAGGTCGTCGGCGCCAAGGTGGTCATCGGGGCGCGCGTGATCAACAGCTCGCCCGAGCCGCGACGCGCCAAGGTCGTGCTGGAGGTCGACGGGGCGCGGCAGGAGCACCTGACGCAGAACCTGCTGCTGACCAGGCGTGGCACGGCGAACAGCGAACAGGAGGTCCAGTTCGCGTTCACCTTCAAGCGGCCCGGCGTCCATCACGGCCGGGTGCTGATCGACGCCGCGGCCGACATCCTGCCTGAAGACGATGCCCGCGAGTTCGTGCTCACCGTGAGCGATCGCATCCGGGCGCTCGTGATCGCCGGGCCCGGGGGGTCGAACGATCCGACCGGTCCGGGCTACTACGCCCTGGCCGCGCTGAAGGTGCCGTCCTCGATCTCGCCGATCGTCACCGGTCTGGCCGAGGTAACGCCCGAGCGCGTCGGCGATAACGACGTCGTGGTGTGCTGCGACGTGCCTCGCTTCGACGCGACGCTCGCCGAGGCGCTGCGGCGGTTCGTCGTCGACGGAGGCACGCTGATCGTCTTCGTCGGTCCCAACACGGACACGGACAACCTCAATCGGACGCTGGGCGAGTCGGACCCGCCGCTGCTGCCGGCCGTCCTCGGCGAGCCCGTGGGCGATCCGGTGAGGCGGCGCGACGCGAGCAAGCTCGTCCGCGTCGACGAAGAGCATCCGATCTTCGCGGGCCTGTACGATGCCCAGGCGCCGTATCAAACGGTGCTGGTGTACAGCTACCTGGCGGTCGCGATGCGGAGCAGCCGCCCGGCCCGGACGTTGGCCTGGCTCGAGCGCGACAGACCCCTGCTGATCGAACACACCGCCGGGCGAGGCAGGGGCTATCTCGTCACGACGTCGGCCAACACCGTGTGGACCAACCTGCCCACGCGGCCGGTCTTCCTGCCCATGCTGGTGCGGATGTGCCTTGGTTCGGTGGCCGAGACCGGAACGACGGCCTACCACGAGGGAGCCCAGGTGCGACTTGCCGTTAGGGGCGATCAGCCGACGGACATCGACGTCGTCCTGCCGGGCGATGCGTCGGGCCGTAGCGCGACCATCCGCGTGCGGACCCGACCCGGACCGGAGGGCAATGTGGGCGTCTTCACCGAGACGTTCGTGCGCGGCATGTACGCGTGGCGGGCCGTCGACGACGGCAAGCAGTCGGGCCAGTTCGTCGTGACGGGCGACGGCCGCGAATCGGACCTGGCCCCGATGGGGGCCGACGACCTGGTCATGAGCCTGCCGGATCAGCAGGTCTACGTCGCCGGCAACCTCGACGAGCTCCGCGAGGCCGTCCGGCAAGCCGCACGCGGCAACCCGGTGTGGGACTACTTTCTCCTCTTCGTGCTGATCCTGGCGACGGTCGAGGCGCTCTTCGCCAACCGCTATCGACCGGCCGAGGCACAAACGGGCGGCCGGCTGCAATCCCACGCGGCATGAAGACGGCCGGCCGTTTCGGCAGGGCCGGGTCCCCGTCGGAGACGGCTCTTACGGGCGAGTTGGCCCCGCATACGCATAGACGATGTAGCCCTCGTTCTCACCGAGCTTGCGGAGCACCTCGGCGTTCTCGCGGGCCCAGGTCCGCCGGCCGGTATCGCGCGGCCGGTTGCCCTTCGAGACGACCAGGTGCGTGATCCGGCCGTCGCGCAGCGCGGCCATTGTATCGAACGGCACGCCCGGCTGGGTGATCCAGGTCCGCAGACCCGAGATCACGGTGAAGGCGTTGGCGTTGTGCACGAGCACCGTCCCGTCGGGCGGGATCCTCTTCGGCGCCTCGCGGGCGATCGCGACGAAATGCCCCCACTGCTCGTCCGCATAGGGCTCCGTCTCTTGCTGATACAGGGCCACGTCCAGGTCGACCCCTGATGCGGCCAGCCAGGCGACGGCGACGATCGTGCCGGCACGGCCCGTCCGGGGCCACCACCGTGTGCGCCGCACGCCCATCGCGCCGAGCAGCACGAACCACGGCGCGACCGGCACGAAGTATCGCGCCGTGCCGCCTGTCGCGAAGAGCGTCAGCAGCGCCAGCAGCATGCCCGCCAAGGCATGGACGGATCGCAGACCCCCGCGGAGCGAGGCGACCACCGCCGCACCGATCAGCAGCGTCAGGACAAGTGCCGCAAGCGGCCCGCCGTCGCGCCGGCGAAGGTCCGCCAGGCGGACCAGCGGCACGACCTGGTTCGGCACGTGATAGATCAGCCCCCACGCCACGTTCACGTACACCTGGCGCGCCACGCTGGCCGGGGTGATGAGCGGCGAGTTCGGGTCGTTCGGCTGCTGTTGCAGCAGCATGCGGAACTGATTGATCGCGTCGAGGCTCTTGGTCTCGACCTGGCTGTTTCGCACGACCCAGCCTACCGTCGGCGCGACCGCGATGGCGAAGAAGGCGATATAGCGAAGCCCCACCGAGCGGCGCCGCTCCGGGGTTTGACGGATCACAGCGACGAGGGCCGCCGGCGCGACGAGCAAGACCAGCCCCTTGACAAGCCCGCCGAAGCCGACGATCAACCCCGCGCCGATCCACCAGCCCCAGCCGTCGCGAGCCGCGGCGGCCCGGCGGATCATCCACAGCCCCGCGGCCGAGAAGGCAAACATCGGCACCTCGGCCATCACCTGATGGCTGAACCACACGTAATGGGCGGAGCACCCGACGGCGATCGCCGCCCACGCGGCCAGCCGGCGGTCGGACACGTCACGGATCAGCAGGTAAAAGAACGCCAACCCGGCGATGCCCACCGCACAGACCACCAGCTTCATGGCCACCAGATTCAACCCGAAGACCGCGATGGCGGGCGCGATCAGCAGCGGCAGGCCCGGCGGCCAAGTCTTGTGGGGCAGGTCCTGCTCTGGGTTGAGACACCGCGTGTAGCCGCGTCCCGTCGCGATGGCGTTGGCCAGGCCGATGTAGGCCTCGCTGTCGTCGCAGTTGAAGCGCGTCAGGTCGGGCCGGCCGTTGGGCAGCGCGACGTAGAGGCCGGCCAAGACGACAAGCACGACGATCATGACACGGTCGAGATAGCGGTCACGGTTTGCGTTGTCGGACATGCGTGGATTCTACTCTCGGAGGGACATACCGAATAGGACAACGGCGTGTCGCGCTGGGTGCCGCCATCGCGGACCATTCTCGGGCCCGCGAGACCGCTGCTGACACGGCGGTGGCACGAAACGCAGACGCAACGATGACGGAGCGCGACCCTTTGCTGTTGTGTCGATTTGTCGCCTTGTCATCCCATCGATGAGTCTGCTTCTGTGGGTTTCGTCTATTCGACATGTCACCTCGGCCCTGCCAGGCTACAATACCGCCATGAGCCAGATCGATCCCATGACCCGAGATCAGATCCGCGAGGTCGACCGGGCCGCCATCGAAGACATCGGCATCCCGGGCGTCGTCCTGATGGAGAACGCCGCCCGCGGGACCACCGAGGCGATCCTCGACCTCCTGGACGACCCGGCCGCATCGCGCGTGGCCGTCGTCTGCGGAGCGGGCAACAACGGCGGCGACGGGTTCGCCATCGCCCGGCATCTGCACAATGCCCGCGTGGACGTGACGGTTTTTCTGACCGTGCCCGCCGACAAGCTCAAGGGCGACGCCGAGACGAACTACGGCATCGTCGAGCGGATGGGCATCGCGATCCACGGCGTCCAGGACCAGGCCGATCTCGAGCCTCACGCCGACGCGATCGGGCAGGCCGATGTGGTGGTCGATGCGATGCTCGGCACCGGCTTCTCCGGCGAGGTCCGATCGCCCATGGACGAGATCATCCGCCGGCTGAACGACCTGAGCGGCCCGAAGATCGTGGCCGTCGACGTGCCGAGCGGGCTGGATTGCGACGCGGGGGAGCCGACCAACGCGACCGTCCGCGCCGATCTGACCGTGACGTTCGTCGCCCCGAAGTCGGGCTTCGAGCAGTCCGCGGCCAAACCCTACCTCGGCCGCGTCACCGTGGTCGACATCGGCGCGCCGCGCGAGCTCATCGACAAGGCGCGCCAAGCGAGCTAACCTCCCTTCAGGGCCGCATCGCCACGTGCAGAAGCTCACCTCGTGCAACCCTGGTGACTCCATGTGGCCCAGCCGCCCCCGGCTGGGTAGACTGGACTCGCATCTCACGGCCGAGGGCGGCCGTGCCCCATGGATTCGGCCCCGACGCACGTGACCGACCGTGACTTGTGTGGAACAACGAGGGCCCACACCCGAGGACACGCATGACCGCACCCAGCGACACCGAACGTCTCGCCATCGACGGCGGCCGACCGGTCCGGAGCGACGCCCTGTCGGCCGGCCTGCACGGCATCACCGAGGTCAGCCAGGAGGAGATCGACGCGGTCACGCGGGTCCTGCGCCGTCGCAAGATCTTCCGCTATCTCGATCGCACCCCGGAGGAGGGCGTAAGCGAGGCGGCCCAGCTCGAGCAGGCCTTCCGCCAGATGACCGGCTGCGGCTACGCCATCGGCACCACCGGCGGGACGACCGCCCTGATCGCGGCCCTCGTCGGCATCGGTGTGAACGTCGGCGACGAGGTCATCGTGCCCGGCTACACGTACATCGCCACGCCGTCGGCCTGTTTGATCGTCGGCGCGATCCCCGTCATCGCCGAGATCGACGAATCGCTGACGCTCGACCCGGACGACCTTCGACGCAAGATCACGCCGCAGACCAGGGCCATCATCCCGGTGCACATGATCGGGCTGCCCTGCAAGATGGACGAGATCATGGCCGTCGCCAAGGAGCACGACCTGCTCGTGCTCGAGGACGCCGCCCAGGCCTGCGGCGGACGCTACCAGGGTCGCAGCCTCGGCAGCATCGGCCACGCCGGGTGCTTCAGCATGCAGCACTACAAGCTAATCACCAGCGGCGAGGGCGGCATGGTCGTCACGGACGACCGTGAGGTCTACAACCGCGCCGCCTGCCGCCACGACTCGGCCATGCACTTCTGGGACCCGGACATGGAGTTCGAGCCGTTCGCCGGCGAGAACTTCCGCATGTGTGATCTGCGGGCCTCCCTGGGGCTGATCCAATTCAAGCGCCTCGACGGCATTCTGACGCATTTGCGCGGCATCAAGCGGCGCATCCTCGAACGGATCCAGGGGCTGCCCCTGGTCCGCCCCGCGCCCGTCAACGACGCCGACGGCGACTGTGGCGTGGCGCTCGTCCTGACGACCGACTCGGCCGAGCGATCTCAAGACGTCGCCCGGGCGCTCGAAGCCGAGGGCGTCCCCTGCGCGACGACCTACAACGCGGGTCTGCCCGACCGACATATCTACTGCCACTGGGATTACGTCCTGAACAAGCATTCGCACGATAAGAGCGGTTGGCCGTGGACCAGCCCGCTCTACAAGGGCAACGTCGCGTACGCCCGCGACATGTGCCCGCAGACGCTCGACGTGCTCGGCCGGGCCGTCGTGGTCCGCATCTCGCAGACGATCACCGAGGGCGACGCCGACGACGTGGCCCGTGCGATCCGCAAGGTTGCGACCGGCCTGGCCGCCAAGGGCTGAACGCCACGGCCCAGAGAATCCGAGGGGTGGCCCATCGCTCCGTGGGTCCCGAGTCTTGTCGAGGCAGCGGTGGGGGACGCGAAGGCCGCGTCCAGGCTGGCAGCGACTCCCCTGCTTTCGTACGACCGTGGCGTTCGAAAGCGCTGGGGTTCCGGCGCCTTGACGCCGGATCTTGGATACGCCACCCTCGCCGATTCGGAGACGGGGGCGGGCTCTGCGAGGAGCTGCTGTCATGGCCCAACGGAAAGGCTCGCGAGCTAGGCCGCTGCCGACTCTGCCGTTCAAGGACTTCCTGACCTTCGACCGGATGCAGCGATTCCTCGAGTCGCTGACCCAGGCACGGCCGGAGCTTTGCCGGCTGGAGGCGATCGGTCATTCCCGCGATCACCGCCCGATCTTCATGCTCACGGTCACCGACTTCGCCTCGGGCCCGCCCGAGGACAAACCCGCCTACCTGATCCACGGCAACATCCACGCGACGGAGCTGGCCGGTACGCACAACGCCCTCGCGACGGCCCGGGCCCTGCTCGTCGACCATCAGCGTCGGCGCCACGACCTGCTCGAGCGCGTCGCCTTCCACATCGTGCCGCGCCTCAATCCCGACGGAGCCGAGTTCGCCGTCCAGACCGGCGGCGTGATCCGCAGCCGCACCGAGCGGCAGCCGCTCCAGCCCAACACGCTCTATCAGGAGGACGTCGACGGCGACGGGCTCGTGCTGACCATGCGGCAGAAGCATCCCAACGGCCCCTTCGCCAAGGACCCGTCCGACCCGCGGCTGATGATCGAGCGCAAGGCCGACTCGAAGCCGCCGTTCTATCGGCTCATGCCCGAGGGCCTGATCTACGAGTGGGACGGCTCGGAGGCGATTCGCATCGAAGGCCGCCAGTACGATTGGAACCGCAACTGGTCGTACGACTGGCGCCCCGAGCCCGAGCAAGGCGGCGCGGGCGACTATCCCTTCAGCGAACCCGAGATGCAGGCCCTGGCCCGGTGGATCCACGACACGCCCAACCTCTTTGCCATCCTCGGCTACCACACCGGGCCGAACGCCTTTCTCATGCCGCCGTCCACCGGCTCGCTCGACGACATCGACGCCGACGACCTCCGCGTCATCCAGGACATCGGCGAGATCGGCGCGGAGCAGACCGGCTTCCCGGCCATCCATGTGATCCACTACAAGCGCGAGCGTGACCGCGACATCAATCTCCGCGGCCACTTCCACAACTTCGGCTACCGACACCTGGGGCTGTTCGTCTTCGAGTTCGAGCAGGGCACGATCGAGAACTCGCCCGGCATCACCACCGAGGAGGTCTTCGGCTGCCGGACGACCGAGGACCACGAGGCGCTGGTGCGGCGCATCATGCGGTGGTGGAAGAGGAACCGCGCCAAGTCGCCCAAGCTGTTCAAGGCGTGGCGTCGGTTCGAGCACCCTCAACTGGGCACGGTGGAGATCGGCGGGTTCCTGCGCAAAGACTACTACAACCCGACGCTGCCCGAGCTGGCCAAGATCGCCAAGGACTGCTACGCCTTCACGATCGAGCACGCGGCCAAGCACCCCTGGGTCCGCATCGAGGACGTCGCGACCGAGCAGGTGGCCGAGCGGGTCTATCGCGTTCGGGCACGGATCGTCAATCGCGGCGAGCTGCCCACCCACGTGACGAACCGCGGCAAGGAGCTGAGCCGCCTCAAGACCGTGCGCGTCGAGTTTCGTGTGGGCGAGGAGGCCGAGCTGCTCAGCCAGCAGGCCCACCATGATCTCGGCCACCTGCCGGGCGTCGTGGGCGGCAAGTTGATGGAGTGGTTCGTCCGCACGCCGCCGGAGGGGGCCCTGTGCACCCTCGACGCCCGAGGCGGCGCGGGCGGCAACGCCAGTGCTTCTGTCGAGTTGACGCCGGGCGACCGCCCCGGGTAGGCTCATCGGTCGCAGCATGCACGGTCGACCCGTCAACACGCCTCAGCGACGGCCCGGGCGACCGAGGACAGCCAGAGAACATCTATGGAGGATTCGCAAACCATGTCACGCACACACACGACGACGTTGATGACCCGGTGGACCCGTCTGCTTCTTCCCGCGTTCGTGCTCGCCGCCGGCTGTTCGGTGGCCCCGGCCGCCGACGGCAAGAAGCTCGTCGTGCAGGCGGGCGACAAGGACCGCGCGATGGTGCCGATGTGCGTCGAGCTGCCCGAGGGCCTGACCAAGCCCAAGATGGTCGACGCCGACACGGGCAAGACCGTCCCCTGCCAGGTGGAGGAAGGCCACCTCTGGTGGATCCTCGACGAGTTGCCGGCGGGCAAGACCAAGACGTACACCGTCTCGTCGGGCGGCACGAGCAAGCCGGTCGTCAGCGTGACCAAAGAGCACAGGGCATTGCAGGTGGACATCGCCGGCAAGCCCTTCACGACGTTCGTGTGCGACCCGGACCAGATCCGTCCGTACTGCTACCCGGTGTTCGGGCCGGGCCAGAAGCGGATGACGCGCGGCTACCCGATGGAGGACATCTCGGGCGAGCGCAAAGACCACCACCACCATCGCAGCTTCTACGTCGCCCACGGCGAGTTCCAGAACGGTAAGTACAACTTCTGGCACGAACCCAAGGACAAGGCCAAGCAAGACCGCCAGGTCATCGTCGACATCCCCAAGGCCGGCGGTGGCCCCGTTTTCGGTTTCATCCACGCCCTGATCGACTGGACCGGCCACGACGGCGTCAAGGTCGTCCACGAGCGGCGTACGCTCCGGTTCTACAACGTCGACGGCGAGGCCCGCATCATCGACCTGAACGTCGTCTTTGACGCCCGCTACGGCGACGTGCATTTCGGCGACACGAAAGAGGGCGGGATTTGCGCCTTGCGCGTCGCCCCGGAGATCCGCGAGAACGGCAGGTACGGCGGCCAACTGACCAACAGCAACGGCCAGAAGGGCGAGGGGCGGGCCTGGGGCAAGAAGGCCAAGTGGGTCGACTACAGCCGCACCAAGGGCGAGCAATACGGCATCGCCGTGTTCGATACGCCGGGCAACCTCCGCTACCCGACGACCTGGCACATTCGCGGCTACGGTCTGTTCACGGCGAACCCGTTCGGCCTGAGCTACTTCGCCAAGGGCAGCGGCAAGAAGGGCGACTACACGCTCAAGAACGGCGACGAGCTGGCGTTCACGTACCGCGTCTACATCCACCGCGGCGACTGCGAAGGCGGCAAGGTCGGCGCCCGCTACGACGACTACGTCAATCCGCCGTCGGCATCGTGGAAGTAGTCGACGGGGAGGCCGACGCCCATGCCGAGCCGCTGCGGGAGGGCGAGACTCCTGCCGAGCCGCAAGGCCGAACGTCGAGAAGGTCTCACGGTGCGTCGAGACGGACCTTGCCCCGCTGTGTGCAGGAGCGTTGCGCCGACCCGAGCCCCGCTGTTCCCAGCGGCGTCCTGTGTGTCACTCGGAGGGCCGCACTGAGGACAGTGCGGCTCGGCTAGAGATCTCGCCCGTCACCGGCGGCGACGGTTGGGGTCTCGGTCTTTCCAACCGACATCACCCGCGTTTCAAGGAGATCGAACCCATGCTATCCAACCCGTTGAAACGACCTCAGCGGCTATCGGCCTTGCTCGGCCTGATGCTCACCGGCACCTTGCTCGCCGATGATCGCTCCCTCAGCCACGCCAAGCCCGCCGACGTGGGCATGTCCGCCCAGAAACTGGCCGAGGTCAGCGCCGCCCTGCAGCGATGGGTTGGCGAGAAGCGGCTGCCGGGTGGCATCGTCCTGGCCGCGCGCGACGGCAAGGTCGTCTTCCATCACGCCGTGGGCCACGCCGACGTCGAGGCCGGCCGACGCATGACGCCCGAGACGCCCGTCATGGTCGCCTCGATGACCAAGCCCATCACGGCCACGGCCGTCATGATGCTCGCCGAGCAGGGCAAGCTGTCGATCGACGATCCTGTGCACACGTATCTGCCCGCGTTCAAAGACCAGAAGGTCTACGGCGGCGGCACCGCCACCATCACGATCCAGCAGCTCCTCTGCCACACCTCCGGCATGGACCAGTGGGACGAGAGCGGCAACCGGCCCGTCGAGCCGGCTGCGGGACAGACCGTGCTCACCGCCTTCGTCGACGGCCTGGCCAAGCGTCCCCTGCAGGCCAAGCCCGGCGAGCACTTCACCTACAGCAGCAACGGCTATGCCGTGCTCGGCCGCGTCATCGAGGTCGTCAGCGGCCAGACCTGTGAGCAGTTCATCACCGAGCGCGTCCTCAAACCGCTCGGCATGACGCACAGCACGTTCCGCATGACGGCCGAGCTGGTCGAGAAGCTCCCCACGATCTACGCCCGTCGTGAGCTCGGCCCGTCGTGGCGACCGGACGGCCACATGATCGCGTGGAAGAAGCGGCTCGTGGGCAAGCTCGCCCCGATCTACCCGGCCGGTGGGCTGATCTCCACGGCCGGCGACATGGCCCGGTTCTGTCAGATGGTCCTCAACCGCGGGGCGTTGGACGGCACTCGGCTGCTCAAGCCGGCCACGGTCGAGCGGATGTGCCGCAACCACACGCCGGGCGCCGCGAGCGGCTGGGGCCTGGGGTGGAGCAAATACTACAAGGAACACTGCCCGATCGGCTCGTCGCCCCGACACGTCAACCACGCGGGCCTGTTCGGCACGTACATGTTCGTCGAGCCCGCGTTCGATCTGGTCGTCGTCTTCCTCCAGCAGCTCGACCTCCGCGGTCACCTGGCCGAGGAGTCCTTCAAGCTCGTGCGGTCGGCCGTGAAGGTCGACCCCGACCAGGCCCCGGACTACGGCCTGCCTCTGGTGGCGAGGTTCGACTTCGAGGACGGCAAGGCCGAGCGGTGGCAGCCAACCGATCCGAAGGCGTGGCGGATCAAGACCGTCGACGGGCGGAAGGTCTACAACCAGTACGCCCAGAGCAAGTACAAGCCGAAGTATCGCTCGCCCTTCAACATCTCGTGGCTAACCGGGCTTGAGCTCGGCGACTTCGTCATCGAGTATCGGCTGCGGTCGACCACCAAGACCTACGGCCATCGCGACATGTGCCTGTTCTTCGGCAAGCAGGACGCCCAGAACTTCTACTACGTACACATGGGCTTCAAGGGCGACGCCAACAGCAACAGCATCATGATTGTCGACGACAAGCCGCGCGTCTCGATCATCCAAGACAAGCTGGCCGACAAGGACAACGATTACACCTTCACCGAGAGCATCACGCACCAGCGCGTCGGTGGGACCAAGTGGACGGACGAGTGGCATCGCGTGCGACTCATCCGCCGCGCCGACGCCGGCACCATCGAGGTCTACTTCAACGACGTTGCCACGCCGCACATGTACGCCATCGACAAGACCTTCGGTGCGGGCCAGATCGGCATCGGCTCGTTCGACGACACCGGCTACTGGGATGAGATCACCGTCTGGGGCGATGTCGCCAGCGGCCAGGGCAACGTCGACGCCGGCACCGGCCGGGGCGAGCGGCTCTTCAACGGCAAGGACCTGACCGGCTGGACCGTCCACGGCAACGAGAAGTGGTACGTCCACGACGGCCTGCTCGTCTGTGAAAGCGGTCCGGAGAAGAAGTACGGCTACCTGTCGTACAAGGACTCGCCGCAGGACTTCGACCTGTCGCTGAGATTCAAGCTGATCGGCAGCGGCAACAGCGGCGTGTTCTTCCGCTCGGTACTCGACGGCGTCAAGATCACCGGCTGGCAGGCCGAGGTCGCGCCGAAGAACACCGGAGGGGTGTACGAATCGGGCGGTCGGGGCTGGCTCCACAAGCCCGGCCCCGCTGCCGAACCCGCGTATAGGCACGAGGCCTGGAACGACTACCGCGTCCGCGTCGTGGACGACCACGTGCAGGTCTGGATCAACGGCGTCAAGGCGGTGGACTTCCGCGACGCCAAGGTCGGCAAGGGCCAACCCGACGGCAAGATCGCCCTGCAGATCCACTCGGGCGGCGGCGTCAAGGTGCTGTGGAAAGACCTACTGCTGAAGCGGCTGGAGTAGTACCCGACCCCACTTGTCGTTGTGGGCTCCCATCGGGAGGGCGAGACGCCACTCAGAGCAGCGACCGTCAGGGAGCTGTGTCGTTGGAGCGCTTGAACAGCAACGCTCCCCGACGGTCGCATCTCCGACGGCGGCCCCGAAGCTTGGCAACCGACCGGTTCAAGGGTGTTGGACGACTGGGCCCTGCCTGAGAACGCCCCTTTATGGACGAGGGACTCCGTCGAAACGAGACCCTATCGGTCGCGGCCCGTTTCAACGGGCCTCCCTGCCGTCTTTCACTGTGGCTCGGTGGGAGCCTACCCCTACCCGGGCAAGCCTTCTACGCCAGCGCCGGCTCGGCGTCGAGCACGTGGTCCGGCAGGACCTCGCCAGCCGTCTTGCCCGCCAGAAGCCCGTCGATCAGCTCCACGAGCTTGGTCATCTGCGGCTTGGTCAGGGCCGCGTCCGCGCCCACCTGTTGCACCTTCTTCAGATTGGTGTCGCTGACCAGGGAGCTGAACACCACCACCGGCAGGTGGCCGAGGTCGGCCGAGTCCTTGATCCGCTTGCACAGATGGAGCCCGTCCATCCGCGGCATCTCGATGTCGGTCACGACGAACGTGAACGGCTCGGCGGGTGCGCCCCCGCTGCCGCCGGACAACAGGCCCCAGGCGATTTCGCCGTCGGCGACGGCCGTGACCCGACCGAACCCCGCCTGCACCAGATTCTGCTCGATGGCGTTGCGGATGGTCGGCGAGTCTTCGGCGAGGAGGATGTGCTGGCCGGCCCGCGTGTGGCAGTCGCTGGCCTCGGCCCGCTCCTTGACGTTGTAGATGTCGTTGTCGTCGTTGATGTCGAAGGCGATCTTCTCGAAGTCGACCATCAGGGCGAGCTTCTCATCGACCTCGCACACCGAGGTGATGATCGAGTCCTTGAAATCGCTCAACCCCGGCATGGGCTTGACGTCGCCCCAGCTCAACCGGTAGATCCGCTCGACGGTGTCGACAAGGAAACCGATCGAGATGTCGTTGAACTCCATCAGGATGACGGTCCGCTGCTCGACCTCGGAGGGACGGGACGCGTCGAAGTAGAGCTGAAGGTCGATCAAGGGGATGACCGAATCCCGCAGGTTGAACACGCCGACGACCTCGGGCGGCGTCATCGGGACGGTGACGACGTCCACCTGGCCGATCACCTCCCGCACCTTGGCCACATTCACGCCGTAGCGTGTCCGCCCCAGGGAGAAGACCAGCACCTCCAACTCGTTCGTCCCTGCATCGAGCAGGATCTCTTGCTTATCGACGGAGTCCACGGGCAGCCTCCTCATACAAGTCCGTCGCTTCCGGCGGACGGGCCCGTTGCGATCTATCGTCTTGGAATCGGACGTCGCTTAGTCCGCGGGTCGGTACGGCTCCCTTACATCGCCATCGAACTGCGCCGCTCAACGAGCCGGTCAAGGCACGGTAGAGCATGACAACCAGGCAGACGCGAGATTATCGGACGGGGAAACCGATCAGGAAGCAGCCGCCTCACCGATTTTCGGAACCTTCTCCGAGCAGGCTGACGTTCGAAAGGGTGATAACCTCCCCCGGACCGAGCGAGACGCGCGTGCCGGCCTTCGGCCCGGGCTTCGGCGCCGTTGCGATCGCGTTGGCGGCGTACGGCGAGACGGTCTCCGTCACCGTGAAGCCGCCGCCGGCCCCCTGCACGCCGAGCCGCACCGGTCGCGACGACCGATTGAGCGCGACCACCGTCCGCGAGCCGTCCTGGCCTACGAAGGCCGTGGCCAGCACGTCCGGGTCGCTCGACCTGGCCCCCACACGGACCATGCCGCGTCGCACCCGCCGGCTGTACGCGCCGAACACGCGAAGCTGGTTGCTCGCGGCGGCCGGGCTGAAGCCGTCCGACCGGTCCGGCACGCAGAGCGATCGCGTCCAACCGTACGACGGCTGCACCACGTTCAGCAGCGTCCAGCAGTAGCAGATCGCGATCGCGTCGGTCAGAACCAGGTTCTTGTGGTAGAGCTGGCCCATCGTCAGCGCGACCCGGTAGCCGGGCCACTGGTAACGGCCGCTGTTGATGCACAGCTCCGTCGACAGGAACGGCTTGTCGGCGGTCAGCTCGTGCCACTGGCGCAGCATCTTGTCGAAGCGGTCCGGGTCGCTGAAGTACCGCTGGTAGTCGTACATGTGCACGGCCGCGTAGTCGATCGTCGACCACACCCGCTCGTCGGCCCGGAAGGCCCGTGCCCGCTTGATGCCGCCGTGCACCATCGACGCGTCGCTCATGTGGATGCGAACCGACTTGAAGCCGGCCTCGTCCAACCGCCGGCGAAGCGCGAGCGTCATCTTGTGCCACATCGCCTCGCTCTGGCGGTGCTCGTTTTGGATGCCGACGACGTCGGGCGGCGCGCCGGCACGCTCCTGGCTGGTCTTGCAGTAGTCAACCATGGCGCGGGCGTACGTCTCCGGGTCCACGTCGACCCAGGTGGGCAAGTCCCAGAACTCGAACCACACCTGCCCGCCCATCGCGCGAAGCCGCTTGATGTAGTCGAAGTCGCTGATCTCGCCGTTGGGGAAGTTGTCGCCGTAGTAGTGCGGCGTGGCGTCGGCGAGCGTGTCCCAGTTGTCCATGTCCGGGTTCAGCCGCCGGCCGTTCGGATACTCCCTCTGGATCAACAGGTTGTACTCGGCGATGAGCCGCCACCAGGCCTCCTTGCCGGCCTCGCTGAGCTGTGCGTACGCCGTCGGCGTGGTGATGCCGCCGAAGCCGAGCATGGTCTGGTGTCGCTGACCCGGATCGACGGTGAGCGTCACGTCGGCGGCCTTCCGGCGAAGCATCCGCCCGGCGAGCCGGCCCTTGCCTCCGGTCAAGCTGATCTGATGCCGCGTCAGGTCGGTCGGACATTCGCGCTCGAGCACCTCGGCGCCGTTGAGCAGCAGCCGCCACCGCAGCGTGTGATCCATGCGAAACGTGATCGCGGCGAGCTTGCCCGTGTAGCTCACCCTGACCGGCTCGTCCCGCCACTCGGGATGGCGCGCCAGCAGCTTGCCGCCCATCTTGGTGAAGGCAAACGAGTCGTAGAACCGCTGAACGACCTGCACCTCGCGGCGGCCGGAGTCGAGCATCACCGTCACGCCTCCGCGCGGACCGGTGAAGATCCACGACAGGGCCGTACCCTCCGCGACCTCGTCGACCGCAAGCGTCCGCTCGAACAGCGCCGGCAGGAACCCGTCGAAGTACTTGCGATGGACGATCCCGCCGATGCCCCACACCTTGTACTTGCCCGTCTCCCCGCCGAGCGTGACGGGCTCAGCGCGAACGTTGCCGGGCGGGGCCCACGCGGCGAGCTTCACCGGTTTGCCGGCCGGCTTGGCTGCCGCGGTCTCAGCCGCACAGGCCCGGGAGTTCTTCACGGGTACCCACGTTGCGCACACCAGCAGCGCGGCACCAAACGTGCACGGGATACGGGTCTTCGCGTTCATGGTTCTTCCGCCAGATGACACAGCACTACTCGACGATGAGCCAGATGCGATCGACGTACACGGCCTTGACGTTGTCGGGGTTCTTGGGCGGCGCGACCCAGACGTACATCCGGTCGGTCAGCTTGTGCGCGCCCAAGTCGTACACGTGGTAGTCGTCGTCCTTGACAGCTTTGGCCTGGATGATCATGTGATGCACGCCGCGCCGATGCTCCGGATCGTAGATGCCATAGGAGAAGGCCTTGCCCGTATCGCCGGTCTTCTCACAACGGATCGCCACCTTGCAGCGAATGGGCTTGCCGCCCGACTCCTTCACGAGCTTGGCGTTCAGCGGACACGAGGTCGCCCATTCGTAATGCGTACCGGGCATCCGCACCGCCACGTTGTCCGAGGCCTTGGCGTCCTCGACGCGCTCGGCCCACTCGCCCTCCTTGGACAACCGGAACATCGTGTCCTGCAGGTCGACCCAGCGCGCGCCGGGCAGGTCCTCGCAGCCCGGGGGCGGGCCGGCCTTGGTCCGCTTCGGCCGGTTCAGCACGTGCTTCATCCAGTCGAGCGTCTTCGTGCCGCTCTCGGCCACGCGGCTAACGTTGGCGGCCTTGGCGATCCCCATGAAGCGATCGAAGACCGGCTTGATCTCGTCGGAGACCGGCCAGGCCAGGCCCTCCTGCTCGGCCCGCTGCTTGAAGACGTCCCATCGCATGAGGAACGTGTAGAGGATCGGGAGCTGCGCCACGCGGACGCGATGCTTGAGGGTCTCGGTCTCGGCGGCGGCCTCGGCCTGCTCGAGCAGCTTCAGTCCCTTGCTCAGCATGGGCACGTTGAGGAACTGCGCCGAGATCGGCGAGAAGCAGCCCAGCTTGTCGCCCGTGCGCTGCACTTCGTCGTGCGTCAGCTTGAGGTACCGGCGTACGTACTTGCCCGCGACCTCGCCCCAGTAGCCGTCGATGAACTCGTCGATCAGCTTGGCGGCGTCCAGCGACGGATTCCACAGCAGCTTGGCCAGCACCCACGCCCGTAGCTCGGCCATCTCCGAGCCGTACGACTGGTACGCCCCCTGCTCGAAGAGGCCCTTGACGCCGTGGTCGACGAAGAACTTGACGTTCGGGCCCAGCACGCGGAGGTTCGGATGCGGCGCGAGATAGTGCCGGAAGTTCGTCGTGTAGTCCCAGATGTACAGCCGGTCGCAGATCTTCGACCAGCCCACGATGTCGTCGCGAAACTTGCTGTTGACCTCCGAGTCGAGCGGATTGGCGAACGAGCACTCGATGCTGCACAGCCTGACGATCACGTTCGGCCTCGGCTTGACGTGCTTCGGCGGCTGACGCGTGTACTGGTAAGCCAACGTGCTGATCGCCACGTGCGGGAACTCGTCCTTGATGTCGTCGGCCACCTTGTTGACGAAGTGCAGCAGCGAGCCCGCCGGACCGCCCTCCTTGGCGTCGAGCGCCTTGCATTGGGCACACTGACAGTAGCCGTGCCAGTCGTTCTGGCTGACCGAGGCGATCGTCGCGGCCTTGTTCTTGCGCAGCCTGGCCTTGAGGTTCTTGACCAGCTCCTGCCGCATCGCTTCGTTGGTCAGACAGAGCTGCGTGCGGCCGACCTGACGTTTGCCGTCTATCTCGCTGAACCACTCGGGATGGTCCTTGAAGTACTTGTTCGGCGGGATGAGCGAGAAGAACGTGTGGACGAACCCCTGGTAGATGTGCTTGCCGCCGCGCTTGGCGTCCAGTTGCTCACGGTGCCCGTTGCACTTGTTTCGCACGGCGAAGTCGCCGTCGAAGGCGTCGAACCAGAAGGGCTCGCGGTACTCGAGGATCGGCACGTACCGCACGTTTAGATCACCGACCTTCAGCGTCGGCCGCTTGGGAATCGTGCTGACCTTCGACGACCACCAGCGGCAGCCGACGTGGTCCTCGAGGAACGTGTACACCGCGTACAGGGTGCCGCGGGGGCGACCGCCGGCCAGGATCAGGTCGTTGCCGGCCGTCCGGATGACGATGCCGTCGTGCCCGAGCCCGTCCGTCGTGAACGATGCGTCGGCCAACGTGGCCGCGCCGGGCCCGATCAACAGGCGCGGTTTGTCCTGGCCCGCCTTGTCGGCGACCGCGAACGTACCGCCGCTCACCTGCTTCAGGAAGCTCGCCAGTTCGGAAGCGGCGTGCTTTTCCGGAGCGATCGCGTCGTCGGCCACGACAATCGTCGCGCGGGCCTGGCCGTTCTCGGCGATGACGAGGTCACCTCGAGCCGCGTTTGTCCACCATCCCGTCACCCCCACAACCAGCAACAGCGCGATCATCACAACGTGTCGATTCATCGTGTGCGTCTCCTTCTGGTCTGGTCCTGCGTTCAGGCCTGGGCTGCTTTCGCGGAAGGTTGACCCGTGTTGCAAGAGGATCTTCTAGCGGGGTGGCCCATGGCTTCTGCCGTAAGGAACGCGAATCAGTGGCCGGATTCGAGTCCCCTACCTCTGAAGAGGTGGGCCACCCAGGCTTCTCCCCTGGGTCAAACACTCCTGCAGATAGCCTAGTTCAGCCCCATCGCCTTGAGATTACGATAGCTGATCGCCAGCGCCTCGAAGGGGCTCTTGCCGTAACAGTCGTCCTGCTCGACCAAATACCACGCCACGCCGCCGGCCTCGGCGGCGACCAAGATCGCCGGCCAGTTCAAGTTGCCCTCGCCGACCTCGGCGTAGATCGGCTCTTTCTCCGGCGTGATGGCCATGTCCTTCAGGTGCAGCAGCGGCTCGCGACCCGCACAGAGGCGAATCCACTCGGCCGGGTCGCCGCCGCCGCGGACGATCCAGTGCGTGTCGATCTCGGCCTTGAGGTGCTGCGGGTCGGCCAGCTCGTACAGCATCGCCAGCCAGGTCTTCTCGCCGTAGCGGGCAAGCTCATGGTGGTGGTTATGGTACGAGAAGTCGAGGTCCTCGGCTGCGAGCCGCTCGGCGATCGGCGGCAGCTCGTCCAGGAATCGCTTCAGGCCGTCCAGCGAGAAGTACTCGTTGGGCAGGCCCCCGATGGCGGTGTGCGAACAACCCCACAGCTTGTGCGTGGCGATCACCTCGTCGAGCTCGTTGAGGAACTTGTCCCAAGGCATGTGCGTGGCCACGCACCGGATGCCCGTGTCCTGCAAGGCCCGGGCGACGTCTTCCGGATCGACCGGCCCGAGGCCTGAGATCTGGACGACCTGGTAGCCGATGTCGGCCACACGGCCAAGGGTCTGGCGAACGCCCTCGATCGACTGGAGGTGCTCGCGACAGGTGTACAACTGGGCTCCCAGCACGCCGTCGGCCATGGATGATTCCTCTTCGAGAAAGGTTTCCAGTTTGCAGGTCATGATGGCATCGCGGCCTCAAGCCCTCCATCTCAAGGTGTCGGCGTCGCCCGGCTCAGCAGGGCCCCGAGGGCGATGCTGTAGAGTTTGGTCCGCGGCGTGTCCGATCGGCTGGCCGTCACCACCGGCCCCCGAGCGCCGACGATCAGGCTCGCCAGCGTGCGCTGTGCCAGATAGCTGATCGTCTTGTACACCGCGTTGCCGCATTCGATGTCGGGCACGACGACGATGTCGGCCTCGCCGGCGATCGGACTGACGCGCCCTTTCACCTTGGCCGTATGCGCCGACAGCGCGTTGTCCATCGCCAGCGGTCCGTCGATGATGCACGGACCGAATCGCCCGGCGTCGCCCAGGCGTTTGAGCAGCGCCGCGTCCAGCGTGGCGGGCATCGTGGGCAGCGTGACCGTCTCGACGGCCGCGATAACGGCGACCTTCGGCTCGGCGATGCCCAGGCTTCGGGCCAGCTCGACGGCATTCTCAATGATCGCGATCTTGCGGTTGAAGTTGGGTTTGATGTTGATGCCCGGGTCGGTCAGCATCATGAGCCGCGTCCGATCCGGCGACTCGAACACACCCACGTGACTTAACGCTCGACCCCGCCGCAGGCCGTATTGATCGTTGAGGACCGCCCGCACGAAATCGCGTGTCCTGACCAGGCCCTTCATCAGCAGTTGGGCATAGCCGTCATGCACCAGTCGGACGGCCTTGGTGGCCGCCTCGGCCGGATCGGCGACCTCGATGATCTCGATGCCGTCGAGCTCGATAGCGCCTTCGTCGGCCAGCGCGCGGATGCGGTCGGACGGACCGATCAAGATCGGTTCGGCCAGCCGCTCCTTTCGCGCATGCGTGACGGCCTCGAGGACGGCCGACTCGGCCGCGGCGGCGATCGCCATCCGGGGCGGATCGTCACGAGGCGTCCGGCTCAGCAGTTCGCCAAACGTGCGGAGGGGTGGGTGCGTCAATCGTGTCTTCCTCTTCTTCCTCGTCCTCGATGGGCACGGCCACCTGGCCGCTCCGCGCCATGCCCACCGTGCCCAGCGGGCGGACCATGCGCAGCATCCCGTCGATGGCGCGGGTCTCGGCGGCCAGCTCGAGCGTCATCGTCCGCTCGCTCAGGCCCACCACGCGGGCCTGGAACAGCTCGGCCACCTGCATCACGCGCGTGATCGTCTCGGGCCTGACGCGGACCTTAACCAGCAGCAGCTCGCGCCGGTAGAACTCGCCGCCGGCCAGGTCCTCGACGCGAATCACGTCCTCGTGCGCCTCGCACTGGCGTTCGGCCTCGGCCAGCGTGACGTCCTCGCCGTCGACGACGATCGTGGCGCGGCTCACGTCGGTGTCATCGGTCTCGCTGACGGCGAGGCTGACGATGTTGATGTCGTTGTTGGCAAAGGCTTCGACCACGCGGGCCAACACGCCGCGACGGTTCTTCAGCAGACAGGAAAGGGTGTGTTTCATGGGGTGGCCCCCTGCTCGAGTTCGCCGACATGCTACGTGAAGTCGCGCGCGATTGCCACCAGGCCGCGATCGCGCGGGGAACCTGACCTCTCGGGACGGTACGACGCAGCCCGTGTGGCACAGCCCGTGTGGCACGGTCGCCCTGGGCTAAGCGAGGGGGGAGCCGGTAGCCGGCTGCAACTCGCCCGCACACCCGTTGCCACCCGCCGGGTCGACTCGCTAGACTCACGGCGTCTGATCCAGCGGAGGTACGACATGTTCTCAGCCACGATGTGGGTCTATCCGTGGGATTTGCTCGACGAAGAGGTCGATCCCGTGCTCGATCGCATTCAGGAGATCGGCGCCACCGGCATCTCCGTAGCGACGCTCTATCACAGCATCGAGCACCTGCGGGTCCACAAGGCCATGTCCGGCAAGAAGCGCGCCTACCAGCATCAGGCGGCCGCGTACTTCCAGCCGGACACCTCCAAGTACGCCAAGACGCGTCTAAAGCCCACGGTGGCCGAATGGCTTAAGACCCGCAACCCCCTGACACGGTTCGCCGAGGAATGCCGATCGCGCGACCTTGCCCTGAGAAGCTGGACCGTCTGCTCGCACAATTCCGAGATGGTCCGCCGCCTGCCCGGTACGGCCATCAAGACCGTCTTCGGCGACGTCAACCCGACGTGGATGTGCCCGGTCAATCAGGAGGTCCGCGAATACCTCCGCGCCGTCGTCGAGGACCTCTCAACCAACTATCCCTTCGACACCATCGAGCTCGAATCGCCCGCCTTCGACGCCGGCCGCCACTATCACACGCACATCAAGGTGGGCCTGGCCAGCGGCCCCGTCGAGGATTTCCTGCTCGGCCTGTGTTTCTGCGAGTCGTGCCGGCGCGGCGCCGACGAAGCAGGCATCGACGTGGACGAGCTCGCCCGACTGGTCACGACCGAGCTGGAGCAGTGGATGGAAAACCTGGCCCCCAGCGACGAGCCGATCGACGACCTCATCCGTCGTATTCCCCCGCTTCGCAAGTTCCTGACGTGGCGGAACGAACAGATGAGCGAGACCATCCGTAAGATCAAATCGACGTGCGCGTGCCAGCTGATGGTCTACGCGGGCAAGGACACGCTCCGCTCGGCCCTTGACCTGGCGGATCTTCGCGACGACGTCGACGCGGCCCTGACCGCCTGCTATAGCAAAGACGCCGAGGTCGCGCCGGAGGCCATCGACGAGGCCGTCGACTGGATGAGTAAGGGCATGGGCGGCACGGACCGTCTGAGCATCGGCCTGATGACGTATCCGCCGGCGGCGCGATCGAGCCAGGCGCTCTCCCGATGCGTGCATCGCGTGGCGGAGCTTGGCGTTCCGTCGGTCCACCTGTATCATTATGGGATTATGCCCGACCCGTGCTTGACCTGGTGCAAGCAGGCCCTGAGAAAGCCGCGACGGGAAGCGGATTAGCGTCCCCAACCGCCCCGATGCGGGGCACCGGGACGCCGGCAAGCGCGGCCTTGTATTGCACCTTCCAGGGCGGTACAAGGTATAATGACAGGACATGGGCCATGCTGCCCAAGGAGGCTACTCTTGCACACGAACCCCGAGATACTCGCCTGGTTCCTGGGCGGATGGGAGCTGGGCGTCGTCGCCCTGCTCGCCCTGGTCATCTTCTACGGTAAGAAGATGCCCGAGGTAGGCCGCAATCTCGGCAAGAGCATTGTCGAGTTCAAGAAGGGACTGACCGGCAAGGACGACGAGGAAGAGGAAACCCAGCCGGCTAAGCCCGCCCCGACCGACCAGAATTCCGGGAACGCATCATGACCAACGTGGTTCTGCTTGGTTTCATCAGCATGCCGGGCACGCCCGAACTGGTGATCATCGGCATCGTCGCCCTGCTCATCTTCGGCCGGCGTCTGCCCGAGGTGGCCCGCTCGCTCGGCAAGGGCGTGGTCGAGTTCAAGAAGGGCATCTCCGATTTCGAGAGCGAGATCGACCGCGCCTCGTCCACCGACTCCGATTCGAGCAGCTACGACGAGTCCGACCCGTACGAGAGCGAGGACCAGACCTCCACGACCGCCTACGAATCGGAAGAGGACGACACCTACGGCGACGGCTACGACCACCTCGACGAGGACGTGCCCCAGTCGGAAGACTACAGCATGACCAGTGAGGAGGCCTCGACCGAGGGCGAACCCTATCGCGACGATGTCGCCGCCACCGAGGACGAGACCCGGCGGCCCGTCGATCCCGTCGACGACATCGACACCTACGAAGAGGATACGGCCACCGCCTCCAACGAGGACGACAACCAGGCGGAGGCCTCCGACGAGACCAAGACCGCCGACGCCGGCAACGATCAGGCCGGGTCCGAGTCGTCACAAACGCAGGTCTGAGCCGTTCGCCGCGGCGCCACACGCGTCCGTACCGCCATGCACACCATCGTCCGAACGATGTCTGCGACCGCCAGCGCGGTACTGATCGCGCTGGTCCGAGGCTACCAGGTCGCCGTCTCTCCCCTGCTCATCGGGTCGTGCAAGTACACACCGTCGTGCAGCGAGTACTTCATCCAGGCCGTCAACAGCTACGGTGCCGTGCGGGGCTCGTGGATGGGTGTCCGGCGCATCCTGCGTTGCCACCCCTTCGCGCGGGGCGGCTGGGATCCGCTCCCGCCACGCTAGGCCGTGCCCGGCCTCGAAAGGCCGGTCGTCCCGATCGGCCTCGAAGCGCGACACCCTCGATCGCCGTCGCCGAACCCGCTACGATCCACCGCCATGACCGACGCCGTCCGCTTCTACGAACGCTGGGGCCTGAACGTCGAGACCTACGACGAACGGACCGCCGAGGAATGGACGCTCGGCCAGGATGAGACGGCCTTCTGCATCGAGCAGGCACGCCAGACCGGCGGGCCGGTGCTCGAGCTCGGCTGCGGCACCGGACGCGTCACCTGGCCCGTCGCCGAGGCCGGCTTCGAGATCGTCGGGCTCGACCTGTCCGAGCCGATGCTCCAACACGCACGGGCCAAGGCCAGCCATCGGGACGAGGACGTCCGCCGACGACTCACCTTCGTCCAGGGCAGCATGGTCGATTTCGACCTCGGCAGGACGTTCCCCCTGATCCTGATCCCCTACCGGTCCTTCCAGTCGCTCATCCGGCCGGAGGACCAGCGCGCCTGTCTGGGCTGCATCCACCGCCATCTCGACGGCGACGGGCGCGTCGTGATCGACCTGTTCGATCCGCGTCTGGAATGGTGCCTGCCCGAGTTCGGCACGATGAAACTTCGACTCAACGAGGTCAAGCATCCGACGACCGGGAACACCGTCCGGGTTGAGGTCGTCCATCGCAAGAACGACCCGGTCAACCAGGTGCTCACCGAGAGCCACCGCTTCACCGAGATCGGCCGGTGGGGCAAGACCGTCCGCCAGGAGGAACGCATCCTCCAACTCCGCTGGACCTACCGCCACGAGATGCGCTACCTGCTCGAGCTCGCCGGCTTCGACGTCCTGGCCGAGCACAGCGACTTCCAGGGCTCACCCCCGGCCTACGGGGCCGAGCAGGTCTGGATTGCGCGAAGGCGTTGACCCTACGCCTGCCTACAGACCGGACACCGTGCCCGATCACGCGTTTTCGCTGGCACCCGCTTAGCCGAAGTTCGCAAACCGCGCCCCATTCATCTAGCCTTAACACAGCACAGGTCTTATGGTGGTCCCGCTGGGTGTGGTCCATGGACCCCAGCGAAGACGCAATCCGAGCGAGCCCGGCAGCCGCCGCCAGAGAAGCGGAGTCCACCGCAACGAACGAGTGGAAAGGAGACTTCATGTTCAAACGACGCAGCGTCCTCGTATCGGCAGTCGTCGCCCTGGCCGGGCTGGCGATCCTGGTCACTCCTGCCCTGGCCGACGAGACGGGCAAGGCATCGCCCAGTTGGTACAAGGGCAACCTGCACACGCACTCGCTCTGGAGCGACGGCGATCACTACCCTGACATGGTCGTCGATTGGTACAAGGGCCACGGCTACCACTTTCTCAGCCTGACCGACCACAACGTGCTCAGCCAGGGCGAGAAGTGGGTCGACCTTGCCGAGACCAAGGGCGGCGAGAGGGCCTGGCAGCAGTACGTCAAGCGCTTCGGCAAGGAGCATCCCGACACACGCGAGGAGGACGGCAAGACGTTCGTCCGCCTCCGCGACTTCCCGGAGCTCTGCAAGCAGTTCAACGAGCCGGGACGCTTTTGCCTGATTCAGGGCGAAGAGATCACCGACAGTTGCCAAGGCGTGCCCGTTCA
>CAZUQM010000017.1:0-125674 GCA_964622545.1 uncultured Planctomycetales bacterium | reverse complement strand
CGACGACCCCGAAGTTGTGGAACCGACAAATTCAATTGTGTTGGACTACTAGGCACGGATCAGGTTCCAGGCAGCGGAGATCGGAGCGACCATGATGACGCGTGCGGTCACGTCGTTGGCATGCTTGTGCTCCGTCGTGGTCGTTTTCGCGACGGGTTGTCAGGCCACCGGGCGGAAGGCCGGCGGAGATGAGCTCGCCGAAGGGGCGTGGCCCGCGCCTGAGCCGAAGGTCTTCGTCTGCCACCGCGTGACCGAGGCGATCACCATCGACGGCAAGCTCGATGAGTCCGTCTACACATCGGTCGAGCCGATCACGGCCTTCCGGCAGCCGGCCTCGTTGAAGCCGCCGTCGGCGCCGAGCCGGGTCTGGCTGCTCTGGGACGAGACGAACCTCTACCTTGCCGGCAAGCTTCGGGACAAGGACGTCTATGCGATGATGTTCGGCCACGATGAGAAGACGTGGTTCGACGACGCGCTCGAGCTCTTCGTCAAGCCGTCGGACGCGTCGTACGTCTACTACGAGTTCCACGTGACGCCTCGGGGCGCGACGCTGGATCTGATGTTCCCGAGGCGGGGCGCGGGCACGGAGAAGCGTTTCTGGGGCTACACGTCGGGGATGCAGGCGGCCGCGACCGTCCAGGGGACGTTGAACGTCTGGCAGGACGAGGACGAGGGTTGGACGGCCGAGATGGCGATCCCGCTGACGTCGTTGGTCCTCGACGGCCGGCTGCCCAAGGCGGGGGACACGTGGAAGGTGGCCGTCTGCCGGTACAACTACTCGGTCCATCTGCCTCCGGGGCCGATCGGGGGTGAGGCGCTCGAGCTGTCGAGCACGGCCCGGTTCCCCAAGGTGCGGTATCACCTCTACGAGTACTACGACGTGCTGCGGTTTGAGTAAGACACACCTGTTGGTCCAGTGAGGCCAGCGCGATAGGCATCACGGTCGTGCAGTCGGGTAGACGCATGATCGTTTGGGCGGGGTCGGTGCGAGCGCGTCAAGCAGGATAGCCTTGCCGATTCCCCGGGCGTCGCTGTCGTGAAGCCGGGGCCTTGGGTCCGTTGGTGGAATCGTTTCCTCTCGTATCGTCTCCCTGGCGAGAGGTTCGGCCTTCCATGCAACGGCAGGGTCTGGTCGTTCCGGGGACAGCGCGGCTCGGTGGACGGCCGGCCGGAGGCTTCGTGCCCTCGGTCCTGCCCGCCTTTCGGCGCGACTGGTTGGCCTCCTTTCCTGCCGCTACACTGTCGTGCCCGAGGGACCGCGACCATGGATACATTGAGCCAACCGATTGTCAACGAGGCCGGCGAAGGCGGAAGAGCCGACGGAGAGGTCGCGCCGCTGTTGCGCGGCCTGGGGCTGGATTGGGTGATCGTCTTCGCGGTCGGGCTGGCACTGTATGTCCTCACGTGCGCGCCGGACGTGTTGATGGGCGACAGCGGCGTGTACCAGTTGCGCGTTCCGCAGTTTCCGCCGTTTCCGCCGCTGACGGATACCCTCGTTCAGGTCCACCCGTTGTATCTGATCGTCGCGAAGCTCTTCACCTGGATCCCGGTCGGGTCGATCGCGTACCGGGTGAACTTGGTCTCGCCGCCCTTCGCGGCCATGGCGGTGGCCAGTGCGTTCGTGAGCATCCGTCTGCTGACCGGCTCCCGCTGGGCCGCGGCCATCGGCGCTCTGGCGATCGGACTGGGGCACACGTTCTGGGCCTTCGCGGTGGTGGCCGAGTGCCTGAGTCTGGGTGCGGCGTTCTTGACCACGGAGATCCTGTTGCTGATCCTGTTCGCGCGGACGGGCCGGACGGCGTGGTACTTTCTGGCGGCGCTGCTCAACGGGCTGAGCATCGCGAACCACATGATGGGCGGGTTGGCCACGCCGGTGTATCTCGTCTTGAGCGTCGTGTGGATACGGCGCGAGCGCTTGGCCTGGTCGGACGCGATCCTGGCCGGGTTGTTCTGGGTGCTGGGCACCGGGCTCTACTTGTGGTTGATCCTACGGACGCTGCTGCAGACCGGCGATCTGGGGCGGGTCATCCAGTCGGCGACGACCGGCGGCTGGCCCGCGTTGAACGTGGGGATCACGCCGTCGCTCGTGGGCAAGGTGGTTGCCTACGTCGGCCTGCAATATCCGACGCTGCTGATCGTGCTGCTGTTCGTTTCGCTGCGCTCGAAGGTTCGCGATGCGTCGCTTGCGCCGGTCAAGTGGGCCATCGTGGGTGTGGCGGGCATGCACTTCCTCTTTGCGGCGCGGTATCCGCGGCCCGACCAGTATTCGTTCTTCGTGTCGTTCTACGCCGCGGCCGGGTTGCTGATCGGGCTGGGGGCGTGGTCGGTGATTCAGCGGTGGCCGTGGACGCGATGGGTTGGGGTCGTCTTGGCGATCGCCCCCGTAGGGGTTTACGCGGTGCTACCGACGGTGGCGCGGCACTTCGAGATCAACCCCTTCACCCGGGCATTGCCGTACCGCGATCCGTACGAGTTCTTCCTGAAGCCGTGGCAGCAGGGCAACACGGGGGTTCGGCGGTATGTGACCGAGGTGTTCGAGATCTTGCCCGAAGAGGCGATGCTGTTCGGCGATCCCACGCCGGCGGGAGCGTTCTTCTACGTTCAGCAGGTTGAGGGCAAGCGGCCGGACCTGGACTTCGCGTGGAACTGGGACCGGATGCCCCTCGGGGACCTGGTGCACCGCACGATCCCGCCTCGGTGGAAGCGACCCGTTTACTGTGTGGCCAACGAGGTTCCCTACGCGCCGAAGTTGTTCGTCGACGACTGCGAGCTCATACCGGAAGGCGTGGTCTATCGCGTCGAGCTGCCGCGACGCTTGCCGCGCGATTGGGGCCGCGTCCCCAAGGCCGCACGTCAGCGATGATGCCCCAGTTCGTGACCGAGCGTCGCCAGCGTTCAAGCCACAAGGTTCGCACCGTGTGAGGTACAGGCGGTGCGGGAGGATCTTTCGGCTCGGGTGCGTGGGCGCGGCCAGGGCACCGGGGGGCTACCGCACGTCGCGCAGTTGCTCGAGCGTCGAGCGGACGGCGTTCGACATCAGGATCGTGTCGCAGCCATAGAAGATCGTCTGAAAGCCCATGTCCACGGCGCGCCGGGCGAAGTCCATGCTTCCGGCGAAGGTGGAGGCGATCTTGCCTGCCGAGCGCGCGGCCTCGGCGACGCGCTGCATCGCCCCGGCGACCTCCGGATGGGTGACGTTGCCGGGATCGCCCGCCGACTGGGACATGTCTCGCGGGCCGACCAGGAGCATGTCGACGCCGTCGACGGCTGCGATCACCGCGCTGCGATCGGCCGCGCCGAGGTTTTCGATCTGCACGATGACGAGTGATTGCTCGTTGGCCCGGCGGCAGTAGTCGGCGATATCGACCGTGCCGTAGTCGCCGGCTCGTGCGGTGGTGGCCAGGCCGCGCCGCCCGAGCGGGTGATACTTGGCCTCCTGGATGACCCGGCGGGCGGCCTCGGCGTCGTTGACGTGCGGGACGACCACGCCGCTGGTCTCGATCTCCAGGACCGACAGGATGCGTTCGTGCGCGCCGGCCGGGATGCGGACGACGGTGGCCATCTGATGCACGTCGGCGGCGCGGGCCATGTTCTGGAGGGTCTCGAAGCCCATCGGCCCGTGCTCGGTGTCGAGGATGACGATGTCGAAGCCCGCCAGGCCGTAGATCTCGACGATCTCCGGCGAGGGGATATGCAGGAACGACCCGAAGACGATCTCGCCCCGGGCCAACTTGTCTTTGACGGCCTTGCCGAATTGGATCATGGTGTGCTTCCTCTTGGCGTCCGCCGGCGTCTGGGCGGCATTGCGCTGCGTTCGGGGGCGGCGCCAGCGGCGCCGCTGGTGCGAGATTCCTTGCTCGCATCCACTCATGCAGGATTCTCATCCTGCGAACATGCGGGAGAAGATTCACGCGGGATCTGGTGCGTCCCGGCTTCGCCTCAGGGTTACGCCGAGCCAAGCAACGGATTCACGCACCAGGACTCCATGGCACTTCGGTCACCACGGTGTTACGAAAACCGGGACGCGGAGGCAAGTGTGGGCACGGAATTCGCGTCTCCCCACCGCTGAAGCGATGGGCCACCCTATCGCATTGTCTCGGCGGCGGAGCGTCTCGGCTTGTCGACCTTTCGACGTTTCGACTTTGTGACGTTTCGCCGTCTCACCTGCTCACGCAATAGCTGACCACCCGCTCCTGGCCGGTCTGCCATTCTATCCAGTCGCCGTCGGTGCGGTACTCGACCGGGCCGTAATCCCGCGAGTTGCTGTTGAGCATGTGCACCTTCCACGGGCCGGTCTTGCCCTCGACGGGGAACTCGGCCATGTTGAGCCGGACGGTGAACGGCTTCTCACGCGGGTAGATCGTGACGCGCCACGAGCGGAACATCGGTCGGATCATGACGCAGCCGTTGGTGGCGACCTTGCCGAAGTGGAGCACCTCGCGCTGGGGGTTCGTGTGGCCGTCGTAGGGGCCGGGGTCGTCGTCCATGGTTTTGCGGACGGCGGGCGTGGGCGTGCAGGTGACCTTGTCGCCCTTGAGCGTCAGCTTGCCGATCGGGCACCGGCCGCGCGCGTCGCAGGCGGTCGGGAGGATCGAGCGGCCCGTCCCAGGCCTATGCAGCCCGATCGTCACGGTGTACGTCCCGTCCTTGACGTCATCGGGGATCGTCACATCGTGCGGGCCGTCTGTGAGGGTCTCGCCGGCCTTCCACTGGGTGACGGGCTTGGGCAGGCCGTGGTCGTTCTGGAAGGCGATGTGGTCCGGGGCCGGCATCGACGGCGAGGTGACGTGGACGTAGCAGTGCCAGGTGCCGGCCTGGTCGGCGTGGACCTTCCATGCATAGGTAATCTTGAACCGGCGTGGCCCGACGGGCTCGAACGTCTTGATGGCGGGCACGACGTCGGTGAAGTGCGTGCGCAGGTTCGGCTCGAACGATCGGGCGTCGGCGTAGACCCATTCCTTGCCGTCGACGTAGTCGCCGACCCGCCGGCCGCCGTTGAGCGTGGGCCAGGTCGTCGTGGTCGCGGTCAGTCCGTCACCGCGAGCGAGGAAGCCGTAGTCGCACAGTTCGGTGCCGGCGACCGACCAGGGCTTTTCGCTGCCGTTGCACCAGAGCTTGAGCCCGTTGTCGTACTCGACGAACACGCGGTTGCTGAGCGGACCGGCCTGGAGGGCGCGCTCGGTCGGAACGAGCTTACCGTCCACGTCGTAGGCGATCCGCGCGGGCCTCGCCGTGGCGTAGCGTGCCTGGATCGGCGTGACGAGGTGATACTCCCGCAGGGCGTACGGTGTGAGCCGCCAGATCTGATTGGCGAGGAATCCGGCGTGGCCGAAGGCGATCTCCATCGCGCGGTACTTGTCGAGCACGCGTGTCGAGGGAATGCGCGAGGTCCAGCCTTCGCTGTAGCCGCTCTTGAGCCACCGCTCGAGGTAGCCCATGCCGTGGTTGACCATTTGGGGATGGATCTTGAGCAGGTCGAAGTCGACGAGCCACGGGGCTTCCTCGCCGCCGACCACCTGGGCCTCGCAGCCGTCGCAGGTTCCGGCCCAGAAGAAGTGGTTGTTGCCCTCGCCGAACAGCGGTCCGCCGTGCGTGTCGCGCTCGAACTGGAACAGCTTGCGATGGACGTCCCACACCGCCTTGAAGGTGGCCGCGCCGGGTTCGCCCGCGCGATGATCGACGTGGAACCACGGCGGCACGCAGGTGTGGACGTCGAGGTACGCGGCGTTCGTGCCGTAGCGGCGGTGGATCTCGGGCGACTGCATCCGTGCGTACGTCATGATGGCCGTCGGCTTGTAGGCGAAGCTCTGCACGCGGGTGCCGCTGTTGTACCACGCCTTGACCAGCTCGCCGTCCGGGCTGAGCGACACGTCGTTCGGGTCGTACAGCTCGCTGTTGGGGTAGAAGTCGACGTAGTTCTCGTGCAGCGACGTGCGATGGCCGAGGTCGCGCGTGGTCTTGATGTAGTGTTTCATGGCCTCGTCGCCACCGAGGGCTTCGTTGGCGGGCACGTGGTTGGGCAGGGCGTTGTCGTAGCCGCTTCGCTGCCAGACGTGCTTGATGACGGCCGCGTCGCGGACGCCGTACGAGAAATAGTCCTCGAACTGGGCCGCGTCGTCGGCGTACTTGCCGCCCCACACGTCGAATAGGATGCGGCCGGCCAGGTCGTCCATGAACGGCGAGGGCGGGTTGGGTATGTTGCAGAGCACCTCGCCAAGTCGGGGCGCGAGCGTGTAGATGCAGGACGAGCTCACGGAGTTCCGCGTGCCGTCAGTCTTGGCGGCGTAGTGGGCGGTGGTCTGGTCGTGGCGCGAGGCCTGCGAGGTCGTCCAGTCGATGACGATGGAGCCGAAGAGCTGCGTGTCGGGCAGGTACCACACCGGCCCGAGGCCCAGATAGGGTACTTGGATGACGCGCCGCAGCGGCGCGGCGACATGGCCGAAGCGGACTTCGGCGATCGCCGGGTCGTCGCTCGTGATCATCACGCCAACCCCGGAAGAGGTCGGCAGCAACGAGCACGTCACGACCGCGCGGATGTCGTCGACCGTGTATTCGGTTCGGCTGAGCGGAGTGCCTGAGCCGTCGTTGTGTGCGCCCTGCCGCACATCGAGGTGCTTCACCTTGACGGCCGGATCGCCCGGCTCCCAGCGCTTGTCGCCCCTAGCGAGCACCACGCCGCTGCCGCGACCGATGAGGATCGGTTCGCCGATGGGCCCGTCCGGACCGTGGACTTGCGAGCGGATGTCGATCAACCCCTCGGCCGGCTTCGGACCATCTCGACGCGTGCGGATCTCGTACGTGATGCCGCCCCGGTAGTCAGGCCAGGGCACGTCGACCGTCCACACGCCTGTGTCGGAAGCAGCGTTGGCCGTGGCCGACGTCGTCGCTGGTCCTGTCGGCGCGCAACCGCGCTCGTTGCGATTGGCAAGTCGCTTGACGCTGTCCGAGATGGTCCAGATCGGCTCGGGCTGGTCGGGCGTCTTACCCTTGCCGACGACGAGCCTGGCGTCGCCGAAGAAGGCGTAGTCCCAGCTTGAGTTGTTCTTCGGACCGGGCCCGACCTGGAGCCGCAGCGTGATGCGCCAGCCGGCGTAGTCGCTCAGATCGAAGCTCAGCGGCTTCCACTCGGCCTCGGCGTAGTGCTCGTCGAGCAGGACGCGCTGCTGGCCCCCGGCCGTGCGGATTGAGACGTGGAAGTCACAGCCGTCGCTGCGTTCGGGCACGGCCATATCGGTTTTCATGGCGATGGCGAGCTCGAGTCGGATCGGTTTGGTTTTGGGCAGGGCGAGGTCGTAGTCGGCGTAGGTCACGCCCGTCCCGCCGCGCCAGGGGCAGTGCATGAGCCAGCAGCTCTTGCCGTCTTGTTGGCCGTAGGCGGTGTGGCTGATGCCGGTGGGCCCGTGGAAGTGGCCTGTCCAGCCGTCGGGCATCGAGCCGGTTCGTCCGTCGGCGTAGCGGTAGCCGACGCCGTAGAGCCCGATGTCGGACAACGGGGTGACTCCCCGGGGGACGTCCACGGCGGCAGCGCCAAGAGACAGGCAGGCCGATGCGATGAGCGACAGGTGCATGGTTCACACTCCTAGGATGCGTTGGTCGACGGCGCGAGTCCGGGTCGCCATAGCGGGGCGGTCGGTGGCGCCGATCCGAACAAGGTACCGATCGTTGCGCGAGAGACAAGGGGTGTGCGGATCGGGCGATCGTCGGCGGCAAGGTCCGCGCGTCGGAAGTCGGCGGTTGCCGCTGGTCTCATCGCCCCATGGCGCGAGCGCTTGTCTTCTTGGTCGTGATCGGCGGCAGCGAGCGCATCAGCCGGCGAAACTCGCGACGGTCGCGAAGCCGCTCGAAGTGGGGGTCGACCATCGCCCTGTCGCGAAAGGCCTTGTTCTTGGCCAGGACCTGTCGCAGGAGGGCGACCGCTTGGTCGTAGCGTTCCTGTCGGGCGCGGACCTGAGCCAGGGCGTACGGACCTTCCGGGCGTTTCCTGTTGCCTTGGTAGACGGCCAGGGCCATCCGCTCGGCGTCGGCGACTCGATCGAGGTGGAGGTAGACATCGGCCAGGCCCGCTCGCGGGCCGAGGTGATGAGGGGTCACCTTCATGGCTTGCTCGTAGCGCTCGGCGGCCTCCTCGTAGCGTCCCAACTTGCGGAGGGCCTCGCCGATCTGGAAGGTGGCGTTTCGGAATTGATGGCGATCCAGCTCGACGGCCCGTTCGAGCCTGGCCAAGCCCTCCTCCGGTCGGTCGAGCCAGACCAGGACGGTTCCGAGGTTGGCCAAGGCCAGGGCGTTGTCGGGTTCGATCTCGAGCGCCTTGCGGTAGGCGCCGGCGGCGGCGTCGAAGCGTCCCTGACGCATGAACGAGATGCCGAGGTTGTAATAGGCCGAGGCGTATTCGGGCCTGATCTTGATCGCCCGCAGACAGGCCTTCTCGGCCTGTTCGGGCAGGCGATGCTCGGGCTTGTTCAGGACGGCGCCGAGGTTGTTCCAGGCCTTATGACTGCCGGGTCGCCGCTCGGTGGCGGCGGTCCAGAGCGATAGGCTGTCTCGCCAGATCGGCATGACCTGGCGGGCCTGCCAGCCGAGGGCGGCCAGGACGCCGAGCAGCGCGACGCCCGAGCCGGCCCGCGCGACCAGCACCGCAGCCGTCCCGCGGCATCGCGACCAGAGCCAGGCCAGGCCGCCGGCGGCCAGCGCGAAGAGGGCCACGGTCGGCAGGTAGCTGTACCGATCGGCCACCAGCTCGTCGCCGATCGTGACGAGGCCTGAGACCGGGGCGAGCATGAGGAGGTAGCCCACCCACGCGGCCGAGAGGGCGGGGATGCGTCGAGCGGCCAGGATCGCGACCGCGGTGATGCCCATCGCGAGCAGGAGCGGGTAGAGGAAGCGCGGGTCGGTCAGTGCGATGGCCTGCGGACGCGGGTATAGGGGTGCGAGATCCGCCGGCCAGGCCGTGTTGCTGAGATAGAACCAGATGGCGTGGGCGACGATGGCGATCCGCTCGAGGAGCCCCACCTGCTCGATACCACGGAGTGCGCCCGCCTTGGACTGGCCCACGAACCCGACGGCGACGGCGAGGGCGGCAAAGAGGACGTAGTTGAACTTCTCGGCGAGGACGGGTCGGTTCGGCTCGTTGAGCCAACGCCAGGGCCGGGGGTCGAGCCGACGCAGTGGGACCACGTCGAGCACGAGGAGGACGAAGGGGACGCTGACGGCCATGGCCTTGCTGAGCAGGGCCAGGACGAAGCTGATTTGGGCCGCCTGGTCCCACCCGTGGCTGGGGGCGTCATGGCGTTCGGCGAGGCGCGCCCGCAGGTAGGCCCAGACGCATGCGAAGATCAGCAGGCCCGACAGGACGTCCCGCCGCTCGGTGATCCAGGCCACCGACTCGACGCGCTGCGGGTGCAGGGCCCAGGCCAAGGCAGCCCCGGCGGCGGGGACGAGCAGCACGAGGGCGCGCCCCGATGGGATGGCATGTCCGTCCGGCGGATCGGAGCGGCCGACCACGGCTCGTTCGTGAGGGTGGCACCCGGCGGCGAGGAGCGTCCACATCAGCAGGCCCAGCATGCCCGCGGCGGCCGCATGCAGCAGGACGTTGGTCAGGTGGTACCCGAAGGGGTTCCTGCCCCAGAGCGTGTGATCGAGGCCGAGCGTCAGCCAGCTCAGGGGTTGGTAGGGCCCCATGTGGGTCGTGGTGAATGCCCACAGGACGAAGCGCGGGGAGAGGCTGCCGAAGTTCGGGTTCAGGGCCGGATCGAAGTTCTTGTCGTCGTCCCAATCGAGGAAGTCGCCATGCAGGCAGGGCAGGTAGACCACGAACGTGATTGCGGCGATGAGGCCCACCACGATCCAGGCGGGCCAATCTGCGTGAGTCGCCTTGTGTCGAGGTTCGATATCGTCGTCACTCATATTACATCAACCGCTCAACTCGCATGCCATTCAGCCACCAAGCGACGCCCTAAGCGGCTTGCAGAGCTAGCTGACAAGTTTGCAGGGCTTCGTGGAATGTGGCCCAGCCGCCCTCGTGTAGGAGAGTCGGGGTTTCACGGCCGGGGGCGACCGTGCCACACGGTGCACTCCTTCGTGCGAGCCGCTTAGCGATTGTCGCCGTCCAGCAGGTCGCCGAGTCCTCCGAGCAGGGAACCCTCGCCGCGGCGCTTGCCGCCGGCCTTGGGCGCTGCGGCATAGATGCGGTCCGCCAGTCGGCTGAACGGCAGCGATTGCAGCCACACGTGACCGGGTCCGGTCAGCGTGGCGAAGAACAAGCCCTCGCCGCCGAAGAGCGTGGTCTTGATGCTGCCGACGTAGCTGATGTCGTAGCCGACCGATCCGGTGAAGCCCACGATGCAGCCGGTATCGACGCGGAGCGTCTCGCCGGGGCCGAGGTCGAACTGCTTGAGCGTACCGCCGGCATGGGCGAAGGCGATACCGTCCCCTTCGAGTCGCTGAAGGATGAACCCCTCGCCGCCGAACAGGCCCGCCCCGATGCGCTTGGTGAAGGCGATGCCGATGGATACCCCGCGGGCGGCGCAGAGGAAGGCGTCCTTCTGGCAGAGGACCTCGCCGCCGAGCTCGTCGAGGTGCAGCGGGACCAGCTTGCCCGGATACGGCGCCCCGAAGGAGACGCGGTCGCGCTCGCTTCCCATCGCGGTAAAGGCCGTCATGAAGAGGCTCTCGCCGGTGAGTAGGCGCTTGCCCGCGCCGACGAGCTTGCCGAGGAAGCCGGACTCGGTTTGGCTCGCGTCGCCGAAGATGGTCTCCATGTGGATGCCGGAGGTCATGTACATCATGCCGCCGGCCTCGGCGATGACGGTCTCCTCGGGGTCAAGCGTGATCTCGACGAACTGCATGTCGTCGCCGAAGATCTCATAGTCGATGACGTCCGAGCGTCGCGGTCGAGGCGGGGGCGGGGTGGCCGGTCTTTGCCCCATGGCGGCGGAGACGGCCGCCACGTGGTGGGCTTCGGTCCATTCGGTGACGCCGGGTCCGTAGACCATCGTTTCCGGCCCGTCGACGTTGGGCAGGGCGACGACGAGCTCGGCCAGCGTCACCGGTCCCTTGGGCTCTCCCTCGACCGCGTAGTACCATTCGCCGCCTGTCGTCATCGTCGAAGCCTCCCATCGTGAAGGTTGGTGCGCCTTCGCCGGCGCCCTTTCGGATGTCTTCACCGAGCATGCACCGTCTATCATCCACGAATCCGAGGTCGGGGCAAGTCGATGGGCGCGGCGGTCGAGTCCGTTTGCCCAGCGGCGGTCGCCGCCCTCGCATTCACGGGAGTCCGAGCATACCATGTCCGCGGAGCCGAGCTGTCATCATCCAGAGAGGTGCAACCCATGACGACTGTCGAGCTGTCCCCCGGTATCTGCAACCTGACGGCCACGATACGGGCCGAAGGGATCGAAGGCGACCTGGTTCGGATCAGCGTTGCGACCGACTGTCCGAATTGGTCGAAGGTGGCCGATCGCATCGAGCCGGTCGATCCGATCACCGAGCTCTTCAAGCCCTACCCTGAGATCGGCGTGGTCAGGCTCATGGACGAGATTCCGCACAAGTCGTGTCCATTCGTCAGCGCGATCCTCAAGGCCGTGGAGATCGAGGCGAACCTGGCGCTGCCGGCGGACGTGTCGATGCGAGTGAGCAAGGGCTGACCGACACCGCCTGCGCCTTGGAGCGGCCCGACGTGGGGCGTGGTCTTCGTGGAGGCACCCGGCGTTCGTACCGGTCGGTCAGGAAACGGGCACAAGGGATGGCGTAAACGGTATGCTCGTGCCGATCTCGGAAGCAGGGCGCGATCCGCGCGCCCGGGCCGTCCGGTTCGAGCGAGAGGACTGTCGCGGCGCCGTTGACAGGCGTCGTGAGGATCAACATAATCATAACTGTTTTGCGGTCAGTCGGATAGAAGGCGGCGGCGCGAGGGCGCGTCGCGGGAGGCTCCTTAGGGCCCGACTGCCGGAAGGCGGATGGGAACTCCGACTGACCCCGTCGCACGAACGGACTCGGGCGATGGTTTTCTTCGACGAGCCCCTGGTGTGGCAGGCTCGGTCATCCGGTTGTCGAGCGACCGCTCGGCCCGGATCCGGAGCCTCGTGCCGGCGGGATGCTAGGGAGGATCCTGATCATGGTGGCTAGCCGTCCCCAGGGCGGTCGCGGCGGCATCACAGCCGTTCACGTCTGGCTCATCGTCTTCGTCGGTCTGTGGCTGCTTTCGAGCGTGTTGGCGGTGGTGCTCTACGTCGGTCGCGAGAAGCTGCTGGACAGGGCTCAGGATGCCGAGCAGAAGGCCGACAAGCTGATGCGAAGCAACGAGCGCAGCCGCTTCACCGTCTTCATCGATCAGGCAGGCGAGAATCGCAGTCTGGCCAGTGTGCTGGATGAGGAGCGGTCACGGCTGGCTCGACTGATCGGCTATGAGGAGACGATCAGCGCCGCGGCGGCCGGCCGCCAGGTCAAGGAGCTGGTGCAGGACGTGGAGAAGACCGTGCCGAAAGGGGTACAGCTCCCCGACCTGCTCGGGGCCGACCTGACGACGGTCATCCAACGGTTGCAGGCGGCCTTGGTGAGCCAGGCCAAGGCCCGGGCCGATGCGCAGAGCCGCCTGGCCTCGGCCATCCAGGACAAGGCGGGCGCGGTAGCCAAGCAGCAGCGCCAGGCCGAGGAATTCGAGAAGGCCCTCGACGGCTTCGCCGCGCAGCTCAAGAAGAACGAGGAGGCCACCCAGCAAGCGATCGCCCAGACCAACCAGGAGCTGGAGAAGCTCAAGAAGGATCTCATTACGGAGCGGGACCGCTTTGGCGAGACGATCGTCAAGACCAGGAAGGATTTGATCGCAGCCCGGAACGAGTCGCAGCAGCTTCAGGACGAGCTGAAGGACATCCGCCAGGGCATGTCGCGGTTCAAGCCGAAGGTCGCGAGCCTTGGTCTGGCCGCCCAAGCCGACGGCAAGGTCGTGCGCGCCCAATCCGACGAGAGCCTGGTCTACATCGACCTCGGCAAGGACGACAACCTCACGTTGGGCCTGCGGTTCGAGGTCTTCTCGCCGGCGGCGCATGTGGAGTTCTCTCGGGCGACCGATGCTGCGAGCGAAGACCGCGGCGAAGCCAAGAAGGGCGCTGCCGAGACGGCGGGTCCGCCCGCCGTGGCAGGCAAGGCCACGGTGGAGGTCGTGGGCATCCATGAGCTGACGGCGAGTTGTCGTGTGCTGTCCAGCAAGCCGACCGACCCGATCGTGCCCGGCGACCTGATCGTCAACGTGGTCTACGACCGCGATCGCAAGTACCAGTTCGCCGTGGTAGGCCGATTCGACCTGGACGGCAACGGGATGTTCGACCCGCAGGACACCGAGCAGATCAAGGCCTGGATCAAGAGCTGGGGCGGCGAGGTGGTGGAGTTACCCGACGAGCCGATCCAGGGCGGTGCCTATGGTCTGGAGGGCGTCGACTTCCTCGTGATGGGCCAAGCACCTCCTGAGCCACCGAAGCTGAAGAGGGGGCAGGTCGTTCCACCCGAGGAGCGTACTCGCCGCGAGGCCCTGGCCAAAGCTCACGACCGATTCTACGCCATCCAACGCGAGGCGAAGGAGCTGTCCGTGGCCGTGCTCACCCAGGCGCAGTTCCTTCACTTCGTCGGCTACGCGGATGAATACAGTCCGGGCATCTGAGGCTCATCGGGGGTTCACGGGCCGCCGGCACGT
The DNA here is from genome assembly GCA_964622545.1 of uncultured Planctomycetales bacterium. Taxonomy (GTDB): domain Bacteria; phylum Planctomycetota; class Phycisphaerae; order UBA1845; family JAFGLZ01; genus JAFGLZ01. The sequence continues at coordinate 111,990 of CAZUQM010000017.1, read as the reverse complement.
GGCGCGGCGGTCACCGGTTCAGCTCATCGCAGATACGCACGGCCAGCAGGACGCGCTCATCCGGCGTCTCGACGTCGATGTCGGCTAGGACGAGATCGCAGGGGCCGTAGTCCCGCGCGATGCGCTCGAAGTCCTGGCGTAGCCTCGTCTCGCTCTTGTTGGTCAGATCCATCGGCGTGACCATCAGGGCCCTGCGCGGCTCGGGGAAGGCGTCTCGGGCGGCGGCCAGGTCCGACTCGATCCCCATGTCGACGTAGCCGAGGTTGGGCAGCTCCGCGTAGTGCGGGACGTAGGGGTCGGCGTTCCAGGCGCAGTTGTGCAGGCCCAGAAGGCCGAAGTCTTCGGCGAAGCGGCGATCGTGCTCCATGAGCATCTCAGCGTATTGCCTCGGGCTGATCATGTTGACCAGGCAGTTGCTGACGGTGATGTGTTCGACGACGACGCCGGTGGCCGCCTGGCGGGCGTAGAGCCGCCGGGCCCCGTCCCGCATCGTCTGGGCGACGCAGGCGAAGACGTTTCGCGCGCGCTGCGGCTCCAGCAGCATGTCGCTGAACAAGGCCTCACCCCGCAGCCGGTAAGCCGTGTTCAGGACGCCCTGCCAGTTGAGGTAGCCTCGAACCGGTCCGAGGTGCTCGGCGATCCAATCGACCTGGGTCATCAACTGATCGACGAAGCCGTTGGCGTCGAGGTCGGGCGGTTCGAGATGGTCGGCCTGTTCGCTGGACAGGCGGCCGGTCGGGCACGTGGGCCAACCGTCGCGGGTGTAGAGGATCTCCACACCGTAGATGGCGGCCACGGTGCATCCCCCGAACGTGCCGGTCAGCAGGTCGGGGGGCTCATCGTCGGTGCCGTGCAGACCGATCGGCACCTCCGGGAAGCGCTTGCGGAGGTGCTTGTGGATGCGGGCCATGCCGTCGAGGCGCTTGGCGGGATCGGTATGCCATGTCTCGTCGAAATCGATGTGCACGGCCTGTCGATACCAGGCGGGGGTGAAGCCGATCTCGGGGCGGAGGAAGGGCTCGTCGCCCGTAGCCGGTCGCCGTGTCGCCGGTGCGGCCGGCGCGATGTAGCTGATCAGCTTGCGGGTCATGGCTTGACCGGTATCGGTTGAATGAGGACCTTGGGCGGATCGGTAAAGTCACGCGCCCAGGACTCGCTTTGCGGCTTGTCCGGGCAACCGTCGTGCACGATGCAGCGATAGCGGAGCTCCAGCGACTTGCCGGCATCGATCGCATACGGCTCGCGTAGTGCAAAGGCGAAGCAGTAGTACGGCACCTTGGGGTGGATGCGGCCGCCGGTGGGGTACGTCGGGTTCGTCGGGTGGTCGATCATCTGCAATCCGCCCATCTTGCCGTTGGGCAGCGGGCCGCCCATGTCGATCCAGGTCAAGCTTTCGCCCATTCCCTTCTTCGCGTCGAACGGATCGCTGGCGGTCACGCAGAGCTTCTTGCGGTCGTACCAGTCGGGTCGGCCCCGATAGGCCATGCCGCCGTACTTGTACTCGTCGAGTGTAACCGGCTTGTCGACGGCCGTGTGGCGGATGTCCAGATCGATGATCCACGGCCCGTCGGGGGTGGCGTAGATGCGGGTCACCCAGGTCTCCTTGAGGGCGACGCGCTCGTGGGCGATGAGATCGTTGTCGGCGATGAAACCGGCGAAGACCGGCCCGGCCACCACGCCCGAGCGTTTCTTGTGGAGCGTCCTGCCGACCATTTTGCGTGGTGCGCCGAGGTTCCAGAAATCGACCGTCTTGTCGTCGATGGTGGTGCGGGTCCAAGCCAGGAAGAGTCCCCGCTGGTGTGGGTGCGACTTGGTGAAGTCGTCGGTGACGACCTCGCCGCAGGGCGCCCAGACCGGATGGAAGTAGGCCATCCGGTCAAACACGTTTTCCCGATCGGGATACCGCCTGACGAGGCCGTAATTGTATCGCGCGATCGGGCGTTCGCCGCGGCGGAGCACCAGGGCCTTGCCCTTCTCGTCCTCGATCCTCATGGCTCCGGGTTTGGGCGGCCTGGGCAGCCCTTTTAGGATGAACCGTCGCACGGTGCCGGCGGGCGTCTTGCCGGCGAGGGAGAAGACCAGCGCCCCGTTCTGGAAGCCGTCGAGGGGCGGATCGGCTGGGCGTTGCCACTGTGCGGGCAGGGTTTTGCTTCCGCCCTGTTCGTGGAGGGTCAGCGCCATCCCGGCCAGGTCGGCGGCAGCGAGGTGGCCGGCGAGGCGCATCTTGGGATAGGCCGAGACCACCACCGTCGTATCGTGCCGATCGTGGGGGCCTGCGTGGACGACGACGGTGGCGAGGTCTGTCGGGCCGTCACTGGCCGAGGCCAGGGTGCCGACCGTTAGAACGAGAAGGGCGTGTGCCGTGGTCATGGTCTCTCCCGCGTGCGTGTCGGCCCCTGCCCTCGATCCTAACGCGACGAGCAGGGGCGTGAACTCGGGTCTCGATGCTACCGGCTTGGTCGTAGGGCGGCAAGCTGCGGGCTCCAGCGAGGGGGCGGGGGCGGTCGTGGCAGATTGGTCGGGCAGGCCCGAGAGGCCTCAGGGATGTGGCCACGGTGGCTAGTAGTCCAACACAATTGAATTTGTCGGTTCCACAACTTCGGGGTCGTCGTCAGAGACGCGACTGTGAAGGAGCGTTGTCGTTCAGGCGCTCCAACAACACAGCTCCCTGACGGTCGCTGCTCTGAGTGGCGTATCGCTTACCTGATCGGAACCCACAAAAACAAGTGTGGTCGGGTACTAGGACCCGGCACGCCCTCGGGGTGCTCGCCTCGTGCGCGTCGGTCCTGGACCGACTCGTGCTTGCTCGACCGTCTGCCTCGTGCTGCGTTTCACACATCGTGCGAGGATGGACAGGGGGGCACACGCCACGGCTGCTGCTCGAGCCGCGGCATTCATGCCGCGCGGCCGCGCCGGATGACTCCGGCGGCTCGGACAGGTCGTCGCGATACGTCTGAAAGGCAGCACGAGTTCGTCACGCCCCGGGGTGGCTGGTAGCCCGGCGGAATCTCCCGAGGCGAGACAATCGGTTCTTGCATGGTCGAGGAGTCGATGATAGAGTTTGCGTTCGTACATCGGAGCAAGGGCGACGGGATTCGTCGGCATCATATCCTTCATTCCTTTCATACCGCATCGCCCTTAACACGTTCTCATGGTTGGGGGGCGGATGGTGCGCGCCTCCGGGGCCGCTCGACCGCCCGGGATGTTGGTATTGGGTCCATGTCAGGATGCGCGAGGAAGGGTATGAGCGAGCACATCACAGGGCATTGTCCACACTGCAAGTCGGCGTACCGCCTTCGGGCGCATGCGGCCGGCCGGCGGGCGCGGTGCAAGACCTGTCAGCAGGTCTTCGTCGTGCCGGGCGAACCGGTGGGCGGGTCATTGGAGGACAGCGTCGCGTCGTGGCTTAACAAGCCGGAGGATGCAGACGGTGGCGGGGGTGGCGGCGATGGCGGCGAAGAAGAAGTCGAAGCCGACTTCGAGGAGGAGGAAGACGAAGAAATGCCTCCGCCGCCGGACGCCGGGGCCACCTCGCAGAGCCTGGATGCGCGTCCCCAAGTCACCTGATCGTGCGGGATGAGAGTTCTAGGGCGGCTCTGGTCAGCACCGTGCTGCGCGGTTACTCCGTTTGGTCCGGATGCGGGTCTGTGGGGGATTGGGGGGCGGGCTCGGTGCCCTGGGTCGTGGTGACTGGCTCGTCGAACTCATCGCCGCGGAACGTGCTGCCGAGGTAGGTCCTTCGGACGAGCGGGTCGTTGATCAGGTCCCTTGGCATGCCGTCGCGGAGGACCTTGCCCTCGTCGATGATGTAGCTGCGGTCGGTCACGGAGAGGGTCTCTCGGACGTTATGGTCGGTAAGCAGGATGGCGATGCCCCTGTCGTTCTTGAGGTGGAGGATCTCTCGCTGGAGGTCCTGAACCGCGATGGGGTCGACGCCGCTGAAGGGCTCGTCGAGCAGGATCAGCTTGGGATCGGTGACCAGGGCCCGGGCGATCTCGAGTTTGCGCCGCTCACCGCCTGAGAGGGTGCGAGCCTCCTGGCGGCGCACCACGCTGAGGCCGAACTGGTTGAGGAGTTCCGTCGCCCGGTCTCGCCGCTCGCGTCGCGACATGCCCTTGACGGTCTGTAGGATGGCCATCAGGTTCTCCTCGACCGTTAGTCGCTGGAAGATACTCGGCTCCTGGCTGAGATAGCCCATGCCGAGTTGGGCCCGCTTGTACATGGGGAGCCTGGTGACATCCTCGTTTTCGAATCGGACGAGGCCTTCGTCGGCGTTGATCATGCCGACGGTCATGCGGAAGCTGGTGGTCTTGCCGGCGCCGTTGCGGCCCAGGAGTCCGACGATCTCGCCTCGGCGGACGTGATAGCTGACCTTGTTTACGACAGTGCGCCCCCCGTATCTCTTCACGAGGTCTCTGGTTTCCATCAGGATGTCATCTTGGTCGACCAAGGGGCTTGCTCCCGGGGCTGTGAGGCTGTGGATAATGTGTTGACAACACCACCTAAGGGCCTCACTGGGGATTGGCGGAATCCCTAATCTCTGGTCTCCTCCTGGGTGCTTCCTGAGGCTTGCAGAGCCCTAACCTTGCGCAAACAATTGCTCCAACATCTTCAAGGATAAGAGGCTGCACTTGTCGAGGGCTCAGTACAGGCCGGATGAGCCGTTCCATTCGCGTATCTGGGCCGTTTTTCGGGGCCCTACCCAGCTTACCAGCCGAGCTTTCAGCCAGGGGCTCGGGGATTGTGGATAACCTGATCGTCTCGGACGCTTGTGGTAAGATCCAAGAGGCAATCAACATACAGCAGCACTTGGCTGCTGTCAATGCCACCCGATACCACGCTTCCGCCGGCGGGGCATCCTCCTTCAGCCCTTAGCCCCGGGTTGTTCCTGGGCGGCCCTGGCCTCGAGGCGAGGCAACTGGCTCCGTAGGGCGTCGGCCTGTGGTGAGTTGGGATACCTGCCGATGACCTCGTTGGCCAGCTGGACGGCCTCGGTGAAGCGATGCCGCTTGATCAGGTCCTTGATCTTGTTCTCGAGGGCCTGTCGTTCTTGGATCTCGGCGTTGGCCCGCAGGGTGTCCAGTTGGGCCCGGACGGCGTCGGCCTCCGGGGTGTTGTCGTAGCGCTGGAGCAGTTTCTCGGAGGTGTCGAGGGCGTCGCGCCATTCCTTCCGCGTGATGTGCCTGTCGATGTCGTCCATCCACCGTCGGCGTTGCTGCTGCTCGTATCTGTGGCGCTCGCGATCGACGGACTCCCTCAACTCGCGTGCGGCCTGCGAGTTCGGGTACTTGCCGACCAGCGCCGAGGCCACGTGTTCGGCGTTCTCCCATGCGGCGAGGCTGACGAGGTCGGCCACCTTCTTCTTGGCGACCTGGACGGACTCGGCCTCGGCGGTGGCTCGGGCCTGCTCGACGCGGTGGACGAGGTCGTCGATGCCGGCGTCGGGGCCGTATCGGTCGACCAGGGCGTTGCAGGCCTTGCGGGCCTGGTCGAAGCGGCCCTGGCGGATCAGGTCGTCCACGCGGTTGACGGTTTCCCGCCGGGCCTGATCGCGCCGCCGCTGGAGCTTGAGCCGGCGCTGGTCGTCACTGAGCAGGGAGTTCTCTGCGATCTCACGGAGCAGCGTCAGGGCCTCGTCGAGCTTCTCGTCGGCGTCGGCGGATAGGACGGCGCGCCCGTCGGGCGGGTTGGATACATCGGTCGCGTCGGTGTCCGAGCTGTCGGCGTGCCGGGCCTTCGGGTGGGCGCGGGGCGTCGCGGTGAGTGTCGTCTGGATCATCATGGCCGCGGCCGCCCCGGACAGGAGCAGCGCGACGGCGGGTATGATGTCTTGCCAGGGCCTGGCGCTTTCGGCCCTTGCTATCAGATGGTCGATAACGAGCCAGGACGCCAGGGCCGCGCTGCCGGCCAGCACGGCGATCGCCAGCCACGAGACGTTGCGACGGCGGGGCTTCGTGCGAGGACGCTGGTTGGCGGTCTGTTCGTCGGGCATGGTGGCTGCTCGCTGTGGCTGCCGGTCGGGGAAGGTGCCTCTTGCTTGCCCGCAGGCCGGCCGAACGTGATGGACGTTATGGATATGCTATCCGTCGCGTTTCGATTCGCCAAGTGCGCCCGCATGGGCTTCGCCGGTTCTGTTCGGCAGGCTACACTGGCTGTTGCCGACGACGGGCGCTGTAGGGATCTGACATGAAGGACGCGACAGCCACCGATTCTGCACGGAGCCTGCCTCTTCGAGCGTGGATCAGGCTCAACGACACGCGTTCGGCGATTCGTGTGCCGATCAAGCTGGCGGCCTTCATGGCGGTGCTCACGTTCGTGCTGTTTCCTAATCCGTCGCTGCTGATCCGCCAGGCGCACCGGCTGTCTGACCTGGAGGCGATGATCGATCCGCATGCGTCCGAGCTGGCGCCGCTCGTGGTCGAGGTCCAGGGCCGCTCGACGACGCGTCCTGCCTCGCCAGCCGAGGTTCGACAGCGCGTCCAGGTGCTGGTCTGCCGGGTCTTGCCCTATGCCTGGGATTGGGAGGTGTGGGGTGCCGTCGACTACGTGCCGACGGTGGCCGAGGCCTTGCATCAGGCTCGCGAGGACTGTGACGGCCGTGCCGTCGTGGCCGCGTCGCTCTTGCGGCGCATGGGGCAGGACGCCCACCTGGTGACGGATTTGCGTCACGTCTGGGTGGTGGTCGGCAGGCACGAGCTGATGAGCCCAGGCGGGCGGAAGTCGATGATGACCTCGCCGGCCGGGCAGCGCATCGACTGGCGATCGATCAGCAATGTGCCCCGGATGCTCGCCTTCGGTGTGGCGGTGTTTCCGCTCGGGCGGGAGGTCGTGCTGGTTGCCGTGCTGGTCGTGCTTCTGGCGGACGCGAGGATGTCGCGGCGGGGCCTGCTTGCCGGCCTGGTGCTGCTCGTGTCGGGACTGGCCTTCCTGCGATGGGGCGTGACGGTCTTGCCGGACTTCTCGGGGATGACCGAGCGCGTCTGGGCGAGCTGGCTGGGGTTGGCCTTGGCCTGCGGGGGTGTGGCGGTGCTCGTCGGGTCGGCGATAGCGGCGCGTGGGCGGTGTCGAGGCTCGAGGAGCTTTGCTGCGAGGTCGGACGATCTTGGCGCGACGTCCTGCTAGACCGCGCTGAACTCGGAGGTGCTGGCCGTCGTTCGGGATGATTCGATCGTTGCGGGGGCGTTATTGACTCTAGACGTTCCGCCGGGGGACCGCCAGGGAGCGGATTGGTAGATCGTCTGAGCCACCGCGGCGAGTCGATCGGGCAGGTGCTTGAACCAAGACGTCGCCAGGCTGATCGGCTGCTGGACTCGTGTCGACCAGGTTGATGGATGCGGACGCGACGCTGTGTGGTGGCGTGCGGTCATGGTCGGGGCGTAGACGCCGTAGCCGCCCCCGTCGGCGAGTCGTCTCAGCACGGCCGTGAGATGGTCGGCCTCGGTTCGGGTGCGTCCCAGCGCGGCATCGCCGAAGGCGTCGCACCTCAGCAGGGCCTCGGCGTCGAACGCCAGGTTGGACACGCCCTGCCAGACGAGCAGCGGATCGGATGTGCATCTCCTTGCGGGGACCGAGCTTCGCGCGTCGGGCGTGAGGACCATGGCTTCGACCTGGCTGGCCATCCACGCCATCCATTGTTCGTGCGAGGGTAGCTCGAACTTGCCGACGTAGTACGCGGCATCGGGCCAGCGTCGTTGCGCGAGGAGCAGCTCGTTGATCCAGTCGTCCGAGACGATGATTTCGTCGGACAGACATGCCAACAGCCGTCCGGTGGCGGCTTCGAGCACGGCCTGACCGGGGGTGGTCTTGTCGTCGGTCGGCGGCGGGAGATGGCGGACGACCCCTTTCGATGCGTGATCCGCTGCGAGCCTGCCGGATGCGATGTCGGCGGTGGTCAGGTGTGCGACGATGATCTCGGCGTCGAGGTCCGAGGCGTCGAGTGCTTGGGAGACCGACGCGACAGCCGCCCGCCAGGAGGAGTCGCTGCCAGTGGACCAGACCAAGACGGTGAGGTCACAGGGGCCGCCCGAGAGGTATCCGTCGAATCCATAACCATTTGCGATCATGGTCGCCGCTCAGCAAGGTTCACGTAGCTTGAAGGGGCGTCTTGATTTGGCGCGTTCCAACCCCACTTTGTGTACGAACCCGTTCGGCGATGAGTTCGCGGCACGCGCCAAGATAGTAGCCAAAAACCTTCATCCTTCGTATCCATTCATCCGCCGGTCCGGTCAGGGATGTCCGTGCGTAGGCCAGTGCCGAGGTGACCGTCTTGCGGAGCATCCAGGCCGGCGGTCCGAGTCGTCCGCGGTCTTCCAGCGAGCCCATTCGGACCGCGGCGGTCCCCACCGCGATGAAATATCGCAGCAGAAACCAGTGCGTCAGTCGCTTGGCAGGGGTGTGGTGGCGGACGACGGCTTGGGGGACGTAGATCCCGCCGGCGTTGCGGCGATCCAAGGCGTCCAGCACGGCCACTTCTTCCCCGCCGATCAGGCCCTGACCCTTGCGTCCCAGGTCGGTTCGGAACCCGCCCACGTCCCGCAAGGCCCGGGCATCGAAGGCCAGGTTCGCCCCCATGGGACGCGGCTCCCGTCCCGTCAGCGGTCCGGCGCTGCGTGGCAGGGAGAACCTGACGAGCACGCCCGAGAGCAACCGTTGACAGGCTTCGTTCAGCCACGTCGGTGGCGGCAGCTCGAAGGCCGGCAGGATCGTCCCGGCCAGGTAGGCGGCCGAGGGCCACCGCCGGCGTGCGTCCATCATCGCTTGGAGCCAGTCGGGGGCGACATCGACGTCGTCGTCGGTAAACAGCAGCATCCGCCCCCTGGCTTCGGCCATCGCTCGATTGCGCGCGGCCGACAGACCGGTCTCGGGCTCGAGCACGACTCGCAAGGGCAGCGGGCCCTTCCAGCATCGGGTCACGTCCTGTGTGGCGTCGGTCGAGCCGTTGTCGACGAGCAGGACTTCCCACCGACAGCCCTCGGGCGGGGTGGCCCGGGCGATGCTAGCCAGTGCTCGGTCCAGGAGCTTAGCCCGGTTGTATGTGCAGATGATGACCGAGAGGTCAAGATCCTGCCCGACCGGGTCCACACTACGGTGAGATGAGCCTCGCACTTGCTTGCATCCCTTTCTATGACAACACCTTGCGGTCTGGCTTACGCAATCACCGCCGGCAGATCGTCGCTGGGGCTGGCGGTGGCTTGCCAGCTAAGCAGCCCCTCGTGCAGTCGAAGGGGTAGAAGACTGGGGGCAATCACCTTCAGATCCTCGGCACGGACGCGTCCGGTCCGGAGCATCGCCCGGAAGCACTGCCGGGCCAGGACCAGGTCACCTCGCCAGTATGCGTTGAAGCCCTCCCGTCGAAACACGCCGTGGACGAGCTGGTCGAGTCGCGGGGCGGGGATGCCGGCGAAGGCGTCACGATGCGTCCGGACGAGGTCCCGGAGCATCCGCCATCGCTTGAGCGTCGGGCCGAAGTGCGTGGCCGTCTGCTGCGTGGCATGACGGCGGTAGTAGGCCATCACCTCGGGAACGCGGGCGAATCGGCATCGCATCGCCAGGCGGAGCCACAGGTGGTAGTCCTCGGCCGGGGGGAAGCGTTGGTCGAACAGGCCGGCCTCGAGGAGCCGCTGGCGTCGGACCACGACGGCGTGGATCGGGAAGGGGCATCCTTCGAGCATGAGCTCGAGTTTGCCGCGCGATTGCCCCTCGAGCTCGCGCGGGACGAAGGGCTTACCGTCGCCGATCTCGCTGAAGAACCGGGCCCAGCCGCAGTAGGCCAGTTCGGCCGCGGGTGCTTCGTCCGGGCCTGCTTGCCGGCAGAGGGCGTGCATCATCGTCTCGATGAAGCGGCGGTCCCACCGATCGTCGGCGTCGAGGAAGGCCACGTACTCGCCGGTGGCCTGCTGGATGCCGGCGTTGCGGGCGGCGGCGCAGCCGACGTTGGGCTGTCGGATCAGCTTGAGGGCCGGTCCGTAGCTCGCGGCGATGTCGGGCGAGCGATCGGTCGATCCGTCGTCGATCACGATGAGCTCGACGGGCTCGTAGGTCTGGCCCAGGACGTCGTCGACGGCCTCGGCGAGGAACCGCTCGGCGTTGTAGCAGGGCATGACGACCGAGACGAGCGGCCGCGGCGCCGCGTCGTTGGCGGCTGCGTCTTGGATGACGAGGTCGTCCTGCCGGCACGGCTCGATGCGGTAACTCCAGTCCATGTGGACGAGGTTGTCGGTCAGCCGCTTGCCGGGCACGGAGAAGCGCATGACGGTGTCATCCCAGCAGTAGAAGGCCATGGTGCGGTGGTTGTAGACGTTCAGGCCGACCGCATAGGGTCCGGCGGCGAGGTTCGCGGTCAGATCGAAGATCGCTTGATGCACGTCGCCCTTTCGGAAGTCGAAGAAGTCGCCCGCCACGGCCGTGGTCTGATCGAAGACCGCGGTCTGGTCGTCGTGGATGATGCGCAGCGACAGGCCGGCGTCGGGCAGGTCCTGGTTGGCGCGGAGGCGAAGCCTGACGCGGCATCGCTCGCCGGGCTGGACGACCTGGGTGGGCTGACCGCGGTGGTCGAGCAACTCGGCGGATTCGACGGTGACCTTCTGCTGAGTCGAGCTGGAACCCACGCCGCACTGCTGCTCGGCCATGGCCTCGAGGTAGCGTCGTGTGGCGATCTCCGGCGAGGCCTCGCATAGGATCTCGCCGCGCCGCAGGACGACGACGCGATCGCACAGGGTCGAGACGGCCTGCATGTTGTGGCTGACGAAGACGACGGTCGTGCCGCGCTGTCGGATCTCGTTCATGCGGCGGAAGCATTTGATCTGGAAGGCGAAGTCGCCCACGCTGAGGACCTCGTCGACGAGCAGGACGTCGGGTTCGAGCTGGGCGGCCACGGAGAAGCCGAGTCTGGCCACCATGCCGGAGCTGTAGCGTTTGATGGGCGTGTCGATGAACTCGGCGAGGCCTGCGAAGTCGACGATGGCGTCGAGCTTGCGGGCGATCTCGGCCCGGCTCATGCCCAGGATGCTGCCGTTGAGGTAGACGTTTTCGCGACCGGTCAGCTCGGGGTGGAAGCCGGCGCCGACCTCGATCAGGGCCGAGAGCCGGCCGCGGGCCTCGATACGACCCCGGTCCGGTTTGAGGATGCCGCATAGCAGCTTCAGCAGGGTGCTCTTGCCGGCGCCGTTGGGTCCGATGATGCCCAAGACCTCGCCGGGCCGGGCTTCGATGGTGACGTTGCGCAGGGCCCAGAAGTCGTCGGGATTGACGGACGGCCCGCGACGGAGGAGCCGTCCCATGAGGTGGCCCGCCGCGTCGCGCAGGCTGCCCCCGGTCTGGCCCAGTCGGAACCGTTTCCACACCCCGTCGATGATGACTGCGGCGTCACTCACGCGTGTCCTCCACGTTGGGTCTATCTGGGGTCCTCGGGGCCGGGCCGGGTCCGGTTCGCGCCGTGGCCGACGACCGCACGTCATAGACCAGGTAGGCCGGGTTTTCGTAGGCGACGCGCCAGGGCGGGCGGTTCGTCTGATCACGTCGCCAGACGACGTACGACACGCCGTACCGTTGCGTCAGCTCCCGCAGCCGCTGAGCGTCGAAGGCGTGGTAGGTCGGGCCCGTCGACCAGCGGTGGTCGGCGGCGAGGGCCTCGAGCCGGGCTCGGGCGATCGGGGCGTAGCGGCGGTCCCACACGCTCTGCATGGCGAGCTGATAGCTGGCCAGCGTGTTTCGCTCGCTGTAGTAGGTCCAACCGAGGCGGTCGGGCGGCGTGATGAACAGGTCGGTCGGTTCGGTCTCCTGTCGGGCCCAGCGCATCACGTTCTGCCAGGGGTCGCTGCCGGTGCGATGGCCGTCCGGGCTCAACCACGGCTTGACGTGCAGCCGGGGCAGCCAGGCCCCGTCACCGCGCGGGCTGAGACCGATCATGGTCGCGAGAGGCAGGGCGACCACCAGGGCGAGGCGTCCGGCATGGCTCGCCGGCCAGTCGTTGGTTTCTTCCGGTTCTTGCTCGGCCGGCGGCAGCGTCCCTCGTTGCTCGAGGTGCAGGATCAGGCAAGCGATGATCGCCACCACGAACGCGGGCCAGACGATGTTGCCGAGGCGTGGCAGCTGGTCGGGATCGATCCACGCGACCGCCCCGGCCGAGAGGACCGCGGCGACGCAGGCGGCGATGGCCCAGCGATCTCGCCGGGCGACGACTTGCCAGCAGGCCACGAGGACCGTCACCCACGGGAGGTACTTGACGCCGACGGCCAGGCAGGCGATCCAGATCACGGCCAGCAGGAAGGTATCCCACTGACGGCGACGCAAGACGTCCATCGCGGCCAGGGTCACCAGGGCCGTGACGAACAGCCGGACGGCGTAGGTGAGCCGGAAGGGCATCATCTGCATGGCGAGCGTAGCGGGCCGCCATTCGACGAAGACCGTCCCGACGGCGAGCCAGATGCCGACCCCGAGGGTCATGCGCAGGAACGTGCCCCGTCGCGGCCCGAGTCTCGGGGCGAGCATGGGCAGAGCCACCGCGCCGGCGCCGGCGAGTCCGAAGAAGCCCACGTACTCCCAGTTGTGGAACTCGGTGGGCAGGACGTGGAAGTAGTTGAACAGGCGGATCATGTCGACGTGGCCGTCGGCGGCCGGGGCCGAGCCGATCGACAGCGTGCGGATCATGCCCACCGCGGCCGGCGCGGCGAGCAGCAGACCCACCAGGGGAGCTGCGACGATACGGATCGGACCGAACGTGCGCCATCGCCAGACGGCGTCGGGCGCGATCATGACCGCGGTGGCCAGGGCGAAGATCGGGTGGACATGAAAGGCGAGGCCGAGCACGACGGCGGTACCGACGAGATGACCGCGGAGGTACGCGATCACGCCCAGCATGAGGGCGATCTTGCCGAGGTCGCTCTGGACGAATTCGGGGCTGATGAGCTCGGTCCAGGCCAGCGTTCCGTAGAAGGCCGGCTGCAGCACCGCGGCCATGGCGGCGATGAGCCCGACCCAGCGCCGCGCCGTGACCTCGGTCATGAACCACAGCAGGACGGCGACGAAGCCCAGTCGCATGGCGACGGTCGCGACGATGTGGCCGTTCGGGCCGAGCGGCCCGTCTAGGACCCATCCCATCGCGCGGTAGAGCGGATACGGCATGCGGCGGAGGTGGTCGACGAGCGGGTTGTCGGGGTAGAGCGCGGGATCGGCTTGCTGCTTGGCCAGGGTCAGGTAGAGCACGGAGTCTTCGAGGTGGTAGCCGTAGCGTGCGTTGAGCACCAGCCACAGGCCGACCACGGCCAGGATCGGGAGCCACACCGAGGGGCGGGGCGCGGGCTGCCGCCGGAGGGCCTTGGGCATGAGCTCTTGCCATGCCGGGTTGACCGGGCCGAAGTCCTCTCTGCGGAGCACGACCGAGTCGGTGCTGCGGGATGCGGCAAGTCGGTTTCGTTGAGGTCCCATGGCTTCTGGCCGTCCCATTCCTGGTCGAGGCCTTTGGTCGTTTCCGTGCGTCCGGGTCAGGCCGGCTGGGCCGCGGGCTGCGCGGTCCGCTCGTCGCCTTGGCGGTCGCCATAGAGTCCCAGCCAACTCGCCAGCCGGAACCTCAGGATCATCCCGATCATGGTCATGCCCAGGACGACGGCCTTGACCTTGCTGCCGGTGACCATCGAGAGGCCCACGCGCTTGCGGTAGTTGACGGGGATCTCGGTGAAGCGGACACCGTTGAGGATGACGTGCAGCATCATCTCGGGTCCGAAGTGGGAGCCCTTGACGCGGAAGCGATGCGCGATGCGCGCCAGGGCGGAGCGTTTGATGACGCGATAGGTGCAGCCGACGTCCGTGAGCAGCGTGGTGTTGAACAGGAACTCCATCATCTTGGCGACGGCCCAGTTGCCCCACTTGAGCATCCGGCCCATGTTGGCGCCTTCCCAGATGAACTCGCGACTGGTCCGCGTGCCGATGACCATGTCGAAGTCATCGAGGTAGGCGAGGAACTTGATCACGTCCTTGGGCACGAACGTCCCGTCGGGCTCGCAGACGAAGAGGTAATCGCCCGTGGCCTCGCGGAAGCCGCGTTGGATGGCCGCGCCGTAGCCCTGGGTGGTCTCGAAGACCTGCCGGGCGGAGGTCTTGGCCACCTCCTCGGCCGTGCCTTCGGCGGCGTTGTTGTTGACGACCAGGATCTCATCGACGTAGCTCGACTGCTCGAAGCCCTCGATGATCTCGCGGATCGAGTCCTTCTCGTTGTAGGTGGGCAGGATGACCGAGACGGTATGCCCTTGCCACATGGTTGAGACTCCTTACGTCGTGTCTATGCTCTCACCGGCGTGGCGTCGCCGGGTCGCAGGGCCGCAGTCCGGGCGCGGAGTCCGCTGAAGGCCCGAAGGTGTTATCGGCCCGACGTGGGGGGTGGTTCAGTTATCAGTCGTTCGATTTGGGCAACTCGCTCGTGCTGTAGAGAATTGTCGACCAAAGAGATACGTCCGTTCGCGTCGCTCGAGGCGGCGGTGGGCCGGGCGGTCACGGGCGTGGACGCGCCTGGGGCAAGCTGGCGGCGAGCGGCTAGTACCCGACCACACTTGTTTCTGTGGGTTCCGATCAGGAGGGCGAGACGCTTATCAGAGCAGCGACCGTCAGGGAGCTGTGTTGTTGGAGCGTTTGAACAACAACGCTCCTTCACAGTCGCGTCTCCGACGGCCGCTCCGAAGTTGGGAAACCAACAGATTCATTTGTGTCGGACTACTAGGATCCGGCGGCGGAGACGTACTCGTCGTCGTAGTAGTTGTACTGCGTGACCGCATCGTCGGAGCCGGTCAGCACACAGCCGAGCAGGTTGACCTGGCTGGCCTGCAGGGACTGGACGATCTGTTTGGCGACCGGCTGGGGCGTCTTGCCCATCCGCACGACCATGATCACGCCGTCGGCGAGTTGGCCGACGATGCCGGCGTCGGCGACGTCGCAACTGGGCGGCGTGTCGACGAGCACGTGGCTGTAGCGGTCGCGGAGGTCGTCGAAGATGCCGGCCGCTCGTTTGGAGCTGAGCAGCTCGGCGGGCTT
Source organism: uncultured Planctomycetales bacterium (assembly GCA_964622545.1). Taxonomy (GTDB): domain Bacteria; phylum Planctomycetota; class Phycisphaerae; order UBA1845; family JAFGLZ01; genus JAFGLZ01. The sequence continues at coordinate 96,969 of CAZUQM010000017.1, read as the reverse complement.
GATGCCCTGGGTGCTGCCGGCCGAGATGAGCTTGAGGTTGGGCGCCTGGGTTTGCTGCTCGACGTCCTGGAGGTCGGCCTTGCCCTGGAGGACCTCGACGAGGCCGGGGGTGCCCGGCAGGCCGAACAGGTCGGCGAGGGAGCTTCGGCGGAAGTCGGCATCGAGCAGGAGGATCTGATGGTGCTCGACCTCACTCATGACCACCCCGAGGTTGGCGGTGGTGACGCTTTTGCCTTCGCCCGCCATGCTGCTGGTGATGGCGAGGACGCGCAGCCGCGATCGCGGATCCTGGCTGCTGAGTCTCGTTCGCAGGGCACGGTATTGTTCGATGAGCGCCGAGTCCTCTCCCTTGAGCGTGATGACCGGGTCGGCGGCCTGTCTGGTCGATGGTACGGGACGAGGCTCCTCGGTCCGATCGGGAGCGGGCGCCTCGACGGCCGGCTGCGTCGGCGCGGCCTCAGGCGCGCTGGTCGCGGCGTCGGCCGAGGTGGGGTCGTCCAGGACGGCTGTCGCCTCGGCGGCGTAAGGCGATCCGGACGCCGCGGCCCGCTCCTGTTCCGCCTTTTTGAGGGCATCTGCGATACGGCCCATGCGTGTGTCTCCGACTAGGGTCCGCTACCGATCAACTGTCGGGTGAGGACACCTGGATTCTCCCTGATCTTGTCGAACTTCTGGGGCTGTTCGAGGCTCATGTAGACCAAGCCGCTCGTGAAGACCAGCAGCCCGATCAGGCCCGCTGCGATCGCGTGCATGACCAGTTGTTTGGCCATCCGTCGGCGTCGCATGGCGGGCACGACGATCTCGCCGATGCTCTGGAGCACGGGCAGCTCGAGGGTGTTGGCCACCTGGGTCGGCGTGCGGAACGTCCGATCGAGCAGCTCGAGCAGGAGCACGAAGGCCAGTCCGATGGCCATGCCGAATCCGAGGCTCATGGTGAACAACCGGCTGAGCTTCGGCGAGGTGGGCTTGGCGGAGACCTGGGCGTTCTCGAGGGTATTGAAGATCACGCCCAGCTCGTTCTCGTCGGCGTTGATGGCCTGCTCGAGCTCGTTGTGGCGTTTGAGCTCGTTCTTCAGCTCGGACCGGGCGCTCTCGAGTTCGTTCTGGCGGCGTAGGAACTCATCGCGTTTCTCGAAGACCTGGCCCTTCTCGGCTTCGTAGCGGGCCATCTGCTCCTCGACGAGCTCGAGCTCCTTGGTCGCCTTGGCATGCTGCCGCTTCAAGGCGGCCAGGGCGGCCTCGGCGCGGGCGAGGTTCTGTCGCCGGATGAGTTCGGCCGGGTCGACAACGTCATCGCGGACGTTCGTCGAGGACGCGTCCTTGCCGGCTCGCGGGACCTCGATCGTCGGCGACATGCGGCTCATCTCCTTCTCGATTTGAGCCACCTTGAGGTGCAGGCGCCGGACCTCCGGATGCTCGTTTGTCATCGTCATGCGCTTTTCGATGATCTGGTCCTTGAGCTCTTCGACGCGTTGTTCAAGCTGGGCGTATTCGGGGTTCGGCCTGGTGGGTCTTTGTGCGACACGGACGTTCGTCACCTTGGGTGGCTTGGGTTCTTTCGTCTGGTTGTCGGCCTTGGAGGAGTCGGGGCTGGCTTGATCGAGGACCTCCTCCTGCATGGCGATCTCGGCGGTGAGCTCCTCGATCCGGCGCACGAGATCTTCCTTTTCGACGCGGAGGTCGCCCATCCGGTTGACGACCGACTCGGGGTTGGCCGGGTCGACGCCGACGAATTGAGAGCGGAAGCCCACCAGCTCGGCCTCGAGTGTGCTGACGACCTGGCGTTTCTCGTCCACACGCTGACGGAAGTAGTCTTGCGTTTCGCGCAGGACTTGACGGATCTTCTCCTGGGCGCGTTCGATGTAGTTGTCTCGGAGCTTGGCGACCATGGCCTTGGCCATGTCCGGGTCCTTGCTGGGCAGGATGACGGAGATCTGAGCCCGATCGGTTTCGCGTTCGGTCTCGAGGTAGACCTTGCATTCCCCGGATATCTCGTTGACCAGGGCCTGCTTCTGTCGGCGACCGGCCTCGGTCAGCTCGCCCTGTTCATCTCGGGGCAGGTCCTTGTCGAGACCGAGCTGTTCGACGGCTTCCTCGACGGCACGGTAGCCTTTGATGTCGACGTACACGGCGCCGTCGAGCTTGAGGGACCGGAAGGGGCTCCGGTAGTGGGCGCCCAGGTTGGCCAGGACGAGGCTCTCGCGCCGATCGAAGATGGTTCGCGCGTTGTAGATGCGGGGGAAGCTGAAGGTGAAGGCCATCGCGCCGATGCTTGCCAGGCACATCGGGATCAAGAACACCCACTTCCGACGGCGAGCGATGGCCAAGCCCTCGCTCAGCATGTGTCGGACGTCCTGGGGGGAGTGTGGATCGTACTCGTTCACCTGTGTGCTCCTGTACGGGCGATACCGGCCCGCGCTGGGGCCATGGCGACCTGCCCGGGCGTCACCGTCCTAGCACGCGTTGCCACGCCTTCTCGTCGTCGTCGCTGTCTCTGTAATACCGGTTGCGGTCGCTGCGATAGCGGTACGTGTCATAGGCATCGAGAGCCGAGGCCGGGGCGGTGTAGGCGGCCATGACCGGCGAGACCGGGAAGAGCAGCTCGCGAATTCGCAACCCCACCCAAGCCAGCGGCGTGGGCGGGACGTAGACGATGTCGCCTTCCTGAAGGAGGAAGTTGGTCCGCATGTCGCCGGACTGGACCATCTTGTCCAGATCGACAGTGATGGTGTGCCTTTCGCCCTCTTCCGGGCTCGGCCGGATAACCTTGATCTGGGTCCGCCAGGCCAGCTCGTTGGGCTGGGAGATGGCCAGGGCCTCCATGAGCGTATCGCGTCCGGTGTAGGGCCTGGGGCCGGGCGAGCCGACCTGTCCGAGCACGAAGTACTGTTTGCTGTTGTAGCCGCCGACACGGACATGGACCTTCGGTTCGACGTAGTAGCGCTTGAGGAGTCGTTCGAGCTTGGCGGCGATTTCGGAGGGGGTCAGGCCGACGACGCGCACCTCACCGAGCAACCTGAGCGAGACGGTGCCGTCAACGCGAATCTCCTGACGGTCGCCGTCGACCTCGGGGCAGCCGGGTGCGCTGATGTAGACGACATCTGGCGGGCAGACGCGGTAATCGGCCGCGGAGACCTGATGCTCGTGGGCCTTGAGGAAGACCTTCAGGTCTTCATGCTTCGGGCCGCAGCCCATGAGGGGCAATGCGACGCAGCCCAGCAACAGCGGTCCCCCGAAATGGCCAGATCGCATCATGGATCGACCTCCATGCCTGCCTTGAGGCGATGCGGTACTGAGTCCGAAGCCGTTCGTCCCGCTGCGGCGAGCCTTCCGTGGCCGAGGCCCATGGGGATCGCCGAATCGGCGAGGCGCACTCCGCGCCGGGCCTGGACGAATGGACGCTCTCGTCTGCAGACCTTATCGGATGGTCCGCAAACCGAATTAGTTATCTTTGGTCGGGCGGGTTTTCGGGCGTCGGGACGACGCATCGGGCGGGCGTCAGGCTTGCCGAGCGAGGCCGAATTCGCGGGCAAACCCTTGCAGGCGTCCGATAATAATCCCCTCCTGGCACGGTTCCGTGGTGTCCGAGCGATTCTGTGCTAATGGCGCCCGTCTTGGTTAAGGGGCGCCCGGCAACGACCGATATTTCCACAGGAACGTCCTATAGCCTGTCTTCTGGCCAGCAGGTGAACCATGTACTGCAACTTCTTTGAGCTCAGTCAGCCTCCGTTCAACAACACGCCGGACCCGAAGTTCTTCTTTGCGACCTCGCAACACGAGGAGGCCCTGGCCGCGCTGCGGTATACGGCCGAGCAGAGAAAGGGGTTTATCCTCGTCACGGGCGAGGTCGGCAGCGGGAAGACGTTGGTCGGACGGTTGTTGTCGCATCAGCTCGGAAGCCGCGCGCGCACGGCGTGGATCTCCAGCTCGTCGTTGTCGCCCGATGAGCTGCTGAGCACGCTCTGCAACGAGCTCGAGATCGATCTACCGCCGAACGCGAACAAGACACAGACCATTCAGGCGCTACAGGACTATCTTCTGGACAAGTACAGCAAGGACCGGCTGGTCGTGGTCTTGCTGGACGAGGCTCAGAACCTGCCGGCCGAGAGCTTCGAAGAGCTGCGGATGCTCGGCAATCTGGAGGCCGACGACGCCAAGCTGCTTCAGGTGCTCATCCTGGGCCAGACGGAGATCATGGACATCCTCCGGCGTCCGGACATGAGGCAGCTTCGCCAGCGGATCGTTCAGACGGTCCATCTCTCTTCGCTCACTGTGGACGAGACGGGCGGGTACATCCGGCACCGGCTCGAGGTGGCCGGCGCGGCCGACACGGTGAAGTTCACGCCCGGCGCCGTCGAGCTGATCCATGCGCGATCGGGCGGCGTGCCCCGCATGATCAACCTGTTATGTGATCAGTGCCTCCTGACGGCCTACTCCGAGTCGGTCAAGACCGTGGACGTCGCCATCGCCGAGGAAGTGGCCGAGGAGCTGGCCGAGCTACACGACGAGCCGGAGCAACCGGGTTCGCCGAAGACCATGCAGCAGGGGGTGCCGAACGCCCCGGCAGTCCAAGAGCCCGCCGCGGGGCCGTCCAAACGGTTCGCTTCGTGCCAGGAGCCGCCGGTTGAACCGATCGAAAGGTCGGGGGGGTCGGACGGTGCGAGCGCTTCGGCCGGCGGGCCGGGACGCCCGGAGGCCGCTCGAGAGCTGGGCGAGCTCCAGCGCGTGTTGTCGGAGGATCTCCAGCATCGGATCCTCCGCGCTCACGAGGTCTTGAACGATCTTCGGCGTGACGCGGACGAGGTGGTCCGAACGACGACCCGTCGTGGTCAGCAGATCCGGAAGACCTTCGAGGAGGAGGTCGACGACCGCCTGGCCGAGGCCGAACGAAGCGTCCAGAGGCTCGGCAAGGAGACGGCCAGGGCCATCGAACGGGCCGGAACGACCAGCGAGGAGTTCCGCTCGTCGTTGACGGCGTCGCTGGAGGCGCAGTTCGAGAAGGTCCGGCAAGGGCTGGACGCCCTCCGCTCGGACGCCGACAGCATCCTGTCCGAGACGCAGAAGCAGGGCGCGGCCTGGCAGAGCAGCTTCGCGAGCCAGCTCGAGGGCCAGCTCGACCGGATGCAGCAGAATCTGAGCCGGCTGGGCGAGCAAACGGATGCCCTGATCCAGGACGCCTCGGAACGGGGGCAGCAGCAGGTCGCGGAGGTCCGGGAGCAATTGGAGGAGGTCCGCGGTGACGCCGACAGCATGGTGTCCGAGCGGCAGCGCCAGGTGGTGGAGGTCCGCCAGCGCTTGGAGGATGTTCGCCACGATGCGCAGGGGCTTACGCACGACATCGTGCAGCGTGGGCAGGCGCTGCGTGAGGCGCTCACGAGCGATCTCGGCGGACGGATCGACGAGATTCAGGGGCTGGTCACGCAGCTCACGCAGGCCGTGGATCAGGTCTTCGAAGAGGCCCAATCGCGGAGTCGCGAGCTCCGTTCGTCACTGACCGAGGACTTCCAGACCAGCTTGCAGGGGATCGAGCAGGCGCTGACGTCGCTGTCGGAGGGCGCCGAGTCGCTGGTGGCATCGGTGAGCGATCGCTGCCAGACGATCCGTCGTTCGCTGGTGGGCGATGTCGAGACGCGGCTCGACCTGGTGGCCGAGGCGCTGGCTCAGTTGACCAAGAGCGCCGATGAGATCGTGGCCGACGCGGCGCAGCAAAGCGAAACGATCCAGAACAAGATCGCCGACCAAATCGAGGGGCGCGTCAACCATCTCGAGGAGACGCTTTCCGGCATCAACGGCGAGGCCGAGAAGGTCATCGAACGAGCGAGCACCAAGGCGTCAGAGATGGGTCAGCTCTGCGGCAAGATGCGCGAGGTCTCAACGGGGCTGTCGCAGCAGAGCTCGCGGGCGGGCGAGTTGCTGGAGACGCTCTCGAAGGAGAACGCCGAGGCCAACGCCCTCTTGCCCGTGGTGGAGAACGCTCGCGATACGATCCAATTGCTCAGCCAGGCGCACAAGCACGCCGACAAGCACACGGGTGAGCTGTCGCACCAGGTCTACCGCGCCGAAGAGCTGATCCGCGACATGCCCGAGATGCTCCAGCAGCTCCAGTCAGCGACGACCGACGCCAAAACGACCATGACGCGGCTTGAGGGAAGCGTTCAAGAGATCGAACGCAAGATGGAGGCCAAAGCCAAGGCCGTCGAAGAACGCATCGAGAGCCGCATCAAGGAGCTGACGCAGGACGTCGTCTCACGGTTCACCTCGCTGCGCGTGCAGCATGAGACAACGAGTCAGGAGCTGGCCCAGCAGATCGCCTCGCAGCTTGAGTCGCTGCGCTTGCAGCAGGAGACCGGCACGAAGCAACTCGAGGTGAGCCAGGGCCAGATCGACCAGATGAACCAGCTGATCGATCGGGCGGGCGGGGTGCTTTCGGTTCTCAATGCGGTTGGCAAGGCCGCGGACACGGCCCGCATGCCGCAACCGGCCTCGTCCCCACGGCCGAGCCCGGAGGAGATCCAATCTCAGATCCAGCAGGCCGAGGAGACCGCCGAGAAGAAGGGCGGCGAGGAAGCGGTCAAGGCCTTGGAATCCCGTCTGGCTCAGATGCAGAAGGCTGCCGAGCAGAAGGGGGACGCCGGCGAGGATCCGCCGCCGCTGATCGAGTTCAACGCTCGTCGGGCCTCCTCGGCTCACCGCATCGCCGAGACCAATCGAGGCCGGATCCTCAAGGCGGGCTCGCCGGAAGCCGAGCAGATCGCCCAACACGCGTAGTCGCGCACCTTCTTCATGAGTTTTGGGGGACGTGGAGTGATGGTCTCGTCCTCAGGGATCCGCTCAGGGAGCCCCGTGACCTCGGGCTGAGGGCCATCGCCAGGACGGCCTGTCTCCGGCAACCCCGCCGCTGGGGGTTCACTCACGCCACGACGGTGAAGACGGCTTCCAGAGGTGCGCTGGCCTCGGACGGACGCGCGAAGGGCGTTCGATTGCGATGGGCAAACCGTAGATGTCGGACGGACCGCGCTTCTGGCCGCAGTAGAACACGACGAACCAGTTCCTGCCGGTCGTGGGAGCCATCCATCCGTAGGTGATGTCGCCACGCTCGCCCAGGGACTTGGGGAATCGGGCGACGACCCCCAGCCTGCGCCAGCGGAGGGTCTTGGTTTCCGCGGTCCACAGCTCGATCTTCCCGATCAGTCCCTCGCCCGTGCCGCGCTGCGAGGCCAGGGCATAGAGACGCGTCGGATCCTGCGGGTCGACGACGAGGCAGGGGCTGGGCAGATACGACCTGCCCGCGCCTTTGACGATCAGCCCCCGCTCGATAAGACGCCAGGTTTCGCCGCGATCCCGAGAGGTTACCAGGGCGTAGAACGGCAAGCGTGCGGGATGGCGGACCAGCCCGATGTACCGGTCGTCGGTGAAGACAACGGCCGGCTCGAACAGCTTCCGATCGGTGATGGTACGTGGGGCGCTCCAGGTTCGGCCGTGATCGCACGAGTGGGCGATCCAGAGCCCGACCGGCTGCGTACGCGAGCCCTGGCGGTAGTGACCGACGACGGCAAGGCGGTGCTCGGGCAAGGGCAGGACATGTCCGTACACGGAGCCGGTCCGACTGTCGGCCAACCGTGACACGTCGACGCCCTGCCACGTCCGTCCTTCGTCGGACGAACGCCAGCCGTCGATCGTGTTGGCCTTGGTCGCGTTGAAGGCCATGGAGAGCAGGACGACGGTCCCGTCGCCGGCCAGGCCCATCGCGAGATTTCCCGCCGAGGTGTAGGCGTCTTCGGCGCCGTAGCGTTTGAGGACGTGAGGGCGGGTGAAGCTCTTGCCGCCGTCCGCTGATACCGACACGGCCGGGCAGCCCTCGCCGTGATTGCCGTGAAAACGACCGGCGATGTACCCGACGACGATCGTTCCCTCGGACGACACAACGACCTTGGGCCAAGCCAGATGGGCGAGCCGCTCGTCCTTCGGCGCCGGGACGATGATCCGCGGCTCGCCGTAGTCGCCACGCAGGGAGACGCGACGACCTGCGCCGTCGGTCGGCGCGGTCGCGCAGGCCAGGATGCTGAGGGCGGATACGATCATGCCGAACGCGTGGTCTGGCTCACTTCGGCGGTGGTTCGGTGTCCGGGGCCTCGTAGCTTCCGCGGTCGGTGAGGACACGGATGCGATTCTCCGCGAAGCGGACGTTGGCCCGGTTCGCGCTGGTGGCGACGACCTCCTTGTAGAGGGCGAGGGCCCGTTCACGGTCGCGCATGCGGCGGTCGTAGATGAAGGCCATGCGGAACTTAGCCGGGTGCTCGGTGGCGGGGTTCCACTTGAGGCAGCGCTGGTAGTAGTTCAGCGCGAGGGTGTACTCCTCGTAGGCGTCGCTGGCGTAGATCTCACCGGCGTAGAAGGCCGCGTCGTCGATCTTGTCGCTTTTGGGGAAGCGGTCGATCAGTTGGCGGTACCTGGTCAGGGCCTCTTCGAGCTTCTCCTTGGAGCCGCCCAGCAGTCCGCCGAGCCCGCTGGCGTCCTCGTGCAGCTTGCGGGCCTCGGCGTAGAGGGTGTCGGCGTCACCGACGCTCTCGGCGGGTTGGTAGTCCGGGCTGGCGATGCGTTGGTCGCCGAGGTACGGATACTGGGTGACGCTCTGGAGCTCCTCGATCTCCTTTTGGGCCCAGCGGCTCTTATCGAGGTAGCCGTACTTGTTGTAGTAGGCGTAGAGGCTGGCCAGGGCCTGGCGGTATTCGGCCCGGGCGCGTTGGGAGGCCTCGACGAGCTCGACCTCGCCGCCCTTTCCGAGAGGGACCTGGGCCTGGACGATGGCAGGCGAGGCCTCGCTGGTTTCGGCCACCGGCGGGGCGACCGGCTCTTCCTGCTTCGAGCCGAAGGAATTGCAGCCCAACAAGGCGCATGACAGCAACGTCGCCGACAAGGCCATCGGCGTGATCCGACCGACGTGACACATGACGTAGAACCTCGATGCGGTGAGACTTCGGGGGCCGGCGCTTCTCCATCGGGCCCGGATTGCACAGTCCCAGTTCCGGGCTCGTCGCACCCCCATGGGGCACCATGCGTTCGATCCAACGACGCACCGTACGTGTAGTCAGTCCATTCAAGCGAATAAGACTGGCGAAATCAAGCACTTGCCGCTCAAAGGGACGTGCTGACGGGTGGGGCGGTCCTGGCGAGCCGAGGCTGGCGGGCCGGGGCGCTTATCGGCGGGGTCCCCTCGAAAAGCGTGGGACGTAACGAACGGCTAACCCGCATCTAAGCATATGTTTGCGTGGCTGTGGGACCTTTACCGGTGATCCATGAGCCCGTCCGAGGAAGGCGTGACGCGCTTTTCGGAAACCGTATGGGCAGCGGCCTCGTAGACGTCCGATGATAGGGGGGACGATTTTGGACTCACACGGGGTCGTGGGTACAATGATCTGTTCGGGCCGGGTCCGGTCGAGCCGTGGAGGCCCGTTGGAAGGGAAGCAACTTGAGACATCTCATTCCGTCCATCGCCGCTGTGCTGGTGTACCAGCTTGTTCAAGCGGATGAAGCGCTGGCGTGGGGGCCGGCCACCCACGTGCGGCTGGCCTGTGATATCCTGAACCACCTCGACGTCCTTCCCGGGGCCCTCTCGGGCCTGCTGACGAAGTTCGGGTTGGATTTCCTGTACGGCAACATCGCGGCCGACGTCGTCTTCGCCAAACGGTTGAGCAAGGTGAAGCAGTTCTGCCATCATTGGACGACGGGGCTGGATTTGTTGCAGGCCGCCAACGACGAGGCCCGGCGGGCCTTCGCGTACGGCTACCTGACCCACCTGGCCTGTGACACGGTCGCCCACAACAAGTACGTGCCCCGTCAGGTGACGGTGACGGGCACGACGCGATCGTTCGGGCATTTCTACTGGGAGCTCCGGGCCGACGCGAACGTCGAGACGCGCTACTGGCGGAAGCTGCGCACGACGACGCGCAAGCCGTTTCCTCAGCATCAGCGGCTGATGGCGCGCCAGCTGGACCGTGGGTTCCTGCCTTTCCACGTCAATCATCATTTGTTCACCCGTCTGAACCTCCTTCACAGCGAGCGGTGGTGGTACCACACGGTTCGCATGTGGGACCGGGTCACGCGTTGGCCTCTGAGCCGACAGCTCCTGGATCGCTATCGCCAGGAGGCGATGGACCGTTCGCTGGACGTGCTGACCCGGATGGAGGCCAGCGAGGTGATGCACGAGGACCCGAACGGCAATCTTGCTCTGCAGTACGTTCGCGATTCGCGACGGTACCTCCGCAAGATGCGTCGGGCGGGCCTGCTGCTGCCGCACATGATGAACGAGCTCGTGCACGCCCATGAGCCCGACGGGTCCTTCGATGTCCCCGACCGCCAGGCGGGCTAGGTCTCGTCGGTCGATTCCGGCGGCGAGCGGCGTTTTCCTTTCCATGGCGTCGAAATCCGGCGTGTACATCGTTGCCTCCGGAGAGCAGATGTCTTAGAACATGGCATCGACTTCGGGGAGGCACACGAATTGGCACGATCCATGCGCGGTCACCTGATGGGACTTCGTTACGCTCCGACGGGGTTGCTGCTGGTCTTGTGGGGATGTGCGGATCCGATCGAGACGACGACGCAACCCTCGACCCGCCCCTCGTCCGTCACGACAGCTCCGGCGAAGCTGACGGCGATCGCGTCGGCTCGTCCCAACGATGCGGCCTGGGGCCCCCGCGCCGGCCGGATGGGCTCGGCCCTGCGCGAGCGTCACGGTCTGATGGCCCTGCCGAGGCAGACGGGCAGCGGCACGACGATCCTCTTTGAGACCTTCAGCGAGAGCAAGGGCGGCGACGTGCCGGGGTGGCGGACGATCGGCCAGCCGGTCGTCATGCTCCGCGCGAGCCGCAGTCGCGGCAAGTGGCTTCAGCTTCGCGGGGGCGATGTGGGCGGTCCTCACGGTCTGGCGTACGACCTGCCGGAGAAGGCGGTTCGGGGCAAGGCGCTCCGTGTTCGGGTGAACGTGCGGCTGCCGGTGGGGCAGACGATCGGATCGCCGGACGTGCCGGTGGTTCGTCTCGAGTGGCGGAATCCCGACGGGCGGACGGCGGCGGCGAAGGTGCCGATTCCGCCTTACGTATCGCCGGGGTGGGAGACGGTCGGGACGGTGGCGTCGATCCCGCGACGTGCCGAGGGCGTCCGGCTGACGATGACCCAGCCGAGTCAGACCACGGAGGTGGGGCTCGACGACGTGCTGGTGGAGGTGGTCGATCCGCTGGCCGAGGCGCAGTCGGCCGGGACGGATCGGGTCCGCACGAACCTGATCGACGGCGGGGACTTCGAGGTCGGCCAGCGCGATTTCAGCGTGTCCGGCGCCCGTCAGATCCCGGGTCGCGAGGGTCTTCGAGCGTGTCCGCTGGCGTGGCGTATCGACGAGACGGTGGCACAGACGGGGCGGCGGTCGCTGCGGATTCCGCTGGACACGGACGAGTTCCGTTTGGCGTTCGGGTGGGTGCGGGTCGAGCCGGGCCAGGACTACGTTCTGAGCATGTCCGTCCGCTCGAACACGAAGATCACGCTGCGCGTCGGGATGGTCGAATATCCGGGCGCGTTCCGGTTTGACTACTTCACGGTCGATCCGGGGCAGGAGTTCCGGCCGATCGCGCTGAAGGTGCCGATGAGCGCGTCGCTGCCGTGGTCGGCTACCGCGGTGGTGGTGCGTCCGAGCAAAGATCCGAAGCACCCCTACACGCGCGGCCCGTCGAACTTCGTGTGGATCGACAGCGTGAGCTTGACTGAGGGGGCGGCGGCGCAGACCTACGAGCCGCCCTGTCCGGTCGAGGTGGGCGTGCTGGGCCCGAACCCGGATCCGGTGGACGTGGCGCACCTGGTGCCGATCGGCGATCAGGTCTCGCTGACGATGCGGTTTCACAATCATCAGGACGTTGCCTACCGCGGACAGGTGGCGGTGGACTTGTTGGACGCGTTCGATCAGTCGGTCTCGTTGCCGTCGGAGCAGCAGACGCTGCGGGTGAACGTGCCACCGGGTCGTTCGAGCGAGGAGGAGATCGGGCCTCTGACGCTGCCCCGTGGATACTACAAGCTGATGGTCACGGCCTGGCCTGGCGTGATCGGGCGCGGTCGGCCGTACTCCCGCGCCGAGCATGGGTTCTGCGTGGTGAATCTCACGGACCCGGTGCCGACGGGCAACTACTTCGGCATGACGGTGGAAGACCCGCGGATGTCGCAGCGGATCACGCAGTTCGGGGCGGGATGGATCTGGCTGCGGGCGTCGAGACAGTGGTGTCAGACGGCCGGGGGCGAGCTGAATTGGTCGTGGTACAGCGAGCTGATGTCTCGGGCGCTGGCCCAGAAGCTGGAGGTGATCGCGGACCTCGACTGGACCGGTCCGGATCGGGGCGCCCCGGTGCCCGGCCAGGCGTGGCAGGAGGTCTGCCGCGCGTTTGCGACCGTCAACAAGGGACGCGCCGCCGCCATCGGCGTGTTGGACGAGGGCGGCTTGGATCGGCTCGCCCCGGAGGACTACGGGACGCTGCTGGAGCAGGCGTCGGAGGCGTTTCGTCGTGTGGCTCCGAAGGTCGTCTCGCTGGCGGCCGCCCCCCCGGGTCCGCAGGCCGAGCAGCTCGGCTGGCTGAAGCGTGCGATCAAGGACGATGCGACAAAGCGGGCGGTAGGCGGCTTGGCGCTGCGCTTCGAGCCGACGCCGATGCCGGAGGACATCGAGCCGGCGTTGGAGGAGCTGCGTTCGTGGCGGAAGACGTATCCGTTCTTCAAGCAGTACGTGGACGTCGGCGTGGGGGATCGCGGTCCGAGCGCGTATCTCCATGTGCCGAATCTGTTCGGCTATCGCGAGCACGACGCCGCGGCCCGACCAGACGTGCCCGATCCGGTGTTGCACGCCTCGCGACTGGTTCGTGGTTTGGCGATTCGGCAGTTTGCGATCATCGACCGGGCGGCATGGTGGGTGGAGTCGTATCGTCCGCCGGATATCTTGCGGCCGACGGTGACGCCGCAGTGTCATGAGTACGACAACGCGCCTCGACCGGTTCTGGCCGCGTTCGATTTCATGGCCGAGCTGCTGAACCCGGCGGTGCTGACGGAGTGGATCGATCTTCCTCAACAGACGCGGGCGTTATGCTTCGAGCGACCGAAGGGGGAGCTGATCGTGATGATCTGGCGGCCGTTCGGGCGGACGCTGGGCACGGTGGGCTTGCGGGGTCTGGCGGGTCGCGTGCGGGTGTTCGATCTGTTCGGCCGACGCGAGCTGCATCCGAGCAGCTCGTCGGATCTGCTGGTGATGGTCAACGAGATGGTGCGGTACATCCGCGTTCCGTCGGAGACAAAGGCGGCGGCGCTGGCGGCGCTGCGGAGCCCGATGTCGTTGACGACCTCAGGCGAGAAGTAGGACGGCGGCCGTCGGCCGGTTGCACACCCGTTGAGAAGGTCTCTAAGCGCACAAAGAAGGCACACCCTCCCAGGATGTGCCTTGATGCTTCAAGGAACGGATCGTCGCGGCCAGGCCGGTGTTGCGGCGCGGCCTATTGCTCGACGCGTTTGAGCTTGAACTTGTCGCCGCTGCGTTTGAGCTCGAGCGTGCGGTTCATGACCAGCATGGCGTTCCAGACCTTGTCACCTTCTTTGGTGCTCAGCTTGAGTTGGAAGCCGTTGAAGCTGTAATTCCCGCGTAGCTCACCACCCTTACCGCCCTTTTCGATGAGGGTCGCGCGGTAGGTGCCGTCTTCGACGAACTCCGCACTCTTGATAAGGGTCTTGGCGGACTTGAGGTCCGGCGAGTTCTGGTCGAGCGTCCATTTCCCGACGATGGCCCGGTTGCAGCCGGCCAGCGCGAACAGCGCCAGTGACATCATCACGAGTTTGGCTTTCACCTGATAGCCTCCTATGCTATGACCTCGTTTTCCTGTGTTCTGGCGAGAAGCTTCGTAAACGGAAGAACAGAATCCGCTCTGCGGGCCGCGCCCAGCCCGAGACCGGTTATGGTCAGATTACCCCAGCATCGCGCGACTTGTCAACGGTCGGTTTGGCCGATGAGAGGACAATCTCGCCGGTCCGGCGACACGATCGCGCGCGAGATCGGCGACGGATACGAGGCCCACCTCCGAGGCGCTCAGGAGCGTCTCAGGTAGCGGTCGGTCAGGTAGCGTGGCAGGGAGGGCGCGATGGGCGTCAACGTCTGGGGATCGGTCTGGGGTGTCGCTTCGGTTGCGGTCGGTTCGTGAGGCTGTCCGGTGCTGAAACGGATGTGTTTGCTCTGCGGGTAGATTCGGGTCAGGCATGCCGGCATGGTTCTCATCTCCATGGAGATCGGGTGGGGTGTCCCTTGCTCGCGATCGCGCGACGCCCCCCGTCGCGTCGATTCGATGTGCTCGTCGGTCTAGGATTTCGCCCTGGTCCGTGATCGGCGGCGGCCGCGTTTCTGCCGGCGGCTGTGTCGCACTCGCTGACCGATGCGGAGCAGGTGTTACCCCTTATGTCGACCGGTGAAACCGATCAACTTGACCTAAACCGGAACGGCTTCAGCAAGCTATGGCATAAAGGGGTCACGAGCGCCGGGCTCGTGCGTCCGAGAACACGTCTGCTGCTTCGCCACACTCGCTTCTTCAGGCTTCCATCAGCGAGCTGCGTTGTCGGAACCCTTGAGCAGCAACGCGCCGTTGACCGTGGCGTCTCCGACGGCGGCCCCGAGGTTGGGAAACCGACAGATTCAAGTGGGTTGGACGACTAGCGTCGGGTGAAACGGCGGCGGTAGGCCTCGGCGTGGACCTGACGAGCCGCCGCCACCAGTTCCGCATAGGGTTGGTCGACGACGCTGACGAAACCGATGTTGTAGTTCTCGCCGTCGAACCAGCGTCCGGTGATCGGTTCGTCGACGTACTGGAACCAGTGGCAACCGACGAAGGCGGGCATGTCGAGCACGCTGCGGACGTAGTGGATGTACTTCCGGCCGCGATCTTCCTGATCCTTCGCCTTGACCAATCCCGTATGGAACATGCCGCGGTCGAGCGCCCCGAAGTGGAACTCACCGATGATGCACGGCTTGTCGAGCTGGGTCGTGAAGCCGTAATCCTCCTTGGAGACGGCCTCGCGGTAGATGTTGAAGCTGACCACGTCGCAGACCTCCGAGGCCGCCCGATAGCTATGGCTGTTGCCCCACGCGAATCGGCAGCCGAGGTACAGATGGTGCGGCGAGGTCTCGCGGATCGCGTCGCGAATCAGCGTGAAGTAGCGCAGGCTGAAGCGGTAGATGAAGTCGTTGAGGTCGGCCTTGCACGCGTCGGTGGCCTTCTTCAGATCGGGCGCGGCGGGTTTGTGGCGCATGGCCTGCCAGTCGGTCCACGTCGTGTTCCAAGCGGCGTTGAGCCTGTCGATGGTCTCGTACTTCTGTCGAAGCCGTTTGAGGATGGCCTGTTTGGCGGGCAGGTCGGCCTTGCCGTTGAGCGCTCCGACGGCGAGCCCGCAGTTGGTCTCGTGGCCCCATGACAGCTCGTTGTCCACGAAGATCCCGAGGCAGTTCTTCTTGCCCTTCCAGATGGGGGCGCTACGGTTGATGGCGCGTTTCACGTCTTCGGCGAACTGAGGGTCGTACACGTCGTGCATCTCGCTCCAGTAGTCCGAGCCGCCGCTGACGCGCCGGTGCTTGCCACCGATGCCGACGCCGGCGACGTAGGGGATGGGGCCCTTGAAGGTGTCGTGCTGCGACCAGTTGGCGATCGTGTTGAAGCCCCATGACCTGAGCCGCTTCCAGGTCGTCTCGCGCCATGGGGCGCGCCAGTCGTCGCCGTACTTGCGTTGGAGGTTCGCCGAGTAGAACCCGAAGGTACGTCCCTTTTCGACCGGTCCTCGATGGACGTGGTTGAACGTGCCGAAGTGCGCGGCGAACGGGCCGTCGGGCTCGGGCAGCCAGTCGAACCAGTCGTCGCGCCGGGTGATGATGGTCCTGGCCCAGTGGCCGACGCAGTCCATGCCGAACGAGAAGAAGAGCCTGCCCTCGGGCGTGATCAGCCACCACTGTCCATCGATCTTCTCGGTGCGGAACCAGCCGGTGGCGTCTCGCTTCGGGCCTTCCTTCCATCCGCCATACGCGTCTCGGTCTGGCAGGCTGGGCAGGCGGCGTAGCTCCTCGAGCTCGGCCCGGTGACGGGTCTTGAGCTGCGATTCGGTCTCGAGCTTGCCGGGCCAATCGGCGTACTTGAACTGGCCGAACCTGTCGACGAACGCCTTGCTGGGCCAGGGCTCTAGCGGAGGCCGTTTGCCGTGGAGCCGGATGTGGTCCAGGATCAGCGTCTTGCTCTTGGCGGGGGTGGGCAGAAAGACCTGGAAGCCGACGACCTTCGTCGGATCGAGCGACTGCCCGGCGTTCTTGCTGGGCGGCGGGTAGCCGCGCATGCCCCACAGGCCCAGGTCGAGGCCGTAGTTCAGGTTGATGCTGATCGTCTTGGTGGTCTTGGCCGCGACGTGGAACTGCTGCTGCGCGCAGTGCTTGGCGCCGTCGGCCCCTTCGTTGTCGACGCGCATGGCCACCTGCACGCTGAAGGGGTTGGGATTGGTCACATCGACGGCGAGTCCGACGTGGCCGCTCCAGTCCCAGGGCGTGTCGCCGGCGGGGAAGTAGACGTTCGGCCAATCGACCCGGTGGAAGCGGACTTCGAGGGCCTTCCCCTTGCCGTTGGGCGCGTCGATGAGCTTGACGTCGACGTGGCGCTCGACGACGCCGTCGAGGGGCTTGTCGCCGTCGAAGGTGAAGAGCGGTGCGACGGGTCCCGCGATGGTGTCGGACCGCGCGGGGCGTTGTGCCGGCGCGAGGACGAGGGCAACAAGGAGTCGGGCTACGGCCTGGCGTCGCATAGGGCTTCTCCACGTTGGTCGATCGGTATGGCGTGCCGCCACACTCGGGGCAGCTCATTGTAGGGTGATCGGACGCGGCCTCAACACGTGCCGGGGGCGACGGCATTTTTATCGGTCCGTCGGGCTCGTCGATGAGGACGAAGATCCGCATAGACCTGTGGCCGCTGTGGGCGGGATTTCCTGGGCTTCGGCGCGAAGGTCCGGCTTACCGGGGGGCTGGATGCTCGGGCGCGGCGCTTTATCGGACCTGAGGGCGACCGCGTCGAGGCGGTCCGGGGGGAGGCATGGTGAGGCGTGGGGCAGGGGTCAGAAAGCGACATTTGCTGTTCGACCGGCTCATCCGTCGTGACGACATGAAGGATGGCCTGCCGACCGAGCGCGCCGCGTTCGGTCGTAAACGGCCAGGGTGTGGGGTCTCAGTCAGGCCGCCGAGAGGTGGATGGTCCGGTCGACGAACCTAGAAGGTGATTGATGATGAACCGTGAGACACACGAATTGACGACGGGTCCGGTCCGGTGGGGCCGCGCGACGTGGTGGATAGGCTTGTCGGTCGTCCTGGTGTGGTCGGGCATGTCGGCGAACCGCTCGGTCCTGGCCGTGCCCGCGCGTCCGGCACCGATCGAGACGTCGCAGCCGGACGGAACGCCGTTGGTGGTGTTCGTCCGAGGCGACGAGTTCGTGCACTGGTATGAGGATCCGGCCGGCTACCTGGTGATGCGTCAAGCCGCGACGAATCAGTGGGTCTACGCCACGCTGGTGGAGGGACAGCCTCAGGCCACGGCCCTGGTCGTCGGTCGAGACAATCCGGCAGGGACGGCCTCGACGGGCGCGGCGCTGGCTGCGTCGCGTGACAAGGCCGCCCGCGCCAAGGCCGCGAAGATGGCGAGGAACGATCGACCCGATCGCGCCGGTCCGCGGGGGACGGTCAAGAACCTCGTGATCCTCGCGGGCTTCTCCGACAAGGGGATCACGATATCGAAATCGGCGTTCGACAGTCTCTTCAACCAGGAAGGGTACGGCATCGGCGGCGCGGGCGGATCGGTGCGAGACTACTACCTCGAGGTGTCGTACAGCGCGCTGACGCTCAACTCGACGGTCGCGGACCCGGTGACGCTGGACAACACCCTTGCCTACTACGGCCAGAACGACGCCTGGGGCGACGACCTGCGGCCGGCGGCGATGGTGCGTGACGCCCTGATCAAGCTGGAGGCGGCCGGCTTCGACTTCAGCACGATGGACGGCGACGGCGACGGCTACCTCGACTGCCTCACGGTCGTCCACGCGGGCGAGGGCGAGGAGAACGGGAACGACCCGAATCAGATCTGGTCGCACAAGTGGCAACTGGGCAACCCCGTCACGTACGACGGCGTGGTCATCGAGCAGTATGTGACCGTGCCGGAGCTCAAGGGCGAGGGCATGGGCATCGTCATGCCGGGCGTGATCTGTCACGAGCTGGGCCACCATTTCGGTTTGCCCGACTTGTACGACCGCGACAACAGCAGCCTGGGGGCCGGCCCGTATTGCGTGATGGCCTATGGTTCATGGAACGGGGGGGACGGTGAGAAGCCCGCGCACTTCAGCGCGTGGTGCAAGATGAAGCTGGACTTCGTCCAGCCGACGGTGGTCAGCAAGGCGGGGACCTATGCGGTGGGCCAGGCCGCCACGAACGCGTCGGTGTACAAGATCCAGGGGGCGTTTTCGGCCAACGAGTACTTCCTGTTGGAGAACCGTCAGGGGGTGAAGTTCGATCAGGCGTTGCCGGGCAGCAACCGGGGCATCCTGATCTGGCACGTCGACGACAGCAAGACGGACAACGACGACGAGAGCCACTACATGGTCGGTCTGGAGGAGGCCGACGGGGACGAGGCCCTGCACACGCCGACCGGCGTCGCGACGGACGCGGATTACTTTCGGGCGGGTCATGTGACCACGTTCGACAAGGACACTACGCCGGGCACATTGAGCCATGACGGTTCGACGCCGTTGGGCCTGGGGGTGTACTCGATCGGGCCGACCGGGTCGTCGATGACGTTCACGGTGCAGATGGTCGACCCGCTGAGCATCTCGGGCTTCATCGGCAAGGCCGACGGGGCGGGTGTGGACGGCGTGCTGGTCTCGGAGGACCAGGACGGCGGATGGGACATCACCGACACGAACGGCATGTATCGGGTGCCGGTGCGTTACGGCTGGTCGGGGACGGTCACGCCATCGAAGCCGGGGTACACCTTCGGTCCGTCGAGCAGGTCGTACACGAGCGTGACGGCGAGCATCCCGACGCAGGACTTCACGGCCGTGGACGAATCCGGCGGCGGCGGGGGCGGCACGGGCACGCTGACGGTGACGACCGTCGACGAGCAAGGCGCGTCGCTGCAAGGCCAGATCTACGTGGACAGCCAAGTCAAGGGCACGGGGTCGTGGACGGGCACGCTGAGCGCCGGGGCGTATCAGGTGTCGTACGGCAACCTCGACGGCTACACGAAGCCGGACGCCCAGACGGTGACGGTCGTGGCCGATCAGACGACGACGGTCACGGGCACCTACACGACGGGCGAATCGGGCAGCTTCACGGTGACGGTGACGGCCGAGCCCAATCTCGTCCAGCCGGGAGGGTTTTCGCTGGTAACGGCTGAGGCGTCGGGCGGTGTCTCGCCGTACAAGTACCTCTGGAACACCGGCAACAAGATGCAGACGTTCCTGGTGGAGCCGGAGGTCTCGGCGACCTACTCGGTGGTGGTCACGGACAGCACCAACGCCACGGCGAACGGTTCGGTCCAGATCGTGGTGCCCGCCGAGGACCTCGTTGTCGATCTTGTCGCCGATCCGAATCAGGTGGAGCCCGGCACGTCGTCGACGCTGACGGCCACGATCACCGGCGGCGTGGAGCCGTACGCGGTGACGTGGGACATGGTGGATCCCAACGACGCGAACGCGACGGACCTGGTGCAGGTCGTGACGCCGACCGAGACGACGGACTACGCGATCACGGTCACCGACTTCTCGGGTCAGGAGGTCGGCGCCTCGGTGACGGTGAACTACGGCGTCATCCAGGGCGTCACGGAGCCGAACCCGTGTTTCGCGCCGATGGGCCCGCTGGCGGTGGTGGCGGTGGCGGCGTTCGGCTGGTCGGTCGCGGGCTATCGCCGCAAAGCAAGCCGGGACTCGGCGTAGTGGCGGCTGGTCCCGCGCAGGCGGGGCGGACGGGCCATTCCTAGAAACCTCGACACGGCGATGTCCGTTACGTACGGGCACGCCGTGTTGTCATTGGGGAGCGATCTGCCTTCCTGGGCTCTAGGGATAGAGCGTCGAGAAGAGTGAGCTGATCTTGTCGGTCTCACCGCGTTGGTCACGCGCTGAACCGCGCTGGTAGAGGTAGAGCAGGTCTTCGCCGCGGAAGGACTTCAGGCGGACGTTGGATTCCGGCCCGAGGGGCACCGGTCCGACGAGCCGCCGATCGGAGAGGCGCTCGTTTTGCTCATCGAAGGCGATGATGCCATACGGCTGGAAGGGGTTCACCTGGTTGTAGCGGACGATGACGGCCCAGCGACCGTCCTCGAGCTGGATCTTGGCGCCGATGGGGAAGGGATGCACCAGGCGCGAGAAGATGACCATCATGTCCGGATCGAAGTAGAAGCGGTAGGGGCCTCGCATCATCTCCCACAGGGCACGGACGGTGCTCTTGGCCTGGGGATGGATGTGCTGGGCCGTCGCGGTCTCGTAGGCGTCGGCGATCCGGACGATCTTGCTGAGGATCTGGAGCTTCTCGCCGGGCCGTCCCTCGGGGTAGCCCGTGCCGGCCATGTTCTCGTGGTGGGTCAAGACGATCGCCCGGGCTTCCGCATCGAAGCCGTCGGGCAGCATGCGGGCCGCCGTGATGGGGTGATCGCGGACGGCTTGCCACTCGTCGAAGCTGAGCGATTCGGTGGACTTGAAGAGATCCTCGAAGCGCATCAGGCCCAGGTCCATGAACATCGTGCCGAGCCCGAGGGGCGTGAGGCTGGTGGCGGCGCCGCGTCGCATGTCGCGCGAGACCCGCTGGCGTTGGCGCTGCTTGGAGATGAAATCGTTCGCGCCGTAGCCGAGCACCATGCTCAGGTAGAACACGTTGCTGGTGTGCTCGGCCACGTAGCTGTCCTTGCTCAAGCTGCGGTTGAGCAGGATGGCCGAGACGGGGTTCCGGGTCAGGTAGTCGACGATCGCGCTGATGGATTCGTTGATGGCGCTGAGATCGGTTTCACGCAACGACGACTGTTTCGTGAACCGCTGGCCGACCTCCGAGACCGACGCGAGGACCCTGGTCTTGACGCTGGTGGCGACCTTTCGCGCGTGGGTGTGGTCCTCGAACTCGACGGCGCTTTCGAGCGCGTCGTCGCGGATGCGGACGTACAGGTCCGGAAACCGCTTGCGAAGGAGGCCGATTTCCTTGTCGTTGAGGGTCTTGCCGTCTCGGACGAGCACCTGGTCGCCCCAGATGATCGGCTCGTAGAGCTTCATCCCGGGCCGGAGTTCGTCGCATTTGACGGAAAGCGGCATGACCAACCCATCCAGAGTCTCAGCGCGCAAAGACCTTCCTGTGGTTGGTATCGGCGCATTGGCGGGTCGACCTTGGCAGGCAATCTCACTCTTGGGCCTCAATGCACTACCGCATCGGATGGTGTGGATCCGCGCGCGGCGTCGCGGGATAACCCATGTGGGTTATCGGTCTGAGACGGCGTACGAGCGAGGCTCCGGGTCGGTCAGGGCTTGTAGGTCAGCTCCTTCTTTGATTCGAGGTTCTTCATCAGCGAGGCCTTGTCCTTGAAGTAGGTGCTCTTGAACGTCCGCGTGCTGACGAGCTTGATGGCCTGGTCGTCGAAATGGGGCGAGGTCGGGTCGTCCGCCTGGCCGAGTGGGGCGATCGTCCATGACTGGGGCGGATCGGTCCAGTGCACGACCTGGAGGCTGCACTGGCCGCTCTTCATAAGCATCTGGCCTTTGACGGGGCCCTTGCTGAAGCCCAGGTTCCGGGGGGTGGCGATCCCGTCGACGCCGCCGCCCTCGGCCGGGGCGGTCCGCTTGCCGCCGCGGCGGCCGGTCCGGTAGATGTCGCCGTACTTGACCTCGATCGTGCCGCGCTCCTTCAGTAGTTTCTCATAGCCGTCGCGGACCATGCGGAGGATCTCCTCGTCGCTCGTGCCCTGTGGGGGCATGCCGCGCCGATCCCGGAGCCGACTCAGGCGTGACCCGGCCTTCTTCCAGTAGTCGTAGCAGACGACGCCGACGGAGTCCTTCTCGGCCCGGCCGTTCCAGGCCAGGATGATCTGGACGAACTTGGCCAGGTCCTTGTTCTGCTTCATCGGGTCGGGCGCGCCCTCCCACGCCTTGCGTAGGGCCTCTTGCCAGGGCCCGACGCCGAAGACCTGCGGCGAGGTCGCGATCTCCATGACGTCCTTGACGGTGGCGTTCTTGACCTCGTCGAGCTGCTTAAAGGTCATGGCCGCCCGCTGATGCAGGCCGTAAGGGATGCCCATGAACGTCGGTTCCATGTAGATGTAGTCTTTGTACTTGTCCTGGGTCAGCGGGCTGTCACGGAACATGACGCGGGGCGAGACGTTGCAGTTCTGCATCCAGCCGCAAGCCGGGTTCGTGATCTGCACGAGGTCGCTGGTCGGATGGATGCCCTGCCAGTCGTTCTTGGAGTCGTCGCCGGGGATGGGCCTCTGGCAGTTGACGTGATTGGGTCGGATCGGGACGCGGCCGGTCCGCTGGTAGTAGATGTCGCCGGTGATGCACGCGACCATGACGTTCTGCGGCATGAGCTGGGCCATGGCCAGGGCCTGCTTGACCTCGTCGATGGTCTTTGCGGCGTAGAGCTTGAACATCTGATCGGCCAGGCCGATTTCGTTGGCGTAGGACAGGGCCAGGGCGTAGCCCTTGCCGTCCTTCTGGACGACGCAGGGGCCGTGGTGCGTGTGCAGGATCTTCTGGGACCAGGTGCCGATATCGCCGTCCTTCTCCTTGACCCGGATGGCGATCTCGTCGATCTCGCCGTTGCGCCACTGGCCGTCGACCTTGTACTGCGCGGGGTTGTCGGGGTTGAGCGTCTCGACGAACACGTCGGCGGTGTCGGGACCGCCGGTGGTCATCGCGACCGAGACGGTCTCGCTGTGCCCCAGGGAGATCATGGGCAGGCCGGTGACGGCCGTGCCGGTCATGGCGATCTTGCCGCCGTAGACGCGGGCCTCATAGAACCGCATGGGCCCGTAGAAGCCGAGGTGCGGGTCGATGACGGCGATGGGCTTGCCGGATTTCGTCTTGCTGGGCGCCAGGGCCATCTCGTTCGAGCCGCGGTAGCCGATCTTGGGCGGGTTGATGCCGCCGGCGACGAGGTCGGCCCCGGCCTGGCCGAGCGGCCAACTCCAGATGACCGCCCGCGTCAGGGCGACGCACATCCAGGGTTCGATCTCCATGTAGCTGTCGGGCTTCTTGTCGGGGTGGTCCTTGAAGTACTGCCGCACGCCGTCCTGGAAGGCCTCCATGCACCCGCGGACCTTCACGCTGACCTTGCCGTAGTTCGCCTTGGAGACCTCGGCGTGGCGGAACGCCCGGGCGACGAAGTCCTTCTCGAGCTCGCCGGGACCGCGGACCTCGGCCAGTGTGCCGATCGCCACGCGGTAGTTGTCGAAGATCTGCCTGGGGCGATCCTCGGCCTGGGCGTATCCCATGCCGTAGCAGACGCCCTCTTCGGTGTCGGCGTAGATGCTGGGCACGCCCCAGGTGTCGCGGTAGATGGTGACGGTCTCGGCGGCGGCGGGGAGTGCGGCGATGAGCATCGCCGTGATGGTCAGGCAGAACAGGGTAGAGCGTGCTAGCGTTGTCACGGGGTCGTCTCCAGAAAGCGGCGGTCCGCTGGATGAATCGGGCCGACGGCATGCCGCTTCGTCGGTCCGTTCCGGTGCCCGTCGGTCAGGCGCCAGAGATGCGCCCATACGGTACTGCGGTGGGGCGCGGGGGCCAAAGGCCTTTCCTGTAAGAACCTGTCGGGGCCGTAAGGGCGTCCAGTGTGGCGCGGCCGCCCCCGGCCGAGAAGGATCGAGTCCCCCAGCCGAGGGCGGCCGGGCCACATCGCATGCGATGGGACTCAACCCGATGGGATGCTCATCCCATCTGTCCGACAGCTTGCAGCGAATCGGGTATACTCTCTGCCGTTGGGGTGCGAGCGGATCACAGACAAGGAGCCAGACCGTGGGACAGATCCTGATCGGCGTGAACATGGAGTTCGTGCGGCACGACGACAAGTCGTTCGCGTGGGGCGTGGCCAAGGCCGCGGAGCTCGGCTACGAGTACATCGAGCCGATGGTCCACTGGGGGCGCGAGCTGCTCAGCGAGGCGGGGTACTTCCATAGCGTCTCGATGTGGGACGACCCGCTGGAGATCAAGGCCCTGTGCGAGAAGCACGGCGTGACATGCTCGGGCCTCAGCGGGCACTCGCCGCTCTGCAAGCCGGACATGAGCGTGAACTACCTGACGTCGGCCATTCGTCATGCGGCCGAGATCGGGGCGCCCGTCGTCAACACCGACGAGGGCGTGAAGCCCGACTTCACCGACGAGGCCGAGGATCACGTGCTCATGAAGTACGTGCTCACCCAGGCCGCGCGGTTCGCCGAGAAACGGGGGATCGAGATCGGGCTTGAGCCGCACCAGCAGTACAGCCAGTCTCCGGCGGGGCTGGACCGTATCTACAAGCTGGTGGACTCGCCCGCGATCGGCATCAACTTCGACATGGGCAACAGCTACCTCTCGGGCGAGGATCCGTACGCGTGGCTGGCCTCGGTGGCCGATCGGCTCGTCCATCTGCACGCCAAGGACATCACGGTGCAGCAGAGCGACGCCGAGCGAGGCCAGGTGACGGGCACGCCGGTGGGGTGCGCGTGCGGCGAGGGCGTCATCGACTGGAAGGAGACCGCGCGGATCGTGAAGGAGACATGCGATCGGCCGATCTGCTTCAGCGTCGAGTGCGGCACGGTCGATCAAGCCGCCGCGAGCATCGATCACCTCCGGAGCGTGATCTAGTTCGCCCGCGCCGGCGTCTCGGTCCGGTCATTCATGGAATCCTCACACGCCGCGGCTAGCCTGGGCCCTTGGCGGTTGCCTCGAACGACTCGGCTCTGCAATCCGGGGGACGACGCATGATCGTATGTCGACGCCTCGAACGACACCGGTGCTGCCGGCGCCGTCGACGCATCCGGTCGTTTACCTTGGCGGCACTTGCTTGTCTGGCCAGTGTCTCGACGGCCCTCGCCGAGGACTGGCCGACCCATCGCCATGACCTGGCGCGAAGCGGCGTGACGGGTGAGACGTTGCGACCGCCGCTCGCGACGGCGTGGGTGCACACGTCGCGTCATCATCCGCAACCGGCCTGGCATGGTCCGGCCCGTCGCGACGGCTGGCACAAGACCGAGAACCTCAAGCCGCGCGTCATCTTCGATTGGGCGTACCACGTGGTCGCCGCGAGCGGACGCGTCTATTTCGGGTCCTCCGCCGACGACAAGGTCACCTGCCTCGACGGCAAGACCGGCAAGGTGGCGTGGACCGCGTTCGCCGACGGCCCGATCCGCCTCGCCCCGACCGTGGCCGACGGGCGGCTCTATGTCGGCTCCGACGACGGAAAGGTCTACTGCCTCGACGCCGAGAGCGGCGAACCGATCTGGCAGTGCCAAGCGTCGCCTGTCGATTACCGCGTGGCCGGCAACGAACGGATCATGTCGGTCTGGCCGGTGCGGAGCGGCGTGGCCGTCGACGGGGATGTGGCCTACTTCAGCGCGGGGCTGTTCGCGTTTGAGGGGGCCTACATCTGTGCGGCCGACGCGACGACGGGCAAGCTGCTGTGGTCGCGCAAGACGACGGCCTTTTGCCCTCAGGGATACATCCTGGTCTCGCCGCAGCGGCTGTACGTGCCGATGGGCGGCGGCCCGCCGGGCGTGTTCAGCCGCCAGGACGGACGGCTCCTGTATTCGCTCGGCACCTCGGGCGGGGCGTTCGCGGTGCTGGACGGTGACGACCTACTGGCCGGTCCTGGCAAGACGGGCACGATGGAGGCGTACAAGCAGGGCCGCACCGATCAGATCGCCAGTTTCGCGGGGAACACCATCGTCGTGAAGGGCACGATGTCGTATCTGCACACGGATACCGAGCTGAGCGCGCTGGATCGCGGCCGGTACCTGAGTCTGAGCGAGGAGCGCAACACGCTGCGTCGTCGGATCGACGCGCTGAAGAAGCGGCTCTCCACGCAGGATCAGGCGATCCGGTACGATCCGGTCAACGCGTTCCACATCGGCACATACAAGGACGACAACGAGAACCACGTCTTCAAGGGTCAGATCGCCGAGGTCCGCGTGTGGGACGTCGCCCGGTCGGCCGAGGCGATCCGGGCGGACCTGAGTCGGACGCTCTCGGGCAAGCCGAACGGGCTCGTGGGCTACTGGTCGTGCGGCGACGGTTCAGGCGAGACCGCTGGCGACGCGGTCGGGTCGAGCCACGGCAAGCTGGTCAACTCACCGACGTGGGTGGACATCGACGCGACCCAGGGCGGCCCGCCGTCGGGCAAGGCCCTGTCGTTTGACGGCACGACGAGCCACGTCGACGCGGGCAAGGCCGGCGTGCTCAGGCCGAGCAACCAACTCACGATCGAGGCCTGGTTCCGCGCCGAGCAGCGTGAGAAGTGGTCGGGCATCGCCGGGCCGATCTGGGACACGGGCTCGACCGAGGCCGGCTACGGTCTGAACCTGGACGACAAGACGGGCGTGTGGTTTGCGGTCAAGGTCGGGTCGGGCGCGATGGTGTACCTCAGCAGCGGGCCGGATACCGTGCGTCTGAACACGTGGCATCATGTCGCGGGCACGTACGACGGCCGCGTGGTGAGGATCTATCTCGACGGCGAGCTGAAGGCCAGCCGCAAGCTGGTCGCCTCGGACGCGACGCCGCCCGAGGAGATCGCCAAGAAGATCCGGGCCCGTGAGGCCGAGATCGCCAAGATCGAACGCGAGCTACCCAAGTGCGTCGGCTGGAAGCGGGCGTGCAAGTATCCGTACTCGCTGATCCTGGCCGGCGAGGTGCTCTATGCGGGCGGGACGAACGAGGTGGCGGCCTTCGACGCCGCCGACGGCAAGACGCTCTGGACGCATGAGGTCTCCGGTCGGGCGCTCGATCTGCTCGTGGCCAACGGCCGGCTCGTGGTCAGCACGGATGAGGGCGTGATCCACGCCTTCCGAGCGAAGTGAGTGTTCCCGGCCCTGAGGCGGCGGCTTCGAGAGGCTGGAACTCCGATGCGAACGACGGCGAAAGGCCCAGCTTCCCGACGGTCGCCGCTCTGATTGCTGGCGTGTCATCCGAGACGCGCCCGTCAGGAAGCGTTGCTTCTGGGCAGACGTACGCCCTCTCCAGCGGGTTCGAGGAGAACGATGATGCGAGCTTCATGGACGATGCGGCTGAGCGTGGCGGCTACGACCATCGTGCTGGCGATCTGGTCGGGCGGCGCGCTCGGCGAGGAGCCAGGCGGGGGCGATGTCATCGGCCATTGGGTCTTCGCGCCCGAGCACGTCAGCGGCCAGGTCGTCGAGGATCGGGTCGGCGTCTGCGATGCGACGATCAAAGGGCCCGTGCGGTTCAAGAGCGACCTGCCCTTCAGGCCGCTGCTCCTCGACGAGGCGCTGTCGAGCATCACGTTGCCGTATGACGCGACGGGCGCGGGGCAGCCCAAGAAGGGGATGACCGTCGAGGCCTGGATCTGTGTCGAGAAGACGGCCGAGTGGGCGACCATCATCTCGGCCACGGCCGGTGATAGAGGGTGGTCGCTCGGCTACCGGCAGTCGAGTTTCAGCTTCGGCGTGAGCGGCAAGGGTTCGAAGGGGCTGACGCACCTTCGCAGCCGGCACAGCCTCGAGTGGGGTCGATGGTATCATGTCGTCGGCACGTACGACGGCACGACGAGCCGCGTCTACGTCGACGGCGAGCTGGAGAACGAGACCGACGCCCAGAAGGGCCCGATCGATCCGGCGCCGAAGGCGCCGTACGTCATCGGCTCGTTCGGCAAGTACTGCCCGCGGGCGCTGCTTCACGAGATTCGCGTGTTTGGCCGGGCGCTGGACGCCGAGCAGGTCGCCACCTCCCACCGGGCCAAACGTGAGCGGATGCCCGAGCTAGTCCACGCCAAGGTCGGACCGATCCTCGACCGGCTCGATCGCGAGACGATTCGCATCCGGTGGACGACGCCCGAGCCGGTGCCGACGGTGCTGCATTTCGGCCCGGAGCTGCCGCTGGGCGGATCGACGACGGAGTCGCGCGTCAGTCCGCAGCCCAAGACCGAGCACGCGATCACGATCGACGCCATCGCGCCGAAACAGATGTACTACTACCGAATCGCGAGCGGCCCGGCCGACAAGCCGCGTGCGACCTCGCGCCTGTACGAGTTCGACTCCACGTTCGATTACACGCCGCCGCGGGTATCGTTTGCGTCGACCCCGTTTCCGGAGGATGCGCTCAGCAAGGCCTATGCCGACACGGCCGATCGGATCGTCCGCGGAACGGGCATCCACAAGGGTTGGTGTCTCGTGCTCGGCTGCGAGCAGGGGCGACTGGCGTGGGAGCTGGCCAAGCGAACCCAGCTCAGGATGCTGTGCGTGGACGACGACCCGGCCAAGATCCGGTCGATCCGCCAGACGATGGACAGGTCCGGCGCGTACGGCGTGCGGATCGCGGCCCAGCAGGCGTCGCTCGATCGGCTGCCGCTGGCGAGCTACGTGGCGAATCTGATCGTGTCGGAGTCGTTGCTGGAGCGGGGGGAGCTGCCGGGATCGGCCTCGGAGGTCTTTCGCGTGCTCAGGCCGTGCGGGGGTGTCGCGTGGCTGGGCAGGCCCGCGGCGCTGACGAGCCGCGGTGCGTCCCTTGATCGCGCCGAGCTGGAGGGGTGGCTGACGTCGGGAGGCATGTCGACCACGACATGGTCGACCGACGGAGGCCTCTGGGCCTGCGCGCGGCGCGGGTCGCTGGCCGGCGTGGGCGCATGGACGCACCAATACGGCGATGCGGGCAACACGACGTGCAGCCAGGACGAGCGTCTCAAGGGCGACATGCGGGTCTTATGGTTCGGCCGGCCCGGCCCGCGGCCGATGACCGATCGCGGCACGCGTGCCCCCGCGCCGTTGTCGACCGATGGCCGACTGTTCGTCCAGGGCGACCGGTTCCTGTTCGGGCTCGACGCCTACAACGGCACGATGCTGTGGGTGCGGAACATCCCCGACCTGCGCCGGGCGAACATCCCGCGTGACGGCAGCAACATGGCCGCGGCCGACGACGCGCTCTACGTGGCGGTCCGTGAGCGTTGCTGGCAGCTCGACCCGCAGACGGGCCGCGTCGTTCGGACGTTCGAGCTGCCCGAGCAGGGCGACGGCGTGACGTACGACTGGGGCTACCTGGCGTGCAAGGGCGACCTGCTCTTCGGCAGCGCGGTGCAGCGGGGCGGGTTGTTCATCGGCGCCGACGGCGAGTGGTACGACCGGCCTGACGAGGAGTCCCTGAAGGTCGTCAGCGATTACGTCTTCGCGCTCGACCGCAGGACGGGCGAGGTCCAATGGACGTACCGCGCCGGCAAGGTGATCAACCCGACGCTGGCGATGGGTCCCGACCGGGTGTACTTCATCGAATCGCGCAGCCCCGAGGCCATGGGGTTGAGGGCGGGCCGCATGGGCAAGGAGGTGATCAGCGACCGCTACATGGTCAGCCTCGACGCCAAGACCGGCCGGAAGGCGTGGGAGCACTATCGCTACTTCAAGCAGAGCAAATGGGTGTTCTACTTGGCCTACGCCAGGGACACGCTCGTGGTGCTGGACACGACGGACCAGTATCACCTCTACGCGTTCGACGCCAAGCAGGGCGATCCGCTGTGGAACACGACCTACGACTTCCGGCGGAACCATCACGGCGGGGCGATGCAGCATCCCGTGGTGGTGGGCGACCACATCTACGCCGAGCCGCGGGCCTTCGAGCTGCGTACGGGCAAGCCGGTCAAGATCCGCAAGCCCGCCAACGGGTGCGGGACGGTGTCGGCCGCGGCCCATGCCTTGTTCTATCGCGACGGCGTGCACACGATGTACGATCTGACCACGCACAAGCAGACGAAGTGGACCGGGCTGCGACCGAGCTGCTGGCTGACGATCATCTCGGCCGGCGGCCTGGTGCTTGCCCCGGAGGGCAGCGCGGGCTGCCACTGCGCCTGGCCGATCCAGACGTCGATCGCGTTCGCGCCGAAGGCCGAGGCGATGAGCCCGGGCAAGCCGGCCGAGGAGTAGGCGGTGGCAAGGCGCCGCCGGCCTGTGAGCGGTGCAAGCCAAGGGGCGGCTCATGCGCAGCGCCGCTGACACGGCGGTGGCGGGCCGAGAGACGTACTCGTTGGGGGACCTGTCTCTATCGGAAGGCTGGTCCACGGCGGCGCTCCTTGCGCGTCGCGTCAGGGATGCGGTCTGATCTCGAGATGTGCCACGATGATCGTCATCCGACAAGCCGGCGCGAAGACGGGCATCGCCACGGGCGTGCTGGTGGTTGTCTTCACCGGTCTGGGCGTGACGGCGCTGCTGCGTTTCGACGACGCCCAGGGACGGTCGACGGCGGTGGCGCTGCTGGTGGTGGCCGGCATCATGGCGTTGGTCTGTGCGCGGTCGCTCTGGCGATCGTCCGTGGTGGCCGTGCTGCGGACGAAGGGCCTCGAGCTGCGGAGCGGGCATTTCGCGCGGTGGGGTTTGATCCGCTGGTGCGACGTCGAGGAGGTCTTCCTGCTGCGGAGCATCGGGCTGAAGATGGTGGGCCTGCGGCTGTCGAGGGTCGAGGACTATTTCGCCCGATCACCGGGGTGGACGCAGTGGAGTCTGGGGCTCGACCGCTGGTTCGCCGTGGGCGCCGATGCCTACCTGTCGTCCTCGTCGATGCAGGCGCCGACGTCGGATGTGATCCGGTTGCTCCGCGTTTTCCAGCACTCGCCGTCGGTGCGCGAGCGTTTCGGCGGTGATGAGATCGTGCTAGAATTCCCCACCGATGTCAGCCTGACGGAGATCCTTCAACAGAGGGTGGGCGGCGACGAGGATTGAGGCCGTGCCTGCGCCGGCGTGCGACCAGCGACGTGATAGGACCGCCTGCTCGGGTATCGCCGTGGGCGACCACAACCGACGAGGTGACCGAATCGATGGCCAAACCGATACGCGTGCTCGTGCTCCGGGCCGCGGGGACGAATTGTGATGTGGAGACGGTTCACGCCTGGGGGCTGGTCGGCGGCCGGGCCGATCGCGTGCACGTCAATCAGGTGATCGAGCGGCCGAGCCTGCTGGACGACTATCAGATCCTGACCGTGCCCGGGGGCTTCAGCTACGGCGACGACGTGGGGGCGGGCAAGATCCTGGCCAACCAGATCGCCCACCACATGGCCGAGGAGCTGCGCGGCTTCGTCGAGGCGGGCAAGCTGGTCCTCGGGATCTGCAACGGCTTTCAGGTGCTGGTCAAGGCGGGTCTTCTGCCGGGCGAGATCAACGGCGGGGCCGATCGCCAACCCGTGACGGTGACGTACAACGACTCGGCCAAGTTCGAGGACCGATGGGTGTATCTGAAGGCGTCGACGGACCGCTGCGTGTTCCTGAGGCGGGGCGAGATGATGGCGCTACCGGTGGCGCACGGCGAGGGCAAGGTGGTGGCCAAGGATGCCGCGACGCTTCGGACGCTGATCGAGGGCGGGTTTGCGGCCGTCACCTACGTCGATCGCGAGGGCAAGCCGGGTGGGTATCCGGTCAATCCGAACGGTAGCGAGGGCGACATCGGAGGGCTGACCGACCGGACGGGCCGCGTCTTCGGCCTGATGCCTCATCCGGAGCGGCATATCCATCGCACGAACCATCCGGAGTGGACGCGCCGCCCGGCCGACGCCGAGCCCGACGGGTTGATGATCTTCCGGCGGGCGGTCGAGCATCTGTCGCCCTGACGCGGCCGGACCATATCCGGGGTCTCCGTCGCGAGGGGCTTGCCGGAGGGAACGCCGATGAACGAACGCGATCGGTTTTGGGCGACGTGCCGGCACGAGCGGCCGGATCGGCTCCTGTATCAGGCCAAGGTCACGCCGGACCTGGAGCGGCGGCTGGCGGATCATCTCGGCACGGACGATTTCGCGGGCCACTTCGGGATGTTCGATCCGGTCGAAATCGAGCCCCGGCCGCCGGCCGACCACGCACCGCCCGACTTCAGCGCCTACTACGAAGGCGCCGACTTGCCGGAGGGGACAACCATCGACGTCGACGGTCCGGCGATGGTGCCGAGCGGGTTCTATCACTTCTGGGGTTACGTCAGCCCGCTGCGCAACGCGACGAGCCTGGAGGAGCTGGAGGCGTATCCCCTGGACGAGCATCGGACGTACGAGACCGACCAGATGGCCGACGAGGTGGCGCGGGCGCACGCGGCGGGGCGCGCGACGGTCGGTCAGGTGGTCCACATGTACGAGACGGCCTGGCAGATCCGCGGGTACGAGGAGTTCCTCATCGACCTGTTGACGCAGCCGGAGTGGGCCGACTGTTTGTTGGACAAGCTGGAGCGGCGGTGCAAGTTCCGGGCCGAGGCGTTCGCCCGGGCGGGTGTGGACTTCATCCTGTGCGGCGACGACGTGGCGAACCAGAAGAGCTTGATGTTCGCTCGTGAGGTCTGGCAGGTGTTCCTGAAGACGCGTTGGGCGGAGGTGTGGGCGGCGGCGCGGTCGATCAAGCCGGACATCCAGATCTTTTACCACAGCGACGGGAACATCATGGAGATCATCCCCGAGCTGCTCGACATCGGCGTGACGATTCTGAACCCGGTCCAGCCGGAGTGCCTCGATCCGGTCGAGGTCAAGCGGCGGTTCGGCCGGGATGCGGTCTTGCACGGCACGATCGGGACGCAGACGACGATGCCGTTCGGCACGGTGGACGACGTCCGTCGCACCGTGCGCGAGCGCGTCGATACGCTGGCCGACGACGGGGCGTTGATCTTGGCTCCGACGCACGTGCTTGAGCCCGAGGTCCCGATCGCGAACGTCGAGGCCTTCTTCGAGGCCTGCCGGGAGTACGGGCGGCTCGGCTGATCCCCTCGGCGGAGCAAGCACGACGCCTCCCGGGCATCAGGGGCGACCGTCAGGGCGTCGTCGCTGTCCGGGTACTCTTGTCGGGAGGATCGCCGGCGGTCTGTGGACCGCTTACCGGGCGGCGGTCCCGCGGTTGACAGCCGGCCCCCGGCGCTCTGCAATAGTTGGTACCGCGGTTTGCTTGGGTGCACTGGGTCTGGTGCGGCAGGGCGGCTTGGCCCTGGATGCACCGCCGCACCGGCCGCGCAGCAGAAAGGACCGACGCCATGATCAGGGTGGCCGTGACCGAGATCGAGTATGACAAGGCCGAGCAGATCTTCAGTTCGGCGGAGGGTTTCGAGTGCCTGCCCGCCCCGGCGGTGGAGGATGAGCTGGCCGAGGCGGTCCGCTCGTCGGGCGTGAAGTACGTCATCGTCGGCGTTCAGAAGTACTCGGACAACCTCTATGACGCGCTGCCGAAGACGGGCGTGATCGCGCGGTTCGGGGTCGGTCACGACAGCATCGACAAGGTGCAGGCGACCGAGAGGGGCCTGCTCTGCACCAACACACCGAACGTGCTGAACGACTCGGTGGCCGAGCATACGATCGCACTGATGGTCGCCGGCGCGCGGTGGATCCCGTCGCTGGTCAAGGATGCCCGCGTAGGCGTCTGGGTGCCGCGGGTCGGGACGGAGCTCCGCAAGAAGACGCTGGCCGTTATCGGTTGCGGGCCGATCGGATGTCATGTCGGTCGGATGGCCGCGTTCGGGTTCGGCATGCGGGTGCTCGGCTGCGAGGTGCGTGACGTCGACCTGGGCTACCTTGGCTTCGAGAACGTCTACAAGGAATTCGGCCGGGCGGTGAAGGACGCCGACTTCGTCAGTCTGCACCTGCCGAGCACGCCCGAGACGCACCACTTCATCAACGCCGATCGGATCTCGATGATCAAACAGGGCGCGTGGCTGATCAATACGGCCCGGGGGGCGGTGGTGGACGAGTGTGCCCTGTATGACGCCCTGTCGAACGGCCATCTGGCGGGGGCGGCCCTGGATGTCTTCGAGACCGAGCCTTACGCGCCGGCCTGTCTGAACCAGGACCTCCGCACGCTCAAGAACGTCATCATGACGCCGCACGTGGCCAGCAGCACGCAGGAGGCCTGCAACCGCATGGCCGAGCGGGCGCTGGCGAACGTCCGCCTGGCCGAGGCCGGCAACTACAGCGAGATGGATCTCCTCAATCCGGACGTGGTTGGTAAGCTCTGACCCCCCTGGCACCAGGACGACCCGAGGATACCTCATGAAGAACACGTTTCGGCGCGCGCTGCTCGACCGCACGGTGACGCTGGGCACGTGGATTCAGATCGGCCATCCGGCGTGCGCGGAGATCGTCGCGCGGGCGGGGTTCGACTGGGTCTGCGTCGATATGGAGCACGGTGCGATCGACCTCGAGACGATGACCGACATCTTCCGCACGCTGGACGGCTTCGATTGTGTGGCCGTCGCGCGGCTTCCGAAGAATGATCCGGTATGGATTCACCGCTCGCTCGATGCCGGCGCCCGGGCGCTGATCATCCCGATGGTCAAGACCGCCGAGGAGGCCGAGGCCGCGGTCCGTGAGGCCAAGTATCCGCCCTGGGGCGAGCGAGGCTTCGGCTACAGCCGGGCCAACAACCACGGGCGCGACTTCGACGCCTACATTGCCGAGGCCAACGACGAGATCGCGATGGTCATGCAGATCGAGCACAAGGACGCGATCGCGAACCTGGACGCGATCATCGAGGTGGACGGCGTGGACGGTCTGTTCATCGGGCCGCTGGACCTGAGCGGGTCGATGGGGCTGACCGGGCAGATGCGTCACCCCGAGGTCGTGCGGGCGCTCGAGACGTACCTGGACGCGTGCCGGCGCCATACGATCACCGCGGGGATGCACATCGTTCGGCCGACGGCCGCGAACGTCGAGGCCACGCTGCGAGAGGGCTACACGATGATCGCCCTGGGCGTGGATAACGTGTTCCTCGACGAGGGCGCGGCCGCTGCGCTGGCGGCTGCGGGAAGATAGGTGACCGTTCCCTATTCGTAGATCCGCACCTCGTCGATCTGTCCCGTGCCGACCTGGCCGGGGACGGTGTAGTCCTTCGGCTCGCCGTTGTAGGGCACCTTGCCGATCAGCAGGGCGGCCAGCGGGCCGTTCAACACGCCGCCGTGGGCGAACGACCACAGCCGCTCGTAGGTCTCGCCGTCGTCGCTCCGCTCGACGATGAGTTGATGCCTGCCCCATCGCGCCCTCAGCCAGACCCACGTCTTCGGATCGTACACTCTGCCGTGCACCTGCCGGCCGAGCACATCGGCTTGCAGCGTGCCGTCGCTTCGCGTCCCGAGCCGAACGCCGCCGCCCCGTTTCCAGATGAGCATCGCGGCCGTTCCCCACGACTGCCCGTGGTCGGTGTGCTGCCGCAGCTTGACGACGAAGGCCTGGGCCTTGCCGCTGACCGGTATCCGTCGGAAGGCGTACGTGTTGCCGTGGCCGCGGGCGTTGAAGATGCCGTCGCTGATCGTGAGGGCATCCGGGTTCCGCTCCGACACCAGCGACGTGCCCTCGGGCATCGTGTCGAGATGAAATGAGGCAAGCGGTTCGGTCTCGGCAAACGGCTTGCGAAGCGAACGGATCTCGGCCCGCATCGCGGCAGCCTTCCGTTCGACTTGTGCCTGGCGCTCGGCCAGGAAGGCCTCGACGCGTCCGCGGAGCGGAGGCGTCAGGGCAGGCTTGTAGCGGTCGTTGATCAGCGTCATGATCTTCGGGTTGTCGAGCCAGCCGGCGATCGTGTGGAACCGTGCGTTGACGCGCAGCACATCGTCGACCATCTTGGCCGTCACGCCGATCTTCCCGTTGTTGCAGATCACGCCGATGCTGTTGTGGATGTGATAGCCCGAGACGAAGAACCGCAGGTAGTCGATGTTGGCGTAGTGTCTGCCCCGTCCCTCCCCGCGGAGGATGAAGTCGACGTAGGCGTCGGCCTGCGGCAGGTAGCAATGGTCGGAGCCGAGGGCGGTGGTCGAATGCCATTCCAGGATGCCGTCCTCGCCGACGATCGCGCGGGCCTCGCGGGCGAGGGCATACAGCGCGGCCGGGTTGCGGGTGTATTGGCCGTCGAAGTACAGGCCGTCGGGCTTGAGCTCGCGCATGACCTTTCGGATCTCGGGCAGGAACAGGTGCCTGTTCTCGCCGGTGGGGGTGCCGGGCGGCCAGCCCTTGAAGTTCTCGAAGCTGTTCAGGGCTCGCGGCTCGAGGGCCGTGCCCTTGAGGAAGTAGAAGGGGCTGGTGTAGACGATGAACCGCATGCCCAGATCGTGGATCGTTTTGCGGACCCGGGCGAACTCCTCGCGGCCCAGGCGGGGCTCGAAGCCGAGGTTCCAATCCTTCCAGAGCATGACCTCCGACTGGAGCAGGACGATGTTGCCGTGCTCCTTCCACCGCCTCAGGTCCTTGTCGGGCGGGTAGCCGAGCTTGTTCGACCAGTGCCAGACGACGTTGTCGGTCAGCGAGCGCTCCCAGTTGTAGGGCTTGGGCGGGCAGACGGCGATCCAGAGCACGGCGCCGGCCGGCAGGGCGTAGCGAGCGACCGTGTCGGCGTAGACATCGTAATGATCGTCGAGGTCGAGCCGGCTGCAGTACAGCCCTAGCGCGCCCCATTCGTCGGCGATGAGGTGACAGGCGCGATAAGAACTGTCCCACGACGGTGCGATCTTGCGGTCGACCTCGATCGTCACCGGCTCGTGGGCGTGGATCATGCAGAGCGAGTCGCCGTTGATACGGATCGTGAGCTTCGGGGCGGCCAGGGTGATCCGTGCGAACCCCGGACCGGTGTGAGTCAGCTTGGCTCCCGACAGGGTGCGCCCAAGCCGCGCGACGGCCAGCGGCCGCGCGTGCCCGATCCGCTGGGCGAGTGCGATGCGGCCCTTGGCGAGGTCGACGGCCATGTCGGCGCCGGTCGTGCGGACGACGCCGTAGCCGGCATCCAGCCTGGCCGATTCGACGACCATGCCGCGTTGGGGCTCTGGGAACCGCGCCGGGTCCATGAGCTCCTGGAACGTGGGGGCCTTGGCCTGTTCGGCGTGGGCGGTTGAGGCGATGACTAGGGCAGCGACGGCGAACCAGCGGAGTTCCGTCAATTGGGTGTCGACGTACATGGGGCGTCCTTTCTCGTCGCGCCGATCGGGTCAGCTTGCACAGTCGTGGCCCTGCTCGGCGACGGCGTGCCGAATCGGTGTAGCGATGCGACATCGTATCGCGCGGGGGGTCGATGTCTACGGTTGCGGTGAGGGAGCGGGCTACGTCGACTTCTTCTTGCGGCGTTTGGGCTTCTTGCCGTTGAGCGGCTCGATGTGCGTGATGTGGAGCGGATCGCAGTAGACAAGCTTCTCGGCCATGCCTTGCCCTCGCGCGCCCACTGTAATCACGACCTCGGTGCGAGTTTGGGCGACCAACTCAGGATGGGGAACGTCATCGTGGACGCCGTTCGATAGGACCAATCGAAACGGTTCACATGGCAGCTTTCGGAGATGTTCGCGAAGATCTGCGGGTCGCATCATGCTTGTATGGTAAGGGACTCCGTGTTATCGACGCAGACGTATGCAGTGCCGATCAACACGTGGTAGGTGTCCGTGTTTGGCAGACGTCAATCGCATGGCCGACGGTGTCGAGTTCAATAGCATTGAAGCATCATCCAGGTCCTGCTGAAATCCTTTTCGAACATCTCGTCGCAGGGCACCCAGAAATACAGGGCGCCGACATCTCCCCACATGCAGCCCATGTTGTTATCAGAATCCAGTTGGAGGAGGAGTTGTCGCATCAGGGCGGGCTTGACGAACGTATTCAATGTTTCTTCGTCCAACAGAGCAGCATCTTCCGAGGTGATGTTCTGCGACAACAGCTCACACCCCACTTTCATGTCTCCCTGGATCAGGTCGGGGTGGCCGAACAACCGGTGCGTTCCGGATTCTGGATCCTCTTCTTCATCCATCCTCTCTCCCAACAGGACAGGCTTGTTCACAATCTCCCTATATGCCGCCCTTTCCTCTTGGGTGAGATCGAGAAGCATCAATTCGAAGGTGTCGGGAGGCGGCGGCACCACCTCGGGAGTCAGCTCTAGCTTGCATGGTCTATAGCCCTCCGCACGAGGCTTGAGGTGCTCCTCCAATTCATCTTGCGGAACAGGATACGCTCGGCGTTCCAAGGAATCGGGTTTTCCATCCTGGTAGATGACGCGCCAAGATGGACGATCCTCAATGCTCGAACCCCATGCGTCGCTCATGGAATCATAGAAGAAGAGCAGCCATCCGGACCGGAAGAGTTCGTCCGAAGGATCGACGAATGGCAACAGATCCGGAAGATGGATCTGTCCGAGGAAGTCGAGATAGCCTTCCTTCCAGCTCGGCCACTCGATCCCGGGCATCAGATCGGGCTGGCCGCCGAACTTGCTCGTACCGAGAGGCAACGATGCCTCATCAGTGACGAGCTTCGTGCTCACACGAATGGACGGTGCCAGCAGATCGGCGATGGGTTCGGCCACGCGATGAAGGCCCGCCTCGCGCAGCGTCTGAAGAAACTCATCATGTTGCATGGCAGTGGTCCTCCGTCTAAGTTGTGCTGGCGACCTTCCAACGGTGTCGCGTGATTTCGATGTCTCCCTGCGAACTCCCGATCAGGCTCCTGATGACCACCATGTCTGCTATTTCCCAGCTTTGAGCGTCTCGGCCGTGATGAGGTCGGTCGGCGTCGGTATCTCGTTGGGGATCGACTCGCCCGCGAGCAGCTTCAGGGCCGTCTCGACGCCGCGCTCGCCCATGAGGTCGGGGTGCTGCTCGATCGTGCCGTGCATCTTGCCGGCCTTGATCAGGTCGCACGCGGCCTTGATCCCGTCGTAGCCGGCGACGTGGATCTTCCCCGTCTTGCCGGCCGACTCGATCGCCTGGACCGCGCCGAGGGCCATGCTGTCATTGCAGCAGAACACCCCCGTGATGTCGGGGTGCCGCGCGAGGATGCCGTTCATCTTCTTGAGCGCCGGTTCGGTCATCCAGTCGGCGCTCTCCTCGGCGACGACCTGGATCTTGTCGCCGGTCTCCTTGACGGCCTTGTAGAAGCCGGCCTTGCGCTGCTCGCCGTTGTCCACGCCGGGGATGCCGGTCACGAGCGCGACCTTGCCCTCGCCGCCCATCAGCTTGAAGAGATGCCTGGTGACCTTGTAGGCACCCTCGGCGTTGTCCGGGCCGATGAACGTCTCGACCTGGAGCCCGACGCTCTTGGCCGCGGGCGGGTCGATGCGGTTATCCAGGTTGATGATCTTGATGCCCTGGCGCTGGGCCTTGAGCAGCGGGCTGACGATGGCCTTGCTGTCGGCCGGCGCGATGAGGATCGCGTCGACGCCCTGGCTGATGGCGTTCTCGACGAGCCCGCCCTGCTTGGCGAAGTCGGTCTCGCGGTCGACGCTGCTGACCAGGAGCTCGACGTGGTGCTCCTTGGCGGCCCGCTGCGCCCCGAGCTCCATCGTGTGGAAGAACGGGTTGGTCCGCGCCTTCATGATCAGCGCGATGCGGGGCCGGTCGGAGCCAGGTTTGGTCGTTGACGACGAGCCGTCCTGTTGGCAGCCGGCCAGGGCGAGCGTCAAGGTCACGAGCATCGAGAGAACGCGTCCGATTCGCTTCATGGTCATTACTCCTGCACTGCTTGGCTCGGTTGTCGAACAAGGCTTCCGTGAGAGTGCTTCTGCGAAAGGCCCCCGGCCTCGGCCGAGGGGCATCGCACGAGCGACGGGGCGCGGACCCCCGAGTGCATTCGCGTCCCTCACCTCTGAAGAGGCGGGCCACCCCTCGGTGGTGTAGGGTGCCTCGGCCGCGTTGCGCCTCACGAGTACCCGCGTTGGCGCCGTCGATCATACAGGACGGCCGCGATGATCACACCGCCGATGATAATCTTCTGGATGCTCTCGTGCACGCCGATCGTGTTGAGGCCCTTGACCAGCACCGCGATGATCAGCGCGCCGATGAACGTGCCGAGCACGTTGCCGCGTCCGCCCATGAGGCTCGTGCCGCCGATGACGGCCGCCGCGATCGCATACAGTTCGTAAGGCTCCTCCACGATGTGCGTGCCCGACGAGACCCGCGCCCACTTGACGATGCCCGCCAGCGCCGCGGCCAGACCGGAGAATGCGAACACGCCGACCTTCACCTTCACGACGCTGATGCCGCTCAGCCGGGCCGCCTCGGCGCTGCCGCCGACCGCGTAGACGTGCCGGCCGAAGCGCGTCTGGCTCAGGAGGATCCACGCGACGATCACGATAGCCAGGGCCGAGGCCACGGGGATCAGGTGCGTCGGCGCGACCAGCCATTGCAGGGCGGTCGGTTGGGCCTGCTCCGGGCCGGGGCAGGTATAGAAGATCGGTTGGCCGTCGCTGACGGCGATCGTCACGAGGTGGGCCGTGCCCGCCGCGGCCATCAACATGCCGAGCGTCACGACGAACGACGGCACCTTGTACCGGGCCGTCACCACGCCGTTGAACGCGCCGACGGCCACGCCCCCGGCGATCGCCATGGCCACGCCGAGCAGCGTGTAGCCCACGCCGTCGCCGCGGCTGGCGCCGACGACGAAGAGCACGTTGCAGAGCGTCAGCAGCGAGCCGACGGACAGGTCGATCTCGCCGGAGAGGATGACCAGCGTCATGCCCACGCCGAGCACGACGTTGATGGCCCCCTGCTCGAGGGTGTTCCACTGGTTGGTCCAGTTGATGTGTCCCTGACGGTCGATCAGCAGGATGGGCGGGCGGAGCTGCCACGAGCCGAAGTCCCAGAACGACCCGGTGATGTGGATCGCCGAGAGCCCGACCATGATGCCGTAGACGGCCGCCAGGGCGACCAGCAGGCCCGCGAGTTGGCTGAGCTCACGGCCGAGGGCGCTGGAGCGGGTTGTCGTTGCGGTCTCGGTCATCGCGTCGGCCCGGGACGGGGCGGCGTCGGCCCCGTGCGAGTCCAAAGCATCGCGGAACAGGACGAGGGCGTCAACGATGCGCGACGCGAGCGTTGACACATCGAAACGTCGACAGGTAAAAGTCGAAACGTCGAAACGTTGAAACACGAGGAAGTGGGCAGACAGTAGGCGCGTGAATCCACTTCAGGGGAGCGATGCTTTCACCGAGCCCCGCTGTCCCCAGCGAGGTCCTGCCCCAAAGGGGCAAGATAGAATAGCCGGGAGCGAAGCGCAGCCTCCGGTAGGCTATTCGCTCATGCCCTGCAAGGGCGACAGATCGAGACGCACAGTGGGGTTACCCTATCGTTGCGCCACGTTGTGCTCTGCGCTCCGTCGCGCCTTCCGGCTGCGATAGGCCAGCAGGCCCCAGAAGACCAAACCAGGCAGCAGCAAGGGGAGCATCGCCACTTCGAGCCGCAGGTTGATCGGCTCGCCTGTGATCGCTTGGGCCACGGCCGATCGGACGGGTGGGAGCTGATCGGGTTCCGGGATGGTGTAGGTCTTCTCGAACGGCGGGTGGTATTGGCGGGTCGTTGGTTGCGGGTCGGTGACGAGCTGGCGGAGTTGGCCGTCCTCGTAACGGACGACGAGCTCCGAGAAATTGATGTCGTCGTAGTCGTACAGGATCCTCCGCCGCCGGCCGGGCTTGATAGGGAGGTTTCGCGACTTCGCGGCCGTGATCGCGGGGGAGTCCGAGGAGTACTGCGGCAGCACCGACTTGTCGCCCTCGGCGCCCCAGGTGCCGACGGGCGTGACGTAGATCGTCTGGTCGGACGCGTTAACGATGTCGAAGTCGACGATGAAGCCCGACTGCATGGGGTTGAACATGTTGAGCAGCACGACGGCCGATGTGCAACTCAACGGCGTGAGTGCACCGGTCACGGCGACGGCGGTCCAGAAGGCGGCGCGCTTCATCGAGCCAACGGATCCGAGACCCGCCCCAGGAAGAGGATGCCACCGCTCGGGCGGTGACGGATCAGCAGCAGGAACGGTTGGTCGGCGCGGAAGGAGTTCATCGGCTTTTCGGATTTCAGAGCCAGCGCCTTTCCTGAGCCCGCAGCGGCCTCGGTTCCCTCCTCGGCAACGTCGATGAAGGCCTTGTGCAACACAGCGTACACGTAGAGCATGCGCGACTTCTCGATGCCTGACAGGTCTGCCTTGTTCAGATCGAACACATCCGTCATGCCCATGGCCCTAAGGGTGTCCTTCAACCGATAGGCCGACGTGAACGTGAAGCGCGGTAGTTGCACCCCGACCTTCTGATCCGTCAGCGCGGCAAGCCAACCGTTGAGTTTGTTCGTCGTCAGGTCGACCTCGATCTCTGCAAGACCATGTTCGCGTTTAGGCAAGATCACAACCATACCGAGCGCTTCACCCCTATAGGGCAGCTCAACCAATCGGACGTCCTCCGCGTCGGCGTAGGGGAAGCGCTTCGTCTGCGACATCATCCGAACGTTGACCTGCTTGTCTGGGCTTAGGTGGAACGGTGCATCGTGCGTGTTCCTCTTCTTGAACGGTTCCTCCCATTTCCCCTTGAAGTAGATCGCGTTGGTCAGGACGACGCGCGTGGCCTCGTCTATCGCACCGGCGGGGATGAGGTTCCGAATCTTCCGATGCGTCCGCTGCTCCACCCAACGGTTGATCGTCTTGCGGGCTGTGTTTGGCTCGCCGACGAAGTCGACGTGGTGCAAGGCCGCGCCGTAGTGTTTCGTCGTTTGGTCGCGGTATTCCTTCAAGAAGGGATACGCCTCGTGCGCCCACAGCGCGTTGGCCACACACAGATCGATCTGACCTGAATTGTGGAGCCAGCGGTGATGATCGGTGAGCCGCTGGATGCCGGCATGGACGCTGGCCTCGTCCTCGGGCAGGTGCAGGACCTTGGCCATCTGTTCCCGCGTCTGGCCACGCGCGCCGGCGTACGTCATCGTGGCCACGGTCAGGATGCTGTGCGGCGAGAGGAACAGGTTGCCTTCCTGCGTCCGAAGCTGCTTGTAGAGGTCGACGGCGAAGGCGTTGCCGGCCTGAGCCATCAACTTGGCCGCGTCGGTGATCTCTGGTTCGGGGCCCGGCGCTTCGCGCGCGGGCTCCGAGCTACTGCATCCGGCCAGGAGTGCGATCGTGATGATTCCGCAGCACGCAAGCATCGACGTCAGGCGGTGGGTGGGCACGGGCTCGCTCCTTCGTTGACGGCGGGTTTGGGCTGGACGGCAACGTTTGCACACGGTCGACAGTCGGACCGGATGCTCGCAAGTCTTCTACGGGGCGCGCCTAGGCAAGGTTGCGTTTGAACGGCATCACTCCCTGACGGTCGCGTCTCTGGTCGAGACGTTAGGTGCAGCATGACGCGCGCTGCGTGCCTCATTTCATCGTATGGGTCGTTGTCCAGCGCAGACAACCGCGTTGGGTTGGGGGGGGGCGCCCCTCCGGGGCTCATCAAGCTTGGTGTGGGCCAACCACGGGTTTCGCTCGCCTGGCGGCTTGGCGGTAGCCTCGCCCTCCCGATACGAACCCACAAGAACCAGCGCGGCGGGGTGCTAGGGTGAAGCCGGCGATCCTGGAGGTGGTCTGGTGGTCCTCGCACGTTTCCCCGGAAATCTTCGCCATGGCTATTGTCTGCAACGTGGTCGACGCGAAAGATGGAGGTGAGCGAGAGATCAGCCGGGGGCGTCGGCGGGGACTTCAGACTCGAGCGAGTGTGATGGCCCGATGAGATGGAGGGTGCCGCAGCGAGCGGTCCGCCGCCCCGCGGTCTGTCCGCAGGATCCCATGCTCCTCCTCGAGGGCCCATGACCCTCTCCCTCCGGAGAGCTCCCGACGTCGGGCGAGCCGAAGCCGTCGGCGTCTGGGAGCTTTTTGCATGAGCCAGTGACGAGCGAGGCGAAGGCGGGTCTGATCCCACCGACGCGTCGCTCACGCGAAGTTGTCGCACGCCGTCGAGACCCGACCATACGACGGCCGCACGCCCGAGGCGACCTGCGGCACGCCCTCCAGCTCGGCGATGCGATCAATCTTTCCGTCGATCAGCTCCTCGACGCGGTCGATCAGCTCGCGATAGCGCCGGATCAGGCCGGCCAATCGCACCTGCACGACCTCCAGCCCGAACGGCTTGTTCCGACCAAGCCATTGCCGCCGATAGGACGCATCGAGCGCGTGCAGCCGGTCGATCAGGCCATGGGCCCCGCTGCACGCCTGCCGGAGGCCGTCGGTATCGCGAT
Source organism: uncultured Planctomycetales bacterium (assembly GCA_964622545.1). Taxonomy (GTDB): domain Bacteria; phylum Planctomycetota; class Phycisphaerae; order UBA1845; family JAFGLZ01; genus JAFGLZ01. Next base: position 52,794 of record CAZUQM010000017.1, on the reverse strand, counting down.
CGCGGTAGGCCGTCTCGAGCCGGCTCCGCAGGGCGACCTTCTCGAGAAGCACGCCCGCGATCAAGGCCGCATGCCGCAGGTCTCCGCCCCGGGTGTCGACGTCGTCACGGTCGAGCCACGGGGCGAGCGTCTGGCTGATCTGTCGGTAGTGGGCCAGGACCTCGTCCCAGGCCTGACCTCGCTGGGCCCGCTTGTCGTGCCAGTAGATGCCGAGCAGCGGGTCGTCCCAGAGCGTCGGCCAGCCCCAGAGGCCGCTCGTCACGTCGCCGTCGGGCACGCCCTGCGGCTCGAAGAAGCTCAGCATGCCGGCAGCGCGGCTGGCCTGGTAGTCGCCGCCGGTCAGCGCCTCGTACCGCGCGGCGGCTTGGGCTTCGTTCACATCGCCGCCCCAGGCGAGTTCGCTGACGTACGTCAGGCCGGTCATGGCCGAGTCGAAGTCGCACATCGAGCCGTCGTCGCCCCACATCGTGAAGAAGAGGGCCTTGACGCCCGCCCGCCAACAGGCCCGGACGCACGCGCCGGCACGGGCTTCGGTGTAGTTCGTGCCGTGCCACGGCGCGGCCCACGTCCACACGCCGCTGCACACGACCGGATCGAAGCCGAGGTCGCGGTGGCGCCGGATCCACTCCTCGTAGAAGCCCTCGTCGGTGTGATAGTAGTCCCAGTAGACGAGCTGGACGTCCTTGGGGATGGCCTGCCTGGCCTCATCGGGCACGCTCGATGCGCGGTCGTAGTAGTCGCCGGTCGCGCTGCCCAGCCGGAAGTACATGTCCGACCAGATCATCGGCTCGAGCCCGCGCTCGTGACACATCGCGACGACGTGCGACAGGTGCCGGTTGAAGAGCTCGAAGCCGTCGCGGTAGCCGTGGCGGTCCATGTAGACGCCGCGACCGAGGTCGTGGGTCTCGTCCATGCCGACGTGGATGCGACGCGTTCGCAGAGCCGCCTGCCAGAAGTCGAGGATCTTGCCGATCAGCTCGAACGTCGGCTCCTCCTCGGCCAGCAGCACCGTGTCGGTGTCCCTCACCGGCTCGTAGGCGGGCCACTTGAGGATCTGGGCCATGTGGCCGAGCGTCTGGACGCAGGGAATCATCTCGATGCCGAGCCGGTCGGCGTAGGCGTCGATCTCGCGGAGCTCGTCGGCCGAGTAGGCGCCGCGCTGGTAGCCGAAGAACGGCTCGCGGTCGAGCTGGTAGACGTCCTCGGTGTAGAGCATGACCGTGTCGAAGCCCATCAGGGCCAGGCGGCGCAGCCAGCCCTTGACGTGCGGGATCCGCATGACGGCGTTGCGCGAGACATCGAGCATGATGCCGAACGTCTCGAACCGGAGCGTCTGCTCGTCGGGCTGATCGAGGGCCGCGCCCGCGAGCAGCGTGCCCGCACCGCGAAGTGCGGCGGCCAGGTCGGTGTGTTCGATGACAAAGCGATCTGCTTCGCGAACGACGCGCGATGTCCGGGTATCTGCGGCGATGGGGCGGAAGCTCACCAGCGCATCGCCGTCGGCGGCGATGATGGGATACTCGTCCCCGAGTGCGGCGAGGGCGTCGCGGAGCTCGTCGGGTAGGGCGGTGGGGTTGTAGGTGATGTCCATCGTCTCGGTGTCTCCTAAGGTTTCGGCAACGACGTCACACCCGCGCCGCGGATGCGATCGAGGCCGTGGATCGTCTGCCGCGTCGTCTGCGTGAAGGCCTTGCCCATGCCGCTGCTCATGCCGTCGAGGACGCCGGCCATCATGTCCTTCCAGAACGCCACGTATTTGGCGTCCTTGGTCTCCTGGTAGGCCCAGGCGATGATCTCGGCGTTGAGCAGGCTCGAGATGCCGCGCCCGCCGCGGTCCTTCCAATTCGGGGCGTTGGTGATGTAGCGGAAGCCCTTACCGGGCACCCACGACTCGTTGATGAGCCAGTCCGCCCCGCGGAGGAGCATCCGCCGGATGTCCGGCCGGTCGTTCGGCTCGTGCTCGAGGTAGCGCATGATGCCGTGCGACAGGATGCCCACCGCGAAGGCCTTGCCGCCCTGCACACGCACGCCGGCCGTCTCGCCGATCGGCGGGGTGTGCGGCCAGCCGCCGGTGACCGGGTCCTGCCGCTCGAGGCATCGTTCGATCATGATCCGCGCCGAGTTGAGGTAGTACGGGTTGCCCGTGAAGGCGTAGGCGTTGACGGCGTTGATGAGCGGCCAGCCGCCGGAGCGCTCGATGGAGAAGTTGAAGTTGGGCGTGAGCTTCCGCGCCTGGTGCGTGCAGATCATCTCGGCCGTGTCGCTCAGCCAGCGCTCGCCGGTCAGCATGCCGTAGACGAAGTTGCCCGGCTGGTAGATGTGGCCCTGGGCGTCGATCGCGCCGCGGATCATGCGGCGGTAGCGTTGGATGTAGGCCTGGGTGCGCTTATCGTCCTCGGGGAAGCGCAGCGCCTCGATCGGCTGCGGCGAGCCGAGGTGGTTGTAGCAGTGCGTCCAGACCAGTCCCCGCATGCGGTCGGAGAACTGGCCGTGGATCGTGTCGACCGTGCTATAATGCCGGGCCATCTGGAGGCCGCGATCGAAGACGCGGCGATCGCCGGTTCGCATCCACTGCACGGCCATCGCCCACGGCAGGTCGTACTCGTTGTTGCCGTAGTTGAGGTAGCGTTCGCCGAACCAGTCGCCCCAGTGCATCCAGCCGAACGTGCGGCGCCGCTCGCGGTCCTTCAGATGGTTCTCGAAACAGCGATCGAAGCAGGCCTCGTATTGGTCCCACACGCCGGGTGTCTTCGGGAAGACCGGCGCGCCGAGCGCGCCCGTGTCGCAGAGGTACTCCGGCGAGGCCTGGAGGATCAGCGGGTTGTTCACGAAGTCGGCGAAGGGAACGGGGTCGCATAGGGGCTTCGTCTTGGCCTGATCGAAGCGCAAGTAGACGTCGTTCTGGATGACCTGGCCGGCGCGGACGAGGTACGCACCGTCCTTGCACCAGGCGTAGAGCTTGTGGAACCAGTTCCGACTCTCGTCGTCGGTGTAGGCGTCCTTGGGCAGGGGCGGGAGGAGCTGGGCCTCGATGCCGTCGGACCGCACGATGAGCCCGCTCGGGTACGTCTGCCAGAAGTCGCGGACGACGAGTGTCGCACGGAAGCGGTCGTCCTCGGCCACGGCCACGCCGACGGCACGCTTACCCTTTTCGATTCCGGACGAGGTGTGTCGCAGGAAGCGGTTATCGCGGTCTTGCAGCAGTGACCAGCCTTGCTCGTCCGGCACAGGCGCGAGCTTGGCACCGTCGAACCCGCCTCGTACTTGGCCATGGCCCATCGGCACGTGCAGTGCCAGCGAGCGGACCTCGTGAAAGACCGGGCTGGATTGGTCCGGCCAGACGGATAGGTTCAGTCGGAGAACCCCCGGGTAGCCCGTCGCGCGAACGAGGTAGGCCCAGCCGGTGGGTTTGCCCTTGTGCAGCATGCGACCGGTCCAGCGGATCATGCCGTGAACGGCGCCGTTAAACTCGATAACGGGGCCATCGGCTTCGGGCGGACCACAAACGTACCGCTTGCCGTCGGCCATTGTCAGCACGAACTCGACGGGTTTACCGTTGGGCGCGAGCCGGTGCTCTTCGTCGGGCGTGTCCTCCGAGTCGAATCTCTTGCGAAGATCATAGATCAGGCCGCTGCCCTTCCGCGGAATGCAGAAGGATAGTGGGGGCTTCATGAAGACGTACCAGGCGTCGTCCGATCGCTCGAGCTTGCGGATCGTCGGATGCGGATCGGGCCCGGTTCGACGCTTAGGTTCGCACACGAGCTCGACCGACGGCGGCTCGCCCTTGGTCGTCGTCGGTGTGGTCAGGCCGACGAGCGCCCACTTAACGCTGCCGTCGGGCCAACGGCTCAGGCAGGTCCACTCGAAGGGATACCGACCGATGCTGAACCGCGGCTCGCCCTGAACGGGCAGGGCACCCTTGGCGAAAGGAATGCCCGTGACGGCCCACCAGGTCTTGCGCGCGTGCTTCGTCGGTTCGGGCACGGTCAGCTTGATGTGAACGGGTTCGGTCTTGGCGGGCGCGATCAGCTTCGGCACCGGCTTGAAGCGGAACGGATCGCTGACGAGCGGCTTGCCGCGGTATTCGGTGTGGATGCGTCCCTCATACGTTGCGGTCGAGCTGAGCCCATCCAGCACGACGCGGTGGCATCGGCCTCGATAGCGATCCCGTTGGGTGCGCTTGCCGGAGCCGTTGACGTTGTACTCAATATCGCCCGTCGGCACGATCTGCGTGGTCGTCCAGCAGATCTCGACCCGGCCGGGCCTGGGGCACCACACCTCGATGTGATCGAACCGCGGCGGCGGGGGGACGATCGGCTCGCTCGCGAGTACCAATCCGTACACGCGGTAGTACGTGACATGCGTCTTGGCCGTGAACGTCAGCCGGTCGCCTTTGGCCGCCTCGATCGGCTGCCTGAGGCTGAAGAGCATCCGTCCGCCGTGGGTCTGATCGGCGACGAGACAGCCGATCTCCTTGCCGTTCAGGTCGACGGTGAGCAACTCGGTGCCATCGACATCGTCACCCATGTCCACGGCCAGGTAGACCGTGCCCGGCCGATCGAATACGTGGCTGAACCGGTCCCCAGGTGTGCTGCCGCGGAGGCATTCGTTTTCGGGCTTGAAACCCTCACGATCGGTCAGGGAGCCGGCCGGGACGTACCGACCGCGTCCTTTCTCGGCGAGCCACCGCTCGAGCCCGCGCCAGCGCTGGTAGCGTTCCACGTTGGCGGCCGAGGCGGGCACGGGAACGAAACGGACGTAGTCGTAATAGCCCGGGCCGGGGTTGCCCGGAGGGTGGGCGTAGCGGTCATCGACCCACAGCTCGAAGCGTCCGTCGGCGAGCTGGCGGGCGCCCAGGCTCAATTCCCCGCCGCTGTGCTTGAACCACTCCTTACCGTCGAGCGAGTACGCCAGCGGCCGGCCGCCGGGGTTGCTCACGTAGACGAGGTAGGTTCCGGGCTTCAGGTCGGCTACGACGCTGTGCAGCGGGGGCGCGCCGTCCTCGGGTTTCGTGCGGTCCTCGGCGACGGTCGGGCTGGCCAGGACGGCCGTGCCGGAGCGTTTCTTCTCGATGTCCACCTCCCTGGTCCAGAGCATCCACCGGCCATCGGTTCGCTTGTCCTGTTGCCAGGCGTCGGTCGGCGACGAGATGGCCTCGCTCTCGTAGACGAGGCCCTTCGGCTCGAGGGCGAGGGCGGCGGGAGCAGCGAGCAACGACAGTAGCGTAGCGCTGAGAATCAACATCCCGATCGACGTACGGCTTGTTCGACGAGCACGGTTGCACATGCGGATTCCCCTTTCAGGATGAGAACCCGCTCAGGCTAGTCGAGTCGTGAGAAGGCGGCAAGCGACGTCGTGGCCTTGTCTATGACCACCCAGGGCAAGGGGGATTCAGGCACCAGAAATCCTTCCACCTTCGAACACCACGGTGTTACGAAGACCGGCAGGCGGTTCCGAGTCTAAGCACGGGGTTCGTGTTCGCCACCGCTCCTTCGACCCAGCTCAGGATGAATGAAGCGGCGGGTCACCCAGCGGTGCTGTTGGAGCGCCTCCGCGTGGTTCTGGGGCGCGACCGTCAGGGAGCGTTGTTATGGACCTCGTTCGGCTCGGCGGGAGCCTCGCTCGCCTGCACTGGACAAGCCGCCAGTGGCACCCGGCGAGCGGATTGACGCACCAGTGAGGTGCGAGATCCATGCACCAGTGGTGTCTGTTATCCGCCCGTCGGCAAGGTTTGGTATCAACGCCCCCGGCGGTCACGACAGCAAGCGGGCCACGCGTTGGGGCGCGGCCCGCTCGGGCGGCCTCGCTCGAATCCGTCCTGATCCAGCGAGGCCCCGTACGGTGGATGAGGAGGATCTGCGGGCGGTCAGGGACGGCCCGATCGACGATGCGGTGCGACCGGCTGCCACGGGCGCTGCAGATGCATGGACCAGATCCGGTAGGCCGGTCGGGGCTGGCCCGCCTCGTCCAACAGTCCGCAGTCCTTGAAGACCTTGACGACCTCGGGCACGCCGCCGCGGATCCGGTCCCACAGGGCGTCGTAGTCGCGGGGGACCAACCACACGAGGAACTCGGTCGGGTGCTGGTCGGCGAAGCCGATGACGCTCGCGAGCACGTCGGCCTGGAGCTGCGGGCTGCCGTCGAACGTCACGCCGAACATGGCCAAGCGCAACGGCTCGGCCGTCTGGCCCATCTCACAGAACGCAAAGGGCTTGTCGACGTCGGCGAAGGATCGCACGAGCCAGGCGAGGGCCTCGTCGATCCGACCGGCGTGGCCGCCGAAAAACGGATAGAAGCTCACGCCGATCCTATCGCTCTGCTTGAGCAGGTCCTTGGCCGCCCTCAGCAGGTCCTTTCGGTTGCGCCAGTCGTGCTCGAACAGGCTGTGCAGCGTGAGACTCACGAAGACGGGCAGGTCGGGGTAGTCGCGCTTCAGGGCGCGGTAGGTTCTGCTGTGGAGCTTGCGGTAGGCGTCCCATTGGCCGGGCGCTTTCTGGAAGAGCTCGTTGACCTCCATGCCGATGCAGAGGTAGTCGGGCCGGAAGTACTCGACCGCGCGTCGGCAGTAGTTGATGTACGCGTCGGCCACGATGGGATCGTCGAACTTGGCGCGATCGAAGGGCTCGGGCAGCGGCAGGCCTTTCTCCTCGCCGCGGTAGGGCGCCAAGCCGGGGGCGCCCTGTCGGATCGGCGTCAGGGCGAGGAGGACCTTGCCGCCGGGCGGGACGTTCTGCTGGTTCCAGTCCCAATCCTCCATCATCTTCGGATGGAACGGCTCGTCGTGGAGGGCCTCGGTCCAGGGCACGTTCTCGAAGTGGTGGGCGATCAGGTCGGCGTTGTCCGCAAGGAACCGCTGGACCTCGACGATCCCCTCCAGCGAGAAGTCGTGCGGAAAGGGCGTGAAACCCATGCGGAAGTGCCGGACGGCCTCGCCGGCCGGTCGGGTCCCGCTCGGGTGCGAGGAGGCCCGCGCGGTCGGCAACCACAAGCCGATCGCCGCGACGCAGACGGCCCCAACGACGAGTACCTCAGGTGCCTTCCGGTGCGGTCGAGATGCCTGGCCCATCATGTCGATCCTCCTGTGCTGGCCGACGGCACGGTCTGGGCGCGGCTGTCGCGCAACGCGCGCTGCGTTGTCCGGTCCGTGTCGTGGTTGTAATTGGGTGTCGTCCCCCGGCCCGGCCGGGATCGCCGAAGGTCTGGGCCTCCATCCCGACCGCCCGCTCATTCCACCAGCATCTACTTCAGAGAGGCCAGAAGGGTTGACAGCGTTTTGACGACCTTCGGGCTGGCGTTCTCCTCGAGGTAGCTCGACTTGGCCCGCCAGGTCTCATAACCGCCGAGCTTGTGCTGGGCGGGCGTGGGCAGGTAGCCGTTGTAGCCGTTGGCCAGCTCGATGGTGAAGGTGGGCTTCAAGGGGCTGATCCGCTTGAGCTCCAGGCCGATCTCGACGAAGACCTCGCACGGGATCGCGCAGATGCCGACCTCGCCGATGCGCATGGCCTGGAGGATCATCGTGACCGTATCGGGATAGTCGACCAGGTCGAGGGTCTCGCCGGCGTAGATCTCGCGGAGGCCGCGGAGCTGCGGTCCCTTGGCCTTGGCGACGATATCCTTGGCCTCGGCGATCTCGGCCTTGCTCGGCTTGCGGACGCCCAGCTCGATCTCGGTCTGGGCCACGCCCAGGGGGACCCAGCTCTTGTACTCGATGCCGCGATAGGCCTGGTAGGCCGCGTCGGCGACGTCGTGGGCGACCCGGCGCATCTGGCCGTAGGGCGGCTGCTTCGGCTGGCCGTGCCTCCAGTTGATGTTGTTGATGTCGGCGCTCGTGCCGTTGGACATCATGGCGACGAAGGGCGGCTCGACGCGGTCGGCGCCGAGCAACTCGCTCATGCGGTCGGCGAACATGCCGAAGTAGTCGGCCGAGATGTGGCTGCCCGGACAACCGCCGACGTAATGCAGCGAGTAGTTCGCCAGCAGGGCGATGGGTCGGCCGTCGGGCGACTGGACCGAGATGACGGGGACGTCCGGGTCGATCGGGCCGGCGGTCTTGACCAGGTTGGGGTTCTTCACGCCGGGGTTCATCTTGACCTTGTCGTCGCGGCGGCCCCACGGATTCTCGGGCATGGTGCCGGGCTTGAGGTGCCATCGCCGGTTGAAGACCTGGTCGGGTTCGGTGCCGACCGTCCAGCCGATGCGGGCGGGCGCGAGGTTCGTGATCGCTCGCTTGACGCCGTCGGCGACGCGGCGGACGAGGAAATCGATGTAGGCCTCGTCCGGGTCGGACTGGAAGACCCGCGTCACGGTAGGGGCGTAGTGCGTATGCGTGGCGGCCATCAGCATGTGGTCGGTCGGGATGTTCGTGGCTTTGGCGGTCAGGGCCTTGGCGCGGTCCATCACGGGACGCTGGATGAGGCAGCTATCGATCAGGACGATGGCCAGCCGCGTCCGGCCGTTGTCGAGCACGAGGCACCGCGCGTGCAGTTCGTCGTGGACGTGCGCCGCACGGCGGTCGGACATGCCGCCGTTCATGCTGATGCCCAGCGGCGGCGTGATGTTGCTGGCCGCGGCGCCGGCGCGGAGGACCTTGGTCTCGGCGGCGAAGGACTCCCCGGCAAGGGGCCCGGCAACAAGGATCATCGCGACGCTGAGCACGGCGATCAGAAACGCGCGCTTCATGGTTGATCTCCTCTGCGTGGCTCGACGAGGGTGCGTCAACCGGCTTGCCCCACCGGGATCACCCGTCCCTTCATTCTACGAAGAACGGGGCGTGCGTGCGACGGTGCGTGCTGGCTTCCCCGGTGCGACCGGCGGCTGTCCGCCCGTGGCACCCGCAGGACTACATCCGCACCACGCTCAGCGTGCGGGCCGATTCGTAGACCGCCTCGCACATCTCGTTGAGCAGTCGTCCCTGCGTGGGATCCATCTGGGTCGGTCGGCCCGTCCGAAGGGCGTCGATGAAGTCCGCGATCTGGAGCTTGTGCCACGTGATCGGGAAGGCCATCGGGTCGGACGCGCCGGTGCCGTGGCCCTCGTCGGACTTATCCGGCGGGGCCTTGTCGTCGTCGGACCCCTCCTTGATCTCCCACGTCACGGCGTCGCCGGCCTCGAGCACGATCGTCCCGTTCGAGCCGTGCACGGCCAGGGTCTCGGGCAGGCCCGGGTACAGCGCGGTGGCCGCCTCGAGCACGCCGGTGGCGCCGTTGGCGAACCGCATGGTGACCGTACCGAGGTTCTCGATCTCGATGCCCTCGTGCACGGGTGCGGTCACCATGTTCGTAAAGACCCACTCGACGGGCCCGCCGATCCACCGCATGAGGTCCAGCGTGTGGCCGGCCTGGCTGAAGATCACGCCGCCGCCCTCGGTCTCGACCTTGCCCCGCCAGTCGTTGGCCTCGTAGTAGCTCTGCGGTCGATACCACTTGACGTAGCCGCTGACGTGTAGCAGATCGCCGAGCTTGCCCGAGTCGACCATCTCCTTGGTCCGCAGCACGTCGCGCTTGAACCGGCTCTGGAAGATCACACCGAGCGTGCGGTTCGTCTCGTGGGCCACGGCCGTCATCTCGTCGCACTCGGCCGTCGTGTTGGCCATGGGCTTTTCGACGAGGACGTGCTTGCCGGCCCGCATGGCCTGGATGGCGTGCGGCGCGTGGTTGTAGGGCGCGGTCGTGACGATGACGGCGTCGAGGTCGTCGCGCTGCATCACCGTGTCGAGGTCGGTGGTCCAGTCGGCGTTGTATGTCTCGGCGAAGGTCCTGGCCCGATCCTCGGTCCGCGAGAAGACCACCTTCAGCTCGGCGTCGTCGAGTTCCTGGATGGATCGGGCGTGGGCGTCGGAGACCATGCCCGCGCCGATCAGACCGAATCGAACCGGATCGTTGCCCATGTTACACCTCCTAGGATCCGTCACTTGGATGCCACGTCGACGATGCCCGCGTTGTACCGATCGTTGGTCGCGTTTTCAACGTCGGCGGCGCACCGAGCAAGTCGGACCCGGCGACCGGCTACAGTCAGGACGGCACAACCCGGGTGCCCCATGGCTTCACCGGTTCTGAGCTCCGCCGAAGGAGCCGTGGGGGACGGGAATCTGCGGAACTACCGCCGCACCACCGGCAGAACGAGGTGCGACGGCCGGGCTGCGCTGCGGTGCACCCGGATGGTCGGCGACGGCCCGGGCGGGTTGGCGAAGTGATCGGCATCGGCGCCGCCCACGGCCAACCGAATGCGGTGCCCTGACCTGAACAGGTACGAGATCGGCAGCAGATCGAACGTGAGCTCCGCAGGTCCGCCCGGCACGAGCGGCTCGGCGTCGGCGCGGCGGAACGAGCGATACGGCACGCAGTGCGGGTAGGGCGGCTCGGCGTCGCTCAGCTTGCGATGCACGGCCCGCAGCATGCCCTCGGACAGCAGCGAGACGACGCCGTCGGGTGCGACATCTTCGAGATAGGCGAAGACGTGACCGTCCTCGTGCGGGTGCGTGACGTGCAGCGTGATGACGGGATGACCCGTGACCTCAAGGTCGGCTTCCAGGGGCGCGGTCGTGTAGCACAGCAGCTTGGCGTCCTGCTCGGCGCGGTCGGGGTAGACCACGGGTCCGCTGAGCACGAGAGAGTTCCAACGCGACCGCTCGGCCGTCCCATGCGAGCGATCGACGGTGTACTCGTCGAAGGCGTCGTCGGCCTGCGTCGGCTCGGCACCCGTGCTCAGCACGCCGTCCCCCGCCAAGTAGTACGCGCGCCGCTCGGCCTTCGGCGGCCAGGTGTCCGTGGCGTGCCACGTGTTGGCGACCATCGTGAAGTAGTGGATGGGCGGCTCGTCGGCGATGCCCGTTTTCGTGCCGCGGAGGTGATGGTCGAAGAAGCGGAACAGCTCGACGCGACGGTCGAATCGGCTGCGGCGCGACCCGGGCGGCGTGCAGTCGATCTTGCCGCCGTGGTTCCACGGCCCGAGCGTCAGGCGGTTGGCGTGGCCGCGAAGCGTCCTGTGCCGCTTGATGGCGGCGTGGGCGAAGGCCGCGTCGTACCAGCCGCTGTAGCTGTAGACGGCCACGCCGGCTTGGTCCAACGCGCCGGCCTTGACATAGGGGCTCATTGAGGCGAACCCCAGCGACCAGGTGTAGGGCAACGGGTCGTCGCGGAAGGTGATCTTCTGCGCCGTTCCGTGCAGATCCCAGTTGTAGGCATGCGACCGCACGGCCTGGGCGAGGATCGACCCGTCGCGGTCGGCATCGACCGGGCTGACGCCCTTGGCGACCAGGGTCACGAGCGGGCTGTACCGCTGCTTGATCAGGTCGGGCAGGATGTTGCGATCGAGCTGGCTGCCGAGGGAGCCCCAGACCTCGGTGAACCACGACAGATGCACGCCGCCCGGATGGACCACCTCGAGGTACGGGTCGAACATCGAGAAGAGCGGGGCGATGGCCTTGACGGCCGGGTGCTTGTTCGAGGCAAGCAGCTCGGCCGTCCCGCCGTCGTAGCTCACACCCGTGGCGCCGACCGACCCGTCGGACCAGGGCTGGTCGACGATCCAGTCGACGAGGTCCTTGCCGTCGCGGATCTCATCGGGCGCGTACTCGCAGGGGCGGTAGCCGAACGAAGCACCCGAGCCGCGGACGTCGGCCGCGACCCACGCGTAGCCGCGAACGACGACGAAGTCGCGGATCTCATGGATGCGGCCCGACTTGGCGAGCTTGGCGATCGGGCCGGTGTAGGCGATGTACCGCCAGTACCGCGTCTGGTGGAGCATGGCGGGAAGGCGTTGTCCGGCTTCGAGGCCCTTCGGCAGGAACACGTCGATGGCGATGCGGCAGCCGTCGCGCATCGTAACATAGCGGCTGGTTCGCTCCACGCCGTCGTACTTCGGAGGGAAGCGCTTCAAAACGGCCGACTGGTCGTACCAGGCGGTGTCGTTCGAGGGGAAGGGCTCGACGCTGGCGTCGGTCGCCGTCGTCGTTGGGCCGTCGGCCGCTCGAACCGTGTCGCCCGCCGCGACGACCAGCGCCACAGCGATCAGAGACGCTCGAACGTAGCGGCGAGCCGGCCATGCATGCGGTCTGTTCATCGAGAGGTCGCTCCCAAGACGGCCCCAGGGCGGCTTACTTCTTCGGGGCCTTGACGAATGTCGAGCCGCCCTTGAGCCAGCGTTCGGGTCGCGACCAGCAGGTCTTCTCCACGTAGGCCGTCCTGTCGATGCGATCCAGCTTGGCCAGCAGCTCCGGGTCGCCCAGCTCACGGAACAGCGGCGAGCGGGGATTGAACTGGTTGAACGTGTAGATGCCGCTGACGCCGGCCTTCCAGGCCAGGTAGGCCTCGCCGCGGAAACGCTTTCGCATGTGGTCGCGGTCTTTCTGTTTGGGTCTCGGCGCGATGCGTCGCGTGACCAGGCAGGCGTAGACCGGTACGTCGTGCTTCTTGCCGAGGGCGACCAGGTTCTCCCAGGGCTCGAGCTTGTAGTAGCCGCCGCCCGTGACGATGTCGATGAGGCCTTCCTCCAGCCAGCGGACCAGGTCGATGCCGTAGGCCTTGCAGTAGCCGACCGAGTCCTGCACGCGCGTCGCGATCAGGATGGGCCGGCCCCGCCGCATGCCGACCTCGTCGGCCATCTTGCGAATCCGGCGCACCAGGCTGGTCAGCTTGTCGCAGTGCTCCTGCGTGACGGGCTTGCCGGTCATCTGGGGCTTGAACAGGACGGGGTGCCGGAAGAAGTCCATCTCGATACCGTCGACGTCGTAGTTGTTGCAGACCTCGGTGAAGATGCGGTAGACCTTGTCGCGCACCTCGTGCCGGCCGTAGTCCACGCTCGACCACCGGTTACAGCCGTAGGGGTACTTCACGCCCTTCTGACCGACGAGATACTCGGGGTGATCGCGCTTCCACTGACAGAGCAGCTCGGGTCGGCCCGAATCGTGCGTGTCGTTCATCCGCATCGACCAGAAGATCTCGATGCCGTGTTCGTGGCCGAACTCGACCATGAGCTGGAGCGAGTCGGTGCCGAGCTCGTGCAGCTTGTGGAGGAAGCGGTTGCCGGTCTTGGGGCTCTTCTGGATCTCGGCCTCCTTGGTGCGGTGACTGTAGAAGTTGAACACGCCCGTGCAGTAGAAGATCGCGTCGACCTGCGAGCCGAGCAGCGGCGTGGTGCGGGCGGCCAGGAAGCGCTCCCGCGTGACCGGGTCGTCGGGCTTGGCCTTGTTCAGGTCGTTGCCGTCGTTGTTCATGATGATCCGGCGTTTGCGGTGGCGGGCCTTGCGTCGGGCCTCGGCGTGCTGGGCGGGGGTGAGCTTGGCCGGGCCGGCCTCGGCGGCGGCGACGCGGCCGCGTGTGTCCGGTTCGGTCAGCGATGCCGTCGTACTGGTCACCGCGACGGCTACCATGACCGTCCAGCATGAGGCGGTGGGGCCTTTCGGATTCCTGGTGAACATCATGACGGCTCCTTCGAAAGAGGTTGGTGAGCCTACCTTTTTACCATCTGCAAAGAGGAGCGGATAGGGGCGAGAGCGAGCGGACCGGACTGGAGGTGCATGACCGTGCGGCTCAGGGAAGCCTCGTCGGTGGCCTCATCCTACCCCGGCCACGGCTCGGCCGGAGGCTCACCCTTCCGCACCGGCGGACACCTCGAGCCAGTGGCACACGGGCACACGCCTTGATGTCTGAAGTCTGAGGCCTGCCGAAACGCCCCGCGCGCGGCTGCGCACGGGGCGTGGGGTTGCGTGAAACGGTCTGGGCTTGCGGGCTCAGTAGGCGTCGACGTCGATCGAGCCGACCTCGGTCTGGACGTCCACGCTCGCGCCGCCGCCGTTCAGCGTGGCCTCGACGAAGACACGCGTGTCCGTCACGTCGGAGGCGGCGTCGAAATCGTCCTCAGCGAAGAAGACCCGCCCCAGCTCGGTCAGGGCCCGCAGCGATGCGGCGATACTCGACGGCAGCCGCACCTGGATGCTGCCGGACTCGACGCGGACCTTGACGAGGTCGTCGGCGGCCAGGGAGGCCACCTCGACGTCGACCGCGCCGGCCTGGGTGCTGGCATCGAGCGAGCCCTGGTGGGCCTCGGCCTCGATGCTGCCCGCCTCGGTCGTGGCGGTCAGGTCCGCCTGGGTGGCGACGGCCTCGATCGCTCCCGCCTCGGTCTGGAGCGTGCTGGCCGTATCGAGGGCGACGGCCTTGATCGGTCCGACCTTCTGCAGGGCCTCGACACCGTGCCCGGGCGGCAGGGTGATGCGCAGCCGGTACTGGGCGACCACCACCGAGCCGACGATCGACTGGATGTTGATCTGGTCGCCGTCGACCGTGAACTGGAACTGCGAGTCGTCGCTGGTGGCGCTGGCGGGTTTCTCGGCCACGATCGTCAGGGTGTTGTCCTGCTCGGTCGGCTCGGTGATGTCGACCGTCATGTCCGCCAGCAGGGCGTCGGCGTCGGCCTCACTGTCGGCCAGGGCGGTCTTGGTGATCTCGACCGTGGCCTCGGTGGCCGACTGGTCGACGGTGACCCGCAGGCTGCCGACGTCGTTGGTCACCTTGACCAGCGCGCCCTCGGGCAGCGTAAAGGTCTGCGTCTCGGTCGACTCGGCCTTCGAGGGCGTGACGAACTGGATCGTGAAGCTGAATCCCCCGAACGGATAGCATCCCATGATGGTGACCAGCGTGCCGCAGCACAGCGCGCCGGCCAGAAAAGCGGTTCGTCGTCTACTCATCCTTGAATCCTCCCACATCGTGGATGGCCCGACCTGCACCTGGAGACGAAGTCGACCGGACCGCGGCGGCGCGCCGGGCGCGCATCTCGTTCGGTCCGGCCTCGTGTCCGCGTGTCGTCGTTGCTGCTGTCAGCTCCTTCGCCTCGACACAACTACACGCATGTATGACCGCTCTTCGGTTTTCGCTAAGGGGGAGATCGAAACCGGAAGCTTCACGTAGCCTACCCTCGCCGGGCGGCGGTTTCAAGCCAGGGACGGAACCGCTCGCATCCGGCAAGAGGCCGGGAAGCCGTCAGGTCCTTCGACGCGACCGGCCCTGCCGCGCCTCGTGGGTGCATCGGACGGTCGTGCTGATCCCGCCGCGCGGGGTCCACTCGCTGATCACCTCCATGCGTTGGGGCGCGAGCAGCGTCACCAGGTCGTCGAGGATTCGGTTGGTGACGTCCTCGTAGAAGATCCCCTCGTCGCGATAGCTCTGGAGGTAGAACTTCAGGCTCTTCAGCTCGACGCACGTCTTGCCCGGCACGTAGCGGATCGTGATCGTGCCGAAGTCGGGCTGGCCCGTCTTGGGGCACGTCGAGGTGAACTCGGGCTGGACGATCTCGATCTCGTAGTCCCGCTTGGGGTGCGGGTTGTCGAACGCCTCGAAGAGCGCGACGCGCTTGCTGCGATCCATGGTCTGCTTGCGGCGTTTCATCAGTCCCTCGTGTACTCGGCCCACGTGGTGGGCGTCTCCGAGACGCGGACGCGCTCGAGCCGCACCCCCGGATCGATGTCGTACTGGCCCTCGCCGTCGCTCAGCGGCTTGCCCTCGGCGATCTGACGCTCCAGGTGATCGAAGATGTACCGCGCGAAGACTTCGGTCGACGGGTCCACGCCGTCGAAGATGACGATCCGCTCGCTCACGGACTGCATCTGCGGCAACAGCGGGTCCTCGCTGTTGATGCACATCGCGTGGTCGAGCTTGTCGAGCAGGTCTTGCACCGCCAGCTTGACCCATTTGAAGTCGACCACCATATCCTGATCGTTCAACGTCTCGGACGCCAGCACGAGCTCGATCCACCGGGTGTGCCCGTGAGGATAGCGGCATCGGCTGGGGTGCTTGCTGATCATGTGACCCGACTCGATGTCGAACACCTTACGCACGCGGTACACGATGAGGTCCTCCGGTGTTGGGCCCGCCCGATCCGTGGGTCGCTACAGACCGCGTTGATAGCCGAACAGCTCGATATGCAGCCTCGGGCTGTAACGATACCCCGTCTGCTTGCAGATTTCGACGAGCCATGTGGCCCGCTCCTGCAAGACGTCGGTCTCGACGCCCTCGGGCATGAGCAGCACGTCGTCGGGGCTTACCTGGCCCAGATCGTCCAACAGGCGGCCGATCTCGTCCACGTCGGCCGGACAGGCCACGACGAACTTGAGCTGATAGGCGTACTCGGCCATCAAACGCTGAAGCGTCTCGATGCTCAGGCGTTGGCGGTCGTGTCGCACGGCTCGCACCTCCGACTCCCGCGGGGTGGAGTTGCTGAGCTTCGGACTGAGGCTCATCAGGTCGCACACCACCGGGCGATAGACGATGCCGGCCGTTTCGACCGTTACGTGTAGCCCGCGGTCTCGCAACGACCGCGTCAGCTCGACGACCTCGGCCTGGATCATCGGTTCGCCGCCGGTGACCACCGCGTAGCGCGCGGGCCAGACGGCGACGGCGTCCACCATGTCCTGAACGGTCATCGACTCGCCGGCGTCGCCCCGCCGCGCGTAGTCGGTGTCGCACCAGCGGCAGTCCAGCGGACACCCGGCCGTTCGGACGAACGCCGACGGCATGCCCGCGAGCTTGCCTTCACCCTGAACGGAATAGAACAGCTCCGAGATCTGCATGGGTTCGTCCGGTCGGCCCCGCCTCGATGTCTCTCGTCGGCGATACGGGTTGGATGACGCTCACGATACGTAATGCGTCGGGTCCTTCACGCCCGCCTGCCGAAAGCCTTCCCGCCGGATCCGGCACGAGTCACAGTGCCCGCAGGCCCGGCCTTCCGCGTCGGGATCGTAGCAGCTATGCGTCATGGCGTAGTCCACGCCCAGCTCAAGGCCTCGCCGGATGATGTCGGCCTTGGACCATGAGATCAACGGCGTGTGAATCGTGATGCGTCCCTCGCCCTCGATGGCGGTCTTGATGGCCAGGTTGGCCATCCGCTGGAACGCGCCCACGTATTCCGGCCGGCAATCCGGATAGCCGCTGTAGTCCACCGCGTTGACGCCGATGAACAGGTCCCAGGCCCCGACCACCTCGGCGTAGGCCAGTGCGTACGACAGGAAGATCGTGTTGCGGGCCGGGACGTAAGTAATCGGGATGTCGGTCGCATCGGGTCCCGTGCGGGTCGCGGAAGCCGGGGACAGGTCGCGATCCTTGGGCACGTCGATGGCGTCGGTCAGGGCCGATCCACCGAACGTGCGCAGGTCGATCCGGACGGTCTTCTGCTCAACGACCCCTAGGGCCCGGGCGACGCGGACCGCCGCTTCGAGCTCACATGCGTGACGCTGACCGTACTCGAACGTCAAGGCGTGACAGAGGAACCCCTGCTGGCGGGCGATGGCCAGGCAGGTCGCCGAGTCCAGCCCACCGCTCACGAGACAGACGGCCTTCTTTTCGTCTGTGGTCACGTCGGTGCTTCCTCTCCGAGGCGGGATCACGAGTCCGTCTCGGCCGGTTGAGGCGCGGCAACCCGCATCGCCGGCGGTCACGCCATCGGCCCGTCACCGGCTCCTTGGCCCGGGGCGTCCCTTAGAAGTCCGGTGCTCTCGTTGGGGCCTTCTTGGCGGGGGATTTCGGGGTTGCCTTGGGTCGGCTCTTTTTGGGCGCGGACTTCGCCGGAGCCTTCTTGGGCGTCTTCTTCGGAGGGCTCTTCTTGGGGGCGGCCTTGGCGGCCGGTTTCTTGGGAGTCGCCTTGGCCGGGGTCTTGGGCTTGCCGGCCGCGGCCTTCTTGGCCGGCGTGGCCTTCGGCGACTTTGGCTTCGGTGCCGCCTTCGCGGACGACTTTTTCTCGGTCGGTTTGGCGGCCGCCTTGGCGGGGGCCTTCTTCGTCGGTGCGGCCGCTTTCGCCGCGGGTGTGGCCTTGGCGTCCTTCTTGGCCTTGTTCATCAGGGCCTCGAGCGATTGGGCCTTGTCCTCCGAGGACGCCTCCTCACCGGCGGCACCTGCTTGGTCCGCTGAGGCGGTCTGGCCGCCGCGGGTTCGACCCGGGGCCGCGCTGACCTTGGCGGCGGGGGCGGTGAACTCCTCTTCCGTCACGCCCGTCTGGTCTTGCACGATCCGGGGGTCGGCGGGCGCCGCCGGCACCGGCATCAACTCGCCCGGCTGATCGCCCAGGTTGGTGTTGTATTGGGGCGGTGGCGGCGACTGGTCGCAGCCGATGGTCAGTCCCAAACCTAGAGCGACACATCCCCATCCAACCGTGATGCTCAGAATCGTCGCGGTGCGCATGGCCCGTTCTCGCAGCAGCAGTGTCAGACTCGTCCCTCGCTCGACAAGGTAACCCACCGTCGGATCAGGGTCAATCATACGGTCCGTCGGGAGTTGGACCCGCTATTGTCACATCGGCAAAACAGGACAAGCCCGTCCAGCACAGGCGGGATGAGGTGACCGCTGCTCGTACGACAACTCAGCCGGCGATAGCGATGATGGCCAGGACCAAGGCGAGATACCATCTCATGGCAGGAGGCCTTACCGGGTCGCCAAGACAACCGTCCGTGTCAGATGGCCCGGCCCGTTGTCATGCTCTCGGACCGACAGGCATCCCTGCCAAGCCTACATCGGGTTAGATGCGCGCAGCGGCTCAGGGGTTAGCGGCGGAAGGGCCGTCCAAGGACAATCTCTTCTAGGGTGCTGCAGGAGCAGTGCTTGTGGTGGCCGTGGTGGACGAGGTCGTCGTGGGGTTCGGATCCGTGCCGAACGGTTCGAGCACGGCCCGCCAAAACGTCATCTTGCCCCACGTCCTGACACGCTTGCCGTTGAGGAGCACGTGCGGGGTGCTGGCCACCTTGTACTCCTTCGAGCTGACGATGTGTGCCTGGATGCGCTGGTCGACCTCCGGTGAGTTGAGGGCCTGGCGGAAGGCCTCGACGTCCAGGCCGATTTCAGCGGCGAGCTGCTCATACGGCCGGGTCTCCAGGCCCGCCTCGAAGGCATAGATGGCGTCATGCATCTGCCAGAAGGCTTCGTCGCCGCCCACGATGCGAGCGGCCTCGGCGGCGCGGGAGCTCTCGCACCCGAAGGCATGCAATGTTGTGCTGACTAGTGGGTTACACGATCGATCGAGAGGGAAATGGCGGAAGATGAACCGGATGCGTCCGGGGAAGGCTGTCTCGATGTCCTGGACCATCTCGTGGAACCGCTCGCACTGGGGACACTGCAAGTCGCTGTAGGCGATGAGCGTGAACGAAGCGTCGGCCGGACCGCGGACCGAGTCATCCGGCAAGACCTCGTAGTCGTCCGCGGTTTGCCGGCTGAAATCCCAGCGCATGAAGGCCGGGTCGCTTGCCAGCTTCTCGTAGGCGTTGCTCACCTGCTGGATCCGTTGTCGGAGGAGCTGGGTGGCTTTCAGTTGTCCGCTGAACAGCCCGACGGCCAGGGAGAACATCAGCGCCGTTACGGGACGCTGCCAGGGACCCCAGGCATACCGACGCCGCGCGTCGTCCCGGATGGCCTGCTCTTCGAGAGTCAGGGCACCTCGCGGCCAGGTCAGGACCGTGCCCACGAACAGCAGGAACGTGACGATGTGGCTGGCCAGGCACAGCCCGCACCCCGAAGGCAGCACCGCGTAGAGGATCACCATAAAATAACCGGCTACCAGCACGCCAAGGCTTGTCAGGATGAGCGGGAAGAGATGCCAGCGGCGGTCGAGGCGGCTCGGTCGGCCCATTGTGACAAACCACACCAGCAGCACGACATAGAACAGCCGGCCCAGCAATGAGGCCGGGGCCCGCGCGGCGTTCGGCCCGAACCACAAGGCGATGCTGGCCCACCGGCTCTGGAAGGCCTGCTGGCAGTGATTCGCCCCGCTCTCGCCGCTACAGACGCGATCGACCAGGCTGCCCTCGCTGGCGCCCTGGACCATCACGACGGAGATGGTCGTGACGATGACCACGCCGCAGGCCGCCAGAAACACCAGCACGATGGCGGGCCACTGCTCGCCGAATCGGTCGCCGAGCAGCGAGGAGGCGGTCAGCAGCACGAGCATCGTGGCCGCGGCGAGGATCACCTGGGCAGGTCCGCCCGCAGCGGCAACGGGGACGATCACCGCCGTACCCACAGCCAGGGCGTACGCGATGCCCGACAGGCTTCGGTAGCTCATCTAGACCACCTTCATGAGGATCAGCGGCTCGACGGCTTGTCGGACCTGCTGATAGGCCTGGCTAAATCGGACGCCGCTGGCCAGTGCGGCCAGGATGGCCAGGATCGGTACGCCGAGGAACTGCCCGTAGTGAAGGACATAGCCCCAGGGGTCCGACGGCAGGTGCATCAACCCGGCCCGGAGCTGGTCCAGATCGAAGAACGCGTCGGGGATCGTGAACGACATGCCGGGGACCAGGTGTCCCCAGGGGAACAATAAGGCCGCCAGCACCACCGACCAGAAGAAGGCCGAGGTCGCATGGCAGATGCCTCCCATGCGGCCGGCCAGGCAGATGTTTACGCCGATCAGGTGCGTCATGATCAGCATTCCGGTGGCGGCCATGCCGATGAATCGCGTCAGGGGCAGAATGATGCCGATCGCTCGCTCGCCGTCGAGCACGCGTTTGCCGTGCGGCATGACGATGGGGCGTTTGATGTAGAGCCGCCCGACGCCTTGGGCGTCGGACTTGGCCGGTGGTTTGGCGGCTTGCGTGGTCGTCGTTCCAGCTTGGGTGGTGGCGACCTTCTGCGTGGCCGTTGATGTGGTCGTACTCGTGTCCGTCGGCTCGTCCAGGACGTCGTCGACCAGGTCGTCGTCGACCAGGTCGTCGAGCTGGAGCGGGTCCTTCTCGACGACTTGGGCGTAGGTCTTCCGCAGGTCGGTGGCCCATCTTGCCCAGCAGTAGGTGCCGATGTGGCCGAGCAGGCTGAGGATGATGACGAACAGGAAGATCGTTCGAGCCCTTCGAACGGCCCGAACGGCGCTGAGGTAGTCACGCAAGATGGTCAGTTCGGATTTGGGCTGCGCATCCATCGGCCCCTGAGCCTCCATGCCGTTGTGCTTGAACTCCCCGGGTCCTGTCCCGGAACGAACCCGGCGCGCGCCCCAGCCGTGGTCAGGGCTAGAGCGTCGCGAAGACCTCCGCCGCCGCCTCGACGGTGCGGTCGATGAGCGATTCGTCGTGCGCGGCCGATACGAAAGCGCACTCAAACTGCGACGGGGCCAGGTAGACGCCGCGCTCGAGCATGCCGTGGAAGAACCGACCGAACGCCTCGGTGTCGGACGCCTTGGCCGAGGCATAATCCACCACCGGACCTTCGGTTAGGAACGTGCAGAGCATGCTACCCACACGTGTGTGGTACGCCATGACGCCCTCGCTCAGCGCCGCTGAGGACAGCCCCGCCGCCAGCCGAGCCGACACGCCTTCCAGGTGCTTATACACCTGACCGTCCTGCAGGGCCTCAAGCATGGCCACGCCCGCGGCCATGGCCAGGGGATTGCCGCTCAACGTGCCGGCCTGGTAGACCGAACCCACCGGCGAGAGGCCTTTCATGATGTCCGCCCGTCCGCCGAAGGCCCCGACCGGCAGTCCGCCGCCGATGATCTTGCCCAGACAGGTCATGTCGGGCGTGACGCCATAGAGGGCCTGTGCCCCGCCGTAGGCCACGCGGAATCCGGTCATGACCTCGTCGAAGATGAGGACGGAACCGGCCTGATCGCACAGCTTGCGGAGGCCCGGCAGATAGCCGTCGGACGGAGGGATGCACCCCATGTTGCCCGCGACGGGCTCGAGGATCAGGCAGGCGATGCGGTCGCCGTGGGCGTCGAAGACCTGTTGGACTGCCCCAGGGTCGTTGAAGGGGATCGTCAGCGTGGAGCCCACGACGGCCTCGGGGACACCGGGCGAGCTGGGGCTGCCGAACGTCGTGGCCCCGGAGCCGGCCGAGACCAGCAAGGCGTCGACGTGACCGTGGTAGCAGCCTTCGATCTTGACCACGATGTCGCGGCCCGTGTAGGCCCGGGCCAGACGAATCGCGCTCATGGTGGCCTCGGTGCCGCTGTTGACGAAGCGGACGAGCTCGATGCTGGGCACGGCGTCGACGACCATCTCGGCGAGCTGGGTCTCGCGCAGGGTCGGGGCTCCGAAGCTCGATCCGTGGTGCAGGGACTTGCTGACGGCAGCGGTGACACGGTCGTCGGCGTGGCCGAGGATCATCGGGCCCCAAGAGCCGACGTAATCGATGTACTCGTTGCCGTCGACGTCGGTTAGGATCGCCCCCTTGGCGCTCTGGATGAAGCGGGGAGTCCCGCCCACGGCCCCGAAGGCCCGGACGGGCGAGTTCACCCCGCCGGGCAAGACCCGGCAAGCGGCCTCATAGGCCTGGGCGGACTTGGTCTCGTCGGTCCCGGTTGTGGTCGTTTTCTTCGTCGAACTCATGGCGGATATCATAGGTGGGGCTTTTCTTGGCTGTCAAAGCATTTCAACGGTTCCGCTGGGGCGAGGGTGGTCGGCGAGCGGTTGTCCCCAGAAGCGGTACCGCCTTGCCGGCGCCGGCAGCCATTCGCGCAAGCCCGCACCGTGGGCGGTGCTTGGTCGGGCGACCATTCTGAGGCCGTGGCCAATCGGCCTGCGAATCCGTCGAGGCGTCGGGGTATAATGCCCTCCGCATCGCTCGGCGAGGTCGCCGAGGCATCTCACCCACGGGGACCGGTTACGCCGGATGGCGCTGTCCTCTTCCGGACGACCGGCGAAACGGTCGCCGAGGCATCTCACACGAGGAGACCCCATCATGGTCGCATCCCGTCACATTCGCACAGCATGTCTCGTTGGTATCGGCGCGCTGATCGGTGTCGTTGCTATAGGCCTGGTTCGGGAGACCCAA
Organism: uncultured Planctomycetales bacterium; assembly: GCA_964622545.1. Lineage (GTDB taxonomy): Bacteria > Planctomycetota > Phycisphaerae > UBA1845 > JAFGLZ01 > JAFGLZ01. The sequence continues at coordinate 30,055 of CAZUQM010000017.1, read as the reverse complement.
GCGGTCGCCGCCGGCTCGGCCAGGGACGGTGTGTTCATTCACATCGCCGATGACGACGCGCACGCGATCCTCATGGGCCTGAAGATGGCCCAGATCATGTGCGAGGACAAGGACGTCCTGGTCTACGTCGACGTCGAGGCCATCCCGGCCGTGCTCAAGGGGAGCCAGGATCTCAAGAAGGCGCCGTTCGACTCGTCGCACACGGCGATCAGGAAGCTGCTGGACAGCGGCGTGACGATCATGGCCTGTCCGGGTTGTCTCAAGGCCGCGGGCAAGACGGCCGATCAGCTCATGCCCGGGATCAAGGTGGCCAACAAGGATGCGTTCTTCAACTTCACGAAGGGTCGCATCCTGTCTCTGGACTACTGAGAGGCAGGCCACTGGGGCAACGGTGGCTGTCGGCGCTGGGACCGTAGGCTCGCGCTGACTCGGCCGGGTGGATCTCGAAGGGCCGGCGGCACTGTCGAGCCGTCGCGCGCTGCGCTATAATCCAGATGGACCATGATCTTCGCAGGCATATCTCGAGCGGGGCTTCGGACGGGCCTTGTGGCGGCCGGCGTGTGGGTCACCGGCCTGGCCGCCGGTTGTTCGCCGAAGATCAAGGCGGTCGAGGTGACCGGGCAGACCGTGTTGCGCGACGGCAAGGCCGCCCTGATCGAGCGGCAGGGCCTGGCCGTGGTGGTCACGCCGGCCCGCGTCCGGCTCGACGAGGACAACCCGCTGGTGGGGATGCACATCGAGATCATCAACCAGACCACGCGTCCAGTTCGCATGACCTACCGCGACGTTCGGCTGATCGGGGGCGACGGGCTGGCTCGTCCCGCCATGCATCCGAAGCGGTTTCAGCGGTATGCCGACCTGGCCCAGGGCGATCCGCCGCCCGCGGTGCGCCCCGCTCCGCGCGTGTACGTCGGCGTGGGTTACGGCGGGTATCACTACCACCCGTACGGGCCGTATTGGCATCCGGGGCCCGGCTATTACTACGACTACTATGATGCCCGCGAAGACTACTACCGCCGTCGGGAACGGGTGGCGCGGTTCGTGACGTCGCTCTGGCGAGAGCAGACCATCCAGCCCGGCTACGTCGGGGACGGCTACGTCGTGTTCGACTATGAGCTTCGCAAGGACGACCGTTTCGAGGTCGAGCTGGAGCTCGATCGCATGCCGACGACACAGCCGGTCACCGCGCCGACCACGCGCCCGCTGATCCCTGTCGAGGAGGGGCGGGCGTCGCTCAGGTTCCACTTCGAGACGTAGGGCGCCCGTGCGGCGGGCTCGCTCATCCGGAGTGCTCGTGAGCGCAGGCACGGTCGCCGGGCCCTGTCAGGCCGGCGGATGGGGCAATCGTCTCTGCCGCAGGGTCCCTCCCTAACAAGCTACCATCATTTTCAACATAAAATGTTGCAGATCAATGAGTTCGGTCCTTTCTTGGGATACCAAAAATTTACCGAACATTTTACTGGCCGTCTGCCGATAACGGGTGTATCGTTCATGGAATGCGACGGCCCGGCCAGTCGGCCGACGCGTCGCGATGCCCGCAGGCCAGAGCAAGCTAGCAGCGCAGCAGATGTCGCGTTGGTTCTGTGGAGGGGGCTGTGGGTCGCGCTTCGGGCGCGTCCCACGGAGTGGGACGGCTCGATGACGGTCCATCGTATGATCGCGCACGTCGACCTGGACGCCTTCTTCGCCTCGGTGGAGCAGGTGCTCAATCCGTCGCTGGCGGGTCGGGCCGTCATCGTCGGCGGGCGAAGCATGGATCGCGGGGTGGTGTCGTCCGCCTCGTATGCGGCACGCGAGTTCGGCGTCCGGTCGGCGATGCCGCTGCGACAGGCGCATCGGCTATGCCGGCATGGGGTGTTCCTGCCGGGCAACTACCCCACGTACGCCGAGTACTCCGAGCGGGTGTTCGAGATCTTGTCTCGGTTCACGCCCGTCATCCAGCCGGCCAGCATCGACGAGGGCTATCTCGACCTGACCGGCACGCCGTGGAGCCGTTCGGGGCGTGCCCGCGCGTCGGCCGACGGGGAGGGGCGAGCCGATTGGTCGGTGCGTTTGGCAGAAGAGCTTCGGCTCGCCGTCCGTCAGGAAACGGGGCTGACCGTCTCGGTGGGGCTGGCCGGCAACAAGCTCGTGGCCAAGATCGCCACCGATCGGGCCAAGCCGGACGGCGTCTTCTTCGTCAGACCCGGGGCGGAACAGGCCTTCCTGGCCGAACTGCCCTTAAAGGTCATCCCGGGGCTGGGCAGACGGACGGCCGCGACGTTGTCGGCGATGGGGCTCGAGCGCGTCGGCGATCTGGCGGCATGCCCGCTGAGCGAGCTGGAAGGTCGGTTGGGTCCGGCCGCGGCGCGGAGCTTACACGACAAGGCCAACGGGCGGTGCTCGGCGCCGGTGCAGAGCGACGACCTCCGGGTCAGTATCGGCAGGGAGACCACCTTCGCCCGCGACACGTCCGACCGTCCGTACCTCCGAGCCATGCTCGATTACCTCAGCCAGCGGAGTTGCTGGAAGCTCCGTGCCGAGGGCCTGCTGGCCCGGACGGTCACAGTCAAGCTGCGTTATCGCGATTTTCATACGGTTTCGGCGGCCCACTCGTTGGAGGCCGCCACCGTCCATGACGGGGAGGTCTCGGCGGTCGCGGCCGGGTTGCTCGACGGCCTCTACAGGCGTCCGACCTCCGTGCGCCTGATTGGCGTGCGCCTGTCTGGGCTGACGGCCGGTACCCAGAGACAGTATCAGCTCTGGGGCGAAGCGCGTCGACAGAAGCAGTCCCGCCTGTACGACCTCGCCGACCGTATCCGCGATCGGTTTGGCTTCGGGGCCGTGGCCACGGGGCGAAGTCTGGAGCTCATGGGCTGCCACGAGGCGGACGACAACGGTTGGCGTCTCCACACGCCGAGCCTCAGTCGGTAGGTCTGGTCGCCGCGGCGGGTCCGCGGCTCGCAGACGTACGGCACGGGCTGGGTGCCGGGTTGAGAGTCCGTGAGGCGGTTTAAGCAGGAGGGAAGCGAAGCCGGGCCGATGAGACCGACGATCGACGATCGGGAGACGGCACCGTCGAGGCACACTGATCTGCCGCGGCTCGAGCGGATCGCGCCAGCCCCGACGGTCGAGGCGTGCTCGCACAGCCGGCGGCGCGACGACTGGAAGGGTTCGCCCGCGTGCGGAAGATCGCCGGACGGCACGGGATTCGCGTTTCTGTCTGCTCCTGCAAGAACAGCGATTTGCCCATACGGGATCGCTGCAACGCCATCGGCAGAGGGGGTGCCGGACCCCAGGCGAGCCCACTCCTGCTCTTCGGCGGGCCAGAGGCGGTCGGCGAGGGAACACCCGCTCCGGCTTGCAGCGGCCGGCCGGCGTCGATATCATCTTGAGTGCATGGACGCTTGCAGACCATTTCGTTTTCCGATGGCGATCGCCGGATTGTCTGTGCTGGGGGCGGCGCTGTCCGGCTGCGCCCAGCACGAGCGGCTGAACCTGCTTCTGGACGCCTCGACCGAGGAGCTTGTGGCCGAGGTGGCTACGCCCGAGGAGGCGGCCGAGATCATCGACATGCGGATCCGGGGCAAGCCGGACCCGCGGCTGAAGGACTCGGACACCTGGCAATCGCTCGACACCTCGCTGCACCTCGAGGAAGGGGACTGCGAGGATTGGGCGATCGCGTCCATGGCCCTGCTTGGCGACGACGGTTGGCCCAAGCATCTGCTCATCGTCGGGACGGTGCGCGTCTTCATCGACACCCAGAAGAAGCTCGCTCGCAAGGGTTACTGTCACGCGGTGCACCTGCTCGAGCGCGACGGGCTGTACGGTGCCAACGGTGTGAATCGCTGCGACCGCTTCAGCCCGCGGTTCCAGACGGTCGAGGAGGTCGTGCGTCGGCTGCCCCTGATTCAGGACCGCTGGGACTTCTACAAGATCGTGACCCTGGACGACCTCGACATCGTCATGGGACAGGGCAACCTGTTCGAGAAGGTGGCCGATCGGTACAAGGCGACCAAGTGGGTGGATATCGAGTATCCCAAGAAGCGGCCTACCACACGCACCGCCAGGGGAGCGGGTCAGGGGCCATTGGAAGGAGCGCGTCGCACCGACTGACGACGGGCGGCGCGAGGGACACCACACGACTTCTACGAACCAGCGAGGGATTCACCATGCGTGAGACCATCGTCTCAACTCTGTCGGTTTGTCTGGCCGCGGTGTTTCTGTTGGCCAGTAGCCTGGGAGCGTATGCCGCTGACGGCGGCAAACCGAAGGTCTGTCCGCGGGAGCTCGTTAGCGCCGACCGCGTGCTCATCATCGGCCATCGCGGCGCCAGCGCGTACGCCCCGGAGAACACGATCGCGGCCTTCAAGCTGGCCGTGAAGCAGAAGGCGGATCTGGTCGAGGACGATTTCCACGTGACCAAGGACGGCAAGCTGATCGCCATCCACGACGGGACGCTCGATCGCACCACCGACGCCCGAGCCAAGTGGGGCCGCGAGCGCATCCTCGTCAGGACCAAGACGCTCGCCGAGCTGCGCGAGCTGGACGCCGGCTCGTGGAAGGGCGCCAAGTTCTCCGGCGAACGGCTGCCGACGAACAACGAGGCCGCCCTCGAGATCCTCAAGGGCAGCGTGCCCCTGCTGGAGCGCAAGAGCGGCACGCCCGAGCAAACGGTGGCGGAGCTGAAGCAGATCGACGTGCTCGACAAGGTCGTGGTGCAGGCCTTCGACTGGGGCTACCTGCACAAGCTGCACAAGCTCGAGCCGAAGCTCGTGCTCGGCGCGCTGGGCGGCGGTGCGATCACGCCGGCCAAGATCAAGGTCATGAAGCGAGCCGGGGCCTCCGTGGTGGGATGGAACTCGAAAGACCTGAATGCCGAGAACATCCAGGCCATCCACGAGGCCGGCATGCGAGCCTGGGCCTACACCGTCGACGACCCGGCTGAGATGAAGCGCCTCGTCCGCGACGGCATCCACGGCATCATCAGCAACAAGCCCGACCTGGCACGCAAGGTCGTCGAGGGCATGGCCAAGTAACCAGGCTCATCTCGGTCGGCGGCCACCCGCCCCACCTTCACGGAGTCAGCTTCGTCATCGGCACGAGCCGGACCGGCCCGAGCAGGCCTGATTCGACCAGCGGCCACGTGGCCGGGGTGATCTCCCGGTAGTGCACCGTGACGATGTTGATGTCCTTCATGATCTTCCAGGTCGCGCCGCGGCGGTCGAGGTTGCGGATGCGGTTGGCCGTCAGGTTGGTCACCTCGATCTGGAGCGTGTTCTCACCCGGCTTGAGATGCGGACCGATGCGGATCCGCTTCGGCAGCGCGAACACGCCGCCGACGAACCGGCCGTTGACATGGACGCGGGCGCTCTCGCGGACATCGCCCAGGTCGAGCACCCAGTCGTCGGCCGCGGCCGCGTCGATTTTCGGCAGTTTCACGCGGTAGCGGGCGGTGCCGGCGAAGCGTTGGGCCTCGTCATCCGGGGCCTCGGTCCATGAGGCGAGCTTGTCGAGCTTGTACGAGGCGGGCCGGTTCGGTCCGCCCTCGAGGAAGTCCACCTGCCACGAACCGGCGACCTCGACGGTCTTGCCGCCGGGCTTCAGATACGTCCACGGGTCACCGCCGAGCTGCTTCGCGCTGGTGCGAAGGAAGCACGATTGGCCCGGATGCAGTTGCAGGTAGACCTGCGATCGGTCACCGCGCTGTCGCACGGCCAGCGTGCCGGTCTTGCTCGCCATCGGATCAAGCAGCGCGGCCGACCGACAGGGCGTGCCGACGGTCAACCAGCCGTCGAGCGCCTTGGCGGTCTGGTTTACGACGAAGAGCACGGGGTCGCCGTCGATTCGTCGTCGGATGAACTCGAGCCCGGCATCGACCAGGGGCTCGCGGCGAGCGTCCGCCTTGGCCAGGGCCGCCTCGAGGTCGTCGGTGACGAGCGGCTTCGCTCCGGCCAGCCGCGCCCGTTCGGTCTTGAGCCTGGCCCGCCGCTCGTCGAGTCGCGCCAGGCCCGGCACGTCGCTGGGGATCTCCTTCTCGATGATGATCGTGGCCCCCTTGTCGGCCAGGTCGGCCAGCTTGGTCAGGGTGGCTACGGGCACGGTCTTGCACGACGGTACGAGCACGGTGCGGTAGGTGCCGCCCGTGGCCCTCAGCTTGCCGTCGCGGACGTCGATGCCCTTCAGCAGCCGATCGCTGATGACGTCGAAACCGTAGCCCCTGTCGATGAGCCTCTGCAAGACGTCGCCGAAGTGCTGGTTGTCGACCCAGCCGGCGTGATGCACGGTCAGCTTCATGGCCGTGCCCTTGGGGTTCATCCAGAGGTCGTGGATGGGCCAGTAGACCAGGATGTCGTTGTCGGGCTCGCCGGCCTGGAGGACCGACTGGCACCGGGCGATGTAGGCGTTGAGCAGCGGCATGTCGTGCCAGATGGAGTTCCGCCAGTCGAACTTCGTGGATGCGTAGAAGAAGAACCCGGGCCAGGGCACGTCCGTCGGCGAGTAGCACGTGCCGTGGAAGAACACGTGGTTGACGCCGGCGATGAAGAACTCGTCGAGCTCGAGCTTGACGTGGCTCAGCGCCGTGTGCCAGTGCTCTCGGAGCCAGGTGCAGCTCTCGGATGAGACCCATTGCTTGCCGGGCTCATGGGCGATGTGGGCGGCCGAGGCGGGCAGCATGCAGACGCGTCGATCGCTGTCGCCCTTGCGGACCATGTCGGGGTTGCGGCGGAAGCCGGGGATGGGGTAGTCCGGCGCGCCGAACATCTCGGTCTCGGGGATGTCGGCCGCGGCGTAGGTGTCGACCAGGTTCGTCGGCGAGCCGTGGGCCTGGTTGCGGGTGATCATGCCTCGTTTGCGAGCCCATTCGGACCAGGTCTCGATGAAGCGGACGTGCAGGTCGGCCAGCGTCGCGCGGTAGTCGTACTTGAGCCGGGTGCGGGTGTCGGGGTTGCCTCGCTTGGCGAAGAACACGTCGAGATGGTCGGCCAGGTCGTAGCCGTGCCGGGCCTTGAACGCCTCCAGCAGCTCGGTCGACCAGTTCCCCGAGTACTCGAAGGAGTCGTGGTACTGGGCCCGCGGCATGGCGGGCTCGGCCTGGTCGAAGGCCTTATTGAACCGCTTGAGGTAGAAACGCATCGCGCCGGGCGAGTAGGGATTGAGCATATGTCCCTCCCCGCCGGGTGCGGCGCGCTTGACCATCCGCTTGGCGCTGAAGGACAGCTTGCCGGTCTTGGGGTCGTACCGGGCGACGATGTCCGCCGTAGACTGGTCGAGGCCCGGCCCGCCGAAGCACCAGCCGGTGCCCGTGGTCATGTCGACGTTCATGCCGAGGTCGCGGGCCTTGGTGACGATGTGGTCGAGCATGGTCATCCACGTGGGAGAGAGGTAGCGGATGAAGCGGTCCTCGTAGCCGTTGGCGCCGTAGATGGGCACGATGTGTGCGGTGCCGATGCCGGCCTTGGCCATGGTCTCGAGGTTGAAATCGATGCTGGCCTTGTCGAAGGCGCTTCCCGGGCACCACCAGTACGTCCCTGGCTTGTGCTCGGTGCGGATCTCGAACGGCCAGGACGGCCGGTCCCGGGCGGGTTCGGCCACGGCGCTTGGGGCCAGCCAGCCGGGGATGCAGATCGTGCTGAGGACGGCGAGGAGGGCTCGGCGGTGCATGGGGCGTCTCCCTTCGTGTGGGGGCGTCGCTTGTGACGTCATCCGGGTCGGTGACAAACGGCCACAGTATAGGGGAATCGGCGCAAGGTGCACCTTCGGGCGGGCGTTCGTCGGAGGTCCTCACCGGATCCGCGCAGCGATCGGGCTCACTCGGCCGTGTTTGACCCCTTCGGGCGAGCGACATACAATGCTTCCAAGCGCAGTTGCATCCTGCTAGGGGCGGCCTGCGGGCCTGAGATCGGTGGACGGACACGTCCTGCCACCGGGACCCTCGGAACCTGATCAGCGAAGGTCGGCCCGTTCGGGTATGGCGGACGGGTGGGCAAGAGCTGCGTAGGGAAGCGACGTCACCCCAGCCAAGGCATTCCGGCTCCGTGTCGCCGCGATCCGCCATCAGGACCGGCGCCGCCCCCTCAACGAGACTCGCGAGCCTCGACCGAGCTCGCCGCCCCAAGGGGCGGCCGGCGCAAGAAGACGGATACCGATCCGGCATCCAAAGCGTCTAATCGGGTGCGGGCGTCGGAGCGGTCGCTCCGTCACGAGTGAGGGCATCATGACGACACAATACCAAGCCGCGCGAGACGGACAGACGACACCGGCGATGATCCGCGTGGCCGAGCGCGAAGGCGTGGATCCAGAGACGATCCGGCTGGAGGTGGCCGAGGGGCGCCTGGTCATCCCCGCCAACGTCCGGCATCTGGGTCCGCAAGGCCGTCTCGACCCGATCGGCATCGGTCGGGCGGTGACCACGAAGATCAACGCCAACATCGGGGCCTCGCCGGTGCGGAGCTCGCTCGATGAGGAGGTCGAGAAGCTCGAGTGGGCCGTGCGGTTCGGGGCCGACACGGTGATGGATCTGTCGACGGGTGGGCGCCTGGACGATACGCGGCAGGCGCTGATCGATCATGCGAGCGTGCCGGTCGGCACCGTGCCCATGTACGAGATGATCGTCGGGCGCGAGATCGAGGAGCTGACGCACGCCGACATCCTGGGCTGCATCGAGAAACAGGCCAAGCAGGGCGTGGACTTCTTCACGATCCACGCGGGCGTCCTGCGCGAGCACCTTCCCCTGGCCGGCAAGCGGGTTGCGGGGATGGTCAGCCGCGGCGGCACGCTGCTGGCGCGGTGGATGACGCATCACCACCGCGAGAACCCGATGTACGAGCTGTTCGACGAGATCAGCGCGATCATGCGTGAGTACGATGTGGCCTACTCGCTGGGCGACGGCATGCGTCCGGGGTGTCTGGCCGATGCCTCGGACGAGGCGCAGTTCGCCGAGCTTCGTACGCTGGCCGAGCTGGTTCAGCGCTCCCACGAGGCGGGCGTCCAAGTGATGGTCGAGGGACCCGGCCACGTGCCGTTCCACCAGATCGAGCACAACATGAAGCTTCAGGCCGAGCTGTGCAACGGCGCGCCGTTCTATGTGCTGGGCCCGATCGTGACCGACGTGGCGCCCGGCTACGATCACATCACCTCGGCCATCGGCGCCACCGCCGCGGCGTTTCACGGTGCGTCGTTTCTGTGCTACGTTACGCCGAAGGAGCATCTGGGCCTGCCGAGGCTGGAGGATGTGCGGGCGGGTGTGGTCGCTTACAAGATCGCCGCGCACGCCGCCGACGTGGCGCGGGGTCTGCCCGGCTCTCGACAATGGGACGACGAGATCAGCAAGGCCCGTGCGTCGATGGACTGGTCGCGGCACTTCGCCCTGGCGATGGACCCCGAGACGGCGCGCCATCTGCACGACGCGGACACACCCAAGGATGCCGACTTCTGCGCGATGTGCGGTCATGCCTGGTGCGCGGTCCGCATGAGCAAGGAGATGGAGGGTTGGCAGTCGGGCCGCGATCGCGATTCGATCGAGCAGGCCCTGTCGCGGATCGGACCGGCCGAGCTGGCCTTCCTGCAGCGACGGCACGGCATGGCGCCGTGTCACTCGGTCGTCACGCCGGAGGCCCGGACGGCCCAGGCCGTTCAGCAGGCCGTCTTGTCCAGCAGGACGTCGAACGACGCGGCCTCTTAGCAGCGGAGGCAGAGCATGGACTGGCAGAAGGTCTTCGATCAGGCATTGCCGTACAAGGAGTTCCTGGCCGCTCACGCCGACGCGCAGAAGGATGTACCTCGGTGGAAGACGGTGTACGACCAGGTCGTGCTGACGGCCGAGCAGCAGGCGATCCTCTCTGCGTTCGTCCGCGAGATGAAGGTGCTGTGTCTGGCCGGGGCCTGGTGCGGTGACTGCGTGGCGCAGTGCCCGATCTTCCAGCGGTTCTGCGAGGCGGCGGACTGCAAGATCGACCTGCGGTTCGTGGATCGCGACGCGCATCCCGACGTGGCCGACGAGCTGAGCATCTGTGCGGGCCGGCGCGTGCCGATGGTGGTGTTCCTGACCGAGGACTCTATCGAGTGCGGCCGTTACGGCGATCGCACGCTGAGTCGGTATCGTCAGATGGCCGGGGAGCTCGGCGGCGCGGCCTGCTCGACGGGCGTCACGTCCGAGGCTCAGCTCGCAATGGTCACGCAAGAATGGCTCGACGAGTTTGAGCGGATGCACCACATGATGCGGACGTCCGGCCGCCTGCGGCAGAGGCACAACGACTAGGTCTCCATCGACCGACCGGGTTCGCGCGGAGGGACTCGGCGTGTTGATGTCAGCCCGACAGGGCAAGCTATAATACCCGTCATGGCGAAGCGAGATTACTACGACATCCTCGGTGTTTCCCGGCAGGCCAGCCAGGACGAGATCAAGCGCGCCTACCGCAAGCTGGCCCGGCAGTACCATCCCGACCGCAACAAGGACGATCCGTCGGCCATCGAGAAGTTCAAGGAAGTCCAAGAGGCCTACGACGTCTTGGGCGACAAGGAGAAGCGGCGGCAGTTTGACCGGTTTGGCACGGTCGGGGTCGGCGCCGAGGCCGGCGGAGCCGGTCCGTGGCAGACGGGCGGTCCGGGCGGTTGGCAGGTCTACACGCAGGGCGGTCCGGAGACGATCGAGTTCGACCTCGGCGACCTGGAGGGTCTGTTCGGCGGCATGGGGGGTGGCGGCGGCGGTGGGATCGGCAGCATCTTCGAGCGGTTCATGCGTCAGGGCGGCGGCGCGGCGCGCGGGCCGCGCGGTCCTCGCACACAGCGACGCCCGGCCTCGTCGCGCGGGCAGGACGTCGAGCACGAGGTCACCCTGACCTTCGATCAAGCGGTCCACGGCGCGACGCTCGAGGTCGACCTGTCGCGGGGCAGGGGCGCCAAAGAGACGATCAAGGTCAAGATCCCGCCCGGCGTGCAGCCGGGGCAGCGGATTCGCGTCCGCGGCAAGGGCCAGAGCGGCACGGGGGCCGGGACCGCGGGCGACATGTACATCGTCTGCTCGATCCAGTCGCATCCCTACTTCACGCGGATCGGCAACGACATCTACCTCGACGTGCCCATCAGCGTGACGGAGGCGTGCCTCGGCACGAAGGTCGAGCTGCCGACGATCGACGGGCGGACGGTGGTGACGATTCCGCCGGGCACCGCCAGTGGTCGCAAGCTGCGGCTCAAGGGCAGAGGCGTCATGGACGCCCGGACGCAGGAGCGCGGCGACCACTACGCGGTCGTCCGCATCGTACCGCCCAAGGACCTGACCCCCCGCCAGGAGGCCTTGCTGAGCGAGCTGCAATCCGAGACGCAGTTCAACCCGCGCGAGGACCTGCCGTGGAGTGAGGCGGTTTCGTAGAGGACGGACGTCGCGAGTCCGGCCGCTCGAAGACGACGAAAGGGACCGTAGCCACGTGGAGAATCACGAGCAACGACGACGCATCGCCCTCGGGCTGCTGTTGATCGGGCTGCTCTTCGTCGCCGTGGGGATCGTTACACTGCTCCAGGCACGGGCCGAGCGACGGCGGCTCCAGGTCAAGCCCGCGGCGGTCACGCGACCCGCCGCCGCCCCCAAGGTCAGCCGGCTCGACCAGCTTCGCCAGTTGCAGTACTACGTGCTGGCCGCCGGGGGGCTGATCGGTGTGTTCCTGATCTCGACGCTGGCCATGGCGCGGTTTCGCCGCGCGTTCATGCGGCGATGGCTTGCCAAGCCCTCGGCACCCACCCAGGTCGACGACGTCTGGAGCATGCATAAGGTCCCGGAGCTCGTCGACGAGGACGATGATGACGACGAGCCTCTGGTCGACTTGCCGCCCGAAGAGGATCGCTGAGCGGACGACCTGATCGAGGAGGTGATCCGTCATGGCCGAGCGTCACACGATCGCGCTGATCACCGGGGCCGCCGTGCGTGTCGGGCGCGCGATCGCGCTGGAGTTGGCCCAGGCCGGCGCGGACGTGGCCGTGCACTGCAACCGATCGGTCGACGAGGCCGAGGCCACCGCCCGGGAGATCGAGTCGCTCGGTCGGCGGGCGTGCGTGGTCCAGGGCGACCTGGCCGACCCCGACGCTCCGGAGCGGATCGTCGCCGAGACGGTGGACCGACTCGGCGCCCTCAGCGTGCTCGTCAACAACGCCTCCATCTGGGAGAAGACGCCGATCGGCGAGCTGTCGCGGGCGCCGTGGGACGAGCACCTGACGACGAACCTGACCGCGCCGGCGATGCTGTCGCGGGCGGCCTGGCGTCATCTCCGCGAGGCCCGGCCGGGCTTCATCATCAACATCTGCGACTTCTCGGGCGAGCGGCCTTGGGCCGACTACATCGCCTACTGCGTCAGCAAGGGCGGTCTCATCACGCTGACCAGGGCGCTGGCTCGGGCGATGGCCCCCGACGTGCTGGTCAACGGGCTGTCGCCGGGTTTCGTGATGCTGCCCGAGGACGCCGACGAGAAGACCCGCCAGGCGGCGCTGAAGCGCATCCCCCTCAATCGGATAGGCGATGCGTCCGACATCGCCAAGGCCGCGCGGTTCCTCATCGAAGACGGGCGGTACATCACCGGGCAGATCCTCAACGTCGACGGGGGCCGGACGTTGACCTGACGCCGTCGGTCGCTACGACGCAGGCCGCTCGACGATCTGCATCATGTTGCCGTCGGGATCGCTGAAGTTGAGGATGCGCCCGCCGCCGACGGCCTCGACGGGGTCGTCGTCGAAGACCAGACCACGCGAGGTGAGCTCGGCCGCCGCGGCGTCGAGGTCGGCGACCTTCAGAGCGATGTGCGACCAGCCGGGATCGCGGGGCTCGCGCTCGGGCTGGGGCCTGTCGGTCTTGGGGATGACCTCCAAGCGGAAGCCGCTCGGGTGTTCGACCAGTAGCGTCGGCGGCTCAGCCCCGTTGCTGAAGATCTCCTTGAAATCGAGCACCTTCTCATACCACGCGGCCGAGGCCTTGGGGTCGGCCACGGCGATGCCCATGTGTTCGACGATGCTGAAGACGGGTGCGATCACGGTCTCCTCCGGCAGGTCGCGTCAGGGTTTCGGTTGCCAGCGGCTCCGACGGATCGGGCCACGAAGCCGACATTGTATCGATCCGCGACCGGGCTACAACGCGGTCGGGGAAGCGGGGAAGGAAGCGTGGGCATCCGCCCGGCCGGTTTGACACGCGCATCGGCGGCGGATTAGCATCTGGGGTTTGAACCGGGCAACCGTTACGAGAGGAACAGGGCCAGTCATGGCGAAGACGCTCGCCGACTTATGTCGGTTTCTGGAATCGCAGGGCATCGCCTGCCGGGTCGAGGGGGATGCTTCGCTCGAGATCCACGCAGCCAACACCTTGGAGGAGGCCGGTGAGGGCGAGATCAGCTTCCTGGCCAATCGGCGTTATGTCCGGATGCTGTCGGAAACGAAGGCCTCGGCCGTGGTGGTCGACCTTGAGCAGCCCGCGCCGGAGACGCTGGTGGTGATCCGCTGCCCCGAGCCCTACACGGCCATCGCCCTGCTGATCGTGCACCTGCACGGCTTCCGGGAGCACCCGAAGGTCGGCATCGACCCGAGCGCCGTGATCGACGAGACCGCCACGCTCGGCGAGGGTGCGAACGTCCAACACAACGTGACGATCGCCGGCGGCGTGGTGATCGGTCGGAACGCGACGATCTACCCGGGCTGCTACATCGGTCCGGACTGCCGCATCGGCGACGACGTCGTGTTGATGCCGAACGTGGTCGTCTACGACGGTACGGTGATGGGCGACCGGGTGACGCTTCACTCGGGCACGGTCATCGGCAACGACGGCCTGGGCTATGCCCCGGTGGGCCAGACATGGCAGAAGATCCCGCAGGCGGGCATCGTCGAGATCGGCGACGACGTGGAGATCGGCGCCAACTGCACGATCGACCGGGCGACGCTGGGCAAGACGCGCATCGGCTCGGGCACGAAGATGAGCAACCTGATCGCCATCGGGCACGGCACGAAGGTCGGCGAGAACTGCATGCTGGTCGCGCAATCGGGCCTGGCCGGGTCGGTGACGATGGGCAACCACGTCACGCTGGCCGGACAGGTGGGCGTCGTGGGACACATCACCATCGGCGATAACGTGACGATCGGGGCCAAGGCCGGCGTGATCAACGACATCGCTCCGGGCGAGTCGGTCCTGGGCCAGCCCGCCATTCCGGCCCGACAGAAGAAGCGCGAGGTCGCCATCCTCAGCCGGCTGACGGCCATGTACAATCAGCTCAAGACGCTGCCCGAGCGGGTGGCGTCCCTAGAGCGCATGCTGCCCGACGGCAAGGGCGGCCGGCGGACGAACCCCCGCACCGGGAAGGGTTCGAGCCCGTCGCGGCAGGATCGACGGAGATAGCCCGCACCGAGCAAGCATGGCCGCCGAGACCCCCGAAGCCGACACGTCCACCCTGGGCCTGATTGCCGGCGCGGGCGAGTTCCCCTGGCTGGTCGCTCGCGGGGCGAAACGTCGCGGACGGCGCCTGGTGGTGGTCGGGTTGAGGGGCCTGGCCGACGAGGGGCTCCGCGATCTGGCCGACAGTTTCCACTGGAGCAGCATCGCCCAACTCGGTCGGTGGATTCGCCTGTTGCGGCGTGGACGCGTGCAGCAAGCGATCCTGGCCGGCAGCGTCCACAAGACCGACATGCTCTTGCCGCTGTGGCGGATGGTTTTGCGATACCCGCCCGATTGGACGACCGTACGCATGTGGTTCTTCGAGCTGCCCGATCGGCGGAATGATACGGTCTTGTGCGCCGTGGGCGACAAGCTGAGCGCGCGTGGAGTGAGGCTCGTGGATTCGACGCAATACTGCCCCGAAGCGATGGCCGACGTCGGCGTGATGACGCGGAAGCAGCCCACACCCGCGCAGCTTCGCGACGCCGATCTCGGCTGGCGGATCGCCAAGGAGATGGGCCGGCTCGACATCGGCCAATCGGTGGCCGTCATGGATGGCGACGTGATCGCGGTCGAGGCCATCGAGGGCACCGACCGCATGATCGCCCGCGCCGGCGACCTCTGTCGCAAGGGCGGCTGGGTGCACGTCAAGGTCGGCAAGCCGGACCAGGACATGCGCTTCGACGTGCCCACGATCGGGCCGGACACGATTCGCAATCTTCACGCGGCCGGCGCGGGGTGTTTGGTCGTCGAGGCGAGGATCACGCTGATCGTGAAGCGCGACGAGACGCTGGCCCTGGCCGATGAGCTGGGCATTGCGGTGGTCGGTCGCGAAGAACAAGGCCAAGGGCAGGGATAGTCGAACAGCCGAAGGCCTTGCTTAACGTGGCCCAGCCGCCCTCGGCTGGGTAGCTCGACGCCTCACGGCCCGGGGACGGCCGTACCACAACGGTCAATCGCTGTTCAAGGCGCCGTCGCCGACGATCGCCGGTTCGAGACTCACAGGAACTGCGAGAACGGCGAGCTCGACACGTCCATCAGGCCGTTGACGGCGTCGCTGATGATCGCGCTGACCATGGCCGAGACGACCGTGCTGGCCGTCGCGGCGAGCGTCTGCCGCACCTCGTTGTCGGTGTTGCCGAGGCAGCCGGAGGTCTGGGCCAGCAGAGGCAGGGCGGCCAGGCTCAGCAGGTAGTAGCGTGTGATCGTATCGGTCAGGCGGCTCATGATTCAGCTCCGTTGATCATTCCAGGGTATCGACCGAGGCCGGCTGGTTCGCCTTCGTAGGCTCGCCTGAGACGGGCGCGGGCGGACCGGGCGAGGCCGGCCCGGTCCCGGCCGGGGCCTTCGGCGGGGACGCCAATGCGATCTTGGCGGGGACCACGACGTTCCGGCGGACCGACTCGTCGTAGCGCTTGGTCTTGACCCAGACGTTCACGTAGCGTCCGACGTATTGCTGCGGGTCCATCGACGCATCGGCGGCGAACTCCACGTAGACGAGCGTCTTCTTGTCCGCGGGTCTGACAACGCGGTAGCGACCCTCGAAGGCGAAGCTTCGCTCGAGCACGCCCTGATAGTCCGGTCGCGGGGGCGCGGCCTTGACGGCCGGCTTCGTGCTCGCTTCGGCTCGCCTCTGCTTTCGCTCGTCGAGGCTGCTGAGGATCGAGCGGACCTCCTTCAAACGGGCCAGGTCGTCGAGAACCTGGTCGATCTGCTCGAGGCGGATCTGGGCATATTGCCTGGGGATGTCCTCTTGCTTCTGCTGGGCGATGGGCAGGAAGCGTTCGCGCAGGGATCGGAAGTCCTCCGCCTCGCGCGGTCGTTTCCTCAGGGCTGCACGCCACTCGGCGTTGAGCATGTCCAGCTTCTTCTGCCAGATGTTCAAGAGCGGTTTGGGCTTGGGCTGCTCAGCGGGCGGTGCCTCGGGCTCGTCGGCGGGGGGCTTCTTCGCCGTCGGCGCCTTGGCCGTGTCCGGTCCGAGGAGGCGCTCCCGGGCCGACGTGGCTTCAGGCTGGACCAGCGCGTCGGCAGGCGGTTTCTTCGGGCTGTCGGCCTCGGCCGGTATGTCCGTCTCGGGCTTGGCCGTTGCCTTGTCGTCTTCCTTCTTGATCGGGTCGATGTCCGGCAGCTTGGCCGGCTCGGCCTCGGCGGCCGCCGTATCGAGCTTCTTGACGTAATCGCCGTAGATCCAGTAGTAGGCGGAGTCCGGCGGGACGATCTTGTAGTAGCCGTCCTTATGCTCGTCGATGATGGTGACCTCGGCGCCCTTATCGAGCTGGGTGACGACGGCTCGCTTGTTCCGCTCGAACTTGGGCAACTGGCTTCCGGCGCGGATGTAGACGTTGTCGCCCTTGATCACGCCCTTGTTGCCGCGGTCGCGGGCCACGAAGGCCTTGTCGACATAGCAGAAGCTGCCCCGTGGCGGCCGGATCTTCAGCCACCCGAGCTTCTCCTCGTGGACCTCGACGCGGTCGCCCTTGTTGAGCTTGGTGGTCGGGTACCAGTTCTGGTCGTCTCGGCTACGGACGTAGACGTCGTTGCCCGTCACGACGCCGACATACGGGAAGCCGCCCTTCTTGGACGCGGGCTTGGTCGAGGCCGCGGCCATCAGGCCTTGACCGGCATAGCCCACCACCCCCAACGCCAGCAGTGCGAGGCTTGTCCACTGCCATGTGCTCGTGTTGGAACGCATGGTCGTCGTCTCCCGGCGAGTGTCGTGGCTTGGCGCGGTCGCCCTAGGGCGGCGCGCTGCTGTGGGTCAAACCTAACTGATTAGCCTATCGGACGATGGGCATGAATGTCAATGTGCGCCCGTTCGGCTGCGGCTCAGGCCGGTTTCGGGGGCCGACGACCGCACGATCCATTCGACGGAAATCCCCTCGCAGGCGTTTCCCGAAGGTCGAGCTTGCGTTACCCTAGGCTGGTGTGATCCCGCATCCGGATTGAATCGGTCTGGCCCCGGGCGGGGGCCCCACGGGGTCCCGGACCGGCCCGTCACCGAATCGGAGGACGCGATGAGCGCCAACGTAGCCGTCACCCGCCGGATCCCTCAGAACGGCATCGACCTGCTCGAGCAGCACTGCGACCGCGTGGATGTGAATCCCGACGAGCGATCGCTGACGCGGGCCGAGTTCCTGGAGATGATCGCCGGTCGTGACGGCGTGCTGACCGAGCTGGTCAACCGGCTCGACGACGAGGCCTTCGACGTGGCCGGCTCGCAGTGCAAGGTGTTCGCCAACTACGCCGTCGGTTTCAACAACGTCGATCTGGACGCGGCCAACCGGCGGGGCATCGTGATCACGAACACGCCCGAGGTCCTGACCGAGACGACGGCCGACCTGGCCTGGGCCTTGCTGATGGCCAGCGCGCGGCGCATCGTCGAGTCGGACAGGTTCCTTCGTTCGGGGCAGTGGGACGGCTGGGGACCGATGCAGTTTCACGGTCAGGACATTTGCGGTGGGACGTTGGGCATTATCGGTGCCGGGAGGATCGGCACCGCGACGGCGCGACGGTCGGCCGGGTTCGACATGTCCGTCCTCTACCACGATGAGGCCGAAGCGCCCAACGCCGAGATGGCCAAGCTCGGCGCGAGAAAAGTCTCGCTCGAGGAGCTCCTGACCGAGAGCGATTTCGTCAGCATCCACGTGCCGCTGACGGACCAGACGCATCACCTGATCGGCGCCGACGAGCTGGCCAAGATGAAGCCGTCGGCCCACATCATCAACACCGCCCGGGGGCCGGTGATCGACGAGGGTGCCCTCGTTGAAGCGCTGCGCAACAGGACGATCGCCGGAGCGGGTCTCGATGTGTTCGAGCGCGAACCGGAGATCACGCCCGGCCTGACCGACCTGGACAACGTGGTCTGCCTGCCGCATATCGGCTCGGCCAGCGGGGCGACGCGCGCCAAGATGGCCGAGCTGGCGGCGAACAACCTGCTGGCGGTCCTGAGCGGCGAGCGGCCGCCCACGCCCGTCAATCCGGAGGTGCTCGATCGATGACGTGCCGGCCGGCCGGAGCGACCAGGCGGATTGGACGGACGGCCCTGCGGTGGTCTTCGCTTGTCCTGGCCCTGCTCGCCTTCGGCTGCGACGAGTTCTCCACGTGTCCGATCTCCGACCCTGTCGCCGCGCCCGTCACCCGGGTTGACCTGCCCGGCACGTGGTTGGCCTCGGTGAGCTACAACGACACCACGCCCTTCAACAGCGCGCAGAACGAGCCGTTGCTGGCCGACGCGCTGCTGCACTTCGACGACGACGGGGATCTGCGCCACCTCGGCCTGCTCGCACCGGGTCAGGCGGTGGGTCTGTGGCAGGTCGACTTCGCCGCCGGTCGGGCCAGCGACCTCCTTGGCGTGGTCCGTTTCGGCATGACCTACGACAGCGCCAGCGGCATCACCGCCGACGTCGACGACACGGGCGCCGACGGAGACCCGAACGACCCGAACACGCCGGGAGCGACCGTGCGCTACGCGTTTCGCGTCCATCAAGGTTTCGACGTGGTCGGGTTCGACCTGACATGGGAACTGGTGGACCTGCGCATCGACCCCACCGGCCAGGTGATGTCGGCCCTGCTGACTCAGACCGAACGCGACATGACCTCGCCCGCACCGGAGCGGACGAGCTTCGGCGGCACGGTCTGGTTGAGGAAGATCGACGTGAGCATGCAGACCCCGGCCGCGACCATCGAGCCTGACGGTCGGCTGGTGCCCCGCGGCGGCGGGTCGATCCCGCATCCGGTCGGGGCGGTCTTCGATCTCGATGCGAGCGGCACGACCGGCCCGGACGGCCTGACGTATCAGTGGTCGATCGAGCGGCGTGAGCTGGATGCCTTCGGACGGCTGGTCGGCGGCGGAGCGGCGACCGCGCCCGACGGCGTGACGAGCTCGTTCACCGCCGAGGCTGCGGGCACCTACTTCGTGCGATGTTGGATCACCGACGGCACGCAGTGGGCGGCGAGCCTGCCGCTCATCACGCGGGTCGAGGGCGAGGTCGCCTCCAAGGAGGGTCTGTGAGCCCAGGCCGCTACAGATCGTTGCATGGCACCACCCGGCTGCGGCGGTCGATCGCCGTCGGCGCGGTCGTCTTGCTCGCGGCCGTGCCCGTCGGATGCTACTTCGGCGACCTTTCCCCGACGGCGCCCGGTATCGCGCTGACCAAGACGCGCCTCGCCGGGTCGTATCGGCTGAGCCTGCTGGCCGGCGATGCGCTTCGCACCGCGGCCACCGCCAAGCTGGCCGGGCGGGCGCTCATGATCGACGGCAGCTCGTTCCTGACGTTCGACCTGTTGGGGGACCTGAAGTATCTCGGCACGCTGGGCGCGGCCGGCGAGGTCGGCCTGTGGGAGATCGACCTGGCCAGGGGCATCGCCGCCGTGGGGTTGTCGATCGGTCTGCCGGAGACCGGAGCGGTTACGGTTGCCGGCGTGCGGGCCTCGGTGGAGGAGCGTCCCGATGGCACGGTGACGGCCATCATGGGTTGGACGCAGGTGCAATCGTCCGGAGCGGATTCGCGCGCCATTCAGATCGTGCTCGACCAGATGCGGCTCGGACCGGTCGCCGGTCAGCTTACGGCGAACATGACCGTGGTGACGGATTCCTCGGCCGACCCGGCCCCCGCGGAGCTGCACCAGATCGGTGAGGTGTTGCTCGAGGAGGTCGACATCGAAACCAAGGAGCTGCTGGGCGACATCTCTCCGGCCGGCCGGATCACCGTGGCGACCGGCCCCCCGCCGCCTTACAACGACAACGTCACTTTCGGCACGGGGCAGTTCTTCTCGCTGGACGCCGGCGACACGACAGCGCCGGCCGCGACCAACTTGACCTACCGCTGGCACGTGGTCCGCGAGCTAACCGATGAGGCGACCGGGGCCGTGATCGAACGCGAACGGGTCCGCGTGTCGGCCGGCGAAACCAGCGGCTTCATCGCGGCCAGCCCTGGGCGGTACTACGTCACGCTCTACGTGACCGACGGCGTGCTGTGGCGGTCGACGTCATGGCTGGGCGAGACGTCGGCCCAGACGCGATGGGTTTTGGTTCAGTGAGGGGTGCCGCGCAGGAGATGACATGCGGGTGATCTCGACGAGCGTGCATCGCTGCCGATGGCCGGCCTTGGCGGTCGGGGTTCTGCTCGGTTGCGCCGGCTGCGGCTTCGACCCCGAATGCCCACCGGCCTCCCCCGCCAACGACCCCAACAATCTGCCCAAGGCCGTCGCGCTCGACCTGCCCGGCGTGTGGCAGATCAGCTTCACGGGCAACCTTAGCATCGTGGAGGCCTTCGGTTGGCGTCAGGGCCTGGCCGGCCGATTCATCTCGTTCGACACGCAAGGGCAACCCCTCTTTGAGGGCGTCGTCGCCCCGGGTGGGACGGCGTTGTGGCAGTGGAACCTCCAGACGGGATTGGCGGCGCCGTCGCAGGTCGCGGCCGGGGCGTTGAATCGGGAGGGCCCCGCCGTCGAGGTCACGCCGCATAACGATGGGACGATCACGATCGAGATCCGCTATCGTCAGCCGTTCCAGTCTCGCACGGACCTGGCCGAGACGGACGTGACGATTCGCTATGAGCGGATGCGCCTCAACGCCAAGCGAAACGTGTTGACCGGCCTGCGGCGCGAGATCCGCGATACCACCAGCCTGACGGTCCCCCTGCCCGCCGAGGAAGAGGTGGCCTGGCGGGTCTCGCTGCGACGCGTGGCCGCGTCGCTCCAGGCCGAGGCAGGCGCGCTGATCGTTACGGCCGATGCTGCGCCCCGAGAGGGTCGGGTGGCTCCCTTCCCCGTGGGCCAGGTGTTCGACCTGGCCGGTTCGCTCGATCCGAGCAGCACATCGACCGTCGTGACGCAGTGGGCATGGATCGTCTACCGCACGGTGCGCGACGACGAGGGCGACATCCTCGACCGTCAGTCGGTGGCTGAGCTCGAGGGGCGCGAAACGACCTTCACCGCCGATAGCGAGGGGACGTACAGCTTCCGGCTGTGGGCCACGGACGGGGGGGCATGGGTCTCGGCCCCGACCGTGGACGTTGTCGTGGACTAGGCGCCCGTCACGGTCCGTACGAAGGCCGCCGTTTGGCATAATCCTTGATACGGTGGAAGGTCAGGTGGTTCGCATCGTGGAAGTTGTGCGCGCCGTTGTAGCCCATGCGACAGACGTACACGATGTCGTCGCCGTCGAAGAGCCAGTCGATGTACTGAAAGCCCGTGTACTTCGGCGCGAATTCGCGGTCGTCGCGAAGGACGTCGCAGACGGGCGCCCAGTGCTCGAAGTCGTCGGACTGGACCAGCGAGAGCACGTTACGGCACGCCCACATGCCGTTCCTCGGCTTGGGTACGCGATTGACGAGCGACCAGTACACGCCCGTCTCCGGATGCCGGCGGATCGTGAACTTCGTCAGGCTGCCGGGGAAATCCATCGTCCGGTTGAACGATAGCGATCGCCCGTCGTCGGGGATGTCGAGCACGACGGCCTTGCCGTAATGGGGCGGCGGATTGTAGCGGAGAACGTTCAGCAGGTTGCCCTGCGGGTCGACGACGGCATTGCCCTCGCTGATGTGCCCCCGCTTGGGTGTCCAGCCCTTCGGGGCCCAGTTGGGGTCGTAGCTGAGCGGCTCGCTGACGGTCCAGTTGCTCGGCTGCATCAGGTCGGCTTCGACGGGGGCCGAGATGACCATCGCGCGGAAGGCGGGATCTTTGTACTCGACGCACGTCCAGAGCCGGCCGCGATGCACCTTCAGCGGGACGGGGGCCTTGTGACAAAGCCCTTTGACGATGACGGCCGGATCGGTCCACGTCTTGCCGCTGTCGGGCGAACGGCGGATGACGATGTCCCCGAAGCGCCGGCTGCACGCGAGCATGTAGAGCTTCTCGCGATGGACGAACAGCTTGCCCCAGAAGCATTGCTCCAGGTCCGACACATGCCGCCACGTCCGTCCCCCGTCGTTGGAGCGGAAGATCCGCGAGACGTCGTGCGATCCGCAACCGAACAGGTCGTGGCTGGCGAGGAACCGGCCGTCGGGCAGGCGGGCGATCGACGGGCTGCCGATGTAGACGCCCTTGTTCATGTAGAACGTTTCGTCCTTGTGGACGTAGTCGATGACGATGCCCGGCACGTCCGCGGGGCTGACGAGTCGCTCGGCGCTTTCGGCGAGCGGCTTCTGCGAGCCGTCCTGTTGGGCCCAGACGCGCAGCGCGTAGTCCGCGTGGTTGAGCAGGTCGGTCATCGTCGCACTGCGGGCGGAGGCGGACCGCTCCCGGCGGACGGCCTGGGTCCAGGGTGCGTGGCGGTGCTTGACCTCGACGACGTAGTGCAGGTTGCTCGCCGCATCGACCTTTTCGGGTCGTCGCCACTCCACGGTCACCTGGCGGTTGCCGGGGATGACGCGCGATACCTTCAGCGTCTCCTGGCCGTAGCTGATGACGCGGTATGTCTTCCGGAGGGCTTGCTCGATCTGCTTGCGGTCGGCGTCGGGCAGGGCGGCGTTGTAGACCAGCAGCTCGGCGATGCAGCCCTTCAGGTGTCCCTGCGTGGCCTTGGGCAGGTGGCGCTTGCCGACGTAGAGCGGGTCGGTGTTCGGCCGGGCCTGGGGGACGTCTTCGAGCTGCGCCGTCGGCTGGCCGTTGCTGAAGACCCGGATCGTGCCTGAGGCCGGATCGTACACGCTGGATTGCAAGAAGACCGGCCGGCGAGGGAAGTAGCGGCTCTTGGGGTAATGGCCGGCCACGCCGAGACCCGCGCCGGGGCTGAGAAACCAGCTATCCGGCGTGAGGCCGTGGTCGTCGTCCTTCTTCTGGAGGATACGGAAGCCGTCGGTATAGCGGTAGACGCAGATGACGGTGAGGCCGTCGTCGGCGTTGAGCTCCGGACGGTGGGCGATACTCATGTGATCGTCGACGCCGTCGAAGCAGACGGCGGGTCCTTCGCGGAGGCCGGTGGCGTCCAACGCGGGTGCGGTCTTGCCGGAGGCCTTGGCGTCGTTGCTTTGGCCGGATTGGTCGCGCCACACGGTGATCTTGCCACCGCTTTGCTCCACGCCGGTGTCGGCTCGCAGCCAGAGTTGGAGGTGGGCTCTGGCTGGCGGGTCGAGGTCGTCCTTCGCGGCGCGCGCCGCCCCTGGGACGGCCAGCACCACCGCGGCGAAGGCGATCAGGCCGGTTGAGCACCGACGCCGGTTTTTCATGACGGTCATCCCTTCTTCTCCCGCAGCTTGATCCGCTCGCGCGGATCGCCCCACTCGTGCGCCCGCTCGGGATCGTGGTTCGGGTTGGGCGTGGGCATCTTGGCGTCCACCCTCTTTCGCCAGGCGGCGAGCTGCTTCTGCAGGTCGCGGGCCTTGTCGGGCATCGTGTCGGCGAGGTTGTGCTGCTCGCCGATGTCCTCGCGGAGGTTGTAGAGCTCGAGCTTGCCGTCCTCGTAGAATTCGATGAGCTTGAGATCGCCCCGTCTGATCGCCCCGGCCGGCGTCGAGTGGTGGTAATGCGGGTAGTGCCAGTAGATGGCGTCGCGCTGGAGCGTGCCGGTCTCCGTCAGCAGCGGCCGGAGGCTCTCGCCGTCGACGTTGGGCGGCGTGGGCCGGCCGACGATGTCGGTGAACGTCGGCAGGAAGTCGACGCTCGTGACGGGTGAGTCGCAGACGCTGCCGGGTTGGACCTTGCCGGGCCAGCGGACGATGAGCGGCTCGCGGATGCCGCCCTCGTACAGGGTGCCCTTCTCATCGCGTAGCGGCGCGTTGGAGGTCACGATCGGGCCGATCTTCTTGAAGTGCTGCCGCAGCCCGCCGTTGTCCGAGAAGAAGACAAGGATCGTCTCGTCGGTCAGCCCCAGCTTGTCGAGCACCTTCATAACCCGGCCGAGGCTGTCATCGACGTGCTCGACCATCGCCGCGTAGGTCGGGTTGTTCACGCCCGTCGGCGGTTTGGGTTTGGCCTCGTATTTCTCGATGGTCTTCTTCTTGGCCTGGAGCGGGATGTGCACCGCGAAGTGCGACAGGTAGAGCATGAACGGCTTGTCCTTGTTCTGACGGATGAACCGTTCGGCCTGGTCGGTGAGGAAGTCGGCCTGGTAGGTGCCCTCGGGCAGGTCCATCTTGGGCGTGGTCCGGAAGTGCGGCGCGAAGTGGCGACCTCCCGTCACGATCGATTCGTCGAACCCCTGCGAGGGCGGGAACCAGTTCCGTCCGCCGAGGTGCCACTTGCCCAGGCTGGCCGTGACGTAGTCGGCCGGGTTGAGGGCCTCGGCGATCGTCACCTCCTCGTGCGGCAGTTGGAGGATGTTGTCCGGCACGCGGAGCTTCTCGTACGGCCGCCAGTGACCCGGGATGAAGTCGGTCAGGTCGAGCCGGGCCGGGTACTTGCCGGTCATGATGCTGGCGCGCGTCGGCGAGCACACCGGGCACGCGGCGTACGCGTCGGTGAAGCGCATCCCTTGCGAAGCAAGCCGATCGATGTTGGGCGTCTCGTGGAAGCGGTTGCCGTAGCAGCCGACGTCCGACCAGCCGAGGTCGTCGACCAGGAAGAAGACGATGTTCGGCGGGCGCTGCTTGTTCGAGGCGGCCGAGAGAAAGCGCGGCATGGCCAGGCCCGCGGCCGCGGCGCCGGCGGACTGGAGGAAACGGCGACGGCTGGTGGTCTTGGGCTTCATGGGTCGACTCCGAAGTTGGCGTCATGCGTTTCAGCGACGAGGTACGTCGTGAACGGTAGGGCATGCCAGTTCGGTAGGCAACCCCGTCGTCAGGTGCGCCGGCATCCGGTCCGGACCGCGGGCGATCGTGGTTCGTTCGATTGACACCCTCGACGCGACGGACCTATGCTTGCCGGTCGGCCGTCGCCTGACGGGGGCGGATCAGCCGATGTGCCCTGGAACGGCGGTTGCCGCACGGGAGCGGCGCCGTCGGTACGACAGAGGAGACACGAGATGACGCTATCACACGGTGTTCTTGGCGGTCTGGCGATGACAGTGATGTTGGGCCTGTTTGCAGCGGCGCGCGCCGACGATCGCGCTGCGGCGGCGGCTCAGGACAAGCAGCAGGTCGAAAGCAGCGAGGCGAACGGCGCGCCGGGCGTTCAGCTCGCCCAGGCACGACGTGGCCGGGGTCGTTCCGTCCGTCGTGACCGCGGCGGCGTCGAGATCAAGAATGCACCACCCCTGGCCAAGGACGAGGCCGAGAAGAAGATCCTCGACGTGCTGACCTTCCTCGACGAGAACCAGCGACGCGGCAACATGAACGTGCCGGTCGAGGATGGGCGTTTGCTCCGGCTGCTCACCGAGTCGAACGGGGCCAAGCATGTCGTGGAGGTCGGCACATCCAACGGCTACTCGGGCATCTGGATCTGCCTGGCCCTGCGGAAAACCGGCGGGAAGCTGACGACGTTCGAGATCGACGAAGGCCGCGCCGCCCTCGCTCGCGAGAACTTCAAGCGGGCCGGCGTGGAGAGGATGGTCACGCTCGTGATGGGCGACGCGCACGAGACGGTCAAGAAGCTCACCGAGCCGATCGACGTGCTCTTCCTCGACGCCGACAAACGGGGCTATATCGACTATCTCAACAAGCTGCTGCCGCTCGTGAGGCCCGGCGGGCTGATCCTGGCGCATAACATGTGTCCGCGGCTGGCGGACCCGGCGTACCTCGAGGCCATCACCACCAATCCCGAGCTGGAGACGTTGTTCCTGCACAAGGACGGCTCGGGCATGGGGGTCACGCTCAAGAAGCGGTAGGCCGAACGAAGCCCTCACCCGGCACGCGCGGGAGCCGCTCGCTCCGCGCCGCCGCCTACGGACCTGCTATGCCGGAGCCGGACAGTCAGCTCGAGCGCGGTCTGGGCCTGTCGACCACCACGTACGTCACCATCGCCAGCATGGTCGGCGTGGGCATCCTGACGACCAGCGGCTACGTGATCAAGGACACCGGCAGCCACGCGATCCTGCTCGCGCTGTGGACGGTGGGCGGCCTGCTGGCCCTGTGCGGCGCGCTGACCGTCGCCGAGCTCGCCGCGGCCATGCCCGAGGTCGGCGGCGAGTACGTCTTCATCCGTGAGGGGTTCGGTCGGCTGATGGCGTTCCTCTACGGATGGATCTCGCTGCTGATCGGGTTTTCCGCACCGGCGGCCATCGTCGCCCATGCCGCGGCGCGGTACCTGTGCGAGCCCTGGCTCGGTGCCGACGCCGCGCTCATGGACCGGGTCGTGCTCATCCTGGCCGTGGTCTTCATCAGCGCCTTCACGGCGGCGCACCTGCGGGGGCAACGCGTCAGCTCCAAGGTGCAGGACATCACGACGCTCCTGAAGCTCCTGGTGTTGGTGGCCGTCATCATCGCGGGGCTTGCCTTGGGCCGGGGCGACGTCGAGCGGCTCGTACCCCCGCTGCCCGAGGGTCCCCTGCCGTGGTCGGCCATGGGCATCTCCCTGGTCTATGTCATGTTCTCGTTCACGGGCTGGAACGCATCGACGTACCTGGCCGGCGAGGTGCGCGATCCGAGCAGGACGCTGCCCCGCGCGCTGCTGCTCGGGTGCGGCGGCGTGACGGTGCTCTACCTGCTCATGAACCTGGTCTACATCTACGCCCTGCCCGTCGGTGACGTGGTGGTCATGCCCTACAGTCGCGTGGAGCCGGTGGCCTTCATCGCCGCGGAGCGCTTGCTGGGCAGGTGGGTGGCCGGGCCGCTGTCGATCGGCATCGGGGCGGGGCTGTTGGCATCGTTGTCGGTCTTCATCTTCACCGGGCCGCGGGTCTACTATGCGATGGCGCGCGACGGGCTCTTCCCGGCCGCGGCCGGCCGGCTCGATCCGAAGACGGCTGCGCCGAAGACGGCGATCCTCGTGCAGGCGGCCATCACGCTGATCATCCTGCTCTCGGGCCGGTTCAAGGACATCCTGACCTACGCGGGTGTGGGGCTTTCGCTTTCGTCGTTCTTCGTGATCATGGTCCTGTTCGTGCTGCGCTACCGACGTCCGGAGATACCGCGGCCCTTCCGCGTGCCGCTGTATCCGGTGACGCCGCTGCTGTTTTTGATCTGCGTGGTGTGGATGATCGTCTTCGCGTTCCGTCAGGAGCCGATATGGTCGTCGATCAGCGTGGGCTCGATTCTGGCCGGCGTGCCGATCTACTTCATCTGGCAGGCGGTCGTTCGCCGGCGGGTCGACACGCCGAAACGCGGGTAGCCGAGAGCACCGTCACTTCTTACGCTGCTTCTGTCGCGAGCCGCCGGCCTTCTTCTTGCCGTGCTTGCCGACGCGCTCGATCTCCTTGACGTTCGTCTTCGGCAGCCACTTGGCGTGTTGCCGCTTGACGTCGGCGTGCTTCGGGTCGTCGGCCAGGTTCGTCCACTCCATCGGATCGGTGCGATGGTCGTAGAGCTCCTCCTTGCCGTCGGCGTATCGGATATACCGCCAGTGCCTCGACCGCACCGAGTGGTTGTTGCGTCCGTGCGTGGTCAGGGCCGGCCGATCCCACTCGGCCTTCGGATTCTTCAGCAGCGGCACGAGGCTCACGCCCTCGAGCGCGTCGTTCTTTCGCAGGCCGCACAGCTCGATCAGTGTCGGGTAGATGTCGATGAGGCTCACCGGCGCGTCGCACCGACCTCCGGGCTTGGTCACGCCGGGTGCGACGACCATCAACTGGTTGTGCGTGGCTTCCTCCCAGAGCGCGAACTTCCGCCAGTGGAGCTTCTCGCCGAGATGCCAGCCGTGGTCCGACCAGAGCACGATCACGGTGTTGTCGCGGTACGGGCTCTTGTCGAGGGCGTCGATCACGCGCCCCACGCAGGTGTCGACGAAGGTGATGCTCGCCAGGTAGCCCTGGACGGCCTTGCGCCACTCGTTGTGAATCGTGACCTTTCTATGGTCGCCCTGGGGTTTGGCCATCCGCTTGCCGATCGGCGGCACGTCCTCCAGGTCGTCTTCTTTGACGTTCGGCAGCGTGATCTCATCCAGCGGATACATGTCGAAGTACTTCTTGGGCGCGTACCACGGCAGGTGCGGGCGGAAGAAGCCGCAGGCCAGGAACAGCGGCTTGTCGTGCTTCTTGTTGAGCTGGCTGATCACCCAGTCGGCCACCTGCGAATCGCCCATCTTCTTGTCCGTGGCGTCGATCGGGCCCCAATCGAAGTGCGCGGTCCTGGGGATGCCGTTGAGGGGCATCTTGGACCGGGGCGGCATCGGGTCGGCGGGCTTGTTCTGTCTCTGCGAGGGCCAGTAGGCCTGCCAGGAGGCCGGGTCGGGGAAGCGCCCGTGGTAGATCTTGCCGCTGCCGATGGAGAGATAGCCGTGGGCGGTGAAGTGCTGCGGCAGGGTGACCGCATCGGCCAGCACCGGGCTCTTGCGCCAGGGGTTCGGGTTCTTGTAGACGCCGGAGGTCGACGGCCGGATGCCCGTCATCAAGGCCGCGCGGGACGGATTGCATGCGGGCGCGGCGCAGTGGGCGCTGGCAAAGAGCACGCCGCGACCGGCAAGCCGATCGAGGTGGGGCGTCTTGACGTCGGGGTGTCCACCCAGGGCGCCGGTCCAGTCGTTGAGGTCGTCGATGGCGATGAAGAGGACGTTGGGGCGATCTTGCCGGGCCGCGGCCTCCGTGGCCGGCATCGGCGCGGCCAGGACGATCAGGGCCAGTAGACCGATGAGGCGTGCGGTCGACTTGGCGTGGGCTCGTGTCGTGTCCATGGTCGTGGGGCTCCGAGTAACGAGGAAGGGACCCGTCTGTGATCAGGTCGTGAGGACCGCACGGCATCTTCGCGGCGTCGAGCGAACGGGTCAACCTTCTCGTCGTGTGGGCGAAGGTCCACGCCGGCGCGCCGGGGCCTCGACGCCCCTAGTGCCTCACCACATTCATTCTTGTAGGTTCGGATCGGCATGGTTGGTCACGAAGGCAAACCGTTCCGGGTGCCACTAGCGGCTCGACCGCCAGTGGCCGCAGGGGCAGGCAAATGGGCCCATGGCACCCAGCGGACCGACACAGTCAAATGAGTCGGACTACCTTGTGGTCCAACCCAATAGAATCTGTCGCTTCCCCGGCTTCGGGGTCGCCGTCGGAGACGCTCCGACTTCGGATCGATGTCGCGCCGGAGACGCGACCGTGAGGGAGCGTTGCTGTTCAAACGCTCCAACAACACAGCTCCCTCACGGTCGCTGCTCTGAGTGGCGTCTCGCCCTCCTGATCGGAACCCACGAAGACCAGTGTGGTCGGGTACCAGGCGGCCGCGGGACGTGCCGGGTCATCGGCGCAAAAAAAGTGCCCCCCGGTGTGGCCGGGGGGCGCCGCATGAGGCTCTGTGACCTATGAGGTCCCGACGGTGGCTTGATCAGTGCTTGCGGGCATAGTGTGATGATAGTGGTGGCTGCTTCTATACCTCTCCGGGTTGAACATGCCTCACGCGGATCCTAACCTCTTGGCTATCTGCCTATGAGTATGGCCCGATAATGTGGGGTCGCGCGTAAGGGCGTGTTAGGAATTCGTGAAACTTGTGGGATCCGGCAGACATCGGCCCGTGTTGTCTTGAAAGGGTTTTCTGGCCGGGGTCGCAGTCACATCTCTTCGTAAGGAAGGCACTTCTTGTACGGCTGTGAGCCGGCTGCCGGATCTCGTAACAACGCCCCCGTCTGCCCGTGCGCCGTCTACTCCACCGTCACGCTCTTGGCCAGGTTGCGGGGTTTGTCGACGTTGCAGCCACGCAGGACGGCCGCATGGTAGGCCAG
>CAZUQM010000016.1:96219-134682 GCA_964622545.1 uncultured Planctomycetales bacterium | reverse complement strand
CAGCAACGCTCCCTCACGGTCGCGTCTCCGACGCAGCAACGCTCCCTCACGGTCGCGTCTCCGACGCACGACTCCTCACAGTCGTCTCTCCGATGGCGGCAACGAAGCTGGGAAGCCGGCGAACGCAATTGCGTTGGACGACGAGGACTGGCTCGGCGCCGACGGATGCGCCGCCGTCACCGTAGCGCGTTGATCTTCGCGGCCACGATGAAGTCGTTCGTCGACAACCCCCCGATCGCGTGGGTCGACAGCGTCAAAGCGACCTTGTTGTAAGAAATGGCGATGTCCGGGTGATGGCCTTCCGACTCGGCCAGGGCCGCCACCTTGTTCACGAAGTCCATCGACGCGACGAAGTTCTTGAACTTGAACGTCCGCTCGATCGAGCGGTCGCCCTTGAGATCCCAGCCCGGCACCTTGGCCATCATGGCCTGGGCCTGGTCCTCGGTCATTGGCTTGACGCCGCCTTCACAGGGTTCGCAATGTTGCTGGGTCAGCTCGTCGGTCATGCCTCGCTCCTGGTGTTGTCTTTTGGGGTGCCGCCGCTCCCGCGGACCAACGCCTCGTATCGTGTCGTTACCGCCGGGGCATCCCCGCGCCGACACGGACGGCTCGCCGCGATGCCGTCGATAGTTGCCCATATTGGATGACGGCGGAGGCCTTTGTGTTCGTCTTCGGCGCGCCGTGTCGGGGCGCTTGCCCGCCGCCTTGACGGACATCACCGAGCGAGCGTGATCGTCAGCGTCTGTCCCTGATCGACGACCACCGGCTTGTCGAGCGCGATCGTGACCTGCCTGCCCTGCGTCTTCGACGTGGCGGCCACCGCCTGATCGCCGAGCCGGATCTCCACCGTCACCGCGTCGGCGTTCTCGGCGAGCTCGAACGCCAGCTCGCAAAGCCTGAGCCGACCCCACCGCATCGTGATCCGTTCGATCTGCCGATCGCCGTCGCGCGCCTGGGCGAACGTGCCCCAACCCTCGGCGGCCGTGAAGGCGGCGCGGAAGTCCTCCGGCGTGATCTTGGGGGCGAAGGCCACGAACCCCTTTGGCCCGTG
This sequence comes from uncultured Planctomycetales bacterium, assembly GCA_964622545.1. Taxonomy (GTDB): domain Bacteria; phylum Planctomycetota; class Phycisphaerae; order UBA1845; family JAFGLZ01; genus JAFGLZ01. Next base: position 133,631 of record CAZUQM010000016.1, on the reverse strand, counting down.
GTAACGATGGCCGGCCAGGTTCGTGAATACCGCCCAACTCGCCATCGCCCGCGCGTAGTGGTCGCCGCACTCGACCTCGTTGTACGGGTTCCGCTTGGCGGGGGCGTAGCGGTCGTGAATGCCGCGGCAGATCGCCAGGGCCTCGGTCACCAGGCCGTCGGCGACCATGTTGTTGGCCACCTGATACTCGATGCCCGTCCACACCTCGTTCTTGTAGCGGACGCCGTTGTCGAGGTGCTTGCTCTTGGGCCACGTGCAGGTGAACAGCCCCGCCTCGCCGGGGTCGGCGAAGACCCGGCCCGGGGGGTGCGCCTTGTTGTGCGGCCCGACGTCGGGCGCCCAGTTGTACGTCCAGATCGCCTTCAGGGCCGAGACCACCTTGTCCGGCGGATAGATGTGGCCCAGGCCGAGCACGTGCGCCCAGCCCTGCCCGAAGAGCTGGTCCGACAGGCAGCCCTTCTTGTACTGAAACTTCGGGTGTTTGGTCAGGTCGACCTCTTGGACGAAGTACTCGCCGTCCCACAGCCGCTCGAGCGTGAGCTTGCGACCGGACTGGTAGATCCGCCGCACCCGCTTGGCGAACGCGACGTCGCCGAGCTCCTCGGCCATCTCCTCGCCGGCACGCAGCGCGGCCAGGTAGAGCGAGCCGATGAACGTGTTCGCGCCGTAGAACTCGATGTCGTACGTGTTGTGCTGGCTGTCCTCGATCAGCCCGTCCTCGTTGCCGTCGCGCCGGATGGAATACGACAGGGCCTTCTTGATCCGCGGCCAATTGTCCTCGAGGAACGACCTATCAGGCGCCATCAGGTGCTCGCGGTAGGCCTTGAGGACCGTCCCGCACTGACCGTCCGCGGCGTAGGCGCGGTTGCTCCGGAAGCCGACCAGGCCCGTCTTGTCGTCAAAGCCGGCGCCGAAGTCCTGCATCTCGCGGATGCTGCGTTCCAGCGACGGGAACAGCTTGGCCAGGGCGTGCTGGTAGTTCCACACGTGCGTGCACGTGCCGGCGCAGCAGCCGACGCCTTCCCAGGCCCAGAAGCGGCCGTTGGCCCACCACTGACACGTCTCGGTCGCCAGGTTGCTCACCGTCGAGTGCAGCCGATCGAGCAGCCAGAACGGCAGCGTGCTGTCGTAGTAGGTGTCGCGCCAGAGCCGCGTGTGCGACGCCAGCCGGTCGTGGTTGTCGAAGACGTAATGCGCCACGGCCCGGGCGTCGGCGAAGCGTTTCGCATAGCTGCGGCCGTGCTCGCGGTTCGGGAAGTGCCACGCCAGCACCACCGTCCACGCCTTCTTCCGGCCCGGTTCGAGCTTCGCGCTCGGGCTGTTCAGCAGGCACGACTTGCTCTGGTCCATCGGGAACGGTTCAGCGGCCTCGGCCACGGCGTCGACGGCCACGGGCTTGTGGCCGCGAACCACCCATCGATCCCCGGAAGGGATCTGCGCCGCCTCGTCCAGCGCGAGGGCCAATGTGCCGAAATCGAAGAGCTCTTCGACCGGACCGGAGAACCCGCCTCGCCGCTCGTCGGAGAGCTCGATCTGGTCGATGTTGATGTGGCCCCACGGACCGGACTCCTTATCGACGATCTGGAGTGTCGCCTGGCGGCCCTCGAACGCCTCAACCTTCCAGGAATCCCACTGGAGCTTCTCCGAGCTCTTGCCGGTCGCGGTGCGGACGACCTTGCCCGCGACGATCAGGTTGATGCAGGTCTCCCGTGGATGGTTGCCGCCGCCAATCAGGAAGTTGATGTACGTGCGGTTGATCTCGAAGGGCGGCGAGGTGAGGGTACCGTGGGGCTTGTCGCCGCCGAGGAACGTGTTGACCAGGCCCTCGCCCTGGAAGCCGCTGACGGCCTGCTGGCCCTCGAGCGTGCCGCCGGCGGGCTTGGTGCCGAACGCCTCGCCCTCGACCTTCCAGTCGCCATAGTCGTCGCCCTCGAAGTCGGCCAGTACGATCACAGGCCGCTTCGGGGGCTGCTCGGTCTTCGGCAGCGGCTGGGCGGAGTGCAGCACGAGTGTGCGGCCCTTGTCAGTGAGCATGCGGCTCTGTCGCAGGCCGTGCGCCTCGTCGGCCGTGTGCCGACAGACCGCGTTGGCCAGCCAGCCCATCAGGGTCGCGTCGACCGCGTGCTTGCTCGTGTTCTCGGCCGTGATGTGGAAGACCGTGGCCGGCAGGGCCGAGTCCTTCGCGTTCAGGGGGATGAACGGGCTGAAGGCCTCCATGGTGACGGCGACGGGCATGCCCTCATCGCGATAGCTGATGCGGGCGATCGGATACGCGCCGCGGAAGGTCACCTTCGCCCAGCTCATGCGGTCGAGCCGCCGGGTCTGCGTCATGCCGTGCATGGTCGCCGCGATAGCGAACCCTTGATCGACCGGGGAGGGCGGGATCTCGTCGTGATAGCACGTGCTTCCGTAACCGGTGTTCACCTGCTTGTTGAAGATGTGCCACATCGCCAGCCGGCCGTCGCCGAGCAGGTAGAGCTGGCCGGCCGCGATCCCGCCGACGGGCATGCCGATGTTGTCCAGTGCCGACCCGGTGAAGGCCTCCGGCTCGCCCTTGGCGGTGAGGGCGTCGAGCCAGGCCTGCGGGAGATCCTTATCGGCGGGAACGTGGTGATCGGGCGACTTGGCCATGGCGGGCATTCCTGCTGCTATCACGGCAAGCAGCGCGACGAGGCGTGCGGCTCGCGATCCGATGGGGGCTCGAGACGCTCCGTGGACCTCGGGCCCGAAGGCGTCGGCGGTCGTGTGCATGGTTCGTGTGGCTCCTTGGATGACATGACCTGACGGGCATTCGGCAGCGCGTGGACCCGACTCGGCAGGTGGCCGGAACACCCTCGTTTAGGCGTCTACGAGTGTACCCAACAGGTGGACGCGGGCAAGCGCTGGGGACGCGTTGCCGCGGACGGCGATGTCGTGACGCGGGCCGCGGGGGGGTGACCGCTCCGATCGGATGGGTTTCGTTGGAGGTGCAACGACGTGTGCCGCGGCTGGGGTGGGCCGCGGCGGATTCGTTGTGCTTCCGCCTTGGTAGCGAGGAGTCCCACGGGCCGCTACGTGCTTGAAGCCTTGACGCGATGGGCCAGGGAGCTCAGTTGGAACATGGCCTTCTCCACCAGGGACCAATCGACGGTCTTGCCGAGGGTCACCTCAAGCTTCTCCGCCGCCTCGCTGATCTCACCGAATCCATAACCGCCCTCGTCGCTTGCCGTCACCCGGAGTTGCTGAGCGAGCGTACTCAGTTCCTCTTTCTTGCGCTCTTGCACATAGCGACGCATCTCACGGATGCGATCCGGCAAGGTGCTTACGAAATCGTCCAGTAACTCGGCCATATCCGGGTTGTCCGCGTACTTGCTGGTGATCGGCTCTTCGACCGTCAGGAACGCCATCACCCTATCGATGAGCTCCTGCTTGCTCAGGGGCTTGAACAGGACGTCGCTGCACCCGGCGCTGAGGCATGCCTCGCGCGTCGCCTCATCGTTGTTGGCGGTATAGGCGATGATGGGGATGGTGATGCCCCGGTCGCGGAGGGTCTGGGCGACGGCCGGCCCGCTGATGCCCGGCATCGTCACATCCAGCAGCACCAGATCGAAGTCCTGTTCCGCCACCAGCTTCAACGCCTTGACACCGCGGGTGGCGGTGACCACTTCCGCGCCGGCCTTGCTGAGGAAGTGACCGGTGAGACGCAGCAGATCCTCGGCGTCGTCCACAAGGAGGATCCTCGCTGAGAGCTTCTTGGACATGAACTGGCTGTCATCGATAGGCTCATCGAACTTCAAGCTCACTTCATGAAGCCGTCCGGCGATATAGCGACACCGCACGACCGTGCCCTGCACGTTCACGCTGGCGTCCTCGACGGTCGTCAGTTGGAGCAAGCAGCGCGTGCCCAGGTTCAGGTAGCCGTTATTCAAGAAGGACAGCCCTCCTGAACTCAGGTTTCTCGTGATGATGTCGATAATTCGCTTGCTGCCTCCGGGCTCGACGAGCTTCACCTTCAACCGTTTACGCCAACGCCGACGCGGCGCCCGCCGAAGGGCCGCCCGGGGATCCTGCTTGGCTCTATCGAGTGAGTCTAGGGTCGCCTTGCAATCGGAAAGATGGTTGCTCATGGCTACCTCTTGCCTCCACAATCCGCCGACGGCTACGGATAGGATGCCTCGTCAAATCGAGGCTCTCGAGGGCCCGAAGCCATCTCGACGAGACTAAGCTCCCTCTTCGCGGTTCGCTGGAATATCCGTGGATTCTTGTGCTAAGAGACCATCGAGTTGCTGCCGCGCCGATTCGGCGCGGGCCTCGGCCTCGGCGGCCGCCTGCCGGAATTGCTCGGCTTGGGCCTGGGCCTCGGCGTAGACGCGCTGGGCCTCCATCGCGGCCGTGGCCTCGTTTCGTGCTGCCCGGGCGGCCTCGCGCAGCGCCTTGGCCTCGCGTAGCGTCGCTTCAGATTCCGCGGCCATCGCCTCGATCCTGTCGAGAGCCGTCGTCAGCCGCGACACGCCGTCGGCCAGCAGCCGACGGAGGTCGGCGATCTCAGCCCCCCAATCCGACGTCGCCGCCGCATCGGCTTCCGCTTCGTCGGCGGCCTGTGCATTCGCCTCCCGCTCCACCTCCGGGCGTTCCATCGCCGCGGCGATCTCGACCTCGCTGTCGTCCAGGTCGGCCTCGTCGAACGCCGCGGTGTCGACCTGCTCACCCGACGTGCCCTCGACGGCCGCGAGAGCGGCCTCGTCGCTCATATCGGCCTCGACGGTCTGAACGAATTCGTTGGCGTCTTCCGGGACCTGCGGGATGTCGAGTGCGTCCACCTCTGTCTCGCCGTCGCCTTCGGAAAAGGCCTGCGCCACGGCCTCCTCCAGATCGTCCTCCGGCTCGGTGGCCGTTTCGCCACTCGGAGTCTCTGCAGGCTCCGTCCCGTCAGGACCTTCTTCGGGCGGGACCTCGCTGTCGTCGGTGGCGTCTGCCGTGTCCGTGGCGACGGCGACCGTGTCGGGCTCGGCCTGCTCGATCGTCTCGGCCGTCGGTTCCCTCTCGGTTACGTCGGCGTCCGCCTCGGCATACGATTCGCCGGCGCCTTCGGCATCGGCTGTTTCGACGTCTTCGGTGCCCGCCGCGATCGGCTCGACGACGTCGTCGAGGATCGCCCCATCGGCGGTAGACTCCAACGGCTCAGAGGACGCCTTCGCATCCGGATCCTCGATGGCTTCGTCGACGGTGTCGTGTTCCGCTGCGAGCGCTGCGGCGGGAGCCGTATCGTCTTGGACGTCTGCCTGCTCCGCGGCCTCGGCATGCTCTGGGGCGGGACCTTCGGGCGATCCGATCTCGTTGGCGATCTCGCTGACGCCCGCGTCGGCGGCGGAAAGCATCTCATCGATGCCCGCCTCCGTCGCCTCCAGCACGTCGTCTGTCTCATCCATGTCGGCGACCGCGGGTTCGACATCCTCGTCGTCTGCCTGATCCAACAGATCCTCGTCGGTGAGCTCCTCCGTCTCGGTGGATTCCTGGCCAGCAGAACCCTCACCGTCGGCCACGCCCGACGCTTCCTGCTGCAAAGCGTCGAGCATGCCGTCCAAGTCGTCGTCGGCCGTCTCGTCGGGACCGGCGACGACCTCGGCCGAGTCGGTATCCGAAAGGCTGTCGAGGGCGTCCATGGCGTCATCCCCGGCGTCCTCCGAGACCACGTCAGCCTCACCGGCCTCAACACCGGGCTCCGCCACCTCGGAGGTGTCCTCCGCGAGTTGCTCGGCTTCGATCGCGTCCTCGACCACGTCCCCGACGAGGGCTTCCTCGGTGGGTTCGTCCACCGCGTCGACGGGCGCCTCCGCGGAGGCCTCGACCGCCGCATCGCCGGCGCCCTCCGCCTCCTGCGCGAGTGAGTCGAGCAGCCCGTCGACGTCGTCGACCGCCTCGGCCGACTCTGGCGCATCGTCCGTAGCAGCGCCTTCCTCGGCGTCCTCCGCCTCTGGCATGGGCGTATCGGCCGGCACGGCGGCGGCCTTGGCCTCGGTCAGGACCGATTCAGCGGAGGCGGACTGCTCGGGCATCTCCTCGGATGCGGTCTCGACGGCCTCGGCGGCTGCCTCGACGGGTTCTTGCGGCGCGCTGGCTGAGTCGCTCACGGTTTGGTCTCCGGATTCGGGGCTGGCTTCCACGGGTTCCTGATCATAGGGGGTGCCGGACGCGGCGAGATAGGCCTCGACGACTTCCTCGGCGTCGGTCGCGCCACTGGCCTTCAGGTGGTCGGCGATCGTTCGATGGAACTCGTCCGCCTCATCATGGATGGTCTGGAGTTGGACGGCCGCGGCCGCCTGGGGGAACTCGGCGTCGATGGCCGACCGTGTCTCGGCGATGGTCGGGTGCATGGCGTCACGTAGGATCTGGACCGACTCGGCCAGGTCGTCACGTTCCTTCGGTGGGGGCTCGCCGGCCTCGTCCGCCTCGTCGACCATCCCGGCCAGCGTCTCGATGACCCGTTCGGTCGCACCGCGACCGAACCGGCTCAGGATCGCCAGCTCGGTCCGCAGCCGAATCAGCTCGTCGAGGTCGTTGACGGTGGCCTGTTCGATCCGCCCGCTGCGGATGATCGGATAGGACTTCGGAAAGCTGGCCACGGCGTCGAACCTTACAAGTCGGTGTCCCGTGCGGACCTACTGCAACCGGACGCACCGAGGGCGTCGGTGCGGCACTATGGGGGTATCGACCGGTCGACCCGCCGACATGAGGACGGGCTATCAAGATTGCCGGCCGCGTCCGGGGCATCGTTATCGGATGCCCCGGGTGGATTCGCGGATCGGGACAGGGCGCAGGTCCGGCACGACCCGCCGATGGTGTATACTGACCTACCGGTCCCGCCAATGCTGTGAGGGGCGATGGCTCGCGGGCCGGGCAGACGCCATCTGGCCCCACGACCCGCATCGAGAGTGACCCATGCCGACCATACTGGACGAGATCGTGGCAACCAAGGCCGATGAGGTCGCTCGACGCAAATGCGAGCGCCCCCAGGCCGAATTGGCCCGAGCCGCCAAGGACACCGAACGCCCGCGGAATCTCTACTCGGCCATCGCGGCCGAGCCGCCGCGCCGCGCCCACCTGATCGCCGAGATCAAGAAGGCCTCGCCGTCGGCTGGGCTCATTCGCGAGGACTTCGACCCCCAGGCCATCGCTCGCGCCTACTTCCAGGCCGGGGCGTCGGCCATCAGTTGCCTGACCGACGAGCCCTACTTCCAAGGGAAGCTCGAGTTCATCCGCCAGATCAAGGACGTCGTGCCGCTGCCGGTCCTGCGCAAGGACTTCATCATCGACGAATACCAGATCCACGAGGCCCGGGCCGCCGGGGCGGACGCCATCTTGCTCATCGCCGAGGTCCTCACGCCCCAGCAGGTGCTGGACTTCATGATCCTGGCCGCCGAGCTGAACCTGACCGTGCTGCTCGAGGTGCATGAGGCCGCCACGCTGATGCGGATGCGGTCGGTGGTCGGCTTCCCGCACGAGCGTTACAGCCTGCTGGGCATCAACAACCGCGACCTGAAGACGCAGATGATCGACCTGGCCACGACGGGCCAACTCGCCGGTCTGGTCGAGGACGACACGCTGATCGTCTCCGAGAGCGGCGTCAAGACGCGGGCGGACGTCGAGAGGCTCGCCCAAGCCGGAGCCAGGGCCCTGCTTATCGGCGAGACGCTGATGCGAGCGGAGGATATGGCCGCCAAGATCGAGGAGCTGTTCGGCCCCGCGCCGAGCGACTAGGGTTCGCCCCTGTCGCCCAGGGGTTGTGCCGATGCGTTTGGCCAGCCGGCACGTGGCGGTTTGATTGGTCACCCGGGGCTCGCTAGAATCTTAAGAGTGCCCGGTCCGCCGTCGGGAGCTTGTACGCCGGACCATTGGGAGGGGTGGGATCCATCCTGCCGGGGCCGCAGAGTCCGACATCGCTGGAGCAACGAGGAGGAAGGGAGAGGATGGTACTTCGGATCAGGCCTGTGGGGGCTATGTCGGTTGTGTCGATCTGCGCGGTCGTATCGCTGATGGCCGCATCGAGTCGAGCCGATGTCCTGGACATCGTGGGGGCCATGGGCGACAGCCTGACGGACGAGTCTTGGTCGGTCGAACGCAACCTGCCGGAGCAAGAGCCTTACGTCAACTGGATCGAGCACCTGCACGAGAGCGGCAGGGTCAGCTTCGGACCTCGAGCCAACTACGGTTCGCCGCGTCGCGACGGCTACCAGCACAACTATGCCTACGGCGGGTCGACCACGGCCACCCTCCTCGAGAAAGGCCAACACACCGGCCTGGCCGGCCACAACCCGACACTGGCCTACCTGGGCATCGGCGGCAACGACTTCGCGTATCACATCATTCCACATGCCAATAAGTACCTCGGTGACGGCGAGGACCCGGCCGTGATGCTCCCCCAGATGACCGCCGACTTCATCACGGCCGTCGAGACCATCGCCGGCACGCCCGAGGCCCCAACCGGTGCGGGGATGATCCTCGCCACCGTGCCCGATGTGGGCCGCGCCCCGTTCGTGCTCTACGCTGATGGGCTCGGGCATATGTTCCCGGGCAGCCTGGAGCTTTACCGAAACGCCACCGCGGCCTTCAACGATGAGATCAAGGTCGTCGGAGCCGAGCGCGGCTTCCCCGTTTTGGACTACTTCGGGTTGTTCGACGCCATCAAGGGACCCTTGGACGATCCGCGCGATTCCTTCGAGTTTGGCGGCGTCGACATCTTCATGACACTGGAAGCCCTGGCCGAGCCCTCGCCGACCAATGCCTTCCTGTCCGACGGGTTCCACCCGGGTACGGTCGTGCACGGCATCATGGCCAACATGTTCATCGAGGCCCTGAACATGGGCTACGGTTTGGCCATCCCGCTGCTGAGCGATCAGGAGATTCTCGAAACGGCCGGCATCGAGCCCGGAACGCCGCCGGGCGTGACGACCTATCTGGATGTCAGCCCGTATGTGATCGTGCCCGAACCGGGCGTGGCGGCACTCATGTGGATCGGCGCCATCGTCGGACTTCGCCGTCGACGGGCCCTGTCGTAGTGCTACATCTCAACCTGGGGGGAAGGTGGATTGGTCTAGGGGGATCACTGGCAAGTCCGCGCCGAGACCGTGGGGATGGTGCCTTCCATGACCCGAGACAGTGTAACCGTCGTGGCAGTGGCCCTGTGCTGCTTCGCGCTCGTTCGGTGCGCCCCGGCTATCGTGGTGAGCGACGATCCTGACCTGCACGAGGTCGACCCGCCGAGCGACTACGACATGGCCGCACATCTTTACTGGCAGGGTGAGCCCGGGTCGTCGGCGGTGCTGATCGACCCCTGGCACTTCGTCACCGCCCGGCATGCTCTCAGCCCCGGGGCTCCGAGCAGCTACACGTTCATTCTGGAAACGCCCAGCGGTCCGCAGTCCTTTGCCGTGGCCGTCCGTTACCTGCACCCGGACATCGACATCGCCGTGGGTCGGCTCGACCGGAGCACCGGCCTGGCCGGCTATCCGCTCTACCGGCAGTCTTCCGAGCTCGGCAAGGTCGCCAAGATCGCCGGTGCCGGCGTCAGCGGCACGGGCTACACCGGTAGGGATCCGGCGACCTACCCCCGCGGCACGATGCGATTCGGCGAGAACCGCATCGACCAGATCTTCGACTCCGGCACGGCCGAGTACCTCCTGGTCGATTTCGACCATCCGACCAAGCCGGGCCCTACCGGTCCCGGTTCGCTGGGGGCCGATCGGGAGGCCGTCATCTCCGACGGCGACTCGGGTGGACCGGCCCTGATCGACATCGGCGGCACGCTCTACCTGGCCGGCATCCACAGCAGCGTCATCGACTACAATAGCAACGGCGTCCTATCCGATTTCGGCGACTTAACGCTGGCCCTGCGCATCGGCCCGCTGGCGAACTGGATCGACGACCAGCTCCTCTACAAGACCCTCTCGCTGAGCATCGTGAACGCGTCCTGGGGCGCGGTGAGTGTCGTGCCCGAGCCTGACGACGCCAACGACCTCAGCTACCCCGTCGGTGTGGAGGTGACTCTGACTGCCGAGCCAGGCGACGACAAGGAGTTCGGCGGCTGGCGGATCTACGACCCCAACTACCCCGACGATCCCAACTACGCCACCGTGGACATGGCCAACCCGCTGACGATCGTCATGGACGAGGACTACCGGATCGAGGCCGTCTTTCAGTGCGGCAGCAATATGGGGCCCATGCTGCCCGTGATCCTGTTGGTCCTCGGTGTATTCCGCTGCGGGCGCGCCCGTTAGTCGGCCGCGGTTCTGGTGCGGTTCGTCGTCTTGCCGATTTCTGTGAAACCCATCACTCCGAGCCGTGACAAGCACAGGGGCATCTCGTGGGGGCTCGTGTGCGGGGGTGGTCCGGCCTGATACGGTCACCAGGCCGCTTGGGAGGAGGCTGTCATGACGTACATGGGGCGATGTTTGCTGCTGACGCTGGGCACGTGCGGCCTGCTCGTCGGGTGCGACGCCTACATGGCCGAGTGCAAGATCGACGTGCACCGCCTCATCCCCGATCCGGGTGATGATGAGGCCGTCGCATTGGACAAGGTCAAGCACGTTCGCATCGAGACCGTCAACGGACGCGTCGAGGTCCGCGGCGAGGAAGGGCGTAAGGGCCTCGAGTTCCATGCCGTCAAGCGGGCCCGGGGCACGACCCTGGCCGATGCTCGGAGCTGGGCCGAGCGGATCACGATCGACGTCGGACCCGACCCCGGCGACCCGAGTGTTTTGTGCATCGTGGCCAAGCGACCGCTGGGCTCGAGCGGGCGATCGTGCGGCGTGTCGTTCGAGGTCTCCGTCGACCCGGCGCTCGCCCTCGACGTCAAGAGCTCGAACGGTCGGATCACCGTCTTCGACGCCGACGCCGACGTCCGCGCCGTCACGTCCAACGGGTCGGTCGTCGTCGACCGGGCGGATGGCCGGGTCCACGCCGAGTCCGGGAACAGCGACATCACGTGCCTTCAGGTCCGCGGGCCCCTCGTGGCCAAGACCAGCAACGGCAAGATCACCCTCAAGGACGTCCGGCAGGGACCGATCAAGGCCGAGACCTCGAACGGGAAGATCAAGGCCGACGACGTGAGCGGCCAGATCAAGCTCACCACGAGCAACGGCGCGATCACGCTGGCCGTCCGGGACGAGCCGTTGGCCCCTCAGATCGACGTGAAGACCTCGAACGGACCCGTCGACGTCAAGCTGCCCGCCGCGGCCAAGGCCCGCCTGAAGGCTCGGACCTCCAACGGGCGAATCGAGACCCACTTCGACGGCGCCAAGGTCGGTGACCTCGAGACCGACCGTAACAGCATGTCGGCGGTCCTGAACGACGGCGGCGGCACCGTCGATCTGACGACCTCCAACGGCAGGATCTCTCTGGAGACCCGAGGGGCCCAGGGCGGCTAGCGCGCGGCCCGGATGCGGAAGAACTGCACCGGGCACCTGCCGCTCACGTCGGCCGTGCTGGCCACCTGCTCGGTGAACGTGCCGATGATGAACCCGTCCTGGGTGACGCTGCGGCACCCGCCGATCGAGTAGGGGTTCTCCACCGGCCGGCTCACCGCGTGGTCGTGCCACGTCTTGCCGTTGTCGCGGCTGACCAGACAGCCGATGCGCCCGCCCGCGTTCGACACGCAGTAGAGCGGGCTCTTCGGCTTGGTCCGATCCGTCGCGAAGAAGCCGCTCAGGCCTTGCAGGGCGATCGTCTCGCCTTGGAAGACCGGCTGGATGCGCGCGTCCTGCTTACCCGTCTTGGCGTCAATCCGGACATAGTGCTCGCGCGGGGGCTTGGTCTGGGCGAGATAGAGCATGTGGACCTTGCCGTCCTTGACGAGCAGGTTCGACAGCCACGTGTGCGATTCGAACTCGTCGTCGAGCGTGATCCGCGGGGCGGGTCCGCCGTCGTCGGCGATGATGGGCGGTGCAAGCGGCTCGCCCGCCGGCGTCCGCCAGCTTCGGCCGCCGTCGGCCGAGACCATGTGGTGGATGTCCCAGTAGAGGTAGACGCCGTGTTTCTGAGACGTCCAGGCCGCGTGCAGTGCGCCGCCTGCCGCGAGGCAGAGATGCGGATACTGAAGCAGGGCGTTCTTGCCGGGCCGCACGAGCTGCACCTGATGCCGCACCTTCCCGTCGAGGCCCACGATGCTGAAGCGGTTGTTGTGGCTGAAGAAATAGAGCTGGCCCCGCCGTTCGTCGATCTCCATGGCGAACTTCCCGGCTGCGGCGCCGGGGATCGTCGTGACGATGGGTTGGGCGTAGTCGTCCTTGGCGAAGACGCGGTAGAGATAGGCGTTGCCGTCGGCGAAGTCGGGTCGGGCCAGATAGAGGGTGTCGGCCCGGTCGGTCTCGATGACGGGCGGGTTCGTCGCATGCGTGTCCTGGTGGACGACGTCCCAGGTCTTGCCGCCGTCGGTGCTCCGCGAGAGCCGCCACTGCTGGGCCGTGTACGCCTCGTTGCGGCTGCGGATATGGGCCTCGAACAGGCCGTGACCGTTGCTCAAGACCTTCTGGTTGTGGCTCTGAAACGTGGCGTAGCCCGTGGCCTCGGCGTCGGCGCAGACGAGTTCGATTGACAGGGGCTCGGCCGCGACGGTCCGCGTCAGTCCCACCGCCAGCAGTGGACACAACAGCGCGGTTCGGTTCGTGATCATGGTTCGGCTCCTCGGACTTCGACAGAAAGGCGGGGCCACACAGGTGACGCCCAGGACTATACTGCCGGCGGGGACGACATCCAATGGGAGCGCACGCGAGGGCCCCAGTCCTGCGCAAACGGCCGCCGTCGGGGGTGTGCCCGCGCGGCCGGGGCAGGGTACAATCCATACTGGCCATCGAACAGACAGGGCCGCCTACGGATCCGAGGACATCGCACCATGACGCTACGCGAGCTACAAGAGCTGATCGACAAGATGTACTCCGACAAAGACCGCGCCCGCGGCACGACCGCCACCTACCTCTGGTTCGTCGAGGAGGTCGGCGAGCTGGCCGCGGCCATCCGTGAGGGCACGCACGAGGAGAAGGAAGGCGAGTTCGCCGACGTCCTCGCCTGGCTCGTGACGATGGCCAACGTCGAGGGCATCGACCTGACCACGGCCGTCAGCAAATACGCCGACGGCTGCCCCGGCTGCGGGCAGATGGTCTGCGCGTGCGATGAGAAGCCGTAGCGGAAGCCTGCGCGGTGGGCTCTCGCATCGCCGAGAATCCCCTGCCATCGCGAGCCGAACCGGCCCGCCCCTGCGTCTCTTGCCCGAAACCTCGCACGGCCACACCCCCCATGTCGACCCCTCCGTCTCGGCCGGCTTGACGTCCCGGCGCCGACCGGCCTCAATCCGCGCTGAAGCTTCGAAGGCGGGCCTTCCGCAGTTGGCCGCCATAAGTTAGTGGCAACTAAGGGCTTGGCGTGATTTCATCTTGAAATAGTGACCGGGCCCCTCTGACAGGACACCGCGCCTTCAAGGATACGATATCCCATCGAGATGCCAGGGCTCCATCAGCCACATCGGATGCCACAAAAGAATGGCCTGGGGTAGGTTAGAATCCAGTTAGCCCTCAGAAAGCCACGCGGATGATGGCGGCCTTGACGACCGGCCAGAAATCAATCCTCGCCCCCTTGACAGCCCCAAGTTCCATGCGTTCTAATTGAAAGGTGGAGCCAATCAACTGATTGATTGAAGTCCACGCTAACCACAGAGCATGGGGGCACCGGCCCGCGGTCGGTGACGTTCCAGGCCAGGCCACGAGATCACAGGAGGAGAGAAGGGTATGACGCTCGCCGTACAGCCTTCGCGCACGTTGGGACTTGCTCTCGCCGCACTGATCCCCTTCGCCGCCGCCACGACCTCGGCACAAGAGGTCACCACGTCCACCGGGCGGGGTTGGGTCGAGACCGTCGACCAGCAAGGCCGCTCGCTCACCGTCCTGCACACCAGCGGCTCGCACTACGACATGGGCTACCAGCACGGGTACCTCCTCAAGGACCAGGTCGTGGCGAACATCACCAGCGGCCTCGACTTCGTCTACAACAACCCGCACGTCCTGCACGACGCCGCGGAGATCCCCGGCGCCGTCGCGCAACTCGAGGCCCAGACACCCCAGAAGTACCTCGACGAGATCCAGGGGATCATCGACGGCGTCGCCGCCGCCGGCGGGCCGGCGCTCAACTATCAGGACGTGCTCACCGTCCAGATGATGGCCGACCTCACCCAGGTCATGTGCACCCAGTTCGCGGCCAAGGGCTCGGCGACCCGGGACGGCCACGCCATCCACGGTCGGAACCTCGACTGGCCCACCGTGCCGGGCTTCGGGCACGACAACTCCGTGCTGCTCGTCGCCGACGGCACGGGCGAGCAGACCACCTGCAACGTCTCCTGGGCCGGCTACGTCGGCACCGTCACGGGCATCAACGAGAAGGGCATCTCGGTCGGTACCAACAACACCCCGACCAGCGACGCGACCTTCGACGGCATGCCGCTGACGTTCCTGCTCCGCAACGCGCTCGAGACCAGCACCACCCTCGACGACTACGTGAGCGCCATCAACAGCCAGCCCCGCACGTGCGGGACGAACCTCGTGATCGCCTCCGGCCAGGAGGCCGGCGGGGCCAGGGTGGCCGCGATGGAGGTCACGCCCACACGCTGCGAGACCTACCATGACAACGACCCCCGCGAGGGCCACTACTGGGACCCGGTCACCATGACCAGCCACGCCACCCAGGACGATCCCAACTGGCTCGTCGTCAGCGAGGGCATCCTCGACGCCGTCGTCCGTACCAACAACCTGACCGACTGGTCGGGCGACCCGCCGCTTCAGGCGCTCCAGGCCGGGGCCACCATCCTCCGCTTCCTCGATCCCAACATCATCATCGGCATGGGCTACGACCCCAACGACCTGACCGACGTCGACTGGATCCTCGACAACCTCTACCCGCAGGTCATCGTGCCTCTGGGGCTGGGGCTGCCGCCGTATCCGAGCCTGCTGCCCGAGCTGAACGACCCCAACTGGACGTTCAACCGGTACGACGTCATGCAGGACCTCATCCTCGATCCGAACCACTTCGGCCAGATCGACGCCCAGATGGGCATCGACTTCGTGACCGATCCGCACGGCATCGCCGACGAACTGACCATGCACTCAGTCGTCTTTGATGCGACCACGCTCGAGCTCTGGGTCTCCAACGCCCGCACCCTCTACGACGACCCGAACCACCCGGCCGGCTACGTCACCGACGCCACGTCCGAGCCGTACCTCTACTACGACTTCGGTGCCGCCATTCCCGAACCGACCACCGCGGCTCTGCTGGTGGCCGGGGGCATGACGGTCATGATCCGGCGGCGCAGGGCGTTCCTGCGTCGACGCTAAGCCGGGCCTCACGCCCGTGGGGTCCGTGGCCTTGAGGGCATGGGAGGAGCACGCATGAGTCGCGAGAAACTCGTGGTTGCATGGATCGTCGTCGTGGCGGCCCTGACGACGGGGCCGCTCGTTGCGCCCGCTTCGGCTCAAGAGGTCGTCACCGCCACGGGGCGCGGCTGGCTCGAGACCATCGAGCAGCACGGCCAGACGCTGAGCGTCTTGCACACCAGCGGCAGCCACTACGACATGGGCTACCAGCACGGCTTCCTGATGGCCGAGGACATCGTCGAGAACATGCAGGGCACGCTCGACTACATCCGCAACCGTGACGACTACGCGGGCGATCAGGGTCGCATCGCCACGCAGGTCGCCCAGCTCGAGGCCCACACGCCGCAGAAGTACATCGACGAGATGAACGGCATGATTGCCGGCATCGAGGCCGCCGGCGGACCGGCCATGAGCTACGACGACCTCATCACCGTGCAGATGTTCGCCGAGCTCTGCCAGATCGGCTGCAGCCAGTTCGCCGCCGCCGACACCGCGACCAAGGACGGCCACCTCATCCACGGCCGGAACATGGACTGGAGCAGCTTCCCGACCACGTTCTTCCACCGCTATCCGATGCTGCACGTGGCCCAAGGCACGGGCGAGCAGGCGGTGTGCAACACGTCGTTCGCGGGTTTCCTGGGCGTCTGCACGGGCATCAACGGTGCGGGCGTCAGCATCGGCACCGACAACTGTCCCTCCAGCGATGCGAGCTACGACGGCGTGCCGCTGACCTTCTACCTCCGCAACGCCCTCGAGACCAGCACCACGCTCGACGACGTGACGAGCTACATCGAGTCGATCCCGAGGACGTGCGGCACCAACCTGGTCGTCGGCTCGGGCCGCGAGGCCGGCGGGCCGAAGTTCGCCGCCATGGAGGTCACCAAGACCCGCGTGGTCACCATGACCGACAACGACCCCCGCGAGAACCACTATTGGGACCACGTCACGAAGATCAGCCACGCCACGCGCGACGACCCCAACTGGATCGTCGTCTCGCAGGCGATGAACGACGCGCTCGTCCGGACCAACCACTTCACCGAGTGGGTGGGCGACGGCGAGAACCTGCCGCTGCTCGTCATGGAGAGCGCCGCCCTCTTCGAGCGGTTCGTCGATCCCGAGGACCTGATCTCGATGGGGTTCGACCCCAATCTCGTGATGGACCCGAACTGGATCATGGACAACGCCTACCCCGAGATCATCATCCCGCTCGTGATGGGGCTCGACTTCTGGCCCGCCCTCGTGCCCGACGTCGTCGACCCCATGTTCACGATGCAGCGCTACCACAACCTCCAGGGCCAGATCCTCGACCCGAACCTCTTCGGTCAGATCGACCCCAACCTCGCGATGCAGATGATGTGCTCGCCCGGCATCGCCGACGAGCCCAGCACGCACTCCACCGTCTGGGATTCGACCACGCTGGAGGTCTGGACGTCGTACGCTCGAAACGACTACAGCGACCCGAACTTCCCCGACGGCAAGATCATCGACGCCACCTCCGAGCCGTACTTCTACTATGACTTCGGCGCCGCCATCCCCGAGCCGACCACGATGCTGGTCCTCCTGGCCGGCGGGGCCATGACCGTGACCCGATCCCGACGGCGAGGGTAGCACACACGATTCACCTCCGCCGTGTTAAGGCCCTCAGGCGACCCCTGGGGGCCTTCTTGTTTCCAAACCCTACCCGCGGTCGTGCATCGAATCCCCGGTGCTCATGGTCCGGCGGCGCCCGTGCCGATGAGGGTAGGGGGGCGAGCCCTACCACGCGTGGCCCCGTTGCGATGGGCTGCGGAACCCGTTGAGCGTTCTACCATGACAGCGACGGCACCCATCAAGGAATCCGCGTCGGTCTTCCTTCGGGAACCCGTCGGCCGTGTAGGTTTCGGCGAGCCGCTGTGCGAGCACTGCACGTGGCGTATCGGCGGTCCGGCCGACGTGTGGGTCGAGCCCGGGGCCGTCGACCAGCTCGCCCGCCTGCGACGGATCCTCGCCGACCATGGCGGCCCGCACATCGTCATGGGCGACGGCTCGAACCTGCTCTTCGATGACGCGGGGCTGCGCGGCGTGGTCGTCTGCATCGGACGAAAGCTAAGCCGAGTGGCATTCGACGGCGTGCTCATGCGTGCCGAGGCCGGCGTAGCCGTGTCGAGGCTCGCCCTGCGCGCCGGCCAACTGGGCCTCACGGGCCTGGAGCACACGATCGGCATCCCCGGCACGCTCGGTGGGCTCGTCCACATGAACGGGGGCAGCCTGCGGCAGAGCATCGGCCAGGTCGTCCGACGCGTGACGGTCTGCGACGGGGCAGGGCGGGTCCTCGCCATCGACCACGACGACTGCGGCTTCGCCTACCGACGCAGCCGCTTTCAAGGATCCGACCTGATCATCGCCGAGGTCGAGCTCGAGCTGCGACGCGACGACCCCCGTCGCATCCGCCGCGACATGCTCGACATCCTCCGGACGCGTCGTGTCAAGTTCCCCCGACGGCTGCCGAGCTGCGGCTCGGTCTTCCTGAGCGATCCCGATCGCTACCACATCGACGGCCCGACCGGCTGGGTCATCGAAGAGGCCGGCTGCAAGGGCTGGCGCCTGGGCGACGCCGAGGTCAGCCGCCAACACGCCAACTTCATCGTCAACCGCGGCCACGCCACCTCCGCCGACGTCCTCCGCCTGATCGACCGCGTCCGCCAAGCCGTCCACGCCCGCACCGGCCGCTGGCTTCGTTGCGAGGCGCGGTACGTCTCGCCGACCGGTGCGATCATGCCCGCCGACCAGGCGCTAACGAACGGCAACCTTGGGGATGCCTGATCGACTACTGAGATGCGTAGCGTGCGTGCTGACGTTCTTCCCATCTATGTCGTCTGGCCGCACTCTGGACATACGCCGCTCTCGTTGCCAGTCAGGTCGTAGCCGCACTTCCGGCAGTGGCCGGGCAACGGTCGCCGCTCCTTGCGCCAAAGGTAAAGCGTTGGCAGGAAGAAGACCAGGAGCGGCACCCACAGGGGAACGGCCACTATCCAGTGGTTTGGGCCAATCCCGACCTTGCCAAATGCGTTCGGTCGGTCCCGCGAGTCTTCGACGGTGAACCAGAAGAACTCGCGAGCGCCACTCCTCCAGAAGAACCGCCAAGTCTCTCGAGGCCCGTAGTAGTGAACAAGCCAGCCTGGACGAACGGAGACTGCCCCGTTCGGTGGCTGGCCGGGAGTCCCGTAGTTGTACTGAACGACAGCGCGTCCCCCGGCAATAGAAACGGTCAGACCCCAACGGTCCCGCTGCGAGTGGTAGCCGGTGGACCACGCTACTCGCCAGCCGAGGCTTACCAGAATCGCGAGGAACACCAGGAGACTGAACCACCCTACACACCACGTGACCGCCCGTCGAAGTCGAGACTTTTTTCCCATGGCCCGTCCTACCCCACCCGAACCCTCACTCCTGCCGTCCCTGAGCCCCGAACCCCGAACCCTGCTGCCCTCTATTCCCCCTCCAACCCCAACTCTGCGCTCGCGCCCTGCATCGCCTCAATGACATGCGCGATGTGCTCGTTCAGTTCCATCTCGAGCAGCTCCGCGCCCCGCGTGATGTCGTCTCTGTTGACCGCCGCGGCGAAGGCGGGCTGCTTCATCTTCTTGCGGACGCTCTTCGGGGCCAGGCCCTCGAGCCGTCCCGGGCGAACGAGGGCACAGGCCGTGATGAACCCGCACAGCTCGTCCACCGCGGCCAGCGTCTTCCGCAGGGGCCGATCCAGCGGCACCTCCTCGCGGTTCCACGCGGCATGGCTCAGCATGGCCGTGACGATCTCCTCGTCCACGCCACGCTCACGCAGCACCTTCGCCCCCTCGCGCGTGTGCTCGGGCGGCTCGGGCCACCGCTCGTAGTCGAAGTCGTGGATCAGCCCGACCACGCCCCACAGCTCCTCGTCCTCGCCGAGGTGTCGGGCGTAGTGCCGCATGGCCGCCTCGACCGCCAGGGCATGCTTGATCAGCGAGTCGTTCTTCGTGAACTCGTTCAGGAGCTCCCAAGCCTGTTGTCGATCCATGGAGGGCCTCCGGTGTCAGATGGGCTCGGCACGATGTCCAAGGACGCGGCAGGATGGCGTCGATACGCCATAGGCACACGTCCGCGTCGACCCTAATGTCCTAACCATCACCTCCGACAAGGGCAAGACCATGGGCGAGCCGTCACCGCTATCCGACGTGGCGAGGGACTACCTGACGCTCCATCTGACCGACGGCGTCGGACCGGTCACCTTGCGACGCCTGCTCGAGCACTTCGGCTCGGCCCGGGCCGTTCTCGAGGCTACCGGCGACGATCTCCGCCACGTCCGCGGCCTGCGACAGGCCATCCCCGACGCCATCCGTGAGGCCGGGCAGTCCGACCGTGTCGACACTGAGATCGCCCAGGCCCGCGAGCACGGGGCCCGGATCCTCTGCCCCGAGGACGCCGACTACCCGCCGCTGCTCAAGCACACCGCCGACGGGCCGATCTGCCTCTTCGTCAAGGGCACCCTCGAAGCCGAAGACGCCGTGGGCGTCGCCATCGTCGGTAGCCGCAAGCCCACCCACCTCGGCCAGAAGTACGCCCGGCAGTTCGCCCAAGCCTTGGCCGAGGTCGGCATGACCGTCGTTTCCGGCATGGCCTACGGCATCGACGCCGGCGCCCACGAGGGGGCGCTCGAGGTAGGCGGCCGGACGATCGCGGTGCTCGGCAACGGCCTGTCGACGGTCTATCCGCCCGCCCACGAGGAGCTGTCCGAGCGGATCGTTGCCGGTGGGGCGGTCGTCTCGGAGTTGCCCATGGCCACCGCGCCGGACGCGTCGAACTTCCCGCGACGGAACCGCATCATCGCCGGCATGACGCTCGGCACGCTCGTCGTCGAGGGTCGCGAACGGAGCGGTGCGATGATCACCGCCCGGTACGCCAACGACTACAACCGCGAGGTCTTCGCCGTGCCGGGCTCGCCGGATGCCCCGCTCAGTCGCGGCCCGAACACGCTCATCCGCGAAGGCATCGCCCGACTCGTGTTGTCGACGGCCGACATCCTGGACGAGCTCGGCGAGGTCGGCAGGCAGTTGGCCGAGAGGCAGGGCGGTCACGTCGAGGGGCCCTCCGAGCAGGGACACTTGACCTTCACGCCGGACCTGACCGACGTCGAGCGGAAGGTGCTGAGCACCCTGGGTCTAGACCCCGTGCCGATGGAAATGATCGTGGATGCGACCGGTCTGACCGCATCGGCGGCCGCGTCGGCCCTGACCACCCTCCAACTCAAACGGGTGGTCAAGCAACTCCCCGGCGGCCTCTTCGTGCCCCTTCACCGGGCCTAGTCGTCCACCGTCATTGAATCGGTCGGTGTCCCAGCTTCGTCGCCGCCGTCGGAGACGGCCGGTACGAACCATCGTGTTCGCCGCGTCCCGGGTTCGCCTGCGGCTACGCCGCGGTGAACCAAGCCGCCGCACGCTACGATCGCGGTGGGTGGCCCATCGCTTCAGGAGGTGTCGACTTAATCGGGAAGCAATGCTGTTCGGAACGCAAAACAAGGACTTACGTTCGAAGCCTCGTTCATAACTCCTTTGTTCTCGACGCGAGCCCGATTAAATCAACAGGCCCTTCAGCGGTGGGGGACGCGAATCACTGTGCGAACCTCGCCGCACAAGCGGAGACGGTCTTCGCAGCGGTGCCGATTGCCGTGGTGTCGACGTGTCATCTTGCGGCGCCCTGTCTTGACCAAGCTTGCGCAGCCTAAAGGCTACGGTATGGAAACCAGCGGGGCTCGGCAGGGACGGCTCGGTGGGAGTCTCGCCCGCCCAACTCGAGCCTACGAAGACGAATGCCGCGACGGGCTAGTAGTCCGACACAAATGAATCTGTTGGTTTCCCAACTTCGGAGCGGCCGTCGGAGACGCGACTGTGAAGGAGCGTTGTTGTTCAAACGCTCCAACAACACAGCTCCCTGACGGTCGCTGCTCTGATAAGCGTCTCGCCCTCCTGATCGGAACCCACAGAAACAAGTGTGGTCGGGTACTAGTGAGCCAATCGAGCGCGGCAGCGAAAGCCAACGGACGGGTCTGCGGATTGGGGGTTTCCTGTCGTGGTTAGTGTCCCCACCGGGCGGGGAATAGCACCCACCTTCCCGCCCTTCCGGCAACGCGTTGATAGTCTTGCTAAACACTCGCGAAGGGCATCAAGGCGTAAGCCATGTGCTAATAAGATCTTATGGTGCGATGCTGTGCGGTCGGCTTCCGTGTCGCCCCGTTTTCTGCAATCTCCGTCCGACTGGCACGGCGGATGCCAATTGGACAGGCAGAAAACGGGAACCACCCTCGCGGACAGCGAGGTCGCGAGAGACCGAACCTGCGAGAGACGGTGAGAGCCAACGCGGCCTCGCTAGGCGGGACGGACCGGAACAGAACAGAAAAGGAATGACCTGACCAAAACAAGAACCAACCACTCCTCCCAAACTCCATCTACCGTTTCCTCAACACCGCGCCCGAGCGTCGCCGCCTCCCCGGCGGCGATGCTTGTTTTTACGCCGGACCAGGCCTGACGCCGCCGCGAGCCGGCCCGCCCGGTGGACGGGGCGACTCGGCAAGGGCGGGTCCGCTGCGCTCAGCCGCAGCGACGGGAACGACCTCGCGGTTGCATTCAGCGGCAGCGCGGATTATGCTGTTCATACTCGCAGAACGACCGCGCGAGTGCCTGGGAACAGCATCTGGGAGACCGGCACATGGCCAAGCAAATCGTTGGCGAGTTGGTGGCCAAGGGTATGCGATTCGCCCTGGTGGCCAGCCGTTTCAACGAGTTCATCACGAACAAGCTGGTATCGGCCGCGCAGGACACCATCGTCCGACACGGAGGCCGCGCCGATGACATCACCGAGGTCTGGGTCCCCGGCTCCTTCGAGATCCCCCTGACGGCCAAGCACCTCGCCGACAGCGGGCGCTATGACGCCGTCCTCTGTCTCGGCTGTGTCATCCGCGGGGCCACGCCGCACTTCGACTACATCGCGGCGGAGGTCAGCAAGGGCGTCGCCCAGGTCGGGCTCGACGCCGGCATCCCCGTCATCTTCGGCGTGCTGACCACGGACAGCATCGAGCAGGCCATCGAACGGGCCGGCACCAAGGCCGGCAACAAGGGGGCCGACGCGGCGGCCGCCGCGATCGAGATGGTCAATTTGTTCGGCAAAATCAAAGGCCAGAAGGGCAAGAAGTAACCGGTCGTGAGCACGAAGCGTCGAGAGGCCCGAGAACTCGCGATGCAGGCGCTGTTCCAACTGGACGCGCAGGGCGGCGATGCCCTCGATCAAACTCACGCCCTGCTCGACGAGGCCGACCTCGACGCCGAGACCAAGAGCTTCGCCGCCGGCCTCGTCCGGGGCGCCTGGCAGCGGCGGGACCACCTGGACGAGCACATCGCCCAGGCCAGCCAGCGATGGAGCGTGACCCGCATGGGTGGCGTCGACCGCAGCCTGCTTCGGCTGGGCGTGTTCGAGATGCTCGACCCCGACGGACCGCCCCACGCGGTCGTCATCAACGAGGCCATCGAATTGGCCAAGAAGTACGGCACGGCCGAGTCGAGCCAGTTCGTCAACGGCGTGCTCGATGCGATATCCAAGCGGCTTGCCGCCGCGGCGAGGTCTTGATTCTGGCTACGACGTGACCGCCCCGAGGGCCCCCAAGCGAGGGCCTGGCTTCGTGGCGGTGGATTCCCTCGGCGTAAGGACGTTTGCGGATGGGGCTATTCGATCGGTTCAAGAAGGGCTTGCAGAAGACCCGCGAGAAGATCACCGGCGGGTTTCGATCCCTGCTGCGCGGTAAGATCTCCGACGAGCTGCTCGATCAGCTCGAGGAGACCATGCTCGCCGACGACATGGGCCCCGAGACCACCACCCGCCTCATCGACGAGGTCCGCGACGCCTGGAAGGCCGGGCAGATCACCGAGGCCGAGCAGATCACCGATTTCCTCAAAGAGCGTGTCGTCGACCTCTGGCCGGAAGCCGACCGCCAGCTCAACTGGTCGTCCGAAGGTCCCACCGTCGTGCTCATGACCGGCATCAACGGCTCGGGCAAGACCACCGGCGTGGCCAAGCTGGCCTACTGGCTCAAGCAGCAGGACAAGAGCGTGATCCTGGCCGCGTGCGACACCTTCCGGGCCGCCGCCGTCGAGCAACTGACCATCTGGTCGGAGCGCATCGGCGTGCAGATCGTCAAGCACCAGCAGGGCAGCGACCCCGGGGCGGTCGCCTACGACGCGTGTGACGCGGCGCTGTCGCGACAGGCCGACGTCCTGCTCGTCGACACCGCCGGCCGCCTGCACACCCAGGACCACCTCATGCGCGAGCTGGGCAAGATCCAGCGCGTCGTCGAGAAGCGCATCCCCGGCGCGCCGCACGAGGTGCTGCTCGTCCTGGACAGCACGACCGGCCAGAACGCGGTCAACCAGGCCAAGGTCTTCAGCGAGCACACCCACGTCACGGGCATCTACCTGGCCAAGCTGGACGGCTCGGCCAAGGGCGGCATCGTCGTGGGTATTCGCGATCAGCTCGATATCCCAGTGAAGTTCGTCGGACTGGGCGAGACGCCCGAAGACATTGCCCCGTTCGATCCCCAGCTCTTCGTTCAGGCGCTGTTCGGAGAGTAGCGCCAACGCAGCCACATCAGGCCGGGCACACGCGAGGTGGACGCCGCTGCCCGGCCGTCTCAGCGAGGCCCATCATGTCTGATAACTCTGCCGAGATGGCTTGCCCGTCGGCCTGCTGCCAGATCCTTCAGGGCGGCATGGACGAGCTCTTGACCAGAGAGTGGCTCATCACCAACGGCCTGGGCGGCTACGCCAGCGGGACGGTGATCGGCACCAACACGCGGCGCTATCACGGCCTGCTGGTCGCCTCCAGGCGTCCGCCGCTCGAGCGCGAGGTCCTGCTCTCGGGCATGCTCGAGAAGCTCATCCTGCCCGACGGGCCCGTCGAGCTGGCCAACTTCGAGTTCAACCACGCCATCCACCCCCAGGGCTTCCGCTACCTCAAGGAGTTCGACTACTCGACCGCCGCGCCCCGTTCGTGGGTCCAATTCGTCTATCAGGTCGGCGAGATCGAGCTGACCAAGCGCATCAGCATGACCCGCGGGCACCACACGACACGCATCGACTACCGCCTCGACGCGCCCAGCGACCAGCCCGTCCAGATCGACTTCCTGCCCATGCTCGCCTGCCGCGACTTCCACGACCTCCGACGCCGCCGGATGGGCGAGGTCTTCGACATCGACGCCGACCCGCGGTGCGCCGTCTGGATGGCCGACCAGCTCGACCGCGACCTCACCGTTGCGCTCATCCCACACGCCGAGGAGCCGGCCCAGATCGTGCGGTTCGATCAGCAGCGCGACTGGTGGTACAACTTCCGCTACCGCGTGGAGGCCCAACGGGGCCAGGCCTGCGGCGAGGACCTCTTCAGCCCCGGCTGGTGGCGGACCCGCCTGCGGCCCGGCGGCCGCATCATCTGGTCGATCGTCGCCAACGCCACGAGCCTGATCGACGCCTACAACCTGCTCGGCATGAGCCAGGACGCGCCGAGCACGTCGCCGCAGGTCGACGACCTGACCATGCGCGAGTTGGTGCACGCGGCCGACCAGGTCGTGGTCCGGCGCAATCGCGCCGGCGGCAAGCAGTCGACCACCATCCTTGCCGGCTATCACTGGTTCGGCGACTGGGGGCGCGACACCTTCATCGCGCTGCCCGGGGCGCTGCTCTGCACGGGGCGCAGCGGCGAGGCCCTCGAGGTGCTCAAGACCTTCGCCGAGAAGCAGCGCAACGGTCTGATCCCGAACCGATTCAGCGACTACGGCGACGAGTGCTCCTACAACAGCGTCGATGCCAGCCTGTGGTTCATCCACGCGGCCGATCAGTACGTCCGAGCCACCGGCGATGAGGAAAGCTGGCGCTCGATCCTGGCCGCGCCTTGCGCCGGCGTGGTCAAGGCCTTCATCGAGGGCACCGACTTCGAGACGCGGATGGACGAGCAAGACGGTCTCGTCGCGTGTGGCACGCCCGAGACGCAAATCACCTGGATGGACGCCAAGAACGGCGACGTCGTCTTCACGCCGCGCCACGGCAAGCCTGTCGAGATCAACGCGCTCTGGTACAACGCCCTCTGCGTCCTGGCCGATAGGATGGCCGAGATCGACGCCGATATCGCCGGTCGCTGCCGCGACCTCAGCAAGAGGGCGGGTGCCACGTTCGGGCCCACCTACTGGAACGAGCGCGAGGGTTGCCTCTTCGACGGCGTTCGGGGCACGGACATCGACGCCAGCATCCGGCCCAACCAGATCTTCGCCGTCAGCCTGCCGCATTCGGCCCTATCGCCCGATCGGCAGCGATCGGTCGTCACCTGCGTGCATCACCATCTGCTGACACCCTACGGGCTGCGGTCGCTCTCGCGGACCTCGCCCAACTATCACGGGCGCTACGAGGGCGACGGCTTCCAGCGCGACGAGGCCTACCACCAGGGCACCGTCTGGGCCTGGTTGATCGGCCCGTTCATCGAGGCCTACCTCCGCGTCAACGCCTACAGCGACGAGGCCCGGAGACACGCCCGCGATATGCTCAAGCCCCTGCTCGACCACCTCGGGCAAGCCGGTCTCGGCAGCATCAGCGAGATCTTCGACGGCGATCCGCCCCACGCGCCGCGCGGCTGTATCGCTCAGGCCTGGAGCGTGGCCGAGGTCCTGCGCTCGCTGAAGCTCTGTCAGGCCGGTCCGGATGGTCTGTACGGCGACCCGGCGGGTGCGTAGAGCGATTCGCCGCATGGTTCTGTCGTTTTTCTCGCACGGCCACTCCCTGCTTCACCAGGCACCGAGGCGGCGTTCTAAGCCGCTGCGCTGCATATGATGTGGATATGGTGTCCCTCGCCGTCAACGTTCCTGGCCAAGGCCCAGCCCATGGTTATCGGTCGTTGACGCCACGATAGAAACAAATTACCGTTTGACTTCAAAATCTAGCAGCCCTACAAACGAATGACTCAGGGGGACTCATCGCTTGCGTTGCCGGGCCGACGTAACGCCGGCCTGAAATCGGCTGCAAACCCATTCGGTTCCATAACGCTGTTTGATTCTGGAGAGGAGCCCGACAGGGCTGTTTGATCGTGGAGAGGAGCCTGGCGACGCGCATGGTCGCTCCCGGCTCCAGGGATAGGGGTAAGGATCATGGTCTGGAAATCAATCTACTGTGTGGCTGTTGTTGGACTGCTGGTGGGCACCGCCCAGGCCGCTCCGTTTGCGTCCGGTGTCGTGTTTGACCCGAACCGCTCGGAGGCGACGGCCGGCTTGTCGCTGTCGGGCGGTCTGGAGCTGAGCGTCTCGGGGCAGGCCTATTATAAGGTCTTCGGCTTCCCGGTCGCGATTCCGGGCACGGGCTTCGATCTGCCGCTGATTTCGTGGGAAGACTCGTGGGGCGAGTCGACAAAGATCTCGAACCCGACAGGGACGGCCAACGTCGCCTTCGATTATCCCAGCCTCTCCGGCGGGACGATCGACGACCTCAACATCGACATCAAGGGTGATGCCGACTGGTCGGTGGACGCCTCCTTCGACTGGTCGGAGACGCTGATCGGGCCGCTGTTCGGCATCGGCTCGGACATCCTCACCGTCGATTTCGCCGTCGGCGGAGGCGCGGGGATCACCGCCTTCACGTGGGAGATGGACGCCTCCGACACGGCCAACGGTGTCATCGATCCGAACGGCACGCTCAGCGCGTCGATCGGCGGCTCGTTCGACGCCGATCTGATGCTGTCGTTCCTGCCGGGTTCGCCGCTGGGCCAGGAGATCGACGTCTTTGACCTTCTCGGCTTCGATCCGAACTTCGGCTTCGACGGCAGCCTGTTTGAGTTGGATACCCAGCTCCTCGGTGATCTGACCCTGACGGACATCGGCGGCTTCGACGTGGACGTCGAGGTAGACGGTGACCTGCCGGACTTCAGCCCCGCCGGCTTCGACTTCGGCAGCGCCGAATCGTTCGAGTTCAACCTGGGCGATCTGATCCCCGGTTTCGATAACGCCTACTACGAGATCGACCTGACGTACAACGTGTACGGCGGTCTCGACATCGACGCCCCGGCCGTGGACCTGGTGGGGACCGTGACCGTGCCCGAACCGGCATCGCTGCTCATCGTCAGTGCGGGGGGACTGCTGATGGGCCTGCGTCGTCGGCGCTGCTAAGTCGCGGCCGGCAGGCCAAGCACGGTTGACCTGTGGAACCGGGTCCTGGCCAGAGCGCCGGGGCCCGGTTTCCTGATGCGCGCGGGCAAGCGCACATCCCGACGTCACCGCGCACAAGGACGGCCGAGGCATACCTTCCCAGGCATGCATCGGCCGAGAGTGTACTGCCCGGGACTGGAGTCGAACCAGCACGAGCCTATCGGCTCACTAGGCCCTCAACCTAGCGCGTCTGCCAATTCCGCCACCCGGGCGCCTGAGCCATCCTATAAGGTAAGACCCCGTCGCCGACGTGTCAACTCGAGGTGGTCTCTGGTCGCGTAACCGTTGCTTCGTCGGTGATGTGGGTTGGCCCGCGCGCAAAAAGGCTGCGACGGTGTGACGGCGAGTACACCCGTCGCAGCGCGTTTTCCCCTGCCTGGCTGTGTCGCAATGACCGCCGGCTACTTGCTCGGAAGGATGGCGTCCTTCGCGGCCTTGGCCACGCGGAACTTGACCACCTTCTTGGCCGGGATCTTGATCGCTTCACCCGTCTGCGGGTTGCGACCCATCCGAGCCTTGCGTTGCACGAGGACGAGCTTACCGATTCCCGGAATGGTGAAGCCGTTCTTGGCCTCCTTGTAAGCGAGCTCCGCGAGGTAGTCCAACCCTTCGGTCGCTTGCTTCTTGGGAATCTCGAGGTGCTCGGCGAGTGCTGCGGCGATCTGAGACTTGGTCATGGGCTTCTTGCCGGACGTCTTCTTTGCAGCCTTCTTCTTAGCCATTGTACTCCTCCCTGAGACAGACGAAATACCCTTACCAATGCGGCAAAGGATACGGCGCGACCCGGCACGATGCAACAAAAATCGCAAGCCCAAAACGCGAAATCACCAGTATTTTCGCACCCATCGGCGGCATCGGTCGGCGCGGAACCACGCGCGGTCGGCCGGCAAGCGACTGGGGACGCGCGTGCTTCAGGTCCTGAACTCGCTCCCGGCTGTACGTTCGGTCAAGGGTGAAGAAGCTTCAGGCAGGCCTCGGAGGTGACCAAGACAAAGAGCCCGGGGCGCGATCTGTGGCCGCCTCATCTCGTTTTCCTGGGCGGCGAAGACCAGAGAGGCTACCACCGTGGGCGCTCCCGCCGCCTCCGCAGCGTGCGGGAGCACCGACCGCATCCCCGGGCTCTGTGATGGCGTGTCGCTCCGGAGCCACGATCGGCCCCGGTAAGATCGAGTATGACCAGCAATAAGTCCGCGGGGCTCGTTACCAACGCGACCCGGGCTCTTGACCGCCTTGGGCGAACCCCGCTGGCGCGGACACGATCCATCGCCTCAAGGGGTCGGCCCGGCCACACGGCCGACGCTCCATGCCAACCCCTCGACGTCTCTGCTACAGGCAAGATACACGCAGCGTGCCAACGAAACGGAATTCGTGCGGATCATTGCAAGTCTCTATATGTAAACATATTGCGATCCAATCGCGTCTCGCCGCTCCCGGCTCGGCTTGGGGGCATGGCCGACCGATTACCCAGACCAGACCCACCCACTGCGCAATAGTGCCCAGAGCTGTCGCGGCCCATCGTCGGACAATCGGCTGCCGTATCCCGGCTCCGTTCAGCTGTCGTGCCCTGTCTCGCGTGGTGTGAAGGGCCCAACCGGTGGGCACGGGAGGGCGAGCCGTCATCTCACCCGAGACGAAGCACCAGCCCTCGAAGCGCAGCGCCATCGCCCTCGGGCCGACGATCTCTTGACCATCGGAGAATGTCTCAAACGCGCCCGCTCTTGACAGCCTAGGGGCTCGCGCGTTGAATCAACGGTAGCGACGTAGTATGGGATGACATCCGAGGACGTAGCCTCTCATGAGCCCGATGGACCTGGCCTTGCTGATCTCCAGGCAGCAGAACCTGGAGCTCGTGCTGGACAATCTCACCGAAGGTGTGCTCGCCCACGATAAGGACCGCGTCATCACCTTCTTCAACCGCGCCGCCGAGCAGATCACCGGCTACGACCGCGAGGAGGTCGTCGGCCGCGACTGCCACGACGCCTTCGGAGGCGGCTTCTGCGGCGCCGCCTGCCGATTCGCCGAAGAGGGCGCCGAGCTGCGGAGCCACCTCTCCGACACGTTGACCATCACGAGGAAGTGCGGCGAGCCCCGCCGCGTCGAGATATCCGTCGTGCCCATGATCGACGACCGCGACCGCTTCGTCGGCGTGCTCAACTGCTTCCGGGACGTCACCGAGGTCATGGAGCTCCGCCGCAGGCTCGAGAGCGCCCAGTCCTTCAACGGCCTGATCGGCAGAGATCACCGCATGCAGCTCGTGTTCGACCTGATCAATGATCTGGCCGACAGCGAGGTCCCGGTGGTGATCCTCGGTGAGAGCGGCACCGGCAAGGAGCTGGTCGCCGGCGCCATCCACGGCGAGAGCCCGCGCAAGATCAAGCCGTTCATCCCGGTCAATTGCGGCGCCCTGCCCGAGGGCACGCTCGAGAGCGAGCTGTTCGGGCACGTCAAGGGAGCCTTCACCGGCGCGATCCGCGACAAGAAAGGCCGCTTTGAACTCGCCGACGGCGGCACGATCTTCCTCGACGAGGTCGGCGAGCTGTCCCAGGCCACGCAGGTCAAGCTCCTCCGCGTCTTGCAGGACGGCACGTTCGAGCGCGTCGGCGGCGAGCAGCGCGTCCGCGTCGACGTCCGCGTGATCAGCGCGACGAATCGTGACCTGCGACAGATGGTCCAGGCCGATAAGTTTCGTGAGGACCTCTTCTATCGCCTCTGCGTCGTGCCCGTCGAGCTGCCTCCGCTCCGCGAGCGTCGCAACGACATCCCCCTCCTGGCCGAGCACTTCCTCGCCCAGACCGACGACGGCGGCACCGAATCGCGCCCTCGGCTGTCCCGTGCGACGGTGGCCACACTCATGGACCACGCCTGGCCAGGCAATGTCCGCGAGCTCCAGAACGCGATTCAGTACGCCCTGATCAAGGCCAAGGGCAGCGTCATCGAACCGGCCCACCTGCCGCCCGAGATCACGGGTCGCACGAGGCCGCGCACGTCGTCGCGCCCTCGCCGATCGCGCAAGCTCCGCTACGACGAGGTCGAGCAGGCCCTGGCCGAATGCGACGGCAACAAGGCCCAGGCCGCCCGCAAGCTCGGCGTGGGGCGCGCCACA
This sequence comes from uncultured Planctomycetales bacterium, assembly GCA_964622545.1. Classification (GTDB taxonomy): domain Bacteria; phylum Planctomycetota; class Phycisphaerae; order UBA1845; family JAFGLZ01; genus JAFGLZ01. The sequence continues at coordinate 102,907 of CAZUQM010000016.1, read as the reverse complement.
CTGTACCGCTTCCTCGACGATCATCAGATGGAGACCTAGCACCCGACCAAACCTGTCTCTGTGCGTTCCCATCAGGTGGGCGGGACGCCGCTCAGAGCAGCGACCGTCAGGGAGCTGTGTCGTTGGAGCGCTGGAACGACTACCCTCCTTCACCGTCGCGTCCCCGACGGCGACTCGGCCCGTAGGGCCGGCGGATCGTAGCCCCGGCTCCAGCGAAGCGGAACCCGGGATGAGCTTCCCTCGTCCCTATTCCCTCGTCCCTGGTCCCTGCGGCTCCGTTCGAGCCGCCCCCCTCGACGACACACCTCCGATCGACTACAAGGAATGATTCGGATTACGCCCGCACCGGTAGCGGTAAGACCTCTATGCGTCGCAACGTCTTCGTCATCACGACCACGGCCGTCATCTTCGGCCTGTCCTTCGGCATCTACGACCTGGTCCTGCCGCTCTGGCTGAAGGAGAACAGGATCAGCTACGCCCAGATGGGGTGGATCTACGCGGCCAGCAATCTCATGATGATGCTGGTGCCGATCGGCGCCGGCTGGCTGGCCGACCTCTTCGGGCGCAAGCGGTTCTTCTCCACGAGCCTGGCCCTGTGCGCGGTGGCCTGCCTGGCCACGCCCGTGACGGCGAGCGTGGCGGCCCAGACGCTCCTCCGCGTGCTGCAGCGCGCGGCCAGCGGCATCTACGAAGCCCTCCAAGGGGTCCTCGTCTTCGAGACCAGCAGCGCGGCCTTCCTGCTGAACATCCGGCTGGCCCGCGGTTTCGAGTTCACCTGTCACGCGCTTGGAGCGCTGGTCGTCTACGCCCTGGTCTGGGGCAAGCCGGGTAAGGAGGTGCTGGCCCTGCCGATGTTCGTGGCCTGCGGGCTGCTCGTGGCTTCGTTCGTTCTGGTCGTCGGATGGCTCCGCGAGCCCCGTCCCGAAGAGGCCGTTCAGTTGGTCAAGAAACGAATCAACATCCTGGGCCTGCCGCCGGTGCTGATCCTGATGGCCGTGTTCAACTTCACCTTCCAGCTCGGCCTGTCCATCAGCCATTCTCAGATGCAGCTCCTGTTCTTCGAGGACAAGTTCGATCTGGCCAACCATCACGTCGCCCTGGTCAGCATCCTGCATCGGATCAGCCTCGGCCTGCCGATGATGCTGGCGGCCTTCTGGGTCACGCGGCCCAACAAGGGGCTGTTCATCTTCACCGTCGTGCTCGAGGGCCTCTTCGTCTCGGCGACGGTCTTTCCCACGGGCGTCGTCGGCGCCGTGGCCGTGTGGTTCCTGCACGACCCCATCGGCGCCGCCATCTGGGTGCCCATGAACGCGTGGTACATGCAGGAGTACGCGCGGCCCGAGCGACGCGCCTCCGACGTGGCCACCGTTCTGGCCATGAGCACGTTCGGCATGGCCATCGGCCCGCTCATCGCGGGGTGGCTGGCCGATTACACCGGCCCGGTGCCGTCGTTCCTCAGCGGATCGATCGACCTGCCGTTCTTTGTCAGCGGCCTGGTCGTGGCGCTCTCGGCGATCGTGGTCTGCTTCCTACCCAAGCCCTCCCGCGGCGACGGTCGGTAGAATCTTTCCTGTGCCCCTGCTCATGGAGCAGACCTGCTCTCGGAGCAGACCCGTTCTGCGAGCAGACCTGCTCGGTGAGCAGCGCCGTGACGACCGTCCGAAAGGAGCCAATCGCTGCCGTGAAAACGCGACAGCGTCGCCCATCGTTTCAGCGGTGGGGGACACGAATTCGGCGTGTGGCAAAACCTCACCGCCGCCCGGCTTGAGCGTTCTCATCCACCAAGGTGTCCTAACCGACACGGAGGTCTCGTGCGAGAATCCCCTCACGCACGCACTCCCGCCGGAATCCCTTCCGGCACCTGCAGACCCGTCGCAGACGGCGATCCCCTTCTGCCCAATCGACCTGCCGTTGCGACCCCGTCTGCTTGCCTCGGCAGCCCAGGTGCCAGCCTCTGCCTTCCGAGCACAGCAGACGCCCCTGGACATCCCCTCGCCCATCTTCGACACTACAGCCCTCGCGATGACGCGAGCGACACGAAGGAGGTCCACACCATGATCGCATCGACCTGTCTGGCCTTGTTGGCCGCGACCGCCGCGGCCGGCGGCGACGGCTTCGACGTCCGATCGCCCGAGTTCAAGAAGATCCTCACGCCCACGAGCAAGCTGTCCAAGCTCGCCGGCGGGATGACCTTCACCGAAGGGCCCGTTTGGATCGCCAAGGGCGACTACCTGCTCTTCAGCGACATCCCCGCCAACGAGGTCAAACGCTGGAGCAAGGCCGACGGCCTGAGCACCTGGCTCAAACCCAGCCACAAGGCCAACGGCCATACGCTCGACCTCCAGGGCCGCCTGATCAGCTGCGAGCACGCCGCCCGACGCGTCACGCGAATGACGCTCGACGGCAAGCGGACCTGCACCGTCGTGGCCGACCGGTACAACGGCAAGCGCTTCAACGCCCCGAACGATGCGGCCGTCAAGGACGACGGCACGATCTGGTTCACCGATCCCGGCTACGGTCTGGCCCCCGAGCGCCAGGAGCTGCCCAAACGGTACGTCTTCTGCCTCGATCCGAAGAACGACAAGCTCTATCCCGTCGTCGACGATTTCGATCGGCCGAACGGCCTGTGCTTCATGCCCGACCAGAAGCACCTGGTCATCGCCGACTCGGGCGAGCCCAAGCACCTGCGGATCTTCGAGGTCACCGCCGACAACAAGCTGAGGAACGGGCGGGTCTTCGCCACAATGAAGCCGTCGCAGGGCAACCCCGACGGCATCCGGGCCGACACGGACGGGCGGATCTATGTAACCGGCAAGGAGGGCGTGTACGTCTTCGACAAGACGGGCAAGCTGCTCGGGACGATCCTGACGCCGGAGACCGCCGCCAACTGCGAGTTCGGCGCCGACGGCCGTCACACGCTCTTCATCACCGCACGAACGAGCCTGTACGCCATCCCGCTCGCCTCGACCGGTGACCGTCGCCCCTAGTACCTGACCACACTTGTCTTTGTGGGGCCGGTCAGGAGGGTGAGACGCCACGCAGAGCAGCGACCGTGAGGGAGCTGTGTTGTTGAAGCGCTTGAACAGCAACGCTCCTTGACAGTCGCGTTTCCGACGGCCGCCCCGAAGCTGGGCAACCGACAGATTCAATGGTGTTGGACCACTAGCCTTCTCCGGCGACGCGCCGAAGGCCCCAGAGCAGGAGACGCCGCTCCATGCCGACCCGTGCCGTTATCTTCGATATGGACGGGACGCTCACCGAGCCCTATCTGGACTTCGGGTGGATACGTGAGCAGATGGGCATGGATCGGGACGCCGGCCCGATCCTCGAGGCCATGGAGACCATGGGCCCCGAGACACGCCGCGAGAAAGAGGAGATCCTCCACCGCTGCGAGGCCGAGGCCGCCCGGGCCAGCACGCTGAACACCGGCGCCCGCGAGGTCCTCGACTGGTTGCTCGCCCGAGGCATCAAGACCGCGGTGCTGACCCGCAACTCGCGGGTCTCGGCCGAGACCGTCCTGGCCAAGCATCGCCTGCTGTTCGACGTCATCCGCACCCGCGAGGACGGCGCGATCAAGCCGTCGCCCGAACCGGTCGTGGAGATCTGCCGCGCCCTGGGCGTCGACCCGGCCGAGGCATGGATGGTGGGCGACTACCTCTTTGACGTCCAATCGGGTAACGCGGCCGGGGCGCGAACCGTCCTGCTCTGGCCCGAAACCGATCTGCCCGATTGGCACGACCAGGCCGATCACGTGATCCGGGCCCTGGACGAGCTGACGCCCCTGATCGAGGAGAGCTGATGGTCCACTCGCTGGCTCTGGCCAACATCCTGCACCGCAAGGTCCGGTCGGCCATGTCCGTTGCGGCCGTGTGCCTCGGCGTGTGCATGCTGGTCACCATGCTGGGACTGTCTCACGGCACGCTCAACGAGGTGGCCGATCGCGTGGTCAGCGTCCAGGCCGAGCTGCTGGTCTTGCCCGAGGGCCGGAGCCTGATCTTCACCAGCGGCGCGCCGCTCAGCCACAAATACCAGGCCAAGATCGAGGGCATCCGCATCGACGACCGCCCCGCCGTCGAGCGCGCCATCCCCGCCTTCTTCCATCAGATCCAACTCGGCGGGCAGGAGCAGCGGGTCTTCGGGGTGCACCGCGACGACTTCAAGTACTTCCTCGGCGACCGCGAATGGCTCGCCGGTCGGCTCTACGACAAGGACGGCCGCTTCGCCAAGATCCTCGATGCCAAGCGAAACGAGCGCGGCGCCTACGATCCCGAGAAGGTCACCCGGCAAGAGCTGCAGCTCGGCTGCGAGCTCGTCATCGACAGCCGCCTGGCGCGGGTCGGCGGCTACAAGGTCGGCCAACGGGTCGACTACCTCGGTCGCCCATTCACGATCGTCGGCATCTTCGAGGCCGGAGCGGCCGGGCGCGTCTTCGCCCCGATCCAGACCCTGCGGCACATCCAGAACAGCGGCATCCCTTGGAGCAGCATCTACTTCGTGCGGATCAGCGAGCCGATGCGCCGGCTCGGCGAGCAAGGGCAGCGGGCCGTGGCCCGGGCCATCGAGGACGTCGCGCGACTCCAGGTCATCGACAAGGCCTCCTACGAACGGCTGCTCAATCAGAGCTTCGCCCAGGTCTTCATGTTCATCAACGTCTTCAGCGTGGTCGTGCTGATCTTCGCCGTCTTCTTCGTCCTGCTGACGACGTACACGATGGTGCTCGAGCGGACCCGCGAGATCGGCGTGCTCAAGTCGCTCGGAGCCGGGCGGCTCTTCCTCATCCGGCAGTGCATGACCGAGGCCCTGATCCTCTCGTGCGTCGGCACGGCGCTCGGCATCGTGCTGTCGTTCGGCACGAAGACGCTCATCGAGCGGATTCGCCCGCTCATGACGGTGGACGTCTCGATCGATTTCATCATGCTCGCCGTGGCGGTCGGCGTGCTCGCCGGCGTCATCGGTTCGCTCTATCCGGCGGTGCGTGTGGCCCGGCTCGACCCGGCCGCGGCGCTGAGCTTTGAGTAAGGCGCGAAGGGAAGGTGCATCATGAACGTCGTGCTGATCGTCTTCGATACGCTGCGAAAAGACTGCGTCGGCTGCTACGGGGAGTCGCCTCTGTGGCCCTGGCTGGCCGAGACCGGCCCCGTCGACACGCCCTATCTCGACGCCCTCTCGGTCGAGTCGCTCGTCATGAACCGGGCCTTTCCCGAGTCGCTGCCGACCCTGCCCGCGCGGCGGGCGCTCTACACGGGCCGGCGCGTCTACCCCTTCCACGACGGCGACTTCCATCTCAGAGGCGACTTCGTCGGCGCCCCCGGCTGGGGGCCCATCCCCGAGGACATCCCCACGCTCAGCGAGATGCTCGGCGAGGCCGGCTACCGAACCGCCCTGATCTCCGACGTCTACCACATGTTTAAGCCGTCGAAGAACTTCACGCGCGGCTTCGATCAGTGGATGTTCCTCCGCGGTCAGGAGAAGGACCCCGCCCGCAGCGGGCCCGCCATCCCGCAGGAGCAGATCGACTATTGGCTGCCCAAGGCCTGGCAGACGCCCGAGACCGTCGACTTCATCCGCGTCTGCCTGCTCAACATGCACGGTCGCGTCCACGAGGCCGACTACTTCAACGCGCGCGTCATGACCGAGGCCGTCAACTGGCTCGAGCAGAACCGCGACGCAGAGAGCTTCTTCCTGACGATCGAGAGCTTCGACCCGCACGAGCCGTGGTTCGTGCCCGAGTACTACCGGCGGCGCTACGACCCGACCGACGGCCCCGAACAGGTCACCAGTGGCTACAGCTCGACCAGCAATCTCGACCCGCAGCTCGTCCGACGGACGCAGGCCAACTACGCCGGGCTGGTCACCATGTGCGACCGTTGGTTCGGCCAACTGATAGAGACCCTCGGCCACCTCGGCAGGCTCGACGACACGCTGGTCATCGTCACCAGCGATCACGGCCACAACCTGGGCGAGACGGAGTGGATCGGCAAGCGCGGCTACCCGAGCACCCGCGAGGTGTTCGACATCCCCTTGCTCATCCGCCATCCGAGCGGCGACGGGGCGGGGCTGCGATGCGATCTGATGGTCCAGCACACCGACATCACCGCGACGATCTTGGCCGCCTGCGGCGTCGAGCCGCCGGACAAGCTCGACGGTCAGGACTTCTGGCCCGCTGCCACCGAGGGCGGCAAGCCGTTGCGCGACCACGTCACCGCGGCCTGGGGCAGCGCCGTCACCGTGATCGACGACCAGTGGTGGTTCAATGCCAAGGTCGACGGCACCGGCGTGTTCCTATACGACCTCGAGACCGATCCGGGCTTGACCGCCAACGTCGCTGACGCTCATCCCGATGTGGCCAAGGACCTCTTCGACCGGGCCTGCGCCGACGCCGACGGCGGCTTCCCCGACTTCCTCATCGAGCTGGCCAAGCGCGACGCCGACGCCCCCGGCTGCAGCGACCTGGCCGGTCGCAGATAGCGCCTTCCCCAGAGCCGCGCCCATGAGGAAGCGGTGCTTTACGCGTCGCTCGCAGCCGCGCCCGCTTTGCTCGGAGCCGCGCCCGTCAGGAAGCGGTGCTTCACGCTTCGCTCGGAGCCGCGCACGCTTTGCTCGGAGCCGCGCCCGTCAGGAAGCGGTGCTTTACGCTTCGCTCGGAGCCGCGCACGCTTTGCTCGGAGCCGCGCCCGTCAGGAAGCGG